>NZ_JQNP01000001.1:4800000-6421258 GCF_000745325.1 Janthinobacterium sp. RA13 | reverse complement strand
CGGCACCAGGCACGTCACGGGTTCGCTGCCCGCCTGCCACACGCCAAACAGCTCGGCGACGGGCGCGGACGGGTAGCAGAACAGCGATACCTTCAAGGCAGACATTTCCGCCGGACTCACGCCGAATTGCCCCAGGAATGCCGCCATGACGCCGGCATCGGCCTGGAATGCCAGCCTTTTTTCATCGAGCGTCGCCTCGCGCAGCAAGCCGCCCGTTTTATTGGTAAAAAACCGGGAAGAAGAAATGCTTGATCATGCCGGCGCGGCGACGTCAGCGCATGGCAGCCTTCGACCCACTCTTCCGCCGTCAAGCCTTCCAGGTTCAGCCACACGGGCTGCGGCGCGCACTGCGCCATGGCGGCAATATAGCCGGGCGGAATGTCGCAGGCAAAAAACTCGATGACGATATCGGCGATATCGGCGATATCGGCGGGCGCAAACGCGCCATCCTGGCCGCGCCAGTGGCGCACCGTGACCCCAGAGACGTGCTGCGCTTCGGCCGCCACGTCGACTTCAGGACAGATGCGCTGGAAACTCGGCAAATCATCGACCCACAGGGTGACGGCGACGCCATGCTCGCCGCTCAACTGCCGCGCGAGGCGCCAGCAAATGCCGATATCGCCGTAGTTGTCGACGACTTTGCAGAAGATGGCCAGAGATGCTGCGCGATCGGTGGGTAATGGCATATGCAAGGGAAAGAGAAAAACGTTGGCATGGCGGCCCATAACAAAAAAGCCGCGCTGTTACCAGGCGGCTTTTTTGTTGGCTGATTCAGCCGGTCTGGCGTCCCCAAGGGGATTCGAACCCCTGTACTCACCGTGAAAGGGTGATGTCCTAGGCCTCTAGACGATGGGGACAGAAAATCTGTCCTGGATGCGCTGCTTTGCATCCCGACCTTATTACTACGCGAATCTGGCGTCCCCAAGGGGATTCGAACCCCTGTACTCACCGTGAAAGGGTGATGTCCTAGGCCTCTAGACGATGGGGACAGAAATCTGTCCTGAATGCGCTACTTTGCATCCTGACCCGGTACTGCAGCAATATGGCAGAAACAAAAAAAGCCTGACTTGTCAGGCCCGTTCAGCGCTGCTCTCTTACTTTACAACTAAATCCTGGCGTCCCCAAGGGGATTCGAACCCCTGTACTCACCGTGAAAGGGTGATGTCCTAGGCCTCTAGACGATGGGGACCTGTGCTGGTTTTACTCTCAGCGGACTCTTCGTTGAAGGCTTTGCTTAGCCCCTCAAAAAAGCGTGCGCGAAGTTTAACACGAAGCGATTCACGAAATCAACTGCCGGGGTTTTATTTTCCATCTTATTTGCACAGATCTCCCTATGGGGCAGAAGATGCGCGTGCGATATGGAAATACTGCGTTATTGTAATTTCAGCAGGCGTAAAAAAAGCCGCATAAGCGACTTATGGATGCCGAGTTAGGCCGACGGTGTTGTCGGATTACGCTGCGCTAATCCGACCTACGCCACATTCCTCCGAGGGGTATGGCGAAAAGTGTCGCGGAAACAAAAAAGCCGCTCGAGGCGACTTTGATTACTGTGTGATTTCTGCGCTGCTGGCGGAGGTTTGCGGGAGCCAATCGCTGACCTCTTGCATGCCATGCAAGCGCACTAACAGCTTAGCCATATTCCCCGAGCGAAGAAACCGCCAGCACAAATAAAAAAAGCCGCTCAAGGCGACTTTGATTACTGTGTGATTTCTGCGCTGTTGGCGGAGGTTTGCGGGAGCTAACCGCTGACCTCTTGCATGCCATGCAAGCGCGCTAACAGCTTAGCCATATTCCCCCAAGGGTATGGCGGAAATACTTCGCCAAAATAAAAAAAGCCGCTCTAGGCGACTTTGATTTATTCACTACCTGTTTCTGCGCTGTTGGTGGAGGTAAGCGGGATCGAACCGCTGACCTCTTGCATGCCATGCAAGCGCTCTCCCAGCTGAGCTATACCCCCCGGGCGCAGAAACACTGCTACTTCTTTACTACAACACCAGACTGAACTGGCGTCCCCAAGGGGATTCGAACCCCTGTACTCACCGTGAAAGGGTGATGTCCTAGGCCTCTAGACGATGGGGACCTCGGCACTACAGTTTGCTGCTTTACTTCTGCGCTGTTGGTGGAGGTAAGCGGGATCGAACCGCTGACCTCTTGCATGCCATGCAAGCGCTCTCCCAGCTGAGCTATACCCCCCGGGCGCAGAAATAATAAAAGCCGCACTTGGCGACTTTGTTCCACTACTTGCTTTCCATCCAGATTCCGTTTTTTACGGGCCTGAACTTACAACAATCAGTACAAACAACTGCCACTACTATACCACAACTACCTGGCGTCCCCAAGGGGATTCGAACCCCTGTACTCACCGTGAAAGGGTGATGTCCTAGGCCTCTAGACGATGGGGACCGCGGAACTTCCAAACAACATCTGCACCACTTCAACAAGCAACATCATTGCTGCTGGTGGAGGTAAGCGGGATCGAACCGCTGACCTCTTGCATGCCATGCAAGCGCTCTCCCAGCTGAGCTATACCCCGTTGGTGCAGAAACAAGAGTATAGCAAAGAAGTTTCACTCTGCAAATACCCTTTTTCGTCTATGAGCAACTTTTCATAGGGGCGGTTTCCGCACCGTATTTTTACGCGAATTTAAGCGCGGCGATTACAGCCACTTTGCCAGGCGCGCCAGCACGGTGTCGCGGCCGAAGATCACCACCACCTGGTCGATGGCCGGGGTCTGCAGCTGGCCCGTCAAAATCAAACGCAAAGGCATGGCCAGCAGCGGCATCTTGATGGTGTTGGCGGCCAGCACTTCCTTGATCATGGCGGCGACGGCTTCCTTGCTCCACTCCACCGTGGCGATGCGCTCGGCGAACTGCGCCAGCACTGGCTTGATGGCGTCCGTGATGTGCTGCGCCGCCAGTTCCGCTTCCGGCTGCGGCGCGCGGAAGAACAGCATCGAGGCGGCGGCCAGTTCATTGACCGTGTTGGCGCGCTCTTTCATCATGCCCAGCACTTGCGCCAGGTCCGGCGCGCCTTCGAAGACGGCGCCGGCAGCGACCATTTGCGGACGCGCCAGGCTGGCCAGACGCGTGTTGTCGGCCTGCTTGATATAGTGGTTGTTCAGCCAGGCCAGTTTTTCATTGTTGAACTGTGCCGCCGATTTCGACAGGTGGTTCAGGTTGAACCACTCGCAGAACTGCTCGGTCGAGAACACTTCATCGTCGCCATGGCTCCAGCCCAGGCGCGCCAGGTAGTTCAGCATCGCTTCCGGCAGGAAACCCTGCGCCGGGTAATCCATCACGCTGACGGCGCCGTGGCGCTTCGACAGCTTCTCGCCGTCCGCACCCAGAATCATCGGCAGGTGGCCGTACAGCGGCAGCGGTGCGCCGATGGCGCGCAGGATGTTGATCTGGCGCGGGGTGTTGTTGACATGGTCGTCGCCGCGGATCACGTGGGTGATCTGCATGTCCCAGTCGTCAACGGCCACGCAGAAGTTATACGTTGGCGTGCCGTCCGGGCGGGCGATCACCAGGTCGTCCAGTTCGCGGTTCGAAATCGTGATCGTGCCCTTGACCACGTCGTCCCACGTCACGTCGCCATCGAGCGGATTCTTGAAGCGCACGACGGGCTTGCGGTCGGCAGGAATGGCCGGCAGGGTCTTGCCCGACTCCGGGCGCCAGGTGCCATCGTAGCGGGGCTTTTCGCCGGCGGCGCGCATGCGCTCGCGCATCGCTTCGACTTCTTCCTGCGACGAGTAGCAGTGGTATGCCGTACCTTCAGCCAGCATCTGCGCCACCACTTCGCGGTAGCGGTCCATGCGCTGCATCTGGTAGAACGGACCTTCGTCGTGATCCAGGCCCAGCCACTTCATGCCTTCGATGATGGCTTGCACGGCTTCCGGCGTGGAACGCTCCACGTCCGTGTCTTCGATGCGCAGCACGAAAGTGCCGCCGAAGTGGCGGGCATACGCCCAACTATATAAAGCGGTGCGGGCGCCGCCCAGGTGCAGATAGCCGGTCGGGCTGGGAGCGAAACGGGTACGGACGGGAGTAGCGGTTGTGGTCATCGAAGTAGTCAGGCTTGAATAAGTAAAACGCCATTTTACTACCTAAGCAAAGCCCTAAGGCAAACCCCACCACGAACGCTGGGGTCAGACCCTGAGGGTCTGACCCCGGTCCTTCAAGGGGCTTGTCTTATAGTGCCAGCAGCCGCCTTTTTACTTCTTCCGCCTGCGCATGCAGCGCCCGCTCGAACAGGGCGACCAGTTGTGACAGGGGCCGGTGCAAAGGTTTCACGAGATTCACCGTGAACGGCAAGGACACGGCAAAGCGGCGGATCTGCAAGCCCTGCCCCGCATAATCGAGGGCCGTGAGTGGATTGACGATGGCCAGCCCCACGCCTTCGCGCACCATCGCGCAGACGGAAGCGGCGCTGTGCGTGTCGAGCGCCATGCGCCGCTCCACGCCGGCCTGCGCGAAAATGGCGTCGATCTGCTGGCGGTAGGGGTCGACGGCGGCCAGGCTGATGAAAGGCTGGCCCGCAAAATCCGCCGGCTGCAGCACGGTTTTACTTGCGAGCGCATGGCCATCGGGCAGCACGCACACTTCATCGACGGACATCAAGGTATCGAGCGCGGTGCCCGGCGGCGCATTACCCACTTCCGTCAGGCCGATGTCGTGGCGCTGCGCCGACAGCCACTCTTCCAGCAGCGGCGACTCCTGCGGCGTGATGCTGATGCTCACCTTGGGAAAATCGGCGACGAAGCGTTTGCACGCCTGCGGCAGCAGGGACTGGGAAAACACGGGCAGGCAGGCGATCGACAACTGGCCCTGGTCGAACTGGCGCAAGGCTGCCGCCGTGCTGACGATGCGCTCCAGGCCGAAATACGCGCGCTGCACTTCCTCGAACAGTTGCAGCGCCTGGGCCGTCGGACGCAAACGCCCCCGCTCGCGCTCGAACAGGGTGAGGCCCGTCAAGTGCTCGAGGCGCGCCAGCTCGCGGCTGACGGTGGGCTGCGACGTGTGCAGCATGGGGGCGGCGGCCGTCACGCTGCCCGTCGTCATGATGGCGCGGAAGACTTCGATATGGCGCAAGGAGATAGTCATGTCCATATCATAAATGAATAAGGTCAGCGTAAATGGATATTTTATGTTTAGCCTAAAAAGCGGCATCATGGCCAGCATCGTAGGTCGGATTAGCGGGCAAAGCCCGCGCAATCCGACACCACCTCGGACGCCACCCATCACATGACAAAGACAACCACCATGAAACCAGTGCCAGACGCCACCCTCGCCCAACTCGCCCAGGAACACGGCACGCCATTGTGGGTGTATGACGCGGCCACCATCCGCGCACGCGTGGCCCAACTGGCGCAGTTCGACACCGTGCGCTTCGCGCAAAAGGCCAATTCGAACATCCATCTGCTCACCCTGATGCGCGAAGCGGGCGTGCACGTGGATGCCGTCTCGCTGGGCGAGATCGAGCGCGCGCTGCAGGCAGGCTTTACGCCGGCGCAAACGAATGGCGCCGCCGGCGTGGTGTTTACGTGCGACCTGTTCGACCGCGCCACCCTCGCGCGCGTGGCGGCGGCAAAGATCGAAGTCAATTGCGGCTCCGTCGACATGCTGCGCCAGCTGGGCCCTGTGTCGCCCGGCCACCGCGTCTGGCTGCGCCTCAATCCCGGCTATGGCCATGGCCACAGCAACAAGACCAATACGGGCGGCGAAAACAGCAAGCACGGTATCTGGCATGAAGAGCTGCCGGAGGCGCTGGCCGTCATCCGCGCGCATGGCCTGCACCTGGTGGGCCTGCACATGCACATCGGCTCGGGCGTCGACTACAGCCACCTGGAAACCGTCTGCGGCACCATGGTCGACCTGGTCAAGAACATGGGCCACGACATCGAAGCCATTTCCACCGGCGGCGGCCTGTCCGTGCCTTACCGCGAAGGCGAGCAGCCCGTCGATACGGACCACTACTTCCAGCTGTGGGATGCGGCGCGCAAGCAGATCGAGGGGCACCTGGGCCACCCCGTGCACCTGGAAATCGAACCGGGCCGCTTCCTCGTGGCCGACGCGGGCCTGCTGGTGGCCGAGGTGCGCGCCACCAAGCAAATGGGCGGCAACCATTTCACCTTGCTCGATACGGGTTTCAATGAACTGATGCGCCCCGCCATGTACGGCAGCTACCATGAAATGTCGGTCATCGCGCATGACGGCCGGGCACTGGACACCCAGCACGCCACCGTGGTCGGCGGCCCCCTGTGCGAATCGGGCGACGTGTTTACCCAGCGCGATGGCGGCGTGGTGGAAACACGTCTGCTGCCAGCAGCGCAGGTGGGCGACTACGTCGTCTTCGAAGGCGCGGGCGCGTATGGCGCGTCGATGTCGTCGAACTACAACAGCCGCCCGCATGCGGCCGAATACCTGGTCGATGGAGAGCAGTCCCGCTTGATCCGCCGCCGCCAGACGGTGGCCGAACTGATCGCACTGGAACAACTCTAAAACCGCGCCCGCGTGCGGGCATGCGCATCTGCTAACATCGGGGCAACTCGATGAAAGCCCGCCATGCCCGCCACTACCCTTGCCCGCCGCAGCGGCGTTTTTCTACTGCCTCTGCTGCCCCTGCTGCTGTCCGCCGTCCTCGCCGGCTGCGCTTCACTGCCTTCGCTGGAAGGCCGCATTCCCTCCACCGTCATTGCCGATACGACACATACCCAACTGGCCACGGCCATTGCGCCCATGGTGGCGCAGCATCCGGGCGTGTCCGGCATTTATCCGCTGGTCGACGGGCGCGATGCGTTTGCCGCGCGCGCCCTGTTGGCCGCCGCCGCCCAGCGCAGCCTGGACGTGCAGTACTACATCTGGCACAAGGACATCACGGGCACCCTGCTGTTCGACGCCCTGCGCCAGGCGGCAGAACGGGGCGTGCGCGTGCGCCTGCTGCTCGACGATAACAACACGGCGGGGCTGGACCAGACCCTGACGATGCTGGGCAAGCAGCAGAATCTGGAAATCCGCCTGTTCAATCCCTTCGCGCCCCGTTCACCGCGCGTTCTCGCCTTTGCCACGGATTTTTCCCGCCTCAACCGGCGCATGCACAATAAATCGTTCACGGCCGATAACCAGGCCACCATCGTCGGCGGGCGCAATGTGGGCGATGAATATTTTGGCGCGGCCGGCGACGTGCTGTTCGCCGACCTGGACGTGCTGGCCATCGGCCCCGTCGTCGACGACGTCTCGCACGATTTCGACCGCTACTGGAACAGCACCTCGGCCTACCCTGCCAGGCTGCTGCTGACGAGCCCAGTCGAGGGCGACGCGGCCACCATCGCCGCCGAGGCGGACCGCATCGACGACACCAAGGCGGCCGAGGAATACGTGCAGGCGCTGCGCACCTCGCCCTTCGTCAAGCAGATGATGGAACGCACCCTGCCCTTCGAATGGGCCAGGACGCGCATGGTCAGCGACGACCCGGCCAAGGTGCTGGACAAGGCCAGGCCCGGCACGGGCGTGGCGGACAAGCTGCAAAACCTGCTCGGTGTGCCGGAAAAGGAAGTGGACCTGGTGTCGCCGTATTTCGTGCCCGGCAAAGCCGGCACGCAAGCCTTTGCCGACCTGGCAAGAAAAGGCGTGGGCGTGCGCATCCTGACGAATGCGCTGGAAGCGACCGACGTGGCGGCCGTGCATGCCGGTTATGCGAAGTGGAGAAAGCCGCTGCTGGAAGCGGGCGTGCTGCTGTACGAGTCGCGCCGCTCGTGGGAACGCGGCGATGCGCGCGAACAGACGGGCCGCTTCGGCAGCTCCGCATCGAGCCTGCATGCGAAGACCTTTGCCGTCGACGACCAGCGCGTCTTCGTCGGTTCGTTCAACTTCGACCCGCGCTCCATCGAATTGAATACGGAAATGGGCCTCGTCATCGACAGCCCCGCGCTGGCCAGCCAGCTGGGCCAGGCCATGCGCACCACCATCCCGCAGCGCGCCTACCAGGTGCTGCTGGGCGACGACGGTGCGCTGTACTGGATCGCCCGCGACGCCAGCGGCACCACAACGCGCTACGACACGGAACCGGGCACCAGCGTGTGGAAGCGCATAGGGGTGGCGATTTTGTCGGTGCTGCCGATAGACTGGCTGCTGTAAGCGGTTTTGCCAACGATGTCGTCGGATTACGCGGGGCTTTGCCCCGCTAATCCGACCTACGCTCTATGCCCACCACAAGGCCAATGTAGGTCGGCTTAGCGCGCAGCGCGTAAGCCGACAACACCACAAGCCAACATCGTTAGCGCACCGCCTCCGTCAACACCCGCCCTTCCGACGCCGACGGCTGGCGTATGCGCAGCAGGTGGGCCAAGGTCGGCGCGATATCGACCACTTCCGCATACTGGCCGTAGGCGCCCGGCTTGATCCAGCGGGGGCCGAAGACCATCAGCGGCACGTTGGTGTCATACGTGTACGGCGTGCCGTGCGACGTGCCACCGCTGCCCTTGCCGAAGTACCAGGCCGGTTTTGTCACCAGCATCAGGTCGCCCGACAGCTGGCGGTTCCAGGCGCGGCGCATCAGGGTGTCCATGCGTGTGGCGACGGCCCCCGTTTCCATCTGCGTGCGCGTATAGACTTGCGCCAGGCCGTCCTGCTGCAGCAGGAAGCGGGCCGCCGCATCTTCCAGGGCAGCGCGATGAACGCCGTTCTTTTCCGCCAGCGCGTAATCGAGGTAGATATTCGGCAGCGATGACGTCGTCACCAGCTTGTCGATGCCCAGGCTTGTCGCCAGGTGCTGGTTCAAGGCATCGACCAGTTTGGCGCCATCGATGCGCTTGGCGGAGAAGCCGCGCGTTTCGGCAAATTCCGGCACGTTGGCAAAGCCATGGTCGGCCGTCAGCACCACGAGCACGTTGTCCATGCCGACTTTTTTATCGAGATCAAGAAAGAAGCCCGCCAGCATGCGGTCCAGGCGCTGCAGGTGGTCGTGCGACATCTTGCTTTCCGGGCCGTAGGCATGGTTCACGTAGTCGTGCGCGGACAGGCTCACGCCGAGGATATCGGGCACGCCGGCCGGGTTGCGGCCCAGGTTCTCGCCATCGATGGCGGCGCGGGCGAATTCCAGGGTCAGTTCATCGAGGAAGGGACCGGATTTCAGGCGGCTGTAGTACTCGCCATCGAGCTTGCCGCTGTCGCTGTAATAGGCAAACGGGAAGGTGTTGCGCGTGCCCGGCTTGGCCGCCACGATGTCATCGCGGGCATCATTGACATAGGCCGCATCGGCCAGCAGCGGCGTCCAGCTCTTGCCGTAATAGCGGTCCTGCGGCTTGGCCGCCTGGTAGCGCTGCACCCATTGCGGATGCTGCTGCATATAGTAGGTGCTGCTGGCGAAATTGCCCGTCTTTTCCATGTACATGTACGCCGTGCCCGTTTTCCCGGCCAGCAGGATGGCGCCGCGGTCCTTGCCGGACACCGTGACGACCTTGGACTTGTCGCCCGTGGCATAGCGCAGCTCGTCGCCCAGGGTGCTCACGCGCAGTTTCGTCGGCGCCGTGCCGTCGTCGGGTTGCGTCTCTTCGCCGATGTAATGGAAATTGCCATCCTCGGTGCAGTACACGGATTTCTTCGTGACGGGATCGATCCAGTTATTGCCGATCACGCCATGCTGGTACGGGTAGGCGCCCGACAGCACGGCCGAGTGGCCGATGGCGGTGACCGTGATGCCATGCGCCTGGTGCGCATCGCTGAACCACGCGCCCTGCTCCAGCAGGCGGCGGAAACCGCCCTGGCCGAACTGGTCGCGGTAGCGCGTCACCTGTTCCTGCGGCAAGCCGTCCACCACCAGCACGACCACCAGCTTCGGCTGCGCCGCAGAGGCAGGAAGCGCCTTGGCCGCATGCGCCTGGCACGCCGCCACGCCAGCGACCAGCAGCAGCGCCTGCGCCAGTTGCCGGGAAAGGGAGAAATGTTTCGTCATATCCGCTCATCAAAAGTTAGGCCACCGGCCAGCATACGCCGACTATATGACACAATAATGACAAGAGGCAACAATATAAAAAAGGCCAGGTTCCATCGCTGGAACCCGGCCTTATGCCGCAACAGACAATCTGCCTGACTTACTTGACCGTCACCTTGATGCTTTTGCTCAACTCCGGTCCATATGACTGGTGCGCGCCATTGGCGAACTGCATGGTGAGCGTGTACTGGCCAGGCGGCAAGGTGACGTCCGTTTCCGTTTGTCCTTTGCCGAAATGCAAGTGTTTATCATCCATGGGTATCATCTCGCCCGCCTTCATCGGCCCCATATTGATGAGCAGATGATGGTGGCCCGTCTTGGCCGTCATGTCGCCGGCCGGCTTGACGTCCATGCCTTTGACGGCAAATTTCACTTTGAACGGGCTCGTCACCGTCGCGCCATCGACTGGCTCGACGAACGAGACGGATTGGGCGAAAGCGCTGGCGGCCAGCAGGCTGCCGGCGACCAGGACTGCGGCCTGGCGCAGGAATACGGTGGTCAATTGCATGATGTCTCCTCTTGTTTAATAACAACACAGACTGCATGAAACCATATTCCTGGCGACCATGGCGCAGGATTGTTAACCCATGAAGAGCCGGGGTCGAACCCTGAGGGTTC
Source organism: Janthinobacterium sp. RA13 (assembly GCF_000745325.1). Taxonomy (NCBI): domain Bacteria; kingdom Pseudomonadati; phylum Pseudomonadota; class Betaproteobacteria; order Burkholderiales; family Oxalobacteraceae; genus Janthinobacterium; species Janthinobacterium sp. RA13. The sequence goes on along the minus strand of NZ_JQNP01000001.1, from coordinate 6,410,650 downwards.
GACCCCAGTCTTTGCCTTGGCCTTAAGCTGGCTATCGATCAATCGTTCTTGATCACGATACTCGGGAACTTGCTGGTCATGTCCTTCGCTTTTTCCGCCACCTTGATGGCGATGGTGCGGGCGATCTGCTTGTAGATCGCGGCGACGGGGCCTTCCGGCTCGGCCACGACGGTCGGCGTGCCCGAATCCGTCTGCTGGCGAATCGCCATGGTCAGCGGCAAGGCACCGAGGAATTCCACGCCGAAGTCCGCGCACATCTTCGCGCCGCCGCCGGCGCCGAAGATTTCTTCCGCATGGCCGCAGTTCGAACAGATGTGCGTACTCATGTTTTCCACCACGCCGAGGATCGGGATGCCGACCTTCTCGAACATTTTCAAGCCCTTGCGCGCGTCGAGCAGGGCGATGTCCTGCGGCGTCGTGACGATGACGGCGCCCGTGACGGGCACTTTCTGCGACAGGGTCAGCTGGATGTCGCCCGTGCCTGGCGGCATGTCGACGATCAGGTAATCGAGGTCGCGCCAGTTGGTCTGGTCCAGCAATTGCTGCAAGGCTTGCGTGACCATCGGGCCGCGCCACACCATCGGCTCGTCCGGATCGATCATGAAGCCGATCGACGACACTTGCAGGCCGTGGTTTTCCATCGGCTCCATGCTCTTGCCGTCCAGCGTTTTTGGCTGGCCGCTGATGCCCAGCATCATCGGTTGCGACGGACCATAGATGTCGGCGTCGAGCATGCCGACGGTGGCGCCTTCGGCCGCCAAGGCCAGGGCCAGGTTGACGGCCGTGGTCGATTTACCAACACCGCCCTTGCCGGAAGCGACGGCAATGATGTTTTTCACGTTGCTCATCGGCTTCAAGCCGCGCTGCACCGTGTGCGAAATGATTTTCGACGACACGCCGACGCTGACGTTGCCCACGCCCGGCAGCACGCGCAGGGCGGCCAGCACGGATTTGCGGATCAGGTCGATCTGGCTTTTGGCGGGGTAGCCCAGTTCGATGTCGAGGGAAATATCATCGCCATCGACCTTCAGATTCTTGACGGTTTTGCTGGAAACGAAATCTTTATGTGTATTTGGATCAATAACCTGGGCCAGCGCGGCCTTGACGTCTTCTACTGTGATGCTCATGTAAATCTCCGTGTGTACTACATATGTGCAATACGCGCAGTCTAGCGCAAATTTGCATGGCGCGATGGCGGCAAAAGCATCACTTGCCGGCGCTGCATCTGCTCATATTGCCTTTCCGCTGTTAAAATGTCCTATTATCCATCCCAAAAGTGCATCAATCATGACTCGCAAGCTGTTCGTCACCACTGCCCTGCCTTACGCAAACGCCGCTTTTCACATTGGCCACATCATGGAATACATCCAGGCTGATATCTGGGTCCGGTTCCAGCGAATGCAACGCGATGGCGCAGCCGGCCGTGAAGTGCACTTTGTGGGCGCCGACGATACGCATGGCACGCCCATCATGATCGCCGCCGAAAAGGAAGGCATCACGCCGCAGCAATTCGTCGCCAACATCGCGGCCGGCCGCGCCCAGTACCTCGATGGCTTCCATATCGCCTTCGACAACTGGTATTCGACCGATTCGCCGGAAAACGTCGACCTGTCGCAATCGATCTACCGCAAGCTGCGCGATACGGGCCTGATCGTCACGAAAACCGTCGACCGCTTCTTCGACCCGGTCAAGGGCATGTTCCTGGCCGACCGCAACATCAAGGGCGAATGCCCGAAATGCGGCGCCAAGAACCAGTACGGCGACAATTGCGAAGTGTGCGGCGCCGCCTACCAGCCGACCGACCTGGTCAACCCGTTCTCGGTGTTTACCAACGCGACGCCCGTAATGAAGCCGTCGGAACAGTATTTCTTCAAGCTGTCCGATCCGCGCTGCTTCGAATTCCTGAAAGATTGGCTCAACACGCCAGGCCGCTTGCAGCCGGAAATGGTCAACAAGGTCAGCGAATGGCTGGGCGAAGCGGGTGAAAAGCTGGCCGACTGGGATATTTCGCGCGATGCGCCCTACTTCGGCATCCCGATTCCTGATGCGCCGGGTAAATTCTTCTATGTGTGGATGGATGCGCCCGTCGGTTACCTGGCCAGCCTGAAAAACTATTGCGACAAGAAAGGCATCGATTTCGACGCCTTCCTGAACGACCCGTCGACGGAACAGATCCACTTCATCGGCAAGGACATCGTTTCCTTCCATTTGCTGTTCTGGCCCGCCATGCTGAAGTTCGCCAATCACCCGGTGATCGACAAACTGAAAGTCAACGTACACGGCTTCCTGACGGTCAACAACGAAAAAATGTCGAAGTCGCGCGGCACGGGCATCTCGCCGCTGCGCTACCTGGACCTGGGCATGAACCCGGAATGGCTGCGCTACTACATCGCCTTCAAGCTGAACTCGAAAGTGGAAGACCTGGACTTCAACGGCGAAGACTTTGTCGCCCGCGTGAACAGCGACCTGATCGGCAAGTACGTCAACATCGCCAGCCGCTGCGCCGGCTTCATCGCCAAGCGTTTCGACGGCAAGCTGGCGTCGACGCTGTCGGAAGGCGCGCAAAGCTGGATCAACCGCGCGCTGACGGTGGACGTCAACGGCGTCATCGTCGAGCGCCAGGCCAGCATCGCCGCACACTTCGAGAACCGCGAATTCGGCAAGGCCTTGCGTGAAATCATGGAAATCGCCGACATCACCAACCAGTATGTCGATGAAAACAAGCCGTGGATCCTGGCCAAGGATGCGGACAAGACGGCCGAGCTGCACGACGTGTGCACCACGGCCCTGATCCTGTTCCGCCAGCTGACGATTTTGCTGTCGCCGGTCCTGCCGGGCGTGGCCAAGAACGTGGCATCGTTCCTCAACGACGCAGAATTTACTTGGGCCGATACGCAAGTGTTCGGCGACGCCGTCTCGAACAGCATGCTGGGCCGTACCATCGGCGCCTACAGCCACTTGATGACGCGCATGGATGCGAAGATGATCGAAGCGCTGTTTGACGCGCCACAAGCTGCCGCCGCCATTGCCGCGCCTGCCGGCGACGCCGCGAATGACGCAGTATCCGCTGCTCCGGCCGCAGCCGCCATCGAGGAACTGGCGCCCGAGATCAAGATCGATGACTTCCTCAAGGTCGACTTGCGCATCGCGAAAATCGTCAATTGCGAACTGGTCGACGGTTCCGACAAGCTGCTGCGCCTGACCCTCGATGCGGGCGAAGGCCGTTTGCGTAACGTATTCTCGGGCATCCGCTCGGCTTACCAGCCGGAAGAACTGGTCGGCAAGCTGACGGTGCTGGTGGCCAATCTGGCGCCGCGCAAGATGAAGTTCGGCATTTCCGAAGGCATGGTCATGGCGGCATCGAGCGCAGATGAGAAGGCCAATCCAGGCATCTACATCCTGAACCCGTGGCCGGGCGCCGAACCTGGCATGCGCATCCGTTAAGCCACCACAAGGACCGATGATGAATATCGTGGTGCGTGAAGCAACAAATGCCGATGCACAGCTGATGGCCGAGCTGACCCGCGCCGCGTGGGCCGGCAAGGTGGCCGCTTCGTCCAGTGGACACCACGAGACGGCGCAGCAGGTGGAAGAGCAACTGCGCCACGGCGGCGGTTTTCTGTTGCTGATCGACGACATTCCAGCCGGTTCGCTGCGCTGGATGCCGCTCGACAGCGATCCCGCCATCTGGAAGATTTCACGCATGGGCGTGCTGCCCGCCTACCGGGGCAGCCACGTTTCGCAACATTTGCTCGAAGCCATCATTCATCACGGCCTGTCGTGCCAGGCCGAGGAATTGCGCCTGGCCGTGCGGCGCGACCAGCGCAAGCTGATCGATTTTTATGCGGCCTTCGAATTCGACCTGGCCGAAGAACTGGAATATTCGCACGCCAACCCCGCCGAACCGGCGCCGATGGTGATGCGGCGTTTGCTGCGTTATTGATTTTTAGCAATTTCGCCCCGGACTTGCCGATACAACAACCCGCCAGGCCGCACGGCGCGGTAAAATACGGCCGGCTGACCTTACCCATAAGACACTCAGAAGAGAATATGAAACTGCCTGCAAAACACACCAACTACGTATCCGACCACACCTTGTTCATCGCCGAACTGAAGGCCAAGAACCCTGGCATGGAAGCGGGCCAGCAAGCGGGCCGCGCCCTGCTGTGGGACAAGCCGGCCGTCAGCATCGATGAGCAGGAACGCCAGCTGGCGTCGGCCGTCAAGCAACAGGCTTACGTTTACCAGAACAAGAACTAAGATCTGGAACCGGCACGATGTTGCCTGAAGAGTCTGCAGTCACGCCGGAAGCCGACGCTTCCGGTGCCGGCGCAGTCATCGAGTCGCTCCCACCTGTCGCTGAAGGCGACGGCAGCGGCGACCCTGCAACATCGGCCACGGCAGTAACGGACGCGGCGCCGGCCGCCGACCCGCTGGGCATCGCCCGCCTGTATGGCGAGCCGATGATGCGCATGCCGACGGATTTGTACATTCCGCCGGACGCGCTGGAAATCTTCCTCGAAGCCTTCGAAGGCCCGCTCGACTTGCTGCTTTACCTGATCCGCAAGCAAAACTTCAACATTCTCGATATTCCGATGGCGCAGGTGACACTGCAATATCTGAAATATGTCGACCAGATCCGCGTGCGCAACCTGGAACTGGCCGCCGAGTACCTGCTGATGGCCGCCATGCTGATCGAGATCAAGTCGCGCATGCTCTTGCCTTCGCGCAAAAGCGACGTCGAGGAAGATGGTGGCGACCCCCGTGCCGAACTGGTGCGCCGCCTGCTCGAGTACGAGCAGATCAAGCTGGCCGCCTACGACCTGAATGCCATCCCGCAGTTCGAGCGCGATTTCGTGCGCACGCAGATTTTCATCGAGCAAAGCCTGACGCCCACCTGGCCCGACGTGGAACCGGTGGACTTGCAGCAGGCGTGGCTCGACGTGCTGAAACGCGCCAAGCTGACCCAGCATCACCGCATCAGCCGCCAGGAACTGTCCGTGCGCGAGCATATGTCGAGCATCCTGCGCCACTTGCAATCGTCGCGCTTTGTCGAGTTCAGCGAACTGTTCGACATTGCCGGCGGCGTGCCCGTGGTGGTGGTCAATTTCGTGGCCCTGCTGGAACTGGCCAAGGAAACCCTGATCGAAATCACGCAGGCTGAACCGTTTGCACCCATCTACGTCCGGCTGGCCTATTCGCCCGCCTGACCCCTTCCCTTTGTCACTGACCACCGTACAACGGGGTTTTAGCGAAAGCAATCCATGAAAATTATTTCCGACATCGAAGAATTGCGCGACCAGCTCAGCGGACAGCTGCGCACGGCGTTCGTCCCTACCATGGGCAACCTGCATGAAGGCCATCTGTCGCTGATGCGCCTGGCGCGCAAGCATGGCGACCCCGTCGTCGCCTCGATCTTCGTGAACCGCCTGCAATTCGGCCCGAACGAAGACTTCGAAAAATATCCGCGCACCATGGCCGCCGACATCGCCAAGCTGGAAAAGGAAGGCGTATACGTGCTGTTCGCGCCGACGGAAAAGGAACTGTACCCGGAACCGCAGGAATACCGCGTGCGCCCGCCCGATGACCTGGGCAATACGCTGGAAGGCGAGTTCCGCCCCGGCTTCTTCGAAGGCGTATGCACGGTCGTCACCAAGCTGTTCTCGTGCGTGGGCCCGCGCGTGGCCGTGTTCGGCAAGAAGGATTACCAGCAACTGATGATCATCCGCAACATGGCGCGCCAGTTTGCGCTGCCGACGGAAATCATCGCCGCGGAAACCTACCGCGCGGACGATGGCCTGGCCTTATCGTCGCGCAATATGTATCTGTCGGAAAGCGAACGCGCGGAAGCGCCGGAACTGTACAAGGGACTTAATTTCGTGGCCGAAGAAGTGCGCAAGGGTAACCTGGCCGTCGGCGAACTGGAACAGGCAGCCATGCAGTTGCTGGACGGCCGCGGCTGGAAATCGGACTACATCGCCGTGCGCAAGCGCGCCAACCTGCAAGCGCCTAGCGCCGCCGAGCTGGCCGCCGGCGAACCGCTGGTGGTGCTGGCTGCCGCCAAGCTGGGACAAACCAGACTCATCGACAACCTGGAAATTTAAGCATTGTCACAACGGGGCCATTCGGCCCCGTTTCTTTTGGCTATGTCACCGTCAAGTGTGGGAATGCGCCCAACGTTGCTTTCAATAACGTTTCCGATGAACGGATGCGCCTGGCGTCGAGTATCCAGCGCCAGCCCAGGTAGTTCGGCAGGTAGTGCGTCGCCACGCCGTGAAAGGGCCGTAGCCATGCGCGCAAGCGGCTGTGATAGGCATTGACGTTCTGCACGTGGGCGGCCCCTCGCACACGGATGCCAGCGCGCAAGTTGACTGCTTGGTGGCTGATGCCCGCTTCCCTCGCAAAAGCCTGATAGGCGGCATGACCGTCGGTCACCAGCAGCACGTCCTTGTCGATAACGGGTAACAGAGAATGATGCAGCTGTGCCTTCGTCAACGCCCCTTTGCCCGTGACGAAATCGAGGGTCTGGCCCGTACGGTCGCGCGCCACCAGGATGCAAACCTGTTCATTGGAAATGCCGCGCTGATGGGCATGGCCGCCACGGCGGCGCGCCGGACGCGTCATCTGCCTGGATCCCTTTTCTGATTCCAGCACGTAGAGTTCATCGGCCTCGGCAATGCCATGCAGACAATGCGGCCGGTCCGTCTTTGCTACGCTGAGAAAACGGTGTCGCCAGCGAAACGTGGTGTTGCGGTGCAGTCCCAACTGCTGAGCGGCCTGGCGTACCGACCTGGAATCAAGCAGGCAATCCGCATAGTCGAGCCACAGCGATTTATGGCGCAAGTGCGCCAGCGGCGTGCCCGTCAAGGCATTGAATGTGCGTCCACAGGATACACAGCGGTAGCGCTGCAGGCCGTGCGCATGGCCATGCCGGTGCAGGTGACACGATTGGCAGGCGGGACAGCCCAGGCGTGCTTGCGTAGCGTTTTCAAGCAGCGTGACGGTCACATCGTGTGGCCCATTGCCACACAGCAAGGCTATTCCTGCCTGCCGCTGGCGTCGGTTCAACTGCGCAAACTGCGCGATAAAGCGTATCCATTCGGCTGGCTGCATGATCGGCTCCTGCATGGTGGGTATGCAGAGTCAGACAGCCCAGCCAAGGAAAGATTCAGGCAGATCCCCTATTTATCGATGACAGAGCCTTTCTTTTTTTACTTCTCCATCCCTACCAGCTTGAGTTCGGCAAACAGCGGTTTGTTGCTGCCGCGTGCCGCTTGCAACATGTCATAGCTGGCCGCATCAAGCACGATTTCTTCTCCCGCCCACAGCTTGCGCTGGTTTGCAGGCAGCCTCAGGCTGCGCAGGATGGCCCTTGCCTGGGCCGGATCGGCTGCCAGCAGGCGAATGGCGTGCGCATGGCGCTGTGTGCCCGTAAGGATCGGCAAGCCGCCTTCCGGGCCGTTCTGGCTCAGGCTGACATAGTCATGGCCGCCCACGCGGTGCAGATAAGCATGCCGCCCATCGGCTTCGGCAGGCGGCTGCGCGGCCAGCTCCTGCATCTCGACCGACGCGACAGGCGCAGCGGTGGTTTGTTCAAGGCTAACGCCACAGCCTGCCAACATGGCTGTGCTCAGGGCGAAAAATAATACGTGTGCTCGGCGCATCGCGCGCTCCTTCTTGTCGGGGTCGGGGACAAAGGGAAATACTGCAGCGATCATGGGCCAAATTATTTGACGTGTAAAGTTAACTTTAGGAAATACTTAATTCCTTTGCGCAATCTCATGTGATCGGCGCAGGCGGACGAAAAAAAACGCTGCCGGTTTGCACGGGCAGCGTTTTCTTGATAACGGTCAAGCCTGAATCAGGCGCCGGCTTTTTCCAGCTTCTCGAAAATCTTGTTCAGCTTTTCATCGAGGGTCGCGGCCGTGAACGGCTTGACGACATAACCGCTGGCGCCAGCCTGGGCGGCGGCGATGATGTTTTCTTTTTTCGCTTCGGCGGTGACCATCAGCACGGGCAGCTTGGCCAGTGCGGGATCGGCGCGGATATGCTGCAGCATCGTCAGGCCATCCATGTTGGGCATGTTCCAGTCCGACACGACGAAATCGAACGATTCCGCGCGCAGCTTGGCCAGGCCCATCACGCCGTCTTCCGCCTCATCGACGTTGGCATAACCCAGTTCCTTCAACAGATTCCGGACAATGCGGCGCATCGTCGAAAAATCGTCAACGACTAAAAATTTCATCTTTGGATCAGCCATGAATAACTCCGTTGTTTCTGTAGCGGTTTGTTAATAATATCGACATGAATGCCGACATTATGGTCGACACTACGGCAGCAAGTTGTAGGATAGCATTTTCGTTGCTTTTAGGCGAACAAACTTGCCTCAGATCATATAAAACGTGGCTTACACGCGCAAAGCACGCATGCCATGCGCCGCCAGGTGTCCCAGCACCATGCCAGGCAAGGCCGTCAGAGCGCCGACCTCATGCGTAGCACCAACGGCGATCGCCTCGCGCGGCATGCCGAACACCACGCAACTGGCTTCATCCTGCGCAAAATTATACGCTCCTGCGGCCTTCATCTCCAACATGCCTTGTGCGCCATCCTTGCCCATGCCGGTGAGGATCACGCCGACGGCATTTTTACCGGCCGATTGCGCGGCCGAACGGAACAGCACATCGACGGACGGGCGGTGGCGGTTCACCGGTTCGCCCTGGTCGATCTTGGTCATGTAGTTGGCGCCGCTGCGCGTCAAGGTCAGGTGCGAATGGCCGGGTGCGATGTAGGCGTGGCCGGGCAGCACCCGTTCGCCACCTGCCGCTTCCTGCACCGAGATCTTGCACAGCGAATCGAGGCGGCGCGCGAACGAGCGCGTAAAGCCTTCCGGCATGTGCTGCGTGATCAGGATGCCGGGGCAGTCGGACGGCATCTGCATGAGAAATTCGCGGATCGCTTCCGTGCCGCCCGTCGAGGCGCCCACGATGATCAGCTTTTCGCTCGACGTCAATGGGCTGCGCAGCGCAGGCAGCGGTGCGGCCACCTTGTCGCCGGCCGACGGCAGGGTGCGCGCGCGGATGCGCGCCTTCGAGGCGGCGCGGATCTTGTCGGCGATCATGTCGGTGTACTCGCGCATGCCGCTCTGGATGGAAATCTTCGGCTTGGTGACGAAATCGACGGCGCCCAGTTCCAGCGCGCGCATGGTGATTTCCGAACCGCGCTCGGTCAGCGACGACACCATCAAGACCGGCATCGGGCGCAAGCGCATCAGTTTTTCCAGGAAGTCGAGGCCATCCATCTTCGGCATCTCGACGTCGAGGGTCAGCACGTCGGGGTTGGTCTGCTTGATCATCTCGCGCGCCACCAGCGGATCGGGCGCAGCGCCCACCACTTCCATGTCGGGCTGGCTGTTTACGATTTCCGTCATGACGCTGCGGATCAACGCCGAGTCATCCACGATCAAAACCTTGATCTTCATATTCTTCCTTCCAGGCCTTGCGGCCCTTATTCTTTATTAAATTAGTACACCGGACAAAACCGCCGCAAGCCGCACAGCGCGACGCGCAGCAGGTTTGGCCTGGTGCTTATCAGAACAGTTCGACTTCGCCGCCCACCGGCGCGACTTTCAAGCGGCTGGCGTAATCGAGTTCGCGGCGTACCAGCGTATCGTTATGCGTCTGCATCAGCTTTTTCACCAGCACCTTGCCGCTGCGGGGGAAAAAATACACTTTGCGCGGATGGATGTCGTTCAGGTCTTCGGCCACCACGCGCATCTTTTCCGCCTTCAGGTAATTGATGACGAAGGCAGCATTGCGTTCGCCGACGTTGATCGCCGTGAAGCCGCGCAGCACGGCGCCGCCGCCGAACACTTTCGCTTCCATGTTCTCGCGCCGCGCGCCCGCCTTCAGCAAATCGTTGATCAGGATTTCCATGGCGTAGGTGCCATAGCGCATCGACGCGGAAATCGGACTGTTCGGGTCGCTGCCGCCATCAGGCAGCATGAAGTGGTTCATGCCGCCCAGGCCCGTGACGCGGTCGCGGATGCAGGCCGAGACGCAGGAGCCGAGCACGGTGACGATCAGCATGTCCTTGTTGGTAAAGTAGTACTCACCAGGCAAGATCTTGGCGGCGTCACAATTGAACGTCCTGTCGTAATAGACGTTAGTGGCGAATTGCTCTTTGGATTCCAGGCTCATATTTCACTCTCATGTACGATGCGACGATGCCTTGGGCGCGGCGCCCCGAGGCTGATCGAGCTCATAGACTGTTTTACCGCGCAGCTTCAATGAATCCGACACGTACAGAAAATTCTCCGAATGGCCCGCAAACAGCAGGGCATCCGGCTTCATCAAGGGCACAAAGCGCGACAGGATCTTGCGCTGCGTCGCCTTGTCAAAATAAATCATCACGTTACGGCAAAAGATGACGTCGAACTGCCCCGTCAATGGCCAGCCGTCGGCCAGCAGGTTGAGCGGCTTGAAGGTGATCATCTGGCGCAATTCCGGGCGCACCCGCACCTGCCCCTCGCGATCGCCCTTGCCGCGCAAGAAAAAGCGCCGCGCACGGTCGGCCGGCATCTTGTCGAGCCGGTCCAGGTTGTAGACGCCATTGGCGGCCGTGGCCAGCACGTTCGTGTCGATGTCCGTGGCGATGATGGTGACGGGCGGCGTGAGCGTATTGAACGCCTCGCACACCGTCATGGCGATCGAATACGGCTCCTCGCCGGTGGAACTGGCCGAACACCAGATGGTGATCGGCCCGCTCAGTTTTTTCACGTGCTCGGCCAGCAGCGGGAAATGATGCGCCTCGCGGAAGAACGACGTCAGGTTGGTCGTCAGCGCATTCGTGAACGCTTCCCACTCATCGCCCATGCGGCCAGCTTCCAGGTCGTCCAGGTAGCGGACGAACGAGGAGATGCCGGTCGCGCGCAAGCGCCTGGCCAGACGGCTGTAGACCATCTCCTGCTTGCTGTCGGCCAGCGCGATGCCGGCCCGCTTGTAAATCATGGCGCGGACCCGCTCGAAGTCCTTGCCAGTGAAATCAAATTCCTTGACCGAATCCGTTTTAGTTTGCGGCATTTTATTTTTACCTCTCTATGACTACTCTGACCAATGCCTTTGCAAGTATAACTAGCGGGACCGGGTTGGCGTCAGAACTCTTCCCAATCGTCGCCGCCGGCTGCCGCCAGCTTTTTCGCGGGCGCTGGCGTGCCGGCTTGCGCCGTCTTTGCCAACCGCCTTGTATTTGGCGCCACGCTCGGTGCCGGCCGTGCCGCCGCCTTGACTGCTGGCGCGGGTACGGGCATGGCCACCTGCGCCGCGCTCTCGCCATCGAGCTTGAAGATGCGGACGGCGTCGGCCAGTTTCTGCGCCTGGTCCTGCATGCTTTCGGCCGCCGCCGCCGCTTCCTCGACCAGCGCCGCGTTCTGCTGCGTCATCTGGTCCATCTGCGCGATGGCCTGGTTCACTTCCTCGATGCCATGGCTCTGTTCCTGCGTCGCCGCCGTGATCTCGCCCATGATGTCGGCCACCTGCCGGATCGACGTGACGATCAGGCCCATGGTCTGACCCGCCTCGTCCACCAGGCGGCTGCCCGCATCAACCTTGTCGACCGAGTCGCCGATCAGGCCCTTGATCTCTTTCGCCGCGCCGGCGGAGCGTTGCGCCAGATTGCGCACTTCCGACGCCACCACCGCAAAACCGCGTCCCTGCTCGCCTGCGCGCGCCGCTTCGACGGCCGCATTCAATGCCAGAATATTCGTCTGGAACGCGATGCCGTCGATGACGCCGATGATGTCGACGATCTTGCGCGAACTGTCCTTGATGGAGCCCATGGTATCGACCACTTGCGCCACCACCTTGCCGCCCTGCTCCGCCACCGACGACGCCGACACGGCCAGCTGGTTGGCCTGGCGCGCGTTGTCCGCATTCTGCTTCACGGTCGACGTCAGTTCTTCCATCGACGATGCCGTCTCTTCGAGCGAACTGGCCTGCGTTTCCGTGCGCGCCGACAGGTCCGCATTGCCGCTGGCGATCTCGCGCGACGCCACGGTGATCGTGTCCGTTCCATTGCGCACGTCGCTGACCGTTTGCACCAGGCTCTCGTTCATGTCCTTGAGCGCTTGCTGCAAGGCGCTCGTTTCATCCTTGCCTTCGACCACCACGCGCGACGTCAGCTCGCCGGCCGCCACCTTCTGCGCCACGGCCAGGGCGCCGGACAATGGCACCGTGATCGAGCGCGTGATGAAGATGGCGCACCAGGCGCCGATCGCCACCGCCGCGCCGCCCAGGATGAACAGCACCGTCATCAGGCGCGCATCGGCCGCCAGCGAGTCATCCATGAAGCTTTGCTGCGCCACGTGCTGCAAGTCGAGCAGCTTGTTGATATCGGCCAGGGTCGTCTTGTTCAATGGGTCGATGCGGGTGGCGATCACCTTCGCCGCGCCCTCGCTGTTAAACGCCAGCACCTGCCCCATCGCTTCCTTGAAGGCGGCATCGACATCGCCGTCGACCTTGGCGATATTGGCCAGCAGCGCCTTCTCGCCATCGGACAGGCCCAGGGTGGCCAGCTTGCCGCGCGCGCCGTCATACAGTTTGCGCTGCTCGCGCACCTTGCCCTCTTCCGCCTGCATCAGGGCCACATCGCCCTGCAGGCCGATATTGCGCATGGCGATGCCCGTTTCCAGCATCGCGCTCTTCATCAGCGACGCCTGCGTATTCTTTTCGCTTGCCAGCGCCAGGCCCGTGAGCAACTGGGCCTTGTTACGGTAATTCAGTGCATTCGCCGAAACGATCACCACCACCAGGATGGCGAGAATGCTGCCAAAACCTATCCCCAGCCGGGTGCCTATCTTGAAATCGCGCAAACTCATTACAGTCTCCAATATTTATGTGAACGGCGCCCGTTCAACCGGACGGCGCCGTGTTGTGGCCTGGTCTCTGACGGACCTTGCAGCCTGCCGGCGCGCCTCTGGCCGCGCCGGTACATGCATATCTGTAGTGATTCTTTGCGTGCCAAAACGGCGGCGCACCGGGCGCCGCCTTGCTGCCATGCGGAGGCTTACGCCGCCAGCTTGTCGATCAGGCCCATCTCGCTGCTCGACATCAGCTTGTCGATGTCGACCAGGATCAGCATGCGCTCGTCGATGGTGCCCAGGCCGATCATGTAGTCAGTCGAGAAGGCGGTGCCCATTTCCGGCGCCGGTTTCACCTGCTCCGGCGTCAGGGTGGTGACGTCGGAAACGCTGTCGACCACCATGCCGACGATGCGCCCGCCGATGTTCAGGATGATCACCACCGTGAACTGGTCGTACACGGGCGTACCCAGGTTGAACTTGATGCGCATGTCGACCACGGGAATGATGATGCCGCGCAGGTTGATCACGCCCTTGATGAATTCAGGCGCGTTGGCGATGCGGGTAACCGCTTCGTAACCACGGATCTCCTGGACCTTCAGGATATCGATGCCGTACTCTTCGGAGCCCAGGGTGAAGGCCAGGAATTCACGGCCGGCGATGTCCTTGCCGTCGCCCGCATTGCTTCCGGATGTTTGTTGAGTATCTGACATGGTGCGTTTTCCTATCTTTATCTATCGGTATTACGAAAAAATGGACTCGTCGGCCAGCTGGCGAGAGGAACGGATCAGGGCGGCGACATCGAGAATCAGCGACACGCCGCCATCGCCCAGGATGGTGGCGCCGGAAATGCCCACCACCTTGCGGTAATTCGATTCGAGGTTTTTCACCACGACTTGCTGCTGTCCCACCAGGTCATCGACAAACAGGGCCGCCTTGCGCCCTTCCGTCTCGAGGATCACGCAGATGCCTTCCGAAGGGCTGGTAAAGCGCGGCGCGATGTCGAACATCTGGTACAGCGGGATCAATGGCAGGTATTCACCGCGCACTTTCACCACCTGCCCCTTGCCACTGATGTCCTTGATATCCTCAACGGCTGGCTGCAGCGATTCGATGACAAAGCCCAGCGGTAAAATATACACTTCGTCGCCGACCCGGATCGACATGCCGTCCAGGATGGCCAGGGTCAGCGGCAGCGAGATCGAAATCGTCGTGCCGAAACCCTTGGCCGAACGGATGTCGACGACGCCGCCCATGGCGCTGATATTGCGCTTGACGACATCCATGCCCACGCCGCGGCCCGACACGTCGGTGACCGCTTCGGCGGTGGAAAAACCGGGCGCGAAAATCAGCTGCCACACGTCGGCGTCGCTCATCGTCTCGGACACGTCCAGGCCCTGCTGAGCGGCCTTGGCCAGGATGCGCTCGCGGTTCAACCCAGCGCCGTCATCGGATACTTCGATGATGATGTTGCCACCCTGGTGGCTGGCCGAGAGGAACAAGCGGCCGGCCTCGGTCTTGCCGGCGGCCACGCGGGCGGCCGGCATTTCCACGCCATGGTCGATACTGTTGCGCACCAGGTGCGTGAGCGGATCGACGATGCGCTCGATGAGGCCCTTGTCCAGTTCCGTGGCGGCGCCATTCGTGATGAAATCGACCTTCTTGCCCAGTTTCGTCGCCAGGTCGCGCACCATGCGCGGGAAGCGCGAAAAGACGAAATCCATCGGCATCATGCGGATCGACATCACCGCTTCCTGCAAGTCGCGCGTGTTGCGCGTCAGGTGGCTGACGCTGTCGAGCAGTTTTTCATGCAGCATCGGATCGAGCGCGCTGGCGCGCTGCTCGATCATCGCCTGCGTGATCACCAGTTCGCCCACCAGGTTGATCAGCTGGTCGACTTTCTCGATCGAGACGCGGATCGACGACGATTCGGCGCCGGCCTTGTCGCCTTCTTTCTTGGCCGGTTTCTTTTCCTGCTCCGCTTCGGCCACGGCGCTGGCCACGACCGGCGCGGCGGCAGCGCTGGCGTTGCCCGCCCTGGCCGCGTCGGCGCGTATCTGTTCGAGCGGCTGGAAGAAACCGTAGCCCTGTTCGGCGTCGCTCTGCACGCCGGCGGCGGCGCGGATATCCTCGAGCGGCTGGAAGAAGCCATAGCCGGGATCGGCCGCGCCAGGCGCGCCTGGCAGCGGGTCGAAGAAACCGTAACCTTGCGCCTTTTCCTGCGCCGCGCGGGCCGCTTCGGCTTCGCCTGGCGCCAGTGGCGGCGCCTGCGTGATCACCATGTCGTCCGGATTGAGCACGAACGAACAGATGGCCAGGATATCGTCCAGGCTTTCATGCGTCGTCACTTCCAGCACCTTGCGCGCGTCGGGCAAGCTGGACACGGCGACGTCGCCCAGCAAGCCCAGTTCGGCCGCCAGCGCATCGACTTCGCGCCCTTCCATCTGCGGCAGTTCCAGGCGGATGCGATGGCCGCCGGCATGGCTGACGGCGGCCTTTTCCGCCGTATGGAAGGCCGGCGCGACGGGCGTGAGCGCGGCCACGGGCACGTCCTGCGAGAACGACTGCAGCATCATGCGCACATTGGCCACGGCATCCTGGTCGACGGCGCTGCCCAGGCGATGGCCATCGAGCTGCATCTTGAGGATATCCTTTGCCGCCAAAAAGGCGTCGACGTGTTCCGCCGTCAGGGCCATCTGGCCCTGGCGAATGCGGTCGAGCAGCGACTCGAGGATGTGCGTCACCTCGCTCATGTCGGAAAGGCCGAACGTCGATGCGCCGCCCTTGATCGAATGGGCGGTGCGGAAAATGGCATTCAGGTCTTCGGCGTCGGGCGCCGCAATATCAACGGCCAGCAGCAGCCGTTCTTTTTCAGCCAGCAGTTCTTCGGCCTCATCGAAAAAGACCTGAAAAAACTGGCTAATATCGATGGTCATAGGGTGACTCCGTCAATTGCATCGTTGTGCTGCGCGGCTGGCATCAGCCGATCACCTTCTTGACCACTTCGATCAGGCGTTGCGGATCGAATGGCTTGACCAGCCAGCCATTGGCGCCGGCGGCACGTCCCTTCGATTTCATCTCGTCCGACGACTCCGTCGTCAGCATCAGGATGGGCACTTTCTGGTAGGTCGGCAGTTCGCGCAGCAGCTTGATCAGCTCCAGGCCATCCATGCGCGGCATGTTCTGGTCCGTCAAGACCAGGTCCACGGTTTGCAGCTTGGCTTTTTCCAGTCCGTCCTGGCCGTCGACGGCCTCCACCACCTGGTAACCGGCGGCTTTCAGGCTGAACGCCACCATCTGGCGCAATGAGCTGGAATCGTCCACTGCAAGTATCGTTTTGGCCATCTTTGCTCCCACTTATTCCGGGCATCCTGCCCGAGTATTTGATTAATCAATCCATGCAACCACAAGCGTTCAGCACTGGCATGCTAGAACAGCTCGATGTCGCCACTTTCCAAATGCTGTTGACTGACAGCCTTGCGCAGCACGCTGCGCAACTCCAGGCTTTGAATCGCCAGCGCCATGCTGACCCGCCCCAGCAAGGCGACAATTTCTTCATTGTCGCTCTCCGGCAACATCTCCGCGCCATGCTCGCCCAGGGTCCCGAGGAACTCGCGCAAGCCCGTCACGCGCTTCAAGGTGCGCTCGATCAGCTGGCTGGTCATGTCCTGGAACTGCAGGCTGGTGATGGCGGCATTCACGTAGCCCCCCACCTCATCCTGCAACGCCAGCAGTTTTTCGCGCTGCTGCTCGGCCGGAATACCGCCGTCGAGCAGCAGCGCGATGGTGTCTTGCTGCGCAGCGACGGCTGCATGTATCGCCATGAAATTGAAGGACAGCTTCTCGATCGCCTCTTCCAGCAAGATGCCGGTCTGCACCAGGTCGGTTTCCACCTCCGTCAAGTGCTTGCGGCCATGGTCCGACACGCCAGACAGCAGGCGCTTTACATGCGAGCCAAGTATTTTCTTTCTTGTCATAAAGGTCTCATTGTTTCAATACATCACGCGTCGACAGCCTTGCGTGTTATTTTTTCGCCGCTACCGGGCTGGGGGCTGGCGCCGCCGCGGGCGGCGCGCCGGCCGCCAGCCCTGAAGCGACAGCGGCGGAAGCGGCATCGGTCACCGGCAGCTCGATCGCCGAGCCATCGCGCAGGACATTTTCTTCCGTGCGCTTGTTCATGACGATGATGCTGATGCGCCGGTTGATCGGATTGAAGGGATCGAGCTTGTCCAGGTGGGCGGCCGAGCCCAGTCCCACCACGCGCAATACTTTCTCTTCCTTCATGCCGCCAATCACCAGTTCGCGCCGCGACGCATTCGCGCGGTCGGCCGACAATTCCCAGTTGCTGTAGCCGGCATCGCTCATGTAGGGCGTCGAATCCGTATGCCCGGACAGGCCGATGCGGTTCGGCACTTCATTGAGCACGAAGCCAATGGCGTGCAGGATTTCCTTGGTGTACGGTTGCAGGTTCGCATTGGCCAGCGCAAACATCGGACGGTTCTGCTCGTCAACGATCTGGATGCGCAAGCCTTCGCTGGTGATATCGAGCAACAACTGGTTCTTGTATTTTTTCAGCAGCGGATTGGCGTCGATGGTCGCTTCGATGCGCGCCTTGAGCGCCTGCAGGCGCTTGCCTTCCTCGCGTTCGAGCGCGGCCTTGGCGGAATTGAGGTCGAACGATTTGCGCTGCTGCTCTTCCTGCGCCTTGCGCACTTGCCCATCCTGGCGCGACAGGTCCTGGCCGCCGCCCTGGATCACGGAATTGCTCTCGCCGCTGCCGGAACCGCCCGCCATCGCCACTTTCAGCGGTGTCTTGAAGAATTCGGAAATGCCGTTCAAGTCGCCCTTCGAGGTGGAGCCCAGCAGCCACATCAGCAGGAAGAATGCCATCATGGCCGTGACAAAGTCGGCGTAGGCGATTTTCCACGCCCCGCCATGGTGTCCGCCAGCCGTCTTCTTGATACGCTTGACGATAATCGGGCGCATGCCTTCATCGGCCATGGCGTCCCCCTTCCGTGTGCTGCAAATGACTCATGGTGTCCAGGCGTATATTCACTGCTTACTTCGTTTTCGATTTCTTGATGTGGTCTTCCAGCTCGTTGAACGTCGGACGCTCGGTCGAGAACAGCACCTTGCGGCCGAACTCCACGGCCAGCGCCGGCGCATAGCCGTTCAGGCTGGCCAGCAGGGTCACTTTCACGCACTGAAACATCTTGCTCGACTCTTCCAGCTTCTGTTCGAGCAGGCTGGCCAGCGGACCGACGAAGCCATACGCCAGCAAGATGCCGAGGAAGGTGCCGACCAGCGCGTGCGCGATCAGCATGCCCAGCTCGGCCGGAGGGATGCCCACCGACTCCATCGTGTGCACCACGCCCATCACGGCGGCGACGATACCGAACGCGGGCAAGCCATCGCCCACCTTGGCGATCACGTGGGCCGGCACGGCGCCTTCGTGATGGTGCGTTTCGATTTCGTTGTCCATCAGGTTTTCGATCTGGAACGCATCCATATTGCCCGATACCATCAGGCGCAGGTAATCGGTCATGAATTCGACGATATGGTGGTCGGCCAGCACGGCCGGGTACTTGGAAAACAGCGGGCTTTCCTCGGGCTTGTCGATATCGCCTTCGATCGACATCAAGCCTTCCTTGCGCACCTTGCTGAGCACTTCGAACAACAGCGACATCAGTTCCATGTACAGCTCTTTGGTATAGCGCGAACCCTTGAACAGGCTGGGCAAGGCGGCGATCGTCGCCTTGATGGCCTTGTTATTGTTACCAACAAGGAAGGCGCCCAGGGCGGCGCCGCCGATCATCAGCAACTCCAGCGGCTGGAACAGCGCCGCCAGATGGCCGCCGGCCATTGCGAAGCCGCCAAAGACCGAGGCGCAGACGATGATGTATCCGATTATGACTAACAAGTGCCCTGACTCCCAATAATGGCCGGGACTGTATGCCCGGCATGTTCAAACCTGTTCTGTCTTCTGGCGGCTGCGCCGCCGGCAAAGACAGCGGCAAAAAAAGCAACCGGAAGTTAATTGAAAGGTGCTGCTTTTCAATGCAATTCCGAGAAAATGCCGTGTGGAACTACAATAACGTGAGATTGCCCCACGGGCAAGCAAATAACGCAGACAATTGCTTAAAAGCACCATATGTAAAGTAAAGGGCCACCCTCTGTGGCGGCGATGGTCTTATCGGGCGCGCGTGCCGCGATCTGGAATTCGTAACTAAGAAGCATGCTACCGGGCAACATTTCCTTTTCCGCCTTGCGCCACAAGGCCGCCATCGCCGCCGGCGACAGGTAGGCAAAGACGGCATCGTAGCCGCCGAAGTCGAGCGCCTCGTAGTCGCCGCGCAGGAAGCGCGCGCGGCTGCCCGCCAGCCGTGCGCGCAAGCGGCTTGCCAGCCACGGCAGCGGCGCAAGCTCGATGCCGGAAAACTGCCCATCGGGCCGGCGCCGCGCCAGGTCCAGCACCAGGCCGCCCAGGCCGCTGCCGATATCGATCAGCCGCACGCCGGGACGGTCCGCGATCAGCTGCGCCACCGCCTGCCACACCTTCGGCCCCGACGGGTAAAACGGCACTTGCGTGCGGAACGTCGACCAGTACAAGCTCAGCAGGAAAACAAAGGCTGCCAGGAACACGGCCGGCGGCAGCTCGAGCAGGCTGGCGGCCAGCAAGGCGGGCGCGAACAGCAGGCCGATGGCGCACCACCAGCGCGCCAGTCCCTCGCGCCACGTGATGAGCGCCGCCAGCACGCCCTGCACCAGCGCCACGGCCGGCAGCGACATGGCCACGCCGGCGCGCGCCAGACCATATACCAATAGCAACATCAAGGGAAAGGCCAGCACCTGGATCAGGATGGCCTTGAGCGCGGGCGCGCGCAGGATTTGCTGCAGCATGGGCAAGTTAAAGGAGGAAAACGCCAGTGTAAGCGAAAGCGCCATGAAAAAACCGGAGTCCGGTCTGGCGACCGCTCCGGTTTTCACTGAGGCTATTATTGGGACAGTAATTCGGGCAATATCAGGCGGCGACACTCGGTGGCGCGACAGCGGCCGCTTCATCGCGCGCCTTCTTCGTTTTGCCGGCACGCGAAGGCATGTGGCACAGGCCGCACACATAATCGGCGTTCAGGTCGAGGCAGTTGACGACGAACTTGCCGCCGCACTTGCCGCAAGGGGCCATGTCCAGCATCTTGCTGCTGAAAAAGCGCACCAGGGTCCAGGCCCGCGTCAGCGACAGCAGCGGCTCTTCGCCCGCTTCGGGCGGCATCTGTTCCAGATACAGTTTATACGCCTTCATCACGGCTTCGATGCCCGTGGCGCCGGCGTGGTCGACGAGGAATTTGTGGATGTTGATGAACAGCGAGGAATGGATATTCGGCTGCCAGGTGATGAACCAGTCGGTGGAAAACGGCAGCATGCCCTTGGGCGGCGAGACGCCCTTCAATTCCTTGTACAGATTGAGCAGGCGTTCGCGCGACAGCGAGACTTCGGTCTCCAGCAGTTGCAAACGGGCGCCCAGCTGTATCAGTTCGATGGCCAGCTGAATTTCCTGCGCTTCCGATACGACACTTTTCTTGGCCATGCTGTGTACTCCGCGACTGACTGATACTAACTAACTGATACTGACTGAAGATTACTGAATCAAGCGATTTCTTCGACGCCCTGGCCTGCCATCAGGATAGCTGCGTGCGATTGCGCCAGCGAGCGGTCTTTATTGTAGTTCGTCAACATGCCCAGGATGGCGCTGTCGTCGAAGCGGAAGCGGGCCAGCATCATGTTGCCGCCAGCGAGCTTCAGGATCTGCGCATTGCTCATGCCTTCGATCAGTTCGGCGATTTCGGCGGCAATGCCCAAACGGAAGATGGCCGTTACCTTGTCCGCACGAATCATTTGCTGGGCCAGCATCAGGTAGCTCAGGTTAGCGTCGCGAATCTCAGCCATCATGTCGTTAGCAGTCATTTCCATCTCCTCAATCCGTTGAATTCAGCTGGCGTTGTGTGTTGCCAGTGAGATACATTCTGCAGGAGCAACATTAAATGCAACAGAGGCGTAGCGCTGTATTTTTGGTCGGGCAATAGCGGATGGGATCGTAGGTGTTTGTCTGACAAACACTACTCGATCATGGTCGCGCGCCAGCAACGGCGCGGGTATGGAGGGTTGGCTCTGGGCCGGATTTAGCCAATTTTTGGCCTGTAAAAAATATCACTTTTTTACAACAACTTGATCGGAATCAAGCCTGTCTACCTAGATAACGGCTGCTCTGGCGGGAACTTTAGGGCTTTTTTGAAAAATATTTCAAAAACCCGCATTCTTTTTCCGTCGGTTTGACACCGTTCATGTAATTGTTGACGGCGGCGAATCGCAGAACTTTAGGGCTATTTGAAAATATTTTTAAAAATCGTGATTTTTTTCGTTGACGCCCCGCAAGCACGTACTTTCCGCGCTTCAACCCGAGCGGAAATTCCGCTTTCCAGCGTGAATTTGCTACACTGCCTGCTTCCGCACAATACTTTAAGCTTCAAGCAATATCGTGCCACTGAGACAAGTATCAATATGAAAGCCACCATGATTTCTCGACATGACTGCAGCGCGCGCGACCTCGACGATCCCCTGGCGCCCCTGCGCCAGCAATTCGACTTGCCGCAAGGCGTGATTTACCTCGACGGCAATTCCCTGGGCGCGCGGCCGAAAGCGGCCCTGGCCCGCGCCCAGCACGTCATCACGGCCGAATGGGGCACGGACCTGATCCGCAGCTGGAATACGGCCGGCTGGTTCGACCTGCCCAAGCGCCTGGGCGACCGCCTGGCCCCGCTGCTGGGCGCCGGCACGGGCGAAGTGGTGATCACCGACACCACTTCCGTCAACCTGTTCAAGGCCCTGGCCGCCGCCCTGCAGATGCAGGCCAGCGATCCCGCGCATGCGGCGCGGCGCATCATCGTCAGCGAACGCAGCAACTTCCCCACCGACCTGTACATGGCGCAAGGCCTGTCCGCCTGGCTCGACCGCGGCTATCAGCTGCGCCTGGTCGACAGCCCGGAAGAACTGACGCAAGCCATCGCTGCCGATTGCGCCGTGGCCATGCTCACGCACGTGAACTACCGCAGCGGCTACCAGCACGACATGGCCGCCATCAGCAGCCATTGCCACGCGCAGGGCGCGCTGGCGCTGTGGGACCTGGCCCATTCGGCCGGCGCCGTGCCGCTGGACCTGAACGGCGCCGGCGCCGACCTGGCCGTCGGCTGCACCTACAAATACCTGAATGGCGGTCCTGGTTCGCCAGCCTTCATCTGGGTGCCGGAAAAACACCAGGCGCGCTTCCGCCAGCCTTTGTCCGGCTGGTGGGGCCACGCCGCGCCGTTCGCCATGGAGCCGGGCTTCGCGCCCGCCGACGGCATCGCCCGCGCCCTGTGCGGCACGCAGCCGATACTCTCGCTGGCCCTGGTCGAATGCGGCCTCGATATCTTTGCGCAAACCAGCATGGAAGCCATCCGCCGCAAGTCGCTGGCCCTGACGGATCTGTTCATCGCGCTGGTGGAGCAGCGCTGCGCCAGCCATCCGCTGGGCCTCGTCACGCCGCGCGAGCATGCGCGCCGCGGCAGCCAGGTCAGCTTCACGCACCCGCACGGCTATGCCGTGATGCAGGCGCTGATCGCGCGCGGCGTGATCGGCGACTACCGCGAACCGGCCATCATGCGCTTTGGCTTCACGCCCCTGTACACAAGCTTTGGCGACGTGTGGGATGCCGTGGAAATCCTGCGCGACATCCTCGACACACTAGCCTACGACATCGCCGCCAAGCGCGATGCCGTCACCTGAATCATCCCATGAGCGACGACAAGAATATGAACAAGGAAAACACGAGCGGCTGCCCCATGCATGCCGGCGCCCAGCAAGGCACCGAGTGGCATGGCGCGCAGATGGATTTCAGCGAATCGATGAGCTACGGCAACTACCTGGCGCTGGACCGCATTCTGACGGCCCAGCATCCGCTGTCGCCGAACCACAACGAAATGCTGTTCATCGTGCAGCACCAGACGAGCGAATTGTGGATGAAGCTGATGCTGCACGAAATGCACGCCGTGCGCGCCAACCTGCAAAGCGGCGACCTGGCGCCCGCCTTTAAAATGCTGGCCCGCGTGGCGCGCATCATGGACCAGCTGGTGCACGCCTGGGACGTGCTGGCCACCATGACGCCGCCCGAATACACGGCCATCCGCCCTTACCTGGGCGCCTCGTCCGGCTTCCAGTCTTACCAGTACCGCGAGATCGAATTCATTTTGGGGAACAAGAACGCGGCCCTGCTCAACGTGCATACGACGGCGCCGGAAACCTACAAGGTGCTCGACGCCGCCCTGCGCGCGCCGTCCGTCTACGACGAGTCGATCAAGCTGCTGGCGCGCAGCGGCCTGCCCATCTCCCCCGAGCGCCTGAACGCCGACTGGACCCTGCCGAACAGCGCCGACGCCTCCGTCAAGGCGGCGTGGCTGGAGGTCTACCGCGACCCGTCGAAACACTGGGCCCTGTACGAACTGGCCGAAAAGCTGGTCGACCTGGAAACGGCCTTCCGCTTCTGGCGCTTCCGCCACGTGACGACGGTCGAACGCATCATCGGCTTCAAGACGGGTACGGGCGGCACGGCGGGCGTCAGCTATTTGCGCAAGATGCTCGACGTGGTATTGTTCCCCGAGCTCTTTGCCTTACGCACGGAGCTCTGATTTCAATTTCAAAAGGAGAAATGATGTCGCCTCTGGTCCTGACCCTGGCCGGCCTGTGGAATTCCGGGCCGCAGCACTGGCAAACCCATTGGGAAGCGCGCCACCCGCAATGGTCGCGCGTGCCGCACGGGGAATGGCAGACGCCGGACAAGGACGAATGGGTGGCGGAGCTCGACCGCGCCATCGCCGCCTGCGAGCGCCCGCCCGTGCTGGCGGCGCACAGCCTGGCCTGCACGCTGGTGGCCCACTGGGCGGCCAGCGGTTCGCCGCACAAGATCGCCGGCGCCTTCCTCGTCGCCCCCAGCGATGTGGAAGCGCCCTCCTACCCCGCCGGCACGACGGGCTTTGCGCCGATGCCGCTGCAAGCCTTGCCGTTTCCCAGCCTGGTGGTCGCCAGCGGCGATGATCCCTACGTCAGCTTCGCGCGGGCACGCGCGTTTGCCGCCGCCTGGGGCAGCGATTTCACCATGATCGGCGACGCCGGCCATATCAACGGCGACGCCGGCTACGGCCCATGGCCGGACGGCGAACAGCTGCTGCTGGACCTCTGCGCCGCGCACCAGCCCTGAACGGGGGCGCGCACACGATAGACGCGCGCCCATTTGCCCGCAAGTAAGAACGCAGGCAGAATCGTGGCCTTTCCATTGCGGCGCCCCGGCGCCAGCCTCACGATGAAACGTCTGCTTCTGCCCTTGCTACTTTGCTCCGCCCTCGCCCACGGCGCGCCCTTCTACGAAGGCAAGACCCTCGCCCATCCCGCCATCAGCGCCGCGCAGGACAGCGGGCTTGACGTCGCCTTCCTCAAGGAAAAAGAAGGTGTCAATGGCTATTACTGCGAGTGCAAGAGCAGCAGCTCGAAACCCATTTTGCTCGACCAGTTCGGCAACGCCGTCATCCGTTCCGTCTTCTACGCCTCGCTGGACAAGGATTCGGACGAAAGCGTGCAAACCATGCTGGTGCTGTTCCGCCAGGACGGCAAGAACGGACTGCGCGCCTACCGCTACGACCGCAGTTCCGGCAAATACAGGCGCCTGGACGGCTTGCAGCCGGCGTTGAACCGCATCGTGGCGCAAAGCGCCGCGCCCAACGCGGGCCAGGTCAAGGCGGCGCTGGCGAAACTGGCGCCGATGGACTACAGCGTCGCGCGCGGCAAGAGCGGCAATGCGGACTTCGACGCCATCGACCATACGCAGGGCACCATCGTCGGCTACTACAGCGATGAGGGTAAACCCGTGGCGGCCGGCAGCCAGGACGCCATCATCTACAAGAAAACCTTCGGGAAAAAAGGCGAGCGTTTTCTCACCGCCAGCTACACCCTGTACAGCGATGTCGGCGCCGGCATCCTGCGCAATTACCGCCTGTGGCAAGTGACGTGGGAAACGGCGCCGAAGCAGTTCACGGGCAGCCAGGAAGGCCCTTCCGTCATCTACAGCCTGGCCTGGGACGACGGTTCGGTGGTCGAGCGGGGCCAGTACGTGAAGGGCAAGCGCCAGGGCCTGTGGGTGCGCGACGGCATGCACGAAGGCAGCGAAAAGGGCCATTTCGTCAACGGCCTGCAGGAAGGCCTGTGGTCCTTCAACTATCCCAAGCAGAGCGAGAGCGGCATGTACCGGGCCGGCAAGCGCGAAGGCCGCTGGACGGTCGTCAACTATGCCGATGCAGAGGAAGTGACGGGCTTCGACACCTACGCGGGCGGCCAGCTGAACGGCCCGCACGAACGCAGCATGGGCGGCAAATTGCAGACGCGCGGCAACTACGTCAACGGCGCGCGCCATGGCGCGTGGATCACGGAAGACGGCGACGGCAGCTTCATCGAGGGCTTGCGCGACGGGCCGTGGAAGCTCAAGCTCAAGGACAAGGCCACGCAAAGCGTCACTTTCGTGCAAGGCAAAAAGCAGGGTGAAGCGATCGACACGGATGCGCAAGGCGCGCTGCGCCAGCGCGACCATTACCAGGCCGGCGTGCTCGAAGGCAGCCGCACGCGCTATCTGGGCCCGGCCGGCAAGGAATACGCGGTCTACACGGCCTCCTACCGCAGCGGCCAGCTCGATGGGCGCGAACAGGCGTTCGACGACAGCGGCAAGATCCTGCGTCTCGACACCTTGTGGGACATGGGCAAGAAGCAGGGCCTGGACGCGCGCTACTACCCGAACGGCAAGCCGGAGCGCCTGGCCGTCATCGACCAGGGCCGCCTGCTCACGCACCTGCGCGAGTACTATGAGGACGGCCAGCTGTTCAACGACATCCACCGCTGCACCTTCAAGGAGTACGGCAGCACGCGCGACGACGTATGCGAGTACCACCACATGTACTACCCGGACGGCAAGCCGCAGTATTACTACGCCTTCCAGTACGGCCAGCGCCAGGAAGGCTATTCGAACTACCCAAACGGCAAGCGCAAGGACGAACTGCTGGTCGACCGCGCCGCCGACACCTCCGTCCTCAACGTCTATTACGAAAGCGGCCAGCTCAAATGCACGGAGCCGCGCAGCGGCCACAGCACGCGCACGGTCAACGGCGAGACCATGATCAGCTACGCTTCGACCGACCGCGACGGCGACAATATCTGCTACCACCCGAACGGCAAGGTGGCCAGCATCTACACCTTCCGCAAGCGCGTGCTCGTGGAGTGCGGCAAGCGCTACGACGACACGGGCAAGCAGACGTTTCCGGGGCCGGAAGGCTGCCCTCCCCCCAGGAAAGTCGACTATCCGATAGGACTATGACCATGACGCAAACAACACAGCCGCTACGCATCCAGAACCCCGGGCGCATCGACGCTGCGGCGATCCGCGCCGCCATCGCGGGCGGCCAGCAGGTACTGGTGCAGTTCGATACCCTGGGCGAGCCGGAGCCGCTGCTGGCCGACCTCGACGCCCTGGCCGCCACCTGCGGCACGGCGCTGACCATCCGCATCTACGGTTACGACCCGAGGGTGTTCGACGCCCGCATCCTGCGCGCGCTGCCGCATGTAGCCAGCCTGTCCATCGACTGCCACTGGCAAGCCATCCATCTGGAAACCCTGGGCGAGCTGCGCCACCTGAAGCGCCTGAGCCTGGGCGTGTACCAGCTGGCGCAGGCCGACATCCTGCAGCTCGATAATTTGCGCGGCCTCGAATACCTGAACCTGGGCGAGTCGGCCAAAAACAATATCGACCTGGCGCCGCTGCGCCACTACGCGCAGCTGGCCAGCCTGGTCATCGAGGGCCACCACCAGCACATCGACACCGTGGCCAGCCTGCCGGCGCTGCACGAGCTGTCGCTGTACCGCATCAAGAACAAGGTGCCGTTGGATTTCATCTCGGAGATGGCCCGCCTGGACCGGCTGCTGTTGCAGCTGGGCGGGCGCGAGTCGCTCGCGCACATCGAGGCGCCGTTGTTGCGGAAACTGGAAGTGATACGCGTGCGCGGCCTGGAAACCCTGGGCGATATCGGCCGCTTCCCGCTGCTGCAGGCGCTATGGGTGGAAGACCAGATCAAGCTGCGGCAGATCGCGCTGGGGCCCAATCCCGTGCTTGAACGCCTTAGCCTGCACACCTGCAAGACGCTCGACAGCCTGCCAGGCCTTGCCGCCCTACCCGCCCTGCGCCAGCTGTCGGCCTCCGAAACCATGCTCGACATCGACGCCTTGCTGGCGCATGGCTTGCCCGCGTCGCTCACGCATGCGCGCCTGCGCACCGGCAAGAAAACCCGCGACGACGCCATCGCCGCGCAGCTGGCGCAACTGGGCTACGAAGAGGCGCGCCCTGATTGAATTCAGCGGCTGGCCGCCAGCTTGCGCTGCCACAGGGCCACGTCGATCATGACGCCATCGGCGCCCGTGTTGCGGATATAGACGCGGTAGCTGCCCTGCCCCATGTTGCCATCGAGGTAGGCCGTGCGCTCGTTGCGCTGCAGCCTGGCGCCCTTGGCCAGCTGGCGGTAACGCTCGACCACCGTGTCGAAACTGGCATAGCTGCGCAGCGCCACTTCCAGGTCGCGCGGCGGGCGGCCTTCGGCATGGTCGAGCACATTGTTCTGTTTCTTGCCCTTGAGGGTCAGCGGATAGACAAACACGCCGGCGCCGGCCGACGTCAGCACCGTCGATTTATCGAGCAGCAGCGGCAGCAGCGCCGGCGGATACGCGGGCGGCAGCTGGGCGCGGTTCCAGCCCGGCAGGGCCGGCTGCGCCAGCACATATTCAACGCTGGCGATCTTTTGCCCATCGGCGCCCGCTTCCTTGTCGCCCGCGATCAGCGCCAGCATGGGCGGCAATTGCCGGGCCCAGGCCAGCAAAGGCGCCGCATCCCCGACCAGCATGCCCTTGCGGTGGAACACCGTCAGCACGGCATTCGGATCGGGATTGCAGACTTTCGCCAGCGGCTGGCCCTCCAGGCGGCAATGGCCGTTGACGAGGCCAAAGGCGATGATGGCGCCGCGCTTGTCGAGCAGCATGGCGCCCCGTTCACGGCCCTGCTTGCGGTCATTCATCGACGCGAGCAACTGGCGGCCATCGGCCAGCACGGTGCGCGTGGCGTCGCGCTTTTCGCTGATCGCTTCGAGCGCCTGCGCCAGCAGCAATTCATCGTCTTCCGTATAGCTGCCGCGCGCGTAGCCGAAGAAATCGAACAGGGCCGCGCGCACTTGCGGGTCTTCGCTCAATCGCGGCAAGGGTCCGCCGGCCAGCAAGGACGACAGGCTTTTCCCGGCCGGCGCAGAGGGCGCCGCCGTGGCGCGGGCAGGCTGGGAAAGGACGCAGGCCGCTGCCAGCAAGGCGCCGCCCAGGGTGCGGTAATTCGAAAAAATGATATGCATGATTCTGTCTGTCGGGGATTAGACCGCGATTACGGCCACGCATGACGCGCCGGCGATTCTAGCATGGCGCCAGCCCCCATGCCGTGCGGCTGGCGGACGGCGCGTGCGGCGGCGCGGCTGTTATGATGGCCGCAATGACGACCTCTTCTCCCGCTTCGACACTGCTCGTCCTCCTGCCCGGCATGGATGGCACGGCCAGCCTGTTCCACCGTTTTGACGCCGCCTTGCGCGCGCACAGCGCCATCGACACCCTGGCCATCGCCTATCCGGCCGCGCCGCTCGATTACGCGGCGCTGGAAGCCTTCGTGCGCGAGCGCCTGCCGCAGGGCCGTCCTTTCGTCGTGCTGGCCGAATCGTTTTCCGGGCCGCTGGGGGCAGCGTTGCGCGCCGATCCGCCGCCCGGCATGCGCGCCCTGATCCTGTGCTGTTCCTTCGTGCGCAATCCGCGCCCGATGCTGGCGCCGCTGCGCCACTTGCTCGGCCTTGTGCCCTTTGGCGCCATGCCCGGCTTCGCGCTGCGCCAGGCGCTGCTGGCGCCGTATTCGACGCAGCAACTGCAAGATGAACTGGCCGCGGCGCTGGCGCAAGTGCCGCCTGCAACGCTGCGCCAGCGCCTGCGCGCCGTGCTGGAAATACGCGAAAACGACGCCTCGCGCAGCTTCGCGCGCGGCAGCCTGCCCGTGCTGTATCTGCGCGCCCGCCACGACCGCCTGGTACCGCCGGCGAACGCCGTGCAGATACTGCGGCAGGCGCCCGGCGCGCAGCTGGCCGATATCGCCGCGCCGCACATGCTGCTGCAGGCGGCGCCGGAAGCGGCCGCCGTCGCCGTCGCCGCTTTTGTCAACGGCCTGTCAGCCGCGCAGGTATCCGCTTAAACGCGCGCTGGCCAGCACCGCCAGCCAGCTCAAGCCGCCCGCCAGCACACTGAAGTAAATCGCCCGCAGCGGATGCTGGGGCAGCAGATACGCCAGCACGGCCGCGCCCAGCAAGGCGCACAGCACCGGCTTCCACCTGCCGGGCGGCAGCAGCGCCAGCAGCAAATTCGTGCCCGCATACACATAGAACACGAGCAGCAAGGCCAGGCCGCCGGCCACGCCGCGCGAGCCGAGGCTGCCGAACAGCTGCGTGTACAGGAAAAATCCCAGCCAGCTCAACACAATAAACAGCAGGCAGCCCAGCGCGTGCGCGCCCAGGCCCGCCATCAGGCGGTTCTTCATGGCAATCATCCGTATCGTCCCGTGCAAAGCCGCATCATAGCGATTTTGCTGACGCTACGATCGATTGACTAGTCTACCTACTAGATGGTAGACTTGTTTCGAACCCGGTATTTATCCGGCTATCCTTCCGCGCCACGGCGCATTCGATCCTTTGCGAGGCATCACATGCATCAACTGTTCACCCCTTATGACCTGTCCGGCATTTCCCTGGCCAACCGCGTCGTCATGGCGCCGATGACGCGCACGCGCACCCTGGAAAACAATCCCGACGCGCTCACCGCGCTGTATTACGCGCAGCGCGCCTCGGCCGGCCTGATCGTCACCGAAGGCTTGCCCGTCTCCGATGAAGGCCGCGGCTATTTGTACACGCCGGGCATCCATAGCGACATACAGGGCCAGGGCTGGCGCCAGGTGACCGATGCCGTGCACGCCAAGGGCGGCAAGATCTTCGCCCAGCTGTGGCACGTGGGCCGCATGTCGCACGTATCGATCCAGCCGGGCAACGCAGCGCCCGTCGGCCCCAGCGACGTGGCGGCGGAAAACACCACCGTCTACGCCTGGACCGAAGCGGGCAAGGCGGGACCGGTGCTGCCCAGCGTGCCACGCGCGCTGACCGTCGACGAGATCGCGCGGGTCACCGCCGACTTCGTGCATGCGGCAAAAGTCGCTATCGACGCTGGCTTTGACGGGATCGAGATCATGGCGGCCAACGGCTTCCTGTTCGACCAGTTCCTCAGCAGCGCCGTTAATACGCGCACGGACCAATACGGCGGCAGCATCGCCAACCGCCAGCGCTTTTTGCTCGAAACGGTAGACGCCCTGTCGGCCGCCATCGGCAGCGGCAAGGTCGGCGTGCGCATCTCGCCGTTCGGCCGCCTGTACGACATGCGCGCCTATGCCGACGAAGCGCAGGTGTGGAGCAGCGTGGCGCAGGCGCTCGATACGAGGCAGCTGGCCTATGTGCACCTGAACTACCAGCCCACCATCACGGCGGCGGAAGTGCCGCCCGGCTTTGGCGCGCAGTTCCGCCAGGCTTACCACGGCACCCTGATCGGCGCGGGCGGCTTCACGCAGGAACTGGCGCGCAGCGAGCTGGAAAAAGGCGACCTCGATCTGATCGCCTTCGGCATGCCGTTCATCTCCAACCCGGATCTGGTGGAGCGCATGCAAAACAACTGGCCGCTGGCCGACAGCGACCGCTCGACCTATTACGGCGCCAGCGGCGCCCCGTCCCAGGGCTATACCGACTATCCGGCGTATGGCGCGGCGGCCGGCGCCAACATGCTTAACGGCATCAACGTGGCAGCATTGCAGCAATTCGCCCAGGGCGTGGCAGACCATCCAGACAAAGGCGAAGCCCGTTTCAACGTCAAGACCCGCTGGCAACACCAGACGCGCAGCGTGGCCACCGTCAGCCACTATGTGCTCGGTGGTGAAAAACATGCGCGCCATTTCGAGATCGCCTCGGACGAACCGCATGAGTTGCTGGGCCAAAACACGGCGCCGAATCCGCAAGAGCTGCTGATGGCCGCCCTCAACGCCTGCCTGTCGGTCGGTTACGCGGCCAATGCGGCGGCCATGGGCATCACCGTGCACAGCCTGGAGATCGAAACGGACGGCAAGCTGGATCTGCGCGGCTTCCTCGGCCTGGACGAGAGCGTCAATCCCGGCTATGACGAAGTCAGCTACGTCGTGCGGCTGCGCACGGATGCCTCGCGCGAACGCGTCGAGGCGCTGCACCAGGCCGTCACCAAAACGTCGGTCAACCTGGCCAATTTCTCGAAGGCCATCCGCATGCTGCCCACCCTGGAAATAATCGAGGCCTGATTCCCCTCCCGGGAATCATCGAACCACCAACCCGCGCGCAAGCGCCTGCATAGCGAGGAAATCATGGAAGACTGGAAACAAGCTCGGCAAGATATCAACACACGTGCGATGCAACTGAATGCATTGACGCCCGACACCATGAAAGGCATCGCCGCATTGGGCGGTGCCGGCGACAAGACCAACCATCTCGACGCGAAAACACGGGAACTGATCGCGCTGGCCGTGGCCGTCACGACGCGCTGCGACGGCTGCATCGCCTTCCACGCTGCCGCCGCCAAGAAGCTGGGCATCACCACCGAGGAAATCGCCGAAGCGCTCGGCGTGGCGATCAACCTCAATGCGGGCGCCGCCCTTGTCTACAGCACCCACGTGCTGGACGCATTTGACAAGGCTTGATACAAGGCGTGATACCGCAGCCATTCAAGGAGCAACCATGAAACACATCCCACAAACGCTGGTCGTCGACATCTGGTCCGATTTCGTCTGCCCCTGGTGCTGGATTGCCAAGCGCCGTTTCGAGAAGGCCCTTGCCGCTTTCGAGCACAAGGACGCCGTGCAGGTCAGGCTGCGCGCCTACCGCATTGCGCCCGGCCATCCAGCGGAGCCGATCAAGGCAGCCTTGCTGAAAAAATTTCGCGATCCGCTGGCCGCCGAGGGCATGCTGTATTCGGTGCAGTCGCATGGGGCAGCGGAAGGCCTGGACTACCGCTTCGATACCATGCTGTTTGGCGACACCATGGACGCGCACATGCTCGTCAAGGCCGCCGGCGACGCGGCATCGCAACAGCGCCTCGTCGAAGTGCTGTATGCGCAGAGTACTTCGCACGGCAAGTCGCTGTTCGACCGCGATTCTCTCGCCCTGCTCGCGGCGCAGGCGGGCGTGCCTGCCGAGGCGGTGCAGCGCGCGTGGTCGACACCGCAATGGCGCCAGCAGGTGCAGGACGATGAGTACCAGGCCTCGCGCATCGCGTCCGGCGTGCCGCTGTTCGTCTTTGGCAATGGAGCGCACATTTCCGGCGCGCAGCCGCCAGAAGTATTCAGCCAGGCGCTGGAGAACCTCCATGCACAATCCCAAGAGAACCTGGCCGCATCGGCCGGGGAGGTCTGTGGCCTGGACGGCTGCATCCTCCCCTAAGCGCTGGCGGCGGCTTCCCTGGCAGGCGCCGCCGTGTCCAGATAGCCGTGGACCGCGCGTCCCAGGCGCCGCGCAAGCGACGCCATATCCGTTTCTCCCCGCAACGCCGCGGCGTCGATGATGCCGCGGCATAGCGCAATCACGTCAGCGGCGGCCATATCAGGATCGGCGACGCCATGACGCGCCAGCAGCCCCGCGAGCTGGCCGGCAAGCGCCTGCCGCAAGGCCTCGTCCTCACGCTGCAAGGATGGCGACGACGGCGCCGATTCCAGCGCGAGGGCAAGCGCGGGGCGCCTGAACTGGTGCGCCAGGCCGGCCATGACACCTTGCTCTATCGCGGACGGCAGTTCGCCCTCCAGCGCCATGGCCAGCCCCACGTCGCGCAGCAGCAGCGCGCGTTCGCGGCGTACCAGTTCGGCCAGCAGCGCCTCTTTCGACGGGAAGTACTGGTACAGCGAGCCGATGCTGACGCCAGAGAGCTCGGCAACGTGATTCGTCGTCAGCGCGGCCCATCCCCGCACCTCGATAATGCGAGCAGCCGCCTCCACCATCGCCGCGACGGTGGCAGCCGATCTGGCCTGGGACGGCCGCTTGCGGGGTTCTCCTTGCGCTGCAGTTTTTGCCATGAATGCGAGTAGCGGAAGTGGGTAGTAAAACTTATTCTAAACGTTCCGCAAACAACCGTCCTTGCCGATACGAGAACGCCATGCACACCTATACATTCCTGCTGATATTGCACATCGTCGCCGCCATCGCCTTCATCGGGCCGATGATGCTGACACCGCGCCTGCTGCATCTGATGCGCGAGCCTGCCGGCCGCGATACATTACATAAACTCCATCAGCAGATCGCCGTCGCAGGCTGGATACTGCTTCTCGGCGGGCTGGTCCTGCTGTACCAGCAAGAATGGGCCTGGCTGCACATGGGCTGGATGCGCCTGTCCCTCGCGCTGTTTATCGGCGCGCAAGCCATCGACCATTTCTGGGCGGACAAGGTGGAAGAGAAGGTAGAAGCGAAGGTGGAACAAGGATACGCGCAGGCGGGCGCCAGGCTGGGAATCTGGCTGTGCATCAAGCTGGCCGTATTTTTGACCATCTGCGCGCTGATGATCGCCAAACCGGCCCTGTTGGCCTGAACAGGCTGGCCTGCGCTACGCCAGATTGTCGAGCATGTAATGAAACGCGGCCAGCGGATCGGTCGAAGGCCCCAGGGCCCAGCCGATAAAGCTGGCGCCTTCCAGAGCGCTGAGCAGCATGAAGGCATAATCCTTCGGCGCTTTCCGCAAGGTCCAGCCATGCAGCTGCGCCGCCTGCACGAGATTGTTTTCCATCCAGTCCAGCTGCTGCGCCATCAGCTGCCGGCCCAGGGCCTGCAGCGATTCGGGCAGCGCCGCCATTTCGGCCGCCAGCGCGCCGCACAGCGGCAGCAAATGATCGTTGGCGCTGGCCAGGAACAGCCCGCCGAACTCGCGCAGGCGTTCGACCGGATCGGCATGCGCCGCATCGATCGCTTGCAGCTTCGCGGTAAACACCTCGATATATTGCGTGATCAAGGCCACGCCGAGGTTTTCCTTGGTCGGGAAATGATGGTGGATACTGGCCTTGCGTATGCCGATTTCTTCCGACAAATCGGCATAGCTGAAAGCGGCGTAGCCTTTCGAACGCAGGTGGTTCTCTGCGCTTTTCAAAAGGGCGTCGCGGGTACTCACTGACATGACAGACTCCTGCACCAACGGCCATGCCGGCCATCGACGGATTAAATTCAACAAGGGGCAATTATGCCTGAAGTCGCCGCTGCCAGGGCTGGGGGCATGCGCATGCGGCGCTGCACATCGCGCATGAAAAAAACCGGCCCTTTCGCGAGGAAAGGGCCGGCCTTGATGCATCAGATGCGGTGTCGGATTACGCTTACGCTAATCCGACCTACGTTTTAGGCATGCGGTGGTGATTACTTCGCCGTATTGAGCAGCAATTCGTTGAGGCGTTTCACGAAGCTGGCCGGGTCGGCCAGCGAACCGCCTTCGGCCAGCATGGCTTGGTCGAACAGGATGTTGGCCCAGTCGCCGAACTTGCCGCCTTCCGCGTCTTCATACTTCAGACGCGTCACCAGCGGGTGGTTCGGGTTGATTTCCAAAATCGGCTTCGATTCCGGCGCGCTCTGGCCTGCAGCCTTCAACATGCGCAGCAGGTTGCCCGACAATTCGTTTTCATCGGCCACCAGGCAGGCTGGCGAATCGGTCAGGCGGAACGTCACGCGCACGTCCTTGGCCTTGTCGGCCAGCACGGTCTTCATCTTGCCCACCAGGTCGGCGTACGAGGTTTCCGTTTCTTCGTGTTCTTTCTTTTCCGCTTCGTCTTCCAGCGCGCCCAGGTCCAGGCCGCCCTTGGCGACGGAAACCAGTTCCTTGCCTTCGAAGTCCTGGATAAACGACAGCATCCATTCATCGACACGGTCCGTCAGCAGCAGCACTTCAACGCCCTTCTTGCGGAAGATTTCCAGGTGCGGGCTGTTTTTCGCGGCGGCGTAGTTGTCGGCCGTGACGTAATAGATCTTGTCCTGGCCTTCCTTCATGCGCGCCACGTAATCGGCGAACGAGGTGATTTGTTCGTCGCTGTCGTTGGCGGTCGACGCAAAGCGCAGCAGCTTGGCCAGACGTTCCTTGTTGGCCGCGTCTTCGCCGATGCCTTCTTTCAGCACCTGGCCGAATTCCTTCCAGAAGACGGCGTACTTGTCCTTCTTGTCCTGCTCGTCCGCGTTCGCCAGTTCTTCCAGCATGCCCAGCACGCGCTTGGTCGAGCCTTCGCGGATCACCTTGACGTCGCGCGATTCCTGCAGGATTTCACGCGACACGTTCAGCGGCAGGTCGGCCGAGTCGATCACCCCGCGCACGAAGCGCAGATACGTTGGCATCAGCTGCTCGGCATCGTCCATGATGAAGACGCGCTTGACGTACAGCTTGATGCCGCCGCGCTTGTTGCGGTCCCACATGTCGAACGGCGCCTTGGCCGGAATGTACAGCAGCTGCGTGTATTCGCTGCGGCCTTCCACGCGGTTGTGCGTATGCGTGAGCGGCGACTGGAAGTCGTGCGACACGTGCTTGTAGAATTCGTCGTACTGTTCCGGCGTGATGTCGGCCTTGTTGCGGGCCCACAGGGCGCTGGCCTGGTTGACGGTTTCGAATTCGTCTTTGACGACGGTTTCTTTTTTCTCTTCGTCCCACTCTTCCTTCTGCATCACGATCGGCAGCGAGATATGGTCCGAGTATTTGCGGATGATGGACTTGATCTTCCAGCTCGACAGCAATTCGTCCTCGCCTTCGCGCAGGTGCAGGATGATGTCCGTGCCACGGCCCGTCTTTTCGATGGTCTCGATGCTGTAATCGCCTTCGCCGGCCGATTCCCAGCGCACGCCTTCGGAGGCGTCCGCGCCGGCGCGGCGCGTTTCGACGGTGATCTTGTCGGCGACGATGAAGCCCGAATAGAAGCCCACGCCGAACTGGCCGATCAGGGCCGCATCCTGCTGCTGGTCGCCCGACAGCTTGCCGAAGAATTCCTTGGTGCCCGACTTGGCGATGGTGCCCAGGTGCGAGATCGCCTCGTCACGGGTCATGCCGATACCGTTGTCGGAAATGGTGATGGTGCGCGCATCCTTGTCGAAGCTGACCTTGATCTTCAATTCGTGATCGTTGCCGTACAGGGCGTCGTTATCGATCGCTTCAAAGCGCAATTTGTCGGCCGCGTCGGACGCGTTCGAGATCAATTCGCGCAGGAAGATTTCCTTGTTCGAGTACAGGGAATGGATCATCAGGTGCAGCATTTGCTTCACTTCGGTCTGAAAACCCAGGGTTTGCTTTTCGGAGACAGCCATTTTTACCTCATAGTCTTGTGGATGGACGGATTCTACGGAGTTGGGGATGGTACAAGCGATTTCAAGAGCTCCCGAAAAATGTGCTGTTTCAGCCCAGTGCGCGGTCGAAAAACGCCCAGATGCGCTCGTCCTGCACCGTGGCCAGGTTCAGGCGCATGCGCGTCGACGGCAGCTGGCGCGGCGAAAACAGGCTGCCCGGCGCCAGCACCAGCCCCTCGGCCAGCGCCTTTTCGGCCAGGACATTCGTGTCGCAGCCCGCATCGGCCCACACGAACATGCCGGCCGATGCCGGCTCGAAACGTAAACCCGCCCGCTCGACCTTGCGGTAGGTACCGTCGCGCACCTTGTCGAGCCGCGCGCGCAGGCGTTCCGCATGCTTGCGGTACAGCCCCTGCGAGAGGATTTTATAGACGACGCGCTCGCCGATGTCGCTGGTGGTCAGGGTGGCCAGCATTTTGCGGTCGGCCAGGCGCTGCGCCCGCTCATTTGATGTGGCGATGAAGCCCACGCGCAGGTTCGCCGCCAGGCTCTTGGAAAAGCCGCCCAGGTAAATCACGCGGCGCAGCTGGTCCAGCGCGGCCAGGCGCGTGGCCGGCTGCACCGCGCCACCCGGGTGCATGTCGCAATAGATGTCATCCTCGACGATGAGGAAATCGTGCTGTTCGGCCAGACGCAGCACCTGGAACGCCTTGGCCGCCGACAGCGACGTCGAGCTGGGGTTGTGCAGCACCGAGTTGATCACGTACAGCCTGGGACGGTGCAGGGCCGCCAGCTCGGTCAGCACGGCGATATCGGGGCCATCACCGAGGCGCGGGATGCCGATGACATTCATGCCCATGGCGGCAAAGGCGCCGAACATCAGCCAGTACGCGGGATCGTCGACGAAAATGGTCTCGCCGGGGCGGGCAAACTCGCGCGCCACCAGGTCCAGCGCCTGCATCACGCCCACCGTGGTGACGATCTGCTCGGGCGAGCAGGCGATTTCCAGCTCCGCCAGCTTCAGCTGCAACTGCTGGCGCAGCGGCAAAAAACCCTGCGGCGCGCCGTAACCGAGCAGCAAACTGCCGGGCTGGCGGCTGACGTCGCGCAAGGCGCGCGCCACCAGGTCGCCATCGAGCCACTCGGCGGGCAGCATGCCGGAGCCGGGCGCGGGGATGGACGGTGTCTGGCGAAACATGTTACGGATCAGCCACACCACGTCCATCGGCTG
Organism: Janthinobacterium sp. RA13; assembly: GCF_000745325.1. Taxonomy (NCBI): domain Bacteria; kingdom Pseudomonadati; phylum Pseudomonadota; class Betaproteobacteria; order Burkholderiales; family Oxalobacteraceae; genus Janthinobacterium; species Janthinobacterium sp. RA13. The sequence goes on along the minus strand of NZ_JQNP01000001.1, from coordinate 6,373,029 downwards.
CGCCACCGCGTCCTGCGCGCCAGCGGGCGGCGCCGGCGTGTTCAGGGGCGAGCGCTCGCGCACGAAAAAGCCGGCGCCGCGCCGCGATTCCAGGTAGCCGCGCGCCACCAGCTTGTCGTAGCTGGCCACCACCGTGGCGCACGACACGCTCAGGCTGGCGGCGCACTGGCGGATCGAGGGCATGCGCGCGCCGCCGCGCAGCAGCTTGTCGTCGATGCGCGCCGCCAGCGAGCGCGTGATCTGGTCGATCAGGGTTTCGCCCGAGGCGCGCGACAGCAAGGGCAGGGACGGAGAGGCGAGTGTATTGCTCATATGACCATCACAGTATGTGAAATTATGCGTAGAAGTGTATTTGTACTGTATTGCTATTGCGCCCTAGGATAGCAGTACCGGGCACATTCATCCACATCTGCCCGCCTTTATCTCACACACCCGCACCAGGACAGCCATGCCATCGCACGCCACCACCTCCTCCAGTCACCCCTTGCGCCTGGGCGCCGACCGCACAGGCCTGTTGCTGGGCCTCATCGCCGTCGCCCTCTTCAGCCTGACCCTGCCCTTTACGCGGCTGGCCGTGGCCGAACTCGACCCCACTTTTGTCGCGCTGGGCCGCGCCCTGGTGGCCGCCTGCCTGGCCGGCCTGTGGCTGTGGCAGCAGCGCGCGCCCCTGCCGCGGCGCGAACAATGGCTGCCGCTGGCGTTCGTGTCGCTGGGCTGCGTACTGGGCTTTCCGTGGCTGACGTCGATCGCCATGCGCAGCCTGCCCGCTTCGCACGGCGCCGTACTGGTGGGCATTTTGCCGCTGGCCACGGCCGTGTTTGCCGTGCTGCGCGGCAAGGAGCGCCCCTCGCCGGGATTCTGGCTGATGGCCCTGCTCGGCACGGCGCTGGTGGTGGCGTTCGCGCTGCGCCAGGGCGGCGGCAGTTTTCACCTGGCCGACTGGCTGATCTTTGCCGCCGTGCTGCTGGCCGCACTCGGCTATGCGGAAGGCGGACGCCTGGCGCAAGCCATGCCAGGCCAGCATGTGATTTCCTGGGCGCTGCTGCTGGCCGTACCTTTCGTGCTGCCCGTGGTGCTGTGGAACGCCTGGCCGCAGCGCGCGCTGATGGCGCAGGCCAGCGGCGCGGCCTGGCTGGGTTTTGCCTACATCTCCGTGTTTTCCATGTTTATCGCTTTCTTTTTCTGGTACCGGGGCATGGCGCTGGGCGGCGTGGCGCGCGTGGGACAGACGCAGCTGCTGCAGCCCTTCCTCACCCTGCTGGGCGCGGCGCTGCTGCTGAACGAGCCACTGACGGGTGAAAGCCTGCTGTTTGCCGGCGCCGTGATCGCCGTGGTTGGGATCGGGCGCAAGCTGAAGTAACGCTCCCTGACGCCCATTTGCAACGCCCTTGCGCGTGCGGATGGGCACGGCGGCGTGCAGGCCGTACAATACCGCAGCACCATGGCGACGCCTATCCGGCGCCGCTTGCGCAAGCACCGCCACAAGCGGGCCAACAAATCCAGCCGGCGCAGCTCGGCATCTTCTGTGAGACTCGTATGAAAATTGAAAATCCGAATCCGATCCAATGGCGCTTTGCCGAACGCGCGGAACAGCTGCAAAGCTCGTTCATCCGCGAAATCCTGAAGATCACGCAGCGTCCCGAGATCATCTCGTTTGCCGGCGGCCTGCCCTCGCCCGCCACCTTCCCCGTGGAAGAAATGAAGACCGCCTTCGACAAGGTCCTGTCGAACAATGGCAAGGTCGCCCTGCAATACGGCCCGACCGATGGCTACCTGCCGCTGCGCCAGTGGATCGCCGACTCGCTCTCGGGCAATGGCGGCACCATCATGCCGGAGCAAGTGCTGATGACGTCCGGCTCGCAACAGGCGCTGGACTTGCTGGGCAAGGTCCTGATCGACGAAGGCAGCAAGGTATTGGTGGAAACCCCCAGCTACCTGGGCGCCCTGCAGGCGTTTTCCGTCTACCGTCCCGAATTCGTTTCCGTCGACACCGATGACGAAGGCCTGGTGCCGTCGTCGATCAACCCCGTCGCCGATGGCGCGCGCCTCTTGTACGCGCTGCCGAACTTCCAGAACCCGACGGGCCGCAGCCTGTCCGTGGCGCGCCGCGTGGAACTGGTGGAAACCTGCGCCCGCCACGGCCTGCCGCTGATCGAGGATGATCCGTACGGCGCCCTGAGCTACAGCGGCGAGCCGTATCCGAAGATGATCAACATGAATCCCGATGGCGTCATCTATATGGGTTCGTTCTCGAAAGTGCTCACGCCAGGCATCCGCCTCGGCTACGTGGTGGCGCCAATGCCGCTGGTACGCCGCCTGGAGCTGGCCAAGCAGGCGGCCGACCTGCACACCTCGCAGCTGACGCAGATGGTCGTGCATGAAGTGATCAAGGATGGATTCCTGGACCGCCATATCCCCAGCATCCGCAGCCTGTACGGCAACCAGTGCCAGGCCATGCTGTCGGCGCTGGAAGAGCACTTCCCGGCCGGCGTCACGTGGACCAAGCCGGAAGGCGGCATGTTCATCTGGGTCACCCTGCCGAAGCACATCGACGCGATGAAACTGCTCGATGAAGCCATCGCCAATAAAGTGGCATTCGTGCCGGGCGCGCCGTTCTACGCGAACACGCCGGAAACGCACACCCTGCGCCTGTCGTTCGTGACGGTGCCGCCGGAACGCATCCGTGTAGGCATCGCCATCCTGGGCAAACTGATCGCCGCAAAAATGTAACTCGCCTCTTCACGCCCCGCAGCTGCGGGGCGTGTCCCAGCTGCCCCCGGCGCCGGGGGCACGCGCCTTTTCCGCCTAAAAACCGCCTTCACGACAGCAACTGCGTGTATTTATTTTTAAACATAGTATAAAAATAATACTTTCCACCTTGCGCAACGTCGATTTTTTACCCAAAAAATTGGCAAGGCGGTATGATTTGACCGCTGTATCCGATTTAAATCCGGTCAGCATCACCGACAGTGCGGCAAACGCTGGCAGCGCAAAGTACATCGAGAAGGCCGGAAGCAATGAGTTCAGGCAGTGTGGAACATTACCAGCGGCGCGACGCCGCCATTTTGATTGTCGACGATGCGCCAGCCAGCCTTGAGGTGCTGCGCAAGCTGATGAGCGAACAAGGCTATCAAACCTATGTCGCCACGTCCGGCGAACGGGCGCTGGCGATCGCCCAGCGCGCCCGCCCCGACCTGATCCTGCTCGACGTGCTGATGCCGGACATGGACGGCATCGAAACGTGCCGCCGCCTCAAGCAGCACCCGCTGACGCAGGGCATCCCCGTCATCTTCATGAGCGCCAGGACGGAAACGGAAGACGTCGTGGCCGGTTTCGACTGCGGCGCCGTCGATTACATCAGCAAGCCGCTGCGCATGGCCGAAGTGTGCGCCCGCGTGCGCGCGCAGCTGCAAATCCGCAGCAACAATGAAACCCAGCAGGAACAGGCCGAGCGCCTGCGCACCATCGTCAACAACATGGCCGAGGGCTTGCTGATCATCGAGGCGGACGGCCGCATCCAGTACACCAATCCGGCCTGCGACCAGTATCTGGGCTACCGCGAAAATGAACTGTCCGGGCGCTTCATCGGCGAGCTGCTCAGCCCCCTGGTGACGCAGGAATACCTCGATTACTTCGCCATGCACGCGGCCAATCCGGAAAAGGCGCACAACCACGGCACGCGCGAAGTGGCGATCCGCCACCGCAATGGCGAGGCGCTGAGCATGGACCTGACCCTCACGCCGATGTACCTGCGCCAGCCCCTGTATATCGGCCTGCTGCACGACATCACGCATCACAAGCAGTCGGAAGACGCGCTGCAGCGCGCCGCCTACCTCGACCCGCTGACGCAGATCGCCAACCGCCGGCATTTCGACAGCTTCCTGGAAAAAGAGTGGCAGCGCGCCGTGCGCGGCGGCGGCGCCGTGTCGCTGGTGGTGCTCGACGTTGACCACTTCAAGCTGTACAACGACAGCCTGGGCCACCCGGCCGGCGACAGCTGCCTGCAGCAGGTGGCGCAAGCGATCGCCTCGCACGCCGCCCGCCCGGGCGACCTGGCGGCCCGCTACGGCGGCGAGGAATTCGTGCTGCTGTTTGCCGACACGGATGCCGAAGGCGCCCTGCACCTGGCCGAAACCATCCGCACGCACATCGAGGCGCTGCAACTGCCGCACCCGAGATCGATCACCTCGCCGTGGATCACCGTCAGCATCGGCGTGGCGACCATTCGCCCGCACCAGCTGGACGACCGCGAAGCGCTGTTCGTCGCCGCCGACCGCGCCCTGTACGTGGCCAAGGAAGGGGGCCGCAACCAGGTGCGCGTCACGCAGTCGGGCAGCGCGGCCTGGGAAACGGTCAAGGCGTTGGTGTTACGTTGACGTTTGAAGTTGGGAGTTCAACGGAAAATGCATCGGACCCGGAGTAGGCCCAAGTCACAAAAAAAGGCACCCCGGGCCAAGCGGGCCTGAAAAATGTCGAGGGCAAGGCGCAGCGACGCAGACAGTACGCATGTACGGCAAGGAAGCTGCAACGCTGCCATCGGCATTTTCTCAGTCCCGCGTCTCCGGCCCGCCATTCTTAAAACTAATCAAAACTTACGCGACACACTCAGCTTCGCATTGCGCCCCACGCCGGTAACCGCTTCGCTCAGATACGGCATGTAATTGCGGTTGAAGACGTTGTCCACCGTCAACCGCACTTCCGTGCCGCGCCACACGCCCTGTTTGCCATTCCACGACGCGAACAGGGTATGCAGCGCATAGCCTTTCGACGGCGGCAGGCGGTACACGCTGCCCACCGGCAGCACGCGCTCCTGCTTTGCCACGAAGCGGCCCTGCCAGCCCATGCTGGCCCCAAGGTCAGGCAAGCGCCAGCCCAGGCCCGCCATCAGTTTGTCCGGCGCAATCGTCGACACGGGTTCGTCCTGGCCCCACGGGTCGCGCTGGGAACCGCTGCGCGTGCCGCGCTGCCTTGACAGCGAGGCGCTGGCAAACAGGCGCGGCGCGCTGTAGTAGGATTCGACCTCCACGCCCTGCGTGCGGAAACCTGCCAGGTTGCGGTAGTCGGACAGCGCCGGCGGCACCTTGCCCGATCCCGGCACATAGCCTTCGATCAGGATGCCCAGGCGCGGGCCGATATTGTCGCTGACGCGGTTCTGGTACGCGGTCAGGCGCAGCTGCACGTCGTCGCTCTCCATGAAGACGTTCTGGCGGTGCAGCATGACGCCCGCGCGCACGGCCGTCACGCGCTCGACGGCCAGGTTGCGGCTGGTGCCCGGCGTCGATGAACCGAGCCGCGGCGACACATAATATTCATTCGAATACATCTCGTCGATGGTCGGCGCGCGCCAGGTGCGGCTCAAGTCACCGAACAGCGCCATGCTGGCGGACGCCTTCCAGAACAGGCCCAGGCGGGGCGACCAGTCTGCATGCACTTTCTCGCTGAAATCATGGCCGGCGGCCGGAAGCGGGCTGTTGTAGCGCGACGCCTTGTTCGGCACGCCCTCGGAGACGACCCTGTCGTGGCGCAGCGCCGCCGTCAGCGTCAGGTCGCCATACGTCATCGCATCCTGCAGATACAGGCCCGTGGTTTCCTGGCGCCCGGCCGGCATATAGTAGGGCTGGAAGTAGCCATAGTTGTAGCTGGGGTCCTTCAGCGCCGTCGACGACGGGTAGTACATCAAGGTGTCGCGCACGTTCTTGTGCCATTGCAGTCCCGTCAGCAGCACGTGCGACACGGCGCCCGTGCTAAACACGCTTTCGTTGCGCACCTCCGCGATACGGTCCACATACGAAGCCCAGCTCTCATTGCCCAGTGACCCCAGGTAGGAACCGAGCGACGCGGAGGGCAGGCGCTTGTCATGCTGGTCCGTGTGCGAATAGCCGGCGCTGGCCGTCAGCTTGATCCATGGATTGTTCTGCGGCGCGTACTGCCACTTCACGGAATAGGTGTCGTCGTCCTGGTCGCGGTACACGGCCTTGCGCTGCCACGCCTCTTCCAGTCCGTATTTTTTGATTTCCGCCTCGGTCGGCGTGGGCACGTCCTCGCCCATGGCGGCGAACGGGCCCCAGCCCGAACTGCCGCTCTTCATCGCCGTCAGGGTCAAGAGCTGCTCCGGCGTCAGCCGGATATTGAGCTTGGCCAGGCTCGATGGCGCATCGATGGCGGAAAAGCGGAATGGCTTGCCATCGGGTTTGCGCAGGTCATCGGACTTGCGCTGCGTAGTGAAGGCCATCGCATCGAAGCGGCCATCTTCCGTGCGGCCGTAGACGGCCACGGTGGCGTCGTTTTCCGCATTGTTCGAATGGCGCGAGTACTTGAGCATGGCGCCCGCCTTTTCGCCGCCTTCCAGCAAGTCTTGCGCATCCTTGGTCTCGACCGTGATGACGCCGCCGAAGCCGCCATTGCCATACAAACTCGTATGCGCGCCCTTGTTCACTTCGATCTGCTTGATCAGTTCCGGCTCGATGAAGATGGAACCCTGGCGGTATTTTTCAAAGCCCTTCGGCACGCCATCGAGGATGACTTTCACGTCCTGCACTTTATTGAAGCCCCATATATTGAGGCTCTGACCGCTGGGACGGGCCGTACCGGCCAGGTCCACGCCGGGCAAGGTGTCGAGCAGGGACGCGACATTGTCGGCCTGCTGGCGTTCGATGTCGGCGCTGTTGATGTACGAGCGTCCGGCCGTGCCGGCGCTGATGGCGTCGCCGAACACGCTGATGGCGGGCATCTGCACGGCGTCGGCCTTCTCGATCTTGTCGGCCATCGCCGCCGCCCACACGTGGCCGTGCGCGCCACCCAATGCCAGCGCCAGCGCGGCGGCCAGCGGGGTCAATCCATGTTTGCTGCTGCTCTTCATCGCTATCCTTGCCTGGGTTTGCTTGCTGCTCGATGCTTGTGGAATGAAAAAATGCAGGGGCAGAGGACAGCGGTGCACGATCAAGCGGCGGCGTTGAAGGAAGCGTTGCGGCGGAACTCTGCCCGCGCGGACACGCCGCCTGCGCATGGCCGGCGGCGCACTGCAGTCACCGGGATAAGTTGCCTTAGTGAAATGCGGAACACATCATATATCGGATGCGAATGATTCGCAATACGATTTAATGACTAGCTATTCCGGATAGCCGGTGATGTCGGCTATCTCGCGGTACAGCGGTTGCAGCCGCGCATACATTTTCTGGTACACGCGCCGGTACAACTGCTCGTAGATCTTGCGGTGCCCGGGATGCGGCTGAAATACCTTGCCCTTGCGCGTCATCGCCTGCACGGCGGCAGGGAAATCCGCATGCCAGCCCAGGCCCACGCTGGCGGCGATGGCCGCGCCCAGACCCGAACTTTCATACACGTGGGCGCGCGCGGCGGGCAAGCCGAAGATGTCGGCCGTCAGCTGCATGGCGGCGTCGCTTTGCGAACCGCCGCCCGCGATGCGCAGCTCCGTAATGGCGATGCCGCTGCGCTGCTCGATGCGCTCCTTGCCTTCGCGCAGCGCATACGCGAGACCCTCGAGGATGGCGCGGTAAATGTGCGCGCGCGTGTGCACGTCGCCAAAGCCGATCATGGCGCCCTTCGCTTCCGGCCCCGGCACCTTGATGCCGGGACTCCAGTACGGCTGCAGCATCAGGCCCATGGAGCCGGGCGGCACGGCGTCGACCAGGCGGTCGAACAGCGCTTCGGCGGACAAGCCCGTGCCATCCTCGGCGGCAGCAGCCCGTTCGCGGTCGCCGAACTGCTCCTTGAACCAGTTGACCATCCAGTAGCCGCGGAATATCTGCACTTCCGTGCTGTAGGCGCCCGGCATGGCGGCCGGATACGGCGGAATGAAGCGCGTCACTTCCACGTATTTGCGGTTGGTCGTGTTGATGGTGGCCGTGGTGCCGTAGCTCAGGCACGCCACCTGCGGTTCGACGCAGCCGGCGCCCAGCACTTCGCACGCCTTGTCGGCGGCCGCCGCCAGCAGGGGCGTGCCTTCCAAAATGCCCGTCGCCGCGGCGGCCGATGCCGTGATGGCGCCCATGCGCGTGCCCGGCGTCACCAGTTCGGGCAGCATCGATGGTTTAACGGCAAGTGCCTGCCACTTCCAGTCGAAGCGCCCGGCCCAGGCGTGGCGCTTGTAGTCGAAGGGAATATACGCCACTTGCGAGCCCGTCGAGTCGACGTAGCGTCCGCAGAGGCGGTGGTTCAAAAAGCCCGACAGCAGCAGGAATTTGTGCGTGCGGCGCCAGACGTCGGGCTGGTGCGCGCTGATCCAGTTGATCTCGGCCTCGCGGCGAAAATACGCGATCGTGCCATCGAGGCGCGTGGCGCGAAACAGCGCGCGCCACCATGGCGCCAACTGGGGGATGTCGCGCGTGCTGCGCTGGTCCAGCCAGGTGATCGCGGGCCGCAAGGGCTGTCCCTCTTCATCCACGTTGACCACCGTGCCGCGCTGCGTGGTGACGGCCACGCCGGCCACCGACGATTTGGCGATGTCCGTGCCGCGCCACAGCTGCTGGCACGCTGCGCACACGGCTTGCCAGTAGCCATCGGCGTCGTGCTCGGCCCAGCCGGGGTGCTCCGAGTAATACGCTTCGAGGAACACTTGCGCCTTCGCCGCCAGATTGCCATCGCGGTCGAACAGCAGCGCGCGCACGCTTTGCGTGCCATTGTCGATGGCGAGAATGTACGGCCCCTGGCCGGCTGCGCTGGCCATGGCCTCAGCCCAGGCTGGCCAGCGCGGCGCGCAGCGCGGCCAGCAGCGCCTGCGGATCTTTTTCCGGCTGGGCGCTGAAGACAGGCGCTTCCCAATCCTGCCCCCGCACTGCCACCACGCGCAAGCGTCCCTGTGCATTCCAGGCCGGATACCAGCCCACGTCGACGATGTCGCCATTCGCGCACGTGATTTGCAGCAGGTCTTCGCCCAGGTCGTCGACGAGGACGTCCACGCTCTGGCGCAAGTCCAGCGGCGACAGGCTGTCGTAGGTGATGCGGGCGTCGCCCAGTTCCAGGGGCTGGCCAAACAGGGTAGTCTCGATGATGCTCTCCTTATTTTTTATGCTTTTTCAATCGCCTTGCGGCACGCTGTAATGGCGGCGCCACAGGGCCAGGTAGCGCTGCTGTTCTTCTTCCCAGCGCGCGTCGTCCCAGCCCAGTTCGCGCTGGCAGATGGCGCGCAGGCGCGGCATGATAGCAAGCGCGCCGCCAGCCAGCTGCAAACCGAGGCGCGTGCGCCGCAGCAGCAAGTCGTCCAGGTGCCGCACGTCCTCGCTGCGCGCGCCCCAGCGCAGCTGCGCCCACAGGGTCTGCGTGCCGGGAATCGGCGCCAGCTCGCCGTCCTGCGCCGCATCGCACAGCGCCTGCGCCCCCGCTCCATGACGGCCCAGCAGCCGTTCGCGCTGCTCGCCATCGAGTACCAGGGCCTTGCCCGACAACGGTGGCGTGGCGTCGAAAATCGGCAAGGGGCGCAAATCCGCGTGCCAGCCCGGCAGCAGCGGCGCGGCGCGGCGCAATGCGTCGAGGGCGATCACGCGAAACGTCGTCAGCTTGCCGCCCGCCACCGTCAGCAAGCCGTTTTCCAGCCATAGCGCATGTTCGCGCGCTTCCTTCGACGGGTCAAGCTGGCCGCTGCCGATCACGGGACGCACGCCGGCAAACGTGGCCAGCACGTCGCCCTCGCCCAGCGCCAGCTGCGGGAACTGCCACTGCAAGGCAGCCAGCAGGTATGCGAGTTCCGCGCGGGTGATGGCCGGCTCCAGGTCCAGGCTGGCGCCGTGGTCGACATCGGTGGTGCCCACCAGGGTCACGCCCTCCCATGGATACGCAAACACGGGGCGGCCATCGTGCGGGTGCATCAGGCTGACGGCTTGCGCCAGCGGCAGGCGCCAGGCCGGCAGCAGCAAATGGCTGCCGCGCAGGGGCCGCAGTTTCGGCTGTTCTCCCACCTGGCCGCGCAAGGCGTCGGCCCAGGCGCCCGTGGCGCTGATCACCAGGCGCGCACGCACGGTGAATGCCGTGCCATCGACCGCATCGGTCAAGGTGGCGCCGGCGACCTTGTCATCTTCGCGCAACAGCGATGCGACGCCCAGGTAATTGACGGCCACGCCGCCATGGCGGCGCGCCTCCTGCAGCACGCGCAGCACCAGGCGCGCATCGTCCGTCTTCGCGTCCTGGTACAGCATGCCGCCCTGCAGATCGTCGCGCCGGATGTGCGGCGCCAGCATGGCAAAGTCCGCCGCGTCGACATAGCGGCGCGCACGCCGGCCCGCCATCACGTCATAAATCGCCAGGCCCAGCATGAACTGGCGCCGCCCCGGCTTCCTGCCCGTGTAATCGCCAAAGGCAAAGCCCTGCGGCTCGACCAGCCCCGCCGCATCCGTCAGCAAGGCTTGCCGCTCATGCACCGATTCGCGCGTCATGCCGAACTGCCCCTGCTTCAGGTAGCGCAAGCCGCCGTGCACCAGCTTCGAGGAGCGGCTCGACGTGCCCCAGGCGAAATCACGCTGCTCCACCAGCAAGGCCTTCAAACCGCGCCGCGCCGCTTCCAGCAAGATGCCGGCGCCCGTGATGCCGCCGCCGACGATCAAGATGTCCCACTCGCGCGCCAGGATGCCAGGCAACTGCGCCCTGTTCACAAGCCGCCTCCCGCCTCGGGCAGCAGTTTGCCGGGATTCATCATGCCTTGCGGATCGAACTGGCGCAGCAATGCGCGCATGGCGGCGATGCCCAGTTCTCCCTTTTCGGCCGCCAGCCATGGCGCGTGGTCCGTGCCCACGCCATGCTGGTGGCTGATGGTGCCGCCGTTGGCGACGATGGCGGCGCCGGCCGCGTCTTTCAGGGCACGCCAGCGCGCCATGTTGTCTTCAAAGGTAGGCGCCAGCCGGTACACATACGTGGTGTAGACGCTGGCCCCTTGCGCGTACACGTGCGACAAATGCGTGTAGGCGTGCACCTGCTCGCCATGCGCGGCCAGCGCATTGACACCCGCCTGCTCCAGCGCCGCCATCATCGGGGCCACGCGGGGCCAGTCGACGGCCGTTTCCACCGTGTCGATGACATAGCCGTGCTCCCAGGCCCCGTTGCGCAGGTAGACGTTGCGAAAGCGCCCCTGCTTCCATTTATCGCCCATGTGGCGTCCCACGTGCACGCCCTTGTGCCGCCGCGCCAGCGCCAGCGCGCCACGCAGGGCCGCACGGGCAGGCCCGGCTTCTCCGCTGACACCCAGCATCAGCATGCACTTGCCTTCGCCGCAGCCGCGCAGCGACAGATAACGTTCCAGCAGTCCCACCAGTTTTTTATGCCCGGCCAGGGTCAGCATGGTTTGCGTTTCGACCGCGTTCGACAGGCGCAGCATGCACAGGGGCAGGCGCGACTGGGCCAGCGCCCGCACGGCAGCTTGCGCATGGCCCCAGTCGGCGAAAAACACGGCGTGGAACGCCTCATAAGGCGGCAATGGCGAGACGCGCACCGTCGCCTGCGTCACGATGCCCAGCCGCCCTTCGGAGCCGAGCACCATTTCGCGCAAGTCGATGCCGGCCGCCGAAGCGGGAAACGTGGGAATGCGCAAGGTGCCGGCCGGCGTTTCCACTTCGCCGCCGGCGAACAGCTGCTCGATGCGGCCATAGCGCAACGATTGCTGGCCCGACGAGCGCGTGGCGATCCAGCCGCCCAGAGTCGAATATTCGAACGACTGCGGATAGTGGCCCAGGGTGTAGCCCTGCGCGCGCAGCTGCGCTTCCAGGTCGGGGCCATACACGCCTGCGCCGAACGTGGCCAGCTGCGCCTCGCGGTCCAGGTGGCCCAGCGCGCACAGGCGCGCGAGGCTGATCGACAGCACGGGACGCGGCCCCGCCGCTACCGTCAAATGCCCGGCCACGCTGGTGCCGCCACCGTGCGGAATGACGGCCACGCACGCCTGGCGCGCATACGCGAGCAGCTGGCGCACCTGCAGCGCGCTGTCGGGAAAGGCCACGCCGTCGGGCACCGCGCCGATGCGGCCATGGCGCAATTTGAACCAGTCGGGCAGGCTTTGACCGAGCGCATGGCGCACGCGCGTGGCAGGCGTGGTGTCGATCAGCGGATGCGGCGCCAGGCGCGAGGCGGGCACTTGCGCGCAAGCGTCGTCGAAGGTGGCATCGGTAATGGCGCTGCCCGGCCCCAGGCGCTCGCGCAAAAACGCCAGCGCGTCCTCGCTCAGCGCATACGTGATGCTTTCATCTCCCCAGCCATTCCAGCGTTGCATCGACATCCCCTGTGTTCGGCCAGTTGCGCGCCACGGCGGCTTGCTATACTGTCCCTGCCTGATTTTCTTGCTTGATTTTCTTGCTTGACCGATAGCATATGCCGCCACAGACGAAGGGTATTGGTTTTTCATGACAATCGCATTGTTCCATCATGACAAATACTGACGGCCGGGTCGCCGGCGCCTATCTGCTGCCGCTGCTCGAAGCGGCCGGCGCGCACGGTATCGCGGCAGCCACCCTGGCGCAGGCGGCCGGCGTGGCGCCGCACAATCTGGAAGCGTCCGCGCCTGGCCTGGCCGCGCGCGACTACGTGCGCCTGCTCGATGCGGGCGCGCAGCTGGCGGGCGACGCGCATTTCGGCCTGCACGTGGGCCAGCGGGTGCGCATGGGTACATACAGCGCCTATGGCTTGATACTGCTCAGTTGCAGCAACGTGGGCCAGGTGCTGGAACAGACGGCGCGCTATGAACGGCTGGCGCACGACCTGGGCCGCTCGACCCTGCAGCGCGATGGCGCCGTCGCGCATTACGGCTGGACCAGCAATTACCCGGGCGCCAGCCGGCATTTGGTCGACAGCGTCTTTGCCGGCATCCGTGTCAGCGGCGACTGGCTGGCCGGCATGCCGCTGCCGCCGGCCCGGCTGGCGTTCAGCCACGATGGCGGCGGCGACTTGCTGCGCCACGCGGCCCACCGCGACGAATACGTGCGCGTGCTGGGCAGCCTGCCCGATTTCAACGCCGCCGCCAACACGGCCACCTTCGATGCGCAATTGCTGGACTGGCCCGTGCCGAACGCCGACGTCAGCCTGTACCCCGTGCTGTGCCAGCATGCGGAACAATTGCTGGCACAGCGTCAAGCTGAAACAGACACCGGCGGCGCCATTGACGCGCAAGTGCACGCGGCCATCGTGGCGGGCTTGCGCCACGGTTCCGCGCGGCTGGCCACCGTTGCCGCCACCCTGGCTGTCACGCCGCGCACCTTGCAACGCAAGCTGGCCGACGCGGGCACCAGCTTCCAGGCCCTGCTGGATCAGGCCCGGTACGGCCTGGCGCGCGACTATCTGCGCGAGCCCCATTTGTCGCTGGTCGACATCGCCTTCCTGCTCGGCTACCAGGAACAAAGCGCGTTCAATCACGCGTTTCGCACCTGGGCGGGCACCAATCCCGGCGCCTGGCGGCTACAGGAAATCCTTGACAGGCAGCAAGCCGTTTAGCCGTGCGCGGGGCATGTGCAGCCCGTTTTCTCGCTATACTGGCATAGTCAGATTTTCCACGATCACTCCAACCCGCAATGCAAAGGATTAATATGCAACTCAAAGACAAAGTCGCACTGATTACCGGCGCCGCCAGTGGTATCGGCAAGGAAATGGCCATCGAATACGCAAAACAGGGCGCCAAGGTCGTCATCGCCGACCTGGCCCTGGAAGCGGCCAGCAAGACGGCCGAGGAAATCAAACAGTCGGGCGGCCAGGCGTTTGCCGTCGCCATGGATGTCTCGAGCGAAGAGCAAGTCGACAAGGGCGTGGCCGATGCCGCAGCCCACTTCGGCGGCATCGATATCCTGATCAGCAACGCAGGCATCCAGATCATCAGCCCCGTCGTCGACTACCCGTTCGACCAATGGAAAAAGATGCTGGCCATTCACATGGACGGCGCCTTCCTCACCACGCGCGCCTGCATGCGCGAAATGATCAAGGCCGGCCGCGGCGGCGCCATCATCTACATGGGTTCCGTGCACTCGCACGAAGGCTCGCCGTTCAAGAGCGCCTACGTGGCCGCCAAGCACGGCTTGCTGGGCCTGGCCAAGGTGGTGGCCAAGGAAGGTGCGAAAGACGGCATCCGCGCCAACGTCATCTGCCCGGGCTTCGTGCGCACGCCACTGGTCGACAAGCAAATCCCCGAACAGGCGGCCCAGCTGAACATCAGCGAAGAAGACGTGATCAAGAAAGTCATGCTGAAAGACACCATCGACGGCGAATTCACCACCACGCAAGACGTGGCGCAAACGGCCGTCTTCCTGGCGGCGTTCCCGTCGACGGCACTGAGCGGCCAGTCTATCGTCGTCAGCCACGGCTGGCATATGCAATAACACATGGCGTCTCCGGCAGGCGGCGCCGTCCGCCTGCATCACCGCATCTGAAAGTTCCCAATTGCAAGACAACACTTACCGCCACCCGCGCGCGGGCTGGCCGGGGCGATTGTTTGCCGCGCTCGCCAATTGCACGCGTTTTGCCAGTGTGCGCCAGGCCGTCATGTCGCGCCTGCCCTTCCTGACACTGCACAGCGACGTGCGCGACGTCGTCTACGTGAGCTGGCTGGTCGATGCCGCTGCCGCGCAGCGGCTGCTGCCCGCCGGCGTGACCCTGTGGCAACGCGACGGCAAGACGCCGTTCACGGTGCTGACCTACCGCCACGGGCATTTCGGCCCGGCACTGCTCGGCCCCTTGCGCCGCCTGCTGCCGTCTCCGCTGCAAAGCAACTGGCGCTTGTACCTCGACCACACGCCAGCGGGCGCGCCGGACGTGCCTTGCGTGTATTTCTTGAAAAACATCATGGACAGCCTGCCCCATGCGTTGGGTACGCGGCTGTTCAGCGACATCCTGCCGACCCACCTGGCCGGCAACATGACGCTGGAAGTCACGGCCACGCAAGCGCGCTGCAGCATAGCCAGCGGCGCCGGCAGCGCGCCGCTGCTCGACGTGCAGGCGGACATCACGGCTGAGCGTGACCTCGATGCCGGCTGGCAGCAGCTGTTCGGCAACTGGCGCGATGCCGTCGCCTTCGTCGCCTGCCAGGATGCAGCCATCGCGCATGTGCCACGCAACGGCAAGCTGGTCTTTGGCGAAATCGACCTGCCCGTTGATGTGGATCAGGTGCAAGCGCTGACTGCCTTGCGCTCCGACTGCGGCTTGCTGGGGCAACTGCCGCCCGTGTCAGCACCGTTTGCCTTTGTCGTGCCCAAGGTTGCCTTCAAGGCGCTGTCAGAGCGCCTGCTGTAGCGCGGCGTCGCTCGGGCGCGCGCGAAAGGGTAGCCTGGCCGCCCCTGCGCCGTTCCAGCTTGAACAGGGCCATCGCCTGCTCCAGCTGCAAGGTCTGATCCTGCAGCGACGCGGACGCCGCCGCCGATTCCTCCACCAGCGCCGCGTTCTGCTGCGTCACTTCATCCATTTGCGTGACGGCCATATTCACTTGACCGATGCCGTGGCTTTGCTCGCGCGACGCCGAGGCGATCTCTTCCATGATGCCGTGCACGCCCTGCACGGCGCCCAGCATTTCCGCGCTGCTGGCACCCGCCTGCTGCGCCAGCTTCGCGCCCGCCTGCACCTGCGCCAGCGACGCCGTGATCAATTGCTTGATTTCCGTGGCGGCCGACGCGCTGCGATGGGCCAGGCTGCGCACTTCGCCCGCCACAACGGCGAATCCCCGCCCCTGGTCGCCCGCGCGCGCCGCTTCCACGGCCGCGTTCAAGGCGAGGATATTCGTCTGGAAGGCGATGCCTTCGATAATGCCCGTAATGTCGCCGATCTTCTTCGATGAAGCGTTAATGTCCGCCATCATCGCCACCATCTGGCCGACGAGTTCGCCGCCGCGCCCGGCCAGGCCATGGACCTTGCCCGCCATGTCGCTGGCCTGCACGGCGTTGCCGCTGTTTTGCTGCACCGTGGCCGCCAGTTGTTCCATGCTCGACGCCGTCTGCTGCAGGGCCGACGCCTGCGCTTCCGTGCGGCCCGACAAGTCCATATTGCCGGCGGCAATTTCCTGGCTGGCCATACTGATGCGCAAGAAATTGCCGCGCACGTCGCCGACGATGGAATGCAGGTTCACGCGCAACTGCCGCAGCGAGCGCAGCAACTGCCCCATCTCGTCGCGCCGCGTCGTGTCGAGCTCGCCCGTCAGGTCGCCGCCCGCCATCACGTCGCAGGCCTGGCGCGCCTGCTGCAGCGGTTGCAGCACGGCGCGGTGCAAGCTGTGCCAGAAATACAGGGTGGCGCACACGGCCAGCACGGACAGGCCCGTCAGCCAGCCGTGGCTTGCATCGGGCAACACGCCCGCATTCCACGCCAGCTGCAGCAGCAACACCAGGCTCAGCAAACCCAGATTCCAGCCGATGCGCTTGCCCAGCGGCAGGTCGCGCAAGCTCGCCAGCCTGGCCAGCCAGCCCGTGCGCACGGCCGCGCCCTGGCTGATGACAAGGCCATCGGCCTGCCCCGCCTTGATGCGCGCGTACAGGGCGGACGCCTGCGCCACCTGCTGGCGCGTGGGCTTGGTGCGCACGGACATGTAGCCGACAGCCACGCCGTCTTCCACCACGGGCGTCACGTTCGCCAGCACCCAGTAGCAATCGCCGTTCTTGCAGCGGTTTTTCACCATGCCGCTCCACGACCGGCCCGAGCGGATGGTGGCCCAGAAATCGGCGAACGCTTCGACCGGCATGTCCGGATGCCGGAGGATGTTTTGCGGCGCACCGATCAATTCTTCCGCGCTGTAACCGCTGACGGCGATGAAATACGGGTTGGCATACGTGATATTGCCTTGCAAGTCGGTAGTCGAGACGATGGTCTCGGTATCGCTCAGATTGATTTCGGTATCGCTGACGGGAAGATTGAGTCGCATGGTCACATCCTCAGAAGTAGCCCGTACGGTGACGGGTATGCGGACAAGGAACGGTCGCCAGCCAGGAAAGCGGGCACGGCACTGGCACCATTATTTTAATATTTTATTATTAACAAAATGCACTTTATTACGGCCGTGCCAGCCGTCATGCCATGGCGGCTTCGCCGGCCCAGTAACGGTCGACGTCCTGCAAGCGCCAATCCGTTGCGCTTTCCGTGGAAACAATGCGCTCCTGGCAACCAGGTGCGGCCAGGTCGACGACGGCCGGCGCGATGCACGTGCCGGCGCGAATGGAAAAAAAGACACGCACGGTGGGCGCGGTCAGCGGCTTGCCCGGCGCCTGTCCCACCACCACGGCCAGGCGTTCCGACTGCAGCCGTACCAGGGTGCCCAGCGGATAAATGCCCAGGCATTTGACGAAGGCGGCGAACAGTTGCGCGTCGAGATGCCCGCCGCGCCAGGCAGCCATGCGGCGCAGCGAATCGGCCGGACACCAGCCCTGCTTGTACGGCCGGTTCGAGGTGATCGCATCGTACACGTCGCAAATGGCGCCCATGCGCGCAAACAGGCTGACTTCCTCGCCGCGCAATCCCTCCGGATAACCGCTGCCATCGAGCTTTTCATGGTGGTGCAGGCACACGTCGAGCGCCACCGGATCGATCTCGCCCACTTCCCGCAACATGCGGTGCCCGGCGGCCGGATGAGCGCGCACGGAAGAAAATTCCGCTTCGCTGAGGCTGCCCGGCTTGTTGAGGATGGCGGACGGCACGGCCATCTTGCCGATATCGTGCAGCAAGCCCGCCAGGCCGGCCGAGCGTACCTGCTCGGGCGCCAGGCCCAGCTCCCTGGCCAGCGCCGTCATCAGCGCGCACACGGCCACCGAATGCATATACGTGTAATTGTCGGCGGTTTTCAGACGCGCCAGGCCCAGCAGCACGTTGCCACCGCGCAGCACCGACGCGGCGATATCGTCGACCAGTGTATAGGCCTGCGCCGCAGACAAGGCCTTGCCCATGCGCACCTCGTCAAACATGGTCTGCACGGCCTGGCGCGAACGTTCGATCAGGCGCCGGGCGTGCGCCAGTTCCTCGTCGCGCGACCTGGCTGGCGCCGCATTCGGGACGGATCCGCTACCTGTTGCCGGCGCGGCTGCAGCCAGCGGCACGGCAGGCGGCACGGCAACCGGCGGCACCAGCCCCCGCGCCGTATCGATCCATACCTCGCAGAGGCGTGCCGCGCGGATACGTTCCAGGTCAGCCGGCAACTCGAGCAGGAAGGAACGCGTCCAGAAGGGGTTATCGAGCCAGGAACGGCCCAGGCGCTCGACATACATTCCCAGCACCAGCTCACTACTCCTTATCTTTTTCAGCACGACGGTTCTCCACAAAGTCAGATCGCGGCATTTACTTGCGCATTATCAATATCATACGCTGAAAAATAATGATTAAACCGAATATTTATTTTATATGGCAGAATCACAATAAATACAACAATAATCACCAATTATATCGCTTTCATTGAAATAAATATTAGATCAATAAATATATCAATTAAGCCATGCGGAATTTACAGTTTTGCATGTATTCTGCCGATGATGGCGGCGCATGCCTGCCAGCGGCCTCATGGGCCGCCGCTTGGGCATACTGTGCGGGAGGGAAGTGCGCCAGCGCCGGCGCCCCGACGTGGGGCTGGCGCTATGGCGAAAGAAGTATCAGGCGGACGCGCGAACGGCGTCGCGGCCGGCGCGGCTTAGCGCGGCACGTAGCGCCAGCTGGCGTTTTCCAGCATAAAGGTCAGTTCCGTCTTGATGGCTTCCGGACGGCTCGGCACGCTCAATTCCGTCTCGCATACGAGGTAGCCCGTCTTGCGCTTGACGTCGCACTCGTTGACGGCCTTGACCTGCATGGTGCTTTGCGCTTCCTGCATCTGCACGTCCTTGGCCGCTTCCGGATTGCGCGCCACTTCTTCCTTGGCCCAGGCGCGTATCATCGCCTGCGCCTCGGCCGGCGACGGCCCCGTGAACCTGGCGTTCTTGCGTTCGACGCCAACCCAGGTGCCGCCCTCGTTACGCAGGGGCAGTACATTAAAAGCATCGCGCATGCCGGCGCTCATGCCCACCAGGCACACCACTTCGCCCGGCACTTCCTGCGACTCCTGGCAACCGACCAGGCTGGTGACCTTGACGGCGATCGGTACCGGCATAGCCGATTGCATCTTGGCTTGGGTCTTGGCCACGCCCGCCTGCACGGCGGCGTGGATTTGTTCGAGTGTCGGCATGGTGGCGGCATGGGCCGGCAGGATGGCGAACAGGGCGGCGGCGGTCAGGGCGAGGGAAGTCAGGCGCATGGGTATCGGGAGTAGTGAGCTAAGGCCGGCAGTCTAGCACTTTGCATAACAACAGCTGTTTCTATTGAGAATGATCCTCGCCATCGGGGGCGAGAAAGGCGCCGCCCGCATCCGCCTGCCCGCGCAGGCGCAAGCCGATGGCGCGCAGCATCTCGACCAGTTCGCGCAGACGCAAGCCCTCGTCCGTCAGCCGGTATTCCACCTTGACGGGCACTTCCGCATAAATCGTGCGCGTCAGCAAGCCCGCTTCTTCCAGCGCGCGCAAGTCCAGGGTCAGCATGCGCTGCGAGATATTTGGCACGGCGCGGCGGATTTCGCTGAAGCGCTTCGGCCCCGCCATCAGATAGCTGAGCAGCACGGTTCTCCAGCGCCCGCCCAGCAAGCGCATGGCTTCTTCCACGGCGCAGCCGGAGACATTGTCTTTCATGGTTTGCTTCCTTCCTGGTATAAAAAATGTACCTATACCACATTATTCTGCCTTCTTCCAAATAGTAACCATTGCCCTTAGACTGCCCTTCCCCACCCAACTTGGAGTTTCGACTTGGAAACCACCCTGATCTACAGCGTCCCGTTCGGCTGCTCGTTTGCCGCCATTGCCGCCCTCGAATGGAGCGGCTTGCCGTATCGTTTGGCCCGCGTGGACGCGCGCGACCCGGCCAGCAAGCAGCATCCGGCCTTTCTCGCCATCAATCCGCTGGGCCAGACACCGGCCCTGCTCACGCACACGGGTGCGCCGCTGCTGGAAAGCATGGCGATCCTGCTGCACCTGGCCGCCCGCGCGCCAAACAGCAAGCTGGGTTATGCGCAAGGCACGCCAGACTACGACCGCCTGAACAGCGTGCTGTCCTTTTTGCACACGACCTTTCACGCGGCCTTCATGCCCGCCTTCCAGGCCTCGCGCGCCGCCGATGGCGATGCGCGCGCGGCCGTCTGGCGCGAGATGGCCATCGAGAAGGTCAACAAAAGCCTGGCGCACCTGGAGCGCCTGCTCGCTGGCCGCGCCTGGCTGGCATCGGACACGGCGCCGACCATCGCCGACGCCTATCTGGCGGCCACGGCGCGCTGGGCAGAACCGCTGCAACTGGCCAGCCTGGCCGATTATCCGAACACGGCGCGCGTGCTGGCCGCGCTGGAACTAGACCCCGGCATCCGCTTCGCCCACGCCATCGAAGCTGGCTTGCCGGCCACCAGCCAGGGCGGTTTCCGGGGCCACGTGGCGCTCGACCAACTGGCCACTCAGGCCGGCTAACCGGCGGTCAACTCCCGCAGCTGGCGCCTCTTTATTGCTATGATGTCGGGCTGCCGGCGGTACAGCCGGCCACGTTCATATCACATCAACAACGTCGCAATAACATTGGGAGTTTGAATGAGTTTACGTCTGCTGCTCTTGGGAGCATTCAGTGCCGCCATGGCCACCACTGCCGCCGTGCCGGCCTTGGCCGCGCCGCGCGGGTTCACCGTGGAAGACATGGTGGCCATGGAACGTGTGGGCAGCCCCGTGCTGTCGCCGGACGCCACGCGCGTCGTCTACACGGTGCGCACCACCAACCTGGATAAAAACCGCGGCAACACGCAGCTGTGGATGATCGACCTGCGCGCACCGAATGCGGCGCCACGCCAGCTCACGCGCGGCGATGCCAGCGCCAGCGACCCGCAATGGTCGCCGAACGGCGACGCCATCTACTTCCTCTCGGGCCGTTCCGGCTCCTCGCAAGTGTGGCAGCTGCCCCTGACTGGCGGCGAAGCGGCCAAGGTCACCGACCTGGCGCTGGACGTCGATACCTACCGCTTGTCGCCGCAGGGCGACCGCCTGGCCTTCAGCATGGGCGTCTTCCTCGATTGCGCGGACCTCGCCTGCACGAAAAAGCGCCTCGATGAAAAAGCCAAAAACAAGGCGAGCGGCATGGTCTACGACCAGATGTTCGTGCGCCACTGGGATACCTGGGCCGATGGCCGCCGCAACGCGCTGTACTCGGCGCCGATCGATTCGACCGGCAAGGTCAGCGCCACGCCCGTGAGCCTGAGCGGCACCCTCGATGGCGACGCGCCGTCGAAACCGTTCGGCGACAACGGCGAATACCACTTCAGCCCGGACGGCAAGACGGTGGCCTTCTCCGTGCGCGTGGCTGGCCGCACAGAATCGTGGTCGACCAACTTCGACGTCTACACGATTCCTGCCGCCGGCGGCCAGGCGCCGCGCAACCTCACGGCCGACAATCCGGCCTGGGATGCGAAAGCCACCTGGTCACCCGATGGCCGCACCCTGGCCTATGTCGCCATGACCAAGCCCGGCTTCGAAGCGGACCGTTTCCACCTGGTGCTGATGGATGTCGCCACCGGCAAGAAACGCACCGTGGCCGACGACTGGGACCGTTCCGTGGCCGACTTCCGCTGGACGCCGGATGGCAAGGCTTTCCTCGTCGCCGCCGACGATGTGGGCCAGCACCGTTTGTTCCACATCGACGCGGCCAGCGGCAAGGTCGCTGCGCTGACGGGCAAGGGCGCCGTGGGCGACTTCGATGTGCGCGGCAATACCATCGTGCTGGCGCAAGCGAGCCTGACGTCGGGCGCGCAGCTGTACACGCGCAAACTCGACGCCAAGTCGGAAACCGCGCCGATGGTGCAGCTGACGAAGCAGAATGCGGCAGTACTGGCCGACGTGCGTTTCGGCGAATATGAACAGTTCTCGTTCGCCGGCGCGAATGGCGAAACCGTCTACGGCCACGTCATGAAGCCATGGAATGCCAAGACCGGTGAAAAGTATCCGGTCGCCTTCCTCGTCCACGGCGGCCCGCAAGGCAGCTTTGGCAACAGCTGGAGCTACCGCTGGAACCCGCAAGTGTATGCAGGCGCCGGCTACGCCACCGTCTTCATCGACTTCCATGGCTCCACCGGCTATGGCCAGAAGTTCACGGACTCCATCAGCGGCGACTGGGGCGGCAAGCCGCTGGTCGACTTGCAAAAGGGCCTGGAAGCGGCCACCAAGAAATTCCCATGGCTGGACCGCGAGCGCAGCTGCGCGCTGGGCGCGTCTTACGGCGGCTACATGATGAACTGGATTGCCGGTAACTGGCCGGACGGTTTCAAATGCCTGGTCAACCACGACGGCGTGTTCGACCAGCGCGGCATGGCTTACGCGACGGAAGAACTGTGGTTCAC
This sequence comes from Janthinobacterium sp. RA13, assembly GCF_000745325.1. Lineage (NCBI taxonomy): Bacteria > Pseudomonadati > Pseudomonadota > Betaproteobacteria > Burkholderiales > Oxalobacteraceae > Janthinobacterium > Janthinobacterium sp. RA13. The sequence goes on along the minus strand of NZ_JQNP01000001.1, from coordinate 6,350,699 downwards.
GGAATGGGAAAACGGCGGCCCTTACTACGACGCACCGGCCAAGCACGAGCAGTTCAACCCCGTCAACTTCGTAAAGAACTGGAAGACGCCGATGCTGGTAGTCCAGGGCGACCTCGATTTCCGCATCCCCACCGCGCAAGGCCTGGGCACCTTCACGGCGCTGCAGCGCCGGGGCATCCCGAGCAAGCTGCTGGTCTTCCCGGACGAAAACCACTGGGTGCTGAAGCCAGCCAATTCGCTGCTGTGGCATCACACGGTGCTGGATTGGTTGAATACCTACACGAAGAAGTAAGCGGATACATGTCGGATTACGGCCTTCGGCCTAATCCGACCTACCGTCCACTTTCACGATAAAAAGCCGCGCGGTGCATCCAGCATCGCGCGGCTTTTTCATGTAGGTCGGATTAGCGGCGCGCAGCGCCGCGTAATCCGACATCACCGCAACACATCAATACGTACTGAGCGCCTTGGCGAACTTCACGATCCACAAACGGCTAGGACGCTCGCGGTCGTCGCCGCGCGCCACGCGGATGGTGTTGGCCGCGTTGCAGCCGGCCGCGCTGCTCGTGACGATGGTGCCGTTGGCGTCGACCGTGCACTTGGTCACGTCGGCGCCATCGACTTCCACGCCGTTCGCGTCAAAGATCTTGGTTTTCAGGCCGAAGTCATTGTCGTTGGCCAGCGCGATGGTGGAGTCGTCGATCAGGGTCAGGCCTTCCGCCTTTTCCGCCGCCCAGCCGATGGCATTCAAATCCAGCAGCAGGGTTTTCTTCAGCGGCGTGACGGCCGTCCAGTCGGCGCCATTGACGGGGGCGCCGCCCATGCTGCTCTTTTCCAGGTCCGACGTCGCCGCGTTGAAAGCGGCGGCCGCGATATCCGTGGCGCCCTTCAATTCGACCAGCATCAGTTTATTGAACACCTTGCCCGACGGCGCTGCGCCCTGTTCGATGACGAGGAACTTGCCGCCGCCCAGCGCCACCATGTCGCCCAGCTTGGCGTTGCCCGTGCGGCCATCCTGGTAGTCGGCCGCATTGAGCGGATACGCATACATCTTGCCACTGGTACCCGACGTCGGATCGAATTCGATCCAGCGCGTGAAGCGGGCAAAGCGCTCGACCTGTTCATTCTTCTTCGTCACCGAGTACGGCGCCGTGCCGTCGGACAAGGGGCTTTGCAGGAAGGCGTACAGCTTGTCGTTGCTCGCATCTAAGGTCATGCCTTCCATGCCGCGATTGGCGCGGCGCTTGGCGAACAGTGCCGGCAAGCCCTTGCCCGGCTCGTATTTGGCCTGGATGATGCCCGTGGCGGCATCAATCTTGACGATGAAGGGACCGTATTCGTCGGACACCCACAGCGCATTGCGCTTCGCATCGACGACGATGGCTTCCGAATCGAGGCCGCCCGCATTGAAGACGGCCTTGCCAGCCGCGTCGAACTTCATCGCATCCATGACGGGAATCTCGGCCGAATTGCCGACGGCGCCCACGGGCACGGGCAAGCCCGAGCTGTTGACGGTGGCCGACACCTTGATCGGCGTGCTCGATGACAGGACGGCGCCGTTCTTGCCCACCGTGAGCACGCCGAACGACGGCGTGAAGCTGGGCGACGGGAAGATCTTGCTGCCGATGGTACCCTTGCCCGATGGATCGGGTACCAATGGGCCGTCGCCGTTCGGGCCGCGGTCCGTCAAGCCGTAGAATTCCAGGTCGCCCGCCGCGTTCTTGCCCTTGTAAGCCAGGCCGGAACCGTACGATGGCAGGAAGCCGTTCGGGAATTCGCCCTTGATCTTGGCGTTGGCGCCTTCGTACGGCACGTAGAATTTATCGGCCGCCTGGATCTGGTAACGCGTCACCGTCACTTTCACTTCGCCGACCGGGTTGGCTTGCGTCAGCGCCTCGTTGACGGGCGCGCCCGCTTTCGAGGCGAGCGTGTCTTCGAAATGCTCGCGCACGAGGGCGCGGCGCTCAGCATCGACCGTGCGGCCGGCGAATTTCGCGCCCACGGCAGTCAGATGCGCGGACAGGGCAGCGTTGAAGACGGCCGGGGCGGCGGCAAAGTCCAGGGTCTTGCCGGCCAGCGCGGCCTTCACTTCGGCCGTCAGCCTGATGCCGTTCGACGGATCGCTGTCCTCGTCGAGCAATTGCAGCGCCAGCAGGCGGTTGACGACCTTGTCATCCGCCACATTGGTGCTGGCGGCCAGCGCCAGCGGCGTGACGATGGCGCCGCATGGGGCAGAACCCAGGGCCAGGCCGCCCACGCTGAAGGCCACCGTATCACCGGGGTTGCAAATGAATTCGCCCTTGGCATTGGTGCTGGCCTTGGCCGCGCTGCCGGCCACGTAATCGAGTCCTTCCACCGCGCCGTCGAGGAACACGCCCGTTTGCGCCACGGGCCTGGAAGGCTCCGCCGGCGTGTTATCGCTGCCGCCACAGGCGGCCAGGGTCAGGCCGGCGGCGATGGCCAGCAGGGTCAGTTTCGGGATCGACGTTACGGCAGTGTTCATGCATTCCTCGGCTAAGGTGGGATTGAAGCCGTGGAGCATAACCAGTCAACGTGACAAGCCCGTGACAGTCCTCATGCCTGTGGCATATCCGCCACGGGCCCGCCGATGCCGCCAAAGCGGCCATCGGCCTGGCGCCGGAATTGCTTCGGCGTGACGCCCTTCACCTGCAAAAAGCGGCGGTTGAAATTGGCCACGTTCTGGAAGCCCACGTCATAGCAAACGTTGGAGACGTATTGATCCGTGTCCATCAGCAGCTGGCACGCCTTGTTGATGCGCAAACGGCTGAGAAAATCCGTAAAACTGTTGCCCGTCGCCTTGCGGAAGAAGCGCGAGAATTTACTCAGCGACATGCCCACCTGCTCGGCCAGCATTTCCGCCGAAATCGGCTCGCGGTAATTGTCCGTGATGTAGTTGAGGACGGAATTGACCTTGGCCAGGGTGGCGTCATCGTCGTAGGAGCGCAGGGAGGCGCTCGACAGCAAGCGGTAATTGGCCGTGCGCGCCAGCTTGCTCATTAATTGCACGAATGCGGCAAAGCGTTCGGCGCCATGCGTGGCGCGGATGCGCGCCAGGTGCTGCTCCGCTTCCGCGCCCATCCCGAAAAACTCCACGCCATAGCTGGAGCGTTCCAGCAGCGGCAGCAGTTCGCGCAATTCGGGGATGAGGCGCGCGGCGCCCGCCAAGGGCGCGTGGGCAAACTGCACGATCATGTCGCGCAGGGCCACGCCGCCTTCCGGCATGACGTTGGAAATCCAGTTGTGCGGCAATCGCGGGCCCGTCAGCACCAGGTGGCCGGGCGAAAATTCGCCGATATAGTCGCCCACGAACAATCGCCCGCTGGTGGCGACGATCAGGTGCAGCTCATATTCCTCGTGGCAGTGCCAGCGCACGCGCGAGCTGGGGTAGCCATGTTCCAGGTAATTGATGATGCCATCGTAGCTTTCGCGTTCCAGTTCGGGCGCCTTGCGCTCGCTGTCCCTCTGCCATAGGTGTTCCATGCTAGTCTCTCCCAGGCTGTCCCCGCCTGCGCCCTCGAATGTACCTCAAAAAACCTCAGGCGCCAAAACGGCCCAGCGCCTGCTGGCGAAACTCCTTCGGCGTCATGCCCTTGAGTTCCAGGAAACGCCGGTTGAAATTGGCCACGTTATTGAAACCGGACTCGTAGCAGATGTTGCTCACATACCTCTCCGTCTCCATCAGCAGCTGGCAAGCCTTGTTGATGCGCAGGCGGTTGACGAAGTCCGTGAAGCTGTTGCCCGTGGCGCTGCGAAAGAAACGCGAAAACGTCCGCTCGGGCATGTCCACCTGCTCGGCCAGCTGTTTCAGCGAAAACTGGCTGCTGTAATTGTGCACGATGTAATTGATGGCCGAACTGATGCGCGCCAGCGCCACGTCGTCGTCGCTCGATTGCATCGGCACCGTCGACAGCAGCTGGTAGTCGCTGGTCTGCGCCAGTTCTCCCAGCAGGGTCAAAAATTCGATGAAGCGCGGCAGGCCGCTGCTGTCGCGGATGCGCTGGAAACGGCGCAGCGACTGTTCGCTGACGCCAAAGAATTCCACGCCGTGCAAGGCGCGCTGCAGCAGCGGAAAAATATCCTTCAGTTCGGGAATGGCGGAAGCCATCGAGGCCAGCGGCGCATGCGAAAACTGGATCACCATGTCGCGCAAGGCCACGCCTTCCGGCGGCGTGCCAAGCGAGACCCAGTTGTGCGGCACGCGCGGCCCCGTCAGCACCAGGTGGCCAGGCGTGAACTGGCCGATGTAGTCGCCAACGAAGACCTTGCCGCTGCTCTCGACGATCAGGTGCAGTTCGTACTCCTCGTGGTAGTGCCAGCGCACCAGCGCATTCGGAAAGCCGTGTTCGAGGTAGCGGATGAAGCCGAAACTGCCTTTCGGCTCGAAGCCGGGCGTGGCGTCGCGCTGCTGTTCCAGCTCCATCTGCGGCAATGAGGCATCGGCTTTGCGTGGCATGGCGCACCCTCCCCGTCAGGCGACGATCTGTTCCAGCGCCGCGCGCGCGCCCAACCCATACAGGCTGGCCAGCGCATCGCTCACCGCCTGCGTGAACGCGGCTGTGTCGCTCAACTCGCCGAACAGCTCGCGCAAGGATAGCAAGGCCGCAGCGTCCGCCCCGCCCTGCAGCGCCAGCGCGCGCAGGCGCGCCGCATACGGGTCGTTCAGGGGCATGTCGCGCCCCGTTTCGTCATGGCCTTCCAGGTAGCGGAACCAGCACGCCACGGTAAACGCCAGCAGCGTGATGGCGCCCCCCTTGGCCAGCGCTTCGCGCACGGACGGCAGGACGAATTTCGGGATGCGCGCCGAGCCCTCCGTGCCGATGCGCGCCAGCTGGTCGCGCACGGCGGGGTTCGAGAAGCGCTCGATCAGGGTATCTTTATAGCGCGCCAGATCGATGCCTTCCACTTCGTCGAGCAAGGGCGTCACTTCCTCGTCCATCATGCGCCGCACGAGCAGGCGGATGCCAGGATCGTTCATCGCTTCGTGCGCAAACGTGTAACCGAGCTGCATGCCGATGTAGCACAGGGCCTGGTGGCTGGCATTCAGGAGGCGCAGCTTCATTTTTTCATACGGCAGCACGTCATGCGTCATCTGCGCGCCCACCAGCTCCCAGGCCGGCCGGCCCTGCGGGAATTCGTCTTCGATGACCCACTGGCGGAACGGTTCGCACACGACGGGCCAGGCGTCGATGATGCCAAAGCTGTCGCGCACCAGCGCCCGGTGTTCATCCGTGGTGGCCGGCGTGATGCGGTCGACCATGCTGTTGGGGAAGCTGCCATAGCTGGCCAGCCAGCGCGCCAGGTCCCCATCGCGCAGGGCGACAAAGGCCAGCAGCATCTTGCGCGTGACGTCGCCATTGTTTTGCAGGTTATCGCAGGACATGATGGTAAACGGCGCCAGGCCCCGCTCGCGGCGCAGGGCCAGCGCGGCGGCCAGGTAGCCGAACGAGCAGCGCGGCGCTTGCGGGTGCGCCAGTTCGTAGACGATATCGGGGTGAGCTGCGTCGAATTCGCCCGTGCCCTGGTTCACATAATAGCCGCCCTCGGTGATGGTCAGCGCGACGATGCGCGTGCCAGGGTCGGCCAGCTTTTCCAGCACGGCTTGCGGCTCGTCGGGCGCATACAGGTAGTCGCCGATGCAGCCGATGATGCGCGCCGTATCGCCGGCCGCGCTGCGCTCGACCACCGTGTACATGCCATCCTGCGTCCGCATGGCATCGCGCATGGCCGCATCGTGCGCCAGCAAGCCCACGCCGCAATAGCCCCACTGCGCGTGTTCCTGGCCCGGCAAGGCCAGCAAATCGTCGAGATACACGGCCTGGTGGGCGCGGAAAAAACCGCCCACGCCGATGTGCACGATGCTGGGCACGAGCGTCTCGCGCGCATACGCGGGCACGGTAACGCTGGCCGGCAGCTTGGCCAGGTTCGCCTGTTTCAGTTCAATGGCGCTCATTTCAAACTCCCTTGGCGGCGGCATAGGTCTTGCCGGCGCGGTCAAAATAATGGACGAAGCCCGGCTCGAACGTCAGATGCGTCTGCTGGCCCGGCTGCAGGCTGCTGCGCTCCGCGCCGCGCGACACCACCTGCACATTGTTCGGCAAGCGCACATAGGTCAGGGTTTCCACGCCCAGGGACTCCACCAGGTCGACGGTGACGGGCACGCTGCCCGGCTGCGCCGCGCCCAGGTGCACGTGTTCCGGGCGGATGCCGACAAAGCCGTCCGCCTGCGCCGCGCTGCCCGCCTGCGCCAGCAGCTGCGGCGCCGCATCGGCCGGCACCACGTTCATGCTCGGCGTGCCGATGAACTGGGCGACAAAGCGGTTGGCGGGACGGTCATACAATTCCAATGGCGAGCCATGCTGCTCGATCTGCCCATCGCGCAGCACCACCACCCTGTCGGCCAGGGTCATCGCTTCGACCTGGTCATGCGTGACGTAAATCGTGGTGGCGCCCAGTTCACGGTGCAGCTTGGCGATCTCGATGCGCGTCTGCACGCGCAGGGCCGCGTCGAGGTTCGACAGCGGTTCATCGAACAGGAATACTTTCGGGTCGCGCACGATGGCGCGGCCGATGGCCACCCTCTGGCGCTGGCCGCCCGACAGCTCCTTCGGCGTGCGCTCCAGGTATTTTCCCAGGTCGAGGATGGCGGCCGCCTTGTCGACTTTCTCGCGGATGATGGCGGGATCGACGCCGGCCAGCTTCAGCGCGAACGACATGTTCTGGAACACCGTCATGTGCGGATACAGCGCATACGACTGGAACACCATCGCCAGGTCGCGCTTCGATGACGGCACGCTGGTGATGTCGCGCCCGTCGAGCGACAGCTTGCCGCCGTCGATCGGCTCCAGGCCTGCGATCAGGCGCAGCAAGGTGGATTTGCCGCAGCCGGACGGTCCGACAAAGACGACGAACTCGCCCTGTTTGATCTCCAGGTCGATGCCCTTGATGGCGCGGTGCTCGCCAAAGAATTTTTCGATATTGCTCAGTTGAAGGTAAGCCATGATGTGTGTCTCTATTTTGTAGTTTATTTGACTGCGCCGAAGGTCATCCCCTGCACGAGTTGTTTTTGGCAGAACCAGCCCAGCGCCATGATGGGCGCGATCGCCATCAGCGACGCGGCCGACAATTTGGCCCAGAACAAGCCTTCCGGGCTCGAATACGAGGCGATGAGCCAGGCCAGGGTGCCCGCGTTGGAGGCGCCCAGGTTCAGCGACCAGAACGATTCATTCCACGACCACACCATGCAGACCAGCGCCGTGGAAGCGATGCCGCCCACGGACAAAGGCAGCACGACGTGGCGGAATTCATCCCACACGGTGGCGCCATCCATGCGCGACGCTTCGAGGATTTCGCGCGGCAGCTCCTTCATGCTCGTGTACAGCAGCCAGATCATGATGGGCAAATTCATCAGCATGAACATGATGGTCAGGCCGATGCGCGTGTCGAGCAGGCCGAAGTACTGGTAGCAGATATAGATGGGCATCAGGGCGCCCACGCCGGGCATGTAGCGCGAACTGAGCATGAATTTCAGCAAGCCGATGGTGCCGCCCGTGGGAAAGAACGCCATCGAATACGCGGCCGGGATGGCGATCAACAGGCCGATGGCCGTCGAGAGCACGCTGGTAAACAGCGAGTTCCACGCGTAGCCGAAGTAATTGTCGCGCGCCAGCACTTCGCGGAAGCTGTCGAGCGTGGGCGTGAAAAACAGCAGCGGCGGCGTGGAAATAGCTTGCCCTTCCGTCTTGAAGGCCATCAGGCCCAGCCAGAAGATGGGAAAGAACAGCAGCAGCGCGACCAGCCAGGCGGCGGCTGTGCGCCCATACAGATTGAGTTTGCTATGCATCAAGGTCTCCTTATTTCGACAGATTCTTGCCGATGACGCGCATCAGGAAGAAGGCGGCGATGTTGGCGATGAGCACGGCGAACAGGGCGCCGGCCGAGGCCGCTCCCACGTCATACGACAGCAGTGCCTGCTGGTAAATCATGAAGGTGATGGTGGTCGTGTCGAAGCCGGGACCGCCGCCCGTGGTGGTAAAGATTTCCGCAAAGATCGACAACAGGAAAATCATCTCGATCATCAGCACCACCGAAACGGCGCGCCCCAGGTGGGGAATGTAGAGGTAGCGCAACTGCTGCAGATACGTGGCGCCATCCATGCGCGCCGCCTCCAGCTGTTCCCGGTCCATCGACTGCAGGGCCGTCATGAAGATCAGGCAGGCGAACGGCAGCCATTGCCACGAGACCATCATGATGATGGAAAACAGGGGGTGGGCCGACAGCCAGTCGACGGGCGTGGCGCCAAAGAACAGGCTGATCTGCGCGAACAGGCCGTAGATCGGATTGAGCAGCATGTTTTTCCACATCAGGGCATTCACGGCCGGCATGACGAGGAAGGGCGAAATCAGCAGCACGCGCACGATGGCGCGTCCCGGGAACGCTTCATTGATCAGCAAGCCCAGCGCCGTGCCCAGCACCACCGTGATCAGCATCACGGAAAACAGCAGGGTGAAGGTATTCTGCAATGCCGGCAGGAAAGAGGCATCCGTAAAGAAAAAGTGAAAATTGTCCAGGCCATGGAATGGATGGCCGCTCGGATCGAGCATGGAATAGCGCACGAACGCGTAATACAGGGTGATCAACAGCGGGATCACGGAAATGACGGAGACGGCGACCACGGCCGGCGTCAGCAAAGTCCGGGGGATAATGCGTTTCATAGGATTCTCTTGGGACAAGGTGAAATCTGGGGTCAGACCCGGCGGGTCTGACCCCTGCTTTACGCCGTTGGGGTAAGCAAACTACTCGACAAGGACGCTGCGTTATTTGTAGTAGCCGCCCTTGCGCATTTCTCTTTCCGCCGTCTGCTGCGACAACTCCAGCGCCTGGTCCACCGTCACTTTGCCCAGCAATGCCGCCGCCATCTGCTGGCCTGCCGCCACGCCGATCACCTGGAATTCGGGAATCGACGCAAATTGCACGCCCACGTACGGGGATGGCGGCAAAGTGCTTTGCACGGCGCGCGTGGTGGCCAGGGCCTTGCCTTCGGCGGCGGCGAATTTCGCCACTTTCTGGAACTCGGGGCTCGCATACGTCGACTTGCGCGTGCCGGTCGGCACGTTGGCCCAGCTCGTTTCCTTGGCCACCAGTTTCACGTAGTCGGGCGAGGTGGCCCAGTTGATGAAGCGCTGCGCTTCGTTCGGGTACTTGGAGCTGGCTGGAATGGCCAGCGACCAGATCCACAGCCAGTTGGCGCCCCGCTCCGTCACGCCGATGGGCGACTGGGCGAACGCCACCTTGTCGGCCACCTTGCTTTGCTTGGGGTCCGTGATGAAGGAGGCGGCAATCGTCGCGTCGATCCAGATGCCGCACTTGCCCTGGTTGAACAGCGCCAGGTTTTCATTGAAGCTGTTGGCGGCCGCGCCCGGCGGCCCGTATTTCTTCATCAGGTCGACATACATGGTGACCGCGTCTTTCCACGGCTTGCTGGTAAATTGCGGCTTCCATTTCATGTCGAACAGCTGGCCGCCGTAGGAATTGGCCATGGTGGTGATCAGAGCCATATTGTCGCCCCAGCCCGGCTTGCCGCGCAGGCAGATGCCGTACACGCCGTTGGCCGGATCATGCAGCTTGGCCGCCACGTCGCGCAGCTGGTTCCAGCTTGGGCGGTCCTCGATGGTCACGCCCGCCTTTTTGACCAGGTCGCTGCGGTACATGATCATCGAGCTTTCGCCATAGAACGGCGAGGCATACAGCTTGCCGTCGCCGGACAGCCCTTCGCGGATGGCGGGCAGCAAGTCGTCGATATCGTATTTGGCGTCCGGCTTGATGGGGATCAGCCAGTTTTTCTTGCCCCAGATGGGTGTTTCATACAGGCCGATGGTCATCACGTCGAACTGGCCGCCCTTGGTGGCGATATCGGTGGTCATGCGCTGGCGCAAGACGCCCTCTTCCAGTGTCACCCATTTGAGCTTGATGTCGGGATTGGCTTGCTCGAAGAACTTGCTGAGCTTTTGCATTTCGATCATGTGGCCGTTGTTGACGGTGGCGATGACCAGGTCGGTAGCGGCGAAAGCGGACGAGCTGAGGCAGCCGGCGATCAGCGCGGCAATGGCGGAACGTTTCATTGTGTGTCTCCAGTGTTTTTTGTCGTTGGCAATGCTCAGGTACTTGGCACCACGACCACAATGTAGCACCGGACTTTGATACTTTCTGATACTCCAAAACCGCAATTCGATACTCCTTTGCAAACCTGCCATGCGCAAGAGTATCGATATGTGGCAAAAACAACACTCTGAAAGAAAGTATCAGCACTTGCACGTTTTGTATCAGGGTGGTTAAAAAAGCGCTGCTAGACTTGGTTTTCGGCATTAGACCGCGTGCGGTGACCGTCCCCCTGGGCGCCACCGCTACCACCTACATTCTTCTGGAGACCGCATGAACCGCACTGCATTGAAAACCTTACCTGCCCTCATCCTGGCCATCGCCAGCGCTTCCGCCATGGCCGACCCCATGTACCCAAGTGATGCCGAAGGCTTCCACGGCTACCTGCGCGCTGGCGCCGGCAGCAATACCTCGGGCGACGGCGGTTCGCAAGGCTGCTTCGGCCTGGGTGGCAATACCATGAAATACCGTCTGGGCAATGAGTGCGACGCCTACACGGAATTCGGCTACACCAAGTCCGTTGCCCAGTCCGGCGGCGTGAACTACCTGGCCACCATCTGGGTCAACGCCTACGCGCCAAACTCGGATTTCGGCAGCAACAAGCTGGGCATCGTCAAGGCCTATGTCGAAGCGCAGGGACTCGATTTCCTGAACGGCGGCACGGCCTGGATCGGTAAACGCTTCTACTACCGTCCTGACATCCACATGCTGGACTTGCAGTACATCAACATGAACGGCACGGGCGCCGGCCTGGACCGCATTCCTGCTGGCCCGGGTAAATTCTCGTACGCCTTCTTCAAGGACAACGATATCAACACCGTGTCGAATACCGGCGTCGTCACCACCAAGTCTGCCGTGCGCCAGAACTTCATCTTTGGCGAGATTCCCGTCAACGAAAACGGCACGCTGGACCTGGCCGCGACCTACATCATCGGCGAAGGCAAGGATGACGTGCTCACGGGCAAGCGCAATAACGGCTGGCAGTTGTCGGCATTCCACCGCCAGGCGAAAGTCTTCGGCGGCGGCAATACCTTCGGCGTGCAGTACGGCGTCGGTCCTGGCACGGGCGCAGGCGCACAGTTCGGCGCTTCGGGCGACACCACTTTCGGTTCGGACGTGAAACGCACGCGCATCTTCAATGACATGGCGATCCAGCCGATGGCCAACTTCGGCATGGAATTCGTCGCCTTGTGGCAAAAAGACGAGTCGAACGCCAAGGGTTCGTCGACCTGGACCTCGGTCGGCGTGCGTCCCGTGTACGCGTTCACCAACAACTTCAAGCTGGTGGGCGAACTGGGCACGGATCGCGTGACGCAATCGGGCGGCCAGCCAGCCAAGCGTTTGACCAAGCTGACCATCGCACCGACGATCTCCGCCGGTCCTGGCCTGTGGTCGCGTCCTGAACTGCGCGCTTTTGTTACCTACGGCAAATGGAACGACGCGGCCACCGCCTCGGTCAACGCGTCGAACAACGGCGGCCCGATCTACAACAACAATACCAGCGGCACGTCGTACGGCTTCCAAGTCGAAACCTGGTTCTAAACGGAATCAGCGGTAAAAACCAAAAAGGGCGGAACCTCGGTTCCGCCCTTTTACTTTACGGCATCACCAACTTACGGCAAGGCCACCGGCAGTTCCGGGTACTCTTGCGTCAGCGCATACTTGGTGCCGCCCACGGTGACCGTGTAGTTGGCCGGTCCCGAGATCGGCAGGCGGTAGTTCAGGGTCAGCGCCACGGAGCCGCCCGGCGCCAGCGATTGCCAGGCGGGAATCGCAAAGCGGGCACGGTTGTAGTTCTTCGTAAAGCCGCCGATATTGTTCGGCCCCGTGTAGCCGGCATTGATCACCGTCAAGCCGAAGCCGGACTGGTCGCTCATGTCCGACGGTGCCGAGACGGGATAGTCGAACTCCACCACGGTGCCGCCCGGCAAGGTTGTGGCCGTGTTGTTCTTCACCGTCATCACGGGATTGATGGGAAAGTTGCTGTCGCCCAGCTTCCAGCCGCCGAGGGTGATGCTGACGTTGGCCGCCGTGCCCGGCATGGCGATTTCAGCGCGCTTGTTGCCATACACGCCAGCCGTGCGGAAGGCCTGGTACAGCACGTCCGTCAAGGTGGTGCCCATGAAATACTCGCCCTTGCCGCCGTTGCGCGTGGCATCCCAGGCATAGTCGCCTGCCATTTCCCAGATCATCACGCCGCCAATATTGTTGTTGACGATGTACTGGGCCTTGGCCCCGATGGACTGCGTGGTTTCCGTGGAAATGAACACTTTCTTGGTCGCATTCCACAGCCACGGCGCCACCATGGTGCTGCTGTAATGCGGCACATAGCTGCCTACCAGCGCCTTGTCCGTGACTTTATACGCATCGAGGTAGCTTGGAACGATGCCATTCTGCAAGTTCAGCGCATGCCAGATGGGGTTGCCGCCACCCGGCGTCGGTTTGCCTTGCGAGTCGAGGTCGTACCAGACGTTGTCGATGCCGGTGGCGCCCGTGCCGCACGTCTTGGTGCCGGCGCAGGTGACAGTCGAGCTGATCAACGGCGTCGTGCCCCACAGGCCATTCGTGCCGCCCGTCACATCCTTCCAGCCCCGCGTGTAGAACGGCACGCCGATATTGATGCGTCCCGCCTGCATGGCGCCCCGGTAGTAGCGGTAAGCCCAGTCCGTGTTCAGGTAGCCGATGTTCTGGAACTGGTAGGCGTTACCGGCCCGCAATTCGCCGTCATTGCCGTCGTCAAACAGCGCCGCGTTCGGCCCCACATACTGGTTCCATGCGCCGTGCAAGTCATAGCTCATCAGGCTGGCGTAATCGAGATATTTCAATCCCGACATGTTTTCTTCGCCACGCAAGACCCAGCCCGAGGCGGAACCGGCGATAGTCAGCAGGTAATACTTGTTGTCCTGCACGGCCGCTTCATCGAGCTTCTGGCGCAGTACTTTCAGCAGCAGGTTATAGCTCGTCATCAGGCCGGCCAGGCGCGGCTTCGAGACGGCGAAGTCGTTCGGATTGCCCGCTTCATTGTTGGTGGTCGGATGTTCGTAATCGACATCGACGCCATCGAAGAAGTTGTACTGGCGCACAAACGCCACCATGGAATCGGCCAGGGTGTTGATGCCGGCCGTGTTGATGCTGCCATCCGCGTTCGTCGTGGCCGTGTAGAAGCCGCCGCTGCCGGCCCAGCCGCCCACGGATATCATCAGTTTCACGCCCGGATACTTCTTCTTGTATTGCGACAGCAAGTTGAAGTGGCCCTTGTAGGGCAAGGATGGATCCATGGCGGCGGCCGGCACGTTCGGCCACGTGAGGCCCGTATCGGGATTGGCCGCGCCGCTGCCGATGGCGATTTTTGACGTGGCCGGGTCGACGGAAGCGAACGCATAGTTCAGGTGGGTAATCTTGTCCCACGGCAGATTATTCACGAGATAAGTCGGGCTGCCATCGACGCCCGTGCGCCAGCTGGCGAAATAGCCGACGATGCGCCGGTTCAAGCCATTGCTCAGCACTTCGCGGCCATTCGTATCGTACACCTTGCAGTACGGCACATTCGGCACTGCCGAAATCAGGCCGTCAGGACGGCAAGCTGTGGGGGTCGGTGTCGGTGTCGGTGTCGGTGTCGGTGTCGGTGTCGGTGTCGGTGTCGGTGTTGGCGTTGGCGTTGGCGTTGGCGTCGGTGTTGGCGTCGGTGTTGGCGTCGGCGTCGGCGTATCCGTCACGGCCCACGGGCCCCACTGGTCGGTGGCGCTGGGGACATTGCCCTGCGTCCACCACTTGGCCTTGTAGGTGACGCCCTGGTACAGCACGCACTGGCCGCCCGTGTAGACGGTGGCGGCGTCCCAGACGGCGCACGCTTCCACGGCGGCGAGCAAGGTGTTCGGCGTGGCGGTCGTACCGTCCTGGCCACCGCCGCCGCAGGCGACGAGTACGCCGCTGAGCAGGGCCATCAATAATGTATTCGATTTCATGTTGTATTGGTCTCCGTTATGGTTTTACATCGAGAGCTGTTGCAGGCCCCTCGAGGGGCTCTTGTCAACTGTTATCCCTGGCTGGCTGGTCCTGCCTTTACTGCTACTGCAACTTCACATTCCAGTTGGCTTCCACGCATTTCACGTAGTTCCCCGCCAGCAATGCGCTGTACGGGGTTTGATAGCTGACCAGCTGGCATTGATTGTCGCCACCGGCGCTCCAGTTCTTTTCCCAATAAATGTTGTAGGAAGCGGAACTGGCCGGGGTGAAGCGTTGCATGTTGGCGCAAGACAGTTGTTCGCCGGAATAATCCCAGCCCATGTCAGCGGCAAATTGCTTGTAGTAATCGATGCGGTTTTGCGCGGCCTGCTTTTCCGTGCCCTGTCCGCATTCGGCGTTGATGATCATGATGGTGGTGGCAAAGTTATTGCCCGCACCCGCCGTCGTATCGGCCGCGTTCGGCACCCACGTACCGTCGAGCACATGCAGCATCGACGGCTTCGGCGGTTGCGGATAGACAAAGAAAAACGTGGCCGAGGCCAGGTTCAGCCAGGTCGACGCCACCAGGTCCGGGTTCTTCAGCAGCACGGATTGATCGCCGTCATGCATGGCTTGCGAGAAGGGACCGTAGTTGTAGTTGTACGACAACTGCTTGGCGCCGCGGCCAAAATATTTCTTGAAGCTGCCGTCAGCGTTCTTGCCGCAGGTCCACACCTTGTTGAAGACGGGATCGGTGCACTCGACGTTGTAGCCGCAGCCGGCGCCCGTTTCGTCGCAGCCCAGCTCGCGCAAATACTTCAAACCCTGGCGCCATTGCGGCAGCGGGCTGCTGGCGTTATGGTCGCCCGTTTCCTGCACAAAATGGGCGAACATGGTGGACAGGCTGTGGCGGCAGATGGCGTCCGCATTGCGTCCGTCGCTGTAGTCGTCGCACACGGCGGGGAACTTGGCCACGGCTTGCAGGAAGCGCTGGTACGTGTAGCTGGCGTCGCGCGCGGCAAAATAGTAATCCCACTTCGCCGCCGGCAGCAGGCGCTCGACCCGCTTGACGTTGAGCGGATTGCTGGCCAGTCCAGGCTGCACGGCCTCGACGGCCGTGTTGCCCAAGGTGCGGATCGACGCCTTGACCTTGCGGAAGAAATCGTTGTTCGTCAGCGCCGCCTCGTTGGCCTCGGCCTGGGCCTTGGTGGGCACGCCTGGCGTGGGAGTCGGTGTCGGCGTCGGCGTTGGCGTCGGGGTTGGAGTCGGGGTGGGCGTGCTGCTATCGAGGCTCCACGGTCCCCACTGGTCATTGTTCGGCGCCGTGCCCTGCACCCACCATTTGGCCCGGTACACCTTGCCGTCGTAGACGGCGCACTGGCCCGCCGTGTAGACGGCAGCGGCGCTCCAGGCCGCGCAACTGTCGCTGGCGGCCGTGGCGGCCAGCAGGGTCGACGGGGGTTCGGTGGTGGAATTGCCGCCGCAAGCGAGCAGCGCGCTGCCCAGCAGGCCAGCCATCAAAGGCGAGGCCAGCCGACTAATTTGCCGTGTCTTCACAGTGTCTCCTGAACGTTATACGAAAACTATCGAAGTAGCTTTTTATGTTGTACGTAAAGAAAGCACAGCGAAGCGTCGGCTTTCTGCACAGAGAATGCGACGCCCTAAATTGGTAGTCAAGTGGTTTTGTATAACGGTGTTTTTTACAATACCAGTGCTGAGGATTGTTGCTTTGGCAAGCGATGCGGCGGCGAATGGGGGAAGTAAAAAAAGCCCGCTGCGCAATGGCAGTGGGCAATACCGCGCAAGAGAGGCGGCGGAAAGTGGTATTAAGGGTTGCCGCGCGTCCGGGACGAACTTATCTGTTCAGCACGTACTTCGCCAGACTGGCCGCATCGGCTGCACTGAGCTGGCTGAACGGCGGCATGGGCACGGGCCCCCATTTGCCGGCGCCGCCACTGCGGATGTTGGCCGCCACGGCGGCGGCACCATCCTTGCCCTTGTACCTGGCTGCCACCTCGGTAAAACCCGGGCCGACCACTTTCTGGTCGAGCGCGTGACAAGCCATGCAGCCGTTCGTCGCCAGCAAGGTTTTCACGTCCTTGCCGCTGGCGGCCGGTGCAGCAGCAACAGACTTCGCGGCCACAGTAGCAAGGGTGGCCGCGCCCCGTTCCGCACCATAGGTTTTCACCAGGTAATCGACCATGGCCGGCACGTCCGCGTCGTCAAACTGGGCGCCGAATGGCTTTTTCATTTTCTTGACGGTCGCTTCCCAGTAGGCGCGCGGCGAAGCGGGCGGCTGGCTCGATGCGTACTGGGCCGCGTGGCACGTCATGCAGTTGCGCTGCACCAGTTGGTAGCCGGGCAATTCGCTGGGTTTATAAGTCGCCGTTTCCGGTGGCAAATGGATTTCCAGCGCGCACGCGCCGCCCGCCGCCGACAGTGCCAGCGCGGCAAACAAGATCTTCATATGGTTCTCCTCAGACTGCCTGGATGCGCGTGGTTTCCACCACGTTGCGCATATAACCCATGGGATTCCACAGGGCTTTCATGGGCTGGCTCTGGCCGATGCGGTTGACGGCGCGCACCATCAGCACATGCTTGCCCTTGCGCGGCGCCTTCATGACCATCGTCCACTCGCGGAACGAAAAGCGTCCCAGGTCCTTGCCCAGCTTGGCCTCCTGCCACGTCTGGCCGCCGTCCACCGATACGCTCACCTCGCTGATGCCCTGACCGCCATCAAAAGCGATGCCGCGCAGCGCCAGGTCGCGCCCCGCTTTCACTTGCGCGCCATCTTGCACACTGGTAATGAACGAGCGCACGTTGAGGCGGCTGATCGGCGTCGTCTTGCCCACGGGCGCGCCCGGTTCGATGAAGCCGGAGCCGTTGTCGGGAATGCGGTAGCCCGTGCTCATCCAGAAGCCGTCAAACGGCTTGTCGAGCACCGTGATGTCGCTCAGGTGCTTGACCCAGTAAGTGCCATAGAACCCTGGCACGATCAGGCGCAGCGGATAGCCGTTGAGGAAAGGAATGTCCTCGCCATTCATGGCCCAGGCCAGCATGACGTCGCCCGCCATGATGTGCTCGACGGACAGCGCCTTCTGGAAATCGGGACCGTCGCCCACGGGCGGCGTTTCCAGTCCATTGAAGGCCACTTGCACGGCGCTGGCCGCGATGCCGGCCTTTTCCAGCACGGTTTTCAGGGGGATACCCGTCCAGCGGGCATTGCCCATGGCGCCATTGCCCAGCTGTCCGCCGTTGGCGCGCGGGGCGAAAAAGCCGCGGCTATTGCCCGAACATTGCGTCACGGCCACCACCTCGACGGGCGCGGCCAGCTGTTTCAGCTCGGCCAGCGACAATTCCAAAGGCGTCTTCACCAGGCCGGCTATGCGCAGCCGGTAGCTGCTGCCATCAATGCTGGTGGGCAAGCCGCTCCAGTGGTAGCGCACGAAAAACGCATCGTTGGGCGTGATCGGGCCTTCATTGAACACACTGAACGGCGTTTCCAGCTGGGGCGGACGGCTGGTCAGCAGGATCAGCGGACGCTTTTGCGGGAAGTCCGCCAGTTCGCGCTCGCCGTTTTCAAACGGCAAGGTCACGGAGGCGGACTGCGCCAAGGCTGGGCCGGCCACGGCGGCGGCACCCAGGGCGGCCGTCGTGCGCAGGAAGCGGCGCCGGTCTGTGGGCAACAAGGTCGTGTCAGACATGTTTGAGCTCCACCTTGGCTTCGTTGTCGCCGTTGCGGTCGTCGTTGACCAGTTTCTTGATGTAGTACATGACGCTCAGGATGACCACGCTTAACAGGCCGAACCAGAACGACACGCGCTGCTCCGTATCGGACGACACGCTCATGGCGCCGAGGATCACCAGCATGGCGATGATGGTGAAATACGTCAGGTAGGGGAAAAGCCACATGCGCACCTTGATGCGTTCCGGGCATTCGCGCTCCAGCCGGCGGCGCAAACGCAATTGAGATATCGCAATGAGCAGGTAGACGAACAGGATCAGGATGCCGTAGGAATTGACGATGAAGGGGAATACGAGGTCAGCCGATACATACGACACGGCAATGGCGAAATAGGCGAACAAGGTGCTGAACAGGATGGCGCGAATCGGCACGCCGTTCTTGCTCAGCTTGACCAGGCCCGTGGGGGCGTCGCCGCGGCGCGTCAGCGCAAAGATCATGCGCGATGAGGCGTACAGGCTGGAGTTCAGGGCCGACAGTACGGCCGTCAGAATGATGGCGTTCATGATGTGGGCTGCGTACGGGATATTCATGACGGTCAGGGCGCTGACGAATGGCGTGGCGATGGCCGGCGAATCCCAGGGCACGATGCAGACGACAACAAACATGGATCCCACATAAAACATCAGCACGCGCGTGATGACGGAATTGGTGGCGCGGGCGATGGCCTTGGCCGGGTCCGACGTTTCGGCGGCGGCGATGGTGACGATCTCGGCGCCCGAATAAAAGGCCGTGGCGGCGACGGCGCCACTGAGCACCGGTCCCCAGCCGTGCGGCATGAAGCCGCCGTTGCTGGTCAAAAAGCCCAGGGTTGGGATGCTGTTGGGCAAGCTGCCCGTGATGAACAGGGCGCCGACAAACAGGAAGACGATGATGGCGACGACCTTGATCGAGGCGAACCAGAATTCGAATTCGCCGAACGCTTTCACGGAGAACAGGTTAAGGATGGTCATCGAGACAAGCAGCACCAGGCTGATCGACCACGATGGCACGTCCGGCAGCCAGAAGTTGACCAGCTTGGCGCCGGCGATGGCTTCCAGCGCCACGACGACAACCCAGAAATACCAATACATCCAGCCGCTCATGAAGCCGAGGAATTTCGACACCTTCGGCTTGTCGTCGAAGGCCAGGCGCGCATATTCGTAAAAGGAGCCGACCACGGGCAGGGACGAAGCCAGCTCTCCCAGCATGCGCATGATCAGGACGACGAGGCCGCCCGTGAGCAGGAAGGAAAGGATGGCGGCCGGGCCGGCGGCCTTGGCGATGACGCCGCTGCCGACAAAGAGGCCGGCGCCGATCACGCCGCCGATGGCGATCATGCTCATGTGGCGTTGCTTGAGCGAGTGCTGCAAGCCCGTGTTGTTGTGGTTGTCGCTAATCATGTTTGTCTCCTAGTAATATCTGAAGCTCGGTGCGCCCTGCCCTGCTGCGACTTGTTCCTGCCGCGCGGCTTTGTTTTATTTGGACAACACCGTCAAGCAGCATCGATACATCGTGTGAATCAGTCTGGTTGGCCGCATTCCATAAGTCAATCTGGAAATGCAGCGGCCCGGCGCGGCAGCCAAGGGGCAAGCGCGCTGGAGGTTACGTACAGTGAGGGTTGCTAAAAAAAAAGGAGCGGCGGCAACACTTGTGGCGTGCGCGCCACTCCCGGGAACGTCTTACACCTTGCCCTTCCATGGCACGAGGGTACGTTCGAGGTAACGCATCATCAAATCAAACAGGAAAGCAAAGAAGCCGATCACGATGATGCCCATGATCACCACATCGCTGGCCAGGAACTCGGAAGCGCTCAGCACCATGTAACCGAGGCCGCGCGTGGCCGCCACCATTTCGCCCGCCACCAGGGTGGTCCAACCCACACCGATGCCGATGCGCATGCCGGTGAGAATTTCCGGTATCGCAGCACGCAAAATCACGTGCACGATGACCTGGAAACGGGTGGCGCCCATCGAATACGCCGCGTGGATTTGCTCCAGCGACACGGAGCTGACGCCGGCGCGGGCCGCAATCGCCATCGGCGCGAAGATGGCCAGAAAGATCAGGTAGACCTTCGAAAACTCGCCGATGCCGAACCAAATGATGACCAGTGGCAAGTAAGCGAGCGGCGGCAGCGGACGGTAGAACTCGATCAAGGGATCGAAGATGCCGCGTGCCACGCGATTGACGCCCATCATCACGCCGATGGGAATGGCGAACAGGCACGCCAGGCCAAAGGCGCCGAACACGCGTACCAGACTGGCGACCGTGTGTTCCCACAGGGTCGCGCCGCCGAAACCGGTGGTGGCCGCCATGATGAACTTTTCATACACGGCTTGCGGCGAAGGTAAAAATAAGGGTTTCACCATGCCGCTGGCCGTCACGCCAAACCACAGCAAGAGCACGGCGATGACGGTGACGGTAGCGATGCGGCTGGAATTGCCCTGCCCCGGCGCGCCGAACGC
The DNA here is from genome assembly GCF_000745325.1 of Janthinobacterium sp. RA13. NCBI lineage: Bacteria > Pseudomonadati > Pseudomonadota > Betaproteobacteria > Burkholderiales > Oxalobacteraceae > Janthinobacterium > Janthinobacterium sp. RA13. The sequence goes on along the minus strand of NZ_JQNP01000001.1, from coordinate 6,330,392 downwards.
TTCGCCGGGCATGGCGCAGCGGGGAGCGAACAGGCGGCCAAAGAAGCCGGTGCGCTTGGCGGTAGTGGGAGGAAATCCCACGGCGGATGGGCTATGCATGGGACACCTCCAGCTCTTTATTGACAGCGCGCTCGTCGCCATAAATGATGTTGAGCACCGTTTCGCGCATCTTGATGAAGTCCGGGCTCGATTTCACGGCGCGCGCATCGCGGCATTCGAGGAAACGCTTGTTGAAATCGAGTTCATACGTGTGCGTGATGCGGCCCGGACGGGGCGACATGACGATCAGCCGGTTCGCCAGGAACAGCGCCTCGTCGACGCTGTGGGTAATGAAGAAGAACATGGTGCTGGACTTGGCCCAGATATCGAGCAGCAACTCCTGGATGGTTTCGCGCGTCAGCGCATCGAGCGCCGCCATCGGTTCATCCATCAGCAGCATGGCGGGATTGCTGGTCAGGGCGCGGGCGATGCCCACCCTTTGCTGCATGCCGCCCGACAACTGATAAATCATATTGTCGTGAAAGTCCTTCAAGCCCACCAGCGCCAGGTTTTTCGCCGCCTGTTCGCGCCGCACGGCTTTCGCCACGCCTTGCAGTTTCAAGCCGAACTCCACGTTTTCCATCACGTTCAGCCATGGCAGCAAGGCATGTTTCTGGAACACGACGCCACGGTCGGCACCCGGCCCTTCCACTTTATTGCTGCCCAACATGATTTCGCCCTTGGAGGGAGCGATAAAGCCCGCCATCAGGCTCAGCAAAGTGGTCTTGCCGCAACCCGAGGCACCCAGCGCGACGACGAAGTCGCCGCTATTGATGGTGAGATTGATATTATTTAAGGCATGTACGCGTTCACCGGCCGTCTTGCCCGGATAAATCACGCTGACATCCTTGACGTAGAGATTTTCCATCATGTGCCCCGCATAGGTGTAGTCACTTCAGTTCAACGCATTCTGTTCAGTCAGCGCGCCCGCAGGCGCGCCATCGCACAACGTTTACTTCAGCAGGCCGGCGGCCTGTGCATACCTGGGTGTCACATACTTGGCGTAATCTGTTGCCAGGGTGTCGATCTTGCCTTCGCCCTTCAAAAATTGCGCCGTGGCCAGCAAGGCTTGCGCCACGCCGCCCTTGGCGCCGCCGCCGAGCCAGGCCGGCGACGCTTGCTCCTGCAGCGATGGATAGGCGTACAGGGCCACGGAGGCGGCCACGTCCTTGGCGGCCGCGCCCGAATGCTTGACATTGGCTTTGACTTGCGGGGAATCGATGGTCCACGCTTTCGGATTGGCGCGGTAGTCGGCGTCGGCGGCAGCCATCACCTTGACGAACTTGGCCATGAAATCGGCATTCGCTTCGCCCCAGGCGCGCTCGACGGCCATGCCGTCAAACGTGGCCTTGCCCTTCTTGCTCAGTTCGCCGGAGGTGACGAGCACCTTGCCGTTTTGCTTGAGCTTGCTCAAGGCCGGATCCCACACGAAGGCGGCATCGATATCGCCGCGCTCCCAGGCCGCGGCGATCTGGTTAGGCTGCATGTTCAGCAATTTCACTTCCGTGGGCTTGATGCCCCACGTTTCCAGCGCGAACATGGTGTGGAAGTGCGTGGTGGAAACGAAAGGCACGGCGATTTTCTTGCCGCGCAGGTCCGTCGGCTTGGTGATGCCGGCGCCATTGCGGGCCACCATCGCTTCGGCTTCGTTGATGTCGTCGATGATCCAGAACAGCTGCAGGTCGACGCCGCGGCTGACGGCCGCCGTCAAAGGACTGGAACCGATGACGCCGATCTGCACGTCGCCGGACGCCATGCCGGTGGCTACCTTGGCGCCCGAATCGAACTTGCGCCAGTTAATTTTATAGCCGGTGGTTTTTTCCACTTCGCCGCTGGCGATCGCCACCAGGAAGGGACCGTTGATTTCCTGGTAGGCAATCGTCACTTCCTTGCTTTGCGCAAAGGCGGTACCGCTGGAGGCCGCCACTACGCCCAGCACCAGGGTGCCGAGAATGGCGCGGCGCATCGTTGAAAAAACCGTTTTGCTCGGGGTTTTGCTCGTAATCGTGTTCATGTCTCACTCCAAGTTTATTGTTATGTGTGAACGTTCGGGCAATATCTGCTCCTTGCGGAACAGGCACCGCTGGTTGCTCTTTGTCAACCATACGGCGGCTTGGTACGGCTACTGCTATTTAAAACACTTCATCCTTCAAGTGATACCAGCGGTACAGGAAGCGCTGGCCCAGGCGGCGGAACGGGGCGAAGGCTTGCGACTCGACCAGTTCCATCATGTTCGGGTACGGCAGTTTCGAATTGAAGATCGGCAAGCCCGTGTCGCTGGCCTTGCCCGCGATGCGCTCGGCCATGCGCCGGCCCGCCTGCGCCGAGTACATCACGCCGTTGCCGCCGTAGCCGAGCGAATAGAAGATCGATTGCTTCGGGTCCGGTTGCACGATGCGCGGCATCATGTCGTGGCTGACGTCGACCCAGCCCCACCATGAATAATCGATGCCGATACCGGTCAGCGCGGGGAACTTGCGGTGCAGATCGTTGATCAAAAACTGTTTGTACTTGTCGTCCGGCGCGTCGGCGCCCGTGATGGCGCTGCGGCTGCCGATCTGCACGCGGTTGTCCGGCATCAAGCGGTAGTAGTGGCGCAGGATGCGCGTATCCGTGATCACCTGGTGGGTACGGAAATTGCACGCCGCGATTTCCGCCGGGGTCAACGGACGCGTGACGAGCGAGTTCGACAGAATCGGCAGCAAGCGGTTTTTCACTTGCGGATGCAGGTGCGGCGAGGTGTAACCGCCCGTGGCCACGGCCACGGAGCGGGCGCGCACGACGCCGCCCGGCGTTTGCAGATAATGCACGCCGTTGCGCGTTTCCCAGCCCATCACGGGGCTCGATGGATGCACCTTGGCGCCCAGCGCGCGCGCCTTGCGCAGGTAGCCGAAGGCCAGCTTGCCCGCGTGGATGCCGATGCCTTCCGGCTCGTGCAGCGCGCCGGCCGCTTCCTTGTCGTCCACATACTCGCGCTTGACGGTGTCGGCGTCGAGGATGCGCGCGTCGTACTTGAAAATCTCGCGCATGATCTTGGCTTCATTTTCCAGCGCGGGCATGGCTTTCGCCTTGTGGGCGATGTACAGGTGGCCGCCCGGCTGCGGGTCACAATCGATGTCGGCCGTGATCTTCTTGAACGTTTCCATCGCGTCGCACACTTCCGTGTGCAGTTTCAGGGCCGTGTCCAGCCCATAGCGGTCTATCCACTGCGAGCGCTTCAGGCGGCCCGTCGTGCATTGCGCCTGGCCGCCATTGCGCGTGCTGCAGCCCCAGCTGACACGGTTCGCTTCCAGCACCGTCGCCTTGATGCCGTGTTCCTGGGCCAGGAAGATGGCGCAGGACAGGCCGGTAAAACCCGAGCCGATGATGGCCACGTCGACGTCGATGTCATGCGTGATGGGGCCGTCGTCGGCGGGCGGCTCGCCGGCCGTGCCGATCCAGTAGGTGGGCGCGTAGGCATTGCCGTGGCCGGGGCGCTGGGCCACCAGCGGATCGAAGGCGGGATCGTAGGGCGTACGGGCGGCGGTGCTGTTGCCCAGTACGTCAGATGGGGTGTCGACAGGTTTGTTCATGGTCATTCCTGGTGAACGTACTGGCTCAGGCTTTGGCAGCCGTGACGACCGGTGGGCGATCCTTGCGGAAGGCATTCTTCACGGCGATCTTGCCGTCGCGGAAAGTAAAAATGTCGACCATGCGCGCTTCGATGCGCGTGCCGTCCGCCTTGGTGCCGGCAAACGTCGACTCCGTCACGCCGCGCTCGCCGCTGACGAAGTGCACGGGGTTAAGCCATGCCGCGTCGGGGAAGGTTTGCCAGGCCAGTTCAAAGCCGGCGCGCACGGCGTCGCGGCCGATAAAACTCTTGCCCAGCAAGTCAGGGCCGGCCACGGCGTGGAATTCGCAATCGTCGGCCATGGCCGCCATCAGGGCGTCGATATCGTGGCGGTTCCAGGCATCGCCGAACGCTTGCAGGAAATCAGTAGTGACAGCGGTGGTGACGGCGTCGGTAGGTACTCGTGTGTTCATTTTTGTCTCCGTGAGTCGAATTTGGTACTATTCGTTCCGTTTTTTAGTATTTTATTGAATTTAAGCTGAATGCTTGGGCTTGTCAAATCAAATAATCCAAATACCGGGACGCTTTGTATTCTTTATTGAAATAGCGATGAAGAAGTGACAATGTGTGAGAATTTCGTCACAGCACTGTGTCGGATTACGCCGGGCTTGCGCCCGGCTAATCCGACCTACGCCAGCACCACGCGTAGGTTGGATTAGCCCGCCAGGGCGTAATCCAACAACACCATCACATCAAACGTAGTCTTTATACTTGTCCAGGTGACGCACAGGTTTGCTCAGCGCATCCCGGCGGAACGGGTCGCCCAATTCACGCGTGCACATGATTTCGATGATGGTGGTCTTGCCTTCATTCATCTGCATGTCGATCGCTTTCTTCAAGGCCGGGCCCACATCTTCCAGCTTGTCGACCGTGATGCCTTCGGCGCCCATGGCCCGCGCAATTTCCGCAAAGCTCTGGTTGTCGAGTTCACCGGCGACGAAGCGGCGGTTGTAGAAATCGACCTGGTTTTTCTTTTCCGCGCCCCACTGGCGGTTATGGAACACCACGGCCGTGACGGGAATGTTGTGGCGCACGCAGGTCATCGTTTCCATCAAGCTCATGCCCCAGGCGCCGTCGCCCGCATACGACACGGCCGGACGATGCGGCGCGGCCACTTTCGCGCCGATGATGGTCGGGAATGCGTAGCCGCAGTTGCCAAAGCTCATCGCCGCAAAGAAGCTGCGCGGCTTTTCAAAGCGCAGATAGCTGTTGGCCACCGAGTTGATGTTGCCGATGTCGGTCGACACCATCACGTCTTCCGGCATGGCTTTTTCCAGCTCGCGCAAGACCTGGCGCGGGTGCAGATAGCTGCCAGGCTCTTTCTTCTGCTCTTCGATCATGTCCAGGCTGTACGCATCTTTTTCATGCGTCCAGTTCGTCAATTCCTCTTCCCATGCGGCTTTTTCCGCTTGCACGGCGGCATAGCGCTCGTCGCGCGTCGCGTCGCAGTCGAGCGTCTTGCCATCCAGGCGGGACAGGATGGCTTTCGCGGCCGCCTTGGCGTCGCCGCAGATGCCCACCGAAATCTTTTTGACCAGACCCAGCATCTTGTTGTCCGCGTCGATCTGGATGATCTTGGCGTTTTTCGGCCAGTAATCCATGCCGTGCTGCGGCAAGGTGCCGAACGGCCCCAAACGCGAACCGAGCGCGACGACGACGTCGGCCTGGGCGATCAGTTTCATGGCCGCCTTGGAACCCTGGTAGCCGAGCGGACCGCACCACAGCGGGTGGCTGGCGGGGAAGGAATCGTTGTGCAGGTAGCTGTTCACCACCGGGGCGCCCAGACGCTCGGCCAGGGCCTTGCACTCCTCGATCGCTTCGCCCATGACGACGCCGCCGCCCGAGATGATGACGGGGAACTTGGCCTTGGCCAGCAGTTCGGCCGCGTCGTTGAGGCTTTGCTCGCCGCCGGCGCCACGGTCCAGGCGGTTCGGCTTGGGAATCTCGGCCTTTATTTCGCCATAGAAATAATCGCGCGGAATGTTCAATTGCGTCGGGCCCATTTCCGACATGGCGCGGTCAAAGCAGCGGCCCGTAAATTCCGCCATGCGGGCCGGATTCGTGACGTGACCTTGATATTTCGTGAATTCCTCGAACATCGGCAGCTGGTTCGCTTCCTGGAAACCGCCCAGGCCCATGCTCATCGTGCCCGTCTCCGGCGTGATGATGACGACGGGCGTATGCGCCCAGTAGGCGGCGGCAATCGCTGTCACGCAATTGCTGATGCCGGGGCCGTTCTGGCCGATGACCACGCCATGGCGGCCCGAGACGCGGGCATAGCCGTCAGCCATGTGGCCGGCGCCCTGCTCGTGCACGACGGGGATCAAACGGATGCCGGCCGGGGCAAAAATGTCCATCGGGTCCATGAAGGCCGAGCCCATGATGCCGAACATGTCGGTCACGCCATTGGCGGCCAGGGTTTCCACGAACGCTTCGGAAGGCGTCATCTTTTGCGGGCCGGTGGGGGTGGCCACTGCGGCGGCGGCTTTTTGCTCGGTCATGTCATTCATGGGTGTCTCCTGGTCTGTGGTGATAAGCTTCGTCTAAATTATCAAAAAACGGTATATTTTGTTCCGAAATTTGATATACAATTCAATTTAAGCGTTCGGCAATCAAAAGTCAAACAGAATTTCGAGGAAACGGTACAATTTGAGTTCGAAAATGAAATAACACTCAGACAGACAACCGAGGCCACCATGGACATGATTTCATCCCCAAAACTTGAGCCGGAAAAACTGGAAGGCGACACGCCCACGATGCGTTTGTTTGCCTTGCTGGAAGTGATTGCCGAAAAAGACCAGTTGCTGTCGCTGCAAGCGCTGGTGGAAGAGACGGGTCTGCCAAAACCCACCCTGCACCGCATGCTGCAACAGCTGGAAAGCGTGGGCGTGCTGCAGCGCGAAAGCGATGGCCGTCACTACAGCACGGGCGTGCGCCTGCGCCGCCTGGCGTCGAACCTCTTGATTAACAACACTTTCCATGGCGCCCGCCGCATGGTCTTGCGCCAGCTGGTCGAGGAAGTGGGCGAAAGCTGCAACCTGACGGCCTTCAGCGGCAGCGAAGTGGTGTACCTGGACCGGGTAGAAACGGCGGCGCCGCTGCGCTTTTACCTGCATCCCGGTTCGCGCGTGCCGGCCCACTGCTCGTCCAGCGGCAAGCTGTTCCTGGCGCAAATGACGCCCGTACAACGGCGCCGCCTGCTGGGCCATATGGAATTGACGCGCTTTACGGACAAGACGGAAACGGACCCCGTCAAGCTGGAACGCGAACTGGAACTGGTGCGCCGCAACGGCTATGCGCTCGACGACGAGGAATTCCTGCCCGGCCTGCTGTGCGTGGCCGTGCTGGTGCCGAACCCGAACGGCCGCTCGAACCTGGCCGTGGCCATCCAGGCGCCCATCATCCGTTTGACGCACGACAAAGCTTTACATTTCTTGCCAGCATTGCAGCGCGCCGCGCAAGCCCTGGCCGCCATCGAATCGGAAACCATGCCGACGACGGGCGGGGACGACGACGCATTGCAAACCGGCAATTCCGCAACTCACACATAACCGCCGTAGCGACCATGCTGCGGCTTCACAGGAGAACAAGGTGCCAGATTCACGCCAACATCCCCCCGCCGCCGCAGCGCAAACCTTGCAGTCCGTGCGCAGCCTGTTCAACATCGACAGCGACCTGCTCGTGCCCGTCTTCACGGAGCGCGACCCGCACGTGCCCGACATCGATCCCGCCTACCGCTTCAACAAGGATGTCACCTTGGCGATACTGGCCGGCTTCACGCATAACCGCCGCGTGATGGTGCAGGGCTTGCACGGCACGGGCAAGTCCACACATATCGAGCAGGTGGCGGCGCGCCTGAACTGGCCTTGCGTGCGGGTCAACCTGGACGGCCACATCAGCCGCCTGGACCTGGTCGGCAAGGACGCCATCGTGCTGCGCGAACAGCAGCAGGTGACGGAATTCCAGGAAGGCATCGTGCCCTGGTCCTTGCAGCGCCCCGTGGCCCTGATCTTCGATGAATACGACGCGGGCCGCCCCGACGTGATGTTCGTCATCCAGCGCATTCTGGAACGCGACGGCAAGTTCACCCTGCTCGACCAGAACCGGGTCATCACGCCCCACCCCCACTTCCGTTTGTTCGCCACCTCGAATACGGTGGGCCTGGGCAACCTGAACGGCATGTACCACGGCACCCAAGTGCTGAACCACGCGCAGATCGACCGCTGGAACATTGTTGCCACCCTGAACTATTTGCCGCAGGACGAGGAAACGCAGATCGTCCTGGCCAGAGTCCCCGCCATGAACGACGAGGCGGGCCGCCAGTTGGCGAGCAGCATGGTGGCCGTGGCCAGCCTCACGCGCCACGGCTATGCGGCGGGCGACCTGGCCTGCCTGATGTCGCCGCGCACGGTGATTACCTGGGCGGAGAATTGCCAGATCTTCCGCGACCCGGCCCTGGCCTTCCGCCTGTCCTTTCTCAACAAATGCGACGAGGCCGAGCGGCCCATGGTGGCCGAATACTATCAGCGCTGCTTCAATGAGGAATTGCTGGCGAGCCAGGCATGAGTACGGAAACGACGGCGCCTGCCGCCTACACGCGCGAGCAGCAGGAAACGGATGAGCTGTGCGCGGGCGCCATCCGCGCCCTCAGCGGTTCTCCCGCGATACGCTACCGGGGCCGGCGCCTGCACGACGGCCACCGAGCGCTGCCCATCCATGCGGCCCATCTGCAGCCCGATGCGGCGCTGCAGGATTTGCCCTCCTTGCGCGGCGCGGCCGACAGCGTGGCCCTGCGCCTGCTGCATACGGATGCCGCCCTGCACAAGTCCCTGTGTCCGCTTGACCCCGTGGCGCGCCTCGTCTTCGAGCTGCTGGAACAGTTAAGAGTGGAAACGCTTGCGCCCGATCAACATGCCGGCGTGATCGCCAACCTGCGCCACCGGTTTACGGCCTGGTCGCATGCATTTTACGATTCCGGCCTGGCGGAAGGCGCATCGGGCTTGCTCTTGTATACAGTGTTCCAGATGTGCTGGTCGCGCCTGACGGCCAGGCCCGTGCTGGAAAAGACGGAAGATTTTATCGAGGCCACGCGCTGGTCGGTGTCCTCAACACTGAGCGGCGACCTGGCTGGCTTGCGCCGCCACCGTGCCGACCAGGCGGCCTTTGCGCGGCACGCGCTGGCCATCGCCCACGCCGTCGATGCCATGCTGAAAGAAGCGCAAACTGCGCGCGACGGCAGCCAGGACGATGGGGGCGACGCCAAGGCGCAGGCAGCCTTCAAGCTGCTGCTCGATTTCGACAGCGATAACGACAATATTCCAGACGCCGCCCCGCTGGGCGAGAGCCGCGCCTTCAGCGATGGCGATGGCGGCTACAAGACTTACTCCACGGCATATGACCGCGAGGAAAGAGCGGGCGAACTCGTGCGCCGCGCCCTGCTGCTCGACTACCGCGAACGCATGGATGCCCGCATCGCCAGCCTGGGCATCAACACGGCACGTCTGGCGCGGCGGTTCACGCAATTGCTGGCCGTGCCCCAGCGCGATGGCTGGTCATTTGGCGAAGAAGAGGGGTATATCGATGGCCGGCGGCTGGCGCAGCTGATCAGTTCGCCGTCCGAGCGCAGGCTGTTTCGCAAGGAACAATTCCTGCCGCAATCCGATTGCCTGGTGTCCTTTCTCGTCGATTGTTCCGGCTCCATGAAGACGCATGCGGAATCCGTGGCCGTGCTGCTCGACATTCTGTTGCGCGCGCTGGACCAGGCCGGCATCACCACCGAATTGCTGGGCTTTACGACGGGCGCGTGGAACGGAGGACGAGTCAAGCGCGACTGGATGCGCGCCCGCTCGCCCGCCAATCCGGGCCGCTTGAACGAACTCGTGCACATGGTGGTCAAGGATGGCGACACGAGCTGGCGCCGCGCGCGGCCCGACATCGCGGCCCTGCTGAAGGCGGACCTGTACCGCGAAGGCGTCGATGGCGAAGCCGTGGACTGGGCGTGCACGCGCATGCTGGCGCGCCCGGAGCGGCGGCGCATCCTGCTCGTCGTGTCCGACGGTTGCCCGATGGATACGGCCACGAATCTGGCCAACGACGAGTTTTACCTGGCGCAACATCTGAAACAGGTGGTGGCGCGCCGCGAAGCGCAGGGCGCCGTGGAAATCTGCGGCCTGGGACTTGGCCTGGACCTGGGCGCCTACTACAGCCGCAGCCTGGCCACCACCCTGCCCGCCTCGCTGAACAATGAGCTGTTCAGCGAGATCGCGCAGTTGCTCGGTGGACGCAAACGCTAGCGGTTCAACTCACCTCGTAGCGCACGGCATGCGCTTCCATCGGCAGTGGAATTTCCCAGTTCCACAGCATCGCTTGCAGCTTCTTGTTGCTGAGCGACGTGTCGCGCTGGCCGTTGCGCCGCAGTAACTCCTTGCGCGGCTGTTCCAGGTACACGAGCTCCACCTGCGCGTTGTACTTGTAAAGCAGGTTGAGCGTCTTTTCGCGCATCAGCTTGGACAGATGCGTGGCGTTCCACACGAACGGTTCGCCCTTGCGCAACAATTCGCGCGCCCGCTCTTCCGCATAGTCGCCCACCTGCCCTTCGTTCTTGCCGTGCTTCAAGCCCAAGGCCGTCCGCGCATCGTCAAACGACACGACGGGCAGGCGCGGATGGTGCTTCTCCACCCACGTGTTCTTGCCGGACGCGGGCAAGCCCGACATGACGATCACGTGCGAACCCGGCTCCTGGAACAGGGAATAATCGGGATGCGCCTCGGCGCCGCGAAAATATTTGACGCGCGTATGGCCGTCGACAAAGGCGCGCCGCTGTCCATAACAGCCCTCCTCGCGCGCCAGTTCGCGGAACAGCTCGATGGCATCCAGAATGCGCTGTGGATCGGGACAGATGCGGCCGCGGATATCGGCCTCGGCCAGCATGGCCAGCAGGCGGATATCGACCTGCCACGACAGTTCGCGCACGGTGAACTCGGGCGTGACGCCGCGCCGCGACGTTTCCAGCGCAAAGAACGGCACCTGGTGCACATTGATCAGGCGGCAGATTTCCTCGCGCGCGGCAAACGGCACGTCGCCATCCCACAGGGCGATGCGCGCATCGAGGGCGCCCTTGCGCGAGTGGCCCGGCTGGCCGATGGCGCCCGTCACCGGATCGATCACCGTGGTGCTGCACTTGGCCACGTCGTGCAGCAAGGCGGCGAGAAACACGATTTCCTGTTCCGCCCGCGTGGCTTGCTGATATTCAAGCATGCCCAGCAGGGATTCCACCACCATCATCGTATGCGTCCACACGTCGCCTTCCGCGTGGTACACGGGGTTTTGCGGCGTCGTCTTGGCCAGTTCCAGCTGCGGGAAGGCGGCCAGGCAAGCGTTGAAATCGGGCGACTGGCCCGGCATGGGCACCAGTTGTTGCAGGGTTTTCCAGTTCATCATTTTGTACTCCTTGAGAAAGCTGCCAGTTCGTCGAGCGAACGGCAGGTGTGTAAACCCAGGCTTTCCCACGTGACGAGCGGCTGCGGCGCGTACAGGTCGACGCCCTCGGCCAGCTGGTTCGGGATCAGGGGCCGCGTGCTGTGGTGCGAGCCGCTGTCGAGGATGGTTTGCGTAAAGTCATGGCGCACCAGCTTGTAGCGGGCCAGCACTTGCTCGTCGTCTTCCACTTTCAAGTACAGGCCTTCCGCGTGGTCGGACTTGTCCGTCTGCTTCCAGCACAGGTCCAGCGGCAGGCGTTCGCGCGCCACCGCGTGTTCAAACGCGTCGCGCCACAGCCGGGACTTGGCCAGCGAATGGCGCAGCAGCTGCCACAACTGCTTCGGCGTGGCCGGCATCAATCCGGCATACAGCACGGGAACGGACAGCACGGGCGAGCCGGCCAGCATGGCGTGGCGGCGCGCCGTCGACAAGAACATCTGGCTGCGGCGGCAGTACACGTCGAACTCATTGAAGTAATGGGGTAGCCGGTCGTAAAACACGGAATGCTTGCTGTACGACCATTCGCCAAACAGCACATACTGGTCTTCCAGCAGGTGCAGCAAGGCGTGTTCGTGCGCATGCGCCCACGGTTTCAACAGGTTGAACTGGCGTTCGCTGCCGCCGCCCGCCAGGTAATGGCCGCGCGACTGCAGCAGCACCTCGCCCGCGTCGCTGAACGACACGGCAGAGTTGGCGCCATCGATTTTTTCCTCGATGACGACGTACTGGCCGGCCAGCTTTTTCAGGGGCGTCTGGTCGGAACCGTCGTCGCCGTCCTGCAGGCGCGAGCCTTCCAGGTGCGGCGTGCGCGGGTATTTGAATAAGGGTAAAGATTGTAAAAACATAGCGTCCCACGCCGCGTTCACCGGGGCGTGTCCATACAGGGTCAGGGGTGCTGACGACGTGTTCGGGCGTGGACGATCAAGACCAGGGTCTCGGATACGTGTGCGGGAAGAGCAAGAGCAGTGCCGCAGCAATCGGGGGCGTCAACGCGCCGAACGATGCTGCAAAGAGCATTTCGTCAGCGTTAGCAGGTGATGGCGAAGTAGCGAGGCACTTTTGGCTCCAATAAGGAAGAGGTTCTAGAAAGAACCGGGAATATAACGGCAGTTTAATTATTTTGCAAGCGCCGCACGCTTGGAGACTAGTCCAGCAATTGCGGCACGGCCGCCGCCATCAGCGAAATGCCGATCAAGGTCAGCACGGCAAACGCGATGCGGCGCATGCCGCGCTGGGCGATCGGCGGCGGGTAGCGCTTGCCAGCCATCGTGGCCAGCACGCCCACGGGCAAGGCCAGCGAGCACAGCAACAGCACTTTTGCGTCCAGCTGGCCCTGGCTACCCGCCATCAGCGAGCGCCCGCCCGCGCTGATGGCGAACAAAAAGATCAGGCTGTAGCGGATGGTTTTCAGACTCATTTCCTGGCGATAGAACTGGTACACGAGCGGTGGCCCGGCCAGCGAAAACAGGCCCGAGAACAGGCCGCCGCACACGCCGCTGATGAAGAAGCTGCGTTTATCCGCCGCGCCCGGTCCCGGCGGCGCTTGCAGCAGGATGCTGATGCCGCCATACACGATGGCCGCGCCCAGCAAGAGATGCAGCAGGGGCGCATACGCCTGGTCCAGGTAGCCGAGCAGCAACACGCCAGCCGCCATGGCGGGCAGCAAACCGATGCTGGCGGCGCGGATGGCGCGCCAGTCCAGGTGGTGCAAGGCACCCGGCAAGGCCACGAGGCAATTGGCCAGCGACAATAAACTGACAAGGGCCGCCAGTGCGGGCACGGGCGCCAGGCCCAACCCGCTGGCCACGCCCATGACGATCATGCCCAGGCCAAAACCCGTGACGGTCTGGAAATACGTGCCCGCCGCCACCACGCCCAGCAGCGCCAGCACGGGCCAGCTGAACAACTCAGCGCCCACCCTGGGCCTGCACGGACGTGACCGCGATCACGTTGTACACGTCATCGGCGCTGCAGCCGCGCGACAGATCGTTGGCCGGTTTCTTCAAGCCTTGCAGCAAGGGGCCGATGGCGACGGCGCCGCCCATGCGTTCGGCCAGCTTGTAGCCGATATTGCCCGCGTCGAGGTTCGGGAACACCAGCACATTCGCACGTCCATTCACGACGGAATCCTTGACTTTTCTCTGCGAAATTTCGGCCACAATGGCCGCATCAAGTTGCACGTCGCCATCGATGGCCAGCAGCGGACGCTGGGCCTTGACCCGGTCTGTTGCCGCATGCACCTTGTCGACGGCCGCGTGGTGGGCGCTGCCGCTGGTGGAAAACGACAGCATGGCCACGCGCGGTTCTTCCATCAGCAAGGCTTGCGCGCTGTCGGCGGCGGCCATGGCGATGTCGGCCAATTCCTCGGCTTTCGGGTCGACCACGAGGGCGCAGTCGGAAAAGATGAAGCCGCCCTTGAGGCTGTGGAATGGTTCGCACAGCATCATCAGGAAAAAACTGGACACGAGCTTGAAGGCGGGATCGACGCCGATGATCTGGATGGCGCTGCGCACCACGTCGGCCGTCGTGTGCACGGCTCCCGCCACGCAACCGTCCGCATCGCCCAGGCGCACCATCAGGTTGGCATAGCACAGCGGGTCTTGCACGGCGGTTCTCGCCTGCTCCACCGTCATGCCCTTGGCCTGGCGCAGCACGAACAATTGCTGGGCGTAATGTTCCGACTCGTCGGACGTTTCCGGGTCAACCAGGCGCACGGCGTCCAGATCCAGCGCGTGTTCGCGCGCCAGCGCCAGGATGGCGGCCGGCCTGCCGACGATGGTGATGTGCGCCAGGCCTTCGGCAGCGGCACGCGCGGCCGCCTGCAGCACGCGCACGTCGTCACCCTCGCACAAGACGATGTTTTTCGGCACGGCGCGGGCTTGCGCGATGATGCGGTGCAGGGCTTTCATGGCGACTCCAATTCGGTAAAAAAATGCCGGAACCATGGAAGCATAAAGATGGTTCCGGCACATAAAACCCGGCGCGATTGCCGGGGTCATACAAGGATCGGTCAGGGTGGTGTCGGATTACGCCGGCACCACGCGTAGCTTGCGTAGGTTGGATTAGCCCAGAGGGCGTAATCCAACAACACCATCACATCAAACGTAGTCTTTATACTTGTCCAGGTGACGCACAGGTTTGCTCAGCGCATCCCGGCGGAACGGGTCGCCCAATTCACGCGTGCACATGATTTCGATGATGGTGGTCTTGCCTTCATTCATCTGCATGTCGATCGCCTTTTTCAAGGCCGGGCCCACGTCTTCCAGCTTGTCGACCGTGATGCCTTCGGCGCCCATGGCCCGCGCAATCTCGGCGAAGCTCTGGTTGTCGAGTTCACCGGCCACAAAACGGCGGTTGTAGAAATCCACCTGGTTTTTCTTTTCCGCGCCCCACTGGCGGTTGTGGAACACCACGGCCGTCACGGGGATGTTGTGGCGCACGCAGGTCATGGTTTCCATCAAGCTCATGCCCCAGGCGCCGTCGCCTGCATACGACACGGCCGGACGGTGCGGCGCGGCCACTTTCGCGCCGATGATGGTCGGGAATGCGTAACCGCAGTTGCCAAAGCTCATCGCCGCAAAGAAGCTGCGCGGCTTTTCAAAGCGCAAGTAACTGTTCGCCACCGAGTTGATGTTGCCGATGTCGGTCGACACCATCACGTCTTCCGGCATGGCTTTTTCCAGCTCGCGCAAGACCTGGCGCGGGTGCAAATAGCTGCCCGGCTCTTTCTTCTGCTCTTCGATCATGTCCAGGCTGTACGCATCTTTTTCGTGCGTCCAGTTCGTCAGCTCTTCTTCCCACGCCGCCTTCTCGGCTTGCACGGTGGCATAGCGCTCGTCGCGCGTCGCGTCGCAGTCGAGCGTCTTGCCGTCCAGGCGGGACAGGATGGCTTTCGCGGCTGCCTTGGCGTCGCCGCAGATGCCGACGGAGATTTTCTTGACCAAACCCAGCATCTTGTTGTCCGCGTCGATCTGGATGATCTTGGCATTCTTCGGCCAGTAATCCATGCCGTGCTGCGGCAAGGTGCCGAACGGCCCCAGGCGCGAACCCAAAGCGACGACGACGTCCGCCTTGGCGATCAGTTTCATGGCTGCCTTGGAACCCTGGTAGCCCAGCGGACCGCACCACAGCGGATGGCTGGCGGGGAAGGAGTCGTTGTGCAGATAGCTGTTCACCACCGGCGCGCCGAGGCGCTCGGCCAGGGCCTTGCATTCTTCGATGGCTTCGCCCATGACGACGCCGCCGCCCGAAATGATCACGGGGAACTTGGCTTTCGACAGCAACTCGGCCGCGTCGTTGAGGCTTTGCTCGCCGCCGGCGCCACGGTCCAGGCGGTTCGGTTTGGGAATCTCGGCCTTGATTTCGCCATAAAAATAGTCGCGCGGGATGTTCAGTTGCGTCGGGCCCATTTCCGACATGGCGCGGTCAAAGCAGCGGCCCGTGAATTCGGCCATGCGGGCCGGATTCGTGACGTGACCTTGATATTTCGTAAATTCTTCGAACATCGGCAGCTGATTCGCTTCCTGGAAGCCGCCCAGGCCCATGCTCATCGTGCCCGTCTCAGGGGTAATGATCACGACCGGGGTATGCGCCCAGTAGGCGGCGGCAATGGCGGTGACGCAATTGCTGATGCCGGGGCCGTTCTGGCCGATGACGACGCCATGGCGGCCCGAGACGCGGGCATAGCCGTCAGCCATGTGGCCGGCGCCCTGCTCGTGCACGACGGGGATCAAACGGATGCCGGCCGGCGCAAAAATGTCCATCGGGTCCATGAAGGCCGAGCCCATGATGCCGAACATGTCGGTCACGCCATTGGCGGCCAGGGTTTCCACGAACGCTTCGGAAGGCGTCATCTTTTGCGGGCCCACAGGTATCGCTGCGGCGGCGGCTTTTTGGTCGGACAAATCGGTCATGGCTCAGTCTCCTTACGGTTTTATGAAAAATCGGTATATTTTGTTCCGATATTTGAAATACGTGTTCAATTTAACGGTTGCGAAATGCGCTGTCAATGAAAATTCATGAAAAATCGGACTGTTTCATTCCTGAATCCGGAATCCGTGCATGTGCACCACTGCTGAAACAACAATGGCGGCTTATCCGCAACAGACAAGCCGCCATCTCTACCCGCGTCGCCGTGTTTAGAACTTCAAACGCATGCCGGCCGTGAAGGCGCTCGAGTTATGGCCCGGCAAGGGCACGCTGCCGCCGCTCGATGCGTCGCCAACAAAATTGGTGCCCGCGCCATCGTTGTTGATGCGGCCGTACGAGGTGTACAGATTCGTACGCTTGGACAAAGCATAGGTGTAGCCGATGGCCAGCTGGCGCCCGCCGCGGCGCGCATTCGTGCGGTCATCCTTCTTGATGTAGGACGCCATCACGCTGCCTGCCGCGCCCACGGGGGCCGAGGCGCCCAGCATGTAGCTGCGGAAGTCCGTGCCCGCGTCGTCCTTGTCCGTTTCATACGCGGCGTGCAGCTTGGCAGGGCCGAAGTCATAGGTGCCGCCCAGCAAGGTGACCTTGGCCGTGTTCAGCGGCGTGTCCTTGCGGTTATCGTGCGCCAGGGTCAGCACCAGCGGGCCGTTGGCGTAATCGATGGAAAAGTCGATGGTGCGGCCCAGGGTGTTGCTGTCCGGCTTTTCGCCGAGGCCAACCATCACGGCGGCCGACAAGCCGTTTACCTTCGGCGTCTCGTACATGATCGAGTTTTTCGTGCGCAGGCTGGCCACGCTCATCAGGTTGATCGAAGCGCCCGTCATGCCCGTCTCGAAGGGGTCGATATTGTCCAGCGCGGTGAACAGCGGGTTGTGCTGCAAGCCCAGGTTCACGGCGCCAAAGCCGCCCGACAGGCCCACGTAAGCCTTGCGCCCGAACAGGGCGCCCTGGCGGTTGGCGCCCGTATCCACGTCGAGGCCATTTTCCAGCAAGAAGTTGGCCTTCAGGTTATTGCCCAGGTCTTCCGTGCCCTTGAAGCCGATGCGGCTGCCCGATTGCACGCCGGTGGCCAGCTTGGTGACGGAACCGTCCGCGCCGCCGTGTTCGGACGTCAGGCCCGCGTCGAGCAAGCCGTACACGGTGACGGACGATTGGGCGCTGGCGTTGCCGGCGAAGAAGGTGGCCAGGACGGCTGCCGCTACGAGTGTGTGTTTCATGTCATCTCCAGGTATTGTGGTTTTTATAAACGCTTGAAACGATAATCAACTGCCTTGCTACAAATCTGGCTCAGGCGATCAGCCCGGCCATCGGTGACGAGGGCGATGCGCTCATGACGCCTGCTCTCCGGGGCATGCGTCCGGCCAGATAGGCCTCGCGTCCGCCCTGCACTGCCAGTTTCATGGCGCGCGCCATGCGGATGGGTTCGCGCGCCGCCGCGATGGCGGTATTCATCAGGATGCCGTCGCAGCCGAGTTCCATGGCGATGGCCGCGTCCGACGCCGTGCCGACACCGGCATCGACCAGCACGGGAACCTTGGCTTGCTCGATGATCAGCGACAGATTCCACGGATTCAGAATGCCCATGCCCGAGCCGATCAATGACGCCAGCGGCATGACGGCGATGCAGCCGAGGTCTTCCAGCATGCGCGCCTGGATCGGGTCGTCGCTGCAATACACCATCACCTGGAAGCCGTCGCGTACCAGCTCCCCGGCCGCCTTTAACGTTTCCGGCATGTTCGGGAACAAAGTCTTTTCGTCGCCGAGCACTTCCAGCTTGCACAGCGGGTGCCCGCCCAGCAGCTCGCGCGCCAGTTGCAGGGTGTAGACGGCATCGCGCGCGTTGTAGCAGCCTCCCGTGTTGGGCAGGATCGTGTATTTCGACGGCGGGATGAAGTCGAGCAGGTTCGGCTCACCCTTTTCCTGGCCGATATTCACGCGCCGTATCGTGACGGTGACGATCTCGGCGCCGCTCTCTTCGATGGCCAGGCGCGTTTCCTCGAAATCCTTGTATTTACCGGTGCCCACCAGCAGGCGCGACTGGTAAGTGGTGCCGGCCAGGGTCAGGCCGGTCGGTGGCTGGCTGGGGGTGGTGGCGTCTCTCATCGTGGTGCTCTCCTAAGTTGAACCAAAGCGGCCTCATGCCGGGGGCTTCGCCGCAAAACGCAAAATCGACATCCGGCCGCCTTCCCGACACGAGGTCGGCCAGCGCCCTGCCCGCGCCGCAGCCCATGGTCCAGCCCAGGGTGCCGTGGCCCGTGTTGAGGAACAGCTGGCGGTAGCGCGTGGCGCCGATGTAGGGCACGTTAGACGGCGTCAGGGGGCGCAGGCCGGCCCAGTAGACGGGGTCGCTGTAATCACAGGCATGGGGAAACAGCGCTTGCACTCTGCGCGTGATGGCGGCGCAGCGCACGGGGTTCAGTTCGCGCGTGTAACCGTTCAGCTCGCACGTGCCGGCCACACGCAGGCGCTCGCCCAAGCGTGAAAACACCAGTTTGTGGCCGTCGTCCGTCAGCGAGACGGTCGGCGCGCTGGCAGGGTCAAGTATCGGATAGGTGGCCGAATAACCCTTGCCCGGATACAACATCAGGCGGATGCCCAGCGGCTGCAGCAGCGGCGCGGAAAAGCTGCCCATGGCGACCACGACGGCGTCCGCGTATTCCAGGCGATGGCGGCCCTGCGCATCGATGCATTCCACGCCAGTCACTCTTTCGCCGTCCAGCAGCAAGCGGGTCACTGTCGTGCCAAAGCAGAAATCCACGCCGGCCGCCGCCGCGCGGGCGGCCAGCGCCGTGGTAAACAAATGCACGTCGCCCGACTCGTCGCTGGCCGTGAAATCGCCGCCGACGATCTGGCTGCGCGCATGGCGCAGGGCCGGTTCCAGCCGTATCACTTCGTCGGCGCTGACGGTGTTGCGCGGGCAGCCCAGTTCGCGCAAGAGCGCGGCGCCCGCTTGTGATTTATCAAACTCCTGCTGGTCCGTATAGAAATGCAATATGCCCCGCTCCAGGTGGTCATAGGCGATGCCCGTTTCGCGGCGCAAGGCTTGCAGGCTCTGCCGGCTGTACTCGGCCAGGGTGACGATCTGGCGCATATTGCGCGACACCCGCGACGGCAGGCATTCGCGCAGGTAATGCAAGGCCCACTGCCATTGCAGCGGGTCCAGGCGGGGACGGAACAGCAGCGGCGCATCGTCCTTGCCCAGCCATCCAATCACCTTGCGCAGGGTGGCGGGATTGGCCCACGGCTCCGCGTGCGAGACGGAAATCTGCCCGCCGTTGGCAAAACTGGTTTCCTGCGCCGCGCCCGCCTGACGTTCAAGCACGCGCACGTCGTGGCCCGCCTGGCGCAAGTACCAGGCCGATGCCGTGCCGACCACGCCGGCGCCGAGGACTAGGATCTTCATGGCGGACCCGGCTCGCTTAGCGCGTCAGCAGGACGGCGATGGCGACGAAAGCGGCGATCCACACGGTTTCCATCACCAGCATGATCACGGGACGCCAGCCCAGCGAGGCCAGCGACTGGAACGAGGTTTTCACGCCCAGGGCCGCGATAGCGATGACGAGGCAGGCGCGCGAGGCATTGTTGATCCAGCCATTCACTTCCTGCGGGATCAGGCCCAGGCTGTTCGTGATGACGAGCCAGACAAAGCCGATCAGGAAGAAGGGCACGAGCGGCGGCGCATCGACTTCGCTCTTGCCGTCCTTGCGCTTGAACATGATCGACAGACCCAGCACGACGGGCACGAGGCAGGCGACGCGCGTCAGTTTGACGAAGGTGGCCACGTCGCCCGTATGGTTGCTGACCAGGTAGCCGGCCCCCACCACTTGCGCCACGTCATGGATGGTGCCGCCGATGAACACGCCCGCTTCCGTCGGATCAAAGCCCAGCAGCTTGACCAGCAGCGGATAGACGATCATGGCCAGGGTCGACAGCGACGTCACGCCCACCACCGTCAAGAGGGTGAATTTTTCGTTTTCCTTGGTTTGCGGCAGCACGGCGGAGATGGCCAGCGCGGCCGACGCGCCGCAGATGGCGACCGAGCCGCCCGACAGAATGCCTTCCGTGATGGGACGCTTGAGCCACCTGGCCAGCAGATAGCCGAAGCCCAAAGTCGCCACCAGGCCGCCGACGACGATCAATAACGGCGTCACACCGACCGAGGCGATCTGATTGAAGGTGATCCGCGCGCCCAGCAGGGCCACGCCCGTGCGCAACAGCACCTTGCTGCAAAACTCGATGCCGGGCTTGCAGGTGGGATCGGACGCGAGGAAGTGGAAAGCCAGGCCGAAGAACAGCGCATACAGCAGTTGCGGGCCGCCGTAATTGCTGGAAATAAAGGTGGCCGACAGGGCGATCACCAGCGCGATGGCCACGCCGGGCCAGCTGCGCAGCACGGCGCGGGGGCGCCAGATGGCAACGGCGGAAGACAGGTAGGGAATGTTCTTGTCGACAACGCGTGTTATCGCTGAGGAGTTGGTTTTCATACGGGTCCGCTCATAATGTTTTAAAAATTGGGACATTTCATCTCGTTTTTTAATAATACACGATGATCTAGCGAAGTCCATGCTTTTCCATGAAAATCGAAACCGGATGTTCCGGAAACTGACGTTTTTTACTTTTCACTCCCGTAAACGACGAGCGGCGCGGCCCTTTGCAGGGACGCGCCGCTCGCTAATGACGAGTTAAACTTTACTTTTTGTTCAAGCGGGTAATCAGGCTGGACGTATCGTAACGGTTGCCGCCCGCCTGCTGCACTTCGCCATAGAACTGGTCCGTCAAGGTCGTCACAGGCAGATCGCTGCCGTTGCGCTTGGCTTCGGCCAGGCAGATGCCGAGGTCCTTGCGCATCAGGTCGACGGCGAAACCGAAGTCGAACTTGCGCTCGATCATGGTCTTGCCCCGGTTTTCCAGCTGCCACGACTGCGCCGCGCCCTTCGAGATCACGTCGACCACCAGGGCCGCATCGAGGCCCGCGTTTTCCGCAAAGGCGATGCCTTCGCTCAAGGCTTGCACCAGACCCGCGATGCAGATCTGGTTGACCATTTTTGTGAGCTGGCCGGAACCGGAGGCGCCCATATAGGTGACGGCGCGCGAAAACAGGGCGATGACAGGCTCGGCCCGCGCGTACGCTTCCGCGTCGCCACCCACCATCACCGTCAGCTTCCCGTTTTCCGCACCCGCCTGGCCGCCGGACACGGGCGCGTCGAGGAAGAACACGCCCTGCTCTTTTGCCGCCGCATGGATGGTGCGCGCCGCTTCGGCGGACGCCGTCGTATGGTCGATCAGGATGCTGCCCGGCGCCATGGCGGACAGCAAGCCGCCCTCTTCCAGGATGACTTGGTACAGGTCGTTATCGTTGCCGATGCAGGTGAAGACGAACTCGGCGCCCGCAGCGGCGGCGCCCGCAGCGGCGGCGGCCGGCGTGGCGGCGCTGTGGCCCTTGTGCTGCTCCAGCCAGGCGGCCGCGCGGGCCGGGTTGCGGTTGTACACGTTGACGTCGTGCCCGCCCGCCGCCAAGTGACCTGCCATGGGGAAACCCATGACGCCCAAACCGATGAATGCCACTTTTGCCATATTGTCCGTCCTGTCGATGAATGAATCCGATTATTGTTGCACAAACAGTCGCCGCCGGCAGCATCAAGGTTCCGGGGCGCGCCGATAATACAGGTCGAACTCTTCCTCGCCATCGGGCACGAAGCCGTGACGCACATAGAAACGGTTCGCCTCGCTGCCGCGCAAGGCGCCCACGCGCACGCTCTTGCGGGCCGCATCGGCCCCGGCAAACACGCGCGCCAGCACGGCCGCGCCCAGGCCTTGCCGCTGGCATTCTGGCGCCAGGTAGAGGTGGTCGAGCAGCAAATGCTCCGCTTGCGGGCGCAACACATAGAAACCGGCCAGCGCGCCGCCGTGGCGCAACTGCCAGGTGCAATCGGGGTCGAACGTGGCCAGGAAGCGCTGGCGCGCACGTTGCGGATCATAGCGGCCGATGCGCTCCAGGCTTTCGCGCATGGCGGCCACGCGCAGGCTGGCCAGTGCCTCGCCATCGGCCAGGCTGGCAGGAACGAAGGTCAGCATGGCGTCACAGCACTTCGCGCAACGCCGCCATCAGGGCGGCACACTCGGCCGCGTTGCCGATGCTGATGCGCAAATACTGGCTGATGCGGGGGGCATTGAAGTGGCGCACGATCACGGAGCGGGCGCGCAAGCCGGCCGCCAGTTGCGCCGCGTCATGCTGTGGGTGGCAGGCAAAGACAAAGTTGGCCACCGACGGCAGCACCTCGAAGCCCAGCGCCGCCAGGTCCGCCGTCAGCTGTTCGCGGCTGGCGATGACGGCCTGGCGCGTCTGCTGGAAATACGCTTCGTCGTGCAGCGAGGCCACGGCGCCAGCCAGCGCCAGCCGGTCCAGCGGATACGAATTGAAACTGTTCTTCACTCTTTCCAGCGCCTCGACCAAGTCCGGATGTCCGAAGGCGCACCCGACGCGCAAGCCGGCCAGCGAACGCGATTTCGAGAACGTCTGCACCACCAGCAAGTTCGGATACCGCTCGACCAGGGCCACGGCGCTTTCTCCGCCGAAATCCACATACGCCTCATCGACCACCACCACGGCGTCGGGATGGGCGCGCAGCAGGGTTTCCACGCCGGCCAGCGGCAAGTCAACGCCAGTCGGCGCATTGGGATTGGGGAAGATGATGGCGCCGCACGGCCCCTGATAGTCTTGCGGGCGGATGCGCATGGCCTCGTCGAGCGCTACCGTGCGGTAATCGATGCCGTACAGCTTGCAATACACGGGATAGAAGCTGTAGCTGATGTCCGGAAACAGCAGCGGCGCATCGTGCTTGAGCAAGGCCATGAAAGCCAGCGCCAGCACTTCGTCGGAACCGTTGCCGACGAACACTTGCGTGCTGTTCAGGCCGTGGTAAGTAGCCAGGGTTTGCTTCAGTTCGCTGGCGGAAGGGTCCGGGTAGAGGCGCAGGCTGTCGTTGGCGGCTTCGCGCAGCGCGGCCAGCACTTGGGGCGATGGGCCGTAGGGGTTTTCGTTGGTGTTGAGTTTGACCAGGTTGGGCAGTTTCGGTTGCTCGCCCGGGACGTAGGGGGTCAGCTCGCTGACGATGTTGCTCCAGAATCGGCTCATTGCTTTTATTGGTGGGGTCGGGATGGGAGGGGGTAGATTACCATAGGCTGAGCGGGGTCAAGGTGGGCGGCAGCGGCGAGGGCAGATATGCAACAGCGCAATAGCCGGACCGTGCACGATACCCTCGGGACACGGTTTGACAGCGCTGAAAAAAGCGCGGAGCATGGAGTGGGCAACGAGGAGATGCGGTCATGAGCGGACGGGGCGACACACAGGAGCGGGATACGGCGGATATGAAAATGGAGCATGCCGATTACGCGACAAAAAGCGATGTGGCTGCGGCCAGATCAGCCATGATTTTATGGTGCGTGGGGACGATGATTGCCATGTCGGTCGTGGCATTTGCGGTGGCGAGGCTGGCGCACTAGCTTGTTTCGTTAGTGGCGGCGCTGACGTTCAATGCCTGAGTGGAGGAAAAAACGCCTTGCGCTGCGCGCTTTGGGCGGTTTTTCTACCTGGACTTTGAGCTGGTGGCTTGCATATGTGGTGGGTATAAAAAAAGCTCCCTTGCGGGAGCTTCTTCTATGTATTCTGGCGGAGAGGGTGGGATTCGAACCCACGGTACGATTTAACGTACGCTTGATTTCGAGTCAAGTACATTCGACCACTCTGCCACCTCTCCGTTTACTGCGGTCTATTCATTCAAACTGGCGTGCCGGTTTGAACGAGGCGCTATTTTAGCATGGGTGTTGTTGGGTTGGGTAGGGGTTTGTTGCTGATCCTGCTTTGGAAAAGCAAAACCCAATTTGACGATTCGGAGAGCCCCGCGCAAATATGCGCGGGGCTTCGAATCCCACGCGTACGCCCCGCAGGGGGCGTACTCCTTTCCGCCGCCACAAATAAAAAAAGCTCCCTTGCGGGAGCTTTCTCTATTTGTTCTGGCGGAGAGGGTGGGATTCGAACCCACGGTACGATTTAACGTACGCTTGATTTCGAGTCAAGTACATTCGACCACTCTGCCACCTCTCCATTTGCTGCGGTCTTTCCCGCATTGCTGCGAGAAGGCAAGATTATAGCAGCCCGCGGCGAAAAGAAAAGGACTATTTTAAGCCGTCAGATGCGTCAGGCCACCCATGTACGGGCGCAGCACGACCGGGATCTCGACGCTGCCGTCTGCCTGCTGGTAGTTTTCCAGCACGGCAACCAAAGTGCGGCCTACTGCCAGGCCGGAGCCGTTCAGGGTGTGCGCCAGTTCCGGCTTGCCGGCGGCGTTGCGGAAACGCGCTTGCATGCGGCGGGCCTGGAAGGCTTCGCAGTTCGACAGGGACGAGATTTCGCGGTAGGTGTTTTGCGCCGGCAGCCATACTTCCAGGTCGAAGGTCTTGGTGGCGCCGAAACCCATGTCGCCCGTGCACAGCGACATCACGCGGTATGGCAGGCCCAGGCGTTGCAGGATGGCTTCCGCATGGCCGACCATCTCGTCCAGCACTTGGTACGAGGTGTCCGGGTGCACCACTTGCACCATTTCGACTTTATCGAACTGGTGCTGGCGGATCATGCCGCGCGTGTCGCGGCCATAGCTGCCCGCTTCCGAGCGGAAGCATGGCGTGTGGGCCGTCATTTTCAGGGGCAGTTGGTCGAGCGCCAGGATTTCATCGCGCGCGATATTCGTCAGCGACACTTCCGAGGTCGGGATCAGGTAGAAGGTCTCGCCCTCGCCTTCCGCGCCGCCTTTTTTCACCGAGAAGAGATCGGCTTCAAATTTCGGCAGCTGACCCGTGCCGCGCAGCGAATCGGCGTTGACCATGTACGGCGTATAGCATTCCGTGTAGCCATGCTCGTCCACGTGGGTGTTGAGCATGAATTGTGCCAGCGCGCGGTGCAGACGGGCGATGCCGCCCTTCATGACGGAGAAGCGCGAACCGGTCAGCTTGGTGGCCACTTCGAAATCGAGGCCCAGCGGGGCGCCCACGTCGACGTGATCCTTGACTTCAAAGTCGAACGTGCGTGGCGTGCCGACCTTGCGCACTTCCACATTGCCCGACTCGTCCGTACCCAGCGGCGACGATTCATGCGGCAGGTTCGGCACGGCCATGATGAAATCGCTCAGCTTGGCTTGCACCACGCTCAGGGCCGTTTCATCGGCTTTCAGCTCATCGCCCAGGCCGGCCACTTGCGCCATCACGGCCGAGGTGTCTTCCCCCTTGCCTTTCAGCATGCCGATTTGCTTGGACAGCGCATTGCGCTTGCCCTGCAGCTCTTCGGTGCGCGTCTGGATCGCCTTGCGTTCGGCTTCGAGGGCGGTAAAACCTGCCACGTCGAGCTGGAATTTGCGCGTCGCCAGGCGTTCTGCGACGGTGGCGATGTCTTTACGGAGAAGTTGGATATCTATCATGGGTGGATGGCGGTGCCGATGTATCGAAAGCACTCATTGTACCAAGACCCGTTCAGTTCTTTAGGAGTTTTGCACATGGCCGGCCATCGTCATGGCGGCATGGCTGGGCACTCGCGCCCGCTTTGCGGCTGCTGCTTAGTTTAGCGCTTAGATAAAGGCGGCTTTTTCGGCAGCGCTCAGGCGGCGGGCGCTGACGGTAACGACGGGCATCGTGCTGTCGGCAGCCTGGGCGATCACGGTGCTGCTGGCGCTCACTTCCACGGTATTCGCGCCGGCGGTGGCGAAGCTGGCGCCGATGGCGATGATGGCGGCGGCGACAAAGGTGATTTCCATGTTTTTCAGTGCGTTCATGATGTGACTCCTGGTTAGTTTGCGTCGTTGACTGCTGCTGGTATGGTGGTACTTTAGCCAACGGCCACGAACAACACCACCGGCTTGCGACCAGCAGCGAAAAACAGGGAGCGAACGGTGAAAAACGGGGACTGAAGGGAAAACAAGGGAATGAACAACGCCTGACAAAACCGTAGCGAGCGGCAGTGATTTGTGGCTAAGAAGCGCAACCGTGCTAGAGCACGGTGAGCATCGCAGGCCGCAAAGCGCGCCGCGCAGTAGGTTTTGACAGGCGTTCTACAAGGCGTCCTTGACCAGACGCCCTAACCGGCTGATAGCCTGCTCGATGCGCGGCGTCCATGCATTGCCGCAATTGAGACGCAGATAATTGCCAAACTTGCCCGAGGCCGAGAACAGCTGGCCCGGCATGTACGCCACGCCGTCGGCGATGGCCGGGCCATGCAGGGCCAGCGCATCGACTTGCGGCGGCATCTGCACCCACAGCACGAAACCGCCCTGCGGCTCGGACAGCATGCAGTCCGCCGGAAAGCTGGCCGCCACGGCGTCGGACATGCGCGCGATGCGCTGCACCAGGGTGCGCCGCATCTTGCGCAGCTGCTGGTCATAGCTGCTGCCTTCCAGAAAATCGGCCAGCACGGCCTGGAAGAAATGGCTGGTGGCGCCGCTCGACACGGTTTTCAGCAAGGCCACTTCCTGCGCGAAACGCCCGGCCAGCACGTAACCGACGCGCGACGCAGGGGTAATCGCCTTGGAAAACGAGGAGCACAGCAACACATTGCCGCTCGTATCGTAGGCTTTCACGGGCCACGGCCGCTGCGGGGCAAAGCACAGGTCGCCATAGACATCGTCTTCCACCAATGGAATATTGAATTCAGACAGCAGCCCCGCCAGCCGCTTCTTGTTTTCTTCCGGCATGACGCAACCCAAAGGATTATTTGCGTTCGGCACGAACAGGCAGGCTTGCACAAGACCGGCGCGCAAGGCCAGCTCCAGCGCATCGAGCGACGGCCCCGTCTTCGGGTCGGTGGGAATTTCCAGCGCCTTCATGCCCAGGCTTTCGATCATCTGCAGCAGCACGAAATACGTGGCCGACTCGATGGCGATGGTGTCGCCCGGCCTGGCGACGGCGCGCAGGCACAGGCTGATCGCTTCCGTGCAGGAATTCGTCACGACGATCTCGTGCGGATCGAGCTTGCCCCAGTCCAGCGCGCGGCGCGTCACCTGGCGCAAGAAATTGCCTTCGCTGACGTCGTAACAGCTGACCTTGCTCAATAAAGCGGGCTCGCGCCGCGCCACGGCGCTGATGGTGCGCTGCATGCGCTTGATCGGCAGGATCTCGTCGGGCGGCCAGGCCGTGCCCAGCTGCACGATATTCGCCGTCTCGTTGTCCTTCAGCACGCGCATCAACAGATTGTTGATGCCGACAAAGGCCGGCTCCTTCAAGTGCTGCGCGTCGGCGCTGCACGGGCGGCGCGGCGCGCGGTGGCGCACGAAATAGCCGGACTGTGGCCGCGCATCGACTTGCCCCCGGTCTTCCATCAGGCGCAAGGCTTGCATCACGGTGCTGATGGAGATGCGCTTTTGCTGCGCCAGGTGGCGGATCGATGGCAGGCGGTCGCCGGGCGCGAACACGCGCGAGTCGATCAGGGCGCCCAGCTCGTTGGCCAGGTGCTCGTACAGATTCAAATGCGCGCTCATGTTCATCCCTTCAGTATGCGGCTGCCGCGCGGCGCCGGCACAGATACAGTTGCCGAGTTTTTTGATAAGCACAGTCTACGACGAAATGTACTGTATTCATCACAATTTCGTTTTCCTGCATCTGTCATGGTTCACCGCAAGCGCCTAAGCTGTTCCAGTCAGCACAACAGGAGCGATGCCATGCATACCGACCATGAATTACGCAGCGAACAGCCCTTGCGTCTGGAAAAAGCGCATGCCAGGGTCATCGAATGCCTGTCCGGCACGGCTTGGATCACGGCCTACGCCCAGTTCGAGGATTGCGTGCTGCGCAGCGGCGAACGCTATACGATACCGAATGACGGCCTGGTGCTGGTCGAAGCCGTGGGTAGCGGACACATCCGCGTGCATGCGACGGCCGTACCGCGTCCCGCCCTGCTGCGCTGGCTGCACCTGGCACTGCCTCACACACTGAATACAAGGAATACATGAGCCAAGAACCACTGCGCGTCCTCCTCACGGGCGCCGCCGGCATCATCGGCACCGCTTTCTGGAAGCGCCGGCACGGGGAATTCTCCCTGCGCCTGGCCGACCTGCACACAGGCAAGCTGGCCGAAGCGCCCTGCCCATCCATCGAGCTCGACGTCAGCGACTATGCGGCCTGCCTGGCCGCCTGTGCCGATATCGATGTGGCGCTGCACCTGGCCGGCGTGCCGCACGCCAGCGCCGATTTCGATGCGCAACTGCTGCAGCCGAATATCGTCGGCACGCACAACATTTTCCGCGCGGCGCAGGCGCAAGGCGTGAAAAGAGTCGTGCTTGCCAGCAGCGCGCAAGCCATCGAAGGCTATCCGCTGGACGTGCAAGTGCAGGAAAACATGCCGGCGCGACCGGCGAACATGTATGGCGCCAGCAAGGCCTTCGGTGAAGGCGTCGCTTCCGCGTTCGCGCACCAGCATGGCATGACGGCGATCGCCGTGCGCATCGCCAACGTGGCCAACTTTGCGCCAGGGCAAGAGCACAGCGCGCGCGACATCGCCGCCTTCATCAGCGAGCGGGACGTGGTGCAGTTGCTGGCCCGATGCGTGACTGCTGACGTGCCGGCTGGCTACCACGTCGTGCATGGCGTGTCGGACAACCGCTATAAGCGCCTGTCGATTGCGGCGACGCGCCAGCTGGTCGGCTACTCTCCGCAAGACGACGGCTTTACCGTGCTGGGGCTATAACCTCAGCCCTTCCCTGCTTTCCTGTCCAGCTCGCGCAGCCAGACCAGCTTGTCGGCAATTTTACTTTCCAGGCCGCGCGGCACGGGCTGGTACCAGCCCGGTTCCGCCATGCCGTCCGGGAAGTAGGTTTCGCCGGCCGCATACGCATCAGGCTCGTCGTGCGCATAGCGGTAAGCGTGACCGTAGCCCAGTTCCTTCATCAGCTTCGTCGGCGCATTGCGCAAATGCACGGGCACTTCCTTGGATTTATCCTTCTTGACGAACGCCATGGCCGTGTTGAAGGCGTTGTAGCCGGCATTGCTTTTCGCCGCAATCGCCAGATAGATCACGGCCTGGCCCAAGGCCAGCTCACCTTCGGGCGAACCGAGCCGTTCATACGTTTCTGCTGCGTCATTGACCATCGTCAAGGCGCGGGGGTCGGCCAGGCCGATGTCTTCCCAGGCCATGCGCACGATGCGCCGCGACAGATAGCGCGGGTCCGCGCCGCCGTCGATCATGCGGCAAAACCAGTACAGGGCCGCATCGGGATTCGATCCCCGCACGGACTTATGCAACGCGGAAATCTGGTCATAGAAATTGTCGCCGCCCTTGTCGAAACGGCGTGAATTCAAGGTCAGTGCATTGTCGACGAAGGCCGCGTCGATCCTGGTCGTGCCCGTCGAGCTGGCGGCCGTCTCGGCCTGTTCCAGCAAATTCAGGAAGCGGCGCGCATCGCCATCCGCATAACCGATCAGAGTATCGGCGGCCGCCTCATCAAAGCTCAAGTGCGTCAGGGCCGTCGACTGCGCCTTGGCCAGCAACTGTTTCATCTCGTCTTCGTTGAGCGATTTCAACACATACACTTGCGCGCGCGACAGCAGCGCCGAATTGACTTCAAAGCTGGGGTTTTCCGTCGTCGCGCCGATAAACGTCACCAGGCCCGATTCGACGAAGGGCAGCAAGGCGTCCTGCTGCGACTTGTTAAACCTGTGGATTTCGTCGACGAACAATAAGGTGTGCTTGCCGAACTGGTCCAGGCTGTGACGTGCCTGGTCCATGGCCGCACGGATATCTTTTACACCCGCGAACACGGCCGACAGGGCGATGAATTCGCTGTCGAAGGCATTGGCCATCAGGCGCGCCAGAGTCGTCTTGCCCACGCCGGGCGGCCCCCACAAGATCATCGAATGGGCCTTGCCCGCTTCAAACGCGAGGCGCAGCGGCTTGCCCACGCCCAGCAGGTGCGTCTGGCCGATGACTTCGTTCAGGGTGGCCGGCCGCAAGGCTTCGGCCAGCGGCTGGCGTGGTGCGGTGGAAAAGAGATCCGCCATAATGAGTTACCTAATAAGAATGCAAAAGCCCCGCATTGCTGCGAGGCCGGCTCATACGCAAGGCGCGACAGTCTTAATTGTTGATGACGTCGGCGCCTTTGGGCATGACAAATTTAAAGTGATTAGCCGAAAGCGCCGGATTTTTCTGGAAATTCTTGAACGCCAGCACCGACGTCTGCCCGAACGAATCGCGCAATTCCATCGCTTCCGGCACGCCATTGCGCAGGCCGATGGTGATTTCGTCGAAGGTCGTGTCCTTGGCTTTCGGCGTCGCTTTCAGCCATTCCAGGCCATCGCGCGTGCCCGCTTCAGCCAGGGTGAAATTCTTTTCCAGGTCGTTGCTGCCGAACAGGATGGCTGCTGGCGAGGAACCGAGCGCGTCGCCCAGTTTCTTGACCGTTACCTGGCTCAGGTCCTTGTCGTAGATATACAGTTTGTCGCCATCGGCTTGCAGCAGCTGCTCGTACGGCTTCAAGTACGTCCAGATGAACTTGCCCGGACGGGCAAACTCGAACGTGCCACTGGCCGGTGTCGACACTTTCGCCTTGCCGCTGGCGTCAGCCTTCTTGACTTGCCGCTGCACGAACTCGCCCTTGGCCGACTTGGTGCCGGCCGCAAAGCTCTTGAACTGTTCCAACGCGCTGGCCGAGGCGCTGGCCGCGAACAGCAGGCTGCAGGCAACGCTGGCCGCGCCGATCATCATTTTTGCTGCAAAAGTATTGCTTTTCATTCCGTTACCCTTGTTCGGCACTTGCCGCCGGCACCAGGATTTCCCGATTGCCATTGGATTGCATGGTTGATACCACCCCGCTCTGCTCCATCTGCTCGAGCAGACGGGCGGCGCGGTTATAGCCGATGCGCAAATGACGCTGCACCAGCGAAATCGAGGCGCGGCGGTTTTTCAGCACCACCGCCACCGCCTGGTCGTACAGGGCATCGGCCTCGCCGCCGCCCTCGCCCGGCGCACCGCCTTCGGCGCCATCGCCTTCCAGGGTGCCGCCTTCGAGGATGCCCTCGATGTAATTCGGTTCGCCCTGCAGCTTCAAATGGCTGACGACCCTGTGCACTTCTTCATCCGACACGAACGCGCCGTGCACGCGCATCGGCAAACCGGTGCCGGGCGGCATGTACAGCATGTCGCCCATGCCCAGCAGGGTTTCCGCGCCCATCTGGTCGAGAATGGTGCGCGAGTCGATCTTCGACGAGACCTGGAAGGCGATACGCGTCGGGATATTCGCCTTGATCAAGCCCGTGATCACGTCTACAGATGGGCGCTGCGTGGCCAGAATCAAGTGCAAACCGGCGGCGCGCGCCTTTTGCGCGATACGCGCGATCAATTCCTCGACTTTTTTGCCCACCACCATCATCAAATCGGCCAGCTCGTCGATGATGATGACGATGGTCGGCAGTTTATCGAGCGGCTCGGGCGAATCCGGCGTCAGGCTGAACGGATTCGGGATGTGTTCTTCGCGCTTTTTCGCGTCAGCAATCTTCGCGTTGTAGCCGGCCAGGTTGCGCACGCCCATCTTGCTCATCAGCTTGTAGCGGCGTTCCATCTCGTTCACGGCCCAGTTCAGCGCGTGGCCGGCCTGGCGCATGTCGGTCACGACGGGCGCCAGCAAGTGGGGAATGCCTTCGTAGACGGACATTTCCAGCATCTTCGGATCGATCAAAATCAGCCGTACGTCGAGCGGGTCGGATTTGTACAGCAGCGACAAAATCGTCGCATTGATGCCCACGGATTTACCGGAACCGGTAGTACCGGCCACCAGCAAATGGGGCATCTTGGCCAGGTCGGCCACGACGGGCTTGCCGGCAATATCCTTGCCCAGCGCAATCGTCAGGCTGGATACGCCATCGTTGTAGACCTTGGAGCCGAGGATTTCCGTCAGGCGCACGATCTGGCGCTTGCTGTTCGGCAGCTCCAAGGCCATGTAATTCTTGCCGGGAATGGTTTCCACCACACGGATGGAAGTCAGCGACAGTGAACGGGCCAGGTCGCGCGCCAGGCCGACGATCTGGCTGCCTTTGACGCCCGTGGCCGGCTCGATTTCATAGCGCGTCACCACAGGGCCGGGGTAAGCGGCCACTACCTTGGCATCCACGCCAAAGTCCGATAATTTCTTTTCGATCAGGCGGCTCGTGAATTCCAGGGTTTCCACGGACACCGTTTCCACCACGGGTGGCGCTTCATCGAGCAGGGACAGCGGCGGCAGCTTGCCGTCGCCGGGGGTTTCAAACAGATGCGCCTGGCGTTCCTTTTCCACGCGCTCGGATTTCACCACGGTAACGACTTGCGGCTCGATCTTGACGGGCGGCGCGGCCACATGTTTTTCCACATGCTTGGCCCGCTCGATGACCACCACTTCGTCGCGGCGCACGGCGGCCACTTCGCCCTGGCGGCGGTCTTCGCGATCCTGGTAGCGCAGCACGAACCAGTTGAAAGCGTCTTCGATGGCGCCGCCGATGCGCTCGGCCACTTGCAACCAGGACACATGGAAGAACAGGCTGAAACCCAGGCCGAACAGCAGCAACAGTAATAAAGTGGCGCCCGTGAAACCAAAAGCCACGTGGGCCGAATGGCCGACCAACTGGCCCAGCACGCCGCCCGGATCGCGCGGCAGCTGCACGTGCAGGCTTTTCGCCATGCGCAGGTATTCCAGGCCCATGCTGCCGATCAGCATGATGGAGAAGCCGACGATGCGGATCAGCATCTCGACGTGGTGCTCGCGCTCCACCTCTTCCTCTTCCAGCAGGAAGCGCTTACTCAGGCGACGATAGCCATGCCACACCGTACGCAGCAGCCACACGCACCACCACCAGGCGGAAAAGCCGAAGATATATAGCAACAGATCGGAAAAGGTCGCGCCGAGCTTGCCGCCCAGGTTGGCCACCTTGTCGACATTGGTGGCGTGCGACCAGCCGGGGTCGAGCTTGTTGAAGCTGGCCAGTATCAGCACGAAATACAGGGCAAACGCGGCCAGCGCGAACCAGCGCGCCTCGGACAGCAGCCGCACCAGCCGGTTGGGCAGGGGCCGGCGTTCGACCGGTTTTCGGGTGTAGCTATTTTGATTGGCCTGGGCTGGTTTAGTCATTCTGGGAAGCGCTGCAAGGTGAAAAATGTTTCTGAAAGGGAATTTCCCATAATAAGGAAGTATTCTAAGCCATATATGCCCCGGACGGCCCCACGATTCGTCGCTACAGGCGGCTTGGTCTATAATCGTGGATTGCTTGCGCAAGCGCAATACGCCCTTGTTCTTCGCGCGTATGCCCCCAATTCGGATAGACCCCACTCATAGAGAAGCTTCCCATGACCACTACCAAACACGCCCGCGTTTTGATCCTCGGCTCCGGCCCAGCCGGCTACAGCGCCGCCGTCTACGCCGCCCGCGCCAACCTGAACCCGATGCTGGTCACCGGCGTGGAACAAGGCGGCCAGTTGATGACCACCACCGACGTGGAGAACTGGCCAGGCGACCCGATGGGCGTGCAAGGCCCGGACCTGATGCAGCGCCTGCTGCAGCACGCCGAGCGTTTCAATACGGAAATCGTGTTTGACCACATCCACACTACCTTCCTCAATGAAAAGCCGATCCGCCTGAAGGGCGACAGCCACGAATACACGTGCGACACCTTGATCATCGCCACGGGCGCGTCCGCGCAATACCTGGGCCTGCCATCGGAAGCGGAATTCATGGGCAAGGGCGTGTCCGCCTGCGCCACCTGCGATGGCTTCTTCTACCGCAACCAGGAAGTGGCCGTTGTCGGCGGCGGCAACACGGCCGTCGAAGAAGCGCTGTACCTGTCGAACATCGCCAATAAAGTCACCCTGATCCACCGCCGCGACAAGTTCCGCGCCGAGGCGATTTTGATCGATCGCCTGAACGCCAAGGTTGCCGAAGGCAAGATTGTGTTGAAATATAACCACACTCTGGATGAAGTGACAGGCAACGAAGGCGGCGTGACGGGTCTGAACATCAAGTCGACCATCGACGGCAAGGTCGAAGCATTGAGCGTGCACGGCGTGTTCATCGCCATCGGCCACAAGCCGAACACGGGCATCTTCGAAGGCCAGCTGGAGATGCACAACGGCTACATCAAGACCAAGACGGGCCTGGAAGGCATGGCCACCGCCACCAGCGCGCCGGGCGTATTCGCCGCCGGCGACGTGCAAGACCACATCTATCGCCAGGCCATCACCAGCGCCGGCACGGGTTGCATGGCAGCACTGGACGCCCAGCGCTACCTGGAAGGCCAGGAGTAAGCGTCGCATGGCGTCGATGAAAGACTTTGCCGACCTGAAAGCGGTCAGCAAGCAGCTCAAGGAGCAGGCCGACGCGCGCGCGCAAGCCGCGGCTGAGCGCGCCCAGCAGGTCAAGGTGCAGGCCGTGGAGAGCAATCTGTTCAAGGCCAGCATCGGCGGCGTCAAGCGCCTGCCCGAATCGGACCGCTACGTGCCCAGCCTGCCCAAGACGGGCGCCATGGCGGCCCAGCAACCGGCGCGTAAATTGTCTCCGGAAGAGGACGATGCGGCCGTGCTGCGCGAATCGCTGTCGGACTTGTTCGAGGTCGACCATTACCTGGAAAACGATCCGGCCCTGAACTACGCCCGCCCCGGCGTGGGAACGGACGTGGTCAAGAAGATGCGCAAGGGCCACTGGCCCATCCAGGATGAGCTGGACTTGCACGGCTTGCGCCGCGACGAGGCGCGCGACGGCATCGGCGCCTTTTTGAACCAGGCGACGCGGCGCAAGCTGCGCTGCGTGCGCGTGATCCACGGCAAGGGTTTCGGTTCGAAAGGCCAGGAACCGGTCTTGAAATCGATGGTGCACAGCTGGCTCGTGCAAAAGGATGAAGTCATCGCCTTTTGCCAGGCACGCCGCTCCGAAGGGGGTGATGGCGCGCTGGTCGTATTGCTTTCTTCCGCCCTGCAGCCCATCCGCTGAGCACCGCAGCAAGAAATTACAATTCAGTAACAAGTTAGCTCACGCGCACGGCCCCGTTTGTCACCATTCGGGGCCGTGTCATGTTAACCTGTGACAATTATTTCCTGCTTAGCGTCTCGTGCACGCGCTCCACCCATGATGCCACCCCAATTGCCGCCTGGCTCGCTGATCAAGATCATTGAGGTCATCGCCATCCTGGTGGGCGCGTTTTCCGGCTTCATCGAAGCGCGCCGCAAGCGCATGGACCTGGTCGGCGTGTTCGTCGTGGCCTTCATCACGGCATTTGGCGGGGGCACCCTGCGTGACATCCTGCTCGACAAGCGGCCGTTGTTCTGGGTTTCGCACCAGGAATACGCGATCCTCATCTTCGTGCTGGCCCTGACGGCCGCGCCCCTGATCCAGCACTTGCGCCAGATCGTCTCGGAACGCCTGATCGTCATCGCCGACGCCATCGGCCTGGGCATGTTCGCCATCGCGGGCGTGGCCGAAGCGACGCGCGCCGGCATGCCGCTCTTCATCGCGTCGATGATGGGGGTGATTACGGGGATTTTTGGCGGCGTGATGCGCGACATCGTCTGCAACGAAGTACCGATGGTGTTCCGCGACGGCAAACCGTACGCGATCTGCGCATTTTTCGGCTGCTGGGCTTATTTATTGCAGATGCACTTCGGCGCCGAGCACGACTTCGCGCTGTGGACCAGCGCCAGCGGCATCACGATTTTGCGCCTGATCTGCTGGAAATTCGATATGCGGCTGGGGCGTTGATACGCCAAGCGGCAACGTTGTTGGCGAGGCATGTCGGCTTACGCGCTGGCGCGCTAAGCCGACCTACGGCCAGATAAGCGATACATCGCGTAGGTCGGATCAGGCTCAAAGAGCCGTAATCCGACAAGATTGTTGACCCAGACTTACACCGCGTCCGGGCCGGTTTCGCCCGTGCGGATGCGGATCACCTGCTCCACATCGCGCACGAAAATCTTGCCGTCGCCGATCTTGCCCGTGCGCGCTGCCTTGATGATGGCGTCGACCACCAGTTCCGACACGCTGTCATCCACCACCACTTCGACTTTGACTTTCGGCAAGAAGTCGACCACGTACTCGGCGCCACGGTACAGCTCGGTATGGCCCTTCTGGCGGCCAAAGCCCTTCACTTCCGTCACGGTCAAGCCCGTCACGTTCACATCGGCCAGGGCCTCGCGTACTTCGTCGAGCTTGAATGGTTTGATGATGGCGGTAATCTGTTTCATGGCTACTCCTTAAAATTGTTGGATTGTGGACAGATGGCTGCTTATTCGTAGAACTTCGACGTAATGGGGTAGCGCCAGTCGCGGCCGAAGCCACGGTGCGTGACGCGGATGCCCACCGGCGACTGGCGTCGCTTGTATTCATTGATCTTGATCAGGCGCGTGATTTTCGCCACGTCGGCCGGCGGGTAGCCTGCCTCGATAATGTCGGCGATCGGCCGGTTTTCTTCCATATACATCTGCATGATGCCATCGAGTATTTCATACGCTGGCAAGGAATCCTGGTCCAGCTGGTCGGCGCGCAATTCGGCCGACGGTCCGCGCGTCAGGATGCGCTCGGGAATCACGTCGGACACGCTGTTGCGGTACGCGCACAAACGGTACACGAGCGTCTTGGCAATATCCTTGATCACGGCAAAGCCGCCCGCCATGTCGCCGTACAGGGTGCAATAACCGACCGCCATCTCGCTCTTGTTGCCCGTCGTCAAGACGATGCTGCCATGCTTGTTCGACAGGGCCATCAGCAAGGTGCCGCGGATGCGCGCCTGGATGTTCTCTTCCGTCGCGTCTTCCGCCAGTCCGGCGAACTCGTCAGCCAGGGTGGCGCGGAAAGCGTCGAAGGTTTGCTTGATCGGAATTTCATCGTAGCGCACATTAAGGCGTTTTACCATGTCGCGCGAATCGATCCACGAGATATCGGCCGTAAATTGCGACGGCATCATGACGGCGCGCACCTTGTCGGCGCCCAGCGCATCGACGGCGATGGCCAGGGTCAGGGCGGAATCGACGCCACCCGACATGCCGATCAGCACGCCAGGGAAACCGTTCTTGCCGATATAGTCGCGCACGCCCAGCACCAGCGCCTGGTACACCTGCGCTTCGGTGGTCAACGGCGCGGCCAGCGGCTGCGGCACGGGCGTGGCGCCGTCGAAGTCGACCAGTTGCAAGTCTTCCTCGAAGTGGCGCAGCTGGGCGCAAATCGTGCCGGCCGCGTCCATGACAAACGAGTCGCCATCGAAAATCAGTTCATCCTGGCCGCCGACCAGGTTGGCGTACACCAGGGCCATGCCTTGCGCGCTGACATGCTTGCGCATGGTTTCATAGCGCAGATGCTGCTTGTTCATGTGGTAGGGCGAGCCGTTCGGCACCAGCAGCACTTGCGCGCCGGCCGCGCGGGCGCGCGCAGGCGCGTGCTCGAACCACGTGTCTTCGCAGATATTG
Organism: Janthinobacterium sp. RA13; assembly: GCF_000745325.1. Lineage (NCBI taxonomy): Bacteria > Pseudomonadati > Pseudomonadota > Betaproteobacteria > Burkholderiales > Oxalobacteraceae > Janthinobacterium > Janthinobacterium sp. RA13. Next base: position 6,292,887 of record NZ_JQNP01000001.1, on the reverse strand, counting down.
ATGCCGAAGCGCACGCCTTTTACGCCGAAGACGAAAGCCTGATCCGACGACGTGAAATAACGTTTTTCATCGAATACAGTCGTGTTCGGCAAGTCGTGCTTGCGGTAGGTGCCCAGCACTTCGCCATTCAGCAACACGGAGGCGGCATTGTGGCGCACGCCCTTTTCGTCCTGCAGGGGCAAGCCCACCACCACGTGCAGATCCTTGAACTGGGCCAGGTCGGCAGCCAGTCCCGCAAACGCTTCCTGCGTTTTTGCGTAGAATGCATTGCGCAGCAATAAGTCCTCGGGTGGATAGCCGACCAGCGACAGTTCCGGCGTGAGCACGATATCGGCGCCCGCTTCAAATGCACGGCGGGAAAGGTCGAAGATCTTGGCACGGTTGCCGGCCAGATCGCCGACCGTACTATTCATTTGAGCAATTGCGACTTTGACTGTCATGATGATGATGGATATTTTCGTTCTATTAAACAAGACAGGGGCGCGCAGGCCGATGGCGGCGCCCCGAGAGTGATGAATGCACACTACAACAATGAATTATCGCACGGCTATCGTCACTACCCTGGCTGAAATTGGCGAAGCGGCCTGGTCCGAACTACTGGCAAGCCAGGCGGAGGCCACTCCCTTCCTTTCCTACGCCTTTTTGCACGCACTGCACGAGTCCGGCTGCGCCAGCGCGGACACGGGCTGGCAACCGAATTACCTGGTGCTGTGGCAAGGCGATGTGCTGGCCGCCGCCCTGCCCCTGTACCTCAAAATGCACTCGTATGGCGAATACGTGTTCGACTGGGCCTGGGCCGACGCCTATCAGCAGCATGGCCTGGAATATTACCCGAAACTGTTGTCCGCCATTCCCTTTACGCCTGTGAGCGGCACGCGCCTGCTGGCCCGCGATGGCCAGGCGCGCGCGGCCCTGCTGGCCTTTCTGCAGGCGCAGCAGCAAGCGGCCGACGTGTCGTCCTGCCACATCCTGTTCCCGCCGGAAAGCGAGGCGCGCCAGCTGGAGCAAGCTGGCTACCTGATGCGTAGTGGCGTGCAGTTTCACTGGCTCAATCCCGGCTACACGGATTTCGAGCAATTCCTCGCCACCCTGGAACACAAGAAGCGCAAGAATATCCGCGCCGAGCGGCGCAAGGTGATTGACGCGGGCGTCACCCTGCGCCAGGTGCGCGGGACGGAGGCGACAGAGGCGGACTGGCAGCTGTTCCACCGCTGCTACAGCAATACCTACGCGGAACACCGCTCGTCGCCGTACTTAAGCCTGGAGTTCTTCCAGCGCATCGGTGCCAGCATGCCGCAGAACATCTTGCTCGTGATCGCCGAGCGCGAAGGGCGGGCCATTGCCGCCTCGCTGGTGATCCACACGGCGGACACTTTATATGGCCGCTACTGGGGCGCGCTCGAGCACGTGCCCTGCCTGCATTTCGAGACGGCGTATTACCAGCCGCTGGAGTTTTGCATCGCCAACGGCATCGCCACCTTCGAGGGCGGCGCGCAGGGCGAGCACAAAATGGCGCGCGGCTTCCTGCCGCAAAAGACCTGGTCCGCCCACTGGCTGGCGCACCCGGCCTTTGCGGACGCCGTGCAGCGCTTCCTCGAACGCGAACGGGGCGGCATCGACGCCTACCTCGATGAATTGAACGAGCACAGCCCGTTTCGCGCATAAAAAAACGCTCCCGGCCATGACTGGCGGGGAGCGTTTTTTATTTTACTGCGTGTTCTTAGGCTTTGGCGGCATCGGCCTTGAACGCGGCGACGCCGTTCAGGATTTCTTCCTTGGCGATTTCCGGACCATACCAGCCGTCGATCTTGACCCATTTGCCTTTTTCCAGATCTTTGTAGTGCTCAAAGAAATGCTGGATCTGGCGCAAGCGCAGTTCGTTCAAGTCTTCCGGCTTTTGCCAGTGGCTGTAGATCGACAGGACCTTGTCGACTGGCACGGCCAGCACTTTCGCGTCTTCGCCCGACTCGTCGGTCATTTTCAGCACGCCGATAGGACGGCAGCGCACGACCACGCCCGGGATCAGCGGGAACGGGGTGATGACCAGCACGTCAACCGGGTCGCCGTCCGGCGACAGGGTGTTTGGCACGTAGCCGTAGTTGCACGGGTAATGCATGGCGGTACCCATGAAGCGATCGACGAAAATCGCGCCGCTTTCCTTGTCGACTTCGTACTTGATCGGATCGGCATTCATCGGGATTTCGATGACGACGTTGAAATCGTTCGGCAGGTCGCGGCCGGAAGAGACGTTATTCAAACTCATGGGATTCCTCATTAGCGGGTGGTGTTTTAACCGCGCAATTATAGCGAAGTACAGGCCGCTTGTGCGACGCAGCAGCGGCCCGCCGGCGTTTTGCGCGTCCTGCCAGCAACAGTGGCGCGGCGACACGGGCCGCCAGCTTGCACGCCGTTTGGAGGAATGCTTCAAGAAAAACGTCTTTCGCTTGCGCACCTGGCGGCCCCTGCCGGACAATCGCGCCATGAATCTGCCCCAAGACCAGTGGTACCCCGTCCTCGACAGCACCGAACTCAAACGTACACCTCTGGGCGCCGAGCGCCTGGGCCGGCGCCTGGTGTTCTGGCGCACGGCCGATGGCGCGCCGCACGCGCACGTGGACCGCTGCCCGCACCTGGGCACGGCCCTGAGCGCGGGCAGCATCGCCGGCGACAGGCTGGTGTGCCCCTTCCACGGCTTCGCCTTCGACGCCGCCGGCCAGTGCGCGCACATTCCCGCCAACGGCTGCGCGCGCAAGGTGCCCAAGGCGATGGCCGTGGACGGCTTTCCCCTGGCTGAAGCGCACGGTTTCATCTGGCTGTGGCTGGGACAGCCCCTGGAAAGCTACCCGCCCCTGCCGTTCTTCGCGCAATTGCAGCAAGGCTGGAAGTACCGCACCGAGATCGTCGACTGGCCCGTGCACTACACGCGCGCCATCGAAAACCAGCTCGACGTCGCCCACCTGGCGTTCGTGCATCGCAGCACCATCGGCCGGGGCGGACGCAGCTTTGTCGACGGCCCGTATGTGGAAGCGGGAGCGCAAGGCATCCGCGTCTGGACCAGCAATGCGCTGGATCAGAAGCAGGAGCATCGCAGCCAGGCCGAACTGGCTCAGGCGGCGCAAGGCCGCGAACCCAGCCTGCAACTGCTGTTTCCCGGCACCTGGCTGCTCAACATCACGCCCGGCATGAAGAACTTCATCGCCTTCGTGCCGATTAACGAGCACAGCGTGCGCTACTACCTGCGCTTCTACCACCGCGTGCGCGTGCCTGGCCTGTCGTGGCTGTTTGGCAGGCTGATGGGTTGGAGCAACCGTTTCGTGCTGAACCAGGACCGCCGCGTGGTCGTCACGCAAACGCCGGCCAACAGCCTCGACGCCACCGGCGACCGTTTTATCGAAGCCGACCGCGCCATCATCGCGTATCGAAAACACCTCTCGCGTTTGCTGCAAACAAAATAAGCACGGCATTCCATGCGACGCCCGCTCAATAGAGGAAACATAATATCCGCCAGGCTGATAATAATAAGTACAAATACGTAGACGGCACCCGGCGCATTCCAGCCCATCCCGATTCATATTCTCTTTTAATATCACCATACCATAAACATGGTTATTATTTTTTCTATTGCATTTTTTATAGCCATTAGTGGCAACATTATCTGTTTACACTCTTCCAATATGCGCACGCACCTGCGAATCATCCATCCACACCGCCCCATACGCCGCATGCCAACATAATATTTGCGCTTATTTGAACAAATTATTTTTTGAAAATGGCAATGCCGTGAAAAATGGCGCTACCAGAAGACAATAGTAAATTCTGATAAAATATTACATTCTGGTGTTTCCAAAACTTCGCATACTCTGCAAACAAAGCCTTCGCTAGATTCTATATGGCGCATCCACGCGCCACCGATAAATCCTTGCAAAAAGGAATATGATGATTCCCTCTTTCCGGTCCGGGCCTTTATTAAAGGTTACCGGCGTTATTTTCATTCTGTTTGGCCTCGCCCTGCTGGGCGGCGGCATCTGGCTGACATCGCTTGGCGGCTCCTGGTACTACTTGCTGGCCGGCATAGGCATGCTGATCGCAGGCGTGCTCGTCTTCAAAGGCAAGCGCAGCGCGCAGCCGTTCATGGCCTTCCTGCTGCTCGCCACCCTGATCTGGTCCGTCATTGAAGTGAAGTTCGACTGGTGGCAATTGCTGCCGCGCCTCGACATCTGGTTTGCCGCCGCCGTCTGGCTGCTGCTGCCCTTCGTCAGCCGCCGCCTGGCGCCAGCCGCCGCAGAGAAACAAGGTCAAGCGGGCAAGACTGCCCTCTCCGCCGCCGTGGCCCTGACCGTCATCGCCGGCGTCATCGCCCTGTTCCAGGACTACCATGACCTGCATGGCGAAGTGCCAGCCGAAAACATGGCCGCCACCGCCACGGGCAACCTGGCGCCCGGCGTCGAGCACAACGACTGGTCCGCCTATGGCCGCTCCGGCTATGGCGACCGCTATGCCCCGGCCGCGCAAATCACGCCAGCCAATATTTCCGGCTTGAAAGAAGCCTGGACGTATCATACGGGCGACTTCAAGGGTCCGAACGATCCGGGCGAGATCGCCAATGAAGTCACGCCACTGAAGGTCAATGACATGCTGTATCTGTGCACCCCGCACAACATCGTCATCGCGCTGAACCCGGACACGGGCAAGGAAATCTGGCGCCACGATCCGAAGATCAACCGCGACGCGGCCAGCTACCAGCACATGATCTGCCGTGGCGTCGCCTACTGGGACGTGAACGCGGGCCGCGCGAAGAACAATCCCGCCCCCGAAGCTGCCAGCATGGAATGCCCGCGCCGCATCCTGGCGCCCACCATGGATGGCACCATGATTGCCGTCAACGCCGATACGGGCGAGTCGTGCAAGAGCTTTGGCAACAACGGCGTCGTCAACCTGTATAAAAACATGGCCATGATCAAGCGCGGTTTCCTGATGCCGACCTCGCCGCCGGCCGTATCGCAGAAAATGGCCGTGATCGCCGCCAGCGTGACGGACAACCATTCGACGGAAGAGCCATCGGGCGTGATCCGCGGCTACGATCCCGTCACCGGCAAGCTGATGTGGAACTGGGATCCGGCCACGCCGGAAGATACGGCGCCTTTCCCTGAAGGCAAGAACTACACCAACAACTCGCCCAATTCCTGGGGCGTGGCCAGCATCGATGAAAAGCTGGGCATGGTCTACATTCCGATGGGCAATGAAACCCCCGACACCTGGGGCGGCAACCGCAACAAGAACGGCGAGAAATTCAACAGCGCCATCGTCGCGCTGGACCTGGCGACCGGCAAAGTGCGCTGGGTGTACCAGACCGTGCACCACGATATCTGGGACATGGACATCGGCGGCCAGCCGTCGCTGGTCGACATCGACACGCCGAAAGGCAAAGTCCCATCCGTGGTCGCCACCACCAAGCGCGGCGACATCTATGTGATCGACCGCCGCGACGGCAGCCTGGTCGTGCCGGCGCCGGAAAAACCCGTGCCAACGAGCAATCCTGCCGCTGGCGACACCCTGTCGCCCACGCAGCCGTTCTCGGCCCTGACCTTCTTGCCTGAACGCAATATCAGCGAAGCGGACATGTGGGGCACGACGCCATTCGACCAGCTCGCTTGCCGCATCATCTTCAAGGAACGCCGCTATGAAGGCCCGTTCACGCCGCAAACGGCCGGCAAGGGCGCCGTCATCTCCCCTGGCCCGCTCGGCATCTTCGAATGGGGTGGCGCGGCCATCGATCCGGTGCGCCAGTTGTTGATCGTCAACCCTGACTACATGGGCTTCCTGGAAAAACTCGTGCCGCGCGCCGAAACGACGGCCAAGGGCGGCACGGGCGGCGAAATGGGCTTGCAACCGCAGACGGGCGTCCCATTCGCCGTGGAAATCAAGGCCTTCCTCTCGCCGCTGGGCTTCCCATGCCAGGCACCGCCGTGGGGCTATGTGGCCGCCGTCGACCTGCGCACCATGAAAAAAGTGTGGATGCACAAGAACGGCACCACGCGCGACAGCGGTCCCGTGCCGATTCCATTGCCACTGGGCGTGCCCAGCCTGGGCGGCATGGTGACCACCGGCGGTGGCGTGACTTTCCTCAGCAGCACGCTCGACTACTACATCCGCGGCTACGATGTCAGCAACGGTAAAGTCATCTGGAAAGCCCGCTTGCCAGCCGGCGGCCAGGCTACGCCGATGAGCTATGTGTCGAACAAGTCGGGACGCCAGTTCGTCGTCGTCATGGCCGGCGGCCACGGTTCGCTGGGCACGAAGATGAGCGACACCCTGGTCGCGTATGCCTTGCCGGAAGGCACTGCAGCGGTACCGAAGAAGTAAAGCGCGAAGAAGTAAAGTAGCAAAGTAGCAAAGTAGCAAAGTAGCAGCGCAAAAAAAAGCCGTTCAGTCTGCACTGAACGGCTTTTTTACGTCTGAAGAAACAAGTGGCTTACAGGATAGTAGCCAGTGCGCACTGCCGGTAATGCGCGGCAGCCTGTTCCGTCTGCTGCAAGGCGTCGTGCATCTGCGCCAGCTTCAGGTGGGCGTCGCGCACCATTTGCGGCTCGTTCGCATCCGACAAAGCCTGCTCCAGATGGCGCTGGGCCTTGCCCCACAGTTTTTGCTTGAGGCACAAGGTGCCCAGGGTCAGCGCCAGTTCCGCGTCCAGCGGACGCTGCTTCATCCATTGCTCGCAATGCTCGATCTGCAGCAGCAGGGCCGGCGTGCCGCTTGGCGCCGCCGCTTCGCGGTAGGCGCGCACGACGCGCTCGTCCCAGTCGGCGGCCAGCGACTCTTCGCACACGAGGCGCGCTTCATCGTGCAGGCCGCGCGCATTCAGGGCCGTGGCGGCGCGGCAGGCGATGTACGGCTTGACCCGGTCCGCGCTTGGCACGGTGGACCACACGCGCATCAGGGATTCGGCGTCATGCGACGGGTCGGACAGCAAATGCTCGTAGGCCAGTTCGCGCAGGCGCGACGACAGGGCCGGATGCAGGGCGCGGTGCTTGTCGAGCGAACGCACGAGACGCAGCACTTCCGGCCAGTTCTTCGCCTGCTGCTCGGCTTTCAACGACCATTGCAGCGCGTGGATGTGGCGCGTACCGCTGGCATTGAGTTCGCGCACGGCGGCCAGGGCCGCTTCCGGCTGGTGGTCGTCGACCAGCAATTCCGTCACCGTCATCAAACGGGCCGTCTTCAGGCTGGCATCGCCTTCGACGCGGGACAGCCAGCTGTCGCGGCGTTCGGACTGGCGCATGCGGTGCGCGGCGCGCGCGCCGATCAGCGCGGCCAGGCCGGCGTTTTCTTCCAGTTCGGCGGCGCGCAAGGCGGCCTTCTCGGCATGGCCGAAACGGCCTTCGAACAGGGCTTTCAAGGCTTCGCGCAAGCCCTTGTTGCCGTCGCGCTCACGCTTGCGCTGGCGGTAGGCCGCCACTTGCGCTGGCATGCGCACGGTGGCGCGCACGGCGCGCACCAGCAGGTACAGCAGCACGAACAGCACGACCTGCAGCAGCAGGAAGAAGTTCAGCGACAAGTCGATGCGGTACGGCGGATAGAACAGCACCACGTTGCCGGGATTGAAACGGGCCGTCACGGCGATACCGATCGCCGCGGCCATCAGGGCGAGTAACCAGAGAAATAGACGCATGGGCTCAGGACTTCGCTTTGTAGTTGCGCACAGCCGTCAGGCTGTCGGACAAGGTTGGCATTTCGATGGCCAAGTTGCTGCCCTGCACCTGGCGCAGCAGGGCTTGCGCCGTCTGCGTGCTCTTGGCGCGGGTGTCGAAATACTTGGCCAGCGCATCCTGCGCAGCGATCAAGTCGTTGCGGAAAGCCGTTTCATTGCGCGACAACAAGGCCATGCGGGCATTGAGCAGGCGCAGCTTGACGTTTTCACGCAAGAAATACGACTGCGTCGGCGACAGCATCAGCGCTTCCGGCGTATCGACACGGCGGATGCGGATCAATTGGCGCACGTCGGCCCACATGTCGCCGCTCCAGGTATTGAAGCCGTCGCGCACTTTTTGCAGCAGCGGTTCCGGCGCCGGCGGCCCCACCAGCTTGCCGGCGGCGTCGCGCACGGGCTTGGCCTTGCCGGTTTTTTCCGGCGCGGCCGGCAAGGCCGGCGTTTCGTCGGACAGCATCGGCAGGGAATCGACCTGGGCGATCACGGCGTCGAGGCGCAGGGCCACGCCCGTCGAATCGACGCTGGGCAGGGCCTTGAGTTTTTCCATGTCGCGCCCAATGGCGCGGCGGATGGTGATGAATTGCGGCTTGTCGGAACGCGACAGGCTGCGGTCCGCGTTTTGCAGGGCGATCAGTGCGCCGGGCACGTTGCCGGCCAGTTGCAGCTGCTGGCTGGCCGTCGACAGCACTTGCTCGATTTCTGTCAGCGCCCACTCGTCGCGGTTTTTCGACAAGTCGTTATACAGTTGTTCCAGGGCCAGCTGCTGGCTTTGCGTTTCGCTCTGGCGGTTTTCCAGCGCACCCACCTTGATTTCCAGCTCTTTCGTGCCTTCTTGCACGTTGCGCGCCAGCACGCCCGTTTCGGCATTGCTGACGTCGCCCTTTTGCAGGCGCTTGGCCACTTCTTCGCGCAGGTTGCGGATCTGCTTGCTGGTCGACCAGCTTTGCGCAGCCAGCAGCACGGCCAGCACGATGACAGCGATGCTCATGGGCTTTTGCAGCTGTTCCAGCAGGGTCGGCGCGCGGCCGGCAGGTTGGTCGGCCGCCTGCGGCGCCGTCTTCACGGCGCTGCCAGGCGTTGCATTCGGTTCGGAGAGTGTAGGCATTTCGTTCATGGTCGTGATTGTAACGCGGCGAGCACTCCTGCGTCGCCTGATCCTGTCAGGGTGACACGGGCGAAACCCAGGGCCGCCGCCGTTTGTGCAATGCGGGCGTGCGGCACGATCAGATGCTGCTGTTGCATTTTCACAACAGCCGTCTTTTCAGCATCCATTTCGCCCAGCAGCGCCAGCAAACCGCGCAGCGCTTCCGAGCTGGTGATGATCCAGTCATTATTATGCTGCAACAGATTTTCCAGGGTCGCCCGCAAGGCCGGCGTCAGCGTCGGCACCTTGCGCCGATAAGCCGTGACGAACTCGACTTCGGCGCCGGCCGCGCGCAAGCCGTCGGCCAGGTAATCGCGTCCGCCATCGCCGCGCACGATCAGCACGCGCTTGCCGCGCAGGGCCGGCAAGTCCAGCGCCAGCAATAAATGTTCGGAATCGCTGCGCGCCGTGTCCAGCGGACTCGTGATGCTGGCATTCGCATCCGTGACGCCATGCGCGGCCAGGGCCATCTTGCTGCCCTCGCCCACCACCGCCAGCGGCAAGCCTGCCGGCCAGGCGGGCAGGTGCGCAAAGACGCAGTCGATGGCGTTCGGCGAGACGAAGGCCACCAAGTCATATTCCGCCAGGCGCGCCAGCACGGCTTGCAGCTGCGCGCATTCGTCCGCGCCGTCAAGCGCGTGGATTTCCAGCAGCGGCAGCAGCTGCACGGGCAAGCCCAGCGCCGCGATCCTGGCGGCCAGCGGCCCCGCTTGTTGCGCAGGCCGCGTGATCACCACGGTGTCAGGCATGCGGCGCCAGGCCTTCATGGTTGTCGGGTGTGACGGCACACGAGGCGAGGATGCCGGCGGCGTCTTGCCCGCGCAGCAGTTCGGCCACCTGCTCGCCCAGCTGTTCCGGTGCGCTGGCCTGGCCACTGACGTCTGCGCTGGCCATGCGCGCGCCGTCCGGCGTGGCGACCATGGCGCGCAAACGCATCTGTTCGCCTTCGACGGTGGCGAAGGCGGCCAGCGGAATCTGGCAGCTACCGCCGAAAATCTTCGATACCTTGCGCTCGGCCGTGACGGCTTGCGCCGTGGCCGCGTGGTTCAGCGGCGCCAGCAGGCGCACCAGGTCGGCGCCGTCAGCACGGCCGCTGCGGATTTCGATCGCCATGGCGCCCTGGCCAGCGGCCGGCAGACTGTCTTCCGGCGCCAGCACGGCGCGGATGCGCGACGCCAGGCCCAGGCGTTTCAGGCCGGCGGCGGCCAGGATGATGGCAGCGTAATCGCCACGGTCCAGCTTGCCCAAACGCGTATCGAGATTGCCGCGCAGGGGCAAAATCGTCAGATGCGGATAGCGCGCGGCGATCAGCGACTGGCGGCGCAGGCTGCTGGTGCCGACCACGGCGCCATGCGGCAGCTCGGCCAGGCTGGCGTAATCGTTCGACACGAACGCGTCGCGCGGATCTTCGCGCTCGAGGATGGCAGCCAGGGCAAAGCCTTGCGGCAACTCCATCGGCACGTCTTTGAGCGAATGCACGGCCAGGTCGGCGCGGCCTTCTTCCATCGCCACTTCCAGCTCCTTGACGAACAGGCCCTTGCCGCCTACCTTGGACAGGGCGCGGTCCAGAATCTGGTCGCCGCGTGTGGTCATGCCGAGAATTTCAACGCTACACTGCGGATACAGGGCGGCCAGACGCGCACGCACGTGTTCAGCTTGCCACATGGCAAGACGGCTCTCGCGCGTGGCGATCACCAGGCGGGCGGGAATAGTCAATTCGTTCGGGGTCAATTCGGATGCTTTCAAAACAAGTTCTTTCGCTGTGGCTGTCGTTGTCATTATCGTTGCCAATTCGCCCGCCCGATATCAATTTGTATCGGAATGGCGCCCGGCGTCGCTATAATCGTTATCCCTTGGCCTAAACGGCCAAGTCAGGCTAGCGTCCATGTTGAAGACCACAAATTTTATCATGCGCCCCCTCCCCTCTGCGGCCAAACGCCCGGTGCGATCCACATTCCCTTGCTTTTACACTTACTTTGGTTCTTTATTATGCTCAATGACGCAGTAGCACCAGAAATAGTTCCAGCGGCCGGCTCCGACAAGGACGCGCCGCTGAAAGAAGACATCCGCCTGCTGGGCCGCCTGCTGGGCGACGTGCTGCGGGAACAGGAAGGCGACGCCGTCTTCAATGTGGTGGAAACCATACGCCAGACGTCCGTGCGCTTCCGCCGCGAAGCGGACGCGGACGCCGCGCTGGAACTCGACGCCATGCTCAAGGAACTGAGCCGCGAACAGACGATTTCCGTCGTGCGCGCCTTTTCCTACTTTTCGCACCTGGCCAACATCGCGGAAGACCAGCACCACATCCGCCGCCGCCGCGCCCACCTGCTGGCAGGATCCAGCGCGCAAAAGGGCAGCGTCAGCTTCGCCCTGAAAAAACTGCGCATGGCCGGCGTGCCGCGCAAGACCGTCGACACCTTTTTCCAGGATGCCCTGATCGCCCCCGTGCTGACGGCCCACCCGACGGAAGTGCAGCGCAAGAGCATCCTCGACGCCGAGCACGACATCGCCCGCCTGCTGGCCGAGCGCGACCTGCCGCAGACGCCGAAAGAACGCCACGCCAACATGCAGCTGCTGCGCTCGCGCGTCGCCACCCTGTGGCAGACGCGCATGCTGCGCTACTCGAAGCTGACGGTGGCCGACGAAATCGAAAACGCCCTGTCCTACTACCGCATCACATTCCTGCGCGAACTGCCGGGCCTGTATGACGACATTGAGGACGACATCGCGGCCGAGTACCCGAACGGCAATGGCACCATCGAACCGATCAACGCCGCCTACGTGCAGATGGGCAGCTGGATCGGCGGCGACCGCGACGGCAATCCGAACGTCAACGCGGGCACCATGCAGCACGCGCTGGCGCGCCACGCCACCACCATCCTCGATTTTTATCTCGATGAAGCACATGCGCTGGGCGCGGAATTGTCCGTCTCGACCCTGATGGTGGGCGTGAGCGCCGAACTGCAGGCGCTGGCCGACCAGTCGCCGGACGCCTCGCCGCACCGCAGCGACGAGCCCTACCGCCGCGCCCTGATCGGCATCTATGCGCGCCTGGCCGCCACGGCCCGCGCGCTGGGCGCCACCAATATCCTGCGCAAGGAAGTGGGCGCGGCCGCCGCCTATCCGGACGCGGCCGCCTTTGTCGCCGACCTGCGCACCATCGTCGCCTCGCTCGAATCGCACCACGGCGCCGCCCTCGTGCGCCCGCGCCTGGCCACGCTGGCGCGCGCGGCCGACATCTTCGGTTTTCATCTTGCCTCGCTCGACATGCGCCAGACATCCGACGTGCACGAGCGCGTGCTGGCCGACCTGTTCGCGCAAAGCGGCGTGGCCGACGACTACACGGCCCTGTCCGAGGAAGACAAGCAGGCGCTGCTGCTGAATGAACTGGCCCAGCCGCGCCTGCTGTACTCGCCCTACATCAGCTATGCCACGGAAACGGATTCCGAGCTGGCGATTTTGCGCGCGGCGCGCGACATCCGCCAGCGCTACGGCGCCCGGGCGATTCGCAACTACATTATTTCGCACACGGAAACCGTGTCCGACTTGCTAGAAGTATTGCTGCTGCAAAAGGAAACAGGCTTGCTGCGCACCGACTGGCAAACTGGCGACAGCAGCTGCGAGCTGATGGTCATCCCCCTGTTCGAAACGATACCCGACCTGCAGCGCGCGGCCGGCATCATGAGCCAGGTCATGGCCTTGCCCTTAGTCAAGCAATTGATCGCCAAACAGGGCCAGTTGCAGGAAGTCATGCTCGGCTATTCCGATTCGAACAAGGATGGCGGCTTCCTCACGTCAAACTGGGAACTGTACAAGGCGGAACTGGCGCTGGTGTCCGACTTCCAGAAGGCCGGCGTCAAGCTGCGCCTGTTCCATGGCCGCGGCGGCACGGTGGGCCGGGGCGGCGGACCCAGCTACGAAGCCATCCTGGCCCAGCCGCCGGGCACCGTCAACGGCCAGATCCGTCTGACGGAGCAAGGCGAGATCATCGCCTCGAAGTTTTCCAACGCGGAAATCGGCCGGCGCAACCTGGAATTGCTGGTCGCCGCCACCCTGGAAGCGAGCCTGGCGCCGCAGGAAGCCAATCCGGCCCGCAACGGCCAGCTGGCGCAGTTCGAAGCCGTGATGGCGGAGCTGTCGGACCTCGCCTATCACGCCTACCGCCACCTCGTGTATGAAACGCCGGGTTTTACGGAGTATTTCTTCTCGGCTACGCCGATTGCGGAAATTGCCGAACTGAACCTCGGTTCGCGCCCCGCCTCGCGCAAGGCCAACCAGCGTATCGAAGACTTGCGCGCCATTCCCTGGGGCTTTTCCTGGGGCCAGTGCCGCTTGCTGCTGCCGGGCTGGTTCGGTTTCGGCAGCGCCATCGAAGCGTGGATCAAGCAGGCCGACGGCGCCGCGCAGGAGGAAAGGATCGCCACCCTGCGCGCCATGTACGCCGAATGGCCGTTCTTTGCCACCCTGCTGTCGAACATGGACATGGTGCTGGCCAAGACGGACCTGGCGATCGCCTCGCGCTATGCCGAACTGGTGGCGGACCAGGGCTTGCGCGAACGCATCTACAAGCGCATCACGGACGAGCATGGCAACACCTTGCGCTGCCTGGAGCTGATCACCGGCAATACCGAGCGCCTGGCGGGCAATCCGCTGCTGGCCCGCTCGATCCAGAACCGCTTCGCCTATCTCGATCCGCTGAACCACTTGCAAGTGGAATTGATCAAGCGCAACCGCGCGTTGTCCAGCGCCAGCAAAGTCGACGAACGGGTGCACCGCGGCATCCAGCTGTCGATCAATGGCGTGGCGGCCGGCCTGCGCAACACGGGCTGATCGCGTCACCTTGCCATCGGCAAACAGGGGCCGGCGCCGCAAGGGCCGGCCCTTTTGCTTTCCCAATGGAAAAATATTCTCAAGAAAGCAACAATTGGTATTACACTAGCGGTTGATACTTTTCCCTCTTCGGCGCCAGGCGCACCGCAGCGGCCAACCATGACGCCGGGAACGCGGATGAGCAAATGGTCGATTGAAACGCTGAGTGCGGCATGCGCCGCCCTCATCCTGATCATGCTGGGCTGGCTGGCGGGCGCCGCCTGGCAGCAGCTCGACTTCTGGGAACACATCTGTCTGTCGCTGCTGCTGGCGACCGCTGGCGGCATCGTACTGTGGCTGCTGCGCGTGCTGCGCAACCACCTGGCCAGCACGCGCCAGCAGCTCGACGCCAGCGCCATGCGCTACCGCGACCTGAGCGAGACGGCGCAGGACGGTATGTGGCAAACGGATGCGCAGGGCACGATCTTGCATCTCAACCAGCGCCTGTGCGACATGCTGGGCATCCCGGCGGAAAAGCTGCTGGGCCACAAGATGAGCGAATTCCATGACGAGGCGACCTTGCTGCGCCTGTGTCCGCTGCGCCAGACAGCCACGGATAGCTGCATGGGGGAATTGCAGTACCGTCACAGCGATGGCTCGGAACGCTGGGCCATGATCAGTGGGCGCTGCCTGTACGACCCGCAAGGCAGCCTGACGGGCGCCCTCGTGCTGGCCAGCGACATCACGGAACACAAGCGGGCCGAACACGCCTTGACCGTCGCCCATGCGGAACTCGAAAGCCGCGTGGCCCTGCGCACGGCCCAGCTGCTCGATGTCAATCTGCAGCTCTCCGCGGAAATCGCCATGCGCGCGCAAACGGAAGCGGCCCTGGCGCGCAGCGAAGAGCGGCTGCAGGACATCATTTCCATGATGCCCCTGTCGCTGTTCCTGAAAGATGCCGATTCGCGCATGCTGCTGATGAACCAGGCTTGCGAGCAGCAATGGGGCGTGCGATTCCAGGATATCGCCGAAGGACGCGACGTGCAGCACTTTCCCTCGGACCAGACGCAGGGATTCCACGCGGCGGACCAGGAAGCGTTTGCCAGCCGCAGGGTCGTCATCCGCGAAGAGCTGGTATGGAATGCGCGGCTGCAGGAAAACCGCCTGCTGCAGACGCATAAAAAGCCCATCTTCGACGCGCAAGGCCGGCCGCAGATGATCATCGCCTTGGGCATCGACATCACGGAAAGCAAGCGCAACGAGGAAAACCTGCAGCGCACCCTGGCCCAGCTGCGCGAACTGAGCGACCACCAGCAGACCATCAAGGAAGAGGAAAGGCGCCGCATCGCGCTCGACATCCATGACGACCTGGGCCAGAACCTGATGGTGCTGCGCATCGACGTGTCGCTGCTGCACGCGCGCACGGCCAGCACCCACCCGCGCCTGCACCGCCACGCCCAGCGCGTGCTCGACACCATCGACGCCACCATCCGCTCGGTGCGCACCATCATCAATGACTTGCATCCCAGCACCCTGGAGCTGGGACTGGGTCCGGCGGCGGAATGGCTGATACGCCAGATGGAAAGCCGCGGCGCCATCCGCTACCGGCTCAAGCTCGACAGCGAGGCGCCCGACCTGGGCCTGGACCAGCGCCAGACGTCGGCCATCTTCCGCGTGCTGCAGGAATCGCTGTCGAACATCGTGCGCCACGCCCAGGCCAGCGAAGTGGAAGTGGCGCTGGCGCAGGATACGGACGCCATCGTGCTGCGCATCAGCGACAACGGCATCGGCATGCAGCCGGACGACCACGGCAAAAAGGCCGCCTTCGGCCTGAAAAGCATACGCGAACGCGTCCACGCCCTGGGTGGCGAACTGCGCATCGATAGCCAGCAGGGCCAGGGCACGGCGCTGGCCATCCGCTTGCCGCGGGCCAGGAAAAGCGCGCCGGTCGGGCATGACGAAATGCAAAAAATAGCAAAAATAGTAGCTAATTAAGTATGCATTGGCAGCATTAAAAATTATAGTAAGATTTTTCTTGAGGAAACTATCATGCTGCCACGGTTCTCCTGCTTCCCCGCCCCACTGCTCGGCCTGCTCCTGCTGGCCGCCGTCTCCACCGCCAGCGCCACCATCTATGCCGAACGGGGCTTTGGTGAAAAGGATGGCAATGGCAGCATCGCGTCCGACCTGAACCCGGCAGGGCTGGTGGCCGGCATCATCATGGAAGAGGAAGGACGGCGCCGCGCCGTGACCTATCAGCATGGCCGCCTCCGCGAACTGGGCACCCTGGGTGGCAATGAAGGTTTCACCAAAGCCATCAATACCCATGGCGTGGTGGTGGGCTCGGCGCAGACGGCCAGCGGCGCCTGGCATGCCTTCCGCTTTGAAGCAGCAGGCGGCATGCGCGACCTGGGCACCCTGGGCGGCAACAGCAGCTATGCCACGGCCATCACGCGCGACGGCATGATCGCCGGCTATGCCGATACCAGCGCCGGCGATTTCCACGCCTTTGTGACGAAAGCCGACCTCAGCCTGCAAGACCTGGGCACCCTGGGCGGCGCCAGCAGCTATGCCAGCGGCGTGAACACACATGGCGTGGTGGTGGGCACGGCGCAGCGCGGCGACGGCTACCGCCGCGCCTTCGTCTACCGCCCCGGCACGGGCATGCAGGAAATCGGCACCCTGCCCGGCGGACGCATCAGCTCGGCCACCGCCATCAATGACGCGGGCCTGATCGTGGGCGCCTCGGAAACGGAAAAGCGCCGCTGGCACGCGTTTGCCTGGGACGGCAAGCGCATGCTCGACCTGGGCGCCATGATCGGCCAGGGCGACAGCTACGCCACGGCGGTCAACGCGGCCGGACACGTCGTCGGCAGCGTCAACATCAACGGCTTTGAACCGATGACCTTTGTCTACAAGGAAGGCGTGATGACGGTGCGCCGCCGCGACGATGGCCTGTACCTGACCAATAAGATCACGGACGCCGGGCTGGTGGTCGGCGCCGTCTACACGGGGCACAAGTTCCAGGCCTTCGCCGTGCCGTCGCAAGCGGCGCCCGCACCGCAGCGCAGCAATCCATTGGACTGGCTGTTCCTCACCTTCATCCTCGGCGCCAGCGGCGTGGCACTGTACAAGCTGCGCGCCGGCCTGCGAGGCCAGCGCACGTATTTCATGTAAGCCAACGCTAGGGATGGACGAAAAAAAAGAGGCTTGCGCCTCTTTTTTTGTTTGCTTGCCCTACGCTTAGTTTTGCGTCAGGAAGGTTTTCAGCTTGTCCGAGCGCGAAGGCTGGCGCAGCTTGCTCATGGCTTTCGCTTCGATCTGACGGATGCGCTCGCGCGTCACGTCGAACTGCTTGCCCACTTCTTCCAGGGTGTGGTCGTTCGACATTTCCACGCCGTAACGCATGCGCAGCACTTTCGCTTCGCGCGGCGTCAGGGAATCGAGCACTTCCTTGATCACGTTGCGCATCGAGGCGTGCAGCGCGGCGTCCAGCGGCGCCAGGGTCGTGTTGTCTTCGATGAAGTCGCCCAGTTGCGAATCGCCATCTTCGCCCATTGGCGTTTCCATGGAAATCGGCTCTTTCGCGATCTTCATGATCTCACGCACCTTGTTTTCCGGCATTTCCATCTTGACGGCCAGGGTCGCCAGGTCCGGCTCGCTGCCCGTTTCCTGCATGATCTGGCGCGAGATGCGGTTCATCTTGTTGATCGTTTCGATCATGTGCACCGGCACGCGGATGGTGCGGGCCATGTCGGCGATCGAACGCGTGATGGCCTGGCGGATCCACCAGGTGGCGTAGGTCGAGAACTTGTAGCCGCGGCGGTATTCGAATTTGTCGACGGCCTTCAGCAAGCCGATGTTGCCTTCCTGGATCAGATCGAGGAATTGCAAGCCGCGGTTGATGTATTTCTTGGCGATCGAAATGACCAGGCGCAAGTTGGCGACCGTCATTTCGCGTTTCGCGTGACGCGCACGCTTTTCGCCGGCGGCCATCTGCTTGTTGATCTTACGCAAGTCAGCCAGCGGCAGGGCTACGCGCGCTTGCAGGTCGATCATCTTCTTTTGCAGTTCCTTGACGGCAGGCACGTTGCGGCTGAGGATGGCGCTGTACGGATACTTGCAATCGACTTCGCGGTCAACCCATTCCAGGTCGCATTCATTGCCCGGGAACACCTTGATGAAGTGGGCGCGCGGCATGCCGCATTTGTTCACGCACAGTTCCAGCACGGCGCGCTCGATGTGGCGCACTTCTTCCATCTGGCCGCGCAAGGTGTCGCACAGCTTTTCCACGACCTTGGCCGTGAAGCGGATGCCCAGCAATTCCTGCGAAATGGCTTCCTGCGCCTTGATGTAGGCTTTCGAGTTGTAACCCTCTGGCGCCTTGCGCATCTTGTCGTACTGCGTCGAAATGACGTTGAATTTCTCCAACGCATTCTTTTTCAGCTGGGCCAATTGCTCGCTGGAGAAACCGGCCGCGCCGCCATTGGCGTCGCCGTCTTCTTCTTCGGCTTCTTCTTCCTCTTCCTCGTCGTCACCGCTGGCGGCGGCAGGCGCGGCGGCAGCGGCAGGCGCCGGGGCATTGCTTTCGTTTAAGTCGACAAAGCCGTCGACCACTTCATCGACCTTGATTTCATCGCGCGCGATTTTTTGCGACAGTGCGACGATTTCGCCGATGGTGGTCGGGCAGGCGGAAATGGCCTGAATCATGTCTTTCAGGCCGCCTTCGATGCGCTTGGCGATCTCGATCTCGCCTTCGCGCGTCAGCAGCGCCACGGCACCCATTTCACGCATGTACATGCGCACGGGGTCGGTGGTGCGGCCGAAGTCGGAGTCGACGGTCGACAGCGCGGTCGCGGCAGCCGCTTCCACTTCATCGTCGCTGGTGACGGTGGCGACGTTGTCAGTCAACAACAGGCTTTCCGCGTCAGGAGCGCGCTCGTAGACGGCGATGCCCATGTCGTTGAAGGTGGCGATGATGCCTTCGATCGCTTCCGGATCGATGATGTTTTCCGGCAATTGGTCATTGATCTCGGCATAGGTCAGGAAACCGCGTTCCTTGCCCATGTTGATCAGGCCCGTAATCTGCTTGCGGCGGCGTTCCAGGTCCGCTGCCGAGGCTTCCGGATCGCCCAGCGCGTCCGCCAGGCCGCCCTTGGCCTTGCGGTCGCGCGCTTTCGACACGGCCTTCAGTTCGGCGCGTTCGACGGCGTTGAGTGCCGCCACTTCATCGTTTTCCGGCGTGAATTCGCTAGGCTTGCGGCCACGGCGGCCTGGAACCTTGACGGTTGGCAGGAAGTAATTCGACGTGTCGATGGCGGCCAGGGCGTCGGCGTCCGTGGTCTTGCTGACCACTTGCGCGCCGGTGATGATGGTCACGGGCGCCGCTTCCGGCTTGGCGCGCACGACTTTCGAACGGGCTGCCGTCACCACTTTGTTCGTGGCGGCGCTTTCGCTGACCTTGCGCGGCGCGGCCGGAGCCTTGGCGCCGGGGGCGATCTTCACGCTCGGCGTTTTGGCCGGTGCCGCTTCAGCGGCCTCGGTCACGTCGGCAACAGCCTCGGCGGCCGGGGCGCTGACGGCCGCTTCCGCAGCCGTTTCGGCCGCTGGCACGGCAGCCAGGCGCGAGCGGCTTTTCTTCACCACGGTGACGACGGTCGGCGCCGTCGTGACGGTGGCTTCCGGATTCGCTTGCGCATTATCGATGAAGTAAGATAAAGTCGTTTTGGGTACGGCAAGTGGCGCCGCGGCTGGGCGTGGCGCCTTGGCGGACAACGTTAAAGTTTTTGGCGTATTCTTCATGAGATATCTCTTAATGCGAGACCAGATGGTGTCGGCGCGAAGTGAATGATTCCACCTAAGCCTGCGAAACCGGACTCGATGGAGCGTATTGTTGCGGCTGCCGTGTTAACGACAGCGGCGCCTGTCTATCGGGACGTTCAAAGCCCGCGCATCCGTCATGGGGAGCGGCGGGCCGAAGCCGGGTCAGATAAATAAGCGATGTACATTGCGGAATGAAAAAAAGCCCGTACCAGAACGGGCTTGAATCTATTGTTGTTCAGTGAAGACACAGCGGAGAGCAAGATTATGCACGACGGCCAGTTATCTGGATAATTGATAAACAAAATATCTGATATCAAAAATACTAATAATTGGGGGCCTGCACCGCACTGCTCCTATCCCCTGCACACCTGAGCCAGACCTTTAAAAACAGGGTCCAGTCATCAGCGCAAGCCGACATTATACACATTTCCCGCATTTCGCGCTGTGCCGGCTGTCGCGCGCAGCCGCTTATTGCAGGTCAAGTTGCCAAAAAAGACAATGCACTTGCCTGTGGCGCGTGCTATGCTCCCCTTTTATAGCCCAACCAATGATGTCGATGACCAGCTCCACGCCAGACCAGCAAGCCACCACTCCTGACACGCCAGTCGATGCAGCCCCAGCGGCGGCACCGGCCGCAGCGACCACGCCGGCGCCCGCCGGCCTGACCGCGCGCGCCCTGCTGAAGCAGTTCCAGGAGCAATTCCCGCCATTCCGCGATTGCCTGCCCTTGTCGATCGGTATCGACAAGCAGATCCTGGCGCGCCTGCCGGACCTGGACCGCAAGCTGATGCGCACGGCGCTGGGCATCCACACGGGTTCGCTGCGCTACCTGCGCGTGATGGAAAAAGCCAAGGTACGCTACGACCTCGACGGCACGGCCGGCGCGGAAGTGACGCAAACCCACCGCGACCACGCCACGCAAGTATTGCAGCAGCGCTTCAAGAAGGAAGCCGAGCGCAAGAAAGCCGAACGCGACGCGGCCGCCGCCGAAGAAGCGAACCGTCTGCGCCTGGACAAACTGAATCAGCTGACCGCGAAATTCTCGCGCAAAGGCTGATCCGGTTTCATGGACACAGCTGCCGCACCGCCACTGCCCCCGTATCAAGGCATCGCCCTCGACCACGTCAAGCTGGTACGCACCAGCGATGATGCACAGGCGGCCATGGCTGCCCTGCTGGCAGCGGACGCCATCGGCTTCGATACGGAGTCGAAGCCGACGTTCGTCAAAGGCGAGTCCTCCACGGGACCGCATTTGATCCAGCTGGCCACCGACGACATCGCCTACCTGTTCCAGGTGGGCAGCACGCCGGCGCCGGCCTTGGCGGAACTCAAAGCCATCCTCGAATCGACCACCACCCTGAAAGTGGGTTTTGGCCTGTCCGACGACGTCAAGCGCCTGCGCAACAAGCTGGGCATCGCCCCGGCCCAGGTGCTCGACCTGTCCGTCGCCCTGCGCGGCGGCCAGCGCAACGATCTGGGCGCGAAAACGGCCGTGGCCAAATTCTTCGGCCTGCACCTGCAGAAATCGAAAAAGATCTCCACCACCAACTGGGCCACCTCGCGCCTGACAGAAAAGCAGATCCTGTACGCGGCCGACGATGCGCAAGTAGCCCTGCGCGTGTACCGCCGCTGGATCGCCGACGGCGGCAAGGTCGCGCCGCAAAAAGCCCCGCGCCCGGCCGCTGTACCACCGGCAGCGCCCGCTTCCCCGGCCTGATTCCACCGTTCATCGCATGCGCAAGAAAAACAGCACCGGTACCAGCGCCGCAGCCATCGCCGCAGCCGGGCAGGCACTGGGCCGCCCGTTGCCGCCATCGCACGCGGCATGGCTGCTGGACAACAATGGCCGCGCACTGGGCGCCCTGACCTTGTTTCCCGTCTACGACGCGGACAATCCGCGCAAGACCTGGGAATCGATAGACCGCCACTACCGCGAAGGCTGGCAGGCGTGGCTGGACAACTTCGCCGGCAGCGGCATCGATCACGCCAGCCTGCTGCCCTTCGCGCAATTCGGCACGGGCGACTACTATTGTTTCGACTATGCCCAGCCTGGGCCATCGGGCGAGCCGGTGGTCGTGCTGTGGTCGCACGAAACGGGAACCACCAGCACGGTGGCGCCCGACTTTAGCGCCTTTCTCGCCCTGCCCGGCCGTCCCGGCTGACTTCCCCTACGGCGCCAGTTGCTGCGCCGCCAGCCGCCCCAGCGCGGCGATGGCCGCTTCCAGCTGCGCGCTCCACGGGTGGCCGTAATTGAGGCGGATGCAGTGGCGAAACGCGCGCGTGGCGGAAAAGATGGGGCCGGGCGCGATGCTGATGCCGGCCGCCAGCGCGCTGCGGTGCAAGGCCAGCGCATCGATACCGGCAGGCATCTCCACCCAGACGAAATAACCGCCCTGCGGCCGCGTCACCCGCGTGCCGGGCGGAAAATGCACGGCAATGGCTTGCAGCATGGTGTTTTGCTGCGCCGCCAGGGTCAGCCGCAGCTGGCGCAAATGGCGGTCATAGCCGCCTTGCGCCAGGTAGTCGGCCAGCGCCATCTGCAACGGTATTGGCGCCGACAGGCTGGTGGTCAGTTTCAGGCGCTCGACCTGGCGCGTGTAGCGGCCCGCCACGGCCCAGCCCAGGCGAAAACCGGGCGCCAGGGTCTTGGAAAACGAACTGCAATGCATGACCAGGCCCGCACTGTCGTGGCTTTTCGTCAGGCCCGGACGCTGCTTGCCAAAGTACAGCTCGCCATACACGTCATCCTCGATCAGCGGCACGCCATGGCGCGCCAGCAATTCGACTAGTGCGCGCTTCTTTTCCGGCGACATCAGGCTGCCCAGGGGATTCTGGAAATTCGTCATCAGCCAGCACGCCTTGGGCTGGTGTCGCTGCAGCAATTCTTCCAGTGCCGCCAGATCGACGCCGTCGCGCGGGCTGGTGGCGATCTCGACTGCCTTGAGTTCCAGCCGCTGCAGCGCCTGCAGGCACGCATAGAAGCTGGGCGACTCGATCAGGACCGTGTCGCCGGGCCGCGTGACGGCTTGCAGGCACAGGTTCAGCGCTTCCAGCGCGCCATTCGTGATGACGATGTCGTCGCTGGAAACGGGCACGCCGCCCTGCTGGTAGCGCAGGGCGATCTGGCGGCGCAGCTCCGCATTGCCCAAGGATAAATCCGTGACGGTGCTCCACGGGTCGAGGCGGCGCATGCTGGCCGACACGGCGCGCGCCAGTTTTTCCATCGGGAACAGGTGCGGACTGGGAAACGCAGAGCCGAACGGCACGATATCGCGCACCCCCACGGCGCCCAGCACCTCGAACACGAGGTCGCTGACGTCGACGGTGGTGCTGGCGTCGAGCGGATGGGAACTATCCGGCTCGGGGGCCAGCGCGGCGCGCTGCGGCGCCACGTAATAGCCGGAGCGGGGACGCGAGACGATCATGCCGCGTGCTTCGAGCAAATAATAGGCCTGGAACACCGTCGACGGACTGACGCCCCTGCGCGCATGCTGCTGGCGCACGGAAGGCAATTTATCGCCAGGCAGCAATAGCTGCGTGCTGATCATGGCGGCCACTTCTTCCGCCAATTCCTCATATCGTTTCAACCCTGCTCCTCAAACTGATCCGTAGTTTTATTGCACAACTGATCCTGTCACAGTGACAGCACCCGTTATATGCTAGGGTAACAACATCCGGGCAGCAACACCGGCACGCGACACAGACCGACGAGACAGGTGATCTTTCCATGCGACTTTCCATGCTACTGCATTCTCCCCTCGCGCTGGTGCTGGCCATCGCCACGCCCACTGCCATCTCCGCCAGCCACGACAGCCTGGAGCAGCGCATCAAGGCGTGCACGTCTTGCCATGCGCAGCAGGAAAAGCACGATGCCTTCTTTCCCCGCATCGCCGGCAAACCTGCAGGCTACCTGTACAACCAGCTGCTGAACTTTCGCGAGGGAAGGCGCCAGTATCCGATGATGAACTATATGGTGGAACACTTGCCTGACGATTATCTGCGCGAAATCGCCGACTATTTTGCGGCGCAGCACCCGGCCCCGCCGCCGGCTCAACCCAGCAGCGCCGGCACGACGGCCCTGGCGCGTGGCAAGCAACTGGTGCTGCACGGCGACGCCGGCAAAAAGATTCCCGCCTGTATCGCCTGCCATGGCCAGCAACTGGCCGGCGTGGCGCCCGCCATCCCCGGCTTGCTGGGCTTGCCCCGCGACTATATCAACGCCCAGCTGGGCGCCTGGAAAAACGGCGTCCGCCGCGCCCACTCTCCCGACTGCATGGCGCAAGTGGCGCAGCGCCTGTCGGACGCGGACGTGGGCGCCGTCTCGGCCTGGCTGGGCACGCAGGTGGCCAGCGCCGACGCGCGTCCCGCCAGCAGTATCGCCCTGCCCTTGCCGCTGCATTGCGGCGGCGTGCCGGGCTCCAGCGCGCAGGTGGCGCCATGAAAAAATGGATGATCGCCGCGGGCTTGCTGCTGATTGCCGGCGGCAGCGCCACATTCCTGCTGTATCCAGCCGACGACCTGGGCCCGCCCGCCGTGGCCAGCACCCTGAGCCAGGAACAGCTGGTCGCGCGCGGCGCCTATCTGGCCAAGGCGGGCGACTGCATGGCCTGCCACACGACGCGCGGCGGCGTGGCCTACGCGGGTGGCCGGGCCTTGCAGACGCCGTTCGGCAAGGTGCTCTCGCCCAACATCACGGCCGACAAGGAAACGGGCATCGGCAGCTGGACGGCCGACGATTTCTGGCGCGCCATCCACAACGGCAAGTCGAAGGATGGCCGGCTGCTGTATCCGGCCTTTCCGTACACCAACTACACCAAGGTGCGGCGCGAAGACAGCGACGCCCTGTACGCGTATTTCCAGAGCGTGCCGCCGCACAGGCAGGCGAACGCGCCGCACGCGCTGCGCTTCCCCTACAACCAGCAGATCGCACTGGCCGCCTGGCGCGCCCTGTATTTCAAGCCGGGCGTGTACCAGCCGCTCACAAACAAAAGCATGGAATGGAACCGCGGCGCCTACCTGGTGCAGGGCCTGGGCCACTGCAGCGCCTGCCATAGCAGCCGCACCACCCTGGGCGGCAGCGACGACGGCTTGTCGGGCGGCCTGATCCCAGTGCTGGGCTGGTACGCGCCGTCGCTGACGTCGGACGCGGAAGCGGGCCTGGGCGACTGGGACACGGCGCATATCGTGGAATTGCTGCAAACGGGCGTGTCGCCGCGCGCCACAGTCTTCGGCCCCATGGCGGAAGTCGTGCGGCAAAGCTTGCAGCACATGAGCCACGCCGACGTGCAGGCGATGGCCGTCTACCTGAAGAGCCTGCCAGGCCCGGCGCAGCCCGCGCAACGTTCGCCGCGCGGCACGTCGGAGCAAGCCACGCAGCAACTGGCCTTGGGCGCGAAACTGTATGAGGCGCAATGCGCGAGCTGCCACCAGGCCGATGGCAAGGGCGTGCCGCCCGGCTACCCGCCGCTGGCCGGCAACCGCGCGCTGACGACGGAGTCGGCCGTGAACGCCATCCGCCTCGTGCTCAACGGCGGTTTCGCGCCCGGCACCCGCGGCAACCCGCGCCCCTACGGCATGCCGCCGTTCGGCCCCGTCATGGATGATGCGGAAGTGGCTGCCGTGGTCACGTATCTGCGCGCGTCGTGGGGCAATGATGCGCCGGCCGTATCGGCGCTGGAGGTGAATAAATACCGCAGCGTGCCGCTGGAGTAAGATCGTTTGACGATTATCTCAAATTGAGATAATCTGAGAATCATGGCATTACTTCGGCATGCATATGCGCATCGTCGCCAACAAAGCTTTGATGGATTTCGCCAGCAGGCATCCGCTGGCGGGCGAACCCATGCAGGCATGGCGCAAGATCATCGAATCGCGGTCATTTGCCAATTTTGCTGTGATGAAGTCGACATTTAACGCCACCGATCATGTTGGCGATTACTATGTTTTTAATATTGGCGGTAACAAGTACCGGATCATCGCCGCGATTCACTTCAATCGCCAGTTGCTGTTCATCCGGGAAGTGCTGACGCATAAGGAGTACGACGCATGGAAGCCTTGATGCATCGTGAAATGATTACAGAAATCACTGTCCACTATCAAGCCTTGTCCAGGCTGGTTCCTCTGCAGGCGATTCCTGATGCGGCCGCTTATGAACAAGCTGTCAGCGTATTGCATCAGCTATTGGATGCCGGGGCGGCCGATGAAAAGCACCCTTTGGCCGGGCTGGTTGACAGTGTCGGCCGGCTGATAGCCGATTACGACCAGGAGCATTTTCCGCCCGCCCCCGTCTCGCCTGCAGCCACGCTTCGCCTGTTGATGGAGCAACAGGCGCTGACACAATCCGACCTGCCGGAAGTGGGAACCCAAGGCGTCGTGTCCGAAGTGCTCAACGGCAAGCGGGACCTGAATGTGCGGCAAATCAAGGCCCTGGCGCAACGTTTCGACGTCCCCATCAGTGTTTTTATTGCATGAGCTCGTAAAAAACCGGCAAGCGCCGGTTTTTCATTTCAAACAGCCGCTTTCAGCGGAACTTGCTTTTGTGCCCCGTCTTCAAATCCAGCGCATAACGCACGCCATTGTCCGTCAGCATGACTTCATCGGGCGGCTCCTCGCCGGCCAGGGCGCCGTCGATCAGGGGCAAGCCTTCACCCTTGCGCATCAGGTCGTCGCAGCGCTCGTACACGTTGGCGCAGCCGGTGGAGGCCATCAGCGATTGCACGATGGCCACTTTCCATGCGTCGACGCCGCCGGCGTTGAATTCGCAGATCAGATAGCCTTGCACGCCGCCGAACAGCTGCACCACCAGGCCCGGCAAGCCCTCGTCTTCGCCCTTGATCAGGGTCAGCAGCTGGTTTTCGCCCGCCTTCTTGATGGCTGGCAGTTTTTTCTCGATGGCGGCCTTGACCCGGCGCTTGATCAGCGCGTGGTCGACCGGTTCGTCTTCCTTGAAGCTCCAGATGCGCGCGCGGATCTGCGACTTCGAATTGTAGGCGGCGCGGGCGATGAATTGCTTGGACGAGCTTTGCACGATGGCCGTCGAGCCGGGCTTCATTTTTTCCTGCGGCTTGCCTTCGACTTTTTCAATCGCGGACGCGTAAATCCACGATTGGCCCAGCAAGCTCTTTTCCTTGCCCTGTTTGATGGTGATGATCAGCATGTAATTCCAGTAGTGTGAGCGGCGCGTGCCGCTCGTCGTATGTCCAATACCGGCATGATACCTCATGCCATCCTGTCGCATCCTTCTGCATTCCATGCCACCGCTGGCGCAGTCTGTCGCAGGGCGGTACGCGGACACACCCGGCTGGCATACCATGCAAGTAGACCAATTCAAAACAGGGAGCAAGAATGACACAGCCACTTTTCCACCCGCGCCACCGCCGCCACGCCAGCGCCGCGGCCGCCCTGCTGCTGGCCGCCTGCGCGCTGGCCATTCCGGCCGCGTCGGCGCTGGCGTCGCCGCTCGACTGGATTTCCGGCAACAGCATCCAGGGCAGCGGCAAGCTGCAAAAGCAGACGCGCGACGTGGGCAGCTTCCATGCCGTGGCGCTGAACGTGCCGGGCACGGTTGAGCTGCGCATCGGCAACACGGACAGCGTCACCGTCGAAGCGGACGACAATATCCTGCCGCTGATCGAGACGGCCGTGGAAAACGGCACCCTGCGCATCCGGCCCGCCAAGCGCAACGCCAACTTCCGCCAGAGCAGCCTGACCATCGTCATCCAGGCGCGCCAGGTGGAGCGCGTCAGCGTGGGCGGCTCGGGCAACATCACGGCAACGGGCTTGCGCGCCGAAAACCTGCGCTTCGACGTGGGCGGCTCCGGCTCCATCCACGCGCGCGACCTCGACAGCCGCCAGGTCTCCATCGCCATCGGCGGCAGCGGCAGCTTCAAGGCCAGCGGCAAGACGGAGCAGCTGACGGCCTCGATCGGCGGCTCGGGCAATATCGAAGCGGGCCGCCTGGCCGCGCGCGAAGTGCAGGTGAGCATCGGCGGCTCGGGCGAAGCCACCGTGTGGGCCAAGGACGACCTGGCCATCAGCATCGGCGGTTCTGGCGAAGTGAGCTACTACGGCGATCCGCGCATCAGCCGCAGCATGCAGCGCTCCAGCAGCATCCGCCGCCTGGGCAGCGCGCCGAATTAAGCGCCCGCAATGACAAAAGCCCGGAGCGATCCGGGCTTTTGGCGTTTCAGACAGCCGACATCAGCGGGCCGGCTTGACCGGTTCGCGGTCGATCAGGACCGTGTTGACGCTGTCCGTCAGCCAGATCTGGCCATCCTGGATCGTGCATTGCAGTTGCATGTTGCGCTGCGCCAGCTTGCTCATGTCCTGCGCCGCCTCGGAGGGCAAGTTGATCACGGTCAGGTTCTTCGCCCGTTCCAGTTTGTTGGCGATCTGTTTCCACCAGATGTGGCTCGTTGCGCCATAGCTGTAGACGATCACCTGCTCCGAACGCCCACAGGCCTTCAGGATGCGCTTTTCGTCGGGCTGGCCCACTTCGATCCACAGCTGGATGGCGCCCGTCAGGTCTTTCTGCCACAGGTCGGGCTCTTCCGTATCGAACAGGCCCTTGGTGAAGGTCAGCGCCTCGTCGGCGTGGATGGCGAACGCCAGCAGGCGCACCATCATGCGCTCGTCCGTCTCGGACGGATGGCGCGCCAGGGTCAGCGCGTGATCCTGGTAGTAATTGCGGTCCATGTCGGCGATCTGCAGATCGGCTTTGAAAATTGTTGCTTTGAGGGCCATCGTGTTTCTGTCTCGGTAAAGTGAAGAGTGAAGTCGGTATCAGCGGAAGACCACGGTCTTGTCGCCATTTTTCAGGATGCGGTGCTCGACGAACCATTTCACGGCGCGCGCCAGCACCACGCACTCGACGTCGCGGCCGATGGCCGTCAGGGTTTCCGCATCCATCGCATGGTCGACGCGCTCGACGTCCTGCTCGATGATCGGGCCTTCATCGAGGTCGCCCGTGACGAAGTGGGCCGTCGCGCCGATCAGCTTGACGCCGCGGTGATGCGCCTGCGCATACGGCTTGGCGCCCTTGAAGCTGGGCAGGAAGGAATGGTGGATATTGATGGCGCGGCCATCGAGCGCCTGGCACAGGCCCGGCGACAGGATCTGCATGTAGCGCGCCAGCACCACCAGGTCGATCTTGTGCGTGTCCATCAAGTCGATGATCTTCGCTTCCTGCGCCAGCTTGGCCGCTTCCGGCGCGCCGGCCGCCAGCGGCAAGTGGTGGAAGGGAATGTTGTAGCTGGCCGCCAGCTGGTAGAACTCCATGTGGTTCGACACGATGGCGGGAATTTCCACGTTCAGCAAGCCGCTCTTGTAGCGGAACAGCAAATCGTTCAGGCAATGGCCGATCTTCGACACCATCAGCATCACGCGCGGCTTGACGCGCGCATCGTGCAACTGGCCGTGGAAGGGGCCATTCAACTGCATGGCTTGCGACAGGTCGGCGAAGTCGCTGCGCAACTGGGCGTCGCTGACGGCGCCGTCTTCCAGCGCGAAATGCACGCGCATGAAGAACAGCTGGGATTCCTGGTCGCCGAACTGGGCGGAATCGAGGATGTTGCAGCCGCGTTCGGCCAGGAAGCCGGAGACGCGGTGCACGATGCCGCGCTGGTCCAGGCAGGACAGGGTCAGGATGTATTCGGGATGCGTCATGGTCGCGGAAATAGGTCAAAAAGTAAGGCGATGCTCGGCTCAGCCACGCGCGCCGGCCATCGGCTGCGCTGCCGCGAGCCGGCTATTGTCGCACGGCCGGGCCTGTAAACCTGCATTTTCCACACAGCCATCATGGGGGACGCGACGCGCCATCTTATTAGCGTTCGTTTGATCTGGCGCAAAACCATCGCATTTTTCAAGCAGCCAGGGGCCATTCGCGCCTTAAACGGCGTCCTCGCGTGGAACCTGGCGCGCCATCCGGCGTCTATCTCTTTGCTTGTTTCACCATACGTCGCATCCGGTACACCGGGTGTTTTTTGGATCCGTTTTTCATTGAGGTAGAACATGTTCCCAAACAGTATGTCCCCCAGTTTCAGCCCCGCCCTGAAGTCCCATCTGGAGGCCCAGTGCAATTTCGCCACGGAACTATCGCGCAAGATGTTCGATACGGCGCAGCAACTGAGCGAGCTGCATTTGCGGCTGGCACAAGACTTGCTGCAGGAATGGAGCAACGCCAGCCAACAACTGCTGTGCGCGCGCGACTCGGGCGAATTCATGTCGCTGGCCGCTGGCCAGCTGCAACCAGGCGGCGTGAGGCTGCGCCAGTACCAGCAGCAGCTCGGCAATCTGGTCGCCAACGCCAATGTCGAGATGAACCGCACCGCGGAAACGCATATCCCCGAAGCGAGCCGCACGGCCGTCGCCTTCGCGGACGAAGTGGTGCGCAAAACCGCCGAGGAAACGGAAAAAGCTACGCAGCGCCAGCGTGAAATGATCGAAAAAATGCACGCCGCGGGCCACCGCAATGGCGCCGGCCAGAGCCGCGACACCAGCAGGCAATCCGATCAGGCGCATTGAACACCTGAATTGACCACTTGACCCCACTCGACAGCAAGGAGAGCGACATGGCTAACAATCAAGGTAATGAACAGGGCAAAGGCACTGGCAGCAGCCAGAAAGCCGGCGAATCAGGCAGCGGCAAAGGCACGAGCAAGCGCGGCTTTGCCGCCATGAACGAGGAGCAGCAACGCGAAATCGCCAGCAAGGGCGGCCAGGCAGCCCATCAAAAGGGCACGGCCCATGAATTCGACTCGGAAGAAGCACGCCGGGCCGGGCAGAAAGGGGGCGAAGCCGTCAGCCGCAATCGCGAACACATGGCGGAAATCGGCCGCAAGGGCGGCGAAAGCCGGCAATCGGCCCAGCGCGCCAATGAAAGCCGCAGCACGGCGGCACGCAGCGGCAGCACTGGCCGGCAGGGCAACAAGGACGAAGACGACAAGGGCTGATCCGAGGCTGCTCCGGGCTAACCAGACTGGCCAGATTGCCCGGCAGCTCGGGGCTTGAGGCAGGAAGGCAGGGGCTGCTCTGGCGGCCCCATGCAAGGGCTGGGGCGGCGCGTGGCGCGGCGGTATGGTACATTCTCGCCTTACCGACACCTCCGCGCCCCGTCCCGCCCTTCCCCGCATGCAGCCATCCCTGAAATACCTGAGCGCCTATTCCGAACAAACGCAAGCGCAAGTACAGCAACTGATCGCGCAAGACAAGCTGGGCGACGTCCTGTTGAAACGCTATCCGAACGCGCACGATGTACGCAACGACAAGGCTTTGTACCAGTATGTGCAAGACTTGAAGAATGAATTCCTGCGCAATGCCGAGCCCATCAACAAGGTGGCGTTCGACAGCAAGATCCATGTGATCCAGCACGCGCTGGGCTTGCATACCTCGATCTCGCGCGTGCAGGGTGGCAAGCTCAAGGCCAAGCATGAAATCCGCGTGGCCACCATGTTTAAGGAAGTGCCGCTGGAATTCCTGCGCATGATCGCCGTGCACGAACTGGCGCACGTGAAGGAAAAGCAGCACGACAAGGCGTTCTACAAGCTGTGCACGTATATGGAACCGCAATACCACCAGTACGAATTCGACGTGCGCCTGTACCTGACCCAGCTCGACCTGTCAGGCCAGCGCCTGTGGTCCTGAAGTCCTGGCCATAACGGGCCGTTCCTAAAGTCCACGAAACAATGCCGCCCAGGGTATCCACTGGGCGGCATTGTTCGGTATGCGCCGGCGGGGCCGGCAGCAAGTTCAGATTCAGGCGGCGTTCTTGCGGCGGCGCAGGAAGGCCAGCAGGCCCAGTCCGCCCAGCATCATGCCGTAGGTGGCCGGTTCCGGCACGGCGCTCACGCTGGCGGCGATATTGTCGACCTGGAAGGTGTGCAAGGCGCCTTCCTTCCACGATGCCGACAGCAGGTTGTTAAAACCCGTAAACGTGTAATCGCTGAAGGTATGGCTGCCATCAAGGCTGAAGGTCTGCGTCACCGTGCCGCCGCCCACCTGGTGGCCGACAAAAGTCACGTCGTAGGCGCCAGGCAAGCTCACGAAGTCAGCCAGGCTGATCGAGCTTAGCGAGAAGGCTGCGCCATCGGTACGGCTCAAGGTGGTCGTCGACAGGAGCGTGGCGCCCAGGCCGGCCGAGCCAGCGTAGGCGAAGTTGCTCTGATGCGCAGAACTCAACAGGCCCAGGAAGCTGCTGTCGAAATCGTAACCGCCTTCGGAGTAAGAGTTGAAGACGGATCCGAGGATGCCGGGATGTTCCAGCGCATCGAAGCCGATGGTGGTGGTTTGTGCGTGGGCGCCGCCAGCGGCGAGAATGGCGGCGACAGCGGTCGCGCGCAGCAAGGTCATGGTTTTCAAAATAGCATCCTTTCAAGATGATGAAGTAGCGAGGTTGTGGCAACTTGCAATACTTAGGCGTCGTCGCGGGAAACGGGAGGTGCCTCGCTGGGTGTCCGACATGCCTGTCTTTTGAACAAGTGCAGTAGAACACATTCATGCATAAAAAGCATCTTGATTTTCAAAAAAACATGTCTCAGTAGAAATATTCTGACCATATTTATATTAATTAGTTTATTGAGCTTGATCAGTTTTCCCGTACAGAAATAAAAAAGCCATGCACTTCACAGTGCATGGCTCTGAGAAAGGTTCCACAGGGAATCTTTACGGCGAAGAATCTTTCAGGCGCTGCACCAGGGTCGCAGGATCGGCGTCGGCATTCAGGAAGGCCGCGTGCTGCGGACGGATAAAACCCTGCTCCTTGCCGTTTTGCACGAAAGCGATCAAACCGTCATAAAAACGGTCGACATTGAGCAAGCCGATGGGCTTGGCGTGCAAACCCAGCTGGGCCCAGGTGAGCATCTCGAACAGTTCTTCCAGGGTGCCATAGCCGCCCGGCATGGCGATGAAGGCGTCGGACAGGCTGGCCATCATCGCCTTGCGCTCATGCATGTCCTTCACGATGAACTGGCGCGTCAAGCCCGTATGGCCCACTTCACGCTCGACCAGCTGGGTGGGGATCACGCCCGTCACCTCGCCGCCCAGGCGCAGCACTTCATCGGCGATCACGCCCATCAGGCCCACCTTGCCGCCGCCATACACGAGCGAGATATTTTCCGCCACCAGCACGCGCGCCAGCTCGCGCGCCGCCACGGCATAGTCCGGCGAGACGCCCGCGTTGGCGCCACAATACACACATAAAGCCTTGATCACAGTATTCCCTACCCTTTCAATTCATCGATCGCCGCCTCGACTTCGAGGCGTTCCTTGGCGTCCAGTGCCACGCACTCGGCCGCCTTTTCATACAGTGCCAGCGCTTCCGCCAGCTTTTTCTTTCCGTCGAGCATGTTCAAGGCGCGCGCGTATTCGCTGTGCGCCAGCGCCGAATACGGCGTCAGGGCCAGCGCCGTCTTGAAGTGCTGATAGCCGTCTTCCTTGTTGGCGCCGTAAGTCAGGCCGCCGATCATGGCGCCGACCTTGTCGATAATTTCCGTATGATAAATCCCAAACGCGATATGCGCTTCCGCATGCATGGGCGCTACAGTCATCGTGCGGTCCAGGCTGTTGCGCACGCGCGCCCCCATGCCCTGTGCCAGGGCCTTGACGACGGACGTGCCCAGCGCATAGCGGCCCAGGCTGTAGGCATGCCAGTAATAGCCGGCCGGATTGGCCGGCTGCTCGCTTTGCTGGCGTTCGCAGCGCTCGGCCACTTCTTCGTACATGTCGAGTTTGCGGCTGTCATCCACTTCCAGGTGCGTGGCGTAGATGCAGGTCGCCTTGTGCGCCACCGCATAGCCGGGCACGCCGACGGCCAGGCCCAGCTTCACGGCGCGTTCGAAGTCGCCCGCATGGAAGGCCAGCCAGGCTTGTACCAGCGCAGGGTGGGTGGGAAACGGTTCCACGTCGCCCGCATGCAGGCGCGCCCAGGCCGCTTCCAGGGTTTGCGGCGTGTAGACATATGCTTCGTCCGGATAAGGAAATTGTTTCCAAGCCATATATCTCTCCTGTAATGGACGACGGGGCGCCAGCAGCCGCGTCAGTCGTTCTTGAGTTTGGTCACATACTCTTCCGACAGTTTGCGAAACAGCAAATGCGTTTCATTGCGCAAATACGGCCCGATCAGGGACAGTACCTGGTAGCAGCCGCGCGCCAGCGCATCGGACATCGATTGCTGCTCGCTGTACTTGCGCGGATTGCGCACATACTCGTACGACAGCCAGTAGGTGGCAACGACCACCATATTCGTCGCCATCGCGGCCACTTCCATATCCGACGCTTCCAGCGACTGTTCGCTGCGCAAGTCTTCGCACAGCTGCGTGGCCACCTTGATCTTGTGCGCCAGGATCAGTTTGAAGTGCAATTCCAGCTTGCGGTTGCGCGACAACAAATCGTTGAGGTCGCGATAGAAAAAGCGGTAGCGCCAGATCAGTTCGAACATCAGGTGCAAATACAGCCAGACATCCTCGATATTCGAGCGGCGCCCGTCGGGCACGGTCAGGATGCGTTCGATTTCCGCCTCGAACTGGACGAAGATCGAATTGACGATGTCGTCCTTGTTACGGAAGTGGTAATACAGGTTGCCGGGCGAAATGTTCATCTCTTCCGCGATCACGGTCGTCGTGATATTCGGCTCACCAAACTCATTGAACAGGCGCAGCGACAACTCCAGGATGCGTTCGCGGGTACGGCGTGGTGCTTTTTGTAGCATGGCGGGCAATCTCTCTGTGTTCTGCCTCAAGCATACCACCTATGATAGCTGTAATGAAACACTCCGCCCCCAGGCGCGGGCGAAAAACGCGGGCAAGAAAAAGCCTGCTCGCGCAGGCTGGAGGGATGCGGCGCCGGCTCAGGCGGCCGGCGCTTTTTTCTTCGTCGCCGGTTTGCTCACCGGCTTGCTCGTTGGCCTGGCTGCGGCGCGCGGCGCGGTCCTGGCCGCCGGCTTGGCCGGGGCCTTGGCGACGGCCGCTTTGGGCGCGGTTTTCAGCGCGGTTTTCAGCGCAGTTTTTGATGCGGCTTTCGGCGCCGCCTTCACGGCGGGCCTGGCCGCAGCCTTCGGCCTGGGCGCCGGCGCGGCCTTGGCCGACAGCGCCGCCACTTGCTGGCTCAAGGCGTCGATCTGCGCGTGCAGCGCGGCAAGATCCTGTTGCGTGGGCACGCCGATGGCGGCCAGGGCGCGCGCGACGCGCTCTTCAAACACCTGTTCCAGCTTGTCCCAGGAGCCGCTGGCCTGCTTGCCCACGCCATCGGCCAGCTTGCCGACGCTGTCGCTGACGTCGGCCACCTTGTCTTCGGCGCGCTTCTGGAATTCCGTGCCTTCTTTCACCAGCCGGGAAAACACGCGCCCCCCTTCTTCCTGCGCCTTGGCGAAAGCGCCGAGACCCGCTTGCCAGATCTGCTGCGCGGACGAGCGCACGGCGTTCGCCAATTCCGCGTCTTCCGCCAGTTCCTTCAATTTCTTCACCATCGCCAGCTCCCGTCATGTGAAAGGCCATGCCACTCATGGATGCGTTTTATTCTAGAGAGCAAAACTAGAGACGGGAGTCTAATTCGATGGGAAACGGCTGCGCAAGGTGCGCCAGCGCACGCGGCGGCGATTTACGCGGCAGTGCAAGCGCCTACGCCGCCGCTTTCACCTGGCCGTGCAGCAGCTTGTGCAGGCGGAAGCCTTCGCGGATATTCTCGCGCAGCACGGCGCCTTTCCACGGCTTCGTGTAGAAGCGGTCGACGGCGCCGCGGTTGATGGCTGCCATGATGGGCGTCAGGTCGGCAAAGGCGGACAGCATGATGCGGAAGGTGTCGGGGCACAGATGCTTGACCCGCTCCATGAATTCGGTGCCGCTCATGAGCGGCATGCACTGGTCGCACAGGATCACCTGCACCTTGTGGCGCGCCAGGATGTCGAAGCCCTCGGCGGCCGTCTGCGCCGTCAGGATGCGGTAGCCGTCCTGCGCCAGGAAGTCGCTGAGCACGTCGAGCATGAAGACGTCGTCGTCGACGATCAGCAAGGTTTGCTGTTCTTCGCTGCCCGCATCCTCGGGCGCCTGCAGCAGCTGGCCTTTCATCAGCATCTGCTCGAATTCCTCGTGCGGCACGGGGCGACTGAAATAATAGCCCTGCATCTCGTCGCAGCCGTGGCGCCGCAGATAGGCCAGCTGCGCATCGTTTTCCACGCCTTCGGCGATCACTTCCAGCTTCATGCTGTGCGCCATGCTGATGATGGCCAGCACGATGGCCGCGTCGTCCGGGTTGCTCGTCACTTCGCGCACGAAGGCGATGTCGATCTTCAGCTTGTCGATGGGGAAGCGCTTCAGGTAAGCCAGGCTGGAATAGCCGGTGCCGAAATCGTCGATGGAAATCTGGATGCCCAGCGCCTTCAGGTTGCGCAGCACGGCGATGGTTTCCTCGGCGTTCGACATGAGCGAGCTTTCCGTCAGCTCCAGCTCCAGCAGTTCGGGCGCGATATCGTATTTGCGGATCGCCTTGAGCACCTCCTCTTCCAGGCCGCCGACGAAAAACTGGATGCCCGACACGTTGACCGACAGGTGCACGGGCCCGATGCTGCTGGCGCCCCACTCGCTGATCTTGCGGCACGCTTCGTCGAGCACCCAGTTACCGACGCGCACGATGAGACCCGTTTCTTCCAGCAGGG
Source organism: Janthinobacterium sp. RA13 (assembly GCF_000745325.1). Taxonomy (NCBI): domain Bacteria; kingdom Pseudomonadati; phylum Pseudomonadota; class Betaproteobacteria; order Burkholderiales; family Oxalobacteraceae; genus Janthinobacterium; species Janthinobacterium sp. RA13. Next base: position 6,256,761 of record NZ_JQNP01000001.1, on the reverse strand, counting down.
GGATGAACAGGGCCGGCGAGACCATGCCGTGGCCGGGGCGGCGCCAGCGTATCAGCGCCTCGGCGCCGCTGATGCGCCCCGAGATGATGTTCACCTTGGGCTGGAAGAACAGCACGAATTCCTCGTTGTCGATGGCGCGCCGCAGGGCATTTTCCATGTCCAGCCGCGCCATCGACTGCGCATTCATTTCCGCCGTGAAGAAGCGGAAGGCGTCGCGGCCCGCTTCCTTGGCGCGGTACATGGCCGTGTCGGCATATTGGATCAGGGTGTCCGCATCGACGCCATCGTCGGGGTACACGGAAATGCCGATGCTGACCGTCACCGTCACTTCATGGCCTTGCAAATCGAAGGGCTTGCGCATCGCTTCGCGGATCTTGTCGACCACGCCCACGGCATGCTGGGCGCCGTCGGGCAGCACCAGGATGGTGGCAAATTCATCGCCGCCGAAGCGGCCGATGGTGTCGCGCACGCGCAGGCAATCGACGAGGCGGCTGGAAAACTGGCGCAGCAGGTCGTCGCCGATGGTGTGGCCCAGCGTATCGTTGATATTCTTGAAGCGGTCGATATCCATGAACAGCACGGCCACGGCCCACTGGTGCTCGGCCGCCTGCGACAGCGAATGGGTCAGCGAGGCGTAGAACTGGCTGCGGTTCGGCAAACCCGTCAAGGTGTCGAAATGCGCCAGCTTCATCAGGCGCTGCTCCGCATCCTTGCGCTCGGTGATGTCGCGCGCCACGGCCACCAGGATCCAGCTCTGCCCCGAGCGCAGGGTGCGCCGCTGTACTTCCACCGACAGGGGCGAGCCGTCCTTGCGCTGCAGCTGCAATTCCGTCATCGGCCCGCCCTGGTCGCCGGCCAGCAGCTTGTTGTACAGCTCTTCCAGCTGGGATTCTCCCTCGTGCGCGCGGCCCGGCCCCACGCGCAGGAAATCCTCGCGCTCGAAGCCGAGCATGCGGCAAGCCGTCTGGTTGACGTCGACGAAGCACATGCCGGCGCGGTCGACGAGGAAAATCGCGTCGGCCGTGGCATCCATCGCCAGACGGAAGCGGCGCAAGTCTTCATCGAGGCGGATGCGCGCCGCCATGTCCAGGGTCAGCTGCTCGTGGTGGCGCTTGATTTCGTCGTACAGCAGCAGGTTGTCGTAGGCGACGGCGATCTGCGCCGCCACCGTGGCGGCGACCCGCTCGTCGACTTCGGAAAATTCATTCGCCCCCAGCTTGTCGACCAGGTACAGCCAGCCGTGGCTGCGCTCGCGCGAAGCGATGGCCACGCCCAGGAAGGAATGCACGGGCGGGTGCGTGTCGGGCAGGCCCAGCGCGCCGGGGTCGCCCTTCAAGCCATTGACCCGGTAGGGCTGGCGCTGTTCCAGCAAGCGGTTCAAAATGCCCGTGCGCGGCGCGCTGGCGATGCGCTCGAGGTTTTTCTCGGCGCCGCACGAGGAAAAATAGCTGAGCTTTTCGGCGCCCTCTTCCAGCACGCCGATGCAGGCGTACCTGGAGACGCAGATATTCTGCGCCACCTTGCAGCCCGCCTCGATCAGGGCGCGCGGATCGCGTTCGGCGCCCAGTTCGATGCCCAGCTCGATCAGGGCCGTCAGGCGCAGACTCACCGCCTGCAGGCTCGACAGCGAGCGCGACAGGCGCTCCGTCATGACGCCCAGGTCTTCGGGAATGGCGGCCTGGCCTTCGCGCTGGGTGGCCAGCTGCGAAATCTGCTGGCTGCTCGATTCAAGTTCGTCGAGGTAGCCGCTGACCTGGTGCTCGATGCCGGCCAGCTTGCCTGTGGCGGGAGGGGCCGCACCGCCGCTGGCCTGCGGCGCCGCCGGCACCTGGGCCGCCGCCGGCATCAGCCCCAGCGCCTCGTTGACGGTGCGCACGATGACCTCGGGGTCGGACGGCTTGGGCAGCACCCAGCGCACGCCGCAAGCCTGCGCCAGCAGGATCGCTTCCTGCTCGCGGTAGGTGGCCGTATAAAAGATGATGGGCACGTCGGTCAGCGCGGGATCGGCATGCACACGCGTGACGAATTCGTAGCCGTCCATGTTCGGCATGAGGATGTCGGAAATGATCAGGTCCGGCCGCTCGGTGCGCAATATTTCCAGCGCATCGGCGCCATTCGCCGCCTCCAGCAGGCGGTGGCCGCCGTAGCCCAGCAGGGCGGTCAGAAACTCGCGGTTCAGCACATGATCATCAACGATCAGGATGGTGGCTATGTCGTTTTTAACTGGCGTCGACGGCGCCCCCGGTAAAAAAGACTCCAGCTCCGCGACGAACAGGTCGGGTTCGATCGGCTTGCCGATGTAGCCATTGAAACCCGCTTCGAGCAGGCGCTCGCGGTCGCCCACCATGGCCAGCGCCGTCACGGCCAGGGCCGGGATGGTGCGCAGCTGCGGGTCTTTCTTCAGCTCCGCCACCACGCCATAGCCATCGAGCTTGGGCAAATGCACGTCGCAAATGATCAAGTCCGGCAGTTCGCTGCGCGCCATGCGCACGCCCTCTTCGCCGTCATAGGCGGCCAGCGGCGTGTACCCGAAGGCACGCAGCAAATACACCATCAATTCCATATTGGTGGCGTTATCTTCGATAATCAGGATACGTGCGGACAATTAGCGCCCCCAATAAAAACTGCATGGACTCATTTTCTGCCTGCGTTCAACTTTCCGTTTGCGCGATCTACATAACAATCCTACAACATCTTGCCATACATCCAGAAAAATATCTGTCCACAAGATGCCTGCGGAACGGCGCAAGCGGCCCCAGCAAAAAAATTTCGCCGGCTGTCTTCTGACGTTAGCTTAATACAGTACGCCAGTGGAAAACAGCATTTTCTGCCCCGTGCGTTGTTAAACAGGGGCAACAGCAGAGTCAAAACAGACAGTCTTGTCATGCAGACAAAACACAACAGGACTCAGGCAAAATGGGGAGTAGATGGGGGTTGGGCGACTTCGTTCTTGATAGTGATTTCTTCCAGCAACTGGCGCAGCACGCGCGCATCGCTGGCCAGCGCCACGTGGCCGATGCCGCCGAAGGCGAGATTGCGCGCACCGGGCAGTTGTGCGGACGATTGCGGCGCGACGATATTGTCGTGATGCGAATAGATCGACGTGATCAGGGCGCGCGTCTCTGCCGTCTCGCTGGCGGCCAGTTGCGCCAGCCAGCCGCTCGGCGCGCCATCGATACGGCTCATCTGCCGCGCATTCGTCCCCGCCGCCAGGTTGGCCAGCGCCGTGCCGTGGTGCGGCGTGCCGATGGTGATGATGCGGGCCACGCGGGCCGCGCCATGCCGGCGCAGCCAGGCGCGCGCCACCAGGCCGCCCATGCTGTGGGCGACAAGAATCACGCGGTCGCTGCCCGTGCGGGTGCACAGCTCGGTGATGGCTTGCTCGACCTGCGGCACGAACGCCTCGATGTCGGCGTTGATCGGTTCCAGATCGACGCCCTCGTGCGCGATGCCGGCCCGCGCCAGCTGCCGGCTCAGCTTTGTCCAGTAGCCGCGGTTGCACACATAGCCGTGGATCAGCAGCACGGGCAGACCCTGGCCAGTGATGATGTCGGCCGCATGCAGGCGCGGACGCAGCATGCCCCACGACGACGTCCACAGGGTGGCGCGCAACTCGCCCAGGAACAGGCGCGCGGCACCCATGGCGCCCAGCTGGTATTCAGGCGGCACGGGGCTGCCCAGGCGCCGGCTTTCCAGGAAATTGCGCACCACGACCAGCGCGCGCACGGCCAGCAGTGTGGCCAGCGCCAGCAGCACGGCCAGCAGCGGCGAAGCGACGCCCCACGCCTGCATGGCCAGGTAAGCCACGCCCAGCACGGCCAGTACTTGCAGCAGCATCAGCCACTTGAGGATGCGTGCGATCATGCGGTCGCCGGAACGGGCACGGGCGCCGGCTTGCCCGTCAGCGCTTGCGCCAGGCCGCTGGCCAGGCGCGCGGCCAGCGCGTAGATCGTCAGTTGCGGATTGGCGCCTATCGAGGTGGGGAACAGCGAACCGTCGTGCACGGACAGGTTGCGCACGCCGTGATAGCGGCCATCGCTCGCCGTCACGCCCAGGCGCGCATCGTCTGACATGGCACAGCCGCCCATCACATGGGCCGACACCACGCGCGCCAGCAAGGCCTTCATCGGCAAGGCGCCGATGGCCTGTTTCGCCTGCACCCAGCTCGTGTAATGGCTGGCCAGCTCATGCACGGGATAGACGCTTTTCGCGCCGGCGGCGAACTGGATTTCCGCCATCGACAGCAGCGCGCGCCGCACGCCATCCCAGATGAACGGCGTGAGCGGATAGTCGAGCACGGGCGCGCCGAAACTGTCGATGGACACCGTGCCGCCCGCCGCATCATGGTGAAAGCCGTCGCGCAGCAGGGCCAGCAAGGCGTGCGCATGGGGGAATTCGCGCATCGTGCGCGCATGCTCATCGCCGAAACCACCCATGGTGGTGGCCATCAGCAGCGGGTGCAAGGGCGGCGCTTCGAGCTTGTAGCCGATGGGGCCATCGATGGGCGCCGTATGCAGAAAATGGTCGGAATAAATCGTCTGCGGCGCGCCCGCATAGGCATCGACCCTCTGCGGAAACAGGCCCGCCGAGACCACCGTCGGATGCAAAAAGGTGCGCCGGCCCAGCAAACCGTGCGGGTCGGGCGCCTGCGAGCGCAACAGCAACGCCGGCGAGTTGATGGCGCCGCCGGCCAGCACAAAGTGTTTGGCGCGCAGCGTCAGGCGCACGCCCGTCGGCACTTGCCCGGCGGCGTCGAGCGCCGTCACCTGCAGGCTGTCGACGCGCTCGCCCTTGAAGGTAAAGCGCTCGGCGCGCGCATGCACGAGCAAGCCCGCGCCCAGCGCCAGCGCGGCGGGAATCGTCGTCACCAGCATCGACTGCTTGGCGTTGGTCGGGCAGCCCATGCCGCAGTAGCCGAGATTCCAGCAACCGGCCACGTTGCGCCGGATGGCGGCCGTGGGTATGCCCAGCGCCTGCGCGCCACGGCGCAACAAGTCGTTGTTTTCATTCGGCGGCGCGGCCCAGTCGCTCACGTGCAGGCGCTTTTCCATCATGGCGAACCACGGCGCCATGGCATCGACGCCATAGCCGGACAAGCCGAAATGCTTGCGCCAGTATTCCAGGGTGCCGGGCGGCGTGCGAAAACTCGAGGTCCAGTTGACGGTGGTCGAACCGCCGACGGTGCGTCCCTGCAGGATATTGATCGCCTTGTCACGCGTCTTGCGGGCGGCCGATTCCTGGTACAGCGCTGGATAGGCCTGCGCTTCGCGCATCTTGAAGTCTTGCGACGACTTCAGGCCGCCCTCCTCGACGATCAGCACTTTCAAGCCGGCCAGCGCGAGGATTTCCGCCGTCACGCCGCCGCCGGCGCCGCTGCCGATGATGACGACGTCCGCTTCCAGGGTGCGGTCGGCGCTCAATGTGCTGGCGTCGGTGACGTTCCAGCCGGCGGCCACGCCGATGGCGATGGGGTCAGGAATGGGGGATGTACTCATGGATGCCTTATGCGCTCAGTTCGGGCAGCGGTCCCGGATAGCCGATGGCGGCCCAATGGGCGGCATCGGCATACCAGGCGCCGAGGATCAGGTCGTGCAGGGCCAGGTAGGCCGTCTGCAGTGTGGCCAGGCGGTGCGTGCGCCACGACTGCAGAAAGGCGCTCACCTGGGCGGGATCCGCGTCAAGCCAGCCGCCATGCACACCGGCGACGAAGCGCCGCGCGGGCGCCAGCGCCAGCAGGCCAAACAAGTCCTGCACCTCCTGCTGCGCCGCCAGCGGCAAGCCACGGATGGCCGTGTCCACGCCAGTGATGGCGCCATCGAGCGCCGCACCCCGCGCGGGGGCTTGCAGCGGCAGCGCGCTGCCCAGCATGGCCGGCACGATGGCCGCCAGCGCCGCGCGCGCCCCGCCATCGAGCATGAAGCGGCCAGGCGGCGCCAGTCCGCGCACGAGACGGTAGGCGGCGCCGCCGGCGGCCAGCACACCGGCGCCAAGCAAGCCCAGTTTCAGAAACGATCTGCGTTGCATCCCCATGTCTCCCCTTGTTTTGTACGGCCTTTTGCAGGCCAGTGTACGCCAAAGGCAGTGGGCGTTTGAACGCAAAAACTAGAGCGCAGAGTCTAGTTTGCGCGACTGAAACCACAGCAGCAGCATGGCCAGCAGCGCCGCCAGCGCGCCGCCGATGGCGATGCTGGGCAAGCCAAAGGCGACGATCAGCGCACCGCCGAGCGCGCCACCGGCCGCCGTCCCCGCATTGAAGGCGGCGATGTTCAGGCCCGCCGCCACGGCGTCGCTGCCCGGGCAATGCTGCTGCGCCAGGCGTAGCAGCCGCATGGTCGACAGGGTCACGAGGGCAAAGAAGAGCAAGCCCAAAGTGCCGGACAGGGCCAGCATGGCCAGGGGCTGGGCGCGCAACATATAAAACCCCAGCAAATTGAGCGCCAGCGCGGCCAGGGCCAGCACGGTGGAACGCAGCGCGTGGGGGCGGTCTGCGCACCAGCCGCCCAGCAGGTTGCCGCCGATGGCGCACGCGCCAAAGCACAGCATGGCGGCGCCCAGCCAGGCCGCATCGAGTCCGCCCAGCTGCAGCAGGAAGGGCGACACATACGTAAAGAAACTGAACGTAGCCACGCTGACCAGCGCCGCCACGCCGGCCGCCATCAGCAGGGGTGGCTGCAAGATGGCGCGCAGGCTGGCCAGCGCCGATACGGCGGCAAGCTGCTGGCGCGCGGCCGGCATGGCGCAGCGCAAGCCGGCGCCGCCGCACAGGGCCAGCACGCCGATGGCCGCAAATACCCAGCGCCACGACGAGACGGCGCCCAGCCACGTCCCCAGCGGCACGCCGCCGGCCAGCGCCAGGGTCAGGCCCAGCCAGACGATGGACAATGCCCGTCCTGCGCGCGACGGGTCGACCAGGCTGGTGGCCGCATGCGAGGCGACGGCCATGAACACGCCATGCGCGAGGCCCACGGCAAAGCGCACACCGAGCAGCGCGCCCAGTGCAGGCGCCGCCGCCATGGCCACGCTGCCAGCGGCCAGCACGAGCATGGTGGCCACCAGCACCTGGCGCGTGGGCCGGCGCGCCAGCATCGCCGTCAGGATCGGCGCACCGATGGCCGCCCCCAGCGCATACGCGGCAATGGCGCCGCCGGCCGCCGCCACGCTGGCGTGCAAGTCGCGCGCCATGGAAGACAGCAGGCCGGCGGCGATGAATTCAGATAAACCAAAGGCGAAGCTGCACAGGGAGAGCAGATAAATGGAGAATGGCAGCGTGGCGGACGGCAGCACTGTGCGCGAAGACATGGTAGACATGGCAGTTCCTGACAATCAAAAACGCCATGCTGGCCCCTGGGCCATCATCTGTAAAATATCTTATTTATCTTGAAATGAGACGCTTAACGTCTCAATTCAAGTCTCAATGCGAGGCAGACAGCCGCAACTGCGCCAGCAGCCGCTCGCGCACGGGCGACGTGCGTTGCGGATCCCACGCCATGTACAGGTCGAGCTGGCGCAACGCTTCGGGCGCATCGCTATGCACCGGCAGCATGACGACGCCGGCAGGCCTGGACGCGGCCAGGCTGGCCGGCAGCAGGGCCACGCCGAAGCCGGCCGCCACCAGTCCCAGCACCGTTTGCAAACGGCGCGCCTGTTGCGCCACGTGCGGCACAAAACCCGCGTGCAGGCACAGGCTGGCCAGCTGGTCGTGGAAACCCTGGCCCAGCTCGCGCGGCGAGGCGACGAAATCGTCACCGGCCAACTCCGCCAGGTCCACCCGCGTCAGCCCCGCGCAGCGGTGGTTCAACGGCAGCGCGATCACGATGTCTTCGCCCGACAGCCGCTCGAAGCGAAAGAGCGGCGTGCTGCGGCCCGGTGCGCGCAGCAGGGCGATATCGACCTCGTTCTTTTCCAGCCACTCGACCTGCTGCTGCGTCGACGCTTCACGCAAGGTGAATTGCACGGCGGGCGAGGCGGCGCGGAACGCGCGCAAGGCATCGAGTACGTGGGCGTACGGCGTGATGTGGATGAAACTCAGGCGCAAGTGCCCCTCGACGCCCTGCGCCACGCGGCGCGCAGCGGCCACGCCCTCTTCCAGGCTGGCCAGCACCTGGCGCGCCGTGGCCAGAAACGTGCTGCCGGCGGGCGTCAAGGCAACCTTGCGGTTCGTGCGCTCGAAAACGGGGTAGCCGAGCAAGTCTTCCAGCCGCAGTATCGCCTGCGACAAGGGCGGCTGCGCCATGTGCAGCCGTTCGGCCGCGCGCCGGAAATTGAGTTCCTCGGCGACGGCGATGAACTGGCGCAGCAGCCGGGTCTCTATCATGGGCCTTTTTTGGCGACCGCCAGGATATGCCGGGCGATGCCGCGCAGGATGTTGACTTCTTCCGTTTCCAGCCCCGTGCGCGAAAACAGGCGTTTCAGGCGCGGCATCAGTTTTTTCGGATTGTCGGCGTCGAGAAAATCGATGGCGACGAGCGCCTGTTCCAGGTGCGCATACATGCCGTCCACCTGCGCCAGGCTGGCCGCGTCGCCATGGAAACCGACTGGGCTGGCGGCTTGTCCATCGCCGAGGGCCGCCACGCGGCATTCATAGGCCACCACTTGCGCCGCCTGCGACAGGTTCAGCGAGGAATACTCGGGATTGGCGGGGATATTGATCAGCACATTGCACTGCTCGACGATCTCGTTGGGCAGGCCGAAGCGCTCGTTGCCGAAGATGACGGCCGCGTGCAGCTCTTCGCTGGCGGCCAGCTGGGCCGCGATGGCGCGCGGGGCCGTGACGGGCGGCGAGAATTCGCGCAATCTGGCCGACACGGCGGCCGCGTAATTGCAGCCTTCGAGCGCCTCGGCGATCGAACCGACGATGCGCGCGCCCGACAAAATATCCTGCGCGCCGCTGGCGAAGGCCACCGCTTCCGCATCCGTCAAGGCATCGGGAAAACGGGGGTTGACCAGCACCAGATCGGAAAAACCCATCGTTTTCATGGCGCGCGCGACGCCGCCAATGTTGCCAGGACGACTAGTTTCGACAAGAATAAATCGCAGGCGTTTGAAAAGAGACGTGTTGATTTCGGGCAGATTCATTTAAAATAGCGCTATTGCGCGGTATCGATACAGGAAATTTCGGGAAACGGAGTCACAAAACGCTGACTCCAGGCCGGGATTTTAACCACTTCGGCACCGCTCCGCTCTTTAATTCATTCTTGCACTCTATCGTACCGGCGCCGAAAGGCGACGCTGGGCGGTCGCGTGCTTTTAACGGAAGCTCACATGCACCCAATGCTCAACACGGCGATCAAAGCCGCCCGCCGCGGCGCCGCCGTCATCAATCGCGCCTCTTTTGACCTCGACCGCGTCGTCGTCACGGAAAAACAACATAACGATTTCGTCACCGACGTCGATCAGGCGGCCGAACAAGCCATCATCGAGGTGCTGTCCAAAGCCTACCCGGACCACGCGTTCCTGGCTGAGGAATCGGGAGCTTCCGCCAACTCGCACGACGAGAATGAATATCAGTGGATCATCGACCCGATCGATGGCACCACCAACTTTATCCACGGCTTCCCGCAATACTGCATCTCGATCGCTCTCGCGCATCGCGGCGTCGTCACGCAAGCCGTCATCTACGATCCGGTCCGCAACGACCTGTTCACGGCCACTAAAGGCGCCGGCGCCTACCTGAACGAAAAGCGCATCCGCGTCACCAAGCTGGACCGCATCTCGAACGCCCTGCTGGGCACCGGCTACGTGGCCGGCAGCGCCCGCGCGCTGGACGAATACCTGAAGATGTACGCGATCATGGGCGAACGCAGCCAGGGCGTGCGCCGTGCCGGCTCGGCCGCGCTGGACCTGGCCTACGTCGCTTGCGGCCGCCTGGACGGCTTCTACGAAAAAGGCTTGAAGCCTTGGGATATCGCCGCCGGCGCCCTGATGATCACGGAATCGGGCGGCATCGTCGGTGAGTTCAGCGGCGAATCGGACTACCTGTACAAGGGCGACGTCATCGCCGCCAGCCCGAAGATCTTTGGCCAGATGATTACCCTGCTGACGCCATTCGCCTGATTGCCAGGCAAGGGCTGATGTAAAGAAGCTGCCGGAGGAAACTCCGGCAGCTTTTTTTTCGCCTCTCAGCGATCTTTCAATTGCCGCGCATGGCCGGCAGCAGCACACGGTAAATCTGCAGGAACGCCGGCCCCATCAGCACGACCATCAGCGACGGAAAGATGAAAAAGATCAGCGGAAACAGCAGCTTGAGGGCGATCCTGGCCGCCGTTTCTTCGGCGCGCTGACGCCGCTTGGTGCGCAGCTGGTCGGATTGCACGCGCAGCGACGCGGCGATGCTCGTGCCGAAGCGCTCGGCCTGGATCAGCAAGGTCACCAGCGCGTCCACGTCTTCCACGCCCGTGCGCAGGGCCAGGTTGCGCAAGGCCTTGTCCTTGGCGCTGCCGGCGCGCAACTCCAGCGTCACCAGTTGCAGCTCTTCGGCCAGGACGGCGCTTTTCAGGCCGATTTCCTGCGCCACGCGCGCCAGCGCCGCATCCATCGCCAGCCCCGCCTCGACGCACACCGTCATCAGGTCGAGCGCATCGGGAAAGGTTTCGAACACTTCGCGCTGACGCTGTTTCAGGCAGTGCGACAGCCAGACATTGGGCAGGTAATAGCCAAGGCCGGCCGCCGCGACCAGCCACAACGGCATATTGTGCCCGCCCTGGCGCAGCAGAAAATACAACAGCAGCGGCAAGCCCACGAACAGGCCCGTCTTGGCCGCATAAAACAGGGCCGGCGCGGCCTGGCTGCGCCAGCCGGCATGCACGAAGCGGCTGCGGATGGGCGAACGTTCCCAGCCCTCGTCCGGCAGCGACAGCCTGGCCAGCGGGCGCGTCAGGCTGACGGCGTGCGCCACCCAGCGCCGCCTGGCATGGCGCTCGCGGTCGCCGGCGGCCGCATCGCCGAGCGCCTGCAGCCGCTCCTGCACGGCGCTGCCGGCGAACAGGCGCAGCACCAGCACGGCCAGCGCGAAAACAATCAGGAACAGCAGGCCCAGCAAAGCCAACTGCGCCGCACTCATGCCGCTCATCGTGTCTTTTCTTTCATGTCACACCCGGATATGGATAATTTTTCGGATGCCGAGCACGCCAACCATCAGCAAGCCCAGCGCCACGCCGACCATCTTGCGCCCGCCCGCATCCGTGTACAGCACGGCAATGAACTGCGGATTCATCACGTGCATCATCAGCGCCGCGCCAAACGGCAGCAAGCCCAGCACCCAGGCCGACATGCGCCCTTCGGCCGACAGCACGCGCACCTGGCCCAGCAGTTTCAATCGGTCGCGGATGATCGCGCTGATGCTGCCCAGCAATTCAGTCAGGTTGCCGCCCGTCTCGCGCTGGATCAGCACGGCGATGACGAAATAGCGCAAGTCCGTGCTGGGCACGCGCGCGGCCAGGTTGCCCAGCGCATCGGCCATCGCCACGCCAAAACTGACTTCGTCGAACACGGCGCGAAACTCGTCGGCCAGCGGCCCCGTCATCTCCTCGCCGACCATTTTCAGCGCGGTGGGAAAGGCATGGCCGGCGCGCATGGCGCGGCCCATCAGGTCGAGCGCGTCCGGCAACTGCTGCTCGATGCGCACCAGCCGCCGGCTCCTGGCCCGGCGCGCCAGCAGATACGGCAGCGCGGCGCCGCCCGCGCCCAGGCCCAGACGCACATACCATGGCAGCGGCAGCGCGCTGGCCAGCAGCAGGCCAACCGTCGCGCCCAGTGCGCAATAGCCGAGAAAGCCGGCCACCAGCCAGCGCATGCCCGCCTGCAGCAGCAGTTGCTCGACGCGCCGCGCGCCGGGCAAGCCTTCCAGCACGCCTTGCAGGAAGGGATAGACGCTCAGCGGGCGCTGCTTGGTGATCGACAGCGCCTGTTCGCCATCGCTGGCCGTATACATGGACTGCAGGCGCCGCGCCACCCGCGCCGCGCCCGGCCCCCGCGCCGCTTGCCACGCCAGCCAAACGCCCGCCACCAGCAGCAGGACGGCAAGGAAGAGGAACACATAGACTAGGTAGGAAAGCATGGCGGTCAGCGCCCCGCCGCCGTGGGCTCGAACAGGGCGGCCGAGACGCCGATGCCAAAGCTGTTCAGGCGTTCGAGGAAACGCGGGCGGATGCCGCTGGCCGAGAAATGCCCGACCACCGCGCCGCCCTCGGCCACGCCCGTCTGCCTGAAGCTGAAGATTTCCTGCATCGTGATGACCTCTCCTTCCATGCCCGTGATTTCCTGGATCGACGTGACCTTGCGCTTGCCGTCGATCAGGCGCGACACTTGCACCACCACCGACACGGCCGAGCTGATCTGCTGCCGGATGGCCTTGCTGGGCAGGTTGGCGGCCGCCATGCTGATCATGTTTTCCAGCCGCGTGATGGCGTCGCGCGGCGTATTGGCGTGGATGGTGGCCATCGAGCCTTCGTGGCCCGTGTTCATCGCGCCCAGCATATCGAGCGCCTCGGCGCCGCGCACCTCGCCCAGGATGATGCGGTCGGGGCGCATGCGCAGGGCATTGCGCACCAGCGCGCGCTGGCTCACCTCGCCCTTGCCTTCGATGTTCGCGGGCCGCGTTTCCAGGCGCACCACGTGCGGCTGCTGCAATTGCAGCTCGGCCGCGTCTTCCACCGTGACGATGCGTTCCGTATGGCCGATGAAGCCGGAAATCACGTTGAGCATGGTCGTCTTGCCGCTGCCCGTGCCGCCGGAAATGAGAATATTCATCTTCGCCTTGCCCAGGCCCTGCAGCACCTCGGCCATCTCGGCCGTCATGCTGCGGTAGGCGACCAGGTCGGCCAGGCGCAGCGGATCGACGGAGAAACGCCGGATCGACATCACGGGGCCGTCGATGGCCAGCGGCGGGATGATGGCGTTGACGCGCGAACCGTCGGGCAGGCGCGCATCGACCATGGGACTCGATTCGTCGATGCGCCGGCCCACGCGCGAGACGATCTTGTCGATGATTTTCATCAGGTGGGCGTCATCGTCGAAGCTGATGTCGGTCAGCTCCAGCCGGCCGCCGCGCTCCACATACACCTGCTTGTGGCCGTTAACGAGGATGTCCGACACGCTGGCGTCCGAGAGCAAAGTTTCGAGCGGCCCGAAGCCCAGCATCTCGTGCTGGATGTCGCGCGTCAGGCTCCGGCGCTCGGCGTCGTTGATGACCACCGCCTCTTCGTCCAGCAGGCGCTCGACCAGGCCGCGCAATTCTTCGCGGATGCGCTCCTGCGACAGGCGCTGCATGCTTTCCAGGTCGACTCTTTCGAGCAGCAGTCCATGGATGCGCAGCTTGAGGTCGCGGTAGCCGTGGTTGTCGATGGCGGCCGCGCGTTGCGGCGCGAGCGCGGCGATCTTGGCGCTGCCGAGCCGTTCGCGGATGGACAAGGCGGCGGTGGGGGAACTAGCCATGAAATGCTCCTGTTTAAAAGGTGAATCAGGCGCGCCGCAGAACACGGCCCAGCCAGCCCTGGCGCGCCGTGCTGGCCGCGCCGCCGGCCAGGCTGGCGGCGAACTCCTGCAGCGAGCGGGTGATCGGGCTGGCTTTGTCGAGCTGCAAAATCGGCATGCCCTGGTTGACGGAGGCGGCGGCCGAAGCGTAGTGATTCGGTACCGTGCGGTAGACGGCCGTGCCATACGCCGCCTCCAGGTCGCGCAGGCGGATTTCGCCGCCCTTGTCGTGGCGGTTGACGATGATGTGCACCTTTTCCTTCGCGTATTCGAGCGAGCGGAACATGCCCAGCAGGCGCTTGCCGTCGCGGATGTACGGCAAGGTCGCCTGCAGCACGGGAAAGATCATGTCAGCGTGGTCGAGGGCGCGCACGCTGACGGCGTCGAGGTTGCGGCCCACGTCGAGCACGATGAAATCGTACTGGCGCCTGGCTTGCCGGATGATGGCGTCGATGTGCTCGGGCGCCACTTCACTGGCGTGGGCCGGATCCTCGGGCGCGGCCAGCACGCTGTAGTTGGGCAGAATGTGCAGCATGCTCGATCCGAGGAACGAGGAGTCGAGCCGGTGGATGTCGCGCGTGACGTCGGACAGGGTGGCCAGCGGCTTGTTCTCGGAAACGAAGAGCGAGGCGTCGCCAAAATGCAGGTTCATGTCGATCAGCGCAACGCGCTGCTGGCCGCCGGCGGCCAGCGCATAACCGAGGTTGCTGGCAATGAAGGTGGCGCCGCTGCCGCCCTTGCAGGAAATGAAGGCGAGCACCTTGCCGTTGCCATGCTCGCGCCGCTCCAGCTTTTCCTCGATGCGTTCGAGCGCCGCATACAGACTGGCCGGCGCGGCGGGAAACGGCAGCACGTCGCGCACGCCCGCGCGCATGGCCTGCAGCAGGAACTCGGGCGCCTGCTGGTGGCACAGCACGATGAAGGCCATGCGCGGATGCAGGTTGCTGAGGCGCTCGATGGCGGCCAGGTCGGCGCCGTCGTTCGATGGACGGTCGAAGATCAGCACGTCGGGCAGCGACTGCGCCGCCAGCAGCGGTTCGAGCGAGTCGCCGCCAGCGCTGATCTCGTCGAGCCGGTTGCGGCTGCGCAGCAACCGTCCCAGTTCGGACAGGGTTTTTTCATCCCTGGAATGGATGGCGATTTTCACGATATGCCTTGCTGATTCTGTGGTGACGGTGCCAGGTTCACGGGCGCGCTCCGACACCGATGGTAAAGGCGGCCCCTTGCGGCGCGGGCGCGGCAAAGCTTTTCTGGTACGCCGCGTAGGCGGCCTGAGCGGCCTTGCCGTCGATGCCGGCCACGGGGTCGCGGTTCGCGCCCGCCTGCGGCGACAGCACTTGCCGCGCGCGCAGCTGCGCGACGCTGTGGCCGAACTGGCGGTCCAGATTCGGCGTGGCGGCGCAGCCGCTGGCGGCCAGCGCGGCCAGCAGCACGGGAAAGTAAAAAGAATGCTGCATGATGTGCTCCTATTGAGTGTCCGGACCGACTGGCGCTGTCTGCGCGGCCGCTTCCTGGCGTGGCCGTGGCGCGGCGGCGCCTTCCATTTTTCCCTGCAAGAAGAACTCGCCGCGGCTCGGCGCCACATAGGCGTCGGTCGGCAGCACGATATCGGCGCCATCGGCGGTGTCGAGCGGCTTGACCAGGTGCGGCGTGATGATGAACACCAGCTCGGTACGGTCGGTCTGGAAATCGCTGCTGCGGAACAGCGCGCCCAGCACGGGAATCTCGCCCAGGAAGGGCAAGGCCTTGATGTTGGTCGTCACATTGTTCTTGATCAAGCCGCCAACGGCAAAACTCTGGCCATCGAACAGCTGCACCGTGGTCGTGGTGCGCCGCGTGGTAAAGGCCGGCAACACCGCATTGGCGGCGGCGCCCCCGCCGGTGGTGATGCCGATGCCTTCGCGGTTCAGCTCCGACACTTCCGGCGCCACCTTCAGGTTGATGCGTCCGCCTTCCAGCACGGTGGGCGTGAACTTGACGGCGATGCCGAATTCCTTTTCCTCCAGCGTGATCTTGTTGGTCGTGCTGTCTTGCGCGACCGGTATGAAAATCTTGCCGCCCGCCAGGAAACTGGCTTCCTGGCCGCTGATGGCCATGATGTTCGGCTCGGCCAGCACCTTGACCAGACCGTCGCGCTTTTGCGCATCGAGCGTCAGGCCATTGCCATTCTTGCCGTTGACGGCGCCCAGATGGCTGGGGTTGCCGCTGAGCAGGTTCGACAGCAGGCCGTAGCTCCAGTTGCCGCGCGTGCCGCTGAGGCCCACGCTGGCACCGAGCTGGTCGACGAGCGTCTTCGACACTTCGGCGATCTTCACTTCCAGCATCACCTGTTGCGGCGCCGCGATCGTCAGCATATTGATGACCTTGACGCCGCCGCCCGCGCTGGCGGCGCCGTCGGCCGGCGCAGCCGGTGCAGCCGCCTCGCCCACGCCGCGCTGCGCATAGGCTTGCGCCATCTCGAGGATCTGGCTGGCCTTGACGCCGTCGCTCACCTGCCCCGACAGCACGATGCTGCCGCCGGCCGCGCCAACTTTCACGGCGCGCTCGCCAGGAAAGACATAGGCTAGCTGCGCCTGCAAGCCTTCGACGTCGATCTCGACTTCAATATCGACGATCACGGGGCGCTGCTGCCGGTCCCACAGGATCAGGTTGGTGCTGCCCGGGGCCAGGCCCCAGACGAACAGCTGGCTGGACGAGCCCAGCATCCTGGCGCCGGCCACCCTCGCATCGTTGACGGCGATCTGCGACACCGGCAAGCTCAGCTTGCGCAAGGTGGACTTGCCCACGGCGATGCGCACGGGCTCGCCCAGGCGGGCGATATCGGCGCCCAGCGACATGGCCGGCGCCGCCACCGGCGACATGACGGCTTGCCTGGCCGGCGCCGCCGCGATGGCGATGGCTGGCCAGGCCAGTCCTGCCGCCAGGGCCAGGCGCATGCCCGCACTCGTGGCGTGCTTACGAAATGTGTTCATCGATCATCCTTGCTCGCTTGCCTGCTGATTTTTAAAATTGCTGGACGCTCGTATCCATGCCCTTGATGACGGTGATGCTGTCGCGCGCGGCGGCGCGTGCCGGGGCCGGTTGGCGCCGCGCCGCGCGCACCGGCGCGGCCGCCGCTGCCGGCGCCTTCAGTTCCAGCAGCGACTCCTTGGTGGCGCCGCCCGTGTTGACGGGGTCGGGATCGACCTGGTTGCGCAGCACCAGCGACAGGCTGCCCACACTGCGCGCCAGGTCCAGCTTTTCCACCTGCTCCGGGGTCAGCTCCAGGGTCACGGCGTTGACCACCTTGGGTTTGTTGTCGTCGCGGCCCGACTCCTGCGCCACGGCCAGCACGAGTATGCGTTCAAGCACGATCTTGGAAATGGCCAACGGCTCGCCGCCCGCCTGCCTGGCGCGGTCATCCTGCGTATGCACGAGAATGTCGACGAAATTGCCCGGCAGGGCGAAGCCGGCCACGCCCACCACGTCATTGACGCGCACGGTCATGGCGCGCTTGCCGGCCGCCACGATGGCCGACAGGCCGCCCGTGGCGCCGGGCGGCGCGAGTTTGCTTTCCAGCACAGGCTCGCCCTTGCTGACGGCGCTGCGCGTGATGCGCCCGTCGAGCGGGCCTGCCTCGCCGAACGCTCCGGGCGGCATGGCGCCGGCCGGCCAGTCCATGCCGCGCAGCATGGCCGGCGTCACCTTCGCACCCACGCCGATATCGACCAGCGCGACCATCACCGTCTGGCTGGCTGGCGCGCCCTGCCCTGACATCCAGCGCGCGGCCGCCAGCACGGCCCCCCCCGCCATCAGCAACGCCAGCAGCAGCACGATCGCAACGCGGCTATTTCTCATTGTTTTTCCTCTTGGTAAAACTGGGGTTTCCGGACGGACGCGTCATGCCTGGCCGCCGGCCGCCAGGGCCAGCCAGATGGCGGTGCCGGCGGTAATGGCGATCGCATACGGCAAGTTGCCGCCCGGCGCGGCGGGCGAGTCAAGCTGCGGCGCCTCGCCCGCCGCGGCGCGCAGCCAGCCTTGCAGCAGCAATTGACGGGCATTGCCCAGCGACTGGCGCAGCGTGCCCTGGTACAAGGCCACGGCCAGCGCCAGCACGCCGCCGGCGAGCAGGCTGCACAGCACGGCAAACACGGTGGCGCGGGGACCCAGAAACGCTCCCACCATCGCCATCAGCTTGACGTCGCCCGCGCCCAGCGCCTTCAGCGCATGCATGGGCAACAGCAAGCCCAGGCCGACGGCCAGGCCGCCCAACGCCAGCCACGGTCCGGCCGGCGTCAGCCCGGGCAAGGCCAGGCTGTTGAGCAGCACGCCCAGCACGGCGCCGGCAAACACCAGCCGGTTGGGAATGCGCCGGCGGCGCACGTCATGCCAGACAGCCGCGGCAAGCAGCCCCCACAAGACTATGGCGGGGCTGAACGTCCAGAAAGAATGAGGGTCCATCGTGTACCTGATGCAAGCCGAGCGCATGACAGCATGCGCATCGTTGGGCGGGAAGTCGACAGGCCGGTGCGCATGGGCAGCCGGCCTGTCGGGTGCAGCGCGGTGGGCAGGCGTTTTAAATCGCCGCGCCCGTCAGCTTGGTGCCGATCGCCTTGAAGGCGCCATCGAGGCCGGTGGTGAAATAACCGACGGCCGTGACCAGCGCCGCAGCCACCAATGCCGCGATCAGCGCATATTCGATGGCAGTCACGCCATCTTCTTCGGCGATAAAGTTTTTAATGAAATTCATATTATTCCCTTTCAGGTCAAGTTTTAAACATGATAAAAACTGAAAATACAGTCTGAAAATAAAAACATTATCCTTGTTTTTATTTGCCAATTTCTGATGCGTGTATTTTATATAAACAAACATAAAATCGAATCAGAGAAAAGTCATTTTATGCGCAGTACAAAACATCTTAATTTTTTGTCTATAATCAGGACATATGTACTGTCATTCCGCATGGATGGGCTCGGCCAGCCGGTTGCGGGTGGCGTACACATATAATTCCAGGCGGTTGGTGACGTCGAGCTTGCTGTAGATCGATGTCAGATGATTACGCAAGGTTTGCTCCGAGATAAAAGCGCGCTGGGCGATCGCACGGTTCAGCGCGCCATTTCCTTCCACCATCATGGCAACGATCTTGCGCTCCTTCAGCGTCAGCCTGGCGATCCGCTGCTCTTCCGGATCGGGCGCCGCTTCCGGCTTGTTCAGCACGCCCAGCATGCTGTCGAGCAGCGCCGGATCCAGGCACAACTCGCCCTGATGCAGGCGGGCGATGGCGTCGACCATTTGCTTGACGGGCGTTTCCTTGCCCACCACCGCGCGCGCGCCGCTGCGCACGGCGCGCCCGCAGGCGGCCTGGTCCTGCGTGCCGCTGAACAGCATTGCGCGCGACACGCCATTGCCGAGCAGCTGCGGCAGGTAATCGATGGCGCAGGCGCCGCCGCAGCCCAGGTCGGCGTCCAGCACGATGACGTCGGGGCACAGGGTCCGCGCCAGCAGCAGCGCGCTGTCGATCTCGGTGGAACTGGCCACCACCTGCATCGCCGGCTGGGCGCTGGCGAACAACTGCTCCAGGCCCCACAGCCAGGTCTTGTGGTCCGACACCAGCATGACGCGGATGACATTTTGTGTTGACATGCTTTACCTCTTTACTTGAAGCCCACTCCCCTCGGGGAATGTTGTTGATCCGAAT
This sequence comes from Janthinobacterium sp. RA13, assembly GCF_000745325.1. Lineage (NCBI taxonomy): Bacteria > Pseudomonadati > Pseudomonadota > Betaproteobacteria > Burkholderiales > Oxalobacteraceae > Janthinobacterium > Janthinobacterium sp. RA13. The sequence goes on along the minus strand of NZ_JQNP01000001.1, from coordinate 6,237,613 downwards.
CGGGTTGCCTGCCTCGTCCGCGCGCGCCTTCTGCTGCCGCGCGCAGGGGGAAAAAGTCATGGGGGCACGAAGGAAGAGGCCTTGGTCCGGCACGCGCACACGCGGTGCGTGACCCAGGCCAGCGGACGCCGCATGGCGGGCGTGTGCCGATGGAGGGGCAGCGTGGTCAGGGCGGACGCGCTACCGGCGCGCCATCGCTGCTGCCACCGCTGCTGTTGCTTACATTGCAGCATTTTGTTGCATCACCTTGCAAAACAAGTCCTTGCCTGCACGCAGGACAATCCTGACACCAGGCCTGTTTTCCTACCCGCGCATATTACTCCCGGCCCTGAGGGGAAGGGGCCGGCACAATTGAAATAAGGCAGTTAATTACGATTATCTTGACCTGTAATAATTTAAATGGCGGACACGCCATTGAAAATCGATATAGAATAATCGCCAGTCAAATGGCGCAATGCCATCCGCCCGACATTCGTCATCGCGGAACTTAACCGGATTATTCCCATGCGTTTAAAACAGGCCGATTCCCGCATATTCCGCAAGCACGACGGACAAGGCGGCACCACGCTGCTTGAATTGGCCCTGATCACACCGGTCTTTCTCATGCTGATAATCGGTATCATCGAATTGAGCATGGCCTATTTTGCCAATATGACCATGCAGCACGCGGTGCGCGAAGGCGCGCGCTATGCCGTCACGGGGGCCAAGGACCTCGACCCCGACAGTGCCAACCAGCAGCGCTACCAGGCCGTGATGCAAAAAATACGCGACAGCTCCATGGGCATGTATGACAAGGTCAGCCCCGTGATCTCCGTCAACGGCAGCGATGCGGTCGGCGCCGCCATGTTCGGCCAGGCCGGCGATATCGTCGTCATTACCGTCGATTGCCGCTGGGCGTTTGCCACCCCCATGATCCGTGCCCTGTTCCGCGATGGCCAGGCGCATTTCGTCGTGGCAGCCACCATGCGCAATGAAAGCTTTGGCGGCCTGTGATGCGCGGCTACTTTCCTGCGCGCGCCGCGCGCGGCATCGCCGCCGTGGAATTTGCCATCGTGCTACCGCTGCTGGCGCTGCTGCTGTTCATGGTGGTCGATCTGTCGCGCGCCATCCAGGCCAAGACCATCCTGCTCAACATCAGCCGCGAAGGCGCCAACCTGGCCTCGCGCTCCACCTCCGACCTGAGCGGATCTAGCCAGGCCATCATGAATGCGCTGGCGGCCAGCACGCCGCCGCTGGACATGAACCAGCGCGGCATGATCTATATCACCAAGATCATGGGCTACACGGCCAAGAGCGGCATGCGCAACATCGTGCTGGAACAGTACCGCTGGGATGCGGGCGCGAAGGCCAGCGGCTACCTGCCCGCCAGCCAGGTGTGGCAATGCGGCAGCTGGAGCAATGGCGCGTGCACGGGCATCGCCAAGGACGAGTCCGCCCCCACGGTGGCGTTGATGCGGGACCAGCTGTCCGACGGCGAACTGATCTACGCCGTGGAAACTTTCTACAATTTCGACATGCTGTTCGGCACCTTGAAAATTGGCAACAGCACGACGCCCGTTCTGGGCCCCAACCTCACTTCGATGACGGTATTCTGATGCGCATTCCACACAAGCGGCAAGGCGGGCAAGTGCTGATCATGGTGGCGCTGTCGGCCGTCGTCCTGGTCGCCTCGGTGGGCCTGGCCGTCGATTCGGCCCTCGGCTACTTCGTCAAGGCCAAGCTCAACGCGGCCGTCGACTCGGCCAGCCTGGCGGCGGCGCGCGGCGTCACGGCGGGCAGCTCGGAAGAGGAACAGCGGACCAATGCGCGCCAGTCGGCCAAGGAATTTTTTGACATCAATTATCCGGACCAGTTCCTGCTGTCGACGCCGACCCTCAACCCCGTCGGCGTCACGTTCGACAAGGGCATCGTCACCATCGACGTCTCTGCCACCGCCTCGCTGCCCGTCTCGCTGATGGGCGTACTCGGCTTCAAGACCTTGAACGTGGCCGCCACCGCGCAAACCATCCGCAAGGATCTGGACATGGTGCTGGTGATGGATACCTCGGGCTCGCTGGCTAGCAATGCCGACGCCGTGCGGGCGGCGGGCAAGTCCTTCCTGAATAAATTCAATTCCACCGTGGACCGCGTCGGCTTGCTGCATTTTGCCAGCGGCGCGCAGCTCGATCTGCCGATCAAGACAAGCGATCGCGGCTTCGATCGCACGCAGGCTGGCAATGCCATCAATGGCTACAAGTTCGAAGGCGGCACGAATTACTCGGAAGGCATGTGGAATGCTCAGGACCAGCTCAATAGCATCAGCCAGAACAATCGCTCCAGCCTGCGCGTCATCGTGTTCTTTTCCGATGGATCTCCGTCCGCCTTTTCCTCTTACTTTTTCCCCGCTACCACGGGCAATTGCACGAAAGCGGGAGCGCTGGCCGTGTACGACGATTTACCATCGAGCGGTTTTGCGACAGATGGACTGTACCGTATCAATGCAAGCAGCGCCAAGCTCGCGCCCGAGACCTATTGCACCAGAAACCTGATCAGTGAATTGCCGACCTGGTATAACGCGCACAATCTTCCCGCCCAGGCCGACGATCCGACGGCACGCGAATTCCCCATCGTGACCACTACGCCGCGTGCGGTGAGCAAAGATATGTCCACCAGAAAACTCCAGTGGACCAATATGCACCGTGCATCGCGCAACCTGGCAGAGGCGATGGCCAGCAAGGCACGCCTGGAAAATACCTACATATTTACTCTGGGCATGGGCGCCGCGCTGAAGGCCAAGGCCGGGCCGGACAATGAAATCGGCGAGGACTTGCTGCGCTGCATGGCCAATACGGCGGATGCACCAAACCGTTGCCGCAAGCCGGCCGAACCCGTGGGCCTGTACTGCTATGCGGCCACCGAAAGCGAGCTGAGTCCCTGTTTCACGCGGCTCGCCTCGGCCATTTTGCGCATTTCCAAATAAGGCCCGCCACCGGCTAGAAGGCGAAACAGCTGCAGCCGAGCGTGCCCCAGAAGCCGGAAAAGTCACTGATCGGCACGGCCGATTTGCGCGCCCGGTCGTGGGCGTGCGCATGCACGCCGCAGGCGCCCGCGCACTGGTGCGGCATGGCCGCTTGCGCCGGCGTCGCCACGGGCCGGTAATGGCCGGGCACCGCGCGCACGGGCGACCACTCGGGCAGCACGGGAATCAAAGGCGGCGCCAGTGCCGAAAATGGCCCCTGGCCGTAGACGACCTTGCCGCCGACGATGGTCAGCACGGATTCGATGGACTTGATCGCTTCTTCCGGCACCGTGAAATAATCGGCCGACAGCACGGACAGGTCGGCCAGCATGCCCTCGCGGATGCGCCCCTTCTTGCCTTGCTCGCTGGAGAACCAGGCGCTGCCCGCCGTCCACAGTTCCAGCGCCGTATCGCGCGACAGTCTGCCCGCCGCATCCGTCAGGGCCAGGCCGCCCACGGTGCGCCCCGACACCAGCCAGTACAGCGCCGTCCACGGGTTGTAGCTGGCGACCCTGGTCGCATCCGTGCCGCCGCCGACGGGCACGCCCGCGTCGAGCATGCGCTGCACGGGTGGCGTGGCCTTGGCGGCATCCGCGCCATAACGCTCGACGAAATACTCGCCCTGGAAGGCCATGCGGTGCTGGATGGCCAGGCCACCACCGAGCGCCCTGACGCGGTCGATGTTTTTCGGGCTGATGGTTTCCGCGTGGTCGAACAGCCAGTGCAGGCCGGCGAACGGGGTGTCGCGGTTGACCTTTTCAAACACGTCGAGCATGCGGCTGATCGATTCGTCATAGGTGGCGTGCAGGCGGAACGGCCAGCGCTGCTCGACCAGGTGGCGCACGACCTTTTCCAGCTCATCTTCCATGCCGGCCGCCAGCTCGGGGCGCGGCTCGAGGAAATCCTCGAAGTCGGCGGCGGAAAAGACCAGCATTTCGCCGGCGCCATTGTGGCGGTAAAAGTCCGTGCCGTCGCCGGGTTTCACCATGCAGGTCCACTTCTGGAAGTCCTGCAGTTCCGCGCCCTTGTTTTGCGTGAACAGGTTGTAGGCGATGCGTATCGTCAGCTGCTCCTTTTGCGCCAGTTCGTCGACGACGGCGTAATCCTCGGGATAATTCTGGAAGCCGCCGCCCGCGTCGATGGCGCTGGTGATGCCGAGGCGGTTCAATTCGCGCATGAACTGGCGCGTGGAGTTCACTTGCAATTCGAGCGGCAGCTTGGGGCCTTTCGCTAGGGTCGCATATAAAATCATGGCGTTCGGGCGGGCGATCAGCAAGCCCGTCGGATTGCCTGCCGCATCGCGCACGATTTCGCCGCCGGGCGGATTCGGCGTGTTCTTGTCGTAGCCGACGGCGCGTAGGGCGGCGCGGTTGAGCAGGGCGCGGTCGTACAGGTGCAGGATGAAGACGGGCGTGTCGGGCGCGGCCGCATTGATTTCATCGAGGGTCGGCATGCGCTTTTCCGCGAACTGGAATTCCGTCCAGCCGCCCACCACGCGCACCCATTGCGGATTCGGCGTGCGCAAGGCTTGCTCCTTGAGCATGCGCAAGGCGTCGGCCAGCGAAGGCACGCCTTCCCAGCGCAATTCCAGGTTGTAGTTCAAGCCGCCGCGGATCAGGTGCAGGTGCGAATCGTTCAGGCCGGGAATCACCGTACGGCCATCGAGGTCAATCACCTGCGTGGCGGGGCCGCGGTGGCGCATCGCGTCTTCCACGTCGCCGACGGCGAGGAATTTGCCATCGGCGATGGCGACGGCGGACGCCAGCGGCTGCGTCCTGTCGACCGTATGGAAACGGCCGTTGAGCATGATCGTGTGTGCGTGCATGGGAACTCCCCAATCAAATGAAAACACGGCCCCGCCGGCGGGCGGCGGAGCCAAAATCAGCGAAAAATCAATGGCCTTCGCTGGCGTTGAACATGGATTTGGCGTAGATCAAGCCCAGGCCATAGCCGCCGCCATGCGCCACGGCCGTCGCCACCGTTTCATTGTAGGTCTCGCCGCGGGCCCAGTCGCGCTGCAGTTCCAGCAAGTATTGCACGGACGTCAGCGGCTGCGCGCCCGCCTGTATCATGCGCTGCATGGCCATCGCATGCGCTTCGTCGGAGACGTCGCCGCTGGCGTCGGCGATCACGTAGACGTCAAAACCTTGCTCCAGCGCCGACAGCGCAGGGCCGACGATGCACACGGACGTCCACAGGCCGGCCAGCACGATCTTGCCCTTGCCGTAGCCATTCACCTTGTCGGCGATGCGCGCATCTTCCCAGGTGTTCATGCTGGTGCGGTCGATCGGCGCCTGATCCGGGAAGACGGACTGGATCTCGTCGAAGATCGGGCCGGAGAATGATTTCGCCGCCACCGTCGTCAAAATCGTCGGCACCTTGAATTCCGCTGCCGCCTTGGCCACCAGGGCCGCGTTGTTACGCAGCAGGGCCAGGTCAATGGAACGGGTTGCGAAGGCCATTTGCGACTGGTGGTCGATCATGATCAGGGTATGATCGTTCGGGGTCAGCAGTTTTTGTGCGGCTTGGGCGGTGGCGATAGGCATGATGTTTTCCTTAGTGAAAATAATTGAATATAAAAAAGAGAGGTCGTTATACGGTGCTTCCGCTCCTGCCCTTGCGTCACCCTGTGTGTGCCGGGCCAGTGCTATGCAGTATGGACGAGATGGTTTGAAAACAAAAACGGAAAGAATGCCAAGCTATGTGCAATTTTTTCGATAATGAAAAATGACCGCAACAGCAAGCGACACATCAAGGAGAACACATGGGATTTGAATTCAGGATCACGGCCAGCCTGACGCAGGAACAGCGCCAGCACCTTGCACAGCTGCCAGAGTTGGTGGCTCCGGCGCCGCGCCCGCCCGGCGGCGCCATGCCTGACACCGAGGCCAGGCTGACGGATGCCGGCCTGTATGTGTGCCAGCACCTGCGCCCGGACCCGTGGCACGGCCTGGAGACCGTGCGCGCCTGGCTCGATGCGCAGGGCGTACGTTATGCCGTCGACGAGATCGACGACTGAATAAAACCTACAAGGCGCCTTCGAGCATGACGCGCAGGGTGCGGTAGCTGCCCGTATCGACCGTGCGCAGCAGGCTGCCGCCGCCATCCGCATACAGGCTGCGCGTGCGCTCACGCTGGCGCAGCAGATTGGCGCCCGAGACGCGCAGGCGCAGCTGGTCGCTGAAGGTCCACAACGCGTACAGATCCAGTTCGCGCCGGGCGCCCTGCCAGGCCAGCAGCTGGCTTGACTCGCGCGTCCGTCCGCCGCCCTGGTAATGCAGATTGCCGCCCAGGGTCAAGGGCTTGCCGGCCAGCCGGTAATCGGCGCCCAGGTTGGCGCTCCACGGCAGTTGGCCATCGAGGCGGTTGTCCGGGCCGGCGACGGCGTCCAGCGTCGACCAGTTGCGCGCCACGTTCGCCCGCAGGTCCAGCGCGGGGGCGCCTGCCCACAGCGCCGACAGCGGCAGCTTCGCTTCCAGTTCGATGCTGCGCACCTGCGCCCTGCCCTGATTGACGGGCGTGGCCACCCAGCGCCCCTGGTCCTGATACAGCCGGTCCAGCATCACATCGCTGATGCGCCGCAGCGAGGCGCTGGCGCCCAGCATGGCGCCTTGCCCAAGATAGTATTCGTAGGCCGCATCCAGGCCCCACGCCAGCTCCGGGCGCAGCGCCGGGTTGCCCTGGTTGTCGGGGTTCACGGGACTATTGCCGTTGTCGTTGAGATAAGGGCGCGGGATCAGCTGGAAAATCTGCGGCGCCTTGTAGGTGCGGGTGACGGCCAGGCGCACCTGATCCTTGCCGGCCAGCTTCCACAGGCTTTGCAGCACGGGACTCCATACCTGCGCGCGCACGTCGACGCGGCGCTGCGCGCCACCATTGGCGCTGGCCGTGCGCAAGGTTTCCCAGCGCAGCCCCAGATACAGCGACCAGCGCGCGGAGATATCCCATTCATCCTGCGCGAACAGGGCCAGGCGCCGCACCGTGGCCGCATAGTCTTCGTCCGGCAGCACGGGTGGCCCGCCCGGCGACAGCTGGCGTTCGCGGCGGAACTCCGTGCGCCGCCGGCTGCCCGCATCCCAGCCCGCCGCCAGCGCATGTCCCTGGCCCAGAGCCCGGCGATAGGTGCCGCTGGTCTGCACGCCCACATCATCGAGGCCCGCATCGACCCGGCGCACATTCGCCGGCCCGGGTGTGGCGCTGACGCCCTGGAACAGATAGTCGCTGCCACGGTGATTGGCATCGAGGCCCAGTTTCATGTCGAGGCTATCCCCTGTTCCGAACTTGCGCAGCCAGTGCAGATCGCTGCGCACGGTGCCGCTGTCCTGAGTGAACGCGGCGTCGTTGTCCGGATAGTCGGTATGGCTGCCCAGGTAAGCCGTTTCCACGACCTGGCGGCGGCTGGCCAGGCGGCGCAAGCTGACCAGGCTTTGCCAGGCCAGGCTGTCTTCGCCCGCCAGCGCCCATTGCAAACGGGGCGCCAGCTCGAACGTATCGCTGGTCACGCGCTCGGTCAGCGGCATATGGCGCACCACCGTGGGCCTGCCTTCGCCATCAAATGCGCGGTTCCATTCGTCGAGCAAGCCCCGGCGCCCCGTGTGCGCGAGCGTGCCGGCCAGCGCATACGACAGGCGGCCGTCCTTGTCCGCCCACTGCACGGTGGCGCTGCCGGCGGGCATGCCGTGGCTGCCGGACGCCCCCAGCTTGAAGGTGCGTTCGCGCCGCTTGCCCGATTTTTTCAGCACGATATTGATGGAACCGGCGATCGCCTGGGCGGAAAATTGCGCCGTGGCGGCACGCATGATTTCCACGCGCTCGACCAGTTCCGGGTCCAGCGAGTCGAGCGAAAAACCGGGCGGCACGGGCACGCCGTCGAGCATGATCAAGGTGTAACCCTGGCCCAGTCCGCGCAGCTGGATTTGCCCGCCAGCCGTGCCCGAAGCCGTGCCGCCGATGGTAATGCCGGGCAGGCGTTTCAGGGCGTCGGACAGGGCACGGTCGCCCTGGCGTATCAATTCCTCGTGGCCGACGACGATGGCGGCGACGGTGTCGTTGCGGCGCTGCTCCACCTTGCCCGCAGTGACCGTCACGGAAGGCAGGACGTCTTCGGCACGCACGTGCGCCGTCAAGGGCAGCGCAAGGCTGCACAATACAATACTCAATCGCATGGGAAATCCTGAAAGGTCTGTGGTGGTGTCGGCTGGCGCGTTCCCGCGCTCAGCCGCCCCGTGGCCAGCTCACGCTAATGGCCGAATTGTTCCTTGCGCATGCGCAGGGCGCGCGCGGTGGCGTTGGCATCGAGGCCGGCCAGCCACTGTCGCGGATCCTGCAAGCGCCCGTCGCGGGTGACCTCGAAATGCAAATGCGGCCCCGTCGCCAGACCGGTGGCGCCCACGGTGCCGATGGCCTGCCCTGCCGTGACGGCCATGCCGGTCGTCAGCGTGACCCGGTCGAGATGGGCATACAGCGACGCGACGCCAGCGCCATGGTCGATGCGCACGGCCTTGCCGAGGCGCGCATCTTCGCTGACGCTGGCGATGCCGTCGGCCGCCGCATGCACGGGCGTGCCGCGCCTGGCGCCCAGATCGATGCCGCGATGGCCTTGCGGTGTCAACTCGCGCACGACGCCAAAGAAGCCGGTCACGCGCATGCTGTCCAGGGGATTGCGCAAGAGAGCTGGCGCCGTCGCCGGCGCAGCGAGCATGCTTGCCGGCGCGGCTGCCACGGCCCACGCCAGTGCCGGCTGCAGCGCCAGGCTGGCCGCGCCGATCGCGCACAGCAGCAGCGCCGTCAGCACCCGCAGGGCCGTGGATGGGCGCGCCTGCCCGTCACGCATGCGCAGCAGGCGCTCGGCCATGCCGCCGCCGCCAAAGGCCAGCCCCGGCAGCGGCTGGGCCTGCAGGCCCAGTTGCCTGACCAGGGCCGCCGCATATTGCTGGCGCTGGCGCGGGGGCCGGCCAGCCAGTACCTGGCGGTCGCAACCGAGCTCTTGCGCCCAAGCCAGCTGGCCGGCCAGCCAGCGCGCGGCCGGATTGAACCACAGCAGCGCCTGCAGCATATTGGCCAGCAGCAGGAGCACGGGGTCGCGCCGGCGTGCATGGGTCAGCTCATGGGCGATCACCAGTTGCTGCTGTTCCGGCGTAAATTGCGCCAGGTGCGCCGGCAACAGCAGACGCGGCCGCCACACGCCCACCAGCATCGGCGAGATCGGCGCCGCCACTTCCAGCACGTCCATGCCGTGCAGGCGGCGGCGCTGCGCCAGTTGCAGCAAGCTGCGCAACATGGCGTGGCCACGCTGCCAGCGCCAGGCTGCGCAAGCGACGCCCAGCAGGTAGATCAGGCCCCATGCGGATGGCACCAGGGCCAGCCAGGAAGCAGTGGCTGGCAGCCCGGCGGCTGGCCCAGCCATGGCCAGCTGCACGTCGGGCGCGGCGCCGGCCAGCGAAACGGGCACGCTCAGTTCGGGCACCACGCTCAGTTGCCGCGTGTCAGGCAGCAGCGGCAGCACGAACACGGCGGCCAGCACCAGTTGCGCGACTAGCCACACGCTGCGCTGCGCCGCCAGCGCGGGCCAGCGCCGTTGCGCCAGGCTCAGCAATGCCCACAGCAGCGGACCGGTCACAAGACAGGCGACGCTGGCCTGCAACAGCGTGAGAGAAAACAGCAGCATCGCTTAGTCCTTTCCCTCGAGCGGCCAGTCCTGCAGCAATTGTTCCAGCGCCGCCAGCTCCTGCTGGTCCACCAGTTTGCTGCCCGTAAACATACTGACCGGCAAGGGACTGTCGATTTCCATCACGCGCCGGCCAAAGTCGTGGGCGAACGCGGCCAGGGTAGCCACCTTGTCCACGTTCGCTTCATACACGAGCACGCCATGCACGCTGCGCTGCAGCAGCATGCCCTTGTCCAGCATGCGTTCGAGCGTCTTGCGCGTGGATGAAAACGACCATCCCAGCTCGTCTTCCACCCTGGCGTGCAATTCGCGCGCGGATAGCGGGTGGTCTTTCCACAAGGCTTTCAATAACGACAGTTCGGTGACGGAGGGCGTGCTCATGGTGCATCCTTTTAGTGACTATTGACGCAATTATGCGACAAGAGTCACACACACGCAAGCGCTATGTGCGACAACTGTCACATGCACTAAAACGCCTCCCGCGCGTCTTGCGCTCGGGCACGCCATGTCCAGATGGCGGCGAAAGGCCGCCTTGCCAGTGATCACGTCGCCGCTGCCCCGTTTCCCTATCGTATGGCTCAGGCTTTCCAGGACGGCAGCGCGCCTTGGCCTGACTTTTCTTTACTTGCGGCATTGCAAAGCTGAAACAAAACAGGCGCGTTTTTGCCATGCTGTTATACTTCGCGTGTGCGGCACATATGACCAGTCCCCTTGCCGCTGTCTTTCGACCCCTAATCTGATTGCCTGCGACTGGCGCCTCACGATGGCGACAGGCCGATCTCACAATAAAGTTACCATGTCCTTTTCCTCCCTCGGATTGTCCGACGCTATCGTACGTGCCGTTACCGAACACGGCTACACCGTGCCGACCCCGATTCAGTCGCAGGCGATTCCCGCCGTGCTGGCTGGCGGCGACTTGCTGGCCGGTGCACAAACCGGTACCGGCAAGACGGCCGGCTTCACCCTGCCCGTGCTGCACCGCCTGTCGACGGACGCCAATGGCGCGTCCATCACCAGCAACACCTCGACGCGCCCGATCCGCGCCCTGATCCTGGCCCCGACGCGCGAACTCGCCGCGCAGGTCGAGGAAAGCGTGCGCGCCTACAGCAAATACACCAAATTGAACTCGACCGTGATCTTCGGCGGCGTCGGCATCAACCCGCAAATCAAGCAATTGAAGCATGGCGTCGACATCCTCGTCGCCACGCCGGGCCGCTTGCTGGACCACATGGGCCAGGGCACGGTCGACCTGTCGAAAGTGGAAATCCTGATTCTCGACGAAGCCGACCGCATGCTCGACATGGGCTTCATCCGCGACATCAAGAAAGTGCTGGCCGTGCTGCCGCCAAAACGCCAGAACCTGCTGTTTTCGGCCACGTTCTCGGAAGAGATCAAGGCCCTGGCCGACGGCTTGCTGAACAAGCCAGCCATGATCGAAGTGGCGCGCCGCAATTCGACCGTGGAAGTGATCAAGCAAAAGATCCATCCGGTCGACCGCGACAAGAAGCACCCGATGCTGTCCTACCTGATCAAGTCGAACAACTGGACGCAAGTGCTGGTATTTACACGCACCAAGCATGGCGCGAATAAACTGGTCGAGCAGCTGGGCGCGGACGGCATCGGCGCCCTGGCCATCCACGGCAACAAGAGCCAGTCGGCACGCACGCGCGCGCTGTCCGAGTTCAAGGATGGCACCTTGCAAGTGCTGGTCGCCACCGACATCGCCGCGCGCGGTATCGATATCGACCAGTTGCCGCACGTCGTCAACTACGACTTGCCGAACATTCCGGAAGACTATGTGCACCGTATCGGCCGCACGGGCCGTGCCGGCGCCAAGGGCGAAGCCGTGTCGCTGGTCTGCGTGGATGAGCACGAAATGTTGAAAGACATCGAAAAGCTGATCAAGCAAACCCTGCCGCGCGAAGTCATCGAAGGTTTCGAGCCCGACCTGAACGCCCGCGCCCAGCCTGTGCAATTGCGCAGCGGTACCGGCGGTCACCGCAACAACAGCCGCGCGCCAGCCGGCGCCGTGGTGCGCGTGAAAACCGGCGGCAGCGGCGCCAAGCCACGCAGCGCCGGCCCAGCGGGCGGCGGTGGCGGCGGCAACCGTTCGGGCAATGCGCCGCGTTCGGCGGCAAACCATCGCTCCGGCGGCCGCGGCCGCTAAAACGCGGCCTTAAAGCTACTGCGCGGGGCGCTATTGCGTTTGCGTTGCTCGCCGTACTCTTGTACGGCTGCGCTACTCGACGCAATATCACTCCCGCTCGCTACGCTTTCAGGCGGCGTTTGTCTTTATCAAAAAGACGGCAAAAACCGTTCCAGGACTTGCTTCTGGAACGGTTTTTTTATGCCCGCCACCATTTGCCGATTTGGGCTAGGATAGTATTCATCGTCCTCACCTGCGTGCCGCCATGCCGAACTTCGCTGCCAACCTCAGCATGATGTTTACCGAACTGCCCTTCCTCGACCGCTTTGCCGCCGCCAGGGAAGCGGGTTTCGATGCCGTCGAATTTCTGTTTCCCTATGCCGTCGAGGCGCGGCAGATCGCCATGCGGCTGGAACGCCACCATCTGCAGCTGGCCGTCTTCAACTTCCCACCCGGCGACTGGGAGCACGGCGAGCGGGGCATTTCCTGCGATCCGCGGCGCGGCGAGGAATTCCGCAACAACGTGCAACTGGCGCTCAACTATGCGCTGGCGCTCGGGGCGAAACAGCTGCACTGCATGTCCGGCATCGTGCCACCCGGCATGAGCCTGGAGCGGGCGCGGCAAAGCCTGATCGGCAACCTGCAATTTGCGGCCGACGCCTGCCGTCCGCATGGCATCAACGTGCTGATCGAGCCGATCAACCGCTACGACATGCCCGGTTACTTTCTGAATCATAGCCAGCAGGCGGCCGACATCATCGCCGACTGCCAGCGCAACAATATCTTCCTGCAATACGACATTTATCACATGCAGCGCATGGAAGGCGAACTGAGCAACACCATCCGCGCCCTGCTGCCCCTGATCCGCCACATCCAGATCGCCGATACGCCGGGCCGCCATGAACCGGGCACGGGCGAGATCAACTACCGCCATCTGTTCAAGCTGCTCGACCAGGTCGGCTACGCAGGCTGGGTCGGCTGCGAATACCGTCCCGCCAGCGACACCGTTGCCGGACTGGGCTGGCGCGAGCAATTGACAGGCACAGCGGGCACAATCGGCGCCTGATCGCAGCGCGCTTGCGCCGGCACAAGGCGGGCGGCGCAAGCCGGCACGACAATACCTTTCCATACAGTATTTCCTGTCGAGAGGTCACGTGTCCGCCCTGCCCGCCCGCCATTGCCGCGCCCTTGGCCTGAACCTCTGCCAACACCTTTGCCTGGCGATTCTGCTGTGCGGCTGCGCCACCGCGCGCCCCGAGCTGGCGCAGGTGCGCGCGCTGGCCGCCGGCGCCGATGCCCTGACCGCCTTCGGCGAACTGTCGCAGCGCCACGTCGACAGCTACCAGCGCGCCCGCCCTTATCTGTCGCCGGCCGAAGACGCGCGCGAACGCCTGCTCGATGCGCAGCGCCGCGCCGCGCAGGCGGATGTCGCGCGCCTGGCGCAGGCCGTGCGCCTGTACCTGCAGGCGCTGGGCCGGCTGGCCGATGCCGATGCATATGACGTGCGGCCGGAACTGGCCGGCGCCGGCGCCGCCATCCGCGCCTGGCCCGGCAGCGGCATCGACGACCGCCATGTGAGCGCCTACACCTTGCTGCTGCAGCAATTGTCGCGCCTGGGCGGCGCGGCCAGCCAGCGGGCGCAGCTGGCGCAAGTGCTGCACGACGGCGATGCGCCGCTGCAAGCCCTGCTGGCCGCGCTCGACAGCTTGCTGGCGCTGTACGACAAGAGCGGCGATAACGAGCGCGACATGGTGCTCGGCTTGCTCGATGTGGAAATCGCGTATGCGGACACGCCGCCGCAGCGCCTGCTGGCCGTGCTGGCGAAAAACATGCAGCAAAACAAAACCGAGGAATACCGCCTGCTTGGCTTGCGCCATACCCTGGCGCGCCGGCAACTGGCGGCACTGGGGCGCGAACACGCGCAGCTGGCTGCCGCCCTCACCACCACGGAGGCAAGATGGACGGATCGGTAGGCACAAGCAGCAGCGAACGGCGCGAAGCGGCTCTCAGCAGCGCCATGCGCGTCGAGCAATTGGCCGACAGCCTGTCGCAGGCGGCCGTCACCCTGCACGGCGCCGTCATGCGCGCCATCCGCAGGCGCGCCAGCCAGGGAGACAGTGGCATCAGCCACAGCCAGGCGCAAGCCGTCTTCGCCCTGGAAGTGGCCTTGCGCCAGCAAGCCAATCAGCTGTACGCCGATGCCGCCGGGCACACGGTGGCCGGCCTGGACACGGCGCAGCGCCAGCTCAGCGGCCTGCTCGACACGGTGCGCCTGCGCATCGCCCGCAACGACGACGTGCGGCACTGGATCAGCCTGGCGACGAGCTTGTTGCACTTGGGCAGCGCCGTGCTTGCAGGCAATCCCGAACGCATCCTGGGCACCCTGGGCAAGGTGCGTGAGCGGCTGCAAGAGATGGCGCCGGACTGATTGAAATCGGCCGGCGAGCGCCTATACTGGGACGTCCCCGCCGGGCAATCGTGCCTGCGGGACGACCAGAGGAGACCAACATGCGTATCGAACCGTATTTGCAATTCGATGGAAACTGCGCGCAAGCGCTGGAATACTACCGCCAGCACCTGCATGGCACCGACCTGTGCCTGATGCCGTATCGCGGCACGCCGATGCAGGAGCAAGTCAAGGAAGACTGGTATGACAAGATCATGCACGGCTCGGTGCAGCTGGGACCGACCATGCTGATGGGCTCGGACGGCGGCTGCAGCGAAGATGGCGCCAAGGGCATGCACGGCAGCTCGATCTGCCTGACCGTCGATACGCCGGAAGAGGCGGAACGGGTCTTCGACGCGCTGGCGCGTGACGGCAACATTCAGATGCCCTTGGAGGAAACGTTCTGGGCCAAGCGCTTCGGCATGCTGAAAGACCAGTTCGGCGTCGCCTGGATGGTCAACTGCCTCAAAGAACCAGCATAGAACGGCCCCTGCCCGCCTGCGCCGCGTCAAACGCGGCGCGGGTAGTAGCGCAAGCAGAGTCGCCCATCCTGGACTACCATATAGGACAGACGCCTATCGGGGACAGCCATGAATGGATTGCCGCAAGACCAGCTGCAGCGCCTGCAGGGCGTGCTGGAGCAACGCAAGCTGGCGTTGCTGGAACAGATCGAGAACGAAGCGGCCGAAGCGGATGCGCGCGCCTCGCTGCTCAATGAAGTCGAAGCCTCGCCGGCCGACAACGCCAGCGTGCGCACCTTGAACGCCCTCGTCAGCGAAGCGGCCGAGCACAACCTGGCCCAGCTGGCCATCATCAAGCATGCGCTGGCCAGGTTTACCGATGGCAGCTATGGCCTGTGCGACAACTGCGGCGAAGCCATCGGCCTGTCGCGCCTGAACGCGCGTCCCGAAGCGCGGCTGTGCATCGATTGCCAGACGCGGCTGGAAAAAGTCCGGCGCCCGGTGCCGTGAGGAGAGCATAACGGCGGCGCAACAACAAAGGGCAAGGCATCGCTGCCCTGCCCCGTGTTTTCCAGCGTGACTGCCATTGCCTTCCGTCCTGCGCCAGCATCTGTGCGCCGGCTGGGTGGACGGGTCTCCTCTACTGCCATTGCCTCTATGCAAGCGGCACGCTTGCTTAACTCATATGCTGCCCGCCATTGATGGCGATGTTCGCGCCCGTGACGAATGCCGCCTCGTCGGACGCCAGGTAAGCGACCAGGGCCGCCACCTCGTCCGGCTCGCCCAGACGGCCCAAGGGAATTTGCGGCAGGATTTTTGTTTCCAGGATATCGGCCGGCACGGCCGTCACCATCTGCGTGCGCAGGTAGCCGGGCGAGACCGTGTTGACGGTGATGCCATGGCGCGCCACTTCCAGCGCCAGCGCCTTGCTGAAGCCATGCACGCCCGCCTTCGCAGCCGCATAGTTGCACTGGCCAAACGCGCCCTTCTGGCCGTTGACGGACGAGATATTGATGATGCGGCCCCAGCGCTTGGCCAGCATGGGTTCGAGCACCTGCTTGCTCATGTTGAACAGGCTGTCGAGATTGGTGCGCATGACCTCGGCCCAGTGCGGCAATTCCATCTTGCGCATGCTCTGGTCGCGCGTGATGCCGGCGTTGTTGACCAGCACGTCGACCCTGCCGAACTGCGCCAGCACGCTGGACACGGCCTCGCTGCAGGCGGCGAAATCCGTCACATCAAGGGACAGCGGATGAAAATAATACTGCTGCGCCTGCTGCTCTTCGAGCCAGTTTGCCACCCGCGCATTGCCCGGCGTATGCGCCGCCACGACGGCAAAGCCCGCCCCATGCAGGCGGCGGCACAAGGCCGTGCCCAGGCCGCCCATGCCACCCGTGACCAGCGCTACCTTTTGTTCCTTCATGACTGTCTCTCCCCGCTTGTTATGGTTGTTCTGCGTGGCATCAAGTGTAGGAGCAGTTTTTATTGGCAGCCTTGCGCCAAATCAAGTGCTCAGGCTGATGCAGTCGTGCGCGGCCGGCACCCCGGACTGTGCCAGAATGACCGCTACCGCACAGCGAGAGGACAGGCCATGACATATAAAACCGTATTGCTCCACATCGACGACAGCGCGGGGCGCGCCGCCCGCATCGACGCGGCCGCCAGCATCGCCCAGGCTTGCGGCGGCCACCTGACGGGCGTGGCGCTAACGGGCGTGTCGCGGCTGCTGTACCAGAACCAGCCCGACCTCGATGCCGACCCGAACCTGAGCTTGCATTTGAATTTCCTGAGGGAACGGGCGACGCGCGCCCTCGACGGTTTCGAGCAACAGGTGCGCGCGGCCGGCGTCGCCTCGTTCGAGCAGCGCGTGCTCGACGACGAGGCGGCGGGCGGCATCAGCCTGCTGGCCCGCTATGCGGACCTGGTCGTCATCAGCCAATACAATGCCAAGGATAAATCGCCGTCCGTGATGCGCGACTTCCCCGCCTATGTGCTGCTGCATTCGGGCCGCCCCGTGCTGATCGTGCCGTATGCGCCGCCGCTGCCCCTGCTGGCGCCGCCGGCAGCCGCGCGCAATGTGCTCATTTCCTGGAACGCCAGCAAGGAAGCAAGCCGCGCCGTGAGCGCCGCCCTGCCCCTGCTGCAGCGCGCCGGGCAAGTCCACGTGGCCATCTTCGACGCCCAGGTGCATGCCGCCGAGCACGGCGAACAACCGGGCGCCGAACTGACGCAGTACCTGGCGCGCCACGGCGTGGAAGCGCGGCTGCATTTGCTCGATGGCGGTGGCGTGCGGCGCGGCGACATCGGCGAAGCGCTGCTGTCGCAGGCGGCCGACCTGTCGGCCGATTTGCTGGTGATGGGAGCGTATGGCCATTCGCGCCTGCGCGAAACCATCCTCGGCGGCGTCACGCGCACGATTCTGCAAAGCATGACGATCCCCGTGCTGATGGCGCACTAGACCTTTGGAAAAACGGCAGGGTTAGCCGCCCTGCCAGGGCTGGCTGCGGATCTTCGCCACCTGGCGCTGCGCCAGCCACTGCCATAGCTGCAGCGCGTCGTCCTGCGGCAGGGCCGACATGTGGCGCGGCGTGGCCAGGGCGATTTCACAATCGCGGTCCGACCATTCCTCGAAAGTGACTTCGCCTCCGCTAGCGACCTCGACCTGATACATCAAGCCGTCGTCGTAGCCGAAACGCAACAGGACGGCGGCCGGGCTGCCATCGGGCGTGGCGCCGCCGCCGCGGTAGACCTCGGCCAGCGCATCGGCCAGCTGTGCCGGCGAGGGCGCGCAGATGTCGCGCCCATCGGCCCGTGTCAGAATGAACCATGCCTGTGTCATGACGCGCCCTCCTATCCATACTCGTTAGCATGCGAGGCAAGTACTACGGGCAGTCACCTTGGTCCAGTGTCACTATGGGCGCGCGGAAACTATCCCTGTCGGCATTATTTACCAATAATTACTAATACTAACAAGGATCATACCTAAATTTCATGCAGCTCGGAATTTATGAATTCACGCCACCAGCACGGGAATGCTGAGCGGGTCGAAATCATGCCAGTCGCCATTGGCGATCGTGCCTTCCGCTTCCTCGATATGCTCGGCGCCCAGCCGGTGCAACGCCTCGAGCGCCCGTTCGCGCTCGTCGGGGCCGCCCAGCGCGACGGCGATCAGCATGCCGGGATGGCGTGGCTGGCGGCGGTTTTCGGCGTTCCCCTCGCCATTTGCTTCCGGCTCGCCCGCGTCCTTCATCTTGTTGAAACTGTAGAGCGAGCCCACGTGCGCGCCCACGAGCGCCCCCACCACCGGGCCCAGCGGCCCCGTCGCCAGGGTCGTGGCCGCGCCGATGCCCGCACCGACGGCGGCCCCGACAGCCACACCCTCGACCACACCCTCTGGCGTCTCTTTCGCTCCCGGCGACATGTCGCGGTCACCGCCGAGCGCGTGCAAGTCGTGCTGGCCCGGCTGGTTGACAAAGAAGGCGCTGATGCGGCTGTCGGGAAAGCCCGCCTGGTTCAGGGCCGCGCGCGCGGCGTCGATCTGTTCCTGCAACTGAAAATGACCTGCGATGATGCGTGACATGATACGGCCCTCCTGATCGGCTGCTGGCGCACCATGCGCCGCTTGCCTGGCTAGCGTGCGCCTGCCGCCGGCGAAATACCGTTCGCTTGCGCACACAGCCGCCAATCATGCGGCCGCGCTGAACGGGCTGCGGATATCGGACAGGAATTGTTGTGCGCGCGCATGTTGCGGCCGCGTAAAGAAATCCTCGGGCGTGGCCCGTTCCAGCACTTGCCCGTGGTCCATGAACCAGACGCGGTCCGCCACTTCGCGCGCAAAGCCCATTTCATGCGTCACGCACACCATCGTCATGCCGCCCTGCGCCAGGTCGCGCATCACTTGCAGCACCTCGCCCACCATTTCCGGATCCAGCGCGCTGGTCGGCTCGTCGAACAGCATCAGCGGCGGTTGCATGGCCAGCGCGCGGGCAATCGCCACGCGCTGCTGCTGGCCGCCCGACAGGGCCGCCGGCATGGCATGCGCCTTGTGCGCCAGCCCCACCCGGTCCAGCAGCGCCAGCGCCCGCTCTTCCGCCTCGCGCCGGGTCAGGCCGCGCAAGCGCTGCGGCGCCAGCGCGCAATTGTCCAGCACGGACAAATGCGGAAACAGGTTGAATTGCTGGAACACAAAACCGATGTGCGAGCGGAAGGCATTCACGTCCAGCCCCGGCGCGTGGATGTCCTGGCCGGCCACCGTGATGCGGCCCGAAGCGATCGCCTCCAGGCGGTTGATGGTGCGGATCAGGGTCGACTTGCCGGAACCGGACGGCCCGCACACGACCAGCACCTCGCCCTTGGCCACGTGTTCATTGATGCCGCGCAAGGCGTGATAGTCGCCATAGTATTTGTTGACGTTGTCAAAGGTGATCATGCTGCCGCTTTCAAAAGACGCGCCTGGCGCCGCTCGAGCCAGAAGGCGGCGCGCGACAGGCTGAAACATAAAACAAAGTACGTCATGCCCAGCAAAAAATACACTTGCACGGGTTTCGTCAGCACCAGGCCATTGACTTGTGTAGCGATGAACGACACTTCGGCCAGGCCGATGATGGTGCCCAGCGAGGTTTCCTTGATGGTCGAGACGAACTGGTTGACCAGCGAGGGCAGCATGTGGCGCAGCGCCTGCGGCAGCACGACCTGGCGCATGCTGTCCAGATAGCTCAAGCCCAGCGAACGGGCCGCCTCCACTTGTCCTGCCGGCACGGCTTGCACGCCGGCGCGCACGATTTCCGCCAGATAAATGCCGTCGAAGATGACGAGAGCCGCCAGCATGGTGCCGAATTGCCCGCTTTCATGTCCCGTGATGCTGGGCAGGAAAAAGTAGGCCCAGAAGATAACGAGCAGCAAAGGAATACCCCGCACCACGTGGATCAGCGCGGCGACGGGCCAGCGCAGCAGCCGCCAGGGACTCAGGCGCGCCAGCCCCAACAGCAAGCCAACGGGCAGGCTGAGCACCAGCGCCAGGCTGGCCAACAGCACCGTCAGCGCCAGGCCGCCCAAAGGTCCCTCGGGATAGCGGCCGACGAGGAAATACAGCCAGTAGTCATGGAGCAGTTCCAGCATCAGGACACCTTCTTTTGCAGCCAGGCCGCCAGGCCCGCGATCACCAGCGACACGGCCAGATACGCCGCGCTGGCAAAGACAAACGCATCGACGCTGCGGAACGAGGCCGCTTCCACGCGCTGCGTCTGGTACATCAGCTCGGCCACGCCGATGACGGTGGCGATGCTGGTGTTTTGCCACAAGTTCAGGGTTTGCGACAGCAGCGGCGGCGCGGCCAGCCGCAGCGCCTGCGGCACGATGCACAGGCGCATGGTGGCGAGAAAGCTGAAACCCAGCGCCCTGCCCGCCTCGAATTGCTGGGCAGGAATGGCGCGGATGCCGCTGCGGATGTCTTCCGCCATGTAGGCGGCCGTGTACAAGGTCAGGGCCGTGATGGCGCTGACGGCTTCGATATTGCCGGCATACAAACGCTCCTTCCACGTGTCGGGCAGCAATTCGGGCGCGCCGAAATACCAGAACAGGAAGTGGGCCAGCAAGGGCACGTTGCGGATCAGCTCGACATACGCGGCGCCCAGGGCATTGAGCAGACGCGACGGCGCCAGGCGCAGCATGGTCACGCCGCACGCCAGCGGCAAGGACAAGAGCAAGGTGATGCCCATCAGTTGCAGGGATAGCAGCAGGCCGGAGAGCAACCAGTCGCGGTAGTCGCCGGACAGCAGAAAGTTCAGATCAAACATGCGGAAGCGTCAGGCAAGGTTCAGGCGTCGATCTTGTCCGACTCGATCTTGAAATTGCGCTTCTGGAACTTCACATTACTGGTCGGGCCATACCATTTGAAAAACAGTTTTTCCGCCTCGCCCGATTTCTCCAGCCCGCGCAGCACCTGGTCGACGGCTGTCTTCACGCCCGTCTCGCCCTTGCGGATGCCGAAGGCAAACACTTCCTGGCTGATGTTTTGCGGCAGCACGATATAGTCTTTTTGCGCGGCGCCCA
Organism: Janthinobacterium sp. RA13; assembly: GCF_000745325.1. Taxonomy (NCBI): domain Bacteria; kingdom Pseudomonadati; phylum Pseudomonadota; class Betaproteobacteria; order Burkholderiales; family Oxalobacteraceae; genus Janthinobacterium; species Janthinobacterium sp. RA13. Next base: position 6,216,844 of record NZ_JQNP01000001.1, on the reverse strand, counting down.
GCTTGGCGTAGTTGTTGAGCAAGGAGACTTCATCGTCGACATAGCCGACGCCCTTGCCTTGCTGCAAGCCCAGGTACGCCTGGCCCGCCGTCTCGAACGTCACCACGTCCACGCCGGGCACGGCCTTGCGAATATTCGGCTCCTGCGTGCCGCCCTTGACGGTCAGCACTTTCTTGCCGGCCAGGCCAGCGACCGTCGTGATATTGCTGCTTTTTTTCACCAGCACGCGCTGGCCCGTGTAAAACGTGGACAGGGAGAAATCGACCAGCGCTTCGCGTTCCTTGTTGTGCGTCAGGGACGCCGTCAGGATATCGATGCGGCCCTGCTGCAATTCGGGAATGCGGGCGGCCACGGCCAGCTGCTTGATCACCGGCTTGACGCCCAGGCCCTGGGCGATGGCGCGGCACAGGTCCACTTCATAGCCGACCAGCTGGCGCGACCTGGCGTCGATGAAGCTGTTCGGCTCGTCCGTGCCCAGGGTCCCGCAGACCAGCTCGCCCTTTGCCTTGATGGCGGCCAGTTGGTCCGCTTGCGCCACCTGCGCAAAGGCGATGGAAGTGAAAAGAAGCGCGGCGAAGTGAAGGCGGGTCTGCATGGAATTCCTCTGGTGGATAACGAATGCCGCCATTAGACCGCAGCGCGCTTATTTCCAAAAAGGAATCTTTTCAGCCTTGCATATGAAGAATTCATCTAAGGCGGATGATCGCCGCCCTGGCGCCCACGGCGCCCGGATAGCGGGGGTCGAGCTGCAGCGCCTGGCGATAGGCCTCGACGGCCTGCGGGCGCAAGCCTTGCTCGACATAAAACTCGGCCAGGCTGTCCTGCAGATTCGCGTCGCGCGGATGCAGGCTGACGGCCGCCTGCAGCACGGCCATGCCTTGCGCCACGGCGCCGCTGCCCTTCAGTCGGTACGCCTCCAGATTCAGCGCCGCCGGACTGGCCGCGCCCAGCGGGTCGCGCTCCTGCGCCAGGCGCAGGGCGGCCAGGGCCGGTTCCGTCTTGCCGGCGCGCAGCAAGGTCAAGCCTTGCAGCGCATGCGCGCGGTCGCTGAGCGGATACAGTTCCACGGCCAGGCGGCTGGCCGCCAGCGCCGCGTCTGTCTCGCCGCGCGCGGCCGATGCTTGCGCCAGTTCCTGCAACTCGGGCACGAAATCGGGATAGGCGCGCTGGCCGCGGAAGGCCGCGCGCAGCTGGCCATCGCGTGCGGCAATGGATGCAGGTGCGGCCGACCAGGCGATGGCGGCCGTGCGGTCCCAGCTGGCGGCCAGGGACACGATGGCTTGCTCGAAAGCGGCCTCAAAACGGGGCAAGGTGCCGGCCTTTGTCCCTTGCGACAACAGGACATAGTCGCGCGCAAACGCCAGCGCGCCGCCGCGCGCATATTTGTTCAGGTCGACGCCCGACTCGCGCAATTGCCTGGCCATGCTGGCCCCGGCCGTGAGAAACACGCGCCCGCCCATGGGATGGCGGGCCGCGTCGATGTAGGCGCGCGCCGTTTTGGCATCAGGCGCCAGCGCTTGCCCGTTGATTTGCATAAATGCCTCGCGCGTGGCGGCCGCATCGGCGTACGGCTGATCCGTCCGCTCGGCATATGCCCGGCCTTCCTCGAACAGGCCTTGCGCCACTTGGTACGCGCGCTGCGCGCCCGCATCGGCGATATACGTGTTCAGCTGCCACGGTTCGCCCGTGACCACCTCGAACAGGCGCTGCACGAAGGCTTCCGGATTGACGCGCTCGAGATTGGAGGCGACGGCAAGGGTCAGCTTGCGCGAGGGAAAGCTGTACAGATAGGTGACGGTTTCCGGCTGCTGGCCGCTGTGGGCAATGGCGTAGCGCCCGCCCGTGGGGAAGATTTCCCAGCCCATGCCATAGTTCGTCAAGCGGCCGGCGCGCGTGGCCATCGGCTGCACCATGGCGGCCACGCTGGCCGCCGACAGTATCTTGCCGTCATGGACACCCCTGCCGAACGCCAGCATGTCGGGCACGCTGGCGCGCGTGCCGCCGGCGGAAAAGCGGCTGCTGATGTCGACGAATTCCGAATTCTTCCACTCCTTGCCGGCCAGCCGGTAGCCGCGCACGCGGTGGGCGATCACGGCGTCCGGATAATCCAGCACGGTGGCGTCCATGCCCAGCGGGCCCCACACGTGGCGCCGCATGTAGCCGCCATAGCTTTCGCCCGAGGCGCCCTCGATGACGGCGCCCAGCAAGTTGTAGCCATAGCTGGTGTAGCGAAAGCGCGTGCCCGGTTCCGCGATCAGGTCGAACTGCTCGAAGACGGCGATGGACTGGCGCGTATCCTTGTGCTCCTTGAAATGCTGTTCCACCTGGCTGTTGCGGTAGGCGTCGATGCCGCCCAGGTGGCCCAGCAGCTGGCGCACCGTCACGGGGAACCCTTTGACGGGGAAGTACGGCACATAGGTTTGCACGGGCGCATCCAGGTCGATCTTGCCCTGTTCCACCAGTTGCAAAATGGCCACCGCCGTCATCGGCTTGGTGACGGACGCCAGCCGGTAGCTGGAACGGGCCGTGGCCGGCACGCGGTTTTCCAGGTCCGCATAGCCATAGCCTTTTACCCATTGCACGTCGCCCTGGCTGAAACCGACGGTCACGCCCGGAATGCGTTCCGCGCCCATGCGCTGGGCGACCCAGCCGTCGAAGTCGGCCAGGCGCGCGGCCAGCGCAGGAGCAGGAACAGCAGCGGGCGCGGAAGCGGCTTGCGCCACGCCGCAGAACAGGGCCAGCGCGCCGGCGAAACCGTAGTATTTGCTGCTTTGCATAGTCAAGATTCCATGGTGAGGGCCGTGTGCACAGCACGGCGCTGATGCATGGTAAGTGTCTTTCGCACACTATTGGCAGGCCGTGCACGAAATGCACGCAGCACGCACGAACGACACCAAAGTGGATGAAAATGTTGCAAATGCTTGGCAAATGAGCAGCTACAATGCCCGCCATGTCCTCCTTCTTCCGCTGCCTTCTGCTGTGCTGCCTGGCCTTGCCCTGTTTCGCCTGCGCCATGACTCCGCTCTGGCTGGACGAAGGCTGGCGCGCCTGCGGCAACCCGCCGTCCGCGCCCGCCGCCACGCTGCAGCAACTGGTGCGGCCGGGCCTGCTGCTGTGCGTGGAGCGCGACGTCACCCTGGCCGCCACGCCCTCGTCGACGCAGCTGCTGGTGCTGTCGGCGCTGGCTTCCAGCGAGCTGTGGCTGGACGGCGACTTGATCGGCAACAATGGCCAGCCGGCCCGCCATGCCAGCGGGGAACGCGCGGGCGACATCGATTTCGCCATCCACCTGACGCCCCAGCAATTGACCAAGGGCACGCACCACCTGCGCCTGCTGCTGTCGACGCAGCAGGTGCCGGCGCACTTGACGTCGCCCTTTTATGCGCTGTACCTGGTCGACCGGCAAGACTACCGCGCGGGGCTGGCCTGGTACCGGCTGCCGCCGCTGCTGCTGGCCGGAGCGCTGGGCGCCGTCGCCCTGCTGTTTCTCGCCTTGACGGCGCTGTACCAGCGGCAGCGGCACTGGACCATGTTTGCCGCGCTGTGCCTGGTGGCGGCGCTGCTGCTGGTGGCGGAACTCTGGCGCAGCTTTGCCGGCTATGCCTATCCCATGCATTTGCCGCGCCTGTACGCCGTCAGCGCCCTGACCTGGCTGTTTTCCGCCTTGCTGCCCCTGTATTTTTATACGGCCTACCGCCTGCCGCGCTGGCCACTGGCGGCGGTGTTACTGCTGGCATGCATCGCGCTGGCCGGCGCGCTGCCCGCGCATTTCGACGCGCGCTGCTGGCTGATGTTTTTGACGGGCCTGGCAGCGAGCCTGGCGCTCAGCCTGGGCGCCGTGTGGCGCCGTCTGCCGGGCAGCCGTGGCGGCGCCTTGATCGCGCTGGCCTCGTGCGCCCTGTTCCTGCTGACGGGCAGCCAGTTTGCCGAAGGCGGCTTCGCCCTCGTCGTGTGCTTTTTGCTGCTGCCTTTATGCGCGCAATTGCTGGCGCAACTGCTGCGCGAGCGCAGCAAGGCGGCGCGTGCCCAGCAGCTGGAAAACCAGCTCTTGCGCAAAAGCATGCAGCCGCATTTCCTGATGAATTCCCTGAGCCTGATCAGCGAACTCAACGCGCAATCGCCGCAGACGGCCGAAACCTTCATCGAGGCGTTGGGCGCCGAGTTGCGCATGCTCAATGAATTCGCCCAGCAGCCCAGCATCGCCCTGACGCAGGAACTGGCCCTGTGCCAGAATTACCTGAGCATCATGGGCACGCGGCTGCAGCAGCCGTGCAGCCTGCAGCTCGACGGCGAAGCGGCGGGCATCACCGTGCCGCCCGCCCTGTTGCTGACGGCGCTGGAAAACGCGTTCAGCCACAACCGCTACCGCCACGGCGCGGCCTTTATCCTGCGTATCGCACGACATGCGCAAACGCAGGTGCTCACCGTGCTCCTGCCCGAAGGCGAAGCGCGCCCGCATGCGGGCGGCGGCGTGGGCGAACAATACATCCGCGCCAGCCTGCACGCCGTGTTTGGCGACATGGCCCACTATGCCAGCGAACGGCAGCAGGCAGGCTGGCGCCTCACCTTTACCTTGCCGGCGGCGCCATGAATGTATTGATACTGGAAGATGAACCGCTGATCGCGCAAGGCCTCGAACGCGAGGTGCGCGCGCATTTCGGCAAGCGTCTCGGCAATCTCGCACTGCATGACAATGTGCCGCAAGCGCTGGCCGCCCTGGCCCAGGAACAAGTCGACTTGCTGTTGCTGGACTTGAATCTGCACGGCGCCGACGGCTATGAGCTGCTGCGCCTGGCCGCCGATGCACGCTTCCAGACCATCATCGTCTCGGCCCACGCGGAACGCTCGATCACGGCCTTCGAGTTCGGCGTGCTCGACTTCGTTGCCAAGCCGTTCAGCCGCGAACGCCTGCACAAGGCGCTGCAACGCTACACGGAGCGGCACACGGACGCCGCTTCGCTGGCCGTCAAGAAACGGGGGGCGCTGGAATGGATCGCCATGGCCGACATCGACCACGTGCAAGCCGATGGCCACTACAGCAATATCGTGCTGCGCAGCGGCGAACAGTGTTTTCATGACCTGGCCATCGACAAGCTCATGGCCTTGCTGCCATCGCACTTCCTGCGCGTGCACCGCTCCTACATCGTCAACAGCCTCGGTTTCAAGCGGCTGCAGATCGCGGCGGGCGGCAAGTATGCGCTCGATACGCAGACGAGCACGGGCATTCCCGTCTCGCGCAGCAGCTATCCCGCGCTGAAACAGCGGCTGCTGGGCTAAAGTCCCCGCTTACCAGTGCTGGGCAAAATTGGGAAATGGCGAAGCCATGTGCTCGGCTTCCACGGGCGGCGCCATCCAGTCGCGCGGGTCGACCTTGTAGTACTGCAAGAATTGCGCGTACAGCTCCTCGTGGTGCTCAGCCATCTGGTATGGCTTTTCAAAGAAGGTTTCCGTGGCCACGGCAAAGAATTCGGCGGGATTCGTGGCGCCGTAATGGTCCATCACGCTGTGCTGCTGGTAGATGGCGTCGTGGCGCAGGTTGTCGAAGTCGCGCGACAGCACCGTGGCCCAGCTGCGGTAGCTCGATACGCTGGGCAGATAAGGTGCGCCATTCGCGGCGCCCGATTCGCTGTCGAGCTGGTGGGCGAATTCATGCAGCACGACATTGTGGCCATCGGTCCAGTCGGCCGCACCGCGCTGCACGTGATCCCAGGCCAGCACCACTCGGCCATCGCCCCAGGATTCGCCCAATAAACCATTCGCCGATGGCGTCACCACGCCGCCCGGCCCCACTTCATCGCGCGTGACGATGAATTCCGTCGGATACACGAGGATGGTATCGAGTTCCGGATACACCTGCGTCTGGCGGTTCAGCAGCAGCAAGCAAGCCTGTCCCGCGATGGTATAGCGCATCTCGTCCGTGATTTCCAGGCCGCCGCAACCGACGAATTTCTTCTGATACAGGAATTGCACGACGAGGCGGCGCAACTGCTCCTGCAGCGGGGCCGGCATGCGCGGATACACGGGGATATTCTTTTCCAGCACGGCCAGGCCTTCAGCCGGCAAGGGCCTGGACAGCGCCCGCTTCAGGCGCCAGCGGGGAAACCACAGCGACAAGACGATGGCGGCCGTGACGAGGGCGATCCACAGCAGCGGGTTCATGCGGCGGCCCGCTGCAGGACAATGAGGCCAATGGGGCAAAGGGACACGGCGTAGGCAGACAAGGACAAGCTCCTTCAAGTGAACCCGCGTCGCGGGCAACAGTCCAGCCCACATGGGGATGCTTGCAGTCTTTTCAATCAGACTACGTGAAACGGCCTGCGCCAACGCCAAAAGCCGGGGCGTAACCCGGCTTTCATTACAAGCTCACAACGCCTGACTAAACCGTCAGGTGTTACTCGGCCGACTTTTGCTGTGGCGCACCGAACAAGGCTGCCACGAGCGGATCGCGCGTCACGGGACCGCGGTTGACGCGGATGGCGTAATGCGTGTCATCGGCCAGGATGTGGAAGTGACGGCCGCTGCCTGCCATGCTTTGCTCGCGCAAGCCTGGACGGTCTTTGCGCGGTGGCGCGCCTTCGCGTTTTGGCTGGACGATGGCGGCCAGGAAGGCGCGCACGCGCTCAGGGTCTGGCGTCAGCTGGTACACTGCCTTGCCCAGGTAGGTGGCGGTGCCTTCGATGTAACGGGCCAGTTCGATCACGCCCGCTTCGCGCAAGTCGCGGATGTATTTGCGGGCGCCCGATGGCGAAAACTTGAGGAACCAGGCGATTTCATCGGCCAGCATCTCGTGCAGCGACAATTCGCCGATCAGCTTTTGCATGTTTTCGATGCGGCGCAGGGTGGCCGACGTCGAACGCACGCGCTCGATCGGTGCCATGGAAATAGGGTTCATGCGTTCCGGGGGGATGGGTGCTGCGCGTTCTACCATTTGCGAGCCTTTTTCGGGGCTACGAAGTTCCTGGTGCGCTGCCTTTAATTCGCTCTTCACGTGAGACTGAGTCATTGCATGCATTTGAATACTCCTTTTAAACGATTGCCGGTAGCCCGAATTGTTAAGTTCTTGGCAATTTTTATACCAGAACACCACGAATCCTGAGCGTCTGGACACAGAATGCCCGTGTCGGCGGCTACGGTCTGTGCGTTAACGAACATTAGAAGCAAGAAAGTGAAAAATATTGCCCTACCGAATCATTTCTCGCATGGCATCTAAAAATGACATCTAAAATCCCTGTATGACTACCGTGTGCTCCCATTGGTGGCGCAAAGTGAAATAGCGAACAGAAGCGCAAGCGCCATTGCAATAAATTCAAGCTTCGCGCGCGGCGCCCACCGCCCGCATCGCGATCCTTCGACTCTTGCAAAGGAAACATCATGAAAATACCTGCCCTGTTGGCCGCCGCCTTGCTCGTCAGCCTGTCCGCCTGTAAAAAACCGGCCGAGGCGCCCCTGCCCGAAACGGCGCCCAACCCCAGTTCCGCGCCACAAGTGATGCCGGCTCCCGTCACGCCAGCCACGCCAGACACAGGCCCTGGCAGCACGACGCCGCCTGCGCCGCTGACCGATCCCGCCACGGCGCCCGCCCTGCCACCGGCCACGGCGCCAAAGTAAGCCCGGCAGACGGCGCTATCCATCAGGCGCCCGCGCGGCGCCGCCCCTACTCCACGGGGGAGTTACGCGTTGCCAGCCTGTTTGCAACGCGTTTTTTTACGATTGGAGTCGGCCGCGCCCTGAAGGTTCACCGGCATGCGGCCCCGCCAGCCAACCTCGAAGCGGCCACCGGAAATGCGGCTATCCGCACAGCCTTTCCCCTCGCCGTGCGGAAAAGCGGAATCCCGCCATTTCCCATTTTCAATGGATTCAAATTAAACCTTTATAAACAATCACTTGCAATAAACGCCAAAATACGCTCCACTGGCACGGAAGATGCTTTTATATTTTCATAACCGCCATCAGAGCGGCAGCCTGACCCACTATATAAAACCATCTACCTTTTGGAGACAACAGCATGGCACGCACCTTCCGCATCTCGTCCTTCCTGAACACCAAGGCACTGGCCGTGGCCGTCGCCCTGGCCGCGCAATTCCCGCTGGCCGTCCATGCGGCCGACCTGGTTCGCCTGGGCAACCTGAAATTCGCCCATTACGGCGCCGTCGCCTACATGAAGGAAATCGCGCCGAAATACGATTTGAAAATTGAAGAGCGCATCTTCGCCAAGGGCCTCGACATCGTGCCAGCCATGATCGCCGGTGAAATCGACGTGTCCGCCAGCGCGCTGGAAGCGGCCATCACGGGCCGCGCCACGGGCTTGCCCGTGTACCTGGTGGGCGGCTTCGCCAAGGGCGGCGTGCAGATCGTCGGCCGTCCCGACCTGAACATCAAGGGCATCGCCGACCTGAAAGGCAAGAAAGTCGGCGTCACGCGCGGCGGCCCGCAGGAAATCCTGCTGTTTGCCGAACTGACCAAGGCCAAGCTGACCTGGTCCGACAAGCCGGGCAAGGACGTGCAGATCCTGTACATGGGCTACCCGGACTTGAACCAGGCGCTGCTGACCAAGGACATCGACGTCATGAGCCAGTCCGAACCGTACTCGACCCAGGCGATCCACAAGAAATACGGCGCGGCCATCCTCAAGCCTTACGACACGCCGCTGGGCGAGCCCGTGCGCGCGCTCGTAATGACGGAAAAAATGTACAAGGAAAAGCCGGCCGTGGCCCAGCGCTTCATGGATTGCTTCGTCGCCGCCACGCGCGCCTTCCTGGCCGACCCGAAACTGGCGGAAAAATACGTGCGCGAATCGATGTTCAAGAACCAGATCACCTCCGACGATTACCGCGACGCCATCGACAACGCCATCTTCACGGAAGACATCACGCAAAGCCACGTGCAGCTGACCACCGACTACATGGTGAAATTCGGCGTGGGCCGCATGGCCAAAGCGCCTGCCGCCAAGGATTGGGTCAAGCTGGATCTGCTGGAAAAAGCCAAGAAGTCCTACGCACCTCGCTAACCACGACCTCGCTAATCTGAAAGTATCACGATGAATATTCAAATGATGAAACGCTTCGCGCACGGCGCCGCCGTGCCCGTCGCCGTGCTGCTGCTGTGGCAAGCCATGTCGACGTTCGGCTGGATCAATCCGCAAATCCTGCCCTCGCCCGTCGCCGTGGTTGTGAAATGGTATGAATACCTGATCCCCATGGAAGCGTACACGCCCGAAGCGGGCAATTACCTGGTGTGGATGTTCTCCGGCGAACTGCCGCATGACGCCTGGGCCAGCCTGTCGCGCGTGCTGGGCGGCTTTGCCATCGGCGCCGGCCTGGCCTTGCCGCTGGGCTTGCTGATGGGTACCAACAAGACCATCTATAAACTGTTCGACCCGCTGGTGCAGGTGCTGCGCCCGATTCCGCCGATCGCCTACATTCCGCTGGCAATTTTGTGGTTCGGCCTGGGCAACCCGCCCGCCTTCTTCCTGATCAGCATCGGTTCCTTCTTCCCCGTGCTGATGAATACCATCGCCGGCGTACGCCAGGTCGACGGCATCTACATCCGCGCCGCGCGCAACCTGGGCGCCAGCCAGATGACCATGTTCCGCCGCGTCATCCTGCCGGCGGCCACGCCGTACATCCTGGCCGGCGCACGCATCGGCATGGGCACGGCCTTCATCGTCGTGATCGTGGCGGAAATGATCGCCGTGAATAGCGGCCTCGGCTTCCGCATTCTGGAAGCACGCGAATACTTCTGGTCCGACAAGATTATCGCCGGCATGTTTACCATCGGCCTGTTCGGCCTGGCCATCGATATCGCCATGAATGCCCTGAATAATCATTTGCTGCAGTGGCACCGCGGCCTGGAACACTAAGAGGAACGGCCATGACCACGATCAATATCAATGCAGTCAATAAAATCTTCACCACGGGCGGCGCGGACGTCATCGCCCTGAAGGACATCAACCTGGAAATCGCCAGCGGCGAGTTCATCTGCCTGCTGGGGCCGTCCGGCTGCGGCAAGTCGACCCTGCTCAACGCCATCGCCGGCTTTTCACAGCCGACGTCGGGCCAGATCCTGGCCGGCGGCAAGCTGATCACCGAACCAGGTCCCGACCGCGGCATGGTGTTCCAGGAATACGCGCTGTTCCCCTGGATGAGCATCGAGAGCAATATCGCGTTCGGCCTGGAAATCGCCGGCAAGACGCCAGCCGAGATCAAGGAACGGGTCGACATGCTGCTGAGCATGCTGGGCTTGACGGAATTCCGTGCCCGCTACCCGAAAGACTTGTCGGGCGGCATGCGCCAACGCGTGGCGATTGCCCGCGTGCTGGCCCTCGATTCGCCGATCATGCTGATGGATGAACCGTTCGGCGCGCTCGATGCCTTGACGCGGCGCAACCTGCAAGATGAATTGCTGAAAATCTGGAAAGTCTTCGGCACCACCATCGTGTTCGTCACGCACTCGATCGAGGAATCGATCTACCTAGCCGACCGCACCATCGTCATGACCTACCGTCCCGGCACCATCAAGCGCGACGTGGCCATCGACCTGCCCCGCCCGCGCGACCCGAGCGACCCCGAGTTCAACCGCCTGAAACGCATGCTGGGCGAGATGGTGATGGAAGAGCAGCAAAGGCATCATAACGCCGAGACGATGGCGAGTACGGCTGATTAGTTCCCGCGCAAGCAAACCCCTTGGCAACTACCGGGGTCGGACCCTCAGGGTCCGACCCCAGTCTTTTCGGGTTTCAGCTTTACAATACCGTCGTAACAAACCCGAGAATTTAACCCGACACACGGAGCAGCATGGCATTCGGCAAACGGACCCTGAGACCCGCGCTCGGCCCCCTGCTGGCCGTGGGGTCGCTGGTCGTGCTGACGTGGGCATCGTATGCCTGGGTCCAGCAGCGCCAGCTCGATGAATTGCACCGCACCCTCGATTCGCGCGCGGAACTGTATGCGGCATCCATCGGCGGCGCCCTCAACAAGTACGAATTCCTGCCCCTGGCCGTGGCCCAGAGCGATGCCGTGGCACAATTGCTGGAGCAGCCCAGCGCCGACAAGGTCACGCAGATCAACGCCTACCTGGTCGACATGAACCGCCGCGCGGGCGCCTTTGCCGTCTACGTGCTCGATGACAAGGGCACGACCCTGGCGTCGAGCAACTGGCAAGAGCGCAGCTCGTATGTCGGCGTCAACTACGGTTTCCGGCCCTACTTCAAGGATGCGTTCGCGGGCGGCATCGGCCGCTTCTACGGCATCGGCGCCTCGACCTTCGAAGCGGGCTATTTCATTTCGCAACCCGTGCAGCGCAACGGGCGCATCATCGGCATCGTCGCCGCCAAGGTCAACCTGGACTGGATCGAGCAATCGTGGCGCACGCCCGGCGCGGGCGAACAGATCTGGGTCAAGGATGCAAATGGCGTGCTGATCCTGGCCACCACACCCGCCTTCAAGTTCAAGACCCTGGCCCCGCTGTCGGCGGACGCGAAGAACAACATCAGCGAACAGCGCCAGTTCCTGCAAGAAAATCTGCCCATCCTGCCGCACCGTGTCAGCCGCCAGTTCGCCGACGGCGCCAGCGTGATGACCCTGGAACGACCGCAAACGGGCGATACGCCGGCCCTGTCCGGCAGCGCGGACAAGGTGGATTACCTCGCCGTGAACCGCGCCCTGGGCCCGCTGCAATGGCAAATCACGGTGCTGGCCGAACTCGACCAGGTTGACGAGGCGGCGCGCAACGCGGCCATCGCCGCCGCGCTGGGCTGGGCCTTGCTGCTGCTGGCCCTGATGTATGCGCGCCAGCGCCGGCGCCGCATCGCCGACAAGCTCAATGCGCAGCAAACCCTGGCGCGCGCCTATGAACAGCTGGAAATCAAGGTCGAACAGCGCACGGCCGATCTGGTCCACGCGAATGGCCGCCTGCAAGCCGAGGTGGCCGAGCGTGAGCGGGCCGAACAGACCCTGCGCTATGCCCAGGCGGAACTGGTGCAAAGCGGCAAACTGGCGGCCATCGGCCAGATGGCGGCCGGCGTGACGCACGAACTGAACCAGCCGCTGGCCGCCCTGCAAACGTTTTCCGACAATGCCAAGGTGTTTCTGGCAAGGGGCCGCATCGACGATGCGCTCGATAATCTGTCGACCATTTCCGACCTCGTCAAGCGGCTCGGCTATGTCACGTCGCAATTGAAAGGCTTTGCGCGGCGCAGCGACGATGCCCGCAAGCCCGTCAGCGTGCGCCAGGCGTTCGCGCAAACCATGCTGCAAATCCGCACGCGCAAGCATTCGCAGCGCCTGACCCTGCATGAAAACTGGCATGAGGACGACATCATCGTGCTGTGCAACGCCATCGGCCTGGAGCAAGTGTTCACCAACCTGATCACGAACGCCATGGATGCCGTGCCGGAAAGCGAGCCCGTGCATATCTGGTTCCAGGTGCGCCGCGAAGGCGACCTCGCCGTGCTGCATATCACCGATAATGGCCCCGGCATCCCGCTGGCCTCGCTCGACAAGATCTTCGACCCCTTCTATACAACCAAGGAACACGGGCTGGGCTTGGGATTGTCGATCAGCGCAGGCATACTGCGCGCGGCCGGCAGCGCCCTAGCCGTGCGCAACCGCAGCGCGCAGGAAGGGGGCGGCGCACAATTTACCATCACCCTGAGCTGCGCCCCGGGGGAGCATAAGATAGAGACGAAGGAATAGGGAATGCACGAGAATAATTTTGAAGGCATGCAAGTGCTGCTGGTGGAAGACGATGCCGTCGTGCGCAAGGGCGCCCGGCAATCGCTGGAACTGGCGGGCCTGCAAGTGACGGCTGTCGCCACGGCCGAGGAAGCGCTGCCCTACCTGGTGCCTGAATTTGCCGGCATTTTATTGAGCGACATCAAGCTGCCCGGCATGGATGGCTTGAAACTGCTCGATATCGCCGTGGCACAGGATGCCAGCCTGCCCGTCATCCTCGTCACGGGCCACGGCGACGTGTCGATGGCCGTGGGCGCCATGCGCCGTGGCGCCTACGATTTCATCGAAAAACCGTTCTCCGCCGACTTGCTGGTGGAAGTGTGCCGCCGCGCCCTGGATAAACGCCACCTGGTGCTGGAAAACATGAACTTGCGCCGCCAGCTCGAGCAGCGGGTCGGCATCGAAGCGCGCATCGTGGGCCGCAGCGCGGCCATGGCCAAGGTGCGCCAGCTGGTGCTGAACCTGGCGCCGAAATCGGCCGACATCATCATCCTCGGCGAAACGGGGACGGGAAAAGAACTGATCGCCCGCTGCCTGCACGACTTCAGCGAGCGGCGCGACCACCCTTTCGTGGCGATCAACTGCGGCGCCCTGCCCGAATCGATCTTCGAGTCAGAACTGTTCGGCCACGAGGAAGGCGCGTTTACGGGCGCGCAGCGCCAGCGCATCGGCAAGATCGAATACGCGAACGGCGGCACCCTGTTTCTCGATGAAATCGAAAGCATGCCGCTGGCCCTGCAAGTGAAACTGCTGCGCGTGCTGCAGGAGCGGCAGGTGGAGCGGCTCGGTTCCAATAAACTGATTTCCGTCAATTTCCGCGTCATCGCCGCCGCCAAGGAAGATTTGAATGTGCTGGCGGAACAGGGCAAATTCCGGCCCGACCTGTATTACCGCCTGAACGTGGCCAGCCTGACCCTGCCTGCCCTGCGCAACAGGCGCGAAGATATCCCCCTGCTGTTCGAATTTTTCGTGCTGCAGGCGGCGCTGCGCTATGGCCAGCCGGCCGCCCTCGTCAGCGGCGAGCTGATCACCTCGTTGATGGCGCAGCGCTGGGCCGGCAATGTGCGCGAGCTGCACAATGTGGCCGACCGCTTCGTGCTGGGCTTGCTCGACGACACGCTGAGCCCGGCTGGCTGCCGCGAAGCCTCGCTGGCCGAGCAAGTCGACACCTTCGAGATTGCCATCATCGAGGAAACCTTGCGCCGTCACAACGGCAACGTCATCGAGGCGGCTGCAGCTTTGAATATCCCGAAGAAAACCCTGTACGACAAGCTCAAGCGCTTCGATATTTCCACCGAGCAGTTCCGCTGACGCCTGCGCCGCGGCCAGCCATGCACCCACAGCCGCGGGCGGCGCGCTCCTACTTGCCGGCCTGCCCGCGCATGCCAGAATCGTGACTCCACTTCCTGCCACGAGAAGGAGTTCCCATGAAACCATCCGCATTGATGCTGGCCATCCTGCTGTTCGGTAGTGCAAGCGCCCTGGCACAGGCCCAATCGACGGGCACTGGCAACACCGGTACGTCCGCGCAGCAAAAAACATCGCAAGACGACGCGACGACGACGCGCAAGAATGGCAAGAAACAGCACAAGAAATCCGGCAAATCGCGCAGCCACGATACAGGACAATCGACCAGCGCGGGACAACCCACCAGCGGCAGCAACTCGGGCGGCGGCGCCCCGGGCAGCGCTGGCCAGTCCGCAGGCAACGCCGCGCGCAGCGGCACGCAGAACATGAACGGCAATACGGGCGGTACAGGCACGTCGGGGACATCGGGAACTTCCGGCAATACCGGCACCTCTGGCACGTCGGGCAATATCGGCAACACGGGCGTGGTACCGCCGCGCCAGCCTGGCCGCTAAGCGCCGGCAACGCGGCACGGGATAGCCATGACGGCGCTGCAGGCCGCGCTGCTGCTGCACGGCCTGCTGGGCGGGGCCGACGTCATCCTCAACCACGAGTTGCTCGTGCGGTTGCCGTCGCGCCCGGGTGCGGCCGCCGAGCAGCGCCTGCACAGCGCCCGCGAAGCCATCTTCGGCCTGCTGTTCCCCTCGCTGGGCCTGTTCAGCTGGCATGGCTGGCTCGCTTGCTGGCCTGTAGCTTTGCTGCTGGCGGAAATACTCGTCTCGCTGCGCGACACCGTGGTCGAAGGCGACACGCGCCGCTTGCCCGTACCCGAGCGCATCCTGCACGTCCTGCTATTCATCAACTTGGGCGTGATCGCCACCTTGCTGCTGCAGGCGCTGCCTGGTTGGCTGGCCCTGCCGACGGCCATGCAAGCCCTGCCGCCCGGCGGCCCCGGCCAGTGGCTGGCCGCCATGGGCGCCATCTCGCTGGCGTGGTGCGTTCGTGACGGCCTGAGCGCGCGGCGCCTGCGCTTGCGTGCGATCCAGCATGCCTGAACACTGGCAATATGCTCACACACGCATGCGGCATATTCCTACTTGGAAACGGCGGCATGCATGTGACAATCGAGTCTCGACAGCAGTATCCCAACTTTCTACACAGGACACGCACCATGAAAACTCCCGCTCTCTTGCTGGCCGCCACCCTGATGACCGTTGGCGGCGCCTGGGTGCAAGCCCAGTCGACGACGAATTTGAACCAGACGGGCAACCACACCAACAATGCCAGGGATCCGGGCCAGCAATCGGATGCCTCCGACAAGCTCGACAACAAAGGCAAGCTGATCCACGACGGCAAGACCAGCAAAACTCGCACGGACAAACGCACGCGGCGCGGGAAGCCGACAGCCAACCCGGAAAACAAGCCCCACACCGGCGCGCCAACCGAGCCGCCAGCGTCGACGCCAGCGGTGCCCAGCATCCCCGTCGCCCCCACGAAATAAGTCCAGCGCTGCGCCACGTTGCTTTCAGGCACGCTATCATCGCGCCTTTACAAGATAGCCAGGAAGACAATGAAAGCAGCATGGTGTGGAATGATGGCGGCAGGGGTATTGACGGCCGCGAGCGTACAGGCGGCGCCCACGGTGGGCGAATGCATGGAACTGACGACGGGTATCAAGTTCAGCAAGAACAATGGCGACGCGCAAGTCAACGTCGAGGAACTGTTCGAAGGCAAGACACAAAAGGGCACGCAGCTGATCCTCAACGGCGGCGTGCTGCTGGCCACGTCCTACCAGGATATCCGCGATGGCCAGGTATTCTTGACAGGCAACGTCCACTACAACGAAGACGGCACCGTGCGCAGCAAGAACGTTTACACGCCGCAGTCCGCCATCCCCGCCAACATGCGCCCCGGTCAGGAAGTGCGCGTGCAATTTTCGGACACGCAAACGAGCACCCATTATCCGCTGGCGGGCCTGTCCGACAAGATCACCACCTCGACGCGCACGGACGAGCGCAATTTCTCCATCACCTTCCTGGGCTGGGAACGCCTGGAACTGGGCGGCCGCCGCTTCCCCGACGCCTGCAAGTTCGAACTGCATGACGTGGGCGGAAAAAGCAAAGGCAAAAGTGGCGAATACGTGTGGTACGCGCAAGGCTTCGGCGTGATCATGACGGACAAGCTGGACAAGAATGGCGAGGTGCAGCCCGCGTATCGGATTGCGCTGGCGAACATCATTAGCGCGCCATAAGGCGGCCCTCTCTCCGCAATGCTTGCGTAAACGCAATTAAGCCGCCGTCCCGCCCCTCTACACTGTCCTGTCTGGTCTGCATGGAGCGGTGATGGCGTATCCCAAACTTCCCTACACCAGCGGCAAGAGTAGCGCCCTGCTCCATGGTGGCCGCCTCAACGACGCCATCGTGCGCATCCGCCCTGAGTTGCCCGGCAACATCATCGTCATCCATGGCGTGAACGACGTCGGCACCAGTTTTGGCGCCGTGGAAAAAGGACTCTGCCAGGGACTCGATGCGCGCATGTATGGCGGCGGCCACGTGTTCACCCCGGCCACCTACCGCCTGCCGCAGGCATCCGACAAGAAGGAAGCCTTGGCCGATCCGGACGATGTATTTTTCAAGCGCCAGCCGGATGACACGACGTACAGCCCCGTCATCCCGTTTTACTGGGGCTTTCGCGAACGCAGCAACGCCAGCAAAGTGATCAACGGCCAAAACACGGACCGCTACGGCAACCGCCTGGACAAGGATATGTCGAAGAACGGCGGCCCGTTCGGCAATGCCACCAATACCCTGCCCGACATGTGGAACAAGGGATTATTCTCTCCGTACGACGTGGGCGGCGACCCCGTGCGCCCTTTGAAGACGGCGCCGGGCCGCATGTACATGGTGCTGGCGGCCAAGCGCCTGGCCGCGCTCATCGCCATGATCCGCGATTACGACAGCGACGACGTGGTTTCCATCGTCGCGCACAGCCAGGGCTGCTTGATCTCGCTGCTGGCGCAAGCCTTCCTGCTCGACGAAGGCAAGCGACCCGCCGACACGCTGATCCTCACGCATCCGCCCTACAGCCTGGTGGAAGACACGACCATGTTCTTCGGCGCGGCGGAATCGAGCCGCATCTTTGGCGGCGGCCGGGATGCGGTAATGGAAAGCCAGTACGACGCCATCAACAACCGCCAGACGCTGCATGCGCGCCTGCAAACCCTGGCGCAGATCGTACAAGGCGTGGTGGCAAAAAGGCATGCCACGCCCGCCTTTACACAAATCAAGGATCACACCGTCTGCCATGGGATGGCGGGCGCGGCATGGCGCGCGGAAGCGGACCGAGACAACCGGGGCAAGGTCTACCTGTACTTTTGCCCCGAAGACATGACTGTAGCGCTGGATAATATGCAGGGCATCGGCTGGCAAGGCATACCCGACCACATCGATGGCCATGGCCTGTCCAAAACCAAGGGCAAGACGGACAAAAGCATCTGGGGTGATGGCCCCACCTACTGGGAAAAGGATTTCCAGCGCCGGCAACCGCTAGCGGAACTGGGTAAAGGATTTTACCAGCGTGTCTTTACCAACAAACAGCGCCCCGATGCGGCTGGCAAAAACAATGGGCAGGTGCTGGTAGGCCTGCCGCCGCACGACTTCGCCCTGCGGCTGGAAGGCGAGGACGACCATGCCCACGTGGCTGGCGCCAACCGGGGCCACCGCGGCAACCACGACGAGGCGCCATGGCCGCCCGTCAAACCCAGCAAATGGAATATCTTTTCCACGGAAGCGGGTCGGCGCGAAGGCTTGCGCACGATCAATGGCGAAGCCTTGCGCGTACCCGGGAAAGCCGTGCTCGACGGCGGCGAGATCCGCCCTGGGCAATTCCCGAAGGATTCCGACCAGGCAAGGCTGCCGCGCGACCAGCAAGGACCGTGCGAGGAAGTCGACCCAATCGATGCAGCCATCGCGGTGACCAGCAAGAAAGGTTTGCGCATGCGCAAGCAGGAAATCATTGCCGATCCGCGGCCGCTCAAGCATCGCATTCCCGAATACGGCGTCGGCATGTTCGGCTCGGGCCAGCGCGATCAGGTGGAAAAAGCCCTGAACCTGGGCAAGGAAGCAGGCGACCAATGCAAGATCGACCGCGTCTCGCGCCATCCGGGTGGTGGCGACAATCTGCTTGTGAATCGCGAAGAAACCCCGAACGAGGCGCGCAAGCGCTGGCAGAACGAGGTCAGCCCAAAATCCTTCCACGGGGCCATTATCGGCAACGCAGAGAATCATCGCAACGTGACGGCGTATGACGTGGCCATCGGCAGCGGGAAGGCGAGCAGTGATCCAAGGTTTTATGAATATTTGTGCGCCGTTGCCGACTGGCGATTACAAGGCGATATCCGTAATCCAGTGCGGCCATCCATCCCCCGATGGAGTGACTTCAAGAAAAAATTTGCAATCTACCTGGCGGCAGAACCGGCGCAGCGCCAGCTCATTATCAAAGGCAATGCCGACTACTACAGCTCGGGAGTGTTGCCAGCCTTCGTGCCTGCCTTGCAGGCGGGTCTACCATCCACTGTTGTGTGTGAAACAATCAACGGCAGGCGTACCGAATCGGTCGTCACGCCAGTCGTCCACAAGCCAAGCGACGATATCCCAAAATGAAAAGTACATTTCCACGCTTACGATATCCACTCGGTGCCGCCCTCATCGTGTTGGCTCTATTTGGGTCTTTGCTGATCGGTCCGTCACCTTTCTTATTGGAGTCCACGATGCGTAGTAAATTATGGCACCACCTGCAATGGCTGTTGCTGCTCCCGCCCATCGTCGCGGCTACATTGCTCGGTTCTCGCTGGCTGCATTCGTCCAAGCCTGTTGCCGTCGCACAGCCGCAAGTGCAACAAGCGGCGCCCAGCGAACAGGACAAGCGGGAATATGTGCTGGAAGTCATCGGTCTCGGCGTCACTCTGGACAAGTATCGCCAAGGCAAGCTGTGGGAAGCGCTGCAGCAGGGAAATGCCTATGCCAGCATCCGCGAACAGGACAAGGAAAAATACACCTGGGACGCCATGCAAAGAGCTGGGATAGCAGGTGGCCGCGGCGGCGACACGCTGGAGAATGGGGCGAGGGATACTCCCATGTATTTCGGCGTCCCCGTTTTCAATGCTGAGCCACCGATCTTCAATTCGCGCATGCTGGACAGCCCCGACTCACCAGCCATAGGCCTGGCCGGTGGCGCCGCGTCATCCGGTCTGCACTGGCATCTGTTCGCCAGTGGTCCACGCCGCCTGAGCGAACATCCGGACCGCATCCTGGAAGAGGTATTTGCCTTTTTCGATGCCCATCCCGATGTGCCTTACATCGTGCTCAATTCCGAAGACAGCATGCCCACGCGCGACCTGTACAGTCCTGACAACTCTCCGCCGCTCACACATGACGGCCGCTACATCCCCGAAATGCCCGACACCTCCGCCCTCTTCGTGCTGGCCCGGCGCGAGCGCATAGACGCCGTGCGGAAGTTTGCATATGACGATGCGCCGCCCGAGGACAGCGTCGATGACCTCAACACCTACGGCGTGGCGCGGCGCCTGTATCTGGCATATGACAAATTGATGCGAGCAGTGCCCCATCCAGACAAAAAAGAAGACCCGAGTGCATTCACCCAGCGTCAGCCCTCAATCGCCGAATGGCTCCCCGTCGCCGCGCAATTCGCGCAGCGCTCCGATATCCGCGGCACGGGCAGCTTCAGCATGCTCGACAGGCTCCAGCACAAGACCTACCAACCGCCCAAAGACTGGCAACCCACGCCCTGGTTTCCCTTGCCATTCAACAAGGAACAACTGGCGCAGCTGGACCGCCTGCCGACCTTCGGTTTCATCCACCGGCCCACGTTTGTCAGGATGACGGATGAGCACGGCAAGCCCCTGACGCGGCGCGATCAGCGCGAGCAAGCCTTGCAGGCGGGCTGGCAACAAGCCTTGCGCAACTTGCCGGAAGCCGAGCGCCCCGCCGCGCCGGCGCGCCTGGTCGCTGCCACCGGTGGCAATCAGGCGCAGCTGGTGGCGCTGCACAAGACCTTGCTGAGCCATGCGGAAGATGGTGGCACGGAACTCGACAGCGGCAATACGGCGCAGTGGATCGACACGGATCAGCGACTGGGCAACACGGGCGCGGCCACCCTGTTCGTGCAGATGGCCATCGCCGTGATGGGCAGCTACCGCGATGGCGGCGTCAGCGCCGTGGTGAATTTACGCAATCCGGACGAAGCGACCATCGTACTGGTCAGCCCGCCGTCGGACGAAAAACGCCGCACGCAAAAGCATCCGCACGGCGGCGATGTGCTGCGGCACTACGTCACGCCGGCCATCGACCCGGCGAATTATCCGGCGAACTGATCTCAGTGCGCGGCAAGCGGCGCCAAGGCGTTCCCCCGCACCTGAAACGCCACCTGCGCCACCGACTTGCCATCGGCATCGACAAGGGCCAGCGCGTGCTTGCCCGGCACGGGGCGCCAGCTGATGCTGTCAAGCGCCGCGCCCATGTCCTTGCCGTCGAGCACCCAGCGCAAATTGCGGCTGCCCTGGGCCTGGAAGAATACGCGCTGCAGGGCGGGCGGGATGTCGGGGTCGATGGCGAGGATGCTGTCGTCGGCCGGATACACGATGGCGGGCGGCTTCACGGTGTCGCCCAAGACGGCGATGACGGGGCTCTCCGTGCCGGTGATAAACCATTCGCGGCGCGGCGCTTCCAGCGCGGGCTGGTACGCCACCATCTGCTGCAGCACGCCGGGCGGCGCTTTCGGGGCATGGCTGGGCACGTTCTTGTGCAGGTAATCCATCACGTCGCGCCACACGGGCGCGGCGCCAGTCACGCCCGACACGTCCCACATGGGCTTGCCATCGAAATTGCCCACCCAGACACCCACCGTGTAGCGCGCCGAGTAGCCCATGCACCAGTTGTCGCGCATGTCCTTGCTGGTGCCCGTCTTGACGGCGCTCCAGAAATTCGTCCCCAGCTCGTTGCGCAGGCCAAACGTCATGCTGCGCGCGGCGCGGTCGGCCAGGATGTCGCCGACGATGAAGGCGGCGCCCGGCTCCATCACCCGGCGTTTATCCTTGCCAGCCTGCCCCGGCTGCAGGCTGGCGGTGCTGTACAGTCCGCCATTGGCCAGCGCGCGGTAGGCGTTGGCCAGTTCCAGCAAGGTGACTTCCGACGAGCCCAGCGCCAGCGAAGGGCCATAGTATTCGGCCGCTTCCGTCAGGCTCGACAGGCCCACGTCCTTCAGGCGGTTATAAAAGCCGTCCTGCCCCGTCAGCAGCACCGTGCGCACGGCGGGAATGTTCAGCGAGCTGGCCAGGCTGGTGCGGGCGCTGACGTAACCCTTGAAATTGCGGTCGTAGTTTTGCGGCGCATACATGCCGGACGCCGTAGCGACGTCGAGCGGCGAGTCGTCCATGACGGACGCGGCCGTCATCAAGCGGCGCTCGATGGCCAGTTCATACAAGAACGGTTTTAATGTGGAACCGGCCTGGCGCAGAGCCGTCACGCCATCGACGTGGCTGCCGCCCGCATTGCCCACATAGGCGAGGATTTCTCCGCTGCGGTTGTCTAACACGATGATGGCGCCATCGTTGACATTGCGCTCGCGCAAGGACGCCAGTTGCTGGCGCAGATTTTCCTGTGCAAAGCGCTGCAAGGGACCATCGAGCGTGCTGGCGACTTGCGCGCCCGGCTGCTTCAGCAGCTGCTGCGCCACTTGCGGCGCCGGCGCCAGCTCCGCATACAACGCGTTGCGCTGCAGGGCCGTCTGCACGCGCTGGCCGATCAGCTGGCAACTGCTGTCCATGCGCCACTCTTGCGCCAGCGCGCAGGCACGCCGCGTGACGGTGGCAGGCGGCGCGTTCGGCGCCCGCACGAGGCTGGCCAGGATGATGGCGTCCGTCTGGTTCAGTCCGGACGGCGCCTTGCCAAACAGGCTGTACGAGGCGGACGCGATGCCCTGCAGCTCGCCGCGGAACGACACGAGGTTCAAATACGCTTCAAAAATCTGCGCCTTGCTCCAGCTGTCTTCGATGGCCTGGGCGGCGCGCATCTGGTCCCATTTCTGGCGCAGGCTGCGTCCGCCCGAGGACGCCTGCAAATCCGCATCGAGCTGGCCCGCCAGCTGCATGGTGATGGTAGAAGCGCCCCGGGGCTTTTTTGAAAACAGATTGTCCCAGGCGGCCGTGGCCAGCGCGGACACATCCACGCCGCCATGGCGCATGAAGCGCTGGTCTTCCGCCAGCAGCACGGCTTGCTGCACGGCCGGCGAGATATCGGCCAGCGGCACCCATGGCAAGCGCCGCACCTTCATGTCCACGCGCAACGATTGCAGCGGTGCGCCGCTGCGGTCCAGCAATTGTGCTTCCGAACTGCGGTAGGCGGCTTGCACCTGGGCCGGCGTCAAGACCGCCTCGGCGAAGACGGGGCCGGCCAGCAGGCAGCCCATGACAACGATGACACTCCTCACTGCCCCACCTTCACATTCGCGTTCGGCGACTCGCCAAACATTTCGGGCGAATACATGGCTTCGATGCGCGTGGCCGGCAGGCTGAAGTCACCTGCATTGTTCAGGCGCACCGTGTATTCCACGCTCCAGCTGCCCTTCGGAACAAACGCGTAATACGCGCGGAAGGCATCGAAAGCCCGTTCCTCGAACGTGGGCCAGACCCAGCCCGTGGATTTTTCGCCCGCCGTCATCAGCTGCGAATCGCGGCCCAGGCCGTTGCCCAGCACCGTGGCGCTGGCGGGAATCGGGTCGTCGACCACCACCCAGCTCATGTCCGCCTGCGCCGACAAATCCAGGCGCACGCGGTAGATGTCGCCGCGCGACCAGGCACCCGCCGTCTTCTGTTCCACCGGCGTAATGGTTTTCTTGATCGTGTAACCGCTGGACACGGGCGCCTTGAGCGGGATGGCCGCCAGGCTTTGCACGGTGGCCCAAGGCTTGCCGGTGCCGCTGTGCGCCAGGCCCAGGGTGTCCGTGCCCTTCGGCCACGCTTGCAGCACAGGCCCCACTTTCGCCGCGCCATTCCACACGAGCGCTTGCGTATCGCCGCCCAGCTTGACGGCGCTGGCGCCCGTCACGGGCGTGGATTCGAACTTGGCCGAGAATTTATTGATGGCCAGGGTACCCCAGGCGTTGGCTACCGTGGTATCCCAGCGGCCCTTTTTCTGGCGGCCCATGCTGCCGCGCACCAGGCGGCCGATGTCGTCTTTCCACGCCGGGTTGTCCATCACGGCCAGCAGCAGGCGGTTGGCGTTAACGTCGCCGGATACCATCAGCCACCACCAGTTATCCTTGCGCTCGGTGGAAAAGCCCATGGTCGTGCCCTGGAAATTCAGGCGTGAACGCAGGATCTGCTGCGCTTCAGCCAGCAGCGTATCGCGGCGCGCCAGGCTGGGCGTGCGTTGCAGCAACAGGCTCCAGTCAATGACGGCCGAGGTAGGCCACAGGTTCGGGTTGATGCTGATACTTTCCAGCGCATCGGGCGGCACCTTGTTCGAACGCGACAGCGCTTCCAGCGCAGCAAGTTTACGCACGGCCAGGTCCGTCGTGTCCAGCGCGGAACGGCGCACGATGCGGCCCTGCACGAAGGCCGTCAAGGCTGCTTCCATGCGGTTTTTCGTCTGCTCGGGAATCGCATAGCCCGCTTCCCGGGTTGCCGACAACACATACGCCGTCAGGCTGTCGCTGCCCAGCTCCATGATGGGGAAGTATTTCAGCATGCCATCGCTGTCCAGGTAGGCGGGCAGGCTGGCGGCCAGCTTGTTCCACGCGTCCTGGTCTTGCAGGGCGATGGCTTTCGACGTGTTTTGCTCGAAGCAGGTGTACGGATACGCGGCCATGTACTCGCGCACGCCTGGCAGCTCGCCACCGAGCCTGGCGACAAAGCTGGTCTGGATGCCGCCCCGGCCCGGCAAGGCGCCGGCCGGCATTTGCACGGACATATTGACGGGCTTGTCGATCTGCTGCAAGGTGGCCTGGTACGTGCGCACGGGCGTGGCCTGACCTACCTTTTGCGTGATTTTCAGTTTATCGGAGGTGTTGCCAAGCCCGCTGCCCGCCTTCGCGACTATCTCCCACACAATCTGCTGCGCGCCGAGCGGCACCTGGTAATCCCACCCCACCTCGCGCGCTTCGCCCGCCGCCAGGGTCAGGCTCTGCCGCGGCAAGGCCTTGCCGGCCGCGCTGGCGTTGAGGTCCACGTTCAAGGAGGCGGCCGAGGTGTTGCGCACCGTGAATCCGGCACGCAACTGGTCGCCTTCGCGCACGAGGGTCGGCAAGCCCGACATCAAAATCAAGTCTTGCGAGCTGCGGATGTCCGTGCTGCCCGTGCCAAACAATTCCTTGCCGGCGCTGGCGATGGCGACGATGCGGAACGCCGTCAAGGAATCGTTGAGCGGCACTTGCACCGTCGCTTCGCCCTTGGCGTCGAGCTTGACGGTGCCCTTCCAGAACAGCAGGGTGTCGAACAGTTCGCGGCTGGCGCCCTTGCCCCCGCCACCGCCGGCCGGGAAGGCCTTGCGGCCGAAGTGGCGCTTGCCGATCACCTGCATCTGCGCCGTCGCCGTTTCCACCTGCAGGCTGCGCTGCGCCATCATGGTGTCGAGCAACTTCCAGCTATCGTTGGGCATCAGTTCCAACAGCCCCGTATCGACGGCCGCCAGCGCCACTTCTGCGCCTGCCGGCAACGGTTTGCCATCGGCGCGGCGCACGCGTACGGACACTTCCGCCTTGTCCCGCGTTTTATACACTTCCTTGTCGGACACCACCATCACGTTCAGCTCATGCGCCTGCCACCCCACGTTCAGCGGTGCGATGCCCATCTTGTAGGCCGGCTTGCCCAGGTCGACCAGCGCCGTCGGCTGCACGCCATCGACCCTGCCCCGCACGACAAACACGGATACATACACATTCGGTGCGTAATTCGGTTTGACCGGGATAGTCACCACCGGTTCCCGGCCATTGAGCTGGCGCACATAGGTGTCGAGGATGCCTTCGCGCTCGACCGTGATCAAGGCCGTGCCCGCGCGGAACGGCATGCGTACTTGCAAGCTCGCTTCCTGGCCCGGTTCATAGCGTTTCTTTTCCGGCAGCACGTCGATGCGGTCATTGTCGCTGGCGTTGAACCACCAGTCGCCGCTGCCGGCCACCCAGGTTTCGCGGTTGGCGACGGCCGCGTTGCCGGATGCATCCTGCGTGCTGGCGCGCAAGACCAGATTGCCGCTGGCAGGCGCTTTCACGTCGCACATCAACAAGCCCTTGCCATCCGTCTTGCCCGAGCACGCCGGGCCCAGCTTGACCACTTCGCTGCTGTTTTCATACGCATAGAAGCCGCCGATCAGGCGCCGGCGGTGCGAATAGCTGTTGCGCTGGAAGAAGTCGACGGCGACCGGGGCATTCGCCACGGGCTTGCCATTCGTGCCGAGCACGGCCACCGTGAACTTGAAGGCATCCTTGCTCAAGGCCCATGCATCGGGCTTGATGCCGATCACATAGTTTGACGGCCACAGCGGTACGCGCGTGGCGACCGATGCCGTCTCGCCATTCGCATCCTGGAAAGCCATTTCCGCCACCAGGTCGCGCGGCGTGGACAGCTGCGGCAGCTGGTCGATGACGATGCGCGCGCCGCCCGCCTTGTCCAAGGTCAAGCTTTGCGTGCGCGCGGCCGTGGCGCCGGGGCCACCCGCGCCATGGCCTTCATCCTGCCATTCGCCCTCATCGTCGTCATAGCCCGTGCCTTGTTTCACAAGACCTTCCTTCACGTCGCCATTGCTGAAGCTATAGTCGGGATAGTCGGCAAACGTCACGCTCTTGTCTTGCAGCACCGTGCGCAGCTTGACGGGCGCGTTGGTGGCGGCGCCGCCGGCCAAGTAGGTGATTTGTGCATCGAGGGCCAGCTGCTTCGCCTGCACGGCGGGCGCTTTCGGCCCTTGCAGCAGGGCTTTCATGGTCGGCACGCGGAACGCTTCGACGCGGAAACTGCCAGACGGGCGTCCCGCCATGGTGACGCTGTATTCTCCCTGCTTGGCGTCGGCGGGAATGACCCAGTCGCTTTCCGCCGTGCCGCTGGCGGACCAGCGCAGCGGCAATTGATAGTTCTGGTCGCTGCCCTGGTGCGTGATGACGACGGAGGTGGCGCTGCCGGGACCGTTGTTCTTGTCGACCAAGCTCATGCCCTCGCCCGTGTGCTTGCGGATGAAATGCTTCATGTGCACGGTTTCGCCGGCGCGCAGCAAGGTGCGGTCGAATACCGTCGCCAGCAGGGTGTTGTCGGCGCGCGTATCGTCGGTCGGCAAATTGAAACGCCAGGCTTCGATGCCGCCCACCCAGTCCGACAGGGTGAACGTCATGTCGCCGCCGCTGCGCGCACTGATAAAGTAGCGGCCATTGTTCTTGCAGCTGGAATTGGCCAGCTCGCCGGGAATGTGCGCCACGCCGTCCGCCCCCGTGGCGCCTTGCCACAGCAGCTTGCCGGCGCAGTCGCGCACGGCCACTTGCGCTTTCGCAACAGGCGCGCCCTTGTCGAGCGACGTCACCCACACGAGCGACGATTGCGCGCCATGCTTGAAGTGGGCCGCCAGATTCGTCACCAGCGCGGCCGTGCGGATGTAGGCCGTCGTCGGTTTGCCCAGCAACGCCTTGCCGAGGATGGGGCTGGCCAGCTCGACCACGTAAAAGCCCGGTTTTTGCAACGGAATGCCGATCACTTCAAAGGTTTTCTTGCCATCGGGACGCGGCAAGCTGATGGGACGCGTGCCGGAAGCCCCGGCCAGCACGGATTTGCTCATGTTGCCCGCATATTGCGCGTACGGCTGCCAATATTCGCCGCCGTCGCCATTGCCGGCCAGGCGCTGCATCCACTCGATGATGAACTTGTCGTCATTGTCGGGCACGCGCAAGGTGGCGCCCGTGGCGGCAGCCGATGGCTGCGCGACTTCCTTGCCCGACAGCACGGGTTCGATATTGCGCACGGTGACGGGCAGCAAGCCGTCGCCCTTGGCTTCGATGATGCCGAACGGGGCCGGGAACTTCAGCAGCGGCGGCTGTTCGCCCGTGCGCACCGTCATGGGAAAGCGCGCGCGGTTGAGCAAGGTGCGGCCCGCGTCATCCGTCAGCTTCGGCGGCAGGCTCAGGACAAAACTCGCTTGCACGGGAAAGGGGCCGTTGAAGGCGGCGCGGTACAGGAACTCGGCCTTTTCTTCCTCTTTTGAAATCGTCGGCGCATACGTCTTGCCGCCGCCCTTCAGGCTCATGGCGCGCACCTGCGCCGCGCTCACGGGTGCGGAAAACTGCACGCGCATGGGCAGGAACGGGATGCACTGTTCCTTCGGATTGCTGCGCTCGCAGCTGAATTTGGCCGTGAAATCGGGCCGCGTCTTGAACTGCAGCGTTTGCGCCTTGTCCGTGGAGATGCCGCTGGCGCTGGCGATGCCTTCGCCCCACACCAGCGACACCTTGGCGTTGGCGGGGAAGCTGCGCTTGCATTGCAGCACGGTGACGGGCAGCGGCGGCGCGCCCTTGCTGGCGACGGGCATGCCCACTTTCCAGACCGTGCCGCGCTTCTTGAAATACACGGTCAGGTAGCGGTCGAGAAAGCTCTTGCGCAGGGTCAATACCTGCTCCATTTCCTTGCCTTTAAGCAGGCGCACGGGAATCTTTTCATTGATGCCGTCGGCGCGGCAGTACGCGTTCGTGGCCACGCTGGCCTCGTTTGGCGCGGCATCGAGGCCCAGCACGAAGATCTGGTTCTCATCGATGTACGGTTGGCCGTCATATGGTACGGCTTCGACGATGGCCGGGCCGCCCGTGGTGAAACGGTAGGACGCCGTCCCCTGCAAGGGCTTGCCGGCCTGGTCCTTCAGGCCCGGCTTCAAGGTGAAGCTGCACGCCACGCCGGCCGGCAAATCGCGCTCGAAATCGTAGTTCCAGTTGCGCTCGTCAGCCCAGCGCCCCGCGCCCGCCACGACGGCAGGTTCAGCCTTGCCGCAATCGATGGCGAATGGCGCGGGCAAGCCCATGTCGCCGAACGGCACCATCGGCGTGGCGAACTGGGCCCGCACCTGACGCACGGCCTTGACCGTGCCGCTCGGTGAAAACAGGGACACGCCGCTATCGGCCCAGGCCGGCAGAGCCAGGCCCAGCGACAGCAACAAACATAGCGGGCCCAGTTTGCCAAATGGCGGGGAAGAAACAGCACGGGGGTGGTCAGACACGGGTGACTCCTTGATGAAAAGTGGCGGAGCTGGCTGCGGCGCACGATAGTTGCCCGAGAGAAGCCCGGCAAAGCAAGCGAACGCGGCAGGAATACAACATCAATGTAATATTAGTTATCAAGCTCATCATTGTTGCTAATATACAGTGGCACGCTGGTAACAAGTCGTACGATTGCCTCCAGTCGCGGTGCCAGGATGTGGCCGTGATTGCAAAAGTTTGCCGAGGCGAATTAGTTTTTTTCAACACCAAAGTATTTGTCGTGAATCTGCAACACCATTGATATACCGCAATGCTTTGTGCGCTATCGCACCGACCACTTGAACCTGCAACCGTATTCTCTACTCCAACAGCAGTGCATTTATCGCAAGAAAGCGCACCTGGAATTGCTGTCTATCTCTAGCAATAGCATGTCTGGCAGTTGTCGCATTGATGCAGTAGAGAAAATCTCTTATCAACGTTGGGAGTTACTTGTGAATAATCTAAAAAAAATCGCCGTTGCCGCCGCAGTACTGTGCTCCGCCCTCGGCGCACAGGCCCAGGAAATCAATCCCTCCTGGTACATTCAACCCAGCCTCAACGCACTCAAGCCAGATTCCGACTTCGCCACGGATAAAACCGGCTATGGCGCAGGCTTGCGTTTCGGTAAACCCGTTTCGCCGGACTGGGATATCCAGCTGGGCACCACGTATGCCCGCTCCAAGGATGGCGGTCAGCGCTACCAGCAAAATACGCTGGGCGTAGACGGTCTGTACATGTTCTCGCGCAAAGCTTTCCGCCCCTTCCTGCTCGTTGGTGCCGGCATGCAGCGCGACAAGGACACCAGCTTCGCTTTCGGCGAACGCAGCAAGAGCTCGCCTTACGCCAGCGTCGGTCTGGGCTTCCAGTCCACGATCAACGATCAATTGTCGTTCCAGGCTGACATCCGCAATGTGCACGGTTTCCTGCGCGGCAATACGTTCGACCCGAGCAGCAAGTCCAACAACTACTATGTCACCGTGGGCCTGAACTTCGCGTTCGACAAACCAGCTGCACCGCCGCCGCCACCGCCACCGCCGCCAGCGCGTGAAGAAGTCGTCGTGGTCGTGCCGCCACCACCGCCGCCACCGCCAGCACGCTTTGAAAAAGTGACGATGGCGGCAACGGAATTGTTCGCGTTCGACAGCGCCAAGCTGGGCCCGACACAGACCAAGCTCGACGAAATCGCCCGCGTGCTGAACGCCGCACCGGACGTCAACAACGTCGTCATCAGTGGTTATGCCGACCGCATCGGTTCGCCCAAGTACAACCTGAAACTGTCGCAGCAGCGCGCTGATGCAGTCAAGGAATACCTGGTCGGTCATGGTGTCGCCGCCAACCGTCTGACGGCCGAAGGCAAGGGTTCCACCAATCCTGTTGTCACCTGCGACAACAAGAAACGTGCCGACCTGATCAAGTGCCTGGAACCAAACCGCCGCGTTGAAGTGGAACAGATCACCATCGAACGCCGCGTGCAGTAAACTCAACAGTGGTACGCCACTTGTGAATAAAAAAAGGGGCTCGCGCCCCTTTTTTGCATTGAAAGCCATCATGAATATTTCTACCCGCTATCCCAAGCTGGCCGGCCTGGCGCCGTTCAGCAAGCAGATGCGCAGTGTCATCGTCTGTTCCGTCACCGAATGGCTGGAACACCGCGCCTCAAGCAAGGGCGCCGCCCTCGCCTACTACACCCTGTTTTCCATCGCCCCCATCCTCGTGCTGGTGATTGCCATCGCCGGCTTTTTCTATGGCCCGGCCGCCGCACGCGGCGAGCTGATGGGACAACTGCAGGGCTTGCTGGGCACGCAGGGCGCCGAAGCCATTCAGCTGGTGCTGGCCGGCGCGAAGAACCATGAACAGGGGCGCATCGCCACCCTCATCGCCAGCGCCCTGCTGCTGTTTGGCGCCACCAGCGTGTTTGCCGAGCTGAAAGCCAGTCTCGATGAAATCTGGCAAGTGCCGCCGCTGAAGGAAGCGGGCGCCTGGGACATGCTGCGCACGCGCCTGCTGTCCTTCGGCCTGGTGCTGGTACTGGCCTTCCTGCTGATGGTGTCGCTGGTGGTCAATGCGGCCATGGCCATCCTCGCCAACTTCTGGGAAGGCGTGTGGAAGGACACGGCCGTGCTGTTTACCATCCTGTCGAACCTGATCGGCTTTGCCGTCATCGCCAGCCTGTTTGCCGTCATCTACAAAATGCTGCCGCGCGTGCGCCTGTCCTGGCGCGACGTGGTGATCGGCGCCGTGGGCACGGCCTTCATGTTTTCATTGGGGAAATATGCAATTGGCGTGTATATCGGCAATAGCGGCGTGGCCAGCAGCTATGGCGCGGCCGGTTCGCTGGTGGCCCTGCTGTTGTGGGTGTATTACTCGGCACAAATCTTCTTCCTGGGCGCTGAATTCACGCGCCAGTTCGCCCTGCAACTGGGCAGCATGAAGGATATGCCGAAGACGGACGATGGCGACGTGCAAGTCAAGATATTGAAACGCCACCAGTCCTGATTCCCTCGCTCCACATGCGAAAACGGCGCCCGCGGGCGCCGTTTTCTTTACTGTAACGCAGGCTACTCGCCCAGCAGTTCCGCCACCACTTCCATGCCCTGCACGCGCTCGGCGACGACTTTCACGATGACGATGATGGGCACGCCCAGCAGCAAGCCCCAGACGCCCCACAGCCAACCCCAGAACAGCAGGCTGATGAACACGGCCGTGGGATTCATGCGCGCGATGCGCCCCGTCATCCAGGTGGTGACAAAGGTGCCCACCAGGGTGGCGATGGCCATCGACGTGCCCGTCACCAGCAAGACCATTTCCAGCGATTCGAACTGCAAAAAGGCGACCAGGCCCGTGGCGATGGTGATGAGCAAGGGGCCGAAATACGGCATGATGTGCAGCAAGCCGGCCACGATGGCCCAGGCGCCCGCATTTTCCAGGCCGATCACGCGCAGGGCGATCCACATCAGGACGGCCAGCAAGCCATTCGTGACGAGCAGCATGAACATATAGTTCTGGATCGAGGTATTGATGTCTTCCAGGATGTGCACGGTGACCTTCTTGCGGCTCAGTGACGGCCCCGTCAGCTTGACGAGCTTGCGCTTGAAGGTGTCGCCCGATAGCAGCAGGAAAAACACGAGGAAGATGACCATGGTGGCCTGGCTGAGGAAGCCCACCAGGCCCAGCGAACCGGCCCAGACCCAGTCCATGATCTTGAAATTGGGCGCCTCGGCCGCGGCGGCGCGGCGGTTGTTGCGGCGCGCTTCGGCGCCGGCGGCCACTTGCTCGATTTCATTGGCCACGGCCTGCATCTTCTGGAAGGTGCTGTTCTTGCCGCCCGTACTGGCGGCGATCAGGCGCGACAGCTTGTGCGTGGCGGCCGGCAACTCTTCAACGATGGATTCGAATTCGCCCTGCACGCGCTCGACCACGACGAGGGAGCCGAACAGGATCAGGGCCGTGACGGCCGTGGCGCCGATGGCGCGCGGCAGGCGCAGCTTTTCCAGCCAGGCGACGACGGGATTGAGGGTATAGGCAATGAAAATGCCGAAAATGACGGGAATGAGGAATTTCTGTGCCCACTGCAGCGCATAAATGAAGCTGACGGTGGCGATGATGCCCAGCGCCAGGCCGCGCGCATTGACGTGCAGCGGCAAACGCAAGGATGAATCGGGGTGCTCCACAGGCGTGCCGGGAGGTGGCCCGGCAGGCTCGGTGGAGGCAGCCGCCACCGGCTCGGGCGGGGTATCTTTAGGCTGGATATGCATGCGATTCCCGCGACGGTCGGTGGTGGACCGCAGCGCCAGCCGTGGGGCTGGCCGCTGCGGCAGGTCATGCCATTACTTGACGCGGATGTCGTTTTTGACCGACTTCACGCCCTTGACGCCACGGGCGACTTCGCCTGCCTTGGAGGCATCCGACGGCTGGGCCACGAAGCCGCTCAGCTGAACCACGCCCTTGAAGGTTTCAACGTTGATTTCCGTCGATTTCAGGGTAGGCTCATTGAAGATGCTGGCTTTCACTTTGGTGGTGATGGCCGCGTCGTCGATGTACTCGCCCGTGCCTTCTTTGGTTGGGGTCGAAGCGCAACCTGCAACGGCGAACAGGGAAGCGATGAAAAGGCCAGTAGCGATAGATTTAGTGAATTTCATGGTTTTTTCCTTAGGAGTGGTCAATCAATGTGCTCACAATGAGCTTCTTATACCAGTGTGGTGACTGCGCGCCGGAGGGAGCTCAGTAGCCAAACTGGGTTTTTGCAGCCTTGATACAGTCATCCTTGGCTGCGCCGGCTAATGCATCGCATTTTTCTGTCGCGACCTTGTACTCGGCTTTTCTTTTTGCTTCACGCGCATCGCTGCGCGCTTCGATGACTTTCTTGTCCGCCTTGGCATCGGCCAGGGCCGCCACTTTGGTGGACTTGGCCAGCTTGACGCAGACATCCTTGTCGTTGCCCGTCAGCGCATCGCAGCGCGTCAGGTCGACGTCGTAGTTCGCATCGGCAATCTTGATGCGCGCCTTGGTGTAGGCACGCAGGGTATTCGTGTATTGCGCCTGGGCCACCGCTTCATCGTAGGCGCGCACGGCTTTCGCTTCGGCAACGCAGACATCCTTCGGGTTGCCCGTGATTTTTTCGCACTCGGCATGTGCCAGCTTGTAGTTCAGGCCCGCCTGCTCATTGGCCGCCTTGTAGGCTGCTTTCGCTTCCGGCGTGGCCGCCACGGCCTGACCGCCCCAGGCGGCGCATGCCAGGCTGACGACGATGGCGGTGAAAAGCTTATTCTTGTTCATATTGTGTTTCTCCCTGGTGGTAGCAAGCATGTCTGCTTGGCATGACTACCGTTTTACGTGGATCGCCGCCTCTCTTCTGTACGCTGCCGTACACAAGTAATTTATTTTGAAAGCGGAAGGGATACAGGGATAAATAACAACGTTTTGATCGATCGCCACGGTAAAAAATACCATTTTTGGCAGCAAATAACTACGTGCGGCAGCGTACAGACCGGAAACAGGGGCATGACTAAGATGGCACTACACCCTCACCTCGTCAGGAGAATAAAATGAAAACCAACGCCACCTTGGCTGCACTGATGCTCGCCGCCACCGCCGCACTCAGCGGTTGCGCCACCGGTCCTTCCCAGTCACAACAATATTACCCGGCC
Organism: Janthinobacterium sp. RA13; assembly: GCF_000745325.1. Taxonomy (NCBI): domain Bacteria; kingdom Pseudomonadati; phylum Pseudomonadota; class Betaproteobacteria; order Burkholderiales; family Oxalobacteraceae; genus Janthinobacterium; species Janthinobacterium sp. RA13. The sequence continues at coordinate 6,183,345 of NZ_JQNP01000001.1, read as the reverse complement.
AACCAGCCTGAATCGGCCATGTACGGCACCGTCGACTCCATCCAGATCGTGCAAGGCGGCGGACAAACCAGCGGCGCCGGCGCCGTGGTCGGCGGCATCGCCGGCGCCCTGCTGGGCAATACCATCGGCTCGGGCGGCGGACGCACGGCCGCCACCGTGGCGGGCGCCGTTGCCGGCGGCGTCGTGGGCAACCAGGTCGAAGGCCGCAGACAGCAAGCGCAGGCCTACCAGATCAGCGTACGCCTCGACAACGGCGAATACCGCACCGTGGTGCAGGACAATGCGAATGATTTGCGCCCGGGCAACCGCGTGCGCGTCGTTGACGGCCGCGTCTACCGCTATTAATCCCTTGGCCTGGCTTGTCCGCAAGCCTGCGCCGGACCATGCACCAACAAGGAGATACCATGGGCACCATCATTCTGATCATCTTGATCCTGGCCCTGGTCGGCGTCCTGCCCACCTGGCCGCATAGCCGCAACTGGGGTTACGGCCCCAGCGGCATCGCCGGCCTGGTCGTAGTGATACTGATCCTGCTATTACTGACGGGCAGGTTGTAAAAAAAGGCGCTACGGCGCCTTTTTTATTTCAAGGAGGAAATATCATGACTATCCACAACACACTCTTGGCCACCCTGTTCGCCTGCAGCCTGGCGCCTCTGGCACTGGCGCAGACTGCCGCGCCGCAGCCGGGCGACCCGCAACGCTGGTACCAGGAAGACAGCACGGCGCAAGCCCAGCTGCGCACCCTGCGCAAGGAAATCGCCGCCGCCCTGGCCGAGGCCAAGAAAGCCTGCCGTTCGGAACCATCGGCCGCGCGCGCCACCTGCCTGAAGGATGCGCAAGACACGTATCGGCAAGACATGGCAAACGCGGAGAAGCTGCGCGAGGCGGCGCATCCGCAGTGACGATCAGGCAGCGTCGCGTTCGTATGGCGGCAACTCGTGTACCACCAGCGGCGTGTCTTCCGTGACAAAAGCCAGCCAGCCGGCCGCCTTGATTGCGCGCAAGCCATCCTGGTAGCCCTGCTCCCAGCGCCACTCGATGGAGCCCTTGGAGAAATTGATGTCCTTCGCGGCCATGTGCCAGTCGCGCCCCGCATACGGCAGGCGCACGATGTGCATGGTGCTGTCGCAACCCAACGCCACCAGTTCTTGCGTCTGCTGGCGGTTGTGCTTGGTGTCGGGCAGGCCGGCGTACAGTTCGCGCAATTTGCGCTGCAAGGTATGCGTATTGACGTAATCGGCGATATGCCGCTTCGAGCGCGACGCGAAGGTGACGTCCTTTTGCCGCGTCTGCACTTCATCGAGGGTGGTCGGTTCCGGCCCTTCCGAGCTCCACAAGTCGACCATGAAGACCAGGGTGTCGACGTGGGGCGTGTCGTCAAGCACGGTTTCCAGCGGCGTATTCGAGTACAGGCCGCCATCCCAGTATAAATCGCCATCGACGCGCACGCCGGCAAAGCCGGGCGGCAAGGCGCCGCTGGCGCGGATATGGTCGGCCGTCAGTGGTTGCTGCTGGCTGTCAAAACTGGTGAGGCTGCCGCATTTGACGCGCAGGGCGTTGACCGTCAGGCGCATGCCGCCGGGCTGGTTCAGGTAATCGAAATCGACCAGTTCCTCGAGGGTGCCGGCCAGCTCGCTGGTGTCATAAAAACTGGCCTCTTCCGGCTTGACGGCGATTCCAGCGGGAAACAGGCTGAAGGTGCGCGGCTTGAAAAAGCCGGGCACGCCGCGCAGCACGGTATCGAGCGTGGCCAGCCAGATGTTCGAGCGGCGCTGCTGGTCGGAGACCAGGTTCATGTCGATGCTGTCGCGGTGCGCCACGCGCTGCCAGAACTCTTTCAGACGCACGAGCCTGTCTTCGTGCTTGTTACCGGCCAGAATGGCCGCATTGATGGCGCCGATCGAGGTGCCCACCACCCAGTCGGGCGCCAGGCCATGCTCATGCAGCGCGTGGTAGACGCCGGCCTGGTAGGCGCCCAGTGCGCCGCCGCCCTGCAGCACCAGCACGATGCGCAGGCGCGAGGGATTTAACTGATTGATCGGTGTCTTCGAATTCGTCATCAAGATAGCCCTCTGTCCGCCGCGCGGGTGCGGCGTAAATCATTGTAAGGGATTGCGCCTGTCTGCGCCGGACCTTGGGTACGGGCAAAAAAAACGCCGTCAATGACGGCGTTCCTGTGCAACACGGCTGGCGTTCAGCGCTTGCGGCGCAGCCAGCTGGCGGCAACGGCGGCCACGGCCACAAGGACCAGGGCCGGCTTGACCAGTTTCTTGCGTCCGATAAAGGACAGCGCCGTCAGCACATAGGGCATGGCGCCCTGCAAACGCATGCCGCCCGGCGCCAGCAGGGATTCGACGCGGTGGCCGGCAAAGCCGACCGCCGTCTCGACCACGCCCTGCAGCATCGACTCGGGGCGCAATGCGTAGCCCACGTTGGCGCGCGCATGCACGATGCCTACGCGGTACATTTCGCCCTGGGCGATCAGCAGGCGCTTGCGGGCGGCTTGCGCCGCCAGTTTGTCGTTTTCCGACATGAATTCTCCTCGTGAGGCCGCTTACATCAGCATGTCGCGGTCAGCCTTCAATTCCGCCATGGTGGCCGGCATGGACAGCTTTCCTTGACGCAGCATGGCGCGCGCATACATCACCAGCGCGATGGCCAGCAGTACGAACACGACCGTCATGATCGCCAGGATCTTCCAGCCCAGGCTATCCCAGGCGAGGAAGACGATCAGCACGCTGCCGTAAGCGATGGCAAACAAGCCCGCCACGGTCGCCAGCGCGAAAATGACAATCAACTGCAGCATGTGATTGCGCACTTCCGACAGTTCGATGGTGGCCAGTTCCAGCCGCGACAACATCAGTCCGACGGCGTTTTTGGCCAGGCCGGCAACCGAGCCGATCAATCCCGGCCCCTGGTGAGACGAAGCAGACTTGTCCATATCGCTCCTGACAGTGGATTACTTGCGGCCCAGGATGAAGCCGACCAGCACGCCGACGCCAGCGGCGACAGCCACGGTGCGCCATGGGTTTTCCTTGACATAGCCGTCAGCCTGGGCAGCCATCTGCTTGGTGGCAACGATGGCCGATGCTTGCGCTTCATGCGCCTTGGCCAGGGCGGCGTCCAGGGTTTTCATGCCCTTGACGCGCACTTCGTCGGCTTTTTCGCCCGTCAGGGCGGCAGCGGCGCTGAACAGGGCTTGCGCATCCTTGACCAGGGTTTTGACATCGTTATTGACGGTGGTGATATTGTTTTCCAACATGGTTTAGCTCCTTAGCTGTGGATGAATGTAGTTACTATACCTACTTTACTCAAAAACACTATTCCATCAGATCGCGCATATCATCGGCGTGCTCTTCCTCGACAGCCATGATCTTGATCAACAAATGGCGTGTGGTCGGGTCTTTGTCGCCGATTTTCACGATCATCTGGCGATACGACTCGATCGCTACCCGTTCCGCGATCAGATTGGCACGCACCATACTTTGCACGTCTTCGGAGTCATCATACTCGGCATGGCTACGCGCAAGCAATGTTGCAGGATTAAAATCTGGCTTACCATTCAATTGCACGATGCGTTCGGCCAGCCAGTCGGCGTGCTCCTGCTCCTGCTGCGCATGTTCCAGGAACTCGGCCTTGATGCTGCCGTTGTCACGCCCGCTCACGGTGTAGTAATGGCGTTTATAGCGCGCAATACACACCAGTTCGGTGGCCAGCGCCCCATTCAACAGGGTGATCAACTCCTGGCGGTCGGCCTGGTAGCCGGCCGTCACGGCGCCATCGTCCAGGTTTTTGGCGGCGGCGCGGATGGCTGCCGTATCGATGCCAGCTGGAATCTCAACAGATGTTAGTGTCATGATGTTTCCTTTCAAGTCTTGCATGGGTATCCACCGGCCAAGCTTCGGCCGGTGCTGCCTTTCTACTGCCGCGTCAACGGACGCGGCTTAGCGGCGGGCGGGAATGGCCGTGTTGTCCTCGGACAAGACGATTTCCACGCGGCGATTCAGCTGGCGGTTTGCCGCCGTGTCGTTGCCGGCGGCCGGATAGGCGGCGCCATAGCCTTTCGTGGCGATGCGGTCGCGGCTGATGCCTTGCTCCAGCAGCGCGTTGCGCACGGATTCGGCGCGGCGTTGCGACAATTCCAGGTTGTGCGCGGAGCCGCCCGTGCTATCCGTAAAGCCTTCGATCAGCACGGTGCGCTGCGGATTGTTTTTCAGCACGTCGGCCAGCTTGCGCGCCGTATTCGCGCCATCGGCCGTCAGGTTCGCCTTGTCGGTGCCAAACAGCACGTCGCCCAGGGTGATCACCATGCCGCGTTCGGTTTTCTTGGCGGCCAGGTCGGCCAGCTGCGCTTCGAGTCCGGCGGCGCGGGCTTGCGCATCGCGGGCCGACGCTTCGGCCGCTTGCGCCTGGGCCTTGGCCGCTTCCGCATCCGCTTGCGCCGACTGGGCGCGGGCCGTGGCCTGGTCAGCCTGCTGCGTGCGCGCATCGAGGCGCAACTGATCGCGCTGCTTGCCGGCATTGGCGATATCGGCTTCCGCTGCCTTCTGCTTGGCGACTTCTTGCGCCGTGGCTATCTTTTGCTTGGCCAGGTAGGCCAGTTTGTCGACTTTTTCGCTATCTTCCTGGCGCGTGGCGGCCGCGTTCGCCGCTTCCAGCGCAGCGCTCGCTTCGCGGAATTCGCGCGGCGCATAGGTCGACACGATCGGGTTCGATTGCGCCGCCATGTAGTCGCCGCGCGTCTGGTCGAGCAGGCTGGTGGTGGTCGGTGCGGAGCTGCAGGCTGCAACAAAGGCGGCCATGGCCAGCAGGCCGGGAATGGTGGTGTAAGTAGCTTTTTTCATGATGGGGTCCTGTTATTAGTTATTGTTGTGGCTTATTGTTTTGGGGCTTGCTGATTGGCACGGTCGAGCTCTTCGCGCATGACGCGGATGTTCTCGTTGATTTCATCGGCGGCACTGGTGGCCTTGGCCGAGTTGGCCTTGCTTTGCGCCAGCTTGGCATCGGCTTGCGCCTGGTCGGCCAGGTCGCGCGCCATCTTGTAGTCGCGGTCTTTCAGGGCCTGGTTAGCCATGCGCATTTTTTCGCGGGCCGAACGCATTTCATCGGGTGCCAGGTCGGCGGCGCCGGCGCTGGCGGCGTTATCGACGGCGGCGCGCGACACGGCGACGTCGGCCGTGGCAGGCGTTTTCAGGCTGGAGCAGCCCGTCATCAGGACAACGGCGGTGGCGCAGGCGGCCAAGGCGGCCAATGGGGACATCTTGAAATCTCGGTTTGTCATTTTTCTTCTCCTGGAGAATGTTAAGCGTGAGGGTTAGATGCGGTGCATCTGGAATCAGGAACTGCGTTTGATGTATGACGTTATAGGCTGCGGCTCCCCGCATATCCGTTCGGTGCCGCACATAGGGTAAGAAATCGACAATACTTGCATTGGCAACGTGCGCCAGCGCACGTGTCCGCCAGCAAAAGCTGAAACAGGCCCGGCCTTGGAGCGATTCCTGTAGCATCGCAACTACTTGTACAGAAAGAATCAGCTTATGCCGCTCTCCCGCCGTCAGAAAATCGCCCTCGCCAGCACCGCCGTGCTCATCGCCCTGCCCGTCACCGCCGCCATCGTCCTGTCGAACATGGATTGGAACCGCGCCAAGCCCTGGCTCAATGCGCGCGCCAGCGACGCGCTGGGACGGCCGTTCGCCATCGACGGCGACCTGGCGCTGACGTGGCATCAGCCAGCCGGTACCGCGGGGCAAAAAACCTGGCGCGACTATCTGCCCTGGCCGCACCTGCAGGCCAAGGATGTGCGCCTGGGCAACCCGAGCGCGATGACGGACACGGATGGCCAGGCGCAGCTGGCCACCGTCAGCCAGCTGGCGTTCTCGCTCAACCCGCTGGCCCTGCTGGACAAGAAAATCATCATCCCGCAATTGCGCTTCGACACGCCGCAGGTGCGCTTGCTGCGCAACAAGGATGGCAAAAATAACTGGACCTTCGACAAGCAGGAGCAGCCATCGCCGTGGCAGCTGGAATTGCAAAGCGTAGTCTTCAGCAAGGGCACCGTCTATCTGGACGATGGCGTCAGCAAAACGGCGATGCGCGCCGATGTCGACACCATCGCGGACGATGCGCGCTACGGCATCGCGTGGACGCTGTCGGGCACCTACCGCGGCGAAACCGTCAAGGGCGGCGGCAAGGCGGGCGGCGTGCTGTCGCTGCAGCGGCAAGGCACGCCCTTCCCCATCCAGGCCGACATGCGCGCGAGCGGCAGCAGCGTGGCCATCGAAGGCACCCTGACGCGCCCGACAGACCTGGCCGCGCTCGACGTGCGCCTGAAGCTATCCGGACCCAGCATGGCCCGCCTGTATCCCTTGACGGGCGTGCTGCTGCCGGAGACGCCGCATTTCAGCACGGAAGGCCATTTGACAGGCACCCTGGCGCCGCGCGGCGGCGAGTGGGTGTACGACAAATTCAGCGGCAAGGTGGGCTCCAGCGACATCAGTGGCAAGCTGGCCTTTTCCGCCAGCACGCCGCGCAAGCGCCTGACGGGTGAAGTCCATTCGCGCCTGCTGCAATTTTCCGACCTCGGCCCGCTGGTGGGCGCCGATTCCAGCGCCAGCAAGAAGGAGCGGGGCGTGCCGTCGACGCAGCCGGCCGGCCGCGTGCTGCCGGTGGAAACCTTCAAGACGGAACGCTGGACCAGCCTGGACGCCGACGTGCGCTACACGGCCGACAAGATCACGCGCGATGCCGAGCTGCCGATCAGCAAGCTCGACACGCATGTGGTGCTGACGGACGGCGTGCTCTCGCTCACGCCCCTGAATTTCAACGTGGCGGGCGGCACCCTGACGTCGCAAATCAAGCTCGACGGCAGCGGCAAAGTCATCGCCAACGGCATCGCGGCCGAACTCAAGGCCAGCGCCCGCCATCTGCACATCCAGCAACTGTTTCCCCGCCTGCCCGCCCTGCAAGCGAGCGTGGGCGAGATCAATGGCGACGCCTCGCTGTCGGCCACGGGCAATTCCGTCGCCACCCTGCTGGGCAGCTCGAACGGCGAAGTGCGCGCGCTGATCAACCGGGGCAGCATCAGCAAACTGTTGCTGGAAGAAATGGGCTTGAATATCGGCAGTGTCGTGCTGGCCAAACTGTCTGGCGACAAGCAGGTCAGGCTGAACTGCATGGCCGCCGACTTCGCCGTCACCAAGGGCTTGATGCGCACACGCCAGTTCATCGTCGACACGGATGACGCCGTCCTGAATATCGATGGCACGGTGAATCTGGCCGATGAACGGCTGGACCTGACCCTGCGGCCGGACAGCAAGGGCTTGCGCGTCTTTTCGCTGCGTTCGCCCCTGTACGTGCATGGCACGTTCAGCAAACCCGACGTGAGCGTGGACAAGGGCGTGCTGGCCCTGCGCGCCGGTGGCGCACTGGCGCTGGCCGTGGTGGCGCCCGTGGCGGCGCTGCTGCCGCTGGTGAATACAGGCCCCGTCGAAGATAGCGAATGCGCGGCCTTGCTGGCCCAGGCGCGCGTGAAACCGGTGGCGCCGAAACCGGGCAAGGCGCCGCGCAAAAGCAATTGAGAAATACGCAGCCGTGCACGATTACAATTGTTACACCCCTATGTGCGTTGCCGAACAGACCCTGCCTTGCCACAATCCTATTCTGTAATCGTGCCTGAAACACCCAAGACGTGGCGATACGAAGTCTCACCGGCCCATACCATGCCGGCGCCACGAGGTCCGAATTCATAGGAGAACTATCATGCAAATCATTAAAAAAATCGCCGCTACCACTTCCGTTGCCGCTCTGCTGCTGAGCTTGACTGCTTGCGCCAACATGTCCGGCCAGGATAAAAACACCGCCATCGGCGCTGGCGTCGGCGCCGTTGCCGGCTCCGTGCTGACGGGCGGCAGCGCTGTCGGCGCAGTCGGCGGCGCTGCCGTCGGCGGCGTGATCGGTAACCAGGTCAAGCCGAAGTAATCGTTATCTGAAAAGCGGGGTGGGTGCGCAGGCGCCCGCCCCGCTTTTTTGCGTCCGGCTTCCGTTGATGAAATTGAAAAATTATTCTGAGGAAATCAGACGAAGACGTTGGCCATGCCGATGGCGCCGCTATCCTTGACCAGCTCGTAACAGCGGCAGGAAACGGCTTCGAGGCCGGCAGAATCGAGAATCTCGATATTGCCGCGGCTGTAGGTGATGAGTTTTTGCTGTTGCAGCGCGCTGGCCGCCTTGGTCACGCCGACCCGCCGCACGCCGAGGGTGTGGGCGAGAAATTCATGCGTGAGGTGAAATTTTTCGGACTGCAGGCGGTCGCGCGTGATCAGCAGCGAACGGGCCAGGCGCGCTTCGAGCACGTGGAAGCGGCTGCATACGGCAATCTGGATGGCTTGCGCCAGCAGGGTGTCCGTGTAGCGGTACAGCAAACGCTGCAGGGACTCGAGCTGGGCGAACTCGGCGCAGAAGTCGGCCCGCGCGATACGGCTGGCCGTGCCGGAACGCTGCACCACGGCACGCACTTGCGCCAGGTCATGGCCGAGCGCGACGGACGCGCCCAGCACGCCTTCGCGGCCGACGGAGCCCACTTCCAGCGTCATGCGCCCTTCCGCCACGGCCAGCAGCGAAATCAGGCAATCGCCGGGGAAATAGATGTGGCCGATAGGCTGGCCCGGTTCGTACAGCACCTCGCCCACCTCGACCGTGACGCTATCGAACAGCGCCGTTAGGTGCCGCAAGTCGTGCTCGGGCAGGCTGGCCAACAAGCGATTGCCGGCGTCAGGCGCGCCCACGGGCGACCCCAGGCCGGATCGGCCTGCATCGCGGGAAAGGGTCATGCTGGCAGTCGTTGGTGGCATTGCTTTTCCTTGGTGTCGTTACAACTCGACATAATTTTTACTTAGCCTACGGTGCAGTACCGGCCCTGTATGTACGGTGACGCACGGAAGCGGAGCAAGCGGCACAGCACACTGGCAACAGACGCAAATAACACGCAGAACACGCATCACCCTTTTTATTATTTTAAAAAAACCAAGGAGCCTTCCATGACCACCACCACCAAATCCCTTCATCCGCTGGTGCTTGCCGCCGCCGTCGCCGTCCTGCTGTTTTGCGGCGTCGGCACGGCTGCCCTGATGGGCTGGCTGCCTTCCTCCCAGGGCGATAGCCAGCCGCTGGCGGCCAGCACCTCGGCCGAGCAAATGGCCAACCTGCAGGCGAACCAGCCGCAAGCGAACTTGCAGCCGTCCGGCGCGCAGCCGCTGGCCGCCCTGCCGCCACAGCAGCAACAGCAACAGCAACCACAGCAGCAGCCGGTGCGCCAGCCGCAGCCACAGCCACAATATGCGGCCGCCCCGGCGCCGCAGGTATGCAGCAATTGTGGCGTGATCGAAGCCATCCATGAAGTCAATACGCGCGCCGAAGGCAGCGGCGTGGGCGCGGCTGGCGGCGCCGTCGTCGGCGGCTTGCTGGGCAACCAGGTCGGCGGCGGCCACGGCAAGCAACTGGCCACCGTGCTAGGCGCCGTCGGCGGCGCCGTGGCCGGCAACCAGATCGAAGGCAGCGTGCGCGCCACGCGCAGCTACAACATCGTCGTGCGCCTGGATAACGGCAAGACACGCACCGTGCACCAGAGCGCCGCGCCAAACTGGCGCCAGGGCGACCGCGTGCGCGTCGTCAACGGCGGCTTGCGCGCCATCGGCTAAGTTGACCAAGGCAGCGGCAGCGCCGCGATGCGTTGCAAACTGAATACACGCCCGGCCTGTCCGGGCGTTTTCTTTTTAACAATGTTCGTTGGCGTACAGATGAGCTTGCCGTCGCGCGAGATGATGCATTCAGGAAAGTTCAACGAAACGTCATCAAGGAGTAGCCATGCAAGACGACAAGACAGGCAGCAACAGTATCTGGCTGGGATTGATTGGCGGCGGCTTGCTGGCCACCGCGCTGGGCTTCTGCGCGCTGGACCTGGCGCCGCAAGCGGGCAGTCCCGTGTTCGGCGTCATGCTGCTGTTGACGGGTGGCATGGTCAGCTGCCTGGCGGGCGCCGTCGGCATGGCCGGCATGCTGGCATGGGTGCCGGGCATGGCCGATGAACACGCCGACCGCTCGCGCTAGTTGAGCCTTGTGTACGACAGCGTACAGAAGGCAAGGGAAACAAAGTAGACACTTAGTCATGGCATCAGCGTTCAGCGACCCGGTCGCCGCGCAATGACAAGAACCGATGACGGCGCCACGCGCCAGCGCCTGCAAGGCCAAGGCAGTCGCCGTCATCCACACATTACTCTCGGAGGACACATCATGCTGTATACAATCGCCGTCGTACTCATTATTCTTTGGCTGCTGGGCCTGGTAACTTCCTATACCATTGGCGGCTTCATCCACATCCTGCTGGTGGTCGCCGTGATCATGGTGCTGCTGCGCCTGATCAGCGGGCGCGGTTTATAGAGGCCAATTGACTGGCCAGAGGGGCGGTGCGCGTGCGAACGGGCGCCGCCCTTTTGCGTGCGCTGGCAAGCAGGCCCATTTTGCAGTAACGTGTACGGGTAGTCCTGGGTATGTCCCAATAACAAAACAAGGAGAAAATCCATGAAAGAAACATTCAAAAAAGGCCCTGGCGCCAAATCCCTGATCGGCATGCTGGTGATCGCACTGGCCGCCAGCGGCTGTGCGGATATGTCCTCGACGCAACGTGGCACGGCCACGGGCGCCGGCATCGGCGCGGGCCTGGGCGCCTTGATCGGCGGCACCACCGGTGGCGGCAGCAGCGGCCGCACGGCCGGCGGCGCCCTGCTGGGTGCGGCAGCTGGCGCCGTGGTCGGCAATATCTGGTCGAACCGCATGGAAAACCAGAAGCGCGCGATGGAACAAGCGACACAGGGTACTGGTGTGCAAGTGTCGCAAACGGCCGATAACCGCCTGAAAATGGAAATTCCAAGCGACATTTCCTTCGACACCAACCGCGCCGACATCAAGGGCAACTTCCGCCCCATCCTCGACCGCTTTGCCGCCACCCTGAACGAAAACCCGAACACCACGGTCAGCATCATCGGCCATACGGACAGCACGGGCAGCGCTTCCATCAACGAACCGCTGTCGGTGGAACGCGCCGCCCATACGCGCGACTACCTGTCCATGCGCGGCGTCTCGCCGACCCGCGTCGTCACGGAAGGCCGCGGCGCCCGCGAGCCGATCGCCTCGAATGCGGATGCATCGGGACGCGCACGCAACCGCCGCGTGGAAATCTACGTAGCCGAAATGGCGCCGCGCTAAGTTGACATGTTTCAATAAAAAACCCGCCGGCAAGGTAACTTGCCGGCGGGTTTTTTCCATGTAAAACAGCTTATTTCGACGTCGTTGCCTTGGCGCCGCTTTCACCCTCTTTCGCCACCTTGGCGAAGTCGCCCGCCACCACCACCGAGACGGCCGCTGGCTTCAGGTATTCGCGCAGGCCCTGGTTCACTTGCGCCAGGGTCAAGGCGGCCACTTTCGCTTCCAAGTCCTTGTCGTAAGCCATGGTGCGGTCTTGCGCCAGGTAATCGGCCAGGCCGCGCGCCAGGCCGCTGTCCTGCGTGCGGCCCACTTCTTCCGATTGCAGCCAGCCTTTCTTCGCTTCGGCCAGTTCCTCTTGCGTGAAGCCGTCGGCCAGCACCTTGGCGATTTCCTCGCGCAGGGCCGCTTCCACCTTGACGGTGTTTTGCGGCGCGCTGATGGCGTACGCCATCCAGTAGCCGGCCGGTTCGCGCGACGGTACGCTCACTTGCGAACCGACGCCGTACGACAGGCCTTCCTTCTGGCGGATGCGGTCGGCCAGGCGGCTGCGCAAGGCGCCGCCACCGAGCATGTGATTGGCGATCAGCAAGGCCGGATAGCCGGCGGCGTCATCCTTGAGGGGAATCGGCTGGATGGCGAACAGCACGCTGTTGGCCTTGTCCGGTGTTTCCAGGGTGACTTTCTCGCCGCTGACGGGCTTGACGGCGTCGGGAATGCGCACGTACGGCTGCTGCGCCTTCCAGTTGCCGTACAGGCTCGCCACTTGCGCCTTCAGCGCGGCCGGGTCGAAGTCGCCCACGGCGGCAAAAGTCGCGTTCGCCGCGCCATAGTAGGCGCCATGGAAAGCTTTCACATCCGCCACTTTGACGCCCTTCCAGCCAGCCAGTTCGTCCGGCAAGGTGCTGACATGGCGCACATGGCCTTCCGGCGTGGCGTCGAGCAGGCGGCGGAAGGCGTTCACGGCCAGCGGCTGCGGCTCAGGCAATTCCTGCTCCGCGCGGCCGACGCGCTCGCGCTGCAATTCCAGGAATTCCGTTTCGTTCAGGGCCGGCTTTTGCAGCACTTGCGCCAGCAAGTCCATGGCGGCCGGCAAGTTCTCGCGCTTGCCTGTCAGCATGGCGGTCACGCCTTCGGCGCCGCCCGAAATCGCCACTTGCATGCCCAGCTGGTCAAACTTGTCCTTCACTTCCTGGCGCGACAGTTTATCCGTGCCGCGCGACAACAGATTGGCCGTGTAGACGCCTACTTGCGCCTTGCCGCGCAAGTTCTCTTCGCTGCCAATCTGCAGTTTCAACACGACGCTGACGGTGCTGCCCTTGGTTTTCTTCGGCAGCAAGGCGCCTTTCAAGCCGTTCGGCAAGGTGAAGCGCGTGGTGCGCGCCTCGATATTGTCGGGGCTCGGATCGAACGCTTCGCCCTGCGCCACGACGGCGCGTCCCGTGTAGCCGGCCAGTTGCGGCGCCACGTCGGCGTAGGCCGGCACGACCGTGCGGTCCGGCGCATCGGTGGGAATGAAGCGGCCCAGGGTGCGGTTCGAGCTCTTCAGGTATTTCTCGGCCGCCGACTGCACCTGCGCCGTCGTCAGCTTGTCGAGCTGGTCGCGCTGCAGGAAGAACAGGCGCCAGTCGCCAGCCGCCAGGGACTCCGTCAGGGCGATCGTCAGGCTGGCCGTGTTCGAGGTGGCCAGTTCGATCTGTTTGTTCAATTGCTGTTTCACGCGCGCCACTTCCGCGTCCGTGATGGGCTGCGATTTCAGCTCTTCCAGCACCTTCAGCATGGCCGTCTGCGCCGCATCGAGGTTGCCATCGAGCGGCACCAGCGCGCCGAACAGGTTGTAGCCCGGCTCCAGGTTGCTCACCGAGTTGTATTCAATCTTGCTGGCCAGCTTGGTTTCCACCAGCGCCTTGTGCAAGCGGCCGGCCGGTGCATCCGTCAGCACGTGGCCCAGCACTTCGATGGCGACGGCGTCCGGGTTGCCGGACGGCGCCACGTGGTAGCCGGCGCCGACGAACTGCGTGCCGCCGCTGCGGCGCACCGTCACGGCGCGCTCGCCATCCTGCACCGGTTCGGCCGTGTAGGTCGGCTCGATCACGCGCGTCGGTTTCGGGATCTTGCCGAACAGCTCATTGATCTGCTTCAAGACCTTGGCTTCGTCGAAGCGGCCCGCCACCATCAGCACGGCATTATCCGGCTGATAATATTTATGATAAAACGCGCGCAAGCGGGGAATGTTCACCTGCTCGATGTCGGAACGGGCGCCGATGGTCGACTTGCCATAGTTGTGCCAGTCGTAGGCGATGGCCTGGATGCGTTCGCTCGTCACGCCGATCGGGTCGCTCTCGCCCATCTCGAACTCGTTGCGCACGACGGTCATTTCGCCCTTCTGCGTCTTCGGATTCCACAGGTCGTTCTGGTCGATGGCCGCGTTGACCATGCGGTCCGCTTCCATGGCCAGCATCTGGCGCAGGTTGTCGTCGTTGGCCGGGAAGGTGGCGTAGTAATTGGTGCGGTCGTACCAGGTGGTGCCGTTGAACTGGGCGCCCGTCGAGTTCAGGATCTCGACCGGGGTTTTCGTGCCCTTCTTGACGCCGAAGTTGGCGCTAGGCTTGAACAGCAAGTGTTCCAGCAAGTGGGCCATGCCCGTTTCGCCATAGTTTTCATGGCGCGAGCCGACCAGGTAGACGATGTTGGTGGTCAGGGTCGGCTTGCTGGCATCGGGGAACAGCAGCACGCGCAAGCCGTTGGCCAGGCGGTATTCGGTGATGCCTTCGACGGATGTGACTTTGACGGCGGCGCGGCTGGGAGCAGCCTTGCCGGTTTTCTGGGTCGGCGCCGCTTCCACGGGGGTGGCGGCAAGGATGAACGAAGGCGAGAGAATGCCGGCGGCAAGCAGGAGGGCGGTAATGGGTTTCAAGGCAAATTCCTGGTAACACTACATGATCGGGCAAGGCGCAACAGCAAGCGCCATGGACTACATACTGAGTGCAAGAATGATCACGGGGCCCGCGCTGCGTCTTCGCCGCCACGTGAAATTATTGCTCTCGTAATTTACGGCATGCTTGTCACTTGCGCAAGTCCCTGTCATCAAGCTGTTATCTGCCCGTGTTATACTCCACGGTTCCAGAACTATCTGCCTGTATATGAGACGAGCTCTCGTCCTGCTCTGCCTTTTTGTTTTCATCGCTTTACCCCAGGCGTTTGCCAGCATGGCTTACGCCAGCCCTTCCCCATTCCAGCATGCAATCGCGGCCGGCGCTACCGCCACGCCCGCCTTCAGCATCGACTGTGCCGACGCCAGCCTCCATGCAGGCCTGCCTGGCGACAGCTGCGATACTGAAGAATGCGACAACGACCCCATCACGCTGTACCCGAGCTCGCGCCAGGCCGTGCCGTTTTACGCCATCATTTGGCAAGCGGGACCGGGCGCACTTGCCGAAGCGGACGTGCGGCTGGCCACCCGGCCGCCGCGCGTCCGCCTCTGAAGACATGCATGCAGCACCCACGCGTCCGGGGCTTTAGCCGCCGGGCACGCTTTACACTGATCGACTTTACAAGGTTACACACATGGAATGGTTATTTGACCCGACAATCTGGGTCGGCCTGCTGACGCTGGTCGTACTGGAAATCGTACTGGGTATCGACAACCTGATTTTCATCGCCATCCTGGCCGAGAAACTGCCGCCGCACCAGCGCGACAAGGCCAGAGTGCTGGGCCTGACCCTGGCCCTCGTCATGCGCCTGGGCCTGCTCTCGCTGATTTCCTGGCTGGTCACCCTGACCACGCCATTGTTTTCCATATTGACATTCTCGTTTTCGGGGCGCGACCTGATCCTGCTCGTCGGCGGCCTGTTCCTGCTGTTCAAGGCCACCAGCGAACTGCACGAGCGCCTCGAAGGCGTCACGCACGCCCAGACGGGCCCGAAAGTCTACGCCGGCTTCGGCCTCGTGGTGGCGCAGATCGTCGTGCTCGACGCCGTCTTTTCGCTCGACGCCGTCATCACGGCCGTCGGCATGGTGGAAAACCTGTACGTGATGATGGCGGCCGTCGTCATTTCCATCGTCGTCATGATGCTTGCCTCGAAGGTGCTGACGCGCTTCGTCAACGCCCACCCCACCGTCGTCGTGCTGTGCCTGAGCTTCCTGCTGATGATCGGCCTGTCGCTGGTGGCCGAAGGCCTGGGCTTCCACATTCCGAAAGGCTATCTGTATGCCGCCATCGGCTTTTCCATCGTCATCGAGTTCTTCAACCAGCTGGCGCGCCGCAACTTCCTCAAGCTGCAGTCGAACGCCCCGCTGCGCGACCGCACGGCGCAAGCCGTGCTGAGCCTGTTGGGCGGACGCAAGGGCCGCGAAGCCGTGGAAGAGCACGAAGTCAAGGAAACGCCCGACGTCTCCGCCTTCGGCGTGGAAGAGCGCAACATGGTCAGCGGCGTACTGACCCTGGCCGAGCGCTCGATCCGCTCCGTCATGACGCCGCGCGGCGACGTGTCGTGGGTCAACCTGAACGACAGCAGCGACAAGATGCTGCAATTGCTGCGCGAAACGCCACACAGCATGATTCCTGTCTGCAATGATGACCTCGACAACGTGGTTGGCATCGCGCGCAGCAAGGACCTCATCGAGGATCTCGTCTCGCGCGGCAAGATCGACCCGGCCAGCATGCGCGAAGCCGTCGTCGTGCCGGAAGCGGCCGGCGTGTTGAAAGCCATGGAAACGCTGAAGCGCTCGCGCGGCCAGCTGGTGCTGGTGGTCGACGAGTTCGGCACCGTGCAAGGCGTGCTCACGCCCATCGACATCTTGGAAGCCATCGCCGGCGAATTCCCCGACGAGGACGAACAGCCCGACGTGGAAGTGCTGGGCCCCGGCCACTGGCGCATCGATGGCGCGACGGACTTGCATTACCTGGAGCAAGTGTTCGAGACGGAAACCCTGGTCAGCGAAGACGGCGAGTACAACTCGCTGGCCGGCTTCCTGCTGGCACACTTTGAAAACATGCCGGCCGTGGGCGAAGTACTGGAACTCGATGATTTGCGCTATGAAATCCTCGAAGCGGATGAGCGCCGCATCGCCAGCGTGGACGTGCGCCGCATCGAACCCGATCACAGTTTGTAACACAATGGCAAGCGTGCCCCGCTTGCCATGCCGTATGCTGGGGTCTGCCTTTTCTGGAGACGCCAACATGAAACATTCTTTGCTACGCCTGAGTTTACTGGCTTGCACCGCCCTGGGCAGCCACGCCGGCGCCCAGGCCGCCTCGCCATCGGCCACCATCAAGCCGGGCCTGTGGCAAGTCGACAGCAAGATGGCGTCGCCCGACGCCGCCACCGACAACGCCATGTCCATGGTGTTGCAGCAACTGGGCAACCTTCCTCCCGATCAACGCAAACAGCTGGAAAGCATGGCGGCCAGCCGCGGCATGGCCATGCCCACCGTGGGCGCCGACGGCGCCGTGCGCGTGACGGCCTGCGTGACGCCGGACATGGCGGCGCGCAGGCAGATTCCCACGGGCCAGCCCGGCGACTGCAAATCGAAAAATACGGATATCGCGGGCGGCATGAACGTGTCGTTCACCTGCGCCAACCCGAAATCGAGCGGCGAAGGCAAGGTGCTATTCAGCGGCGAGCAGGCGTTCAGCATGCAGCTGGCGGTGACCACCAGCGCGCGCGGTGCGCCGGAACAGGTGAATGTGACGAGCAACGGCAAGTGGCTGGGGGCAAGCTGCCCTGCCCCATCGGCGACAGCAGTTCAGAAGCCGTGACGGAAGCCCAGGTTGAAGGCGGCGTCGCCGCGGCCCGCATCGCTGGCATTGCCCACCGTATAGCGGGCGCCGTTCTTGTTGTGGATTTTCGCGTAGGACGCATAGAAATCGCTGCGCTTTGACAACGAATACGTGAGGCCGACGGCCATCTGGCTGGCGTCGCGGTTGGCCAGATCGCGGTCATCCTTGCGCACCCACGACGCCAGCAGTTTGAAGCCGCCCACGGGCACGGACACGCCCAGCAAGGTGTCGCGGCTGTCCGACGACGACATCGACAGGGCCAGCGAGCTGTAGGCATTGTTCGGATCCCACGGCGAACTGCCATAGCCCTTGTTCACGCCCACGGCGGCAAAGGCGGTGGCCACTTTGAGGTCAATATTTGCCGCGATCAGGGTGTTGCGGGCCGACATGTCGATGGCGGGCAAGGTGCCGGAGGCGAGGATGAAGTTGTTCTTGCGCTGGTGCGACACGCTGACATTCACGGCGCCGGCCGAATAGCCGAGGGTGGCGCCATACGCGCGGTTGTTGGCGTTGCTGTACGGCGACTCGCCAAAGCTGTAGATGGCGCTGGCGGTCACGCCGCGCAAGGCCGGCGTCACATATTTGACGGTATTGTCATAGCGTTTCACGCTGTAGCCGGCCAGGTTGCCGGCGCTGCCGGCCATGCCGCCCTTGAACGGGTCGGCCACGTCGGTCAGGGTCAGGTATTGCAGGTTGTACTGGCGCCCCAGGGTCAGCGCACCCAGGCGGCTGTCGAGGCCCACGTAGGCCTGGCGGCCGAACAAGCGGCCCTCTTCCGACTGGCCCGTGTCGTTCTGGATGCCCGCTTCCAGGGTAAACACGGCCGTGACGTCATTGCCCAGCGCCTCGCGGCCCTGCACGCCCAGGCGCGAACCGGAGGCGACGCCGCCGGACACCTTGGCGCCGGCGCAATTGGCGGCGCAGCCCCGCTCGGCCACGATGCCCGCGTCGAGCACGCCGTACACGGCAACGTTACTGGATGCGGCACTGCCTGCGCCATCGGCAGCCTGGGCCGTCGCGCCCAGCGCGAAAGGCCCCATCCCTATCACAGCAAGCGCAAAATACGAGGTCTTCATGATAAATATCTCGGCAACGTGAATGAAACTTCCCGGTATTGATCAGGACATGCGCTGTGTGTCTGATCTCAGTGTTACCTTATCCCCGCTTTTTGTCCAGCGTCCGTGCGTTGTACAACAGAAACTTCAGCTTAGCCCCAGGAAACACGTCGCGCACTGACAACACGCAATATTGACCATGATTCAGCTAATTTGCGGCAAAATGGCGTGAAATGCAGGCCCTGCCGTAAAGCAATGTTCGGTGGCGAACGTTGCGCGATTTGACGCAGGCGGTACACTACTGGTTTTACCGACAGCGGCTCGCCCGTTTTTCTGCATGCTAGCTATCCTCGAACGCATTGACCCCAACTCCAGCAATATCGACTTGCTGGTGGAATTATTCAACTCACTGCGTCCCAAGCGCTCCCACGACAGCGCTACCGCGATTGCCAACGTGCGCACTCTGCGCCAGCTTCTCAAAGGTAACCCCGCGCAAGCGCGCGCCCTGCACGAATACGTGCTGCGCGTGCTGGCCGCGCGCCGCCATGCCAGCCTGTACACCGACATCGGCGTGCTGTCGAACAGCGGTTTCTTCACGGAATTGAAACGCCGCATCGCCTACCGCATGCTGCCGCCCGCCCTCGGCGACGAATACCTGAACGACGCGCTCGACCAGGTGCTGTACCTGAAAACCGATTATTTATGGATCAGCAACGTGCCCGCCACGGACTGGCTGGAACTGTTCGACGTGCTCACCAGCGACGACATCGAACTGGCCGTCGGCGATGGCAACATCATGCTGCCAGGCATGCTCGACGCCATCCGCACCCTGTCCTACCGCGTCTGCGCCATGGGTCTGGAACCGGAATTGACGCGTTTCCACAATGAAATCGAAGTATTCCAGTCGCCGTTCATGGTGCAGAACACGGAAGTGAACGCCTATTTGGATGCCTACACGAATCTGCTGCAAGGCGACATCGAGCACATCGAGGATGCGCGCCATCTGCTGGTGATGCTCGACCAGTGCGACGCCGTCATCGCCAAGATCCGCAAGAAGGCGCTGTACCAGGGCACCAGCATTCCCCTCACGTATTTATTGGTGGCCTTGGCGCAAAGCATCGAGCGCCTGCGCAAGCTGCTGTTCCTCGTCGACACGAGCGGCGAGCTGCCGGCGTCGAACAACGTGGACATCGCCGCCATCACGGTCGACGCCACGCAGGATTTGCTGCACCCGCAACCGGTCAGCCGCCGCCGCGCGGGCGCCGTCGGGCTGGCGCTGGAACTGATACGCGCGCATAACCACAAGTACAAGGTCAGCGACCTGTTTTCCGACAATATCAACTTGCTGGCGCGCAATGTGACGGAAAACGCCAGCCGCACGGGCGAACATTACATCGCGGAAAACCGCCGCGAAATGGGCGCCATGTTCCTCTCGTCCGCGGGCGCGGGCGTGATCATCGGCTTCATGGCCCTGTTCAAGATACTGATGTCGTATCTGCGCTCGGCGCCGCTGGTCGAAGCGTTCATGTTCAGCATGAATTACTCGATCGGTTTCATGTTCATCCACTTGCTGCATTTCACGGTGGCCACCAAGCAACCGGCCATGACAGCCTCGCGCATCGCCGCCGGCCTGCACAGCAAGGATGGCCGGAACATCGACCTCGACAGCATGGCGGAACTGATCAACAAGGTCTTCCGCACGCAAAACATGGCCGTGCTGGGCAACCTGGCGACCGCCATCCCCACGGCCTGGCTGATCGCGCTCGGCTACAAGGCGATCACGGGCCACAACCTGGTGACGCCGGAAAAAGCCATGCATCTGCTGCACGATATCGACCCCATCGGCAGCCCCGCCATCTTCTACGCCATGATCGCCGGCGTCTGCCTGTTCGTCGCCGGCCTGATTTCCGGCTACTATGACAACCAGGCCCTGTACACGCGCTGGGCCCAGCGCATCGCGCAATTGCGCGGCCTGGGCCGGGTGATCGGCCAGGAGCGCTTGCAGCGGCTGGGCATGTATCTGGAAAACAACCTCGGTGGCCTGATGGGTAACTTCTACTTCGGTATCTTGCTGGGCTCCATCGGCACCCTGGGCTTTTTGATCGGTTTGCCGATCGATATCCGCCACATCACCTTCTCGGCCGCCAACTTCGCCACGGCCCTGGTGGGCCTCGATCACAACATGAGCTGGCAACTGGCCGTCAAGTCGCTGTCGGGCATCTTCGCCATCGGCACGGCCAATCTGCTCGTCAGCTTCGGCCTAGCCCTGTGGGTGGCACTGCGCTCGCGCCAGGTGCGCTTCAAGCACGGCATGCAATTATTGAAGATTCTGGGCAAGCGTTTCCTGCGCTCGCCCATCGTCTTCTTCTTCGGCTCGAAAAACCCGCCACCGCTGGCGCTGGTCGACGAGTCGGCAAACCTGTCACTGACGAACAAGGCTCAAAAATGACCATCAGGCGCATGCAACCCTGCCTCACCGCCCTACTGCTGTGCTGGACCCTGGCTGCATGCGCCTCGCTGCCCGATGTCAAGAATCTCAATACCACCCTGGAGCCGGTGGCCAAGCCCCAGGTGATCACGGGCAAGGGCGCCTTGCTGAACGTCAACAGCCGCGCCGCCCTGCTCAACAAGCGCTGGGCCAAGTCCGGCATGGATCTGAAGGCCCAGGCCGCGCTGGAAGAGGCGGCCACGGGCGTGCCTTTGATCAAGGGCAACAAAGTGACCCTGCTGTTTGACGGCCCGCAAACCATGGCCGCCATGTTCCAGGCCATCAGCGAAGCAAAGAACAGCATCAACCTGGAAACGTATATCTTCGACCAGGATCCGCTGGGTCTGAAATTTGCCGACATGCTCATCGAAAAGCAGCAAGCGGGCGTGACGGTCAACGTCATCTACGACAGCGTGGGCACCATCGGCGTGCCGCAAGCGTTCTTTGACCGCATGCGCGCGGCCGGCGTGCACCTGGTGGCGTTCAATCCCGTCAATCCGGCCAAGCTCAAGGGCGATGACTGGAAGATCAACAACCGCGACCACCGCAAGGTGCTGATCGTCGACGGCAAGATGGCGTTTACGGGCGGCATCAACATCAGCGATACCTATGCGAAAAGCTCGCTGTTCCGCTCGAAATCGAAAGCGACCGACAAGAAGGACGTGGGCTGGCGCGACACCCACGTGAAAGTGGAAGGCCCGGCCGTGGCCGCCTTCCAGTGGCTGTTCATCCGCACCTGGGCCCAGCAAGACCAGGCCGACCTGCCTGACGCCAACTATTTCCCCGTGCTGTCGGAAGTGGGCGACAAGCTGGTGCGCGTGGTGGCCAGCGAGCCGGACGGCGGCTTTGAAATCTACAAGGCGTATATCCTGGCCATCCAGGAAGCGAAAAAATCCATCCACATCACGTCCGCCTATTTCGTGCCCGACCAGCAGACGGTCGACGCACTGGTGGCGGCCGCAAAACGGGGCGTGGACGTGACCGTGGTGCTGCCCGGCGTGTCCGACAGCGGCCTCGTGTTCCATGCGGGACACGCGCTGTACGACCAGCTGCTGGCCGGCGGCATCCGCATCTTTCACTTGAAACTGGCCGTGCTGCACGCCAAGACGGCCGTCATCGACGGCGCCTGGTCGACCGTCGGCTCGACGAATATCGACATGCGCAGCTTCCTGCACAACAGCGAACTGAATGTGATCGTGCTGGGGGACAGTTTCGGGCGCGAAATGGAAAACGCCTTCCAGGAAGACTTGCGCGACTCGGAAGAAATCACCAAAGCGAAATGGGAAACGCGGCCCATCTCGGACCGCATGAAGGAGTGGGCGGCGCGCTTCATGAACTACTGGCTATAAGCCACAGAAGTGTGCCCCGGCAGGTCGGCGTAGGTCGGCTTAGCGCAGCGTAAGCCGACATCACCACAGCCATTACCAAAGCCAACAATATTGTCGGATTACGCCCGGCTTCGCCGCGCTAATCCGACCTACAGGAAACCTACAACGGCCGCAAGCTGGCCCACACGCCGCCCTGGCGCTCGAATGCTTCCGTGCTGACTTTTTCAAAGTCGGCGCTGTCTTCATTCCAGCTGTAGCGCTCGACCCGGATGCAACTGTTTTCCACCCGCAGCACATTAAACGAGTTCGACTCGCCCCTGCCCCGCGTGGACGTGGCCGTGCCTGCCTGCACCATCAGGGCCGCGTAGCCAGCGATCTTGTAGCGCTCGGCCGTGTTGCCCGCCACGCTAGCATGCAAGTGTCCCGCCAGCAGCAAATCCACGCCGCATTCGGAAAACATTTGCAACGCCTGCGGAGCGCGGTCGACCAGATCATCCTTGTCGAAGTTTTCCGGCAAGTCAAACGGATGATGCGTGACGATGATGCGCGTCAAGCCGGGCGGCAAACTACCCAGGCGCTGACGCAGGAAATCGATCTGTTCGTGGCTGATGCGGCCATCCTTGAAGGTCAGGGAGCGGGCCGTATTGATGCCCAGCACGGCGATTTCCTCGTCCACATATTCGGGCGACAAATCGTCCGTCACGTGGCGCCGGTACTTCACCAGCGGTGTCAAAAAGCGGGAAAAGACGTTGTACAGGGGCACGTCATGGTTGCCCGGCACCACGATCTGCGGCCCCGGCAAGCTGTCGAGAAAATGCCGCGCTTCCTGGAACTGGGCGCTGCGGGCGCGCTGCGTGAGGTCGCCCGAGACCACGACCACATCCGGTTCCAGGCGCTCGACCAGCGCGCGCAAGGGCGCCAGCAGGTCCGCATCAACCCTGCCAAAATGCAAGTCGGACAAATGCACGATGGTACGCATGGCCTTACTCCCCAGAAAGTGCCGGCGCCGGCACGAGCACTGCCAGCGCGGCCGTGCGGATGCGGTACTGCAACGGCGTATTCATGATGGTCACCTCGCCATCGGTGGCCACGCGCAGACGGCGGTGATGCGTGGCGATTTCCAGGTCGGTGGCCGTCAGCACATCAAAATCCTTGGCCTGCGACAACTTGCCGAACAGCGCGTGCAAGGCCAGCTTCAGCAAGCCCAATCGGCCCGGACGCTGCGCCACGTACAAGCTCAGCTGGCCGCCATCGAGCCGCTCGCGCTCGCCGATATTCAAGCCTTCCATCAGGTATTCATTATTACCGATGAAGACGAATGGCGTGCGCCGCGCATGCACGGCGTCGTTGAGTGTCAGTTGCACGCTGAGGAAGGGATAGCGGCGCAAGGCCGCCACCAGGGCCCAGCTGAAGGCCAGCCACTTGCCCCGTCCCAGCCGGCGCTGCTGCTTTTCGCGGTCGCGCACGATGTCGGGATACAGGCCCAGGCTGGAATTGTTCAGGAAGATACGGCCATTAACTTCGCCCACGTCGACCTGGTGCGGCATGCCCTGCGCCACGTTGGCAATCGCCGCATCGAGCTCGAGCGGGATATTCAAATCCTTGGCGAAATGGTTCAAGGTACCCAGCGGCAAGACGCCGAACGGCGTGCCGCTGCCGACAACGACAGAGGCCACGGCATTGATGGTGCCGTCGCCGCCGCCGGCCACGACGATGGGCGCGCCATCGCGCAGGGCCCGTTCGGCCGTGGCGATCATCTCGGCGCCGCTTTGCGCCAGGGTGATGGCGGCGTCGAGTCCCACGGCGGCGAATTTCGCTTCGAGCTGCTGCGCCCAGTCCGGCGCATAGCCGCAACCGGCGCCTCCGTTGATGATGACTGCAATCTTGCTCAGGATCGTTTCCCCTTATTTGGTTTGCCGGATATGCCGGCGGCGGCGCAGGGTCGACACGCCGGCGATGCAGATGGCCAGCCAGCCATAGCTTTCCGCCATGGCCGCCAGCACATCGCTCAGGTAATGCGCGCCCAGGTAAATGCGGCTGAAACCCACGAGTGACGCCATCAGGAAGGCGCCCAGCGCGATGGCGATGCGCTTGCCCCAGGCACCCGGCGCCGTCTGGCAAATCAGGTAGGCGGCCAGCAAGCCGTACAGGGCTGTCGAGGTGGCCGTATGGCCACTCGGAAAGCTGTAGGTGCTCAAGGCCGTCTGCAGGATGGGCTCGTCAAAGCTGGGCCGCGCGCGGACAAAAATGTACTTTAGCAGCAGGTTCAAAAACATGACGCCCGGCATGGTGATGACCAGGGTAAACAGCCAGTAATCGGCGCCCTTGCGGTGCAGATACCAGCCCAGCAAGAGGGCCAGGGTGATGGCGCCGATCACGCCATGCATGTGCGTGACGACCAGCAGGCAACCGGTGATCCACGGCACGGCATGCTGATTGAACCAGTGCGCCACCTGCAAGTCGATCACGGTGATCTGCTCCATGCCCATCACGGCTTCGGCGATCTCGTGAAAGACCACGATGGCCACCAGCATCAGCGCCACGCCCACCGTCATATGCAGGCCCAGCTCGCCTTCGGGCGACAGGCGCGCCTCGACGAAGCGGCGCAGTTTCGTGGTCCAGCCCGTGGTCATGCCCATGTCATTTTTCTCTTGCAAACTCATCTCTCTTTCATGTCCCCGGTGATGATCAAAAAAACCACACCAGTAAAAAAATACTGTTTATTCATACAGTAGCTGTGTATTCATACAGTAGTTATGCTATTCTGATGACTCGTTCAACACATCTCCCTCAAAGGAATTGTCATGGCAACATTGAATAGCGGTTTTGGCTCACGGTTCGGCCTGGAATACGCCCCAAGCTCTTTCCTCGTCCGCATGGGCAAGCGCGAAATCCTCGTCTGCCGCGACTTCCGCAAGCGCTACTACACCGTCAATCCCTTGATCGAGTGCGGTACGGGCATCGAGCCGGGCTATGTTGAAGTGCTGCTGATGCGCCGTTGGTTGTTGATCTTATCTAAAGCGCATTAAGTTCACCTTAACCGCGTAGCGGTCCAGGTGCTCCGCCCGGCCACGCCGGGAACGCCTCAGTACCGGCCAGCGGCACGCTGGCCGCCCCCTCACTACTGTGTGCGTTCCGGCGCGGCCGGGCTGGCAGGTGTTTGCACTGGCAGCACCTTGTCAACGACATTCGCTTCGTACCACAAGGTCACGAACAGCACCATCACGACGGGGCCGATGAACAGGCCCACGAGACCCAGGGTTTCCACGCCGCCCAGAATGCCGAACAACACGGCCAGGAAGGGCAAACGAGTGGCGTTGCCGATCATGCCGGGGCGCACGAAGTGGTCTGCCACGAACAGCACGATGGTGCCCCACGCGGCTACGCCGATGGCGGCGCCGACATTGCCCTGGAAGACCAGCAAGGCGGCCGCGCACAGGTAAGCGAGCGGCGCGCCGAACGGGATGATGGCCAGGATGCCCGTGGCAAAAGCCCACAGGGCCGGTGACGGCAAGCCGGCGATGGCGTAGGCGATGCCGATCAGCACGCCTTCAGCCAGGCCCACCAGCACCAGGCCGTTGACGGTGGCGCGGATGGCGGTCGGAATCTTTTGCGCATAGCGGCCCCACCGTTCGGGGCGCAGGAAATGGCTGCCGACAGCCGTGATCTGGCGCGTCAGCGCTTCGCCATCCTTGTAAAAGAAAAACAGGCACAAGAAGGCCAAACCAAAGTCGACCAGGCGGTGGAACACGTCCGCGCCCAGCACCTTGAGCATGTCGCGCGCGGAATGAAAGCCGCCCACGGCGCTGCCCGCAAAGAAGTGGCCGAGGCCGTGAGGCTGGCTCAGAGTGGCCAGCCACCAGTCGCCGATGGCGCTGCCGGCCAGGGGAATATGCGCCACCCAGTGCGGCACGGGCAAGCCGTCGGCATTCGCATGCACGATGAAATCGGCCAGCACGGGCACTTCGCGCGCCGCCTGCGCCACGCCGGACAGCACGGGTATGATGAAGATGCAGGCAAACGCCAGGGTCAGCACGGCTGCCGCGACGATGGTGCGCTGCCCCAGCGCCGCGCGCACGCGCAGGTACAGTGGCCAGGTGGCCACGCACAGGATGCCGGCCCACACGAGCGGCAAAAAGAAACGCTGCATGACGAAGGCCGTCACGGCGATCAAGGCCAGGGAAAAGCCTGCGCTGACAATGTCGCGCTGGGTATCGGTCATGCTACTCCATTCGTGCCCCGCACACTGTAAAGGTGTGCAGGCTTATAGCGCCTAACAAAACCGTAGCGAGCGGAAGGAAAGCTCGGCGCCCCCGTTGGCCTGAGAAGCGCAACTGTACGAAGTACGGGGCCGCCGAGGCAGTGAGCATCGCAGGCCGCAAATTACGACGCACAGTAGGTTTTAATAGGTGCTAGGCTACGCGCCAGTTGCGCAGGCGTAGCGTAACACGGTGGCATTCCGATTTACACGAGCCCCAGCTCTACCGGTTTCACGCCGGCAAACACATGGTCGAGCTGCGCCGGGGTCAAGCCGAAGGTGCGGCGCAGCAAGCCGCCCAGCACGGCCCGGTATTCATTCAGCACGGGCATGTCGCGGTTCTGGAACAGCGTCGCCTGCGAAATCGCCACCTGCTCGCCCGCCACCTGCTTGCCTTTGATCCCGCCGCCCAGCACCCAGAACACGCTGCCGTGGCCGTGATCCGTGCCCCGGTTGCCGTTTTCGCGGAAGGTGCGGCCAAATTCGCTGACCACCACCACCACGGTATGGCGCCAGGCGCTGCCCATTTCCTGCGAAAACGCGGCCAGGCCCCGCCCCAGCTCCTCGAAGCGCCCCGCCAGGTAGCCGCTGGCGCCGCCCTGCCCCACGTGCGTATCCCAGCCGCCCACGTCGACGAAACCAAT
Organism: Janthinobacterium sp. RA13; assembly: GCF_000745325.1. Classification (NCBI taxonomy): domain Bacteria; kingdom Pseudomonadati; phylum Pseudomonadota; class Betaproteobacteria; order Burkholderiales; family Oxalobacteraceae; genus Janthinobacterium; species Janthinobacterium sp. RA13. The sequence goes on along the minus strand of NZ_JQNP01000001.1, from coordinate 6,156,532 downwards.
GTTGTATTTATCCTTCATCAAGCGGGCGATGCGCTGCGCTTCCAGTTCAAAACCCTTGGTACTGATGGCGTTGCGGTTGGCCGCCTGCATCTCTCCCGTCAATTCCTTCGTCACATCGTCGCGCACGGCAAAGCCCGCGCTGACCGGTTGCTGCAGGGGCGTGCCCTTGTACATGGCGGCGATGACCTGGCTTTGACGCGCATCAATGCCTGCCTTGCCCACGGAGCGCAGCCCCATGTTCGGCACTTGCACGCCGCCCTGGAAGATCAGGGGCAACTGGTCGGTGAAAGAAATGGCGTGGTTGCTGCTATTGAGGCTTTGCGCCAGCCGGTTCAGGAAGCCCGAGCGGAAATCGCGGCGCCCGCCGATCTCCTGTCCCAGTTCGATACTGTCCTGCGTTTCGAAATGGCTGCGCGTCAAATCCGTCGTGCCCGCGAACGGAATGAAGGCCGCCTCGCCGCCCGTGAACATGGGATAGATGGTCTCGCGCAAGGCCGGATGCAGTGCCCAGTCCGCGTTCAAGGCCAGCGCGCCGTTGTCCTCGCCCGGTTTCGCGATGGCGATATTCGGCCGCGAGGCATAGTAAAAATCACTGCCGACGGGCACCAGCAGGTTGTTCGCGTCATAGCCGCCGCGCAGGAAGACGAACAGCAGCTTCGCATCCGTGGCGGGCGCGGCCAGCAGACTGCCCGCGTGAGTGAACAAGGGCGCGGCGGCCAGGGCTTTCAGCAAGTCACGACGATTCATGGCAATTCCTTCAGTTTCAACTTAGCGGTGCATCATTTCTGGTGACGAGAGCAGGAAGGTGTTCCACTCCTGCGGCGAGGCGGCCTGCTCCAGGGCCTGGCGCGTGGCCGGGCTCAAGCCTGGCTGCAGCGACTGGTAATACAGGGCGCTGGCCAGTTGCGGGAACGCGACCTTTTCCTGCGGCTGCGGGCCTTCCGTCTTGAACAGGCCGGCGCTGCCCGAGCCGATGGTGCGGGCGATATCGAAACGCGTCGTCATCTGCCCTGGGCTGGCCCAGGAGGCGTCCGTCAGCGGATAGCCATCGGGGGTCTGGCGTCCGTACAGGGGCTGGCCCATGCGCGAAAGCCAGCTCAGCATGGGGCCCGCGTTCAGGATGGGCTTGTCGTCATAGCTGAGGCGCACGGCCGACACCACGTAATGCATGGGGTCCTTGAATTTCTTGCCCAGCGATTGCTTGAACTCGGCGCTGCTGAACATGGTTTGCAGCACGTCGGCGATCATGCCGTCGCTCTGCTGGAAGGTGGCCGCCATGCGCGCCACCAAGGGCGCGGGTGGATTGTCGCCGACGAAATACTGGGCCAGCTTGCCGCTGATAAAGTGCGCCGTGGCGGGACTGCGGCTCAAACGGTCCAGCGCTTCATCAAGCTCGGCCAGCCCCCGGCCCTTTACCGTTTTCCCGAGGAATTGTTTATCGCCGTAGTCGTGGCGGTTCGGGTTGAACTCGAACAAGCCCCGGCGCACGTATTGCGATTGCAGCGCCGGCTTGACTTTCGGCGTGTCCGCTCCCAGGTTCACGCCCACCCCGGTCAGGATGCGCGCCAGTTCCTGCACATCCGTTTGGCTATAGCCGCCGTTCACGCCCAGGGTATGCAGCTCCATCAGCTCGCGCGCATAGTTTTCATTGATGCGCTTGACGGCATTGGCTTCATTGTCCAGGTAGCGCAGCATGGCCGGATGGTGGACGGTCGCGCCCAGCAAGTCCCGGAATTTCCCCAGTGCATGTGGCGCGATGGCGTTCGCCTCGTAATCGCCCACCATGGCGCGCAAGTTGTGCTTGCCCTGGTGCACGCTGAAATGATTGAGCCAAAACCAGCTCAGTTGCTGTTGCAACTGGTTAGGCGAATACACGTCCAGCAACAAGGAGCGCGTGGCCGCCTCGCGCGCCAGGCGGTTCAGTTCCTGCTGGTACTCCTTTTGCGCCTGCTGCTTCGCCATGTCGTCCATCACGCCGGCCGACTCCTTGCGCTTTTGCTCCACCGACATGACGAGTTGATCCAGCGGCACCTGGCTGATGGTCATGGCGTCGATTTGCGCCTGAACGGCGGGCGGCAAGCTGGCTTTGCCTGGGTGCAACTGTGCCTGCAGCCAGGCGTTCCAGCCTTTGTCCTGCACCTGGCGCACGCTGACCCCGTTCACGCCCCAGCTGACCCGTTCCAGCATGGCGATGTCTTGTGCGGAACTGCTTTGTGCGGAACTGGTCTGCGCGCGATGATCGGCCTGCACGGCAGGTCCGGTCGCGGCGCAGCCGGCCAGCAAGAGCAGGGAAATCAAGGTCGTCGGCAATAGTCGGTGCGGGGTCATGGCGGTCCTTCAAGCGGTTTCATGCAGAATGCTTGAGGGTACGCCCAGGTTGACCCGCGCATGATTGCCATTTGCAACGAGTTGTAATCAAGCAGGATTGTTCGCCAGCCAAGCGCTCACGGCTACGGGCATATGATGATGATGAATAATCTCGGATAAAATGTTATCGGGAGAATTGCGTATTGCAAGGGCAGTTGCGTATTTTCTCTCGACCCAGACATTATCCATACAATACGTCCACATTTAAAAGAAATGAAAATATTATTTATCGCTGCATTAGGAATGTTATCGCTGATTCAAACGCCGTCAGCCTTGGCGGAGAATCTGAATGGGAAAACGCTGTATGTGCAGCGATGTGCCGTGTGCCATGGCGCGGAGATCAAGGGCAACGGGCCATTGGCGAATAAAAGCACGCCTCCCACACCGGATCTGACAAGCGCCGCATTCAAAAAACGCCTGAAGGATTATCCGGGCGTGATTGTATCGTCGGTCATACTGCGTCCGAATGGCGATTTGATTCCAAAGACCTTGAAAGAGAATGGCGTCAAGATCGCGCCATATGCCTGGCGGGTAAAGGATTTTCGCGATTTGAATCAATACATGAGTGAGGTGATTTTAAAAAATCGATGATGGATAGCTGCGGCGGGCACCCAGCGAAGGAAGCATCCACGGTCAATCATGCTGCTTCAATAGCTGCGCGCATTGATCGCGCAGGAAATCGCGCAGCTGCAGCACCAGCGGCGTCACCTGCGCCCGGTGCGTGCAGACCAGGTGCAAGGGCGTCGCTTCGCCCGCCACCTCGGGCAACAGCGCTTGCAAACGGCCAGCGGCCAGGTCGCCAGCCACGTCGAGCCGCGATTTGTAAGCGATGCCCAACCCCGCCACGGCCCAGCGGCGCACCAGGTCGGCATCGTCGGCGCTGCGGTTGCCGCTGACGGACACCGTCACTTGCTCGCGCTGGGGCAGGCGGTAAAAGGTCCAGCGGTCGTGCAAGCCGTCTTCCAGGGCGAAGCGCAGGCAATTGCGCTGCGATAAGTCTTCCAGCGCCAGCAACGGCCCATGCTCGCGCAGGTAGGCGGGCGCCGCCACCAGCACCCGGTCGTTGGCGGGCGCGAGCGGCATGGCGATCAGGCTCGAATCATCTTGCTGGCCATAGCGGATGGCCACGTCGACTTGCTGGCGCACCATGTCGGCCACCCGGTCGCTGACGCTGAGCTGGTAGTGCAGTTTCGGATGGCGCAGCTGGAATTCGTCGAGCCAGCCCAGCATCAGGTTGCGGCCCAGGTCCGAGGGCATGGCAATTTTCAAGGTTCCGCCGAAACTGTCCTTGCCCGCCAGCAGCGCATCGTGGCCTGCGCGCAGCAGGCGCAAGGCTTCGCGCGCGTGTTCCAGGTATTGCGTGCCTTCCGGCGTCAGGCTCAGCGAACGGGTCGTGCGGGCCAGCAGGCGCAAGCCCAGTTCCCCTTCCAGACGCTTGACGGCGGCGCTGGCCAGCGCGGGCGAAATGCCGAGCTCGCGCGCGGCCGCCGACAAACTGCCCCGGTCGGCCGTGCGCACAAATACCTGCAAGTCATCGAGTCGCAGCAATTTTCAGCATTCCTTTGAAAGTGTTTCGGTACGCGCCCCCTGTTTCCAGGCCGGCATTGCCACCATCATACGGTATCCACTCAACGAGGAAGAACATGAAAGCCATCGCCTACCATCACAGCCTGCCCATCACGGATGCCAACGCCCTGCTTGACATCGAGCTGCCCGTACCCGTCGCCACGGGACGCGACCTGCTCGTCGCCGTCAAGGCCATCTCCGTCAATCCCGTCGACACCAAGGTGCGCAAGAACCGCGCGCCGAAAGAGGGCCAGCCGGAAGTGCTGGGCTGGGATGCGGCCGGCGTCGTCACGGCCGTCGGCCCCGATGTGACCCTGTTCCAGGTGGGAGATAAAGTCTGGTACGCGGGCGCCATCAACCGCCCCGGCAGCAATAGCGAATTCCAGCTGGTCGACGAGCGCATCGTCGGCCACATGCCGGCCAGCCTGGACTTTGCGCCGGCCGCCGCCCTGCCGCTCACGGCGATCACGGCCTGGGAATTGCTGTTCGACCGCCTGCAAATTAGCCGCGACAAGAGCCTGACGGGCAAGTCCCTGCTCGTGATCGGCGCGGCAGGCGGCGTCGGTTCCGTGCTCGTGCAACTGGCCCGGCAATTGACAGGTGTCACCATCATCGGCACGGCGTCGCGCGCGGAAACGGCCGACTGGGTGAAGGAACTGGGCGCCCACCACGTAATCGACCACAGCCTGCCGCTGGCACAGGAAATCACGCGCCTGGGTTTGCCGCCCGTCGATTATGTGATCAGCCTGAACCAGACCGACAAGCATTTCGAGCAAATCGTCGAACTGATCGCGCCGCAGGGCAAGTTCGCCCTGATCGACGATCCCGAGCACATCGACGTGCGCAAGTTCAAGGGCAAGAGCGTGTCGCTGCACTGGGAACTGATGTTTACCCGTTCGCTGTTCCAGACGGCCGACATGGTCAAGCAGCATGAATTGCTCGATGAATTGGCGCAGCTGGTGGATGCGGGTGTCATCAAGACCACCCTGGCCGAGCGCTTCGGCACGATCAATGCGGCGAATCTGAAACGCGCGCATGCCCTGTTGGAAAGCAACGCGGCAAAAGGCAAGATCGTGCTGGAAAATTTCCAGTAATCAGGTAACCAATATGGCCCGGAAATCATTGACGTTGGTCAATGTCGGGCCCGTGATCACGGCGTCTCCCAGCGCCTGGAAGAAGCCGTGGCCATCGTTGTTGTCGAGGCTGTCGCGGGGTTTGATGCCCAGCGCCCAGGCCCGTTGCAGGGTATCGGGCGCCAGCACCGCGCCGGCGATGTCTTCCTGGCCATCGACGCCATCCGTGTCGCCGGCCAGCGCGTGGATGCCCGCGTGGCCATCGAGCGCGATGCCCAGCGCCAGCAGGAATTCCACGTTGCGCCCGCCGCGGCCATTGCCGCGCACGGTGACCGTCGTTTCGCCGCCCGACAGCAGCACGCACGGGGCGGGAAACGGCTGGCCCCGCAAGGCCGTTTGCAGCGCGATGCCGGCCATCACCTTGCCCACGTCGCGCGCCTCGCCCTCCAGGCTGTCGCCTAATATATATGGCGTGACGCCGGCCGCGCGCGCCACCGCTGCGGCCGCTTCCAGCGCCATCTGCGGCGTGGCGATCAGGGTCGTGCGCGTGCGCGCCAGGCGCGGGTCATCGGGTTTCACGGATTCGCCGCGCCCGCTTTCCAAGGTCTTTCGTATGCTGTCCGGCAAGTCCATGCCATAGCGGCGCACGATGGCCAGCGCGTCCTCGCACGTCGTCGCGTCGCCTACCGTGGGGCCGGAAGCGATGTCGCCCAGCTTGTCGCCAGGCACGTCGGAAATGGCCAAAGTGATGACTTGCGCCGGATGGCAGGCTGCCGCCAGCCTGCCCCCCTTGATGGCGGACAAATGCCGGCGCACGCAATTCATTTCGCCGATGCTGGCGCCCGACGCCAGCAATGCGCGGTTCAATGCCTGCTTGTCGGCCAAAGTAATGCCGTCCAGGGGCAAGGCCAGCAGCGACGAGCCCCCGCCCGAAATCAGACACAGCACCGTATCGTCGGCTTGCAAATTGCCGACCAGCTCGAGCATGCGCCGCGCCGCGTCCATGCCGGCCTGGTCGGGAACGGGGTGCGACGCTTCGACGATCTCGATGCGCTCGCACGGCACGGCATAGCCGTAGCGCGTGACCACCAATCCCGACAGCGGCCCCGGCCAGTGCTGTTCCACGGCTTGCGCCATGGCGGCCGACGCCTTGCCGGCGCCGATGACGATCAGCCGGCCCTTGGGCGCTGGCGGCAGATGGGGCGGGATGCAGTGCGATGGCTGGGCCGCTGCGATGGCGGCCTGGAACATGGCTTGCAGCAAGGCGCGCGGAGGTGGGGTCGTCGTCATGGTCAATTCCTCCGGTTCGATGGCAGCTTCGTTCAACGGTTCACGATGCGCGCGGGAACGCGCAGCACCAGTATGGCGCCCAGCAGCATGACTGCGGAAAGAATATACAGGGCCACGTCGGTGCCGCCCGTCGCATCCTTGATCCAGCCGACGAGGAAGGGGCTGACGAAGCCCGCCACCTGGCCAAGCGAATTGATCAGCGCCAGGCCGCCGGCCGCCGCCGCGCTGCCGAGAAACGCCGTCGGCAAAGGCCAGAACATGGGCAGGCCGGACAGCGCGCCCATGGTCGCCAGCGACAGGCCGATCAGGGCAATGACCACGTTGCCGTGCGCCTGGGTGGCCAGCAGCAAGCCGCACAGCGCCATCAGCAGGGGGCCGCTCAAATGCCAGCGGCGTTCCTTGTGCTTGTCGGCCGAACGGCCCACCCAGATCATGAAGATGCTGGCGCACAGGTAGGGAATGGCGCTAATCCAGCCCACGGCGACGGGGCTGGCGAAACCCAGCGACTTGACGATGGTGGGCAGCCAGAAGTTGATCGCGTACACGCCCATCTGGATGCAGAAATACACGAGGCCCAGCATCCATACGTGCTTGTTGCGCAACACGCTGGCAAAGGTGTCGGCCGTATTCGCGCTGTTGCGGCGCTGGCGTTCGTCCTCGTCGAGGTCGGCGCGCAGCAGCTGCTTTTCTTCGGCATTGAGCCACTTCGCCTGGGCGATGCCGTCATTGAGCAGCACATACACGAGAAAGCCCAGCAACACGGTGGGTATACCTTGCAGCAGGAACATCCATTGCCAGCCGGCCAGGCCGCCATGGCCCGCGAACGATTGCATCATCCAGCCCGACAAGGGGCTGCCCAGCAAGCCGGAAATGGGAATGGCCGACATGAACAGACCCATGATGCGGCCCCGGCGCGAAGCGGGATACCAGTTCGTAAAGTACAGCACAATGCCGGGGAAGAAACCCGCCTCGAACACGCCCGTGATGAAGCGCAGCGAATAGAACGCGGCCGGCGTGGTGACGAACATCAGGCAGGCCGAGGCGATGCCCCAGGCAATCATCAGGGTGCCGATGACCTTGCGCGCGCCCAGGCGGTGCAGCAGCAGATTGCTGGGCACGCCGCTGGCCACGTAGCCGATGAAGAAAATGCCGGCGCCCAGGCCGTACACGCTCTCGCTCCATTGCAGCGCATCGAGCATTTGCAGCTTGGCAAAGCCGACATTCACCCGATCCAGGTAATTGAACAGGTAGCAGATGAAGATGAAGGGAATCAGATGCAAGGTGACCTTGCGGTAGGCGCCTTCGCGCACGCGATCCTGCGCGGACGCGCCGGCGGACAGGCTGGCGCCTGGTTGGGTGGTCATGGGTGTCTCCTGACTATTTTTTATGGGATGCGACCAGCCCATCGTACAATCGACGGCAGAAACAGTCATCGTGCGGATGCCCTAAGAAACTTGGCATCCAATCGAATGATTTCATGCAAATGCACAAAACGGACCACCCCATGCCGAACATCGACCTTCCCCTGGCGCAAGACATCGTGCGGCGCACCATGCACATCATTCCCTTCAGCGTGAACGTCATCGATGCGCGCGGCGTGATCCTGGCCAGCGGCGACCCGCAGCGCGTGGGCGACCTGCATCCGGGTGCGCAACTGGCGCTGGCCCGGCGCGCCAGCGTGGAAATCGGCGCGGCCGACATGGCCCGGCTGCCCGGCACGCGGGCCGGCATCAACCTGCCCCTGACGGTGCGCGGCGAGATTTGCGGCGTGCTGGGCCTGACGGGCGAACCGGACGCCGTGCGCCAGTTCGGCGAACTGGTGCGCGCCATGGCGGAAATGATGCTGGAGCAGGCGCGGCTGGTCAGCGAGTTGCAGCACGAAAAACGCTACCGCGAGGAATTCGTGTTCCAGCTCGTCTACCGCACCGGCATTTCGGACGCCAGCATGCAGGCGTGGGCGGCGCGCCTGGCGGTCGACCTGCGCGTGCCGCGCGCCATGTTCGTGCTGGAAATACCCGCTGCGGGAGACGGCCCGGGCGAGCGGCTCGACCAGGTGCTGACGCAGCTGCAGCAAGTGCAGTCCGACCTGTCGGCCCGCTGGCCGTCCCTGCTGATGGCCGTCGTCTCGCCGGGCGAACTGGTATTGCTCGACGCCTTTCCCGCCAGCGGCCCGCAGCAGGCGCGCGCGGCGCAAGCCAGGCAGCGCCTGCTCGAACTGCACCAGGTGGCGCAGCAGGCGCTCACGCCGAGCGCCACCCTGTCCATGGGCGTGGCCTTGCCAGGCCTCGATGGCGCGACGGCCTCGTATGAATCGGCGAAGCAGACGGCGCGCGTGGGGCGCGCCCGCGATGCCGGGCAAGCTACTTTTTCCTATCTGGAACTGAGCCTGCCCGTGCTGCTGTCCGGCCTGCAAGCCGGTTGGCAGGCGGAGCAATTGCGCCAGACCCTGGCGCGCCTGCAGGCGCACGACCGCAAGTCGGGCACCCTGATGCGCACCCTGGCCGCCTGGTTCCGCCACCACAGCCACCCGATGGCCACGGCCAGGGCCCTGCACATCCACCGCAACACGCTCGATTACCGGCTGCAAAAGATCGCCGAACTGACGGGGCTGGACCTGGATGAGACGGATGACCGTTTGCTGCTGTATGTTGCCCTGCAGCTCAATGAAGGTGCGCCCGTCTACAATGGCGGCTCGACTGAAAAAACAGGAATGCAATGAACGACGCCATTGAGTGGACAGGACTGGCCCGCACCTTCGGGCTGTTTACCGTCACGGCCGTGGCCGAACTGCTGGGCTGCTACCTGCCCATGCTGTGGCTGAGCAACAAGGGCAGCGCCTGGCTGCTGTTGCCGGCCGCCATCAGCTTGCTGGCCTTCGTGTGGCTGCTGACCTTGCATCCTGCCGCCAGCGGCCGGGTGTATGCCACATATGGCGCCATCTATATCGCCACGGCGCTGGGATGGCTGTGGCTGGTGGACGGCGTCACGCCGGCCTGGACCGACATCGCCGGCGTGGGCATGGCCCTGGCCGGCGCCGCCGTCATTGCCATGGGGCACAAGACGGCTTGATGTGCCTCAGGCGGCGTGCATGCGGAAATTCGTTTCCGCCGACCATGCCGCGCTGGCGCGGGCCAGCAACACGGCTTCGCCATCGGCCAGCCAGTCGTCCGCGTCGGCGATTTTCCACATGGCTTGCAGCAGCTTGCGGCGCAAGTCCGGGTCGGCGATTTCGTCGAGCAGGCTGTCGATCACGCCATTGGCCAGCTGGACGGCGCCATGCACGGTCGAGGTCAGCATGTCGTCGCACAAGTCTTGCAGCAGTTGCTGGAAAGCGGCCGGTTCCAGGTCGATATGTTCGAGGATCTTGCTGCGGTGCATCGCTTGCAGCTCGGCGCTGGCCAGGTTGCCATCGACCACCATCATCAGGGCCAAAATACGTCCCGCTGCCTGGGGACTATTTACTTCATACGTACGCATGATTTTCTACTCTTTCTATTAGTCAATTAAAAGGCGCACCACCGCCAGGCGGGGCGCGCCGTACCGCATTTACTTCTTGTCGCTACGGGTGATGAACACGCTCGCCACGCAACTCGACACGATCAGCACTGCCACTACCAGCAACGATGCTTCCACCGGCACGTGGTACCACGGCATGATCAGCATCTTGGCGCCGATGAACACCAGCACCATCGCCAGGCCATACTTGAGCATGTGGAAACGGTCAGCCACGTCCACCAGCAGGAAATACAGGGCGCGCAATCCCATGATGGCGAACAGGTTCGACGTGAAGACGATGAACGGGTCCGTCGTGATGGCGAAAATCGCCGGGATCGAGTCCACCGCAAACACCAGATCCGTCACCTCGATCAGGATCAGCACCAGGAACAGCGGCGTGACATAGCGCAAGCCGCCCTTTGCCACGAAGAAACGCTCACCGTGGTCGCCGTCGGCCACCCGCAAGTGGCGGCGGGCAAAACGCAGCACCGGGTTGTTCGCCACGTCCGGCTCCGCGTCGGCCGCCACCAGCATGCGCATGCCGGTAATCAACAGGAAGGCGCCGAACAGGTACAACACCCAGCTGAACTCGCTCACCACCCACGCACCGGCCATGATCATCACGGCGCGCATGACAATCGCGCCCAGCACGCCATAAATCAACACGCGGCGCTGGTACTGGATCGGCACCTGGAAGGCGCTGAAGATCAGCAGAAAGACGAACACGTTATCGACCGACAGGGCTTTCTCGATCAGGTAGCCGGAGAAAAATTCCAGCGCCTTCTGGTTGGCGATCTCGGGACCGGCTGTGCCGTTCAGATACCACCACAGGCCGCCGTTGAACAGCAGGGCCAGGCTGACCCACACGAGCGACCACGTGGCCGCTTCCTTGACGCTGACCTTGTGCGCTTTGTTGCCGCCGAAGACGAACAAGTCCAGCGCCAGCATCACCAGAACAAAGGCGATGAAGCCGGCCCACATGGGTGCCGTAGCAATACTTTCCAGGCCGTTCATCGGCGGCCTCCGCAACTGTCTGTTTGTATCCTGAAGTCCATGACACTCTCCTTGCATGAATTGAGCAGCCATCATAGTCCGAATATAAACATCGAACAAATCGAATATAATTTACGAATACATCGAAAAATTCGATGAATTAATCTATCGGAAAAGCCCATGTCGACACTCAACTTCAAACACTTGCGCTATTTCTGGATGGTGGCCAAGACGGGCAGCATCGCGCGCGCGGCCGAACAGCTGCACCTGACGCCGCAATCGATTTCCGGGCAACTCAGCGAGTTTGCCGACACCCTGGGCGTGGAACTGTTCCGCCGCAGCGGGCGCCAGCTGGAATTGACGGACACGGGCCGGCGCATCCTCAGCCATGCCGAAAGCATTTTCAGCACGGGCGATGAATTGCTGGAAATCGTGCGCGACCAGTCACGCACCACGACGACGACCTTCCGCGTGGGCTGCGCCGATTCCGTGTCGAAACTGATCGCCTGCCGCCTCGTCGCGCCGGCGCTGGGACTGGCCGAGCCGCTGCGCATCATTTGCCGCGAAGGCAGGCTGGCCAGCCTGCTGGCGGACCTGGCCGTGCACCGGCTCGACCTGATCATGGCGGACCGCCCCATGCCGGCCCACTTGAGCGTGCGCGGCTTTAACCATTTGCTCGGTGAAAGCGGCATGACCCTGTTCGGCACACAAGCCCTGGCCGCCACCCTGACGGGGGACTTTCCGCAGTGCCTGGACGGCGCGCCGCTGCTGCTGCCCGGCGAAGACTTCGCCATTTACGGGCGCTTGCTGCAATGGCTGGGCGACAACAATCTGCACCCGCGCATCGTTGGCGAGTTCGACGACAGCGCCATGATGAAAGCGTTCGGCCAGTCCGGCGCCGGCCTGTTCTTCGCCCCCACCGTCATCGCGCCCCAGGTGTGCGAGCAATACGCCGTGGTGGCGCTGGGTCGGGTCGACAGCCTCGTCGAGCAAGTCTACGCGATCACCACGGAACGGCGTTTGAGCCACCCGGCCACCATCGCCATCAGCCAGAGCGCGCGGCATGAGCTGTTTGTGTAACAGCCGCAAAACCGCAAGCCATAAATACATTTGAGCAAATACATCTATATAATGGCAAGTCTTCCCGACGCCCTGCGCGCCCCTTCCTGGACTTGCCGCGATGAAGCACTTGCACGATATTCCCTCTGCCTTCAAGCATGAATTTGCCAACCCGCGCCTGTGGTGGTCGCGCGCCGTCGTCGTCGGCATGGCCGCCATCGCGGGCCTCGTCGTCGTCGGCTTTACGTGGCTGGCGGAGGAAGCGCTGGACCTGTTCCTGTTTTTTAACGGCAAGGCCTGGTGGTTCGCCCTGCTGTGGACGCCAGCCTGCGCCGCCCTGCTCGTCTGGCTGACGCGCCGCTATGCGATGGGCGCGGCCGGTTCCGGCATCCCGCAAGTAATGGCGACACTGGATCCGGCCGTGGCGCCCGAGCAGCGCTCATTGTTTGTCTCGTTGAAACTCAGTGCCGCGAAAATCGTCCTGACGGCGGGCGGCTTGCTAGGGGGATTGTCGCTGGGGCGCGAAGGCCCGTCCGTGCAAATCGCCGCCGGCGTGATGCTGGCAGCGCGCCGCTGGCTACCGCGGCACTCGCAAGTGAGCGCCCATTCGCTGCTGGTGGCCGGCGGCGCGGCCGGCATCGCGGCCGCCTTCAACACGCCGCTGGCGGGCGTCATGTTTGCCATCGAAGAACTCTCGCGCTCGCCCGAGCAGCGCAACAGCGGCCTCATCGTCGCTGGCATCGTGCTGGCCGGTATGATGGCCGTGTCCATCCACGGCAACGCCACCCACTTCGGCATCATCCACCCCGGCCCCATCGGCCTGGCGCTGGCCTTGCCGGGTTTACTCGTCACCCTGGTCGCAGGCGTGGCCGGCGGCCTGTTCGCCCGGCTGCTGCTGGCGTCCGCGAGGGGCAATCCGCTGGGAAAACTGTCCGCGTGGAGAAAGGGCCGGCCCGTGCTGTTCGCCGCCGTCTGCGGTGTGCTGGTGGCGGCCATCGGCATCGCCAGCCACGGCGCCACGTTCGGCAGCGGCACCGTGGCCACGCGCGCCATGCTGGAAGGCTCGTCCGACATGGCACCCGCTTTTGTTGCCTTCAAATATGTGGCGACGTGGCTGACCGTCTGGTCGGGCGTGCCGGCCGGCATTTTCGCGCCATCCCTGGCCATCGGCGCCGGCATCGGCCACGATATCGCCGTGCTGCTGCACTACCCGCACGCGCCGGCCCTGATCGCGCTGGGCATGGTGGGTTTCCTGGCCGCCGCCACGCAGGCGCCGCTGACGGCGTTTATTATTGTCATGGAAATGGTCGATGGCCACGGCATGGTGCTGAGCCTGATGGCCTGCGCCGTGGTGGCCAGCACGGTTTCGCGCGTACTGAGCGAACCACTGTATGGGGCGCTGGCGCAATTGCAGTTGCAGCGGCTGCCGCAGGCCAGCCGGGAAACTACATCGTAAACGGAAACGGTTGCATGCCCGCCTGCCTGTCATCGGGAGCGACGACGGCCAGCAAGGCGCTCAAGCCCTGGTTCAGGTGCGCCAGGCTGTCGGGATCCAGCAGAGCCAGCGCGCTGGGCAGCAAACCGCGCGCCGGCTGCGGCGCGCCGGCGATCACGGCCTGCCCCTCCGCCGTCAGGGTGAGCGTGACCACGCGCTGGTCGGGCTGGTCGCGCGCCTTGCGCACATAGGCTTTCTTGACTAGCGCCTCGACCAGGTTGCTTGCCGTCGTCTGGTGGATCGACATCTTGCTGGCCAGCTCGCCCATGCGCAGGCCCGGCCGTTCCAGCAATTCCTGCATCACCCACAATTGCGCGCCCGACACGCCGCATTGTTTCTCGATCTGCGCCGAGTGGCGCTGCGCCGCGCGCATGACGACGCGCATGTTTTGCAAGGCCATGCCTTGCGCCCTGGCCAACGCCGAAACTTCCGCTTCCACCACCATTGCCTCCAGTTATCCCACCGGCTTCGCGCCTGCTGGCGGGCCGGAATCCCTGCATGATACCTGCAATGGCGGCGCGGAACTAACTGCTTGTTACGGGCTGACCGTCACGCCATGCCTGCTCCAGCACCTGCTTGCCGGTCTGGTCCCACTGGCGCTCGATACCGTGCTTCTTGCCGTGCTCGTACGGCACGATCTGCCGCAGGCTGCCATCGCTGTACCAGGTTTGCAGCAAGCCGTGGCGCTGGCCTTCGACGAATGGCGTCACGCTGGCGCGCACGCCGTTGGCATGCCAGTCCGTCGTGTCGCCGTGGTCGCGCCCCTGCGCGTCTTTCTGCCACGCAAACACGGGCCGGCCACTCGGCCCCCACGTTTGCAAGCTGAGCACGGCACCTTTCTGGTACAGCGTTTTATTCGACATGACGCCATTGCCATGGCTTTCAAACGACCAGCCGTCAGGCTTGCCGTGCACCCACACGGTCCTGGCCAGCACGCTGCCGTCCTCGGCATACGTGACGAACTCGCCCTCGCGCTGGCCATCGACGTACTGTCCCCGTTGGAACAGCTTGCCATCGGCATAAAACGATTCCTGCACACCATCCATCTGACCATTGCGTCGATACGAGCGGCTGCTGACGGCCCCATTCGCGCCATACGACACCTGCTCGCCATCGGCCATCTCGTCGCCGTGATACAAGGTGCGGCTCATCAGCTGGCCATTCTCGTGATACGTTTCCGAGATGCTGTCGCGCCCGTTCGGCAAGGCCGTCACCTTTTGCTTGACCTGGCCGTTTTCAAAGTACACGCAGCCGCCGAGCAACTCCTCGCCCTGGGCATTGAAGTAGGTTTCGCGCAGCAACTGGCCATTCTCGTAGTAATACTTGCGGAAACGCACGAACCTGACCTGGCTCAGATCCAGGTCCGTGGTGTAGGTTTCAAAGGCCAGCACGCCCGGCGTGTCGGCAAATTCCAGCCGCACGTGCCAGGCGCCCAGCGCCTCGTCGCGCACGGGCGGCGTGCGCAGCGCATACACGGCGCGGCGCTGGTTGCTCGGCATGAAATTTTCATCCAGATACATGGCCTGGTCTTCCTCCTGTCGTGTGGGCGTTGGTTTTGGCGCCGCGGACTGCTCCTGTGCCGCCAGTGGCAGGGCTGCACCCATGCCCAGCGCGGCGGCCAGCAGCCAGCGCATCGTCTGTTGATTCTTCATGTTGCTCCATTGATCATATTGCTTTGCGGCCACCATCATAAAGGCAAGCGCCGTTCGCCATGGGCACGATTGCCGCCCCATGAAAAAAGGCCGGGACGAACCTGCTGGTCCGGCTCCGGCCTGGCGGGTGCGCGTGCGCAGTTTCAGCCCAAGCCATCCTTGACGGGAGACAGCTGGCTCGCATGCAGGCGCGCATACGCGCCGCCCTGCCGCAGCAAGTCCGTGTGGCTGCCCGCTTCCACCAGGCGGCCGCCCTGCATGACGACGATGCGGTCGGCGCTTTCGATGGTCGACAGCCTGTGGGCGATGACGATGGTGGTGCGGTTGCGCATCAGCACTTCCAGCGCCGCCTGCACGGAACGCTCCGACTCCGTGTCCAGCGCGCTGGTCGCTTCGTCCAGCAGCAAAATCGGCGCATCCTTGTACAGGGCGCGGGCAATGGCCAGGCGCTGGCGTTGTCCGCCCGACAGGCGCGAACCATTCTGCCCCGCCTGGGTCTCGTAGCCCTGCGGCAACTGCATGATGAAGTCGTGCGCGTAGGCGGCGCGCGCCGATGCTTCGATTCTGTCCTGGTCCGGGGCCGGGTCGCCATACGCGATATTCGCCGCCATCGTGTCGTTGAACAAAATCACATCCTGGCTGACGAGGGCGAACTGGCGCCGCAGGGCCAGCAAGGCATAGTCGCGCAGGTCCACGCCGTCGAGCAGGATCTGGCCGCCGCTGACGTCATAGAAGCGCGGCAGCAAGCCCAGCAAGGTTGTCTTGCCGCCGCCCGAGCCGCCCACCAGGGCCACCGTTTCGCCGGCGCGGATGTCGAGCGTGATGTCGCTCAAGGCCGTGGGCGCATCGGGATCATCGCTGTTGTAGCGGAAGTGCACGTTCTGCAAGGACAGATTGCCCTGCACCGTGACGGGCGCGATGGCGCCCGGGTCCGGTTCCAGCGGCGTGTCGATCAGGCCGAAGACGGACTCGGCCGCCGCCAGGCCACGCTGCAGCGGTTCATTGATCTTCGTCAAATTCTTGATCGGCGACTGCATCGCCATCAGCGCGCCCATGAAGGCGACGAAGGCGCCCGGCGTGATGGCGCCGCTTTGCGCACGCAGCATGGCGAAATAAATCACGGACGACAGGGTGATGCCGACGAGCATCATGATGAAGCCGGAATTCATGGCCGAGGTGGCCGCGTGCTTGACGGCCAGCTGGCGGTTGCGCTTGACCACGTCGACGAAGCGCGCCTGCTCATAATCCTGGCCGCCGAAGATTTTCACGACGCGCTGGCCGCCGATGCTTTCGTCGAGCACGGAGGTCAGCTCGCCCACGGCTTGCTGCGAACTCTTGCTCAGGTGGCGCATGCGGCGTCCCGCCAGAGTCACGACGATGGCCACGATGGGCATCGACGCCATGCAGAACAGGGCCAGTTTCACGTCGATGCTGAACAGCAGGATCAGATAACCGATGGTGGCGACGGAATCGCGCACCATCACGTTGAGCACGTTCAAGCCCGCCTGCGACACCTGGCTGGCGTCGAAGGCCACGCGCGACTGCGTCAAACTGGTGGTGGTGGTATCGAAAAAGCGGCTGGGCAGGCGCATGATGGTGGCGAACATTTTTTCGCGCAAATCGGCCTGCACCCGGCTCGATAGCCAGACGGAACCATAATCGCCGGCAAAGCTCGACACCATGCGCAGCACGGCCAGGCCCAGGATGGTGGCGGGAATCACCCATAAGTCCACCTGCCCCGCCTGTGCCGGCAAGAAACGGTCGATCCAGCCCTGCAACATGCCCATCACGCCGGACGCGGGCGCGACCTGCGTGCTGGCCGTCGCGCGCATGGCGTCGACGACGTTTTGCAACTGACGGATTAACAACACATCGGTGGCGGACGCCACGCCCACGGCCAGCAAGGTGGCGGCAACGATGGCGCCATAGCGGCGAAACTGGCCGGCCAGGCGGAAGAACAGGAGGCGACTTTGCTGCATGCAGGTGAGAAAAGTGAGGGTAAAGCGTGATTCTAACCGCTGCCAGACTTACCTAGAGGAAAGTCGCACCTTGCCGGCACAGAACCGGCAAGGGAACTGCACGGACGATCAGCTCTTCGCCACTTTCCACGCGCTCGTGCCAGCCTTGCAGACCTTCAGCTTGAGCGTCTGTTCCTGGCCCTTGGCGCTCAAGTCCACCTGCACCTTGCGGCAGGTTTGCGCATCCGTCTTTTCAGTGTCGCTGGCCGTGATACCGGCGGCGATACGCACGGAATTGCGCAAGCCTTCATTGCTCCATTGCACAGTTTCGCCATCTTGCTTGTCATTGAGCACGTCGGTGACGGCCTTGACGAAGACGGGCTTGTCGTTCTTGTTCAGATAGGCCATCGGCGTATCGGCCAGGAAACCCAGGCCGACGGCGGAAGCGGAAGCGCTGCAGGCAGCCAATGCCAAGGTGGCGACGATATTCTTATAGCGTGTACGCATCATGTCCAGCCCCTTAAAGTGAATTCGATATTACTTGCAATATACGCCTCGATATTACTCTCGATAAGACGTTTAACGCCGGCATTCTATATTTGTTTTCGTAAAGCAAGTGTACGCTTGACTTGCCGCCGCTGCGGGCCAACTATGGCAATAGTTTCCAATTATTAACTTTGCCTGCAGCCACTATGCTGGCGCGGCAGCGATGAAAGGATGGCGGCGATGGCCCTGGCACAAGAGCAGCATCTGATGGATACGTGGCAAACGGGCGGCTTGAAAGCGCGCGCCTGCGATTGCGGCGGCACCGTCTTCACCATCCTGCACCAGCGGGTGATGGCGGACATGCGGCGCCGGCAGTTTCTCGGTGGCGCGGCCGCCATGCTGGCGCCCTTCATCGGGCTGTCCACCAGCAGCGCCATCGCCCAGCAGCCGCAAACATCCCAGCGGCCATTGCTGCTGACCAATCTGCGCCTGTTCGACGGCACGGGCAAAGCGCCCCGCTCCGGCATCCACGTGCTGGTGACGGGCCCGACGATTACCGCCCTGCTGCCGGCCGGCGAGAAAGTCGAGGGCGCGCAAGTGATCGATTGCCAGGGCAAGCTGGTGATGCCGGGCCTGATCGACGCCCACTGGCACACCATGCTGGCCGCCATCAATCAGGTGACGGCCATGACGTCCGACGTCGGCTATCTGTATCTTGTGGCGGCGCAGGAAGCGCAGCGCACCTTGCTGCGGGGATTTACGTCCGTGCGCGATCCTGGCGGCCCCGCCTTTGCATTAAAACGCGCCATCGATGAAGGCATCGTCGACGGTCCGCGCATCTTCCCCTCGGGCGCCATGATTTCGCAAACCTCGGGCCATGGCGACTTCCGCTTGCGCTCGGAGATTCCCCGCGCGGCCAATGCACCGCTGGGCATGGCGGAAACGGCAGGCATGGCCATGATCGCCGATGGCGAGGCGGAAGTGCTGCGCCGCGTGCGCGAGCAATTGATGCTGGGCGCGACGCAAATCAAGATGATGGCCGGCGGCGGCGTCGCGTCGATGTACGACCCGCTCGACAGCACGCAATATTCGGAACGCGAACTGCGCGCCGGCGTGGAAGCGGCCGCCGACTGGGGCACCTATGTGATGACCCACGTCTACACGCCAAAAGGCATACAGCGGGCCATCCGCGCAGGCGTGCGCAGCATCGAGCATGGCCAGCTGGCGGACGACGAGTCCGTACGCCTGATGCGCGACACGGGCACGTGGTGGAGCCTGCAGCCTTTTCTGATGGATGCGGATGCGAATGTCTACCCCGATGCGGTGCGCAAGGCCAGCCAGGCCATTGTCTCGGAAGGTACCGTGAAAGCGTATGCGCTGGCGCAAAAGTACGGCATCAGGACGGGCTGGGGCACGGACATCCTGTTCAGCCCGAAAAACACGCCCACCCAGGGCCGCCAGCTGGCGAAACTCACGCGCTTTTACGATCCACTGACCTTGCTGGCGCAAGCGACGGGGCAAAATGGCGAACTGCTGGCCCTGTCCGGCCAGCGTTCGCCCTATCCGGGCACTTTGGGCAAGCTGGCCGTGGGCGCGTTTGCCGATCTGCTGGTGGCCGATGGCGACCCCACGAAGAATCTCGATTTCCTGGCCCAGCCTGAAGAAAATCTGCTGCTGATCATGAAGAACGGGCGCATCTACAAGGACAAACTGAGCGCGCCATTGGCAGGCTGACGGCAGGCGCGTTGGCAACGGCGGTGGCTTGCAGCATAATGCGCCCATGTTCAAACTGACTTTTCTCGGCACGTCTTCCGGCGTGCCCACGCGCCACCGCAACGTCACGTCGCTGGCCCTGCAAACCACGCACAACCGCGACTGGTGGATGATCGATTGCGGCGAAGCGACGCAGCACCGGCTGCAGCGCATCCCCCTGTCCGTGCACGACCTGGTGGGCATTTGCATCACCCATGTGCATGGCGACCACAGCTATGGGTTGCCGGGCCTGCTGGCCAGCGCCTCCATGACGGGGCGCAAGAAGCCTTTGCTGCTGATCGCCCCGGCCGCCATCAAGGCCTGGATCGACGCGACGCTATTGCATACGGAACTGTTCCTGACGTATCCACTGATCCACATCGACGTGGACAGCGCGCCAGTCGTGCATGAGGAAGCGGGCTTGACCATCTCACGCCATGCGCTGTCGCACCGCGCGCCGAGCGTGGGTTATCGTTTCGCGCTGGAAACGAGCCGATGGAAGCTGGACAAACCGGCCTTGCTGGCGGCCGGCGTGCCGCCCGGCCCCGCCTGGGGACAATTGCAAGCGGGCCAGGATGCGATCCTCGACGATGGCACGGTACTAGCGGCCAGCGCTTTCCGCCAGACGGACACGCAGCGCGCCACGGTGGTGATCGGCGGCGACAACGACACGCCGTCGTTGCTGGCGGACGCCTGTGCCGGCGCGCAATTGCTCGTGCATGAAGCCACCTACACGGAAGCGATGCTGCAGAAAGTGGGGCCCGGCCCCACGCACAGCTCCGTGCAGCGCGTGGCGCAGTTCGCCGAAGCGGTGCGCTTGCCAAACCTGATCCTCACCCACTTCAGCGCCCGCTATCACCATGCGGAAGGCATGGCCGAGCTGGAAGCGGAAGCCCGGCTGCATTACTCGGGCGAACTATTCCTCGCGCGCGATTTCGACAGCTATGAACTCGATGCGGCAGGTGTGCTGAGCAAGCTGCCGGCAAAGAAATCTAGTGGGGATTGACGCCGTACTGCGCAGCATATTCAGCGGCCAGCGCGCGCGCCGCCTGCTGCTGTGACGGCGTGAGGATTTCCAGCAACTGATCGCGGTTCTTGACCGATTGCGCGCTGCCCGCCTCGGCCGGCATGGCGATCCACGCATACGCCTGCACGTAATCGAGCTCCACGCCCTGCCCTTGCGCGTACAGCAAGCCGTATTCATTCTGCGCCGACAGGGAACCGGCCTCGGCCGCCTGCTTGTACCAGAACGCCGCCTCGGCAAAGTCTTGCGGCACGCCATCGCCCTTGCGGTACGCCTGCGCCAGGTTGAATTGCGACTGGCCATCGCCCGCCTCGGCCGCCTGGCGGCCATACACAAGCGCTTGCGCCGTATCTTGCGCGACGCCATCGCCGCTCGCATACATCAGGGCCAGATTGGCCAGCGATGGCGGAAAGCCCGCCTGCGCGGCGGCCGTGAACAATTCCACCGCTTTCGGCAAGTCTTGCGTCACGCCATGGCCCTGGTAATACAGGCTGGCCAATAAATGCTGGCCGGCCGGATCGCCGGTGCGCGCGGCCGCGTCGAATTGCCTGAACGCCTCGGCGTAATTATGATCGTTATACGCAAGGATGCCCGCTTCATTCAACGATTCAGGAGAGGATGTCATCAGAATTCCTTATTCGGGGATTTTTGGGCATTGTACACAGCACTGTTCCGCGCAGAATGCACGATAGGAAACGGTGTGGCGCATTGCCCAAATCATGCGTTATCATCATTCTCCGCCTGATGCAATCGGGGCATTGTGCTCCACATTGGCTCCCAGTACCCGCCCAAGAATATCGCCATGAAACTGATTGCTCTGCTTTTATCCCTGATTTCCACCTCGGCTTATTGCGGCACCTTGCACCTGGACAAAGCCGCCACAGGAAAAGTGCGGCAAGCGGCCGATATCCGTTATGCGAATCACGATGAAAAACAAACGTACCAGCTGAAAGTCGGCAGGCAGTGGATCCATGGCAGTTGCAGCACCAGCGGCACGGGCAATTTGCACGCGCTGCTGGTCGACATGAATTTCGACGGCCATGCCGACCTGTGGGTAACCGGTTACACGGATAGCCAGGGGCGCATCCGCTGTTCCGATGTGTGGCTATGGGATGCGCCGGCGAAGCAATACCGTTTCAATCAACCCTTGTCAGCGATTCCGAATCTGGATATCAGCATAAGCGATCAAAAAATCGAAGGCGGCATCCCCAATTGCGGCTGCGCAGCGCAATGCTTTTATGAAGACAGCTATGCGTGGCGGGCTGACAAATTAATCGCCACCGCCCGGCGCGAACAGGATTGCGAGCGCTATCGGGAATATCGCTTGAATGAAAAAGACGCCTTGATCATCGTCAAGGATGAAATCATCGACAGCGGCAATCCCGGCCAGCAGGCCATTGACAACGTAAAAGCATATGACTGGCAGCGCCATGCGCAAACCATGCGCAAACCCTGGGAATGATATTTATCCTGCCATCCGACACCATTGAATAAATAAAACACATGACGACACATCCAGCATCGATTACTTTCCATGCCGCCAAGGCGGAAGATACGCCCGCGTTCATCACATTGCGCGGCAAGACACGGCAAAACGCCATCCCAAAAGAACGTCTGGCGGAAGTGGGCATCACGGCCGTCACCTGGGCGGAAATGATGCGCTCGGGCAGCTTGCCTGGCCAGGTCTGCCATCACGATGGCCAGCTGGTCGGCTACTGCTTTGGCGAGCGCGACACGGGCGAAATCATCGTCCTGGCCCTGCTGCCGGAATTCGAGGGCCTCGGTATCGGCAAGACCTTGCTGGAACTGGTGATGACGGAACTGCGCGCGCAGGGTCACCAGCGGCTGTTCCTCGGCTGTTCCAGCGATCCCGCCTCGCGCTCCTACGGCTTTTACCGTTACCTGGGCTGGACGGCGACGGGCGAGACGGACAAATATGGCGACGATGTGCTGGAGTTTCGCTTTACGGCCTAAGCGGTCAAGCGGTGGGCATCCCACACGCGCATCAACTGCGTGATGGCAGCGTCAAACACGGCGTAGCCAACGCCATCGCGGGCCTGAATCGACACGCCCGATAAAAAGCTGTCGAAGACGGACGCCAGCGCAACCGCATTTGTGTCAACCGGCAATTCGCCGCTGGCCATGCCCCGCTCCACGCAGCGCGCGAAGCCGGCGCGCGTGCGGGCGCGCGAAGCCGTCAGCGGTGCAGCCACGGCCGCATGCTCGGCCGTCGGCGCGCTCATGCAGCCAAGCGCCACCATGCAGCCGGGCGGATGGCCCGGCTCGGACTGCATGCGGGCCGACTGGCGCAAGGCCAGCTCGATGGCCGCGCGCGGCGCCAGGCCATCGTCCCACAGGCATTCCGTCACGCGGGCAAACGTGTCCAGGTAGCATTGCGCCGCCTCACGGAACAGCGCTTCTTTCGAACCGAACGCCGCATAAAAGCTGGGCGCGGAAATGCCGCCGCCCAGGCTCGCCTTGAGCTGGCTCAAGGACGTCGATTCATACCCCTGCTGCCAGAATAAAAACATGGCCTGTTCGACCGCTGCCTGCCGGTCGAACGTGCGCGGCCGTCCCATTTGCGCCATCCATCGCTCCTTCTCATCTGCTCATACGCTACTTACATACTACTCGATACAGAAGTCGTTGACAACGCGGCACGCCATCGCCTATATTTATACCGATCGGCACATATGTACCGCCATAACGGTCGGGGGATTCCTGCGCCCGATTACTTGACAAGGATGTTTGCCGTGAATCACGCTACGCTCACCACCGGAACCAGCCCTGCGCTGGCCGATCGCCTCCCCGTCGCCGGCCTGCTGGCTCTGGCCATGACGGGTTTTATCTGCATCGTGACTGAAACCTTGCCCGCCGGCTTGTTGCCGCAAATCAGCGCGGGCCTCGGCGTCAGCGCCGCGCTGGCCGGGCAAATGGTCACGGCCTACGCGCTCGGCTCCCTGCTGGCCGCCATTCCGCTCACCATCGCCACGCGCGGCTGGCGCCGCCGCAACGTGCTGCTGCTGACCATCATTGGCTTTCTCGTGTTCAATACCGTCACGGCCCTGTCGCCCCACTACTGGCTGACCCTGGCGGCCCGCTTCTTTGCCGGCATGGCGGCCGGACTGGCGTGGAGCTTGCTGGCCGGCTACGCGCGCCGCATGGTGGCGCCCCATCAGCAAGGCCGCGCCCTGGCGCTGGCCATGGTGGGTGCGCCCGTCGCCCTGTCCCTGGGCGTACCGCTGGGCACCTTGCTCGGTTCCCTGGTCGGCTGGCGCGCCGCGTTCTGGATCATTTCCGCCCTGACATTGATCCTGATCGCCTGGGTGCTGGCGAAGGTGCCCGACTACCCGGGCCAGTCCGTGCATGAACGCCTGCCCCTGCGTCGCGTCTTCACGACGCCGGGCGTGCGCCCCGTGCTGGCCGTCGTCATCGCCTGGATGCTGGCGCACAACATTCTCTACACCTACATCGCCCCGTTCGTGGCGCCGGCAGGATTGACGCAGCGAATCGACCTGGTGCTGCTCGTCTTCGGCGCCGCCGCCATGGCCGGCATCTGGATCACGGGCCGGCTGGTCGAGCGCCACCTGCGCGCCACCGTGCTGGCCAGCCTGGCCGTATTCGCCGCGACGGCCTTCGTGCTGGGTGTCGCGTCGCACCTCCCCTTTGTGATCTACCTGGGCATGGCCGTCTGGGGCCTGAGCTTCGGTGGCGCGGCCACCCTGCTGCAAACGGCGCTGGCCGACACGGCCGGCAGCGGCGCCGACGTGGCCTTGTCGATGAATGTGGTGGCGTGGAATGGCGCGATTGCCGCCGCGGGCGTGGTGGGCGGCGCCCTGCTGGAAACCTGGGGCGCGGACGCTTTCCCGTGGGCCATGGTAGCTTTGCTCATGCTGGCCTTTCTCGTCGCCTGGTCGGCCCGCGCGCACGGTTTCCGGCCGGGACGACGCAGCGGCGGCGCGCCCGTGGCCGGGCATTAAACAAGGCGTTTAATCAGCCGCCGGGACGTTCAGAATGCGGGGCACGTGGCCCGTATGCGCAAGGAAATTGACCAGAATGGCATGCGACAGCGCCACTGTCGCCGTGTTGCGTAGCGGATGGGCTTGCACTGAATCAGCTTCCCATACGGCCTGGTCGAGCACCAGTTCCACCGCCTGCGCGCTGTCGTGTATCAGCGCAAACAGGCTGACGGAACCAGGCATGATGCCCAGGTGCTGCAGCAAGCGTTCGGGCGAGGCCATGCTCAGCTTACTGGCTGGCAAAAGCCGCCCCAGCGCCGCCAGGTTGATGCGCTTGTCGAAGGGCACGATGACGAGGAAATGCCGGCGGCCCTTTTCATCGCGCACGAACAGATTCTTGACCATCTGGCCAGGCATGGCCGGCACGTGGATCAGTGCTTCATCGATCGTGTGCACGGCCGGGTGCTCGACGAATGGGCAATCGCCGGCGCTGCTTGCCAGCCAGCGGGACAGGATCTCTTGCATCGGTATTTCCTCGGCTCGGATGAATGGGCGATGAGGCGATTGTAGCGGTGCGCCGCGTGGTGCGCTTGCCGTCAAGGCTTGTTTTCGTCCTGGTCGGCCTTGTCGGCCGCCGCCAGTCCCCAGTCATTCCAGCCTTCGCCAAACAGCTCGATCGGATGCTGCGTGCGTTCGGAGCCATTGCCGCAACGCATGGCGTCCGGCGGACAATACTTGTCGCAACCCCAGCAGATGCGTTCGGGGTTCTTGGGGTTTAAGGGAAAAGGCTTGGCCATGGGAGGCGATCGTGGTCGGTTGAGGGTTCCTTGTAGACTCTAGACCTGGCGCGGGGGGCGGTCAAACGAATTTCGGCTGGGAACTTGTCCAATGTCAAGCTTGTGCAGAAAATGGAGCGTCGGCATGGCGCCGCCCCCTATTCCGGATCTTTCGTGACGAATATGGCCACTTCCAGCACGGTTCGCGCGTAATTGACACCGCCGTCGACAGCCGGCTGCGCCTTCAGCTCATCCAGCACGTAGACCATCGTCACCATGGCGCCAGGCACGAACAGCCTGGTGTCCTGCTTGTCATTCGTGTAGATGCTTTCGTCGACTGTCGAGCCATCCGCCAGGCGCAAGGTGAAGCTGTTGACCTGATAGCCACGGCGGCTGTCCTGGCCCGCGAAATACGTTCGTTCGATGCTGCCCGTCACGATTTGCGTCTGGAGGCGTTTGGCCTCGATGCTTTCCCACCAGGCTTCGGAAGCGAACAGGCCGTGACTGCCTTTCAGACCCATGTGGGGTCTGGAACTGTCGCGGGTGAGGGACTGGGTTTTGGCGACGCGGCTGGGGTCTTTTGCCAGAGCTTCGGCAAGGGTGTAGACGGGTTTCATAGGGCGCTCAATATTTGCGCCGGATGACGTAGGCATTGCCTGCAGGCTCAAAACCGAGCGTCGGATAGTAAGACATGGCATCCGGGGCGGACAGCAGTATCAAGGAGACTTCGTCGCCGATGATGGCCTGGGTGCGCTTGACAAGTTCCTTGCCGATACCCAGGCCCTGGTACTGCTTGTTGACGGCCAGATCCGACAGATAGCAGCAGTAGGAATAGTCCGTCAGTGACCGGGCCAGACCCACAAGCTCATTATCCACCCAGGCCGACAGCAAAAGGCAAGGCGCGGCGAACATGCGCGCGATTCTCGGGAGATTGTCGGTAGGGCGCTTGATTCCGGATTGATCGAAGACACGCACGACATCGAGCGGATCGAGGGGAAAGTTGTGACGATATTCTACGCTGATGTTTTTCATGGATTCAAAGGTGGCAGGTAATTGGGCGCAGCTTGTTTCTGCAAACATTGCTCATATCGGCATATGCATTGAATAGTATGCCAGTTGCGACGGAGAAAGGCTGTTCCCGTCCCCGCCATGCATCTGGCGCTCAGTCAAATGCCCGGAACCTCAGAAAACGCTGGCCTTCATACGCCACCTTGCAATCAAACAGGAATCCGGCAAGCAAACGAACAAGCTGCGCTAGCTTGTGTGACAATGCACACACTGGAAATGTGGAACCTTCCATATCTCTATCTGATCTCAAACAGACTTGGCAAGGATTGTAAATATGTGGGTACCGTTACGATTGAATAAACGCATGTACACCTCCTTTGTTGCCGCCCTTTTTCTTGCTGCTGGTGCCTCATCAGCACTCGCTGGCACGCTTGACGAAGACCGGACACGCGGTGACATCCATGGCTTGTTTGAGATCAAGGATGCAGCAGTACAGTTCATGGCAGCTGAAAATGCAAAAAATGGCACAAACTGGCAAGTCCTGGAGCCGAACCGGAAGATTCTGGTGACGAAATGCGCGGTAGCGTTGCGTGTGCAATGGGTTCCGAAAAGCCATGGCCTGTCCGGACCGAATGTTGCTGTGAGTTGTGCCAAGACCGTCAAACCCACGATACAAGATAAATGGAAAGTGTTTGTGCCGATCGCCAAGGGGCCGGTGGCGCATAAATGATCAGCTCGCGAGGGTATGGCTGGAGGAGCCATCCTGACAGCAACCGATCATCGGAATTCTTCGGAGTGTCATGAATGCGATAAAAAACCAGTCAAATGACTGGTTTTTTTATTATGTCGGACTTTCTTGAAACTGTTTGGCATTATCACAAATTTCATACCATGCAGGCTTGGAGCCAACATGCACATGAAATTGTATTCTTACCTCAGGGTCATCATCCAGGCAGTTAAGCGATATTGGAAATGAATCGCTCTCTGAGCCAATCTCCCCCAAAGAAGTCCCGCATTTTTTGCAAAAAGTTCTAGCGTATTTAAAAGGAGCCTCTGGCTCATATCGTTGAATAAATTCCCGCCCCTCCAGCAAGGTAAATGCATTTTTATCCACGAAGGCCAGGGCACTCGCTCCGGCCTTCCGGCAACGCGAACAGTGACACATGCCCATCATGCCTGGGGGTGAGGCCAATTCAAACTTTACTGAGCCACAGCAGCAACTGCCTTTGATCATGAGGTGTCCTTTTTGAACGTTGATACTGTATTTTTACACAGTACTTCTGCACAAACAAGACACATCGGGAGGAATTTTTCAGCGCCGAAGCGAGGGGCAGTTCCCCCACGAGCCGCATCGCGGAATTGCTGCCACATCAATGGATCTCGGCCGACTATTCTTTGCCATCAAGGGAGGGTCAAGTCCAACTCCAGACCGCCCATCCTGATAAGGAAGAAGGTGGCGATCCCCAGGCCCACGAGCAATAGCACGAAGACTGTGACCACCTTGCCGCTTGCGCGCAGCACCGCGCGATTCTGCTTCGCCTTATCCTTGTCCTTCTTCCCTTGATCGTAATGCCACTTGATGGCGAAGAACATGCCCGTGCCGAGCACGAGAGCCTTGAACGTCACGAAGACTATAGGGGTCCAATCCAAATCCGTCATTTTGAGTATTTCCAGTCTATTACTTGACACTATCTATCGTGAGGAGCACCACCTCAAAACGCTGCATCAGCAGCTGCTGTTCCAACCTTCTCCCAGGCACCCTGTTTGACTCTGTCATTATAGCTACCGATGAAATAACAATGGCATCGGGCGCATTGATTTGCCATATGCAGATGAGAGAGGCGAAAACGTCAGCGACTGCCATACAAGGACGGTGTTGCTGCACGCTCTGATGCATACTACTTGAAAACAATATCCATACATTGGGACAAAATATCCTAGTTAAAAACCATGCAAGATGAGAATTTTGCCATCTGTTTGCCGCGCTTGGCCGGGAATAAAAGGCCAGGTTTTTGGCAGATTGCGCATGCGTTGCAGGCGGCGGTGCGGACGGATCCTTCACACCGGGTGGCCCCCTGCCTCCGCAGCGCAAGGTCGAGGAGACGGGGCGGACCAGGTTTATGCGATGCCTTCGTCCCCAACGAAAGCCGTACCTACTAACCTACCTACACAAAGGCATCGGTACAAAAAGGCTTTGCGTACTCCTCAAATACATTTCCTTCGAGCAGAGGCGCCATCTAGTCCGAAAAAACATGGCCAACTGCGATAGTCGCCGCCTTCAACGCGATCATTTCGGCCCCCGGAAGGCCCCTGTCGGCATTGCTCAGCACCGCCACATACAATTGTTTCTCGGGCAGACGCAAAGCGTAAGTAGAAAATCCGGGAATGCCGCCGCCATGTGACTGCATTGGCATACCGCGCATCTCGCGCACGCTCCATCCGTAGCCATAGGGGACACTTTTGCCGTCGGCCAGGACATAGGCGGTAAACGCTTTCTGCTGAGTGGAAGGCTGAAGCAGTTTGCCTGCGCTGACGGCGGCATCCCAGCGCGCCAGGTCGTCCACTGTGGACACGAGTGCGCCGGCCGCATACGGCAACGTCATGCTGACCGCCTTGCCTGGTTCGAAGCCAGCGCCGCCACTGCTGCGCGTATAGCCCTGGGCGCGCATCGCGCTGCCACGTTCATGGCCATCGTAAGCGCTGTTGACCATACCGAGCGGCACGAAGATGCGCTGTTCGACGAATTTTGCATACGATACCCCGGATACCTTTTCGAGAATCGCACCCAGCAAGAAGTAACCTGAATTGCTGTACGCATAGCGGGTACCCGGTTCGAACTGGAGCGTATCGTTCTTGAAGCTGTCTATCATCTGACTCACGGTCAGATCCGTGTTCATTCCCGCCTCAAAGCCCGGCTTGTTCGTATAGTTGGCGATGCCCGAAGTATGGGTCAGCAGATGTTCGATCGTAATGCGCTGGCCTCCGCTGGGGTAGTCGGGAAAGAACTTGTGGATGTCGTCGCCCAGGGCCAGCTTGCCTTCATCGACCAGCATCAAGATGCCCGTGGCAGTGAACTGTTTGGTGATTGAGGCGATGCGCATCACCGTGTCCGGGGTCATGGGCAAGCCCTTGGCCACATCGGCCATGCCATAGGCCTTGCGAAACACGGTCAGGCCATCCCGCGTGACAATGATCGTCGCGCCAGGCTCGTTGGCTTTGAACAGGGGCGCGATCTCGCTGTTGATGCGTGCGGCCAGCGCTTCTTCTTCGCCAAGTGCGGAAGCAGCGGTGGCGGTGGAGACGGAGTCAGCCTGGCTGGCAGGAGCTTGCAGTAGTAAAAGCAGTGTCAGCAGCAGCGGTGAGGCGAGGCGACGCGTGTGAAGTTTCAGCATGTGGACATCCCCGTTGAAAGGCGCGGCAGCGCGACCGTTCGCGCCAGCTCAACAAGGAAGATAAAGGAGATGGCGACAAAGAACTAACAGCTTGCGATGAACTGCGCTTTTAGCGGACCAGCGGGAGAAAAGCGTCGTTTAGTGGTGAGCGAAATAAAAACCACTGAAAGTGAACTGAACCCAAATAGTTGGACGGTTTTTTATTGCCTGGCGGAAGCGGTGAGATTCGAACTCACGAACAGTTTAACCCGTCGCTAGTTTTCAAGTCTAAAAAGTATTCATTCAATATCAATAACTTACGGTTATTTTCATTCCGTATCAAAGGTTTTCCTGACCCCTTACAACGCCCTGTTTTCGCGGCATCATACATATGATGCGGAAACAATTTTGCTGTGCAAGGACTCTCAATAGAGCAGTTACCTGTCTGAACAACAAGTATCACATACCTAATGTCGAGTATCACATGGGCCAATGCCAGCATGACCGGCATCCCAACGATGCCGGTCGAGGCCGGGCCACAATGAGTTTCGACTTAAGCTGCCAACCAGCGCGCCATTTTGGTCTGAACAGTTTCTTGCAATGCGGCGATCATGCCTGAGTTCGAGACACGCCTGCCGAGGGCCTGGAACGGCCGCTCGACGAACCTGAGCGAAAGGTACGCCGCGCCAACGCTGATTACCAAGGCTATTGCCGCACACAGCATAAGCGATTGCGTCGCAGGAAAAACCAATGAAGACAACGCAAGCAGGATCGGAAAATGCAAAAGATACAAACTGTACGAAATATCACCAAGGAACTGGACGGGCCTAGTTCTGAGCAGCGAGGTGAATGGCGAGTAAGAGATGGCGAGAATAATCAGAAACGCGGCTCCAGCGCCTACCAGGCAGTGCCAAAGCGTTTCGTTGTCCCCTACCGCCTGCACGGTGAATCGGCTTGAATAAAGGAAGAACGCGCCCGCAAGAAGCAGCGCGCCCACTATGGACGGGAGGCTACGCAGGTATGTAGCCAACGCCTGGTGCAACTTCGCAAGAATGCCGCCGGTAATGAATAGGGCAAAGTACAGGAACGCGGTGGGCTTCAAGAAGAAAAACGCGGCAAACGCCACGACAACGGCGCAGCAAAGAACGCGCGAGTTTTTGCCCTGCAGCACGTAGATGATTAACGGGAACACTGCTGAAATGATCAGTTCCAGTCGCAGCGTCCAGACAGGCGGATCAATCTTGTTCGTGTCCGGGCCGATCATCGTAATATGCCGCAAGACTTCGGCGACAGATACCTCACCTCGCCAAAAAGTGTTTATCCAGTCGCTGAGCCCATACAGGCCACCTTTTGCGAACACAAAGTGCATTAGCAAAAGCGAAAACAACAACGCCACTAGGTACGCTGGGTATATCCGGAAGACACGCCTGACCAGATAGGAGAGCAGTTGGATCGGTTTGCGCTCGCGGGTAAAGTAAGGTAGCGCCAGGACAAAACCGCTCAGGATGAAGAACAGGTACACCGCGGCGTCGCCGTCCCACAGGGAGCGCAGGAAAGAACTACTCAGGCTGGCCGGCACGATGTCCACCTTCTGCATCAGGTAGACGTGAGAGAGGAAAACCGAGAACGAAGCAAGCCCCCGAAGGCCGTCGAGTTCCTCGAACCTTGGGACAGCGGAACTTACAGTTGTGCGATTGGATTGTGAGCTGGCCATTGTGGTGATTGTTTCCTGCAGAACATTAAATTATGACAATTATAAAGGATTCTTGCTCCCCAAAACGCGATAGGGGCAGCTCGTGCGACTGCGCTACAGCCCCACCAGCGCACGAACTCAGCCCTTCGCGCACCATGCACCACCCGCACTAAAAACCGCTCAAAGTGCGTCAAAATGCGTCAAATCGCATACCCCCTCTTCGCCCTCCCGCGCTAGTCCTCATGCGCCTTTCGGGAGCGAGGGTCACGGGAGCGAGCGGGAGCGAGGGTCAGGTCCGGATTTCAGACACGGACTGAGGCGTAGGTGCTGTGAAAGCTGGCTCAGTCGAAAAGCTGTGAAATCACGAACGCGCGCCTGCGGCGCGCGGGGCTGCCGCGCAGCGGCAGCAGTTGGAGGATTCGGGGCGGGCTGGGCCGGTAGGCCCAGCCCTTCGAATCTCACACGCAGGGCGCGAAGGCGCCCTGCTCGCTTCCGCCAGGCAATAAAAAACCGCCCGAAGGCGGTTTCTTTATTTCCTGGCGGAAGCGGTGAGATTCGAACTCACGAACAGTTTAACCCGTCGCCAGTTTTCAAGACTGGTGCCTTCAACCACTCGGCCACGCTTCCAGATGGCAGCATTATACATAAAGGTCAGTGGCTTACCAATGGCTAGCACTCCCGTGGCCTTATTTCCCCCAGCGAAGCGGACAGGAGAACAGCCACGGCTCTTCGTCTGCGGGGGCAACGC
This sequence comes from Janthinobacterium sp. RA13, assembly GCF_000745325.1. NCBI lineage: Bacteria > Pseudomonadati > Pseudomonadota > Betaproteobacteria > Burkholderiales > Oxalobacteraceae > Janthinobacterium > Janthinobacterium sp. RA13. The sequence goes on along the minus strand of NZ_JQNP01000001.1, from coordinate 6,124,767 downwards.
CGGCGCTGGCACAGCAAAACTGAGCCTTACAGGCCCCAGTTTTCCCGCAGCGCCTTCTCGAACTCCACCGCTGGCAACGGGCGCGAGAACAGATAGCCTTGCACTTCGTCGCAGCCCGAACTCTTCAGGAAGGCCAGTTGCTCGGTCGTTTCCACGCCTTCCGCGATCACTTTATGGTGCAGTTGCTGGGCGATGCTGATGATGGTGCTGGCGATGGCGCAGTCGCTGGCGTCGGTGGGGATGCCGGTGGTGAAGGACCTGTCGATTTTTAACGTGTCGATGGGAAAACGTTTCAAATAGGACAGGCTGGAATAACCGGTGCCGAAGTCGTCCAGCGACAGGGCCACACCCAGGGCCGTGATGCGGTCCATGATGCCGATGACTCTCTCGATGTTGTGCATCAGGGTGCTTTCCGTGATTTCCAGCTCCAGCCAGGCCGCTTCCAGGCCGTAGCGGGACAGGGTCGCCGCCACCCTGGCGGGCAGGGCTGACGTGAATTCGCGGGCGGAGACGTTCACGGCCAGGCGGATCGGCGGCAGGCCGGCCAGTTTCCACGCTTGCGCCTGGGCGCAGGCCGCTTCCAGCACCCATTCGCCCACTTGCACTACCAGGCCCGTCGATTCGGCCAGGGGGATGAATTCGGCCGGCGGGATCATGCCGTGCTGCGGGTGGTGCCAGCGCACCAGCGCTTCGGCGCCGATGATGCGGCCGCTGCCCAGCGCGTATTTCGGCTGGTAGTGCAGCAGCAGTTGCTGCTCGGACAAAGCCTGGCGCAAGCCTGTTTCCAGGCGCATGCGCGCCTGCATGCCCAGGTTCATGTCCTGGCTGTAGAAGGCCACGCTTTCCGCTTCGCCGCCGCTGTCCTGTTTGGCGCGGTACATGGCGATGTCGGCCAGGCGCAGCAGGGTTTCCGCGTCCTGCCCGTCTTGCGGGTAGACGCTGATGCCGATGCTGGCGCCCACGCGCAGGTCGTGGCCTTCGATCAAAAACGGTTCCACCAGCGAGGCCAGCAGCTTTTGCGCCACCATGCTGGCCTCGAAATGCTGGCCGATGTCGAACAGGCCGACGGCGAACTCGTCGCCGCCCAGGCGGGCCACCAGGTCCTGGTCGCGCAAGGCATGGCGAAAACGCAGCGACACTTGCCGCAGCAGCTCGTCGCCGATGCGCCGGCCCAGGGTGTCGTTGATCAGTTTAAAGCGGTTCAGGTCGATGAACAGCACGCAGCCGAGCATCTTGCTGCGCTGCGCCACGGAGAGGGCCTGGTCAACCAGCTTGGCCAGCAAGGTGCGGTTGGGCAGGCTGGTCAGCGGGTCGTAATAGGCCAGGTGGTGCAGGCGCTCTTCGGCCAGCTTGCGCTCGGTGATGTCCGTCAGGTAGGCGATGAGTCCGATGGGCTTGTCGTCCAGGTCTTGCAGCGGCGACAGGGACAGGCTGGCCCAGAAGATCTCGCCCGACTTCTTTCGGCGGCGCACCTCCATCAGGCGCCCTCCCTGCTCCAGAAAGGCGTCGTGGAAACCCGTGTCTTCATCGTCGTACAGAAACAGGATGTTGCGCCCCACGGCTTCCACCGAGGTGTAGCCGAACAGGCGCTCGGCGCCCTTGTTCCAGCTGGTGATGTAACCGGTCAAATCCATCGTCAGCACGGATTCGTGCAACTGGTCGAGGATTTGCGTCTGCTGCGCCAGCAAGGCTTCCACCTGCGCGTAGGCGTGCGTGGAACGTTGCGCCAGCGAATGCACTTGCAAGACGCCGGCCGTCAGCGATGCCAGGCTGGCCAGGTGGCGACGGTCGGCGTCGCTGTACACACTGCGTCCCGCCACGCTGTAATGGCCAAAGCAATGGCCATCGAAGCTGATTTCCTGCAACAAGGCGGGCGTATCGCGGGGGAAAGGCGCGGGCGGAGCGCCGCCATCGGTGCTGGCCGCGGGCAGGAACTGGCCATGCGGACTGACCATCACGGCGCTGGCGATACGGCCCAGCTCAGTGACCAGCGCGGGGCCGCGCAAACGCACGACGGCGTCGCACAGGGCGGCGCTGTCACCAAGGAAATCCGACACCGGAAACAGGGTCATGCTAGAGGTTCCGGCTGACCTGGATGGCCCATTGGTAGGCCTGCAGCAGGCTGCGCCAATAGGTTGCTCCATCGATGCCGGCGCGGCGCAAGCCCTCGGGCGGCGGCGTGGCGCTTTCGACCAGCGCCAGCAAGGTGCCCAGTTCGCCATTGCGTTCGAGCAAGGCGGCGCTCACTGCGGGCGCCAGGTTCAGGGTGGCGATGATCTCTTCCATCGGCATGCCCAGCAAGACGTCGAGCAGGGAGAACACGCCCGCCATGAAGGCCAGGTCTTGCGCGTCGCGGTCGCCGCCACGCAGCTGGCACAGCGCTTCCATCTGCGCCGCGCGCACGGCCGCCAGCGGCAGCAGCGCGTGGATCTTGCCGTCGTCCTGTTGCCGCGCATACAGCAGCAGTTGCAGCCAGCGCTGCAGCTGGCGCCGCCCCAGCAAGGTGATGGCCTGGCTGAAACTGGTAATCGGCGCCGTGAAACCAAAGGCGGCTGAATTGACCAGTTTTAACAAATGATAGCTGAGCGATGGATCTTGCTTGAGCGGCACTTCCAGCTCGTGCGCGTCGGCATCGCGGGCCAGCAAGCCCAGCAGCGCCAGCAAGCGGCGCCGCGACGTGGCGTCTTCCGGCTCGCTTTGCTGGCGCGCATGGTGCAGGGCGTAATCGCCGGCAAACCAGCTGACGCCAAGCTCTTGCAAGGCAGCAAACTGCCCCGCGTCGGCGATGTTGTAAGCCAGGTGCGGCCCCGCCAGGGGCAGCAGCTGGTGCAGGGCCGGGTGCGCGCCGGCCGCATCAAAGCTCAGCGCGCGCGCGTCAACTTGCGCCGCCGTCACGGGACCGGCTTCGGCCCCATCGAGAAGGATGCGATAGCCGGCGTCGCGCCATTGCTGGCATTTTTTCTGGAGTTGCTTGTCGCCGGCAAGATGCGCCGGCAAACGGAAGATGGTGCGTTGCGGCGCCAGTTGCGCCAGCACAGCCTCGTCCACGCCATGCGGGTCGGCCAGGGGAATGATGCAGTCGAGCGGCGCCAGGAAGGCATACGCATCGGCGGCGGCCAGCGCCGCCAGCAGCGGCGCCGTCCAGGCCTGCGGACCATGCAGGGTGACAGCGACCCACTCGTTATGAGCATTGGCCACTGCTTGTAATCCCACCAACGGAAACAGGTTTGATTCAGACGCTGACATCGGTATCTCAGTGTGGGTAGGGCGCCATAGTAAATAAACTGACCAGCATTGGCAACCCTGGCCCGACAGGGATGCCCTCGACAGCGAGAATCATTCTATCCGAATCTCACCTGCGAAACAGTTTAATTTTGGCAATAAATGTTCAAAAAGAACATTCTCCCGCGAGACCCGCCTGCCATGCGGGTGTGGCAAAAATCCGGCACGGCGCGCGCATGCTCAGGCGCTGCCGCCATGCGCGTGCTCGACCGCATATTTGATCAATTCGGCCTGCCCTTCGATGCCGAGCTTGCGCTTGATGTTCAGCCGGTGCGTCTCCACCGTGCGCACGCTCAGATCCAGCGCGCGGGCGATCTGCTTGTTCGACTGGCCCGCCGCGATGTGCTGCAACACCTGCTGCTCGCGCGTGGTGAGGAAGGAATCGTGCACTTGCGGACGCGACAGCTGCCGCGCCAGCGCCGCGCTGTAATAGATACCGCCCGACATCACCGTCTCGATGGCGAAGACGATATCTTTCCCAGGAGCATCTTTGAGCACATAGCCGCGCGCGCCGGCGGCGATGGCTTGCGACACATATTCGAGCTTGTCGTGCATGGACAGTATCAGCACGGCAATCTGCGGAAACGCCTGCTTGAACAGGGCCGTCGCTTCGATGCCGTTGATGCCGCGCATATTGATATCCATCAACACGAGGTCCACCTGATGAAGGCGCGCCTGTGCCAGCGCCTCGTCGGCCCCGCCCGCCTCGGCCACCACGTCGAAATGCGCCACCGCTTCCAGGCGCGCACGCAAGCCGTCGCGCACGAGGGGGTGGTCGTCCACCAGCAGGATGTTGATCTTCTCGGTCATGGTTCTCTATTTTAATGTGGAGGAAAGCTCAAGCCGCGCCAGCACCACGGTGCCGGCCGGGGACGAGGTGATGTGCAGGCTGCCGCCGATGGCTTCCATGCGTTCCGTCATATTGCGCAGGCCGATGCCGCGCTGCGGATGCAGGGCGATGCCGTCAAAATCGAAGCCGCCGCCATTATCCTGGATGCGCAATTCCACGGCCTTGCCCGCTTCGAGCAAGCTCACTTCCACGCCGCGCGCGTGGGCATGGCGCTCGCAATTGGTCAGCGCTTCCTGGGCGATGCGGAACAGCACGGTATTCACCATGTCGGGCAAGCCCTCGCCCGCCGCCGCGGGACTGGCCGTGAAACTGGCTTGCGCGCTGCTGCTGTCGTTAAATTCATGCACGAGGTGGTCGAGCGCGGCGGCCAGGCCCAGGTCGTCGAGAATGGCCGGGCGCAGATTGTGCGAAATGCGCCGCACCTCGCCCAGCACCTTGTTCAGCTGCTCGGCGGCCCGCTCGAAGGTGGCGGGCGCCTTGTCTTTCTGCTCGGCATTGCCACCCAGGCGCGCGATGCCCGCCTCGATCTGCAGTTTGATCGACACCAGCCACTGGCTGATGCCGTCATGCAAGTCGCGCGACAGCCGCGCCCGCTCTTCCTCCTGCGACTCGACCACCCTCTGCGCCAGCACCTTCAGCTTGGCGTCGGCCACGCGCAATTCGCGCAAGTTCAGCACGAGGCCGCAGGCGGCCACCAGCAGGGAGCCGAGGATGGCGATGGCGGCGATCAGCTCCATGGTCGAGCGGATATTGCGCGACTGCTGGGCGTCGACCTTGGCCAGCGCCTGGTCCACGTCGTCCATATAAATGCCGGTACCCATCATCCAGCCCCATTCCGGCATCAGGATCACATAGCCGAGCTTGGGTGCGGACTTGTTGCTCGACGGCTTGATCCAGTTGTAGCGCTCGAAACCGCCGCCGCTCTTGGCCCGCTGCATCAGGCGCTGGATGGTCAGATTGCCCTCGGCGTCGCGCAATTGCCACAAATTCTGCCCCACCAGCTCGGGCTGGCGCGGATGCATCAGCGACTTGCCCTGCAAATCATAGATGAAGAAATAGCCGTCGTCGCCATAGCTGAGGGCCGACAGGATGCGCTTGGCCTCCTCTTGCGTGGCGTCATCCTTGCGCCCCGACTGGTACAGGGAGGCGATGGAATGGCTGGCCAGGGTCACGTAATGCTTGAGTTCGGCCTCCTTGCTGGCCAAGTACGCTTGCTGGATGGTGGCGCGCTGCTGCTCGGCCAGGGTGATCGCCTGATGCCGCACGGCAAACGCGATGGCGCACAGGGCGAGGATGAGCGGCGTGATGGCCAGGAAGATGACTTTCTGTCTGAGTTTCATGGCCTTGCGCGCTCCGGCGGCGTCGATGCTGGTGGGAATGCGTGATTTTACGTCGCGGCGCGGCAATCGGTCTGCGTAGTAATACTGAGCGTTACTGCGTAGTCGTGCGCTTGCATCGATTATACGATTCCTGAATACTCGCCATAAGCTGCAGATACACCCAATTCACACCCAAACTGGCGACGACCAGGCTCGGCAGCACACATCATCGCACGGCACAGCGCCCGTCAATCTCTGGAGGAAGCATGAACCGCATTTTCAAACAGCTCGGCTGGGCAGCGCTTGCGCTGGCAGGCGCTGGGTCCCTGGGCGTCGTCGCCCTGCAACGTGGCGAACCGATCAGCGCGATCTGGATCGTCATCGCCGCCGTCTGCGTCTATCTGATCGCCTACCGTTTCTACAGCCTGTTCATCGCCGACAAGGTGCTGGGCCTGGATGCCCGCCGCATGACGCCGGCCTTCAAGCACAACGATGGCCTCGACCACGTGCCGACCAACAAATATGTGCTGTTCGGCCACCATTTCGCGGCGATTGCCGGCGCCGGTCCCCTGGTCGGCCCCGTGCTGGCCGCGCAAATGGGCTATTTGCCCGGCATGCTGTGGATTTTGGCTGGCGTCGTGTTTGCCGGCGCCGTGCAGGATTTCATCGTGCTGTTCATTTCCATGCGCCGCGATGGCCGCTCGCTGGGCGACCTGATCAAGGCGGAACTGGGCGAAATTCCCGGCATGATTGCGCTCTTGGGCTGCTTCATGATCATGGTCATCATTTTGGCCGTGCTGGCCTTGATCGTCGTCAAGGCGCTGACCGGTTCCCCATGGGGCAGCTTCACCGTGATGGCGACGATCCCCATCGCCCTGTTCATGGGTGTGTACTCGCGCTTCATCCGCGTGGGCCGCATCGGAGAGATTTCCATCATCGGCTTCGTCCTGCTGATGCTGGCCATCATCGGCGGCCAGTACGTGCAGGAACACGCGGTGCTCGGTCCGATGTTCACGTTCACGGGAACGGAACTGACGTGGATGCTGATCGGCTACGGCTTCATCGCCTCCGTCCTGCCCGTGTGGCTGCTGCTGGCGCCGCGCGACTACCTGTCGACTTTCCTGAAAATCGGCACCATCCTGGGCCTGGCCATCGGCATCATCGTCGTCGCGCCCTACCTGAAAATGCCGGCCATGACCAAGTTCATCGACGGCTCCGGCCCTGTCTGGTCGGGTAATCTGTTCCCCTTCCTGTTCATTACGATCGCCTGCGGCGCCGTCTCCGGCTTCCACGCGCTGATTTCCTCGGGCACCACGCCGAAGATGATTGAAAACGAAAGCCACGCCCGCTTCATCGGCTATGGCGCCATGCTGATGGAATCGTTTGTTGCCATCATGGCCCTGGTGGCCGCATCGACCATCGAGCCAGGCATCTATTTCGCCATGAACAGCCCGGCCGCCCTGATCGGCACCACGGCCGAGTCCGCCGCTCAGGCGATCTCGCAATGGGGCTTCTATGTCACACCGGAAATGCTGACGCAGACGGCCAAGGACGTTGGCGAGCACAGCATCATCTCGCGCGCAGGCGGCGCACCGACCCTGGCCGTCGGCATGGCACAGATCCTGTCCGGCGCCATCGGCGGCAAGGCCATGATGGCTTTCTGGTACCACTTCGCGATTTTGTTCGAAGCGCTGTTCATCCTGACGGCCGTCGATGCGGGCACGCGTGCCGGCCGCTTCATGCTGCAAGACTTGCTGGGCAGCTTCGTGCCTAGCCTGAAAAAGACGGAAAACGTCATCGCCAACCTGCTGGCCACGGGCCTGTGCGTGGCGGCCTGGGGCTACTTCCTGTACCAGGGCGTGGTCGATCCATTGGGCGGCATCAACACCTTGTGGCCGCTGTTCGGCATCGCCAACCAGATGCTGGCCGCGATCGCGCTGATCCTCGGCACCTGCGTGCTGTTCAAGATGAAGCGTGGCCAGTATGCGTGGGTCACCATCACGCCGACCATCTGGCTGCTGCTGTGCACCCTGACGGCGGGCTGGCAAAAGATTTTCGACGCCAACCCGCGCGTCGGCTTCCTCGCGCACGCCAGGAAATATTCGGCGGCGCTCGATGAAGGCACCCTGCTGGCGCCAGCCAAGTCGGTGGCGCAGATGCAGCAGATCATCTTCAACGATTACCTGGACGCCGGCCTGGCCGCCTTCTTCGTCATCGTCGTCGTCAGCGTGCTGTTCTTCGGCGTCCGTACGATTCTGAAGGCGCGCGCCGACAGCCAGCCGAGCACCAAGGAAACGCCGTTCCAGGCCTTGCCCACGGTGCAATGATGATCGACGAAATCATCAAGGCTGGACGGTATCTGGGGCAAAGCATGCGGCTCATGTGCGGCTTGCCCGAGTACGACACCTATGTGGCGCACCGGGAAGTGACCCATCCCGGCGAGCCGATGATGACGTATGAAGAGTTTTTCCGCGAACGGCAGGAAGCGCGTTATGGCGGCGCGGGAAAACGCGGAGGGTGTTGCTAATGTAAGTGCTGGGGTCAGTCCCTGCGGGATCGACATGTGCCCTATTAGGGCACATGTCCCCGCCGGGTCTGACCCCATTGTTGCGCCCTCGTTGTTTCATCTTCAGTAAGTTCCCCTCCCCTCTCCTCCCTTAGACCCACATCAATATCAGGGTGTGTCTTCGCGTCTATATTTTTCCAATAGGAATTAAATAACAGTCAACGGGCGACCGGGGAAGCAGCGAATTCATGTTCAATTTCCAACGCTCCAGCATCAGCCAGAAGCTGACCATGATTTCGGTACTGTCGTCGGGCTGCGCGCTGCTGCTGGTGTTCGTGGCGTTTGCGCTGACGTCCGTGCTCAGCCACAAGAGCGATGAAGGCAAGCAGCTGCTGTCGCTGGCGGGCGTGATCGGCGCGGCCAGCGCGGCGCCCTTGCTGGCGGGAAAATCGGCGCAGGCGCAGGCGGAACAGGTGCTGGCCGCGCTGGCCGCGCGCGACGAGGTGGCCCAGGCGGCCCTGTTCGACAAGGGCGGGCGTTTGTTCGCCCTGTACCGTGCGTCGCAGCACGCAGACGGCCTGGCGGCGCCGGAAGACATGGACCCGGCCTTACTGGCCGACATGGCCGTGCAGCCCGTCACGCAAGGCTCGGGCACGACCCTGGCGCCCGCCATGCGCTTGTACCGTCCCGTCTACCGGCCAGGCGAGCCGCAACAGATCATCGGCGCCGTGCTGATCGAGGCGGACCTGAACCACATGTGGCGCGACATCGGCCGCCACGTGGGCGCCATCGGCGGCGCCACCGTGCTGTCCTTCCTGATCGCCGTCTTCCTGGCGCGGCGCTTCAAGAGCGTGATCGCCGAACCGATCACCAAGCTGATCGACACGGCGCAAAAAGTGTCGAGCAGCCAGACCTACAGCCACCGCATCGCGCACCAGCGCAGCGACGAGCTGGGCGTGCTGATCGACAGCTTCAACGACATGCTGGCGCAGATCGACAGCCGCGACAGCACCCTGGCCAATTACCGCGACCAGCTCGAGCGCCAGGTGGGCGTGCGCACGGCGCAGCTGGAAAAGGCCAAGGACGCGGCCGAGGCGGCCAGCCAGGCGAAAAGCGCTTTCCTTGCCACCATGAGCCATGAAATCCGCACGCCGATGAATGGCGTGCTGGGCATGACGGAACTGCTGCTGGCCAGCCCTTTGAGCCCGCAGCAGCGCCACTACACGAGCATGGTGCAGCGTTCAGGACAGAATTTACTGGTGATCATCAACGACATCCTCGACTTTTCCAAGATCGAGGCGGGCAAGCTGAGCGTGGAATACATCCGCTTCAATTTCCGCGAATTGCTCGACGACATAGAACACGTGTTCGCGCCGCAGGCGGAAGCGAAAAACATCAGCCTGGAATTCGACATCGCCTACGACATCCCGATCGCCATCTGCGGCGACCCGAACCGCTTGCGCCAGATCATCGTCAACCTGCTGGGCAATGCCATCAAGTTCACGGAAACGGGCAAGGTCACCGTGAAAGTGACCGTCTGCGGCGAAGACGCGCCCAGCGTGGGCTTGCGCTTCGAGGTGCACGACACGGGCATCGGCGTGTCGAGCGAAGCGCAGACGCGCATCTTCGAATCGTTCTCGCAGGCGGACGGCTCGACCACGCGCAAGCACGGCGGCACGGGCCTGGGACTGACGATCTCGAAACAGCTGGTGGAGCTGATGGGTGGCACTATCGGCGTTGATAATGCTTTAACGCAAGGGTCGATCTTCTGGTTCGAAGTAAATTTCGATAAGCGGCGGGTCGACAGCGATGACCCGTCCTTCAACCTGAAAACCACGCGAGGGTTACGCGCCTTGATCGTCGACCACACACCCGCCACGCGCGCCGTGCTGGAGCGGCAACTGGCCAGCTGGCACATCGTCAGCGACAGCGCCGGCACGGCCAGCGACTGCCTGGGCAAGCTGCGCGCGGCCGCGCAGGCGGGCACGCCATATGCCGTGGCCCTGCTCGACATGGAGTTGCCGCGCACCAGCGGCCTGGCCCTGGCCGCCAACATCAAGAGCGACCCGCTGCTGGCCGACCTCAGGCTGCTACTGCTGAGCACGGAACAGGCGGCGGCCGACCCGGTGCAGCGGCGCGAGGCGGGCGTGGCCTACCAGCTGATCAAGCCGGCCCGCGAATGCGACCTGTTCGACTGCATCGTCACGCCGCCGCGCGTCAGCGAGGGCATGCGCATCCATCCGCCGCACGCGCCCCGTCAGGTGGGCCGGCGCCAGCGCCGCCGCGTGCTGCTGGCAGAGGACAATCCCGTCAACGTGGAAGTGGCGCTGGCCATGCTCGACAGCCTGGGCCTGGACGTGGTCTGCGCGCACAACGGCCAAGAAGCCTTGCAGGCGGCGCAGGCCGAGGATTTCGATCTGATCCTGATGGATTGCCAGATGCCCGTGATGGATGGCTTTGCCGCCACGGCGGAAATCCGCCGCCACGAACAGCACTGCGGCCACGCGCGCGTGCTGCCCATCGTCGCCATCACGGCCAATGCGCTGCAGGGCGACCGCGAAGCATGCCTCGCGGCCGGCATGGACGATTACCTGAGCAAACCGTTCACGCAGCAAGACCTGGGCCACACGATCGCGCGCTGGATCACCCTGCCGCGCGCGGCCACCGTGCACCACAGCGAAGTGCCAGAGCAACAAACGCCGCCAGAGACGCCTCCCGCGCCGCAGCCCACGCCAGCCGGCCAGCCGCTGAACCGGCAAGCGCTGGAAAACATCCGCGCCCTGTCCGGCACGGATGGCGATGCGCTGCTTGAACGGGTCATCCAGGCCTTCGTCGGCGAGACGCCGCGCCAGTTGAGCGCCATGCGCGCAGCGATTGCCGGCGCCGATGCGGAAGCGCTGCGCAAGGTGGCGCACAGCCTGAAGTCAAGCAGCGCCAACGTGGGCGCCGACGGCCTGGCGCAGCTGTGCAAGGAGATGGAAAAACTGGGCCGCGCCGGCAGCACCGAGGGCGCGGCTCCCCTGCTGCTGCAGATGCAGCAAGCCTTCCTGGCCGTACGCGACTCGCTGAACGCCATCCTCGTGAAGGAACACTGACATGACAGCGCCTCTCTCCCCTCCCCGCGGCCTGGTGCTGGTGGCCGACGACGATCCCGTGATGCGCCTGCTGATGCGGCAGATGCTCACGCAGGTGGGCCTGGACGTGATCGAGGCCGAAGACGGCGTGCAGGCACTGGCCAGTTACAAGCACAGCGGCCCGGACCTGGTCATGCTCGACGTCGACATGCCGGCCATGGACGGCTTTGCCGTGTGCCGCGAAATCCGCCACCAGGAAGTGGGCGGCACGGTGCCCATCATCATGGTGACGGGCGGCGACGAACTGGAAGCCGTCACGCGCGCCTACGAGGTGGGCGCCACCGACTTCATTTCCAAACCCATCAACTGGCCCATCCTCGGCCACCGCGTGCTGTACGTGCTGCGCGCCAGCGACGCCATCGCCCGCCTGCGCATCGCCGACGCGCACAACCGCGCCGTACTGGCCGCCATCCCCGACACCTTCTTTCGCCTGAACCGCGAAGGCTTTTATCTCGACTACGAACAGGGCCACGACGCCAGCGCCGGCTTTTCCATCACCGACTGCGTGGGCAGCCATATCCGCGACGTGCTGCCGCCCGAAATCGCCGCGCGCCTGCTCGACCAGGCGCACGCCGTGCTGGCCACGCAGCATATCGGCTCGGTCGACTACACGCTCACGCACGAAGACAGCACGCGCCATTTCGAAGCGCGCCTGGTGGCGACGGGGGCCGATGAAGTCCTGGGCCTGGTGCGCGATATCAGCGAACGCAAGCGTACTGAGGAGCAGATCCGGCGCCTGGCCTACTGCGACAGCCTGACGGGCATCCCCAACCGGCAAGCGTTCCTGGAAACGCTGGAGCGCGAGCTGCTGCGCTCGAAGGAACACGACAAGAAATTCGCCGTGCTGTTCATGGACCTCGATGCCTTCAAGCGCATCAACGACACCTTGGGCCACGACGTGGGCGACCATTTGCTCAAGGTGGTGTCCGAGCGCCTGCGCGAAACCATCCGCCCCAGCGACCTGGTGCTGCGCGCCGAACACGAGTTTGAAGCCGTCTTCGGCGGCAGCAACCTGGCGCGCCTGGGCGGCGACGAATTCACGATCTTGATACCCGATCTGGAGCGCGTGGAAGACGCGCTGAACGTGGCGCACCGCGTCAAGGAAGCCATGCGCCGGCCCTTCATGATCGAGGGGCACGAGATTTTCGTCACGGCCAGTATCGGCATTTCGCTGTATCCGGAAGATGGCGAGGACTGCAACTCGCTGCTCAAATATGCGGACACGGCGATGTACCACGCGAAGAACTGCGGCAAGAACAACGCCAAGCTCTATAGTTCTTCGCTGACGATGGAAATCATGAGCCACGTCAAGATGGAAGTGGGCTTGAGGAAGGCCTTGCAGAACAACGAGCTATACCTGCTGTACCAGCCGCAGATCGACGTGCCCAGCACGCAAATCGTCGGCGTGGAAGCGCTGATCCGCTGGCGCCATCCCGAGCGGGGCATCATCTCGCCCACGGAATTCATCCCGCTGGCCGAAGAGACGGGATTGATCATGCCCATCGGCGAATGGGTGCTGCGCACGGCGTGCAACCAGGCCAAGGCGTGGCAAAACGATGGCGGGCGGGCCATCCGCATGGCCGTCAACCTGTCGGCCAAGCAATTCAAAGATGAAAACCTGATGCAAATCGTGCTCTCGGCCCTGGCTGACACGGGCCTCGATGCGCGCCTGCTGGAACTGGAATTGACGGAAGGGACCTTGATGGACGATGCGCGCGCCACCATGGTGACCCTGGAGCAATTGCGCGGCATCGGCGTGTACCTGTCGATCGACGACTTCGGCACGGGATACTCGTCAATGAATTACTTGAAACGCTTCGACGTGCGAGCCTTGAAGATCGACAAGAGTTTTATCGCCGGCTTGCCGCAGGATACGGAAAACGCGGCCATCACGCGCGCCATCATCGCCATGGCGCATGGCTTGAAAATGGTGGTGGTGGCCGAAGGCGTGGAAACGGACGAGCAACTGCTGATGCTGGAAGAGTACGGCTGCGACATGGCGCAGGGATACTTCCTGGGCCACCCGTCGCCGCACGACACGATCACGGCCATGCTGGCCAGGCAGAGGGGCCAGCTGGCCAGCCTGGAAACTAGAGCACTTCGAAGGCAAGGATTTGCGTGACTTGCTGGGCGTTGAAATTATCGTCGGAAATCATCACCAGGCTGCGGCGGCCATTTTCCAGGCGCGGGCCCCAGCTGATGCCTTCGATATTGTCGACCCGTGCCAGGCCGGTCTTTTCCAGGTCCAGCAACAATCGCTTGCGCGCCGGCACGTAGGCCGCGCCCGCCAGGGCCGGCATGGCCTGGATGTCGGTGGCGCCATCCGTGTCCATCGCATACACGCGCACGTGGTTCGTATACACACCGTCAGCATGTTCCACGCCGGCCCGCTCCACCACCAGCAACTGGTGACCGTTGACGGCAAGGATTTCCGACACGCCATTGTCCGCTTCCTTGCCTGGCGCCGGCCGCGACGCCACCGGCTCGATAGCATATGCATACTGGCCCAGCACGGTACCGGCGCGGTCCAGGCGCGTGATGCGCACGACGGAGCCGTTATCGGGCGTGGCCAGCGGGCCATCCTGGTACAGCGCCGCTTCCATGCCCAGCCACAAGCTCTTGCCATCCGACGAGAACGACAGCGCTTCAAAACTCATGTTGTTGCGCGATCCCGTTGCTTCCTGCGACACCTTGAACATGGCGGGCGTGGGCAAGGTGCTCAGGTAGTGGCCGCCGCTATCGGCATGGCGCACGAACGGGTGCAAGCCCACCTTGCGGTTGCCTTCGCTGCCGTACCACAAGCTGCCATCCTGCGGATCGACGCGGATGGTTTCGATGTCGGCCACCTGGTCGCCCTGCTCCAGCCTGGCATGCGCCAGGTTCGGATAGCGGCTGCCGTCGGGCTGCGTGAAGAAATGCACGCTGTTCAAGGTCACGCCCGTAAACGCCTTGCTGTCGTAGTGCAGCGCGGCGCGGTAGAAACGGGCTGGATTGATTGCCGAGCGGTCATCGCTTTCCATCACCCAGCTGTTGTTGGCCGCATCGTAATCGATGCCGGACAGGCCGCCCACCGAAGTGCCCTCGAACGCGTATTTGAGCGCGATGCGCTGTTCGCCGATCAGGCGCAGGCCCGTGACCGGCGCGTCGTGGGGGAAGCTGGCGCAGGCGGAGAGAAGGATGGCGGAAGACGCCAGGGCAAGCGCGGTGCGCGCGCGATGGAACAATGAAGGCATGATCGGTATCAAATAAGTCAGGAAGCACATTCCGGGGTCAGACCCGCCGGGTCTGACCCCAGCTTTAGTTCTGTGGGTTAATAGCGAATTACACCACCCCATCCGCCTTGAGCCGCGCAATGGCGGCAGCGTCATAGCCCAGCGACGCCAGCACCTCGTCGTTGTGCTGGCCCAGGGTCGGCCCCAGCCACTGGGTCTTGCCCGGCGTGGCGGACAGTTTCGGGCTGATGGCGGGCAATTTGACGGGCGTGCCGTCGGGGAACTGGTGCTGTTCGAACATGTCGCGGGCAAGGAATTGCGGGTCGCTCATCATGTCGCGCACGGAGTAGATTTTGCCGGCCGGCACGTCGGCGGCTTTCAGCACGGCCAGCGCGCTATCGATGGTGTGCGTGGCACACCAGGCGCCGATGGCGTCGTCGATTTCCTGCGTGCGCGCCACCCGGCCGTCGTTGCGCGCCAGTTGCTGGTCACCCGCCATGTCAATGCGGCCCATGGCCAGCATCAAGCGCTTGAAGATGGCGTCGCCGTTGCCGGCAATCACGATGTTTTCGCCGTCGCCCGTCGTGTAGGTATTCGAGGGCACGATGCCGGGCAAGGAACCGCCCGTGCGCTCGCGCACGACGCCCGCCTGATCGTATTCGGGCACCAGGGACTCCATCAGATTGAACACGGATTCATACAGGGCCACGTCGACCATCTGGCCTTCCCCTTGCTCGCGTCCGCCCGTCACGTCGCGGTGGCGCAAGGCCATCATGGCGCCGATCACGCCATGCAGGGCCGCCACGGAGTCGCCGATCGACACACCGACCCTGACGGGCGGACGGTCGGCAAAGCCGGAGACATAGCGCAAGCCACCCATCGATTCGCCGATGGCGCCGAAACCGGGCAAGTCCTTCATCGGCCCCGTCTGGCCAAAGCCGGACAGGCGCACCATGATCAGGGACGGTTTGATTTGCTTGAGCTGTTCATAGCCGAGATCCCACTTTTCCAGCACGCCGGGGCGGTAGTTCTCGATGATGATGTCCGCTTCCAGGGCCAGCTGGCGGGCAATCGCCCTGCCCTCGGGCGACTTCAGGTTCAGGGTTAAACTTTTCTTGTTGCGCGCCTGCACCGACCACCACAAGGAGGTGCCATCCTTCAGCACCCGCCAGGTACGGATGGGGTCGCCGCCATCGGGCGCTTCGATCTTGATCACGTCGGCGCCGAATTCGGCCAGCATGCGGGCACAGAACGGCCCCGCGATCAGGGTGCCCAGTTCAAGGACTTTGATACCTTTTAAAGGACCAGTATTCGCGGAGGATTCTGTCATAGAGATCAGTTCAGGTTGCCCTGCGGTCGAGCATCGCGCGGGCAATCGTGCCCGCGTCGACGTATTCCAGTTCGCCGCCCACGGGCACGCCGCGGGCCAGGCGGCTCACGCGCAAACCGCGCGCCTTCAGCATTTCGCTGATGTAATGGGCCGTCGCTTCGCCTTCATTGGTAAAGTTGGTGGCCAGCACCACTTCACCGACCACGCCATCGTTGGCGCGGTTCAGTAATTTTTCGAGGTGGATATCTTTCGGGCCGATGCCGTCCAGCGGAGAGAGGCGCCCCATGAGGACGAAATACAGGCCCTTGTAGGTGAGCGTCTGCTCGATCATCAGCTGGTCGGCGGGCGTTTCCACCACGCACAGCAAGCGCTTGTCGCGCTCTTCGTCGAGACAGGTCTCGCACACTTCATGTTCGGTAAAGGTATTGCACAGGCCGCAGTGATGCACGGCATCGACGGCCTGGAACAGGGCGCGCGACAGCATGGCCGCGCCTTCCCTATCGTGCTGCAACAAATGAAACGCCATCCGCTGCGCCGACTTGGGGCCGACGCCGGGCAGGCGCCGCAGCGCCTCGGTCAAAAATTCAAGCGACTTGGACATGGATCAACCTTGCCCCGTGCCACAGATCGAGCGCATGCGGTAGTGCATCAGAATGGCATTTTGAAGCCGGCTGGCAAGTTCATGCCGCCAGTCAAGCCTGCCATTTTTTCAGCGGACGTCGCTTCCGCCTTGCGCACGGCGTCGTTGAAGGCGGCGGCGACCAGGTCTTCCAGCATGTCCTTGTCGTCGGCCAGCAGCGACGGGTCGATGGACACGCGCTTGACGTCGTTCTTGCACGTCATGACGATTTTCACCAGGCCGGCGCCGGACTGGCCTTCCACTTCCACCAGCGCCAGTTGTTCCTGGGCCTTTTTCATGTTGTCTTGCATTGCTTGCGCCTGCTTCATCAGGCCAGCCAGTTGATTTTTCATCATGAGAATGCTCCGTTCAATTCAGTTTATGAGTTTTGTTAATCATCAATGCAGGGTCGGCGCGGCGGAGCCGGCCGGTGCAGGGGTAATCGTTCCCGGCACAACAAAAGCGTCGAATGCACGCTTCATGTCGAGCACGAAGGGATCGCTGGCAATGGTTTCTTCCGCTTGCAGCTGGCACGCCTCGCGGTGGGCCTGCGCTTCCGCGCTGGCCGTGTACCAGACGGCGCCCAGTTCCGTGTCTACGTTGACCTTGCGGCCGAAACGCTCGCTGAGCACGGCCGCCAGTTTTTCCACGTTGGCCGGACTGCGCCACGTGTCGATCGGCACGCGCAGGCGGAAGGTGGTGCTGTGGCCGTCGTGCAGGCATTCGATCAGCTCGGCCTGCACGGCCAATTGCTGGGCTATGCCGCGCAGGGGCAGCACGGCAGCGACGGCCGGCCAGTTGCCGTCCCAGTCCAGGCCCGGCACGGGCGTGATCACATACGGTCCGCTGGGCGCGGCTTGCTTGGCGGCGCGCTGCGGCATGATGACGGCCGGCTGCTCGCTGCTTTGCGCGGCGGGCGCCGACACGGCGGCCGAAGCGCTGTCGTCGGAAAATTCGGTGACCCACGGCGGCAAGTCGTCGTCGGCCGGCACCTGCTGTGGCGGCGGTGCGGCAGGACGTGCCTGCTGGACGGGAGCCTCCATCACGGCGACCGGTGGCGCATCGTCCCACGGCGCAGGTGCTTTCGCGGCGGCGGGCGGTGGTGGCGGCGGCGCGGCCTGGACGGGTGCAGCCGGGGCTGGCGCAGCGGCGACAGGTTCCGCTGCAGGTGCCGGTGCGGCTGGCTTGGGCGCCGACGATGGCGCCGATGGCGCGCTGCCCGGACGGCCTTTCGAGGCGGCGCGGGCCGCTTCCAGCGCCGCATTGATGGCGGCGCGGGCGGAACTGATCGGAGCGCCCGAGGTTGCCGGGGCCGCCGCAGCGGGAGCAGCGGCAGGCGGCGGCACTGCTGCTGGCGCCGGGGCGGCTACCGGTGCCGGTGCCGGTGCAGCCGCGCGTGGCGGCGGCGCTTCGCTGCGCGCCATGCTGGCGGCAGCGGCTGCGACCACGGCGGGCGGGGTCACGGCCGCGTGGCTGGCCACGCTGTTCGTGGCGGCGCGGGCTGCCGGTGCGGATGCCCCTGCCGCAGCGCGCGCGGCGGCCACGGCAGCGGGACGGTTGCCCGGTACCGATGTTGGTGCTGCGGCCGGCACGCCATCGGCGCCGCCTATGCCGGGCCGAAAGGCCAGCATGCGCAGCAAGGTCATGGTAAAGCCCGCATATTCGTCGGGCGCCAGGCCTAGTTCATTGCGGCCATGCACGGCGATCTGATAAAACAGCTGCACTTCTTCCGCGTCAAACGCGGCGGCCAAACGCACGATATCCGCGTATTCCGGCAAATCCTGCGGCAAGGCGGCGGGCACGGTTTGCGCCAGTGCAATACGATGCAGCAAGGTGCCCAAATCCTGCAAGGCGCCGTTATACGACAGGCTGCGCGAAGCCATCTCGTCAGCCACGGCCAGCAAATCGGCGCCATCCTGCTGCGCCAGCGCGTCGAGCAGGCGCACCAGGTAAGACTGGTCGAGCGCGCCCAGCATGCCTTGCACGGCGTCGAGCGTCACTTCGCCGGCCGCATACGCGATGGCCTGGTCCGTCAAGGACAGCGCGTCGCGCATGGAACCGTGGGCGCCCTGGGCCAGCAGGCGCAAGGCCGGCTGTTCAAAGGCGATGCCCTCTTGTCCCAGGATATTGTCCAGGTGGCTGATGATGTGGCCGGGCGGCATCTGCTTGAGGTTGAACTGCAGGCAGCGCGACAGCACGGTGACGGGAATCTTTTGCGGGTCCGTCGTGGCCAGGATGAACTTGACGTGCTCGGGCGGTTCTTCCAGGGTTTTGAGCATGGAATTGAACGCGTGGTTCGTCAGCATGTGCACCTCATCGATCATATAGACCTTGAAGCGCGCATTGCTTGGCGCATACACGGCTTGCTCGAGCAGCTGCGCCATTTCATCGACGCCGCGGTTCGACGCCGCATCCATCTCTATATAGTCGACAAAGCGTCCCGCATCGATCGCCGTGCACGCTTCGCACACGCCGCAAGGCTGGGCCGTGATGCCGCCCGTGCCATCGGGGCCGATGCAATTGAGCGACTTGGCCAGGATGCGCGACAGGGTCGTCTTGCCGACGCCGCGCGTGCCCGTGAACAGATAGGCGTGATGCAATCGGCCGCTGTGCAAGGCATGCGTGAGCGCGCGCACGACGTGCTCCTGGCCGACGAGCGTCTCGAAATTCTTGGGGCGGTATTTACGGGCGAGGACTTGATAGGACATGCTGAGATTTTACCATGCGATTTTGCGGGTGATCCTGCGCGGCGGGCGCAAGCCTCATGGCCGGGCCATTCCAATATGGCAAACGCGGCAAAGCAGCAATTGTATAACATGGCCACGTAGAAACAGGGAAAACACGGCAAGCCCGGCAGTGCTGCGGGCCGGCAGGAAAACGGGGCCGTAAAAGCAAAAAAGCTGCCCATGGCAGCTTGATTGTTGATCCTGATAAAACATTCCCGAAGGAGGCGAGCCTGATCTGCGGCACTCATGGTTAATAGCCGTGGCTGCTTCGTTCCCGACCTGACCAGGTTAGCCATGCCACGATGCGCAGGGGCCCGCCGGGGATAATTATAACCGACCTGCGCAAGATTGGGGAAGCAAGCTGAAATCCGGGGTCAGACCCCCGGTCAAGTTGGCAATGACCTTTGCGTCAGCGGTGTTGAGGGTCTGACCCCAGCCGTTCTACAGCCCCAGCTCTTGCCAGATCCCATCCACCTTCGCCTTCACTTCCGGCGTCATGGCAATCGTCGTGCCCCACTCGCGCGTTGTTTCGCCCGGCCATTTATTCGTCGCATCGATGCCCATCTTGCTGCCCAGGCCGCTGACCGGCGAGGCGAAGTCCAGGTAATCGATCGGCGTGTTGTCGACCAGGGTCGTGTCGCGAATCGGGTCGACCCGCGTGGTGATGGCCCAGATGACTTCTTTCCAGTCGCGGATATTCACATCTTCGTCGACCACGACGATGAACTTGGTATACATGAACTGGCGCAGGAAGCTCCACACGCCGAACATCACGCGCTTGGCGTGGCCCGCGTACTGTTTCTTGATCTGCACCACGGCCATGCGGTAGCTGCAGCCTTCGGGCGGCAGATAGAAGTCCGTGATTTCGCTGAACTGCTTTTGCAGCAGCGGCACGAACACTTCGTTCAGCGCCAGGCCCAGCACGGCCGGCTCGTCCGGCGGCTTGCCTGTATACGTGGAGTGATAGATCGGATCGCGGCGCATGGTGATGCGGTCGATGGTAAACACGGGGAAACTGTCCTGCTCATTATAGTAGCCCGTGTGGTCGCCATACGGCCCTTCCAGCGCATGCTCGTAGCCGCTCGGATGGTTTTCATCCGGATAGATATGGCCTTCGAGCACGATCTCGGCCGACGCGGGCACGCGCAGCTCGCTGCCAATCGCTTTTACCAATTCGGTGCGGCTGCCGCGCAGCAAGCCGGCGAACTGGTATTCGGACAGGCTGTCCGGCACCGGCGTGACGGCCCCTAATATAGTAGCGGGATCGGCACCGAGCGCGACGGCGATCGGATACGGCTTGCCCTTGCTTTGAATCGCGTGCTCGCGGAAGTCCAGCGCCCCGCCCCGGTGCGCCAGCCAGCGCATGATGACTTTATTACGCCCCAATACCTGCTGGCGGTAGATGCCCAGGTTTTGCCGCTTCTTGTTCGGGCCCTTGGTGATCACCAGGCCCCAGGTGATCAGAGGGGCGACGTCGCCAGGCCAGCAATGCTGGATCGGCAGGCGCGCCAGGTCGACGTCGTTCCCCTCCCAGACGATTTCCTGGCACTTCGCGCCGCGTAACTCTTTTGGCGACATATCCCACACGGATTTCACCAGCGAGCCCAGGCCAAGCAGATCCTTGAAATCCTTCGGCGGTTCCGGTTCCTTCAGGCGCGCCAGCACATGGCCGATCTTGCGCAGCTCGCTCACATCTTCCGCGCCCATGCCCAGGGCCACGCGGCGCGTGGTGCCGAACAGATTGCCCAGCACCGGCATGGCGTATCCCGTTGGATTGTTGAACAGCAAGGCCGGCCCGCCTGCGCGCAAGGTGCGGTCGCAAACTTCCGTCATCTCCAAAATCGGTGAAATGGGGGTCGAAATGGGCTTAAGTTCACCCATTTGTTGCAGTTGAGAAATAAAATCTCGCAAATCTGAATATTTCATGTGTTTTTAATTTTTTTTGACGTCGGACGCCGTTGCTGAAGGATCTATGCCAAGTAATTGATTTTATTGGCTTTTGGCACAATGCAAGTCAAAAAGTAAGACATAAAAGTAATAAAGAAACGATTCGTTAGTATTGACTTGATATAAAACGGCTTCTACAATTCGCCCAACTTGAAAGAGCACGCCGGCCCAGAGCTTGATTTTAGCGTTTCTCTTTCATTCACGGAGTCGGGGCTCCACATGACATTTTAAGGAGTGTTTTCAAAAGGCGTCTGCCTTACCCCCGGTAAAAGTTGTATTGCGACTGATCCAATACCAAAACGGGACCGATCAGCTCAAGCAAGCAATGACGGCGTTTCTCGCACGCATCCATACGCGGCGGAAACGATGATATTTCTGATGCACGGCATTGGCAGTACCCACAACACCGCGACACCGCGGAGGGACTGCCTGTTGACGCGACATTTCGGGGAACTCTATGACTCATCGTAGCACTGAAGCAGCATTGCCTGCTTCAACCATGGCTGGCCAGCCAGCGTTGGCGCGTTTGCGCGCCCGCGCACAAGCCATTTCGGCACGTGGCGTTTTGACCACGGCACAACACACACTGACAGTGTTCGGCATTTCCGCCCTGGCACTGATCGCCCTGCTGATGTTCCGCCCTGACCTGGGCAAGCAACTGACGCACAGCCTGTTCCCGCTGCCGATGGCAGAGGCACAAGCCGTTGAAGCGCCGGCCCTGTCGGCACTGATGGAAGCGCCTGCTTCCGTGCAAACGGCCGCCGCCAGCGACGCGCCGCTGAGCAAGGAAGAAAAAGCCTTGCTGGGCACGCAAAAGCAGCAGCAATGGGTCACCAACTGGCTCTCCAAGCGCTACCGCGTGGCCAACGACGCGACCAATATGCTCGTCTCGACGGCTTACCTGACGGCCCGTGAAATCAAGCTGGACCCGCTGCTGATCCTGGCCGTGATGGCCATCGAATCGGGCTTGAATCCATTCGCGGAAAGCCCCGTCGGCGCGCAAGGCTTGATGCAAGTCATGTCGAAAGTGCACCATGAGCGCTTCCAGGAAATGGGCGGTGTGCAAGCAGCCTTGAACCCGGTCGCCAACATCCGCGTCGGCTCCCTGATCCTGAAAGACTACGTCACGCGTGGCGGTTCCGTCGAAGCGGGCCTCAAAACCTACGTGGGCGCCGCCAACTTCGCCACCGACTCGGGCTACGGCTCGCGCGTGCTGGCTGAATACCGCCGCCTGAAACAAGTGTCCGCCGGCCAGCGCGTGCCGACCACGACGCCGGTGATGGCATCGAACACGCCAGCGCCAGCCAAGGCCCCTGCAGCGGAAAGCGGCATCACCATCAAAGTACTGCCTCACAACGAGATCGCCGGCCTGTGACCCTTTAAAAGCCCTCACAGGGGCATCCAAAAAGCAGCACTCGAAAATAGCACCCAATGAAAAAGCCACCGCACGCAAGTGCCGGTGGCTTTTTTACTGCCCTGCGGCAACAGCCGCAGAAACTACTTACTCGATCACTTGCGCTTGTTGGCGTTGACTTCTTCCTCGCGGAATTTCACTGCCAGCTTGTCGAGCACGCCGTTCACATACTTATGGCCGTCGATACCGCCAAACGACTTGGCCAGCTCGACCGCTTCGTTGATGACGACGCGGTACGGAATTTCCATGTTGTTCTTCAACTCGAAAGCGCCGATCAGCAGGATGCCGTGTTCGATCGGCGACAGTTCGGCGATATTGCGGTCGATCAATGGTGCCATGCTTTCGCGCAGCGCCAGCGAATCCTTGATGGCGCCGTACAGCAGCACCGTGAAATGATCGCCATCGGCCTTGTCGAAACCGTGGGCCGCGCGAATATTGTTCACGACGGTAGTCGCGTCTTCATTGTTCAGCAGCCACTGGTACAAGCCCTGCAGCGCAAACTCGCGCGCGCGGTGACGCGGCGTGCGGTTTTTGCTGGGATTGGCGAGCAAATTTTTCTCAGTCATGATTGTTACCTGTTTTTAAGTACTTGTTCATTACAAATTCCGACGAGACACTGCGGCACGCTTTTAGGCAGCGCAGCCGCAATTCAAGCGTGCGTGAGAAGGATGTCAGGGCAAGGCGCGAGGCCGAAGACAGTACGAAAGTACGGCGAGGCCTTGCAACGCAGCCATGGCATTCTTATCACACGCGCTTAATCTTCGTCGGTGTCCTGCAACTCTTCTAGCGCTTGCGCCAGATTGGCCATTTCCACTGCCACGCGTGCCGCTTCGGCTCCCTTGACCAGCATGCGCACTTCCGCCTGCTCGTCGTTTTCGGTCGTCAACACTGCGTTGGCGATGGGGATGCCGTAATCGAGACCGACGCGCGTGATGCCCGCGCCCGATTCGTTCGATACCAGCTCGAAGTGGTAGGTTTCACCGCGAATCACGGCGCCCAGTGCGATCAGGGCGTCGAATTGCTCGGTTTCCGCCATTTTTTGCAGAATCAGTGGGATTTCCAGGGCGCCCGGCACGGTCACGTGCAGGATATCTTCATCGGCCACGCCCAGCTTGCTCAACTCTTCCAGGCATGCCGACAGCAAGCCACCACCGACGATTTCATTGAATCGTGCCTGGACGATACCGACGCGCAAACCTTCGCCGGCAAAATTGGTTTCGTATGCTCCTACGGTCATCATATGCCTCTTTATAAGTGATCAACGGCGGCGCCATGCGCCAGGCTGCTGAATAGTGTTAATTAATTACTGCTGGCCAGGATGGCACTGAAAACCTGTTACTTCGAGGTCGAAACCGGCCATCGACGGCATTTTGCGGGGGCTGGCCAGCAATTGCATCTTGCTCACGCCCAGGTCGCGCAGAATTTGCGCGCCGATGCCGTAGCTGCGCAAGTCCATGCTGGCGGCGCGACCTTTCGGCTTGGCTTGCGGCGTGTCCAGGGCGGCGAACTGGGCAAACAGCTCGCTCGACGTCTCGCCACAGTTCAGCAAGACCATCACACCCCGCTCGGCCTGCTTGATGGCGGCCATCGAAGCGGCCACCGTCCACGAGTGGGTGGTCGCTTCGCTTTCCAGCACGTCCAGCAGGGAAACGGGCTGATGCACGCGCACCAGCGCTTCCAGGCCAGGGGCCAAATCGCCATGCACGAGAGCCAGGTGGGCCGACGCGCTAGGCTTGTCGCGGAAGGCGATCAGGCGGAATTCGCCGTGCGCCGTGTGCAGGGTGCGCTCGGCAACGCGCTCGACCAGGGATTCCGTCTGGCTGCGGTAATGGATCAGGTCGGCAATCGTGCCGATTTTCAGGCCATGTTGCTCGGCAAACACCAGCAAGTCCGGCAGGCGCGCCATGGTGCCGTCGTCCTTCATGATTTCGCAAATCACGGACGCGGGCGTCAGGCCGGCCATGGCCGTCAGGTCGCAACCGGCTTCCGTATGGCCTGCGCGCATCAGCACGCCGCCTTTTTGCGCTTTCAGCGGGAAGATATGGCCGGGCTGGACGATATCGCTGGGCTGCGTGCCCTTGGCCACGGCCACCTGGATGGTCTTGGCGCGGTCGGCGGCGGAAATGCCCGTCGTTACGCCTTCGGCCGCTTCGATGGACACAGTAAAGTTGGTGCCGTAGGCAGTGCCGTTGCGCGACGTCATCATCGACAGGTTCAGCTCGTCGCAACGCTCTTCCGTCAAGGTCAGGCAGACGAGGCCACGCGCATGCGTGATCATGAAATTGATGGCTTCAGGCGTCACGAAATCGGCGGCAAGCACCAGATCGCCTTCATTTTCCCGGTCTTCTTCATCGACCAGTATCACCATGCGGCCGGCGCGTAATTCAGCGACGATCTCTTCGGTGCTTGATATAGACATTGTTCATCCTCTTATGACGCCTGGCCAAACCTGCTGCGCGACGGTTTTGCCGGGCGTTGTTAGTGAAACTAAAAACTGCAACATCAAGTGCGAATATTCCTCAGATTTCCGGGAATTTTCTTATAACCTGCTATTTTAAAGGATTTAGCGCTTGCAGACCTGAAATAAGACAGCTTTGCGGCACGGATGCCGCAGTCTGCATCACAAAGCGCCGCTTCGCCGATCCTGCGCACACGGCGGAGGCAAGGCGCGCGCCGCCGGCCTTGCAAAGAGCATAAGATCAGCCAGTCACCGCCACGGCGCTGATACCCCACTCGCAGCGACACCCCACACAGGAGCGGCAATATGAAAACCAACGGATCGGCCATCTGGTCAGGCGGCATCAAGGATGGCAAGGGCGCCATCAGCACGCGCAGCGGTGCCTTGCAGGAATATCCCTACGGCTTTGCCAGCCGCTTCGAAGGCAAGCCCGGCACGAATCCCGAGGAATTGATCGGCGCCGCGCATGCGGGCTGCTTCACCATGGCCCTGTCGCTGATCCTCGGTGAAGCGGGCCTGACGGCGGAAAAGATGGAAACGACGGCCGAAGTCACCCTCGACAAGGTGGACGACGGTTTCGCCATCACGGCCGTCCATTTGATTCTGAAAGCGAAGATCCCCGGCGCCGACCAGGCGAAGTTCGATGAATTGACGGCCAAGGCCAAGGCCGGCTGCCCCGTGTCGAAGCTGCTGAAAGCCAACATTACCCTGGAAGCGACCCTGCTGCCCTAGATTTTCGTCACGGGTTTGACGGGCTCCACAGGGGCCACCGGCGCCACCAGCGGCAGGCGCGAGTCGCTAGCCGGCAATGGCCGGTTCATCAAGCCGGGGTTCAAGGCTGCATTGTTCAGGTTATAGGCGGCGATGGCTGCCGCCACGGACGGATCTTGCGACGAAGGCGGCGGCACGGCCATGCCCGCGTTTTGTGCAGCCAGCTCTTGCGCCTGGGCATTTTTCTGGGCCAGCTGGGCTTGCGCCGTCGCCAGGCCCGCATCGGCTTGCCCCTGCGCCGCGCGCGCCAGCGACTGCGCCCGGTCACTGGCCGCCTGGGCCGCTAGCTGCGCGTCGCTGGCGGCCAGCTGCGCCCGCGCCGCATCATCCGCCGCCGCTTGCGCCCGCTGCTGCAAGCCCTGCTGCTGCACTTGTCCCTGGCGCAGCTCGTCCACCCGTTCTGCGTCCTGCTGCTGCGCCTGTTGATCGGTATTGATGCGTTCGCTATCCAGCAGTTCGGCCTCCAGGCGCTGAGTATTGACGCGCTGATTGTCCGCGCGCTGCGTCTGCAGCAGTTCCGCTGCATCGGCGGCTTGCGCCGAAGGCTGGGGCCGCAGCTCCTGCAAGTCCAGGTTCAGCTCTTCCGCTTCCAGTTGCTGCTGCAGTTCCAGCTGCCGCTGCGCAATGGCGATCGTCTGCGGCGGCGCCTCGTCGACGACCTGCGGCTGCGCGGCTTGCGCGGCATTGGACGGCAGTGCTTCACCCGTCAAATCCGCTTCGACACTGGCCGCTAGCGGCGAGCCCTGCTGCCGGGCCAGCACGGCGCCCACCTGCGCCAGCACGTCCGTTCCCTGTTGCAAGGCGTCCAGGGTGGCATTGCTGTCGGCCGCATACGCGGCCTGCAACGTTATCGCATCGACATCTTCATTGCGCAGATCGATGCCGATGCGGGCCAGTTGCGCTTGCGTGAGCAGACTGCCGTCCTGCGCCAGCGCGGCGGCCGCATCCATCGTGCCATCGCCCGCCAGCAAATCGTAGCGCTGCGCCAGGCTGCCCGGCGTGTCGCCGGCCGTCGCCAGCTGGCTGGCATCGATGCCGCTCGTTTGCAGCTGGGCGAACGATTCCGTCAGCTGCCGCGCCAGCGCCAGCAAGTCGTCATTGACATTCACGGGGGTATTGGCGGCCCTGGCGTCCTCCGTGGCGCCCTGCAGGGCCAGCAGTTGCCGGCGCGACAAGGCTACGCCGGACAGGAACTGGCCCAGCGGGGAGATATCGACCTGGGTCGATGACAGGATGGCAAGGGCCGCCGCCGCGCCGGAGGACGGCACGGGCTGCGCGGGTGCCAGCGGAACCGTCTCGCCCACGCGGGACGTGGCCGGGATGGTGTTGGGCACAGTTGCGCGCGAAATCGGGTCCATGGCTAGCCTCCACTGCGGAAAGCTTCATAGTATGCGCGTCTGCAAGAAAAGCAACACACGCTTGGCAGGGCGCAAAGGCCGGCAGGTGTGTTGCTCTTTTCAGCTACCGTGTCAGGCGGCAGCCTTGTCCAGCGACAACATGCGCTCGACATAGCGGGCGATCAGGTCGATTTCCAGGTTGACCTTGCCATCGACCGTCAAGTGTTTCAAGGTCGTCATGGCGATCGTGTGCGGAATCAGGTTGATCGAGAAGCGGCAGCCGTTGACGGCGCCCGCGCCCAGGTCTTCCACTCTGTTGACGGTCAGGGACACGCCATTGACGACGACGGAACCTTTGAAGGCCAGGTATTTCGCCAGTTCGTGCGGCGCCTCAATCACCAGCTCCCACGATTCGCCCACGGCTTCGAACTTGCGCACGATACCCAGGCCGTCGACGTGGCCGGAGACCAGGTGGCCGCCCAGGCGCTCGGCCAGGGTCAGGGCTTTTTCCAGGTTCACTTCCGTGGTGGTATCGAGACCCACGGTGCAATTGAGGCTTTCGCGCGAGACATCGACGGCAAAGCCCGTGTCCGATTTTTCCACCACCGTCATGCAGGCGCCATTGATGGCGATCGAGTCGCCCAGGGCCACATCGGCCAGCGGCAAGCCGCCCGCATGGATGTTCAGACGCACGCCTGCGTCGAGGCCGCCGTCGAGTGCTTGCACGGTTTCAATCTTGCCGATGGCGGCAACAATTCCTGTAAACATGAACTAACCCTATAAAAGTGTGAAGTATTAATTGCGCTGGGCGAATCTTGCAAGGATACGCACATCTTCGCCCACTTGCTGAACCTGGTGAAATTGCAAAGTGCGCTGCTGCTTGATATCCGTCAAGGCGGGCAAGGCAAACATGCCTTGCGCGTCGCCCAGCAGGGTGGGCGCCAAGTAGACCAGCAGCTCGTCGACGCAGCCTTCGCGGATCAGCGAGCCGTTCAGTTTGGCGCCGGCCTCGACGTGGACTTCATTGCATTGCCGGCGTCCCAGTTCCAGCATCAGCGCGGCCAGATCAACCTTGCCGTCCCCGTTCGGCAGCAGGATGACTTCCGCGCCCAGGGCGCGCAGCTGCGCTTCCTTTTCCGGATTGGCAACGGCCGCCACGATCCACGTGCCGCCGCCCTGCAAGATGCGCGCGTCGAGGCTGATGTCGAGCCGGCTGTCGACGACGATGCGGCGCGGCTGGCGCGGCGTCTCGACGGCGCGCACGTTCAGTTGCGGATCGTCCGCCTTGACCGTGCCGATACCCGTCAGGATGGCGCAGGCGCGCGCGCGCCACGCGTGGCCATCGGCGCGCGCTGCGGGCCCCGTGATCCACTGGCTTTGGCCATTGTGCAAGGCCGTCATGCCGTCCAGGCTGGCAGCCGTTTTCATGCGCACCCACGGCTTGCCACGCTGCATGCGCGAAAAGAAGCCGATATTCATTTCATAGGCCTCGTCGGCCAGCACATCCGTGGTGACGGCGATGCCGGCCGCCTGCAGCTTGGCCAGCCCCTGTCCCGCCACCAGCGGGTTCGGATCCGTCATGGCGGCCACGACGCGGCCCAGTCCCGCGCGCACGAGCGCATCGGAGCATGGCGGCGTGCGGCCGTGATGGTTGCACGGCTCCAGGGTGACATAGGCGGTGGCGCCGCGCACGTCGTTGCCGCGCGCCGCCGCATTGGCCAGCGCTTGCACCTCGGCATGATCCTGCCCGGCCGCCTGCGTCACGCCGGCGCCGATCACCTGGCCATCCTTGACGATGACGCAGCCGATGCGGGGATTGGGCGAGGTCGTGTACAAACCGCGCGCCGCCCATTCCAGCGCCAGGCGCATGCCATCGATATCGTTGAGTATTTCCACGGGCTTCTTTGCTTGAAGGTGAGTAATTGATAAGTCGTGCTACGAACTGTCGGCCACGCCGCTGCAATTGGCCGCCTGCTGCTGCGGATCGCACACGCGCACCCTGCCCAGCATATTGATTTTAATATGCCGCACCTGCTTTCCCAAAGCCAGGGACAAGGTACCCCAGCGCGCCGCCAGGCTATTGGTCGCGCTGCAACTGCGTCCTGCGCCATTGTAGGCGATATAAAACGGCGCCGTGGCCGACGAAAACACAAACTGGGCCGTGATCCCCTCCGACAGCGGTCCCTGGCGGAACAGCAATTCGTCATCGCCATCGAACACGAGGTTGGCATTGCGGTCAACGAAGATCAGCCAGCCCGTGCGCCAGTCCGTGCCACCGGACCCGGCCGGCATCAGCAGCACGCGCTGCCCGCGCGCCATCGCCTGCGCCCGCGTCAGTTCGATGGCCGAGAACAAGTCGGTCGCCGCCGCGCGCACCTGCTGGCGCGCCAGCAGGTGCTGCAAGCTGGGCATGGCAGCGGCCGCCAGCAGCGCGGCAATCGCCAGCACGGCCAGCAATTCGAGCATGGTGTGCCCGAGGGTGCGGCCGAGGGTGCGCCCGAATTTGTGCCTGCTCCTCGGTAGCCGCTTGCACATGGCCATGGCCTAGGGCCAGCAATGGCTGGCGGGGCCGCTGCTGCCGCGCTGGCCCGTGCTGCTGAACGACAGGACACCGCAATCGGCATCCTGGAACTGCGCATCAACCTTGGACGTGCCCGGCATGGCGCGCAACAGTACGCATTGCCCGATCGTCAGGCCGGGACAGGCCAGCGCCTCGATTTCATACGCGCTGCCAGCCGCGCCCCCTTCGCCCGACCACCATGGGAATTGCTGCGACTGCTGCGCCGGCGACGCCGAGGAAAAGGCCAGATAGCGGTTATTTTGCGAGTAATAGCGCTCCTGCTGCTGCATCAGGCGCAGCAGGGCCGCCTGCCCCTGCACCCGTTTGGCACGCACGACGTGACCATGATAAGCGGGCACAGCCAGCGCCAGCAGCAGGCTCATGATCGCCAGCGCGGACAGCAGCTCGATCAGGCTGAAGCCCTGCGGGTTGGCAGCAGGAGTTCCACCGTTTGCAGCGAACCCATTCCGCCTTGCCAGCGTCCCCATGCGATCTCCCTCTTTCCCAAAAAGCGCCAGCCGGTACGATGCGCGTGCCTTGCCTGGGCCTATTTTTTCTTGGCCGCCTCGTGCAATTCGCGCCAGTTCGCCACTTCGCGCCAGCTCAGGCGCCGGGCCGGCAGCGGCGCGCTGACGACCTTGAGCCCCGCAACGCTGGCCGCGCCGGGCAAGCCAGGCTGCAGCACGGCCAGTTCCTTGCGCCCCTCGGCCCGCCCGGTGGCCGTCGCGGCACCCACCGTGCTGTTCAGCTCCAGCGCCAGCGGCGGCGCGCGCGCCAGGCCATCGAACAAGCGTCCCGTCTGCTCGCCCGCCTGCACGACACCGGCGCCATCGGCGGCAAAGCCGCTCAGCACGTCGAGCACGTACAGGCGCGTGGCCGGCCTGGCGCAAGGGTCGCGCCCCGGCAGGACGGTGTTGAACAGCACCTTGCCGGCGGCCAATACGGGACTGCTGATGCTGCGTTCGCCCGTCTGCGCGGTGTCCATAAAATCGAGGTACCAGCCGCGCATGGCGTCGCTGCCCGTATAGCGCAGCTCGGCGCCGTCGACGCGCACGCCACCGGCCGCCGCACCCAGGCTGCGCTGTTCCAGGTCGGCCCGGCTGCGCGTGGGCGAACTTGCCCGCACATCGTCGTGAACGGCGTAAAACGACTGCGACAGGAAGGCGGCGGGCCAGGTATCGGCCGCTTCGACCAGCTTGCCCGTGCCGAACAGCAGCAGATAGCCGCCACCGGGCGCGTACGCCACGCTCACCGGCTGCGTCACGGGCTGGCGCCGGCCCTGGGTATCGCGCGCAACAAAGACCAGTTTGCGTCCCTGTCCGTCCTTCCACGGCGGCCCTCCAGCCATGTCGAGGCGCCAGATATTGCCCTGCAAATCGCCCACATACAGATAAGCCAGCGCGCCATCGCTGCCGGGCACCACGGCGGGCGGGCCCAGCGCGTGGGGGGCGGCATCGGCGCCCGTATCCGTATCATGGCCGCTATCACCACCGCCACCGCTGGCCACAGGCACCTTGAGGCGGAAGTAATTACTTCCCAACGTCCATGGCGTGCCGGGCGCCTTGTCCAGCGCCAGCAGGAAGATGGCGGCCGCCGCGGCGGGCGCCGTCGTGTCCTTGCCGTCGTTGACATGGTTGTTGTAGCCGCTGGCGACGATGGCAAAGTCGCGGTAGGCCGGCGCCCCCTCCTTGCCGCCCATGTTGATGCGGGCAAACGCGGGCGGCGCGCGCACGTTGCCCATCAGCCTGTCGTCGCGGTCCGTAAACTCCCACAGTGCCCCGTCTTGCGCGAAGCGGGCCGGATCGGTGATGTCGAGCGCAAACACGCCCTGCGCCCCGCCGCCCATGCCCGACACCAGCACCGTCTTCCAGCGCCCCAGCGCGAGCACTTCCGCCGTGGCTGCCGCGCCGTCGAGCAGCGGGCCGGGGCTGTAGTGAGTGCTCGCAGCGGCTGGAGCAAGGTGCAGCAACGCCTGCGGCAGATAGGCAAACAATTCGCTGCCCGTGCGCGCATCGAAGGCATGCAGCAAACCGTCGTTGGCGCCAAGGTAGAGCATTTTGCGCCGCTGCAGCAGCGCCTGGCGGTGCAAGCCATAGCCGGCGCCCGGCATGCCCAGTCCGGGCGCGCCCACGTACAGCAAATTGCCGTAGGCTGCCGCCCCCAGGCTGCCTGACCTGCGCCGCAGAAAACCGCCCGGCTGGCCCACCTCGTGCGTGCGCTGGCCCAGCAGGTACGCCAGGCGTACATCCCCTTGACCATCACCGCCATCGAATGCGCCGCGCTGTTCCGCATCGAGCCGCTTCCAGGCCAGCGGCATCAGGGCGCCCTTGGCGTCGGGCGTATAGACGGGACGCAAGGACGCGGGCGTGCCATCCGGCACGGGCTTCTCTTGTCCGCCAGCGGTCCACGATGGCTTGCCGGGAAGCAGTGCCCCATCGGCCCCCACGGCAAACGCGGTGCGCGACAAGGTCATGCCGCCATCGGCCAGGCGCAGCTGCGTCTGGAACCAGTATGCCTCTTCCGTCCCGCTGGCCAGCGCCATCAGGGCCGGCCCGGCGAGCGTCGCCGGCAAGGTAGCCTTGTCGGCGGCAGCAAAGGCCGCGCGCAGTCCCGCGATCAGGGCGACCGGATCGCTGCCGGGCAAATAATGGGCGGGCCAGCGGCCATCCAGGCTCCATTCATCGAACGCGCTGCCAGTTGCGCTCTTGAATGGGTTGGCGTCGCCGTTCGCATCGAGAAAACCGCCATATTTGGCCGCCAGCAGCAAGGGTGTGGTGACGGGAGTGGCGGCAGATTCGCCCGCCGGGTCGCCCTGGCGCAAGTCGCCCGCGTAATGCTCGACCTTGGCAACGCCGTCGTTCTTGCCGGGACGCAGGGCCCGCACATGCGACCAGTAGGCCAGGCCTGCCGCATGGTAGCTGGCGCCGCCCGCCCCTTCGGCCAGCCATTCCAGTGCAGCCAGGTCGGGCCGTGGCGCGGGATTGCCCTGCGCGCCGCCGCTTTCCAGGCTGCCCACCGCATGCGTCCAGGCCATCGCATCGAACGGCGGCGGCGCAAAGCCATCGGCGGCGCGGGCGCGGTCGCCGCTTGATGCGGGAGTGTGCGGGACATTGCCGGGCACGTAACGGTCGCCCGCCATGCCCGCATCGCCGAGACTGACGACGACATGGCGCTGGCAACTGGCCGTTTGCGGGTCGCTCCACGCAATCACGACCGGCAAGCCGTCATTGATGGCAGGCGGGGCCGTGGCGGGTGGCACGACGGCGCTTGCTTGCCGCCCCTGCAGGTAACGCAGCGATTCGTACAGCAATTCGGCCAGTGGCGCCGCGCTGGCGTACGCGCCGGGATGCCCGGCATTGCCGCGGCCCAGACCATTGATGTAAGCGGTCACCCCGCCGCCAGGGCCGGCGCTCTGGGACGCATACACACCGGTGGCGGGATTCCATTCGGCACCGGCATTGTCTTGCGGCATAAAGTCGGGCGCCGTCCAGCGCTGCGTGCCCACGTGGCCCAATGGCGCGCGCAGCACGCCGCCATACACGGGGCCGGCGCCGGAGCTCACGCCGTTCAAATGGCCAAACACGCCCACGCGCACCCTGCCGCCATGGCGCTGCACGGCGCCGACCGGCTTGTAGTTCTTGCCGTACGCGAGGCATAAATCGTCGCGCAGCGGTCCTTCTTCCGCGTCGCAGACGCGCACGCGCGCGAGGAACACGCCGTGCGTGGCAGCAACGCCGGGCGCGTCGCAATTGCCGCCCGGAGGCAAGCTGGCATCGCCGAACAGCAGGCGGTTACGGCAGGAAACGATGGCCAGTTGCGGCAGCGCAAACGGTGTCGCCGCCGCCACGCCTTTCTGCAGAACCTTGCGCGGGAAAAAGACGGGGTGGGCAAAGAAGTCGATAGGGCTGTCGGCATCGGGCAGGTAGGCGCGCTGCAGCACCGTCTTGCGCACCTCGTCGATGACGCGGTCGCCGCCCGTCAGCGCATAGCGGACGAGGTCGAGCATGCTGGTGCTGGCCCAATTGAGAAAGTTGCCGCTAAAACTGTCGCCGCCGCAGCCGTGCAGCGCATCGGCCGGCTTCAGCACGGAGAAGTAAGCGGTCGCTACGCGCAAGTCCGGCAGCATGGCGCCGTCCTTGCTGCGGTAAGGATAGCTGTAGCACATGCGCGCATGGAAGTACCCTGCGTACTCGCGCTGCGGTGCATACTCGCCGCCATGCGCGGCAGCGACCGCCGCATGCGTGAAGGACAGGTTGAGCAGCAGATTCGGCGGGACCCTGGCGCCGTACAAGCCCGCGTCGGCCCGTGTCAGCACCACAGGAGGGGCAGCTGCGGCAAAGGCGCCGCCGCAAACGAGGAAAAACCAGCCGAGCAATAGCCAGGCAAACGACAAAGCCCTCATGGCCCCGCTCCCGCCGCTTGCTTGCGGTAATAACTTTGCAGCACGACTTGCGTGCTTTCCTGCGCGCCAAAACCGATGGCCGTGATGCGGTACACATAGCTTTCCGCCACCAGGCCACCAGCGACCGCCGTGGCCTGCGCGCCGGGCGGATGAAACGGCAGCAGTTCAATCAGGTAGCGGGGCCGGCGCGATGGCAGGAAGCCCTGCCCCGTCTGCATGACGGCGCCCGTAAACTGGCCATACGGCACCGTGCGGCTACCCGCTTCGGCGCCATCGAGGTCCGTACTTAACCAGAGCGCCGGAGCGTCCGGGACTGCTGGCAGACACAGGCCCAGCGCGCC
This sequence comes from Janthinobacterium sp. RA13, assembly GCF_000745325.1. Lineage (NCBI taxonomy): Bacteria > Pseudomonadati > Pseudomonadota > Betaproteobacteria > Burkholderiales > Oxalobacteraceae > Janthinobacterium > Janthinobacterium sp. RA13. The sequence goes on along the minus strand of NZ_JQNP01000001.1, from coordinate 6,090,559 downwards.
TGCCTCGCCGCAGCCGTCCGCGAACCCGGCCGCGCTGCCTGGCGCGAAGAGGCTGCTGCGCCCGGGCGCACCGGGCAAGCCTTCGATATCGTTCTGCGCATCCATCAATGCTTCCTCCGCCGCCTGAAACGCGATCTGCCGGTCGCGCTCGCCGCGTGCCGCCTTTTCGCCCTGCAAGGCCATCTGCGCCGCCGATATGCCCAGCAGCAAAATGATCACCAGCAGGCACAGCACATATACGAGCGTGGCGCCACCGCAGCGCGCACAAGATGCGCAACAAGGTAGGCAACGGCGGACGCCCGCGTCGGCCATCGCGTCGCCCGCCTAGGCCGGTCCGTTGCGCAGCATGATGCTCGTCTGCACCAGTTGCCGCAGCCGCGAGCGCGTCGCGGCGGGCAGGGACGCGCGCGCGATGCGCACGCCCGTGTCGCCGGCGCCGTGCGCCTCGGCATACGCCTTGCCGAACAGGTCGAACTGCGCCGGCCCCAGTTCCGCCATCTTGTCCGCCTGGCCCGCCTCGCCATGCAACAACAACGCCACGCGCACGCTGGCCACGCGCTTCCAGTGCGTGCGACGGTGAAAATCGCGCTGGCGCGCGGCCGCGTCCGCCCCCTCCAGCACCAGCGCCGCATCGTCGGCGTCGAGTGCGCTGGCGTTGACATAGCGGTTCGCCACGCCGTCGGGAGGCGTATCCGTGTCGAGGCCATACAGCACCTGGAAGCCGTCGACGCCACGGATGATGGCGTCCGCGCCCCAGCCGTTCGCGCCCCGGTATTTGCAGCGCAGCTCGCCCTCGCCATCGGCGCCTTGCGCTACATAGAAAATGCTCCACCCCCGCTGCGCCTGCGTTTGCGCGGCGCCCACGCCAAAGCCCGCGCAATTGAGCACGGAGCCGTCGCCGCCCTCTTCCTTGCCGGCGCCGTAATAGCGCAAGGCCAGCACGTCGCTGCCATGCAGGGCGCCGGGCAAAGCGCCACTGATGCCTTCGCTGTTCTTGCCCAGGCTGCGCGCGTCGAGCCCGGCGACGTTGGCGCTGTCAAAATCGGCATGGACGACGGGCGCGGCGCTGCTGTCCCAGTTCACGTACGCCGTCTGGCGCACGGCGCGGGCGATGGTGTCGAGCGCATAGCGGCCGTTGTCGTCGAGGCGCGCGCTGGCGGACTGGTCGCCATAACTGCCGCTGGCCGCCAACAGCACGCTACTGGCGGCCAGCATCAGCAGCGCGCCCAGCGACAGGGACACCAGCAATTCGACCAGGCTCATGCCACGATGCCAGTGCAGGACAGTGTTCATGCGCCGCCTCCGCCCAGCTGGAATGCCAGCCTGGGCAGCGACTCGCCTGCCGCATTCTCGGCGGGCGAGCCATCGGGCAGGCGGGCGCGCCAACCCAGCTTGATGACGATGGGTGCGCCCTTGCCGCCGCTGCACGTCCATTGCAAGCCTTGGGCGGCGGCATCCCATGCGGCAGTGTCGCGGCAAATGCGCAGGCGCGCGCCGGGCAAGGCCGCTTGCAGCCGCTGCTGCCATTCGGCGATATCGAATTGCGCCAGTTCGGCCGCGCTACAGGCGGTGGTGCCGAGGCAGTCGGGCGCGCCGCCGCCCGCTTCCGCGCCGTCCGCCGCCGTGTAGGCCACGTTCAGGTAGGGGTTGCCCGTATCCGGTCCATGCATGAGCACGCTGTTTGCGCGCATGCGCTCGGCCATGCCGGCCGCCAGTTGCACGCCCGCCGACAACAGCGCCGACTCATGGCGCGCGCGCAGGGAGTTCAGTTGCAAAATGCTGGCACCGAGCAGGCCCAGCGCCAACAGCAGCAGCGACACAAGCACCTCGACGAGGCTGCTGCCACCCGCAGGAAACATAGTGCGACCGCCCTTGCCCATGCGCTACTCCCTTCCGCAGACAGAGTCGCAGGAACAGGCGGCCCAGCTACAAGATAGGCGTGCGCAAAAAGCCGGGTCTGCGCTAGCGCAAACAGCACGGCGATAAGGTGAGAAGAACAGCGTTGGTGTTGATCAGGCCGCTTGCCAGGCGAACCTGGGCGTGGTGAGCAAGAAGGCGAGCAAGAAGCCCAAGGTCAGGGCTTGCGCGCCTGCCCCACTTCGGCAATCGCATCCTGGAACTCGGCCAGGTCTTCGAAGTTCTTGTAGACGGAGGCGAAGCGGATGTAGGCGATCTTGTCCAGGCGCTTCAATTCCTGCATGACGAGTTCGCCGATATAGCCGGAATCGACTTCGCGCAAGCCACTGGTCAGCAGCTTTTCCTGGATGGATGCGATGGCCGTATCCACGGAGGCGGCCGCGACGGGACGCTTGCGCAAGGCCAGCATCAAACTGCCGCGCAACTTATCCGCAGCGAACTCCGTCCGGCTGCCATTCTTTTTGACGACGGCCGGCATGATAAGTTCAATGCGCTCGTACGTGGTAAAACGCTTGTCGCATTTGCCGCAGCGGCGGCGGCGCCGAATGGCATCCCCTTCCTCCGATACGCGCGTATCGAGAACCTGGGTATCGCCGTGCTGGCAAAATGGACATTTCATGGGCTGGCTACAACTTTATAGTAATAATTACGGGAAATCGCCGCCCTTGTACAAAGGGCGCCCGAATCACTCCGGGCGCCCTTGGGCACGAAGGAATGTGTCATACAGAATCTTACTCCGTATGACACATTCTGGACAAATAATTATGCAGCGTACACAGGGTGCGCGTCGGCCAGGACTTTCACGGCCGCTTTCACGCGCTCGATGGTGGCGGCGTCATGCGGATTGTCCAGCACGTCGGCGATCAGGTTGCCCACTTCTTCCGCTTGCGCTTCCTTGAAACCGCGCGTCGTCATCGCCGGGCTGCCCAGGCGGATACCCGAGGTGACGAATGGTTTTTGCGGGTCGTTCGGGATGCCGTTCTTGTTGCAGGTGATGTGCGCGGAACCGAGGATGGCTTCGGCTTCTTTGCCCGTCAGGTTCTTGGCGCGCAGGTCGACCAGCATGACGTGCGATTCGGTGCCGCCGGAAACAATGCGCAGGCCGCGCTTGATCAGGGTTTTCGCCAGCACGTCGGCGTTCTTGATCACTTGCTTCTGGTATTCGACGAATTCAGGGCTCAGCGCTTCCTTGAAGGCGACAGCTTTGCCGGCGATCACGTGCATCAGCGGGCCGCCCTGGATGCCAGGGAAGATGGCCGAGTTGATGGCTTTTTCGTGTTCGGCCTTCATCAGGATGATGCCGCCGCGCGGGCCGCGCAACGATTTGTGCGTGGTCGAAGTAACGAAGTCGGCGAACGGCACCGGGTTCGGGTACAGGCCGGCGGCGATCAGGCCGGCGTAGTGGGCCATGTCGACCATGAAGTAGGCGCCAACTTCCTTGGCGATCTTGCCGAAGCGTTCGAAGTCGATCTTTTTCGAGAATGCCGACGCGCCGGCGATGATCAGTTTTGGCTTGCGTTCGCGGGCCAGGCGTTCCATCGCCTCGTAATCGATGTCTTCTTCCGCCGTCAAGCCGTAGGAGACGACGTCAAACCATTTGCCGGACATGTTCAGCGGCATGCCGTGGGTCAGGTGACCGCCTTCGGCCAGCGACATACCCATGATCAGGTCGCCTGGTTTCAACATGGCGAAGAACACGCCCTGGTTCGCCTGCGAGCCGGAGTTCGGCTGCACGTTCGCGCATTCGGCGCCGAACAACTGTTTCACGCGGTCGATGGCCAGTTGCTCGGCCACGTCGACATATTCGCAGCCACCGTAGTAGCGCTTGCCTGGGTAGCCTTCGGCGTATTTGTTCGTCAGCTGCGAGCCTTGCGCTTCCATTACGGCTGGCGACGTGTAGTTCTCCGACGCGATCAGTTCGATATGGTCGTGCTGGCGCGTATTCTCTTTTTGAATGACGGCGAACAATTCAGGATCGACGTTGGCGAGGTTGTGATCTTTTGCAAACATGTAAAAACTCCAAGTATGAGGGTGCTTGTACTGGCAGGTTGGATCGAATGAGGGGAGCCGGCGTTAAGTGAATAACAACATTGGACAGGCAGCCTCTTCGTGCTTTTCCATAGTGGCTACCCAGGCGAACGGCTGATGAAAAATCTCACGTTTCCCGGTGGATGCCCACCTTTCGCCGGTTTGCCGATCACCATTCATGGAGATCGCCCGACTTTTCGCCAGTCACGTGAGACGTAATGGAAGCCAAATTGTAAGTTAAGTGCCCAAATTGAGCAAGGAATGCAACCGTGCGGCTATAATCGCCGCGCGCCACCCCAGCCAGGGTGCGGCCACAAGCTGCCCCGGGGCATGGCTGCGGCTTTTAAGCTGGACTTAAACCTGGCCATGGCATGTAAGCGTATGTTACGAAGCTTGCCATTGCACACGCCGGATTTACAATGCTGCGGTGCAACTTATATGCAGCTTTTGCATGGCTTTCCAGCAAGCGCCCACAGTCACAAGAAGAAAAATCGCGTAAAATGTTGCTCAATCTCACTACTGGCGCAATGAACATGCCTTCAGTCTTTACCTGGAACGTACGTGTCTACTATGAAGACACCGACGCCGGCGGCATCGTCTATTACGCTAACTACCTGAAATTCTTCGAACGCGCGCGTACCGAATGGCTGCGCGCCATCGACGTGGGCCAGCAGGAATTGCTGGAGCAGCACGATGCAATGTTCGTTGTCAAAAGCGTCAACGCCGACTATCATGCGCCAGCCAGGCTCGATGACACGGTAAGATTAACCTTAAGTATAGAAAAAATGGGGCGCGCCTCCATCGTTTTCCTGCAACAAGCCTGGTGCGGCGACCGCCTGCTCAACACGGCCCGCGTCAAGATCGGCTGCGTCGATTCGGCACTGCGCCCGCGCGCCGTGCCTGATGCAGTCGCGGCCCGCATGCGCGCCGCCTGAGCCCTACCCGCCACCCCCGGACAATTCACCCAACAGACTGCCAGCCAATGAACGTTACACAAGATCTTTCTTTCCTCGCGCTCATCTCCAATGCCCATTTGATCGTGCAACTGATCATGGCCCTGCTGCTGCTGATTTCCCTGACCAGCTGGACCTACATTTTCCGCAAGATGTTTGCCGTGCGCCAGGCGCGCAAGCAAACCATCGAATTCGAACGCAGCTTCTGGGCCGGCGGCAACCTGCATGCGCTGCACCAGAACGCCAGCGGCAACCGCGACCAGAGCGGCGCGCTGGCCCGCATCTTCGATGCCGGCATGGGCGAATTCATCAAGGGCAAGGCTTCCTACGGTTCGCGTGAAGCGCTGGACGTCGGCGCCGTGCTCGACGGCGCACGCCGCGCCATGCGCGCCGCCTTCCAGCGTGAAATGGACGTGCTCGAATCGCACCTGGCCTTCCTCGCTTCCGTCGGCTCCGTCTCGCCCTACATCGGCCTGCTTGGCACCGTGTGGGGCATCATGAACGCCTTCCGCGGCCTGGCCAACGTGCAGCAAGCCACCCTGGCCGCCGTCGCGCCCGGTATCGCCGAAGCGCTGATCGCCACCGCCATCGGCCTGTTCGCCGCCATTCCCGCCGTCGTCGCCTACAACCGTTTTTCGCATGACATCGACCGCCTGGCGATCCGCTTCGAAAGCTTCGTCGAGGAATTCTCCAACATCTTGCAGCGCCAGTCGCGCTAAGAGGGAGCAGCGTCCATGGGTTCCTCATTCAATAGCGGTGGCATGCGCGGCGGCCGTGGCCGCAAGTTCAAGTCCGAGATCAACGTCGTGCCGTACATCGACGTGATGCTGGTGCTGCTGATCATTTTCATGGTGATGCCGTCGTCGAACAATCCCAGCGTGGTGAACTTGCCCAACGCGGAAAAGTCGGCCAAACCGCCTGATGACTATATTCAGATCGTGCTGAAGCCGAATGGTTCGCTGTCGATTGGCGTCATCGGCAAAGAACAGCTGTCGCCGGAAACGGAACCGAACCGCGACGCCCTGCTGCGCAAGCTGCGCGGTTTGCACGAGAGCAATCCCGACTATCCCGTGATGATCGCGGGCGACAAGGAAAGCAAGTACGACGACGTGATCCAGCTCATTTCGGAAGCGAAAAAGATGGGCATTACCAGAGTCGGCCTGGCCACCAAGTAAACGCAGCACCCTGTTTCCAGACTTGACCGTTTTTAGATAGACTAGACTTTGCAGAACAAACAAATCGACCATGTACTCGGCAAGCCCTACAGCGTGCCGCGCGAACGCAGCCGCTGGCCCTCGCTGGGCCTGGCGCTGGCGATGCACCTTGGGCTGCTGTTTTTCCTGTGGGTGGGCGTACACTGGCAAAATACGGAACCTGTCGCTGTCGAAGCGGAAGTGTGGGACATGAAAGTGCAGACGGCCGCGCCGCCGCCTGAAGTGGCGACGGAACCGGAGCCGACACCAACGCCGCCGCAACCGCAAGTGGAACAGCCGGCCCCGCCGCCACCGCCGCCCGTGGCAGCGCCCGAGCCGAAGGTCGACCTGCGCGAAGCGGAGATCGCACTCGAGCGCAAGAAGGCCAAGCTGAAAGAAGAAAAAGACAAAGCGGCAGCGGAAGAACGCCGCAAGCAGGAACAGAAGGAACGCGAGGAAGAAAAGCGCGAACTGGAAAAACAGAAGCAGAAAGAAAAAGACAAGGCTGACAAGCTGGAAAAAGAAAAGGCCGACAAGCTGGAGAAAGCCAAGGAAGCCAAAGAGAAAGCGGCGGAAGAAAAAGCCGAGAAAGAACTGGCCGATAAAAAAGCGGCGGCCGAAAAAGCGGCCAAGGCGAAAAAAGCGGCGGCGGAAAAAGCCGCAGCCGACAAATTGCGTGCCGATGACATGAAGCGGATGATGGCGCAGGCAGGCAATGGCACAACGGGCACGGCCGCGAAAGCGACCGCGCCACGCAAGGACAGCGGCTATGTCGCTGCCCTGACGAGCAAGATCAAGAGCAATATCGCGTACAGCGGTAGCACGGACGTGCCGGGCAACCCGCGCGCCGTGTTCAAGATCGAGCAACTGCCAACTGGGGAAATTATTTCGGTCCGAAAGATTAAAAGTAGCGGCCTGCCGGCGTATGACAGCTCGGTGGAAAACGCCATTAATAAATCCTCGCCACTGCCAAAGAAAAAAGACGGCACCGTGGAACGCGAGATTGAACTCATATTCGAGATGAAGGATTTGCCTAAATGATGACCATGAAAAAAATGAGCTATGTCGTGCTCTGCGCCAGCCTGGTGCTGGGAGCGTCAAGCGCCCAGGCACAGCTGCGCGTGGAGATTACGGGGATCGGCAGCAACCAGATCCCGGTGGCTGTCGCCAGCTTCGTCAATGAATCGGCGGCGCCGCAATCGCTGTCGGGCATTATCAAGGCCGACCTGGCGCGCAGCGGCGTGTTCAAGCTGATCGACGCCGATGCACCCGTGTCGGAAACGGCGCCCGTCAGCTACGAGCAATGGAAGTCGCGCGGCGCCGACGCGCTGGCGGCCGGCACCGTGCAAAGCATGGCCGATGGCCGCCTGGACGTGCGCTACAAGCTGTTCGACACCATCAAGGGCGCGCAGATTTCCAGCATGAACAATGCGGCCGCGCCGCAGTTCAACCGCTTGCTGGCGCACAAGATCGCCGATGACATCTATGAAAAGCTGACGGGCGTCAAGGGCGCGTTTGCCACGCGCATCGCCTACGTCACGCAATCGGGCCGCGAATACCGCCTGGAAATCGCCGACGCCGATGGCGAAGGCATCCAGGTCGCCCTGCGCTCGAACGAACCGATCATTTCGCCATCATGGTCGCCGGACGGCACCAAGGTCGCGTATGTATCGTTTGAAAAGAAAAAACCGATCGTCTACGTGCAAAACCTGGTAACGCGCCAGCGCACCATCGTCTCGAATGAAAAAGGCAGCAATTCGGCGCCGAGCTGGAGCCCGGACGGCTCGCGCCTGGCCGTGGCCCTGTCGCGCGATGGCCATACCCAGGTCTATACCGTCAATGCCGACGGCAGCGGCTTGCGCCGCGTCAGCACCAGCAGCGGCATCGATACGGAACCCCAATTCTCGGCCGATGGCCAAAGCATTTACTTCACCAGCGATCGCAGCGGCGGACCACAAATCTACCGCATGTCGACCAGCGGTGGCGAAGCCAAGCGCGTGACGTTTGGCGGCTCCTACAACATCAGCCCGCGGATTTCGTCCGACGGGAAGACACTTGCTTATATTTCCCGTCGCGACGGCAATTTCCAGCTCTACGCGCTCGACCTGGCTAGTGGCCAGGAACTGCGCCTGTCGGACACCGCCAACGACGAATCACCGAGCTTTTCGCCCAACGGGAAATATATCATGTACGCGACCGAATCCGGACGACGCAAGTCGCTGGCAGTGGTATCGGTGGATGGCCGCGTCAAACAGCGTTTGACTACGCAAGCTGGCAATATCAAGGAGCCCACCTGGGGTCCTTTTATGAAGTAAATGCTGTACAGTTTCACCTTTAACCATGACCCGGAGAATAAAAATGAGTAACTTTAAAAGTTTGGCTTTCATCGCCGCTACCGCAGCCCTGCTGTCCGCCTGCAGCACCCCAGTCAAAGTAGCCGAGACCCCAGTGGTTGAGCGCGCTCCTGAAAAAGTCGTTGCTCCAGTTGACACCCGTCAAGTTCAGCCAGTGACGACCGCATCGGTCGATCCACTGGACGATCCAAAAGGCGTGCTGGCTAACCGCAGCATCTACTTCGACTTCGACAAATACGTCGTGCGCGAAGCGGACACCCCAGTCGTGCAAAACCACGCTGGCTACCTGGTGAAAACGCCTAGCCGCAAGATCCTGATCCAAGGTAACACCGATGAACGCGGTGGCGCTGAGTACAACCTGGCCCTGGGCCAGAAACGTGCTGAAGCCGTGCGCAAGTCGATGGCAGCTCTGGGCGTACCAGAAGGCCAAATGGAAGCCGTGTCGCTGGGCAAAGAAAAGCCTAAAGCACAAGGCAGCAACGAAGCAGCATGGGCAGAAAACCGCCGCGCTGACATCGTTTATTGATGTTGACAGGTGAGCGCGGCAGCATTGACGCTTACCTAACTGGCCAGTCATAGGCATAATAATGGGGCGCAGCGCGGTGATTCACCGCCCGGCGCCCCGTTTGCATGTTTGCGTAACCTTAGAAAGCCCGACCCATGATGACATTCTCGAAAGCCGGCGTCGCCGCCGCCTTGATGGCCGCGTTTGCCTACCTGCCCCTGCACGCCAACGCCGCCCTGTTCGATGACGACGAAGCACGCAAGGCCATCCTCGAGCTGCGCGCCAAGGTCGACGCCATGGCGCGTGACCTGAACAGCCGCATCGACGCCAAGGCGGACAAGACCAGCACCTTGAGCCTGATCAACCAGCACGACCAGACCATGCAAGAGATCGCCCGCCTGCGCGGCCAGATCGAAGTGCTGGGCAACGACCTGGCGAATGTGCAAAAGCGCCAGAAGGATTTCTACACCGATATCGACGCGCGCCTGCGCAAGCTCGAACCGCGCCAGGTGACCATCGACGGCCAGGAAGCGGCCGTGGGCGTATCCGAGCAAAGTTCATACGAATCCGCGTTCGGCCTGTTCAAGTCGGGCGACTACAAGGGCGCCGTGACGGCCCTGGACGGCTTCGTCAAGCGCTATCCAGAATCGGCCTACGCGGCTAACGCGCAATACTGGCTGGGTAACGCCTATTACGCCCAGCGCGACTGCAAGAGCGCCATCACGGCCCAGCAGGCAGTGCTGAAACACTACCCGGACAGTCCGAAGGCGCCCGACGCCATGCTCAACATCGCCAGCTGCTACACGGAGCTGAAAGACAAGCCGAACGCGACCAAGACGCTGAACGCCCTGATCTCGCGCTACCCGGACTCCAGCGCGGCCCAGGCCGCCAAGGAACGGGCCGGTAAAAAGTAAAAGCGGGGAAAAAGTTGCCCGTTAGGTTTGACAGAATCCCGGGCACCCCCTATAATCTTTCTTCTTCGGGTCGTTAGCTCAGCTGGTAGAGCAGCGGACTTTTAATCCGTTGGTCGCAGGTTCGAATCCCGCACGGCCTACCACGAATACGCAGTACTGATCTGCTTGCGAGTTGTTATAGCAAGCATTTTTTTACGGCACAGTGTTACCGAAGTTGTTGTAAAAAGTTTTTGGGTCGTTAGCTCAGCTGGTAGAGCAGCGGACTTTTAATCCGTTGGTCGCAGGTTCGAATCCCGCACGGCCTACCAAATACGTCAGATAAGCCAACCGTTCGCGGTTGGCTTTTTTGTTTTCAGCACAATACCCCTTCCCTACACACACAGCAAATCCACCACACTCCAACTTGTTGAGTTGCATATTTTAAAAATATATTTGACAATATAATTTCCCTAAATTAATATTACAGCACAGGACAAAATGTTCTGCTGCCGTGTTTTCGCTCTTTAAAAAGTATACGAGTATTGCTGAGATTGACTTGGTGTCCAAGTTGAGTCCTTATTTCCGGGATTCAACGATATCACTTGATATCTCTACCGGGACGTTGGCCTGCATGCGACGCGCATCGCGCGCCGCATGTGGCACAAATTCCCGGCGCCTTATAACAACAGTAGTAAGACGATAAAAGTGACGGAGTTCGCCCCAACCAGGTTACACCTCACCATTAGTCAAAAATAGATTCTGAAGGCTAGGCGACCTATCCACTTTGGATAGGCTCAACCCCTGAAAGGAAATTTCCGTGAATCTATTAATCACAAAACTCAAGCAATCTCGTATTAACCGCATTGTTTGGCCGGAAGCCAAACAATTTGCGTGGCAGGCGTGGTTGGGGCTTAAAAAAACAGTAGGTGAAGACCTATTACGACTGTTCTTTCGTTTAATAGTCAATGCTCTAATCAGAGAAAGTCTAGATTTTTTGATGAATCTGCTTAGTAATTTGTCTTAACAACACTCCGTCAACTTTAATTATGAATATTAGCTACTCACATCCACCGATAGGAAGCATTTCCAAATTAGCAAAAATGCTTGATGTGTCTGAGGCATATTTATATCAAGTTGCAAAAAATCCAGAGAATTTTTACGCATTTTCAGAAATCCCCAAAAAAAATGGTGACTTTCGAACAATATCCGATCCAGTCAAAGAACTTAAGATAGTTCAACGTAGAATTATACGTAGGATTTTCTGCAATTGCATTTTCCCAACGTATTTATTTGGATCAATTAAAGATATAGAAAATCCACGTGACTTTGTAAGAAATGCACAATTTCATTCAAATGCAAACGAAGTAATGGCTTTCGATATTGATTCATTTTTTCCATCAATACAAGCAAAGTATGTGAAACTTGTATTTAAATACTTATTAAACTTTCCAAATGACGTTTCCGATCTACTGGTAAAGCTAACAACTTTAAATGGCAGCATTCCTCAAGGTGCGCCAACAAGTCCTTATATTGCCAATTTGGTTTTCTATGATCAAGAACCAAAGCTGGTAAAATTATTTACAGACAAAAAACTGCGCTATTCTCGACTGGTTGACGATATAACAATTAGCTCAGAGAAACCAATAACCTCCGGAAACAAAACCTTTATATACGAACAGGTAAAAAAATTACTTGACTCGAAAAGTTTAAAAATAAACAAAAAGAAATATCAAGTAACAAATACTTCCAATTCTGGGAAGAAAACGATTGTTACCGGATTGATCATCGAAAACAATATAGTCAAGCTTCCTAAGGAAACTATAAAATCGATTAGCAGGCAAGTTTACACACTCAATCGAATGGCAGATGTTGCGACTACAGACGTTAAATACCACAAAGCACATGGATCAACTTCTGGATTAGTCGCATTATATAGCCGGTTAAGCAAAGAGAAATCCGATGTCCACCGACTATCACTTAGAGGAATAAAACCGACGTATAGTCCCTCAAGATTGAAAAAAATAGCTTCCCTTTGTCGACGATTCATTAAGTACGGTGAATCACACACAAAAAAACACGGGGATGAGGACTACGCTAAAAAATATTATAAGTACAAGCACAAAATTAGCATAATTCGAAGAACCGATAAAAAAACTGCGTACAGATTAGACTTAGCACTAAAACCGATAAAACCTTTACATCTATTATCCAGCTACCATGAATGAAGGCAGAATAAAAAATTTTGACATACTAAAGGGCTTTGGGTTCATCACACGGCCAAAAGGTAAAGAACTTTTTTTCCATTGGACAGATGTTAAATCTCACCATCAAGGCGCAGCAGTCTTAGTTGGCGCTCTCGTTAATTTTGAAATTAGCGAAGAAAAACCTAATCGAGCAAAGAATGTAATTTTAGTAACGTGATATAAGAAAATTTGATAAATCTATTGCGGATAGTTCTGCTTTTCCTCTGTCTGTAAAATACTACGGGGCAGTCAAGAAAAATACTAGTATGGTCAGTATTTATTGTCTGCGACTAACGCTCATTTCCGTCACGGTCTCCGATACCAGCTACATGTTTAGTTTCATGCGATCATATTCCTCGTCGCAGCATGGCCCTGTTTCGCGCCAGAGCACGGAAGCAGCGGAAGCAGGGGCAGTTCCGCCATTCGTACACGACCCCAGCCTTGCAAGCACCAAAGTAAGCCACTACGCCCGCCGCGCCCGCAGCCACTCCTTCAACGCATCATTCATGCGCGTCTGCCACCCATCTCCGGTCGCCTTGAACGCGTCGAGAATTTCAGCGTCGAAGCGTATGGTCGTGCTGACCTTGCCGCCGCTACCAGCAGGCCTGCCGCGACGACGCGCCATTTCTTGCTGCGCCTCGAGACGGGAAACGGGCTTGTCGCCCACTTGCCAGACGCCTTGCTCAAAAAAACCATCCGTCAATTCAGGCGCATCATCGGGATCAACCCAGGCCTTGCTTGTATTTGTCGATTTCGCGTTCATTTGCCTTCCTCATGCTGATGATTCTGCGCGCCAAGCCACGCGGCGTCCAGACCAGGACTACCAGGCGGTCGTCGAGCCAGCCTGCTGTGATAAAGCGAGGCTCGCCATAGTCCTGGCGCTGGTCCGGCAGCGTAATGGTGAGCCCGTCAAACACTTCGCGCGCACGGGCAAAGTCGAGACCACGCTCCCTGAGCGTCTTTTCACGCTTGGCAGCATCAAAAGTAATTCTCATTATTTATTGTAGTAACAAATAATAGAAACAGCCAGCCCTGTTTCGCGAGCAAGGGCGCCATCGGGACTGCTACATCGCCAGCCTTAACGCGACACCAGCGCCGGCCGCCCGGCCAGATGCGCCACCACGCCACCCATCACCCGCCCCAGCGGCACCTCCACCCAGCGGTAAAACGCGGCACCGGCCGCCAGACTGGCGCCCCAGGCCGTCAGCATGCCCAGCGCCTGCCACTCGGGCTCGAGCGGGACATAGCTGATAAACAGCGCATTCACCAGCAGGCTGACGGGAAAGTGGACGAGAAACACGGCATACGAGATGCGGCCGAGGGTATTGATGATGTTCCAGGCGCCGCCGCGGAACTGCGTGCGGGCGCGGCCGAACAGGAACAGGGCGCAGGCGACGATCAGGGCCAGGGCGATGCGGCTGCGGTAATCGACGGCCAGGGCCAGCAGGACGGGCACGGCGGCCATGGCCATGAGCACGGTCATGGCACCGGGCTTGCGGGCCGGATCACTGGCCCACCAGGCCAGCATGCCGAGGCCATAGCTGCCGAAGAAATACGGCGCCCAGTTGTCCCAGTCCGCGTCGAGATTGAAATACAGCAAGGAAAAAGTGATGCCCACGGTGACGGCCAGCGGCATCAGCCAGTGCCGGCGCCGATGGCCCGCCACGCGGCCGCCCAGCCACAGCAGCGATACCGTCAGCAGGTAGAGCTGGAAATCGATGGCCACGTACCACGCGCCGGCCGACAGCGATTCATAGCCCAGCACGCCATGCAGCAGCAAGGCATGGGCGCTCAGCTGGCCCAGGGTGACGGCGGCCGACATGGAATCGTGCTGCATCCAGATGCCTGCCACGGGCGTGATGATGGCAGCGAGCAAGGTGGCGGCCAGGAAAGGCGGCGCCAGCTTGGCATAGCGGCGCCAGATCGCCTGCAGCGGGGTGGCAATGCCGGGACGGCCGGCGGGAGAGAGCGATTTGGCGACGAGAAAGCCGCCGATGACGAGAAACACTTGCACGGCGATGCGCGCGCTGCCGCCCAGCCAGCCCAGCAACTCCGGCCACAGCGGCTGCACGTAATCGGACATGGGCCCATAAAACGCCAGGTGGTGCAACACGATCAATTGCGCCGCGCCCGCCTTCAAACCATTGATCCAGCCAAACTGCGGACGATGTGCCAAGTCCGCCTGTGATACCACTGCTGCTGCCGTCATTCCCTATCCTTGCCGTGCCAGGTAGTATCGCCAGCCCATCGCGCAACAGGCGCGCGGCTGAGGATTTACCGAAAGGCCGACATCATAGCCGAGCCTGGCAAATGGCGGGGCACGGCAGGCGGCTAGACTCCCCGCCCGCCCGCGTCCGGCGCCTCGGGCGCCACTGGCTGCTGCGCCAGGATGGCGTCGAGCAAGCCGGGAAAACGGCTCTCGATATCGGCGCGGCGCAAGGTGTTCATGTGCGTCGTGCCCGCGTTTTCCGTGTGGACGAGGCCCGCTTCGCGCAAGACCTTGAAATGGTGGGAGACGGTCGACTTCGGCCGCCCGCCGTCGAGGTCGCCACAAGCGGCCGCGTCAACTCTGGCCAGGTGGCGCACGATGTCGAGGCGAATGGAATCGCTCAAGGCGTACAGCACTCTTTCAAGCACGAATTCGCTGGCGGGAGGATGTTTGTGTGGGCGCATGAGCAGAATCATACAGCATGCGCTATACTAATTCCATTCTTCGAATATTTACGAACTACCGAATCAGTATTTCCATACACCACCATCAACAAAGGCCACCATGTCCGCCCTCTTCCAGCCCTACACCCTCAAAAACGTCACCCTGCGCAACCGCATCGCCGTGCCGCCCATGTGCCAGTACATGGCCGTCGATGGCGTCGCCAACGACTGGCATCTGTCGCATTACGCGGGCATGGCCCGTGGCGGTGCCGGCCTGGTGATCGTAGAAGCGACGGCCGTGGCGCCGGAAGGCCGCATCACGCCCGGTTGCACGGGCATCTGGAACGATGACCTGGCGCAAGCCTTCGTGCCCATCGTCAAAGCCATCAAGGCGGCCGGCTCCGTGCCCGGCATCCAGATCGCCCACGCGGGCCGCAAGGCCAGCGCCAACCGCCCATGGGAAGGCGACGACCACATTCCTGAAGGCGACGCGCGCGGCTGGCAAACCATCGCCCCTTCCGCCATCGCCTTTGGCGGCGGCCTGCCGAAAGTACCGCGCGCCATGGACCTCGACGATATCGCCCGCGTGAAACAGAACTTCGTCGACGCGGCCGTGCGCGCCCGTGAAGTGGGCTTCGAATGGCTGGAGCTGCACTTTGCCCACGGCTACCTGGCGCAAAGCTTTTTCTCGGCCCACTCGAACCAGCGCGACGATATCTATGGCGGCAGCCTGGAAAACCGCAGCCGCTTCCTGCTGGAAACATTGAAAGCCGTGCGTGCAGTGTGGCCCGAACACCTGCCGTTGACGATCCGCTTTGGCGTGCTGGAATTCGACGGCCGCGACGAGCAAACCCTGCTTGAATCCATCGGCCTCGTGCGCCAGTTCAAGGATGCCGGCATGGATATGATCAGCGTCAGCATGGGTTTTACCATTCCCGACGTATCGATTCCGTGGGGCCCGGCCTTCATGGGTCCGATTGCCGAGCGCGTCCGCCGCGAAGCGGGCGTTCCCGTCTCGTCCGCCTGGGGCTTCGGCACGCCAGCCATTGCCGAGCGCGTCGTCAAGGAAGAACAGCTGGACGTGGTGATGGTCGGCAAGGCGCACCTGGCCAACCCGCACTGGGCATACTTTGCCGCCAAGGAACTCGGCGTGGAACGCGCTTCGTGGACCCTGCCGGCGCCGTACGCGCACTGGCTCGAGCGCTACTGATCGTCCTTGACCGTTGCCGGATGCCCCTCCAGGGGCAGTTCCGGCAGGAACAACAGGAAGACCAGTCCCAATAGCAGCAGCACGGCGCCGGCGCCAAACACGCTGGCGATCGCATGGCGGTAGACGTCCACCGTCTGCGTCGCCGCCTGCGCACCCAGCGCCGAGACGGCTTCCACGCCGTGCTTGTGCAACTGATGTGCAAGGATGGCGCCGGAAGCCGTCACGCCCAGCAAGCCGCCCAGCGAGCGGAAAAAGGCCAGCATGGCCGTGCCCACGCCGCGGCGCGCCAGCGGCAAGGCATTTTGCACGGCAATCGTCATGTTCGGCATCACCAGTCCCAGCCCCGTGCCGAGCAAGAAGATGGCTGGCTCAATGACCCAGTAACCGCGCGACGTTTCCATGCCCCAGGCCAGCACGGCAAACGCCAGCAGCGCCACGGCTAATCCCATCACCTGCACCATTTTGTACTTGCCCGAGCGCGACAGCACGCGGCCGTTGAAGATCGACGACGCCACCAGCCCCACCATCATCGGCACCGTCATCACGCCGGACTCCGCGGGACTCGTGCCCATCACCAACTGGAAGAACAGGGGAAAGAAGACGCTGGCGCCCATCAGGCCCATGAAGGTCACGGCCATCACCAAGCTGGCGATATTGAACGTGCGGTTCTCGAACAGGTCGGGCGGCAGCACGGGCTCATCCACCCGCCCCACGTGCACGGCCAGCCAGAGACCCAGCAGCACGGCGACGCCGCCGCACACCTTGATGGCCAGCGCATCCCACGGCCACTCGGTGCCGCCCAGCGCCAGCACCAGCAGGGCCGCCGTGACGGCGCCCGTCAGCAATGCCGAGCCAAGATAGTCGATCTGGTGCGCATGCGTGCGCACGGGTTTGCGCATGGCGCGCGCGAGGATGACAAAGGCAGCCGCGCCAATGGGCAGGTTGACATAGAAAATCCAGTGCCACGACCACGCATCCGTGATCACGCCGCCCAGCACGGGACCCAGCACGCTGGTGACGGCATACACGATGGGCACCATGCCTTGCCGCTTGCCCCGCTCGGCCGGCGGCACGATGTCGCCGATGATGATTTGCGCCAGCGGCATGAAGCCGCCCGCACCGAGGCCCTGGATGGCGCGGAAAATGATCAGCTCCGTCATGTTCTGCGCCAGCCCGCACAGCACGGAACCGAGCAGAAAGGTCAGCAGGGCCGTGAAGATCATGGGACGGCGGCCGTACTGGTCGGCCAGCTTGCCGTACAGGGGCATGGTGGCCGTCGAGGCCAGCACATACGCCGTCACCACCCACGACAGATGCGCCATGCCGCCCAGGTCATCGACGATGCGCGGCAGGGCCGTGGCGACGATGCTCTGGTCCAGCGCACCGAGGCCCAGCACGGCCATCAGGCCCAGGTAGATGGCGCGCACTTCGCGTTCGGTGACGGGTTTGGCAGGTTCTTTTTCCGCGCCAGCAGCCGGATGATGGGCGCTCATGCCTGACCTATTTCAAGCAGCGGCTGCATGGCCGCTTCCAGCGCATCGATCTGCTGCGGCGACAGGCGGGCGATACGCTGCGCCAGCGCATCGCGGCGCCGTGCACGCAGGGTTTCGAGGATGGCCAGGCCTTGCGCGGACACCTGTAGCCCCGAGCGCCGCCGGTCTTGCGGATCAGGCGCGCCGCGCTCGACCAGCCCCGCCTCTTCGAGCGACTTAACCTGCGCGCTGACGGTCGGCCCGCGCACGTTCTGCAGGCGCGCCAGCGCGGCCACTCCAATGCCGGGCTGCTCGTGAATCAGGGCCAGCAGCATGTATTGCATCATCGATACACTACCTTCCAGCTCGCCCCCTTCGCGCTGCATGGAGCGCAGCAGGCGCTTGAACGCCGTGCGCAATTCATCGGACAGCGCCAGCGCGCGCTCGGGGATGGGAAGGTCTTCGGTAGTGGACATGGAAATATATAAGTAGGTAGGCTATCTACCTATATTAGTGCACCCCCGAGCGCTGCGCAAGGTTTTTTCCATCCCCGCCCTTCCCAAAACCGCCGTTGGCCGTCATAATAGCCGCCCTTGGGTCGTTAGCTCAGCTGGTAGAGCAGCGGACTTTTAATCCGTTGGTCGCAGGTTCGAATCCCGCACGGCCTACCAAGATTCAGTCGTCATCATGCAAGCATGCTGATATGACACAGTGTCACCGCAGCAAGTAGTCAAAGTTTTTGGGTCGTTAGCTCAGCTGGTAGAGCAGCGGACTTTTAATCCGTTGGTCGCAGGTTCGAATCCCGCACGGCCTACCAAATACTTCAGAGAAGCCCACGAATTTCGGTTCGTGGGCTTTTTTGCGTCTGGTCGCTCTCTGGTCGCTTCCGCCAAACCGCTCCCTAGCCGTAACCCTAAGCGGCATCTAGACCGTCACCAATCCACTCGGAGATCATTCACTAAGGCAATCTCGTAGATCGCCAGTGCTACAATGGCTCTACCTAGCATACGCTATAGCATAGGCCATCGACCAATACTAGGGGCCGAAGCATGAAAAAGGTGGTAGAGACAAATCCTGAATTAGCTGGCGCAATCTGGCAACTACTCCCAGATATTGACGACGATCTCAATCTGATTGGTTGTCCGTTGTGGAAAAGAACGATGGACGCTACCAATATCCTGCTATCAGATTTTCTCACTGTAGAGCCGAAGTCGGACAAGCCACCATTCGAACAGAAATGGTTTGCAATTATTTTCGCAATCGTTGCAGATTGGTTTGAGACACGATACGGCCAGGCACTTAAGGACAAACAAGGGGAACTACTCGGAATCGTTGAAATTCACAGCCTCCCCTTCAAGGTCGGCATCACGCCAAACTACGGGCAAGCCCACCCATCCGGAGAACAATCGACTCTTTTTTTCGGACCAAAACTAGGTGAATTCGAGTGCCCTCGTGACTGGATATCTGCGCCGCCAGCCTTGCTCAATTTAACCGCAAGCGAATCGTTACGTCTCGACCATGACCTCAGGTCGCTGACGGCACAACTCCGCTCAATCAATCTCTATCTTAAGATGGGTTATCCTGCACCAGACAGATACGTCCAGCACAGAAACGCTACCCTCTTATCGGTAAGGAAAGCTGCGGAGCATATCGCCAGACGCACGGAAGAAGACTATGCATCGGCCGCGTGGGAGATCCACTTCGCAATCGAAAATGTGATTAAGACGCTGATCTCGCAGACTGGAGCAGTCCCCGTGCAAGAGCACAAATTGACTGAGCTGATCAGGCAAGTAAAATCGTTAAATATCCCTCTCGATATCGAAGGAAAAACTGGCTTTCTCCCTAGCGCTAATCGAGCCATTCAATCCCGATATGGACACCCTTTCCCGGGCGGATATCGAGCGGTGATTACTCTGTATAAGAAATCCCTTCCGCTAATTGTCGAAATATCCTCTCACGTTAAGCGCGCTCACATAGGCGATGATGCAGCAATAACCATGCGAAAGCCGCCTTGGTTCGAATTCATGGAGTAGCTCGTTCAGCTTCGGACAGGGTTTGCCGACGGCTGGAGCGATGGCAAGGCTGAGCGGTTAGAATCTTCTCGTAGCCACGCCACTATATGGAGTGCAGCCTGTGCAGTTCTTGCATTACCGGCCTCCACTTAGTAAGCCCGCTCTAGATCATTGCGCCGACGACTCCTGTACTGCGGGTCAGGTTCAAGTCCGGCATTCTTACACGATTTCAGCCTTAACCATCTTTATCTGCAGCAAGTGGCGCTTTATCAAACACCGATATTGCTCGATTCACTGCCATCCCCATACCTCCCCGGCGTCACGCCCATCACCCGCTTGAACATGGCGATGAAGGCGCTGACATTATCGTAGCCCAGGTCCAGCGCAATCGTCGTGACGGGCTGGCCGCCGGCCAATAGCTCCAGGGCGCGCAGGATGCGGGCGCGCTGGCGCCAGGCCGAGGGGGTAAAGCCGGTCTCCTGAGTAAAACGGCGCGCCAGGGTCCGCGGCGACACGCCTGCCCAGGCGGCCAACGCTCCCATGCCCCGCTCGTCGGCCAGGTCATCGAGGATGGCGCGCGCCACGCGCAGCAGGCGCGGGTCCGTGGGCAGGGGCAAGCCGAAGGGCTCGTGCGGCGCGGCGGCGATTTCGTCGAGTATCACGGCCGCGACCCGCTCCTGCCGCGCGTCGAGCGGACCATCGTCCCAGGCGCTGGCGCGGCCCACCGCTTCGCGCAGCAGGCCCGAGACGCGCATCACGCACGGCGCGGCGGGCAAGTCGGCGCAACTGGTTTCGTCCACATACACGCTCCAGCCCGCAAACGGGCCATGCGAACGCAACGCATGGACGTGATGGGGCGGCATCCACACGCAGTGGCTGGCCGGCACCACCCATTGCCCGCTGTCGGCGGCAACGGAGAGCAAGCCCCGCATGGCGCCGAACAGCTGGCCGCTGGCGTGGCGGTGCGCCGCCGTCACCCGCTGCTGCGGCTGGGAAATATGCATGGCGCGCAGCGGCAGCGATGGCGACAAGATTGGCGGATTTGACGTATTGAATGACATAAACAACGCAGGCAAGACAATCTTGCCATCATACAGTGAAGTCTTTCCAACATTCAAGAGTTCACCATGCGCGCAGAAGACGTATTGCCGGATCAACAAAACCAGGGCCAGTTCAATGGCGTGACCGTACGCAAGGGCACGGTGGGCGCCTTCCTGGCCAATGCCCGGCTATGGCTGGACGAGTCCAGCGGCATCGACGAAAAGGCCGTCGCCGAGCGCGACATTGTTGACGCCTTGCCCGCTCTGCACGCGCTGGGACTGTTCGATATCGTGCAAGTGCGCGATGCGGCGCTGCGCGAACTGGTGGCCGCCCCCACAGCGCGAGCGGACTGACTCGTCCCCGGCGCGCATTTCCTCTATCATGCTGCTTTGCCCGCCTTCGCACCCGCCATGCCGTTTACCATTGCCACTCCCGTCCACAGCGAACTGATCATCAAGAAAAGCCGTTTCATCGGTTGCGTGCAGCCAATGACGGACCGCGCCAGCGCGCAGCAGGTGGTCAATGACTTGAAGGCGCAGCATCCGGGCGCCTGCCATGTGTGCTGGGCGCTGCTGGCGGGCGGGCAGTCGGCGGCCGTCGATGATGGCGAACCGAGCGGCACCGCCGGGCGACCCATGCTCGACGTGCTGCGCCACCAGGACCTGGAAGGCGTGCTGGCGACCGTCGTGCGTTACTTTGGCGGGATCAAGCTGGGTGCGGGCGGCCTCGTGCGCGCCTACACGGACAGCGTGGCGCAGGCACTGCTGCAGGCGGAAAAGACGGCCATCGTGCGCCAGCGAACCCTGCGCTGCACGGTGCCGTATGCGATGGAAGGCATGCTGCGCCGCGAACTCGATGGCGCTGGCGCCACCTTGCTGAACGTGGAACACGGCGAGCACGTGCTGTTCGACTTCAGCCTGGCGGAAGCGGCCGCCACCGCCCTGCTGGCCCATCTGCATGAGGCGGGCAATGGACGGATAGCCTGGCTGAAAGCAGAAGCAGAAGCCGAAGAGGAAGAATAAAACTTACAAATTGGGTGGGCGCTTGATCTGCAGCAAGATGAAATGCGTCCACGCCAGCGCCGGCAGCACCAGCAACAGCAGCATCAGTCCAGCCGGCATGTCCGGCACGAAACGCACGAAGCAGCCGAGGAAACCGGCGATGGCCAGCCAGAAGCGCCAGTTGAATGCGTATGCCTTGCGCGCCACGGTCGCCAGCGCGATGCGCCAGAATTCCAGCAAGGCCCACACCCCGCCCGTCAGCAGCAGCGCGGCCAGCGCATTGGCGCCGGGGGCGTCGGCCCAGGTGCGCACCAGGTTGTACAACAGCACAGGATAGCCGGCCGTGATGGCCAGGGTGGCCGGGCCGGCGGCGATGACAGCTTCAAACAGCTGCCCTTTGGAACGATGATCCACTGATACTCCTCAAGCCACGACGCCGGAATGGGCGGCGATCACTTGCAGCGCGCCGGCCGCGTCCTGCGCCCAGACGCGCGTAAAACGGAAGTCGCCATGCGTTTCCACGTCGTGATAGCGGCCCGTTAGCTGCATGCGCACGGAGACGACGGCCACGTTGCCGCTGATGCGCACATGGCGCTCGGATGCGCGCAGATCCGTGATGGCCAGCAGGCGCTGCTCGTGCGCGGCCAGGTCCGCATGTTTGCTCAGCAAGTGGCCCAGGTGATTGGTAAACAACAAGTCGTCGGCCAGCAAGACATTCAACGCGGCAACGTCGGAGGCCATCATGGCCAGGCGCAAGCGCTCTTCCGCATCGAGTACTTGTACTTCCGTTAAAGCATTCATCTTTTTCCTTCAAATATATGCACGACATTGATAAATAGGCAAAACATGCTGGCATGAAATCGGGTTTTTCACAATCCGCCGGAAGACTTATGCCTGTGGAGCATATTTATATAGCGTAATATTCGCAGCGGTATTGCGCAAAACGCCACCATAGTACTGTACAGTGCTTGCCCTTCCGCCCCGGGCTGGGGCAGCTGTCAGTTGTAGTACTGTTTTATGTGCTCCGTGCAGTCTCGAATAAAACCAAGATAAGGCCCCTTCATGGCAATTAACATCATCCTGAACCTGCTCGTTGCGTTGCTCGTCTTCGCTTTCATGTTCCACCAGCAACGCAAACATGCGACGTTTACCGTGCGCGTCTTCACGGGCCTTGGCCTGGGCGTGCTGCTCGGTGCGGCCGTGCAGTGGCTGTACGGCGCCGGCTCGCCCGTCATCGCGGGCACCAATGAATACATCGACATCGTCGGCAGCGGCTACGTCAAACTGCTGCAGATGATCATCATGCCGCTGATCATGGTGTCCATCATTTCCGCCATCCTGAAACTCAAGGACGCGAGCTCGCTGGGCAAGATCAGCGCGTTAACCATCGGCACCCTGCTCATCACCACCACCATCGCCGCCGCGCTGGGCATCC
Source organism: Janthinobacterium sp. RA13 (assembly GCF_000745325.1). Lineage (NCBI taxonomy): Bacteria > Pseudomonadati > Pseudomonadota > Betaproteobacteria > Burkholderiales > Oxalobacteraceae > Janthinobacterium > Janthinobacterium sp. RA13. The sequence continues at coordinate 6,067,650 of NZ_JQNP01000001.1, read as the reverse complement.
TGATGGCCAAGCTGTTCGGCCTGACGGCTGTCGGCCTGACCTCGAGCGCTGCCGAAGTGGCGCGCGGCGTGCAGCTGCAAGGCTCGCTGGAAACGGCGAAGGCCCTGTCGCTGCCGAAACTGCTGGTCAGCTTCGTGCCGACCAACCCCTTCCTCGACATGACGGGCGCGCGCAAGACGTCGACCATCGCCGTGGTGGTGTTCTCCATCTTCATCGGCATCTCGGCCACCGGCATCGCCGCGAAAAAGCCGGAAATCTTCGCCTCGTTCGAGAACTTCATGAAAGTGGCGCACGCCATCGTCATGCGCATGGTCACCCTGGTGCTGCGCCTGACCCCGTACGGCGTGTTCGCGCTGATGTTTGAAGTGGTCGCTTCGTCCAGCTACACGGACATTTTAAAATTGATCAACTTCGTCGTCGCTTCGTACAGCGCGCTGATATTGATGTTCCTCGTGCATCTGGCCATCATCGCCGGCGTGGGCCTGAACCCGCTGCGCTTCGTGAAAAAAGTCTTCCCCGTGCTGGCCTTCGCGTTCACGTCGCGCACGAGCGCAGGTTCCATCCCGATGAGCGTGCAGACGCAAACCCAGCGCCTGGGCACGCCGGAAGGCATCGCCAACTTCGCCGCCTCGTTCGGTTCGACCATCGGCCAGAACGGCTGCGCCGGCATCTATCCGGCCATGCTGGCCGTCATGATCGCCCCGACCGTCGGCGTCGACCCGTTCACGATCAGCTTCCTGCTGCCCTTGCTGGCCATCATCACCATCGGTTCCGTCGGCGTGGCCGGCGTAGGCGGCGGCGCCACGTTTGCCGCCCTGATCGTGCTGTCGGCGATGGACTTGCCCGTCGCGCTGGCCGGCTTGCTGATCTCGGTCGAACCGCTGATCGACATGGGCCGTACGGCCCTGAACGTGAGCGGCTCGATCACGGCCGGCACCGTCACCAGCCGGGTCATGGGACAGACCGACCTGGCCGTCTACAACAGCGACGATGCGCCGGACCTGGACGAAGCGGAACACGCCGCCTAAGAACGTATCCAGCGGCGCGCCGCGCCTTGCCGCTTTCCTCTATATTTATCAACAATAAATGCAGAGGAAGGCGCAAGGCAATGGAACAGAAATGGCCGCAGCAAATCTGGATCGTGCGTCACGGCCAAAGTGCCGGCAACGTGGCGCGCGATGCCGCCGAAGCGGAAAAGCAGTTGTTGATCGCCATCGCCGAACGCGATGTCGACGTCCCCCTCTCAGAACTGGGCACGCGCCAGGCGCAAGCCCTCGGCGACTGGTTCGCCACCCTTCCCCCTGAACAACAACCGACCGTCGTGCTGTATTCGCCGTACGTGCGGGCACAGCAGACGGCGCAAGCCGTGCTGGCGCGCATCGATGCGGACAGCTTGAGCTCCGTGGTGGCCGACGAGCGCCTGCGCGAAAAGGAATTCGGCATCCTCGACCGGCTGACCGTGCACGGCATCGCCAGCAAATACCCGGAATTGCACGAGCAGCGCCAGCACGTGGGCAAGTTTTACTTCCGTCCGCCGGGCGGCGAAAGCTGGTGCGACGTCATCCTGCGCTTGCGCAGCGTGCTCGACACCATTACCCGCGAATACCGGGGAGAACGGGTGCTGATCGTCGGCCACCAGGTCATCGTCAATTGCTTCCGCTACCTGCTGGAACGCTGCGACGAGCAAGCCATCCTGGCCATCGACAAGGCGGCCGACGTGCCCAACTGCGGCGTCACCTCGTACGCCTTCAACCCCGCCCTGGGCAAGCACGGCAAGCTGCAGCTGGACCTGTGCAACTTCGTCGCGCCTTTGGTCGAATCGGGCACACCCGTCACGGCCCAGCCCGACATGCCGGCCGCGCCCAAATCCTAGTCCCAAATCCTAGTTTTTTCGGAGGCCATGCATGGACACCACCGACATCACGCCTACCCTGCTGCGCTCCTGGCCCCTGCCCATGCCCCAGCCCGATGGCGACAAGGAAGTGCGCGGCCATTTGCTGATCGTCGCCGGCTCGACGGAAATGCCAGGCGCCATCCTGCTGGCAGCCACGGCCGCCCTGCGCGCGGGCGCGGGGAAGCTGACCCTGGCGACGGGCGCATCGGTGGCGGCGCAAGTGGCCGTCGCCATGCCCGAGGCGCGGGTCATCGGCCTGGACGAAACGGCGCTGGGCGGCTTCCGCCATGAAGCGCAACATCAGCTGGCGCCGCTGGCCGGCAAGGTGGACGCCGTGCTTGTCGGGCCAGGCATGTGCGACACGGCCGCCAGCTGCGAACTGATGCGCCATTTGCTGCCTCTGTTTGCCGGCAGCCGGCTGATCCTTGACGCCTGCGCCATGCAGGTCGTGCGCAAGCCCCCGCACTTCCGTTTTGATCAGCCCGTGCTGCTGACGCCGCATGCGGGTGAATTGGCCCAGCTGATGGGCCTGTCGAAGGACGCCGTGCTGGCCGACCCACATGCTTGCGCCATGGACGCGGCGCGGCGCTGGAACGCCATCGTCGCCCTGAAAGGCGCGCTGACCGTCCTCGCCATGCCCGATGGCACCAGCTGGACACATGCGGGCGGCAACATCGGCCTGGCCATTTCCGGTTCCGGCGACACCCTGGCCGGCATCATCACGGGCCTGGCCGCGCGCGGCGCGCCGTTGGAACAAGCTTGCGCCTGGGGCATCGCCCTGCATGCGCTGGCGGGCGAACAGCTGGCCCTGCGCTTCGGCATTCTCGGCTACCTGGCGCGCGAAATCCCGGCCGAGATTCCCGCCCTGCTGCGCAATCTGACGGCATAAAAACAACAGCATAAGCATATCCAGAAAGAATCGTTAGCGCCGGCGCATGCGTCCCTTAAGCTCATTGCAACTGTTTCCACACGAACACTAATCGAGCCCAAAGGACACCGCCTTGTATCCGCGCCATTCAACTACCACGCCTTCCCTTCCCGCCACGCCGCTGCGCGCCATCGTGCTGGCCTGCGCCATGCTGGGCACCGCGCCCGCCTGGGCACAGGACGCGCAAACCAGCACCAGCACAGGTACCGCCGCTGAAACGGCCGGCGCCAGCATCGACCAGGTCACCGTCGTCGGTTCGCGCGCGCGCAACCGCACCGTGTTCGACAGCAGCGTGCCCATCGACCGTTTCGGCGCGCGCGAAGTGAGCAATGCGCTGTCGACGGGCGACGTGGGCGCGGCCCTGCAAAACCTGTCGCCGTCGATCAACTTCCCCCGCATCGAGTCGAGCGGCGCGTCGGACTCCGTGCGCGGCATCCAGTTGCGGGGACTGGCGCCCGACCAGGTGCTGGTGCTGATCAACGGCAAGCGCCGCCACACAAGCGCCGTGCTCGACACGGAAAGCAGCTTCGCCGGCACCGTACCGGTCGACATCAACGCCATCCCGCCGAACGCCATTGACCACATCGAAATCCTGCGCGACGGCGCCGGCGCCCAGTACGGCAGCGATGCCGTCGCGGGCGTCATCAACATCGTGCTGAAAAAGGCGCGCACAGGCGGCGCCGCCTCCGTCAGCTATGGCGCCAACCACACGCATTTCGAGCCGACCGATCAAACCCTGACGGATGGCCAGACCGTCATCGTCAACGCCGACTATGGCGTGCCGCTGGGCGAAGCGGGCTTCTTCCGCTTCGGCGCGGAAACGCGGCGCCGCTCGCCCACGGAACGGGCCGGCCCCAGCGACGCGGGCTGGACGTCCTACAACTTCACGCCAGCCGACCAGGCGCTCGACGGCAAGGTCGTGTTCAAGTCCGGCGACTCGCGCCAGCGCAACAACTATTTGTTCTACAACACCCAGCTCACCCTGGCCAACGGCCTGGACCTGTACTCGTTTGCCACCTTGAACGAACGCAAGTCGGACGGCAGCGCCTACTTCCGCTATCCGGGCGACCCGTCGAATGTACTGGCCCTGTATCCGAACGGCTACCGTCCCGTCACCAATGGCGACAAGCGCGACCTCAGCATCGTGGCCGGCGTGCGCGGCAGCTTGGGCGAGTGGAACTGGGACGCCAGCGCGCGCCACGGCAGCGACCGCTTTGACTACGGCGTGAGCCACTCCGTCAACGCCTCGCTGGGCGCGGCCAGCCCCACGCGTTTCAAGCTGGCCGGTTTCGACTTCCGCCAGAACGCCTTGAACCTCGATGCCACACGCAGCATCGACATCGGCTTGCCCGCCCCCTTGAACGTGGCGGTGGGCGCCGAATGGATGCGCGAAACCTACACCAGCTCGGCCGGCGACCCTGCCTCGTATGCGGCCGGCAGCTTCACGGATGCGCCACCGGGCGCGCAGGCGGGACCTGGCCTGCGTCCATCGGACGCCTACGACGGCAGCCGGCAAATCCGCTCCGTGTATGCGGACGTGGAAAGCGACCTCACGCCGCGCCTGCTGGTGGGCGCCGCCGCCCGCTATTCCGACTACAGCGACTTCGGCAGCGCCAGCACGGGCAAGCTGTCGACGCGCTATAAAGTAACGAATAATTTCCTCGTGCGTGGTTCGCTGTCGAACAGCTTCCGCGCGCCGGCCCTCGTGCAAACGGGCTTCCGCTTCGCCACACTGAACTTCAACGCCGATGGCACGGCCCTGCAAACGGCGGCATTGCTGCCGGCCAGCGACCCGCTGGCGCGCAGCTTCGGCGCGCAACAGCTGAAACCTGAAAAATCGACCAACGTCTCGCTGGGCCTGGCCTGGAAACCGGCCGCCGCCACCAGCGTGACGGTGGACGCCTACGTGATCCGCATCCGCGACCGCATCACGCGCTCGAGCGACTTGCAAAGCGACGCCGTCACGGCCTATCTGGCCGCGAATGGCCGCAGCGACATCCAGTCCGTGGCCTACCTGGCCAACCTGCTCGACACGCGCACAAAGGGCCTGGACGTGGTGCTGAACCACGACCTGTCGTTCACGTCAGGCAAGCTGAACCTGAACGCGGCGCTGAACCTGAACAAGACCAGCCTCGACAAGGTACGCCAGAGTTCCGCCGCGCTGTCCAATATCGACCCAAGTCTGACCCTGCTGACGGAGACGAGTTTGTTCCGCATCAAACATGCGTCCCCCAACAGCAAATTGATACTCGGCGCCGACTGGCAGGCGGCCGGCTGGGGCGTGCAGGCGCGCGCCACGCGCTTTGGCGAGCTGAAAGATTTTTCGTACGACAGCGATGCGCCCCTGATCGACGGCATCCCCGCACAGCGCTTCGGCGCCGTCTGGTCGCTGGACCTGGAAGGCCAATTGAAACTGAGCAAGCAGCTGACCTTGAGCGTGGGCGGCAACAACATCCTCGACCGCTATCCGCAGCGCGTGCGTGAAACGAATAACGCCACGTATGGCGGCGCCCTGCCCTACAATTTCATCAACCCCATCGGCGTGAACGGCGCGTATTTCTACGCCAAGCTCAGCTACACGTTTTAACGTTACGGAAAGAACCCATGATCATCAAGAAAATTTTCCACCTCGTCGCCGGCGCCTGCCTGAGCACCCTTCTGCTGTCCGCCGCGCAAGCCGCATCTCCGCTGGTGCTGATGACGGACTTCGGCACGGCCGATGGCGCCGTGTCGGCCATGCATGGCGTGGCCTATGGCGTCGATCCCCAACTGACCATCTCGGACCTGACGCACCAGATTCCCGACTACGACATCTGGCTGGGCGCCTACCGCTTGTATCAGACGGCCAATTACTGGCCGCAAGGCACGGTGTTTGTGTCCGTTATCGACCCGGGCGTGGGGACCAATCGCAAGTCGGTGGTGCTGAAAACCAAGGGTGGACGCTTTTTCGTGGGGCCGGACAATGGCTTGTTCACCCTGATAGCCGAGCGCGACGGCGTGGCCGAACTGCGCGAAATCGATGAAAAGGTCAACCGCCTGGCGGGATCAAGCGAGTCGTACACTTTCCATGGCCGCGACGTGTACGCGTACGTCGGTGCGCGCCTGGCGTCGGGCGCCATCACGTATGAACAGGTAGGCCCGCAATTGCCGAGCGAATCCGTGGTGAAAATCGCGTATCAAAAGCCTGTGCGCGACGGCAATACCATCCGCGGCATCGTGCCCGTGCTCGACGTCAAGTATGGCAATGTGTGGACGAATATCCCGAAATCGCTGCTCGACGAGTTGCAGGTAAAACTGCACGATCCGCTACAAGTGCGCATCTTGCACAAGGGTAAGCAAGTGGCCAAGGTGACGGCGCCATTCGAGCACACGTTTGGCGGCGTCGCCAAGGGCAAGCCCCTCGTCTACCTGAACAGCCTGCTCGACGTGGCCGTCGCCATCAGCCAGGGTGACTTTGCTGCCAAGCATCACATCGAATCGGGCGTGGATTGGGAAGTGGAAGTGAGCAAGGCCCCTGCCGCCAAATAAACCACCCGAAAACGGCCAGGACATCCTGCTCTGGCCGTTTTCGTATCCCTTGCGGGTTTGCGCTACATCAAACGCAGCGCTCTCCCCGCCTCCGCCAGCGCCAAGCACGGGCAACTCCGGTGAACCTGTGCCATCACACCTACTCTAATTCTTGCAAGCGATGCCAGCCTTGTTCCAGATACGCAATCTGGCGAGGCATGCGTTTCCACGACAGTCTTTCACTGAAAAGGAATCATCATGACGGCTACACTCCTGACCACCAGCAAGCTCGTCCTCGGCAGCGCCATCGTCTGTGCGCTGCTGGGTGGTTGCAACAAACGCAACGACACCAACACCACCGCTACGCCCGCCGCCACCGCGCCGGCGACGCCGCCCGCCACCAGCGGCACATCCGGCACCACGGGCACGACCAATCCGGACACCACCACGCCGGCCACACCAGGCACCACGCCGGGTATGACACCGGGCACCACCACCAATCCCGATGGCACGACCACGCCCAATAACGGCACGGGAACTGGCACCGGCACAGGAACGACGCCCGACACGGGAACTGGGACTGGCACGGGGACCGGAACCGGCACCGGCACCACGCCGCCACCGCGCAACAGCTAGCGCGCCCTGGCCGGCCAGCCAGGCAAAAAAAAGAGCCTTCCGAGGAAGGCTCTTGAAATACCACGGCACAGCGTAAGCTGCGCCTTGGCCCGGTATTACTTTTGCAGGCTGACCGATGTCGCCTTCGGCGTGCGGCGTCCCATCAGGAACAGCACGGCCTTTTTCAGCATGCGGTAGACGAAGCGCACCATCAGCAAGGTCAGCACGCATTCGAGCAAGGTCAATATCATGGCCACGGCCACAGGCATGCGCGCGGCGCGGCGGTGGAACTTGGCCACGGCGCCATCGCGGGCGATCTCGATGCTGTCGTAAAAGGTCGGCACGACCAGCAGGGTCAGAATCGTCGACGTGATGGTGCCGCCGATGATGGCGATCGCCAATGGGCGATAGAACTCGCCGCCCTCGCCCAGGCCCAGCGCCACGGGGAACATGCCGGCGATCAGCGCAAACGTCGTCATCAGGATGGGGCGCAGACGCATGCGGCCTGCATACATCAGCGCGTCTTCGCGGCCATGGCCCTCTTCCTCGCGCTTGCGCGCCGCGTCGAGCAACAGGATGGCGTTCTTGGCGACCAGGCCCATCAGCATGATGATGCCGATAAAGCTCATCAGGTTGAGGGTATTGTTCGTGATCACCAGCGCCACTACCACGCCAATCAAACTGAGCGGCAAGGACATCATCACGGCCACCGGCGCCGTGAAGGAACCGAACTGCATCACGAGGATCAAATACATCAGGCCGATACCCATCACCAGCGCGATCAGCATTTCCGTGAACAGCTCTTGCTGATCCTGGCCGGCGCCGCCCAGCGCCAGGCCGTAGCCAGGCGGGAAGTCGATGGAGTTGGCCAGTTTCATGGCGTCGCTCGTCACTTCGCCGTTCGAGCGGCCTTGCGCATTGGCCGACACGGTGATCGTGCGCTTGCCATTCTTGTGCTCGATGCCGGATGGGCCCTTGCCCATGGTGATGGTGGCGATCTGGTCGAGCGGCACCATTTGCGACGTGCCCGTCACGCTGATCGGCAGGCGCTCGATGTTTTCCGACGCCACGCGGTCATCGGGATGCAGGCGTACGGCCACGTCGCGCGTTTCGCCCGTCGGATCGACCCAGTCGCCCACTTCCACGCCAGCAAACGCCACGCGCAACGATTGCGCCGCGTCATTGACGGAAATGCCCATCGAGTTGGCCAGGCCACGGTTCAGTTCAATCTGCAGCTCGTTTTTCGGATCCTGCTCGGACAAGCCCACATCGACGGCGCCAGGAATGGCGCGCAGCTTGTCCATGTAGGCATTCGTGATTTCCATCAGTTTACGCGAATCCGGGCCCGTGAATTCTACCTGGATCGGCTTTTGCGAACCGTTGCTCAGGTCATCCTGGACCACGTATTCGGCGCCCACCAGGCGCGACATCTTCTCGCGCAGCTCGACCGCGATTTCCTTGGCCGAACGCTTGCGGGTATTGCGCTTGCCGATGTCGACATACACTCTTCCGCCGCCCGCATTGATGGAGCTGTTGGTATCCTTGGTTTCAGGCAAGGTGCGCGCCAGTACGGCCGCCGCTTCCAGTTTCAGGCGCGAGTACTCGATGCTGCTCGATGATGGAGTGCGCACATTAATCATCAGATTGCCCGAATCGGATGCCGGCAAGAAACTCGTGCCACCATGCGTGGAGTGCAGGACGATGGCGCCCACCAGACTGCCGAAGGCGATGACGGCCATCCAGCGGCGGTGATGCAGGGCCCAGGCGATCACGCGGCCATAGCGGTCGGCCTGATGGTCGAACCAGTGGTTGAATTTTTCCAGCACGCGGCCAATACCCTTTTTCGGCGCCGAGTGTTCCTCGACCGGGTCGCCCCAGTAGGCCGACAGCATCGGGTCAAGCGTAAACGAGATGCCCAGGCTGACAAGCACCGAGCACGTCACCGTCAAGGCAAACGGACGGAACCATTCGCCGGAGATACCGGGCATGAAGGCCACGGGAATGAAGACGGCGATGATGGAGAAGGTCGTGGCGGCCACGGCCATGCCGATCTCGGCCGTGCCTTCCAGCGCGGCCGTGCGGCGATCCTTGCCCATCTGCATGTGGCGCACGATGTTTTCGCGCACCACGATGGCGTCATCGATCAGCACGCCAATGGCCAGCGACAGGCCCAGCAGGGTCATGAAGTTCAGGGTGAAGCCGCACAGCCACACGGCAATGAAGGCGGCAATCACGGAAGTCGGCAGGCTCAGCGCCGTGATCAGGGTCGAACGCCACGAGTTCAGGAAGGCGTAGACGACGAAAATCGTCAGCACGGCGCCCAGCACCAGCGATTCGATCACATTGTTCAAGCTATGCTGGGCGTTTTCGCCGCCGTCGCGCGTCACTTGCAAGATTGTGCCTTTCGGCAAGGTCTTGTTGATTTCCGCCACCATGTCGCGGATCTTGTTGGCCACGCTGACGGTGGAAGCGTCGCGCACGCGGGTGATCGAAATGCCCACGTTGGGTTTGCCGCTGCGCATGCTCAGGCTGTTGACTTCGGCAAAGCCATCCTCGATGGTGGCCACTTGCGCCAGGCGCACGATTTCCTCGCCACGGCGCTTGATCACCACTTTTTCGAAGTCGCTTGGCGACTCGATGCGGCCGACCAGGCGGATGCTTTTCTCATCCAGGGTGCCGCGCACCTTGCCCACCGGGGCATTCGTGTTCTGGTTGCGCAAGGCGGTCACGACGTCGCTGACGGACACATTGTATTCACGCAATTTTTCCGCCCGCAGCAGCACGGACAGTTCGCGTTTCAGCGAGCCGCCCACGTTGACCAGGGCCACGCCATCGACGGTGCGGAAGCGGTCCGACAGCACGTCTTCGGCCAGGCGCGAAATTTCCGCATGGCTTTGCGCATTCGACGACAGCGCCAGCTGCATGATCGGTTCGGCGGCCGGGTCGATGCGCTGCAGGATGGGCTCGCGCATTTCCGTCGGCAACTTGTAGCGCACGGCGGCAATCGCGTTGCGGATATTGTCGGACGCTTCGATCAAATTGGTATTGAAGGAAAACTTCAGGAAGATGCTGGCCGAACCTTCATTCGAATCGCTGTTGACTTCGGTCACGCCGGAAATGCTTTGCAAGGATTTTTCCAGGCGGTTCACCACTTCGCGCTCGACCGTGTCGGGCGATGCGCCCGGGTAAGGAATGCTGACGACAATGAACGGTACTTCGACGTCCGGATTCTGGTTGACGCGCAGTTTCTTAAGCGCCAGCAAGCCGACGCACATCATGGCCAGGATCAGGACGATGGTGGCGGTGGGCCGCTTGATACTGAAATCGGAAAGGAACATGGCTTAGTTTCCTTTACCGGCAACGGCGGTGCTGCTGCTGGCCACGGCGGCCGCTGGCACGGCTTTGGCGGCCGTCAATTCCACTTTCTGTCCATCCTTGAAGGTCGAGCCCGGCGTGCGCAGCACGGTGTCGCCGCTGGCCAGACCGCTTTGCACTTCCCACTGGCCCGTGCGCACATCGCGCGCGCCGATGCGCAAGTTGACTTTATGCAAAGCCTTGTCCTTGACTTTCCACGTGTACGTGACGTCGCCCGCCTTCACCAGGGCCGAGTCGGGTATCATCAGCGCGCTGACGGTTTCCGTCTCGATGCGCCCTTCCGCATACAGGCCCGCCACGCGCGGCTGTTCCTTGTCATTGAAATCGACCAGCACGGCCACCTGGCGCGTGACGGTATTGGCGGCAGGATCGACGCGGCGCACCTTGCCCGCGAAATCCTGGCCTGGATAACCATTGATGCGGAACAGCACGGGCTGGCCCACCTTGACGACGCCGATCTTGTCGGCCGACACCAGGCCTTCGAGGCGCATGCTGGTCGGATCGATGACCTTGATCAATTCCTTGCCGATTTGCGCCGTATCGCCATTCGATACCTTGCGCTCGCTCACGATGCCGTCGAACGGCGCGCGCACGAGGGTGCGCTGCAGCTGCTGACGGGCTTGCACGGCGCGGCTTTTCGCGGCGGACAGATCGCTTTGCGCATTATTGCGGCGAATTTCCGCGTCTTCCAGCGCCTGCGTCGACGTCATGCCCGAGGCGCGCAGGGTTTTCATGCGCTGGAACATGCGTTCGGACTGCTCCAGCACCTGGCTGGCGGCGCGGCTGGCTTCCTCGGCCGAGTTGAGGCTGTCGCGGATGGACGTTTCATCCAGGCGCACCAGCACGTCGCCCCGTTTGACGACTTCACCGTTTTCCTTCAGGACCTGGAGCACCACGGCCGACACTTCAGCGCGCAAGTCCGCGTTGCGCTCAGGCTGCACGGAACCGGTGATGACGGGGCCCGACGCCAGCGCATTGCTCTGGATGGTCAGCAAGTCTTCCGGGGATACCAGCAAATTGACGGCAGCGCTCGCCTGTTCCTTGGCATTCTTGCCGCCCTTGCCGGGGTCTTTGGACTCTTTGCCGCAGGCGGCCAGGGCAGAAGCGATTGCCAGAACAAACAGGGTTTTGCGCAACATGGGTAATTCTCCGGATAGATAGCACCACTACCGTCCGCGCGGCCCGGATAGGGCTGCAAGCGATAGCAGGCATAATTTTTTTATTAAAACCACAAGCGCCAAAGTATCCATGAGCGTGTCCGGGCATGTCAATCGGCGGTTTCCTGTAATGCTTTAATGAATGGATGAAACGTAGTTTTTACGCCCTGAAACGCAAAACCCCGCCTTCAAGCGGGGTTTTGCGTTTCAGAGAAGCGAACTTAGCGGGCAAACACGGTGTTGATCAGGAAACCGATGGCCACGCCCGTGCACAGCCCGCCGGCGATTTCCACCAGGGTATGCCCCATGCGCTCGCGCAAGGTCTTGTGCGCGGCGCTGGCCGCTTCTCCGGCCAGGCGGTTGATGGCGGCCGCCTGCTTGCCCACGTGCTGGCGCAGGCTGTTGGCGTCGATGATGACGATGAAGGCCAAGGTCACCGCCACGCCGAAGGCTGGATGGCCGATACCTTCGCGCAAGGCGATCAAAGTTGCCATGCTGGAAACGACGGCGCTATGGTTGCTCGGAAAGCCGCCGTTGCCGACCAGGCCGAACGCCCATTGCCGCGTGCGGACACTGTTGATCAGGAATTTGATCGGACCGACCAGGATCCAGGCGATCAGGGGCGTGACGAGGTAAGCGATATCCACGGGGTATTCCTTCTTATATATGTAGAGAGTGTGTCAGGGGCTGCGGCAGCCAGACAGGTGCGCCGCAATTATCGCAGATCATCCGCGCCAGCAGAACTGTCTATCGCCAGTCCATAAAAACGCCGCCGGCGGCGGCGATCATATAAAATCATGGCATATACAACAATTGACGTATATCAACACTGAGTGCGGCGCGCACAGCGGCGCGGATAATCAAACGTCTTTCATACTTGCAACGGGGTCCTCATGCGGCATTTCAGAATTTCCTTTTTAGTCACTTTTATCCTGATGGCGGTGTCGGGCTGGTGGGGTTACAGCCATGGCGGCATGGCCGGCATGATCCAGGCGCTGTGGATCACGGGCGTACTGGGCATCATGGAAGTGTCGCTGTCATTCGACAATGCCGTGGTGAATGCCTCGGTCTTGCGCCACTGGAATGAATTCTGGCAAAAACTGTTCTTGACGGTCGGTATCCTCGTGGCCGTCTTCGGCATGCGGCTGCTGTTCCCGCTGGTCATCGTTTCCGTCGCCACGGGCCTGGGCCTGGTCGACGTGTGGACCATGGCCACCACGACGCCCGATGTGTATGCCAAGCACCTGACGGACAACCATGCGCAAGTGGCGGCCTTCGGCGGCGCCTTTTTGCTGCTGGTGTTCCTGAACTTCCTGTTCGACGATGAAAAAGAGTTGCACTGGCTGGGCTGGGCCGAGGAAAAAGTCAACGCGCTGGGCACCGAAAGCCTGGCCGTGCTGATCACCATGGGCGCCGTGGCCGCCTGCGTGGCCATGGGCCCTGCGGACGAAAAATACAGCGTGCTGGCGTCGGGCATCGTCGGCATCGCCGTCTACATCGGCGTGAACTGGATCAGCGGCTTGCTGGAAGAAGGCGAACCGGACTTGCAGGATGAGGCGGACGAAGGCGCCGCGCCAGCCAGAAACGGCAATGGCGACCTCGTGAAAACGGTGGCGCGCGGCAGTATCGGCGGCTTCCTGTACCTGGAAGTGCTGGACGCCTCGTTCAGCTTTGACGGCGTGATCGGCGCCTTTGCCATCACCAACGACGTCGTCATCATCATGCTGGGCCTGGCCATCGGCGCCATGTTCGTGCGCTCGATGACAGTGTTCCTCGTGCACAAGGGCACCCTCGACGAATTCGTCTACCTGGAACACGGCGCCCATTATGCGATCGGCATCCTTGCCTTGATCATGCTGGCGTCCGTCAAGTACCATATTCCGGAGTGGTTCACGGGCCTGTCGGGCGTGGCCTTCATCCTGGTCTCGCTGTGGTCGTCCCTGCGTTATCGCAAACGGCACGCGGCGCAAGCTTGAAATCGGGGGTTCCGCCCCCAATTGAAAGAGTAATGGCACGAGCGTCTGGCGCTCATCCCATGAAGGCATGTTTGAGTCAATTATTGAAAAGGAGCACCACATGGCAATCAGTTTGCAAAAAGGCGGCAACGTCAACCTGAGCAAGGAAGCACCGAACCTGAAGAAGATCATCGTCGGCCTCGGCTGGGATCCTCGTTCGACGGACGGCGCCACCTTCGACCTTGACGGTAGTGCTTTCCTCCTGAAAAGCGACGGCAAAGTCCGTGGCGACTCTGACTTCATCTTCTACAACAACCTGAAGTCGACCGACGGTTCCGTCGTCCACACGGGCGACAACACCACGGGCGAAGGCGAAGGCGACGATGAGCGCATCGAAATCGACCTGTCGCGCGTGCCGGCAGACATCGACCGCATCAGCATCACCGTCACCATTCACGACGCCGACGCGCGCCGCCAGAATTTCGGCATGGTCTCGAAAGCCTTCATCCGCTGCCTGAACGCGGAAGGCGAAAAAGAAATCGCCCGCTACGACCTGTCCGAAGACAGCTCGACGGAAACGGCGATGATCTTTGGCGAAATCTACCGCTACAACGGCGAATGGAAGTTCAAGGCCATCGGCCAGGGCTTCAACGGCGGTCTGGGCCCTCTGGCCCGCTCGTTCGGCGTCAATGCCTAAACGTTTTATGCGCTAAACATAGCCGCCTGGACGTATTCAGGCGGCTTTTTTTTGGAGATTTATCATGCCAGTATTTAGTGTCACGGGCGACGTCGATCCATTCCTGCACGTCAGCATGAAGCAGGGCGAAACCATCTATTGCGAATCCGATGCGATGGTGATGATGGAAACGGCGCTGGACTTGAAAGGCAAGATGACGGGCGGCCTGGGTAGCGCCATCATGCGCCGCTTCGCGAATGGCGAATCGTTCTTCCAGCAGCACATCGAAGCGGTGCGCGGCAGCGGCGACTGCCTGCTCTCGCCCACCCTGCCGGGCGCCATCGAAGTGGTCGACGTGGGCGCGCGCCAGTACCTGCTCAACGACGGCGCTTTTGTCGCCGCCACCTCGGGCACGGAAATGAAGGTGCGCACGCAAAGCATCGGCAACGCCTTGTTCGCCCAGTCGGGCGGCTTCTTCGTCATGGAGACGGCAGGCACGGGACAAGTGGTGGTGTCGGGCTTCGGCTCCATGTTCCAGCTCGACGTTGAGCCGGGCAAGGACGTCGTGATCGACAATTCCCACGTGGTCTGCTGGGACAACAGCCTGAAATACGAGATTTCCGTGACCACGGGCGGCGGTGCCAGCGGCGGCGGCATCGGCGGCTTCCTCGGCAATATCGTCAATAGCGTGACCAGCGGCGAAGGCATCGTGCTGCGCTTTTCCGGCTCGGGCAAGGTGTTCATCTGCTCGCGCAACCGCGATGCGTTCCTGAAGTGGACGGCGTCGGGCAAAGCCGGCTGACCCCTTCCCTCTAAGGCCAGGTTAAGTCTGGTCGTTTAGACTCCCCGCGCGCGCACCTGCGCGCGGCTTCCCCTATTTCCACCCGGTCCCCGTACATGCAAAGAGTCTGGTTCAACAAAACATTTTCCTCGGTCGGCACGGCCATGCGTTTGATCCGCGAGGCCGACATGGCCGCCACCGGCGGCAAGCCGCGCTACCACATCGTGTGCAGCAATACGAACGCGCATGCCGCCGCCTTTTTGTCGGCGCACGAATACGCGGTCGAACCATCGGGCCTCACGGGCCTCAATTATGTCGAGTGGTGCCTGGAATTTTGCCGCGAGCGCAACATCACGATTTTCTGGCCCGGCAAGGAAGCGGGCCTGATCGGCAGCGCCAGCGCGCGCTTCGCCGCCATCGGCACGCGCGTACTCAGCGTGGCCAGCGAAGAGACCCTGAATTTGATGCACGACAAGGCGCGCTTCTGCGACGGTCTCGATCTGCCCATGGCGCGTCCGGCCGACTACCGCGCCGTGACCACCATCGAAGAATACGATGCCGCCTACGCCGAGCTGCGGCCGCTGCACCGCAAGCTGTGCATCAAGCCGTCCGAATCCGTGTATGCCCTGGGCTTTGCCATTCTCGATGAAGAGCGCAGCAGCGCCCAGCTGCTGCTGGCCGGCGCCGCCTACCAAATCAATGCGCAAGAGCTGCGCAATGGCCTCGCGCAAATGACATCGTTCAAGACCCTGCTGCTGATGGAATACCTCGATGGCCACGAATACAGCGCCGACTGCGTGGCCGACCAGGGCACGCTCATTTGCGCCGTGCCGCGCAAGAAGCTAAACGGAGGCGGCAGCGGCCAGTTGATCGAACTGCGCGACGACCTGCTGGCGGCCTGCGACAAACTGGCGCGCGACTACCGCTTGAATGGCGTCTTCAACATCCAGTTCCGTGTAGGCGCGCATGGCCTGGCGCTGCTGGAGATCAACCCGCGCATGTCGGGCGGCATCGGCATGGCCTGCGCGGCCGGCCCCAACCTGCCCTACCTGGCGCTGGCCGGTTTCGACCAGGGCTTTGACAAGCTCACCGTGCCCGCCATCCACGAAGGCATGCGCGTGGGCGAAGCCGCCTACGCCGTGGAGCTGCCATGAACATCGTCAAGCAGCAGATGCCCACGGGCGAGCTGACCTTGAAAGTGGACGAGGCGCGCTTTCCGCTCGACTGGCTGATCGGCTTTGCCGCGCGCGCCAACGCCAAGCGGGGCTTCCTGTTCCTGTCCAAGGTGCTGGGCAAGCACTGGCCCGTCACGCCGCGCGCCATGCAAACCATCCACGACGACCTGGCCGCGCAGATTCCCCCCAGCCTGCCCGGCCCCGTCGTCTTCATCGCCATGGCGGAAACGGCCGTCGGCCTGGGCCAGGGCGTGTTCGAAGCGTGGCTGCGCGCCAATCCTAACGGAAAAGCGCTGTTTTTGCACAGCTCGCGCTACCGCGTGGGCACGGTGCCCTTCTTCGAATTCGAGGAATCGCACAGCCATGCGCCGCGCCAGTTTTTGCATTTGTCGGACGCTGCCAGCGCCCTGTTTTCCACGGCCCGCAGCCTGGTGCTGATCGACGATGAAGCGTCGACCGGCAACACCTTCGCCAATCTGGTGCAAGTGTGCCGCGCGCGTTATCCGCAGCTGGAAAAACTGCACCTGGGCGTGATTACCAATTTCATGGGCCAGGCCGCCAACGCGGGCTTGAGTGAGCGTTTCGGCCTGCCCACCAGCATCGGCGCAGCCTTGTCCGGTCAATACGCTTTCCAGGCCGGCGCAGCGCCAGCTCCCGTGGCGGCCAGCGCGCAACGTTTTGAGGCGAATGCGGAACGGGGCGCCAGCCCGGCGTTCGGCCGCATCGGCGTGGGACGCGCCTTGACGCCGCCGCAAGGCCTGGCGGTGCAGCTGGCGCAGGAAATCGGCGCCGGCGACTCCGTGCTGGTGCTGGGCACGGGCGAATTCATGCACCCGTCGTTCCTGCTGGCGCGCGAATTGGAAAGCCTGGGCAAGAACGTCGTGGTGCAGTCGACCACGCGCTCGCCGATCCTGTCGTGGGGCTCCGTCGGCCACATCGTCAACTGCGACGACAACTACGGCGAAGGCATCGCCAATTACCTGTACAACGTGGCGCCTGGCCAGTACCAGCACGTTTTCATCTGCCATGAAACCCCGGCCAGCCCGGCCCTCATGCAACTCGCCGGCCAGTTGAACGGCCGCCTGTTCCACTTTCAGTCAGAGACCAAAATTGAAGAAATTCCTGTTTGTTGATCTGGACGACACACTGTTCCAGACCCCTAAAAAATGCCTGGGCGAGACCGATTTGCAGCCAGCCGCGTATTTGAAAAATGGCGACGCCTGCTCGTTTACGACGGCCCGCCAGCGCGCCTTCTTTGAGTTTGCGCAAAGCGGCATGACCCTGATTCCCGCCACGGCGAGAAATGGCGACGCGTTTCGCCGGGTCGACCTGCCGTTTACCAGCTACAGCGTGCTCGATTACGGCGGCATCGTGCTGCAGCCTGGCGGCGCGCTCGACTCTGGCTGGCTGTCCCTGATGCAGAACGACATGCAGACGGCCCTGCCCGGCCTGCGGGACGCCATGCGCATCATCGACGATTTCCAGGTCAAGACGGGCATGCCTTCGCGCGCGCGCCTGATCGAAGACTACAACACGCCGTTCTACATCGTCGTCAAGGATCATGAAGCGCGCGGCGAACGCCTGGCCGACATCGAAGAGCAAGTGCTGCAGCAGTGGATCGCCACCGAAGGTGCCGAC
Organism: Janthinobacterium sp. RA13; assembly: GCF_000745325.1. Taxonomy (NCBI): domain Bacteria; kingdom Pseudomonadati; phylum Pseudomonadota; class Betaproteobacteria; order Burkholderiales; family Oxalobacteraceae; genus Janthinobacterium; species Janthinobacterium sp. RA13. The sequence goes on along the minus strand of NZ_JQNP01000001.1, from coordinate 6,049,949 downwards.
TACTTCATCCACCGCAACGGCAACAACCTGGCCGTGCTGCCGAAAACCTTGAACAAGGCGCGCGCCGTGGCCTACCTGCGCGCGGAACTGGAAGCCGAACACGGCCCCATCGTCAGCTTCGGCATGGGCGACAGCCGTTCGGACGCGCGCTTCATGGCAGCCTGCGACTACGCCATCATCCCCAACGGCACCCAGCTGGCGGCACTCACGGTGGCGGCGCTATGACCGACGGCAAGCAGAATTTCAGCGGCAGCTACCGCCAGGAAGACGTGGAGTTTCTGCTCACGCCGATGGCGCTCGAACCCATCCTCGACCTGGCCGAAAAAGAGCGCTTGATCCAGTCGGGCCAGCGCCACTACAGCGAAATGCTGTCGCCCGAGTCCTTGCCCTCGCCCGCCTACCTGGCGCTGTTCCAGAGCGCGTTCGCGGCCAACCGCCTGCAGATGGCGCGCGACTGCCTGCGCCTGGCCGCCCTGATCGCGGCGCGCCGCACTGGCGCCATCACGCTGGTGTCGCTGGCACGCGCCGGCACGCCCGTGGGCGTGATCCTGGGCCACTTGCTGCGCCAGGTGTTCCAGCGCGACTGCAGCCATTATTCCGTCTCCATCATCCGCGACCGCGGCATCGACGCGAATGCCTTGAACCACATCCTGGCGCAAGGCCATGCGGCCGACTCCATCGTCTTCGTCGACGGCTGGACGGGCAAGGGCGTGATTTCGCGCGAACTGCGCCAGACCGTCAGCGACTTCAACGCCGCCCATGCCACGGCGATTGACGGCGGCCTGTTCGTGCTGTCCGACCTGGCTGGCACGGCCGCCTGCGCCGCCTCGGCCAGCGACTATCTGATCCCGTCGAGCATTCTGAACGCCACCGTCTCGGGGCTGGTCAGCCGCTCCGTGCTCAATGATGCCATAGCCCCCGGCGACTTCCACGGCTGCGTGTACTACGCGCAGTTCGAAGCGCACGATCAGTCGCGCGCTTTCGCCGACGGCCTGGTGGCCGACGCCGTGGCGATTGCCGCCAGCAGCGGCATCCCGCTGGCCGAAGCGAGCGATGCGCCAGCCATGGCGGCCCGCTCGCAAGCCTACATGGCCGCCGCGCAGCAGGAATACGGCATCAGCGACATCAATCTGATCAAGCCAGGCATCGGCGAAGCGACGCGCGTGCTGCTGCGCCGCGTGCCCGAGCGCCTGATCGTGCGCGACACGAATGCGCCGGACGTGGCACATTTGCTGCTTCTGGCGCAGGAAAAAGCCATACCCGTCACAGTAGAACCGGCGCTGCCTTACCAGGCGGTCGCCCTTATCAGGAGCGCAGTCGATGGATAACAACTCCCTACACCCACAAAGTGAGCATAAAGCGGCGCTGGGCGCCTCCATGTATGTGCCGACCACGCACAAGGATTTGCTGGCGATCGCCAATGGCGACAAATTCAGCCATTTGCGTTCGGTGATCCTTTGCACCGAAGACGCCATCGCGGAACGCGATCTCAGTTACGCGCTGTTCAATTTATCGCTGGCGCTGCAGAACATGTGCGACGAATCGGATACCTTGCGCTTCGTGCGCGTGCGCAATCTCGACGTGCTGGCGCGCGTGCTGGCCATGCCCGGCGCCGACAAATTGAGCGGCTTCGTGCTGCCGAAATCCACGCGCCACAACTTCAGCGCGTATTTCGAGCTGGTGCGCCACACGCATCATCTGCTGATGCCGACGCTGGAAACGGCGGAAGTGTTCGACGACGAGGAAATGAAGCAGTTCCGCATCATTTTGTCGGCGCCGGAAGTGCGCCGCCGCATCCTGGCCCTGCGCATCGGCGGCAACGATCTGCTGGCCCTGCTGGGACTGCGCCGCCCCACCAGCGGCACCATTTATCAGACGCCGCTGGGCCAGGTCATCGGCCGCCTGGTCACCATCTTCAAGCCGCACGGCTTCCAGCTGACGGCGCCCGTCTTCGAGCACCTGTCGCAAGGCAGCTGGCTGGATGCCGAAGTGGCGCAGGACATGGCGCACGGCATGATCGCCAAGACGGCCATCCACCCGGACCAGGTGCCGCAGATCGAACGCCACTACCAGGTGGCGCAGTCGGACATCGAACTGGCGCTGCGCATCATCGACCCGGACAGCCCGGCCGTATTCCGCATGCAGGAATCGATGTGCGAAGTGGCGACCCACAGTAGCTGGGCGCTGCGCATCATCGAGCAGGCGCGCCTGTTCGGCATCCGCCATGCGGCCGATGGCGCCGCGGCGCACCACGCGAATACCTCATTGATTCAACTCTCAAGCGACGAAGGGATTGCACGACCATGACCAATTTCACACGCGGACAAAAAGGCAAACTGGCTGACCTGGGCTTGAATGGCCCGTTTGCCGTCACGCTCGATATCGTTTCGGGTTCGATGGAAGTGGACGTCAGCTGCTTCGGCGTCGATGCGGCTGGCAAGCTGTCGGATGACCGCTACATGGTGTTCTTCAACCAGAAAAGCGCGCCCGACAACGCCATCACGGTGGACTTGAACGGTCCCCGCTCGACCTTCCAGGTCGACCTTTCGCGCCTGCCCGCCTCGATCGACAAGCTGGTGTTTACTGCGGCGACGGAACAGGGCAGCATGCGCGCGCTGGGCAACTCCAGCATGGCGCTGGGCCAGGCGGCCACGTTTGCCTTCACGGGCAATGACTTCCAGGACGAAAAAGCCGTCATCATCGGCGAACTGTATCGCCGCGACGGCAGCTGGCGCTTCGGCGCCGTGGGCCAGGGTTTCGCCGGCGGCCTGGCTGCCCTGCTGAAGCACTTTGGCGGCAGCGAAGCGGCTTCGTCGTCCCCGGCGCCAGCGCCAGCTTCCGTGCCTGCGCCAGCGGCCCCGCCTGCGGCGAATAAAATCTCGCTGTCGAAAATCCGTCTGGAAAAGCGCGGCGACAAGATTTCGCTCGACAAGCGCGACAGCGGCGGCTATGGCCGCATCCGGGTCAACCTGAACTGGAACCAGAACGCGTCGCAAGGCCAGGCGCCCGCGTCAAAACTGGACACGGGCTTCCTCGGCAAGCTGTTCAACAAGCCGGCTGGCCGTTCGGGCGGCATCGACCTCGATATCGGCTGCCTGTTCGAAATGAGCGGCGGCGCCAAGAGCGCCGTGCAGGCGCTGGGCAACAGCTGGGGCGCGTATGACCGTCCGCCGTACATCCACCTGGAAGGCGACGACCGCACGGGCAGCATCAGCAGCGGCGAAAACATCTTCATCAACGGCACCCATTTCGACCAGATCAAGCGCGTGCTCGTCTACGCCTTCATCTACGAAGGCGTGCCGAACTGGGCCGCCACGGATGGCGTCGTGACGATCGAGATTCCCGGCCAGCCTACCGTGGAAGTGCGCCTCGACAGCGACAGCCAGCACGCCATGTGCGCCATCGCCATGCTGGAAAACCACGGCGGCAACCTGCAGGTGACAAAATTGGTGGAATACTTCGGCGGCCAAGGTAAAATCACGGCGCACCAGGCCATGGACGAAAGATATAACTTTGGTCTGAACTGGAAAGCCGGCCGCAAGGACTGATCCTTTTACCTAGACAACCCAACCATGACCCCTACGACCAAAAAAGTCACCTTCGCCTTTGCCATCTTCCTCGTGGCCGGCTTCCTGCTGCTGGCAGCCTACACGTGGATGGCCCTCAGCTTCTCGTACTCGGAAGGCGAACGGGCGGGCTACCTGCAAAAGTTCTCCAAGCGGGGCTGGATCTGCAAGACATGGGAAGGTGAATTGCTGCTGACGGCACTGCCAGGCACCATCCCGGAAAAATTCCAGTTCAGCGTGCGCGATGACGAGGTGGCGAAGCAATTGACGGCCGCCGCCGGCAAGCGCATTCTCGTCACCTACAGCCAGCACAAGGGCGTGCCCACGCAATGCTTCGGCGAGACGGAATATTTTGCCGATAAAGTCGTATTGAGCCAGTAATACCGCAAGTCCAGTAACTTCAGAAGCATCGCGCCGGCCAGCCTTTCCAGGCCGGCGCCTCCCCCTCCTCAATATCTTCGTGTGCCGCATTCTGGCTAAACCATTTACAAATGTAATCAAACTGCAAGATGCTTGCGCAATCGCATGATGCGCCGCCAGACGACCGTTAGCGTGTCTTCACCTCTGTCACTGGAAACGTCATGCGCATACAATCCACCTTCCTGACCCTGCTGGCCGCCTCGCTCCCCCTGTCCGCCCAGGCACAGGACCTGTCCGGCATGGCCGGCGCCCTGAAAGTACACTCAACCAGGGAGCGCACCTTTGTCGGCGCCATCAGCTACACGCAGCCCGTGGGCAATTACAATGCGCTGAGCCTGTCATATATCAACGAAGGGCACCCGGACGACCATCACCGCGACGGCATGGCGGGCCAGATCTGGCTGCGCACGAAAAACGTGGCGCAGGGACTGATGCTGGGCGCCGGCGTGGGCCGTTACTTTTTCTTCGACACGGCCAGGACCGTCGAAGCGCCGCACAACTTCGACAATGACCATGGCTGGGGCTCCATCGCCAGCCTGCAGGCGCGCTGGCAATTCGACAACCGCTGGTATGCACAAGCACAAATCAACCGCATCCGCCCCAGCGGCAAGGACAACACCACGCATTTGCTGATCGGCGCCGGCTACCGCTATGACGGCGTGCCAGGCGCCAAGCTGCACTTGCAGAACTGGGCCTACGACGACACCTTGACCCTATCGACCGGCCACACCATCGTCAACAGCTTGCGCTCCGAATCCTCGCGCCCGTTCACCCTGGAATACCGGCGCGCGGCGGGAAAATACGTGGACTGGAGCGCCACCCTCATCGACGAAGGCGGCACGGCGCTGGCGCACCGGCGCGGCGCGGCCGTTCAACTGTGGCTGATTCGCTCGCTCAATGAAAAGGTGGAATTCGGCATGGGCGCCGGGCCATACGTGGCCTGGGACGGCCGCGACACTCAGGGCCACGACACGCGCCTGACAGGCTTGCTGTCAGCCGTGGCCCGCTACCATGTCAACCGCCACTGGCTGGCGCAAGTGGCGTGGAACCGGGTGGTAACGGATTACCACCGCGATGCGGATGTGTTGCTGGTGGGGGTGGGCAGGAAGTTTTAAACGTTCGAGCCTAGCGCGAACGCCAGACGGCTCCCGCGTCATTCGGTTGCGTCAATCTCTCGATCACTTCGCGCGTCAAACTGGCCGAACTGACTTGTTCGGCTTTCGCACGGGCGGCGGTCAGGGAGTTGGAAAAGACCGTTTGTGGCTGCTCCAGGCTGGCGCGCAGGGCGGCCAGTTCCCGTTCCTGCTGCTGCGCGCGCGCCGTTTCCATCTCCAGCAATTGCTGCTTGGCCTCGGCCATCGCGCGCGTCGTCTCGGCTGCCTTGCGCTGCAGGGCGGCATGGGCCTGGGCGCTGGCCAGCAAGGCTTGCTGCGCGTCGAGCTTTTCGCTGGCGGCCCGCTGCGCGGCCAGCTCCAGCTGCTCGCGCTGGCGCATGGCGTCGAGCGCCTGCTGTTCCATCGAGGCGCGCGCTTCGGCTGCCGCCGTCGCCTGCTTTTCCACTTCCAGACGGCCGGCGATGGCTTGCGAGGCGCGTTCTTCGGCGCTGCTGGTCTGGCGCTGCTGCACCAGCTTTTGCGCAATCAGGGCCAGCGACTCGCGTTCGGCCGCGACGAAATCGCGCTCGGACGCCAGCAGCGCATCGGCCGCTTGCGCCTTGTCTTCTTCCACGCGGGCGCGCTCGCTATGCACTTGTCCCAGTTCCACGGCCAGGCGCGCCTGCGCCTGCACGGCTTGCGCGGCAGCGGCCTTTTTTTCACCTTCGACCAGGGCCTGGTCCATCAGGATGCGGATGGCGTCCGCTTCCTTTTGCGCCGCTTCCCGCAAAGCCTGTTCGGCCGCGTGCTGGCCGCGCAGCAGTTCCGCTTGCGCGCCTTCGGCGGCGATGCGTTCCTGCGCCGCGTTGCACGCCAGCGCTTCCGCTTCCAGTTTCTCTTTCAAGGCGGCGATGGCGGCTTGTTCGGCGGCCAGGCGCTCCTGCTCCGCCTGCAGCAGCTGCTCTGCCTGGCGGGCTTTTTCCTGCGCCAGTTGCGATGCCTGTTCCTGCGCGGCCAAGGTCGACTTGCTGGCATCGACTTCGGCCTGCTCGGCTGCGTTCTGGCTGGCGGCCAGTTCCGCCGCCTGGCGCGCCAGCTCGGCGCGCTCGTGCGCCAGGCTGGCGGCGCGCTGCTGCTCTTCCAGTTCGCGGGCTGCCGCCACGGCGGCTGCCTGTTCGGCCGCTTCGCGTGCCTTGGTCTGTTCGAGTGCGGCCGTTTCCGCTTCCAGCTTGGCGTGGCCGGCGATTTCCGCATCCTGTTCGGCCGTCACGCGGGCCAGCGCCACGGCGCGCAGCTGGCGGTCCACCTCGATGCGCGCCTCGGTGGCGGCCAGGATGCGCACGTCGGCATCGCGGCGCGCCTGCGCGCTGGCCACGGCGACCATTTCCAGGCGCTCGCGGTGGATGGCCGCGTCGCGCAATTCTTTTTCCGTCTGCAGGCGCAAACGCAGCGACTGCGCCGCATGGCGTTCCGATTCCGCCTGCGCCAGCGCGATGGCTTCGCGTTCCTGTTCCAGGTGCGCCAGCGCGCGCGCTTCTTCCAGGGCGCGCACTTCGGCGGCGGCGCGGTTGAAGGCCGATTCCAGCGCGATCTGGTCGGCGCGCTCGCGCTGCACCGTCAAGTCCAGCGCTTCGCTTTCCGCTTCGGCCAGCATCTGCGCCGTCTGGCGCGCACCGTGCGCATGGCGCTCGCGTTCACGCGCCAGCACGGCGACTCTGGCGTCGGCCGAGGCGATGCCCACCATTTCTTCCTTGGCTGCCTGCACGGCGGCGACGCGCTCGACGGCTTGCAGGCGCGCCTGCTCCGTCTGCACCTGCAATTCCTCGGCGGCGCGGGCGGCCTGTTCGGCCAGTTCCGACTGCACCGCCACTTGCTCGCTGGCGCGCAAGCGGCTTTCCTGCTCGGCGCGCGAACGCTGTTCGGCGGCCAGGCGGATTTCATTATCGGATTCCACACGGGCGCGCAGTTCGGCCGTTTCCTGCTTGACGGCTTCCAGGCGGGCCACGCTGGCTTGCGCGGCGGCGCGCATGGTGTCGAGTCGTTCGCGGTTGGCGGCAATCGCTTCTTCGGCGGCCTGCGCATTTTGCTGCGCGGCGGCGGCCGCGGCCGCGTCGATGGCGGCGCGGTCCTCGGCCAGCGAGCGCACGCGCGCTTCGGCCAGCGCGCGGCTTTCGGCGGCGCAGGTGGCCTTCGCTTCCGCTTCCACGCGGGCAATCGCCTCGTGGATGGCTTTCAATTCCATTTTCTGGCGTTCGGCGGCGGGCGCCTTGGCATCGGCTTCGGCTGCCGGCTCGGCTTGCGGCTGGGGTGCGGCGATGGCGACCGGGGCCGGCGCTTCCGCCTTGCTTTCCAGGTCCTTGAAATCATGCAGCGAGACCATGCTGTCCTGGTCGAACTCGTCGTCGGCGCAATACGCGACGGTAAGGGAGGCGGCCTGGCGCTGATTTTGCTGTGCTTGCATGATTTCTCGCTTGTTCGGGTGAATTCCGTTGCTTCTAGGAATTTATTACCACCATTATCGAACAGGCATGCACAAATCAGCGCGGCAAGAAGAGCACCTTTTACCGCCCTTTTCGGGCGTTTAGGTCAAATAGGCCAGAGCGGCGCATCATCCATCAACGCCACCTGCTCCCGGAGTTCCAGAATGCGGTCCTGCCAATAGCGCTGCGTGTTGAACCACGGGAAGGCGACGGGGAAGGCGGGATCGTCCCAGCGGCGCGCCAGCCAGGCCGAATAATGGATCAGGCGCAGGGTGCGCAGCGCTTCGACCAGGTACAGCTGGCGCGGGTCGAAATCGCAAAAATCTTCGTAGCCGGCCAGGATGTCGCTCATCTGGCGAACCTGGTCGCTGCGCTCGCCCGACAGCATCATCCACAGGTCCTGGATGGCAGGTCCCATGCGGCTATCGTCGAAATCGACGAAATGGGGGCCGGCGTCCGTCCACAGCACGTTGCCGCCATGGCAATCGCCATGCGTGCGCAACATGGCCACGTCGCCCGCGCGGTCATAGCAGCGCTTGACGCCGTCGAGCGCCTGCTGCGCCACGCTGGAATACGCGGCCAGCAGTTCGGGCGGCAGGAAATTGCCTTCCAATAGAAACTCGCGCGGTTCGACGCCAAACGTCTGGTGATCGAGCGCCGGCCGTTCCTTGTAGGTCGACAGCGCGCCGACGGCGTGGATGCGGCCGATGAAGCGCCCTATCCATTCCAGGGTGGCCGGGTCGTCCAGTTCAGGCGCGCGGCCGCCGTGGCGGGGGAAGACGGCAAAACGGAAGCCCTGGTACTGGTGCAGGGTGCTGCCGTTGATGGACAGCGCCGGCACCACCTGGATTTCGCGCTCGACCAGCTCGGACACGAACGCGTGCTCTTCCAGGATGGCCGTATCGGTCCAGCGCGCGGGGCGGTAAAACTTGGCCACCAGCGGCGCGCTGTCTTCGATGCCGACCTGGTAGACGCGGTTTTCATAGCTGTTCAGGGCCAGCAGACGGCCATCGCCGCGCAAGCCCACGCTGTCGAGGGCGTCGAGCACGCAATCGGGGCTCAGGGCGGAAAAGGGATGGACGGGCCGGTCGTCCTCGTGCGGCTGGTTTTCATTGTGCATAAGCGACATTGTAAGGCGCGCGAGGTCCGCCGGTGCAAACACTTCGGCGGCAAGCCGCAGCAAGGCGTATACTGGCGCCTTACATTCAATCAAAGAGCAAGCCATGCAACTCGAACAGCCATTATCAGAAAAAGAATTCGACGAATTAGACCAATTCCTGTTGTCGGAGCGCTGCTCCGAGGACGCGATGACCATGGATATGCTGCACGGCTATCTGACGGCCGTCGCCATCGGCCCGGAACCGATCATGCCGGCCGAATGGTTGCCGCGCGTGTGGGGCGAAAACGCCGAAGATGCGCCAAAATTCAAGAACAGCAAGGAAGAAGAGCGCATCGTCAACCTGATCATGCGCTTCATGAACGAAGTGCTGGTGACGTTTGAAGTGGCGCCGAAAGAGTTCGAAGCGCTGTTCGTCGAGCACGACTACGAAGGCCAGACCCTGATCGACGCCGAAGCGTGGTGCTGGGGCTTCTGGGACGGCATGGAACTGCGTCCTGGCTCGTGGAACGAGATCTGGGATTCCGAAGTGGCCGAACTGATGCAGCCGATCTACCTGCTGGGCGCCGACGAAATCAAGGAAGAAGAGCTGAAACTGGTGGAAGACCCGGTCAAGGCGCACAAGCTGGCGCAGGAACTGGAAGCGAACCTGCCGGCCATCCACCGTTTCTGGGTACCGCGCCGCAAGGCACCGGTGCAAACCATGAAGCGCGAAGAGCCGAAAGTAGGCCGCAACGACGACTGCCCTTGCGGCAGCGGCAAGAAGTTCAAGAAATGCTGCGGCGCCGAGCCGGCAGCCGAGTAATCGCGCAGTAGCATCCCTGTTGCGCCGGCGTCCTGCCGGCGCAGCGCCGACGCTGGCCCCCGGGCTATAATCGGCGCATGAAACTCCCCGACCTGAACCTGCTCGTCGCCCTCGACATCCTGCTCGAGGAAGGCAGCGCCGTGGCCGCCGCGCGGCGCATGAACTTGAGCGCGCCGGCCATGAGCCGCACCCTGGCGCGCATCCGCGACGCCATCGGCGACCCCGTCTTCGTGCGCTCCGGGCGCGGCTTGGCGCCTACTCCGCGCGCGCTGGAATTGCGCGAGCAGGTGCGCGGCGTGGTGGAGCAGGCGCACGCCATCTTCACGTCCGGCCGTGAAATCGACTTGCGCACCCTGGAACGCACCTTCAGCCTGTGCGCCAACGACGTGTTTGTCGGCGCCTACGGCGGCAAGCTGCGCGACCTGCTGGCCGTGCACGCGCCGCACACGGTGCTGCGCTTCGTGCCCGAAGGCGACGGCGCCACGGAAAACGACGCCCTGCACGCGGGCCGCGTCGACCTGTACATCAGCGCGCGGCGCGCCTTTGCGCCCGACATCAAGCTGCAGCAGCTGTTTAGCAGCGGCTTTGTCGGCATCGCCCGCAGCGACCACCCGATCTTCGACGGCCCCATCAACCTCGACAGCTTTACCGAGTACGAACATATCAGCGTCTCGCGGCGCGGCCTGGCGCGCGGCCCGTTCGATACGGCACTGGCCGAGCGTGGCTACACGCGCCGGGTTTCGCTGATCAGCCCCAACTTCCAGTCCGCCATCTTCGCCGTGGCCGATTCGCGCCTGCTGCTGCCGCTGATGCCCACGCCGCTGCTGGCTATCGTCGAGCGCCTGGGCCTGAAGCTGCGCACCTTCGAACTGCCGATTCCCGTCGACAGCGTGGAAGTCTTCCAGGCCTGGCACCCGCGCCTGGACCACGACCATGCGCACCGCTGGCTGCGCCGCATGATCAAGGACTTGTGCATGGGGTCAGACCCTTGCGGGTCTGACCCCGGCATTTGATTGGGGTTGATCTGAACTCACACGCCAGACGCCAAACCCAACGATAAAGACCGGGGTCAGACCCACAGGGTCCGATCCCACCCATCATTGCGTCAGACGCAATTCACACTTCCTTAATTATCAATTTTCACAATATTAACGGCTACCTATACTGCGTGGACTGATCCTCATCCACGGAGTTCCCTGTGTCCGCTGTACCCCTTCCCGGCGCCGCCCCTGCGGCCGCGCCTCCCGTCCCACCTGCTTTCGGCCTGCGCCTGGCCACCGGCCTGGCCGGTGTGCTGCTGGCCGTGCTGGTGTCCGGCCTGAATGAAAACATCACCAAGGTCGCGCTGGCCGACATTCGCGGCGCCATGGGCATTTCTCGCGACGACGCCAGCTGGCTCGTCGCCCTGTATGCGGCCGCCTCGGTGTCGGCCATGGCGTTCGCGCCGTGGTGCTCCGTCACCTTCTCGCTGCGCCGCCTGACGGCAGCCGCCAACATCGTCTGCATGGCCGCCGGCGTGCTATGCCCGTTCGCGCCGAACCTGTCCGTGCTGATGATACTGCGCGTGGTGCAGGGCGCGGCAGGCGGCGCCCTGCCGCCCATGCTGATGACGGTGGCGCTGCGCTTCCTGCCGCCGAATATCAAGCTGTATGGCCTGGGCGGCTATGCGCTGAGCGCCACTTTCGGCCCCAGCCTGGGCACGCCGCTGGCCGCCTTCTGGACCGAGTACCTGGGCTGGCAATGGGCGTTCTGGCAAGTCGTCCCGGGCAGCATCGTCGCCCTGCTGATGGTGTCCTGGGGCTTGCCGCAAGACCCGCTGCGCCTCGAGCGCTTGCGCCAGTTCGACTGGCGCGGCCTGCTGCTTGGCCTGCCCGCCATCAGCATGCTGGTGGTCGGCTTGCTGCAGGGCGAACGCCTGGCGTGGTTCGCCTCGCCGCTGATCTGCGTGGTGCTGGGCGGCGGCGCCGTGCTGCTGGTGCTGTTCTTCATCAACGAGTGGTCGCATCCGCTGCCGTTCTTCAAGCTACAGCTGCTGTCGCGGCGTAACCTCAGCCACGCCCTGCTGACCCTGGGCGGCGTGCTGTTCGTGCTGCTGGCCGTGATCCTGATCCCCTCGTCCTACCTGGCGCAGGTGCACGGCTATCGCCCGCTGCAAACGGCGCCCGTGATGCTGATGGTGGCGCTGCCGCAGTTGATCGCCCTGCCGCTGGTGGCCGCCCTGTGCAATCTGCGCGCCGTCGACTGCCGCTGGGTGCTGGCCATCGGCCTGGCCCTGCTGGCCCTGTCCTGCGTGCTCGGCGCGCGCATGTCGCCGGACTGGATACGCACGCATTTCTACCTGCTGCAAGCGGTGCAGATCTTCGCGCAACCGATGGCCGTGATTCCCTTGCTGCTGCTGGCCACCACGGGCCTGGCGCCGCAGGATGGCCCGTTCGCCTCGGCCTGGTTCAACACCATCAAGGGCATGTCGGCCGTCGTCGCCACCGGCGTGCTCGATGCGCTGATCACGCGCCGCAACCATTTTCATTCGACGGTGCTCAGCGAACGCCTGGGCAACCTGCCGGACGCCGTCGATGTGCCAGGGCTGGCACAGCGCATGCACGCGCAAGTCGTCACCCTGACCTCGTCCGACCTGTACCTCACGGTGGCCGCCATCGCGCTGGCCATGATTGTGATCATCCCCATCCTGCCGACGCGCGTCTATCCGCCGCGCGCCGCTTGAATTTTCATTTTTACGAAAGAGCATCCCCATGCAAAAACCCATACTGCGCTCGCGCGCCTTTCTTCTCGGCCTGGCCCTGCTGGCCGGCGCCCTCGCCTTTTGCGCCTGGCAACTGCTGTTTTCCCCCAGCGAAGAACAAGGCACCGACGACGCCTTTGTCAGCGCCGACTACACCGTTCTCTCGCCCAAGGTGGGCGGCATCGTGCGCGATGTGCTGGTGGAAGACAACCAGGCTGTCAAGGCGGGCCAGCTGCTGGCGCGCATCGACGACCGCGACTACCAGGCCGCCGCCGCCTCAGCCCGCGCCGAAGTAGCCGGCGCCGAAGCGCAACTGGCGAATGCCCGCGCCACGGTGCAGCGCCAGCAATCGGTGATCGAACAAGCCAGCACCCTGGTCGACGCCAACCAGGCGGAAGACAAACTGGCGCAGCAGGAGCTGGCCCGTTCAACGCACCTGGCCGGCCAGGGCGCGGGCAGCGTGCAGAATGCCCAGCAGGCGCAATCGCGCTTCGACGTGAGCCGCGCGCGCCTGGCGCAAAACCGCGCCGCCCTCGTCGCCACGCGCAAGCAGACGGAAATTTTGCAAGCGCAGCAAGGCGCAGCCGAAGCGGCCCTGCTGCGCGCCAGCGCCAGCCTGCAACGGGCCGAACTGGATTTGTCGCATACGCAGCTGCGCGCCCCCATCGACGGCATCGTGGGACGCCGCGCCGTGCGCGTCGGCGCCTTGGTGGCTCCCGGCGCCAGCCTGATGGCCGTGGTGCCCTTGAACCGCAGCTTCGTCGTCGCCAACCTGCAGGAAACCCAGCTGACCCACGTGCGCCAGGGCCAGCGCGCCAGCATCGCCGTCGACGCCTATCCGGGCGCACTCCTGCACGGCACCGTGCACAGCATCGCGCCCGCCACGGGCGTGACGTTTGCCGCCATCGCGCCGGAAAACGCCACCGGCAACTTCACCAAGGTGGTGCAGCGCATCCCCGTGCGGATCGCGCTCGATCCGGGCCAGGATGGCGAACATCGCCTGCGCGTGGGCATGTCGGCCGAAGTGCGCATCGATACGGCCATGCGCCGTCAAGCATTGACACAGGTGAGCGCGCGATGAAAGCACTGATCTTTATCACGGCCGTGGGCCTGGCCGGCTGCGGCAGCGTTGGCAGCGATTTCCTGCGCCCGCACCATGATCTGGGACAGCAATGGCGCCAGCCGCAGGACGCCCGTTTCACCGCACAACAGGATGGCGCCATCGAGCAGCGCTGGTGGGACAGCTTTGGCGACGCGACTCTGTCGTGCCTGCTGCAGCGCGCCGCCGGCGCCAACCTCGACGTGCTGGCGGCCGCCAGCCGGCTGGAGCAAAGCCGCGCCGCGCGCGGAGTCATCGGCGCCGCGCAAGGCCCGTCGCTGGGTGCGAATGGCAGCTATGGCCGCGCGCGCAACAGCGAACAAGGCTTGAGCGACCCGTCGCGCAACAACGGCCAGTCCGCCTACAGCCTGTGGCAAAGCAATCTCGACGCGGCCTGGGAGCTGGACCTGTGGGGCCGCGTAAGGCGCGAAGTGGAAGCGGCTGACGCGCGCGTCGACGCGGCCCAGGAAACGCAGCGCGGCGTGCTGCTGGCCGTGCTGGCCGAAACGGCGCGCGACTACATCGAGCTGCGTGGCGCGCAGCAGACCCTGGCCATCACGCAGCAGTTGCTCGATATCGCCCGCCATACCTTGAACCTGACCCGCATCCGCCTGCGCGAAGGCGCGGCGACGCAGCTTGACGAAGCCGAGGCGGCAGCCCACGTGGCCACCATCGAAGCGCGTTTGCCGCCGCTGCAGCAGCGCGAAGCGCGCCTGGGCAATGCCCTCGCCCTCTTGCTGGCGCTGCCACCGCAGTCGCTGCGGGCGGAACTGGCGGCCAGCAAGGAGATCCCTGTTGTGGCCATGCAGGTACAGCTGGGCGTACCCAGCAGCCTGGCCGAGCGGCGACCCGACATCCGCCGCGCCGAAGCGCAGCTGCACGCGGCCACGGCCGCCATCGGCGTGGCGCAGGGCGATTTTTATCCGCGCATCACGCTCTCGGGCAGCATCGGCCTGCAAGCGATGCAGCTGTCCGACATCGGCTGGGAAGCCAAACGCTTCGCCTTCGGTCCCGGCTTCAGCGTGCCCCTGTTCGATGGCGGCCGCCTGCGCGGCAAGCTGCAATTGCGCGAGGCGCAGCAGCAGGAAGCGGCCATCGCTTACCGCCAGACCGTGCTGGCCGCCTGGCACGAAGTGGAAGATGCGCTGTCTGGCTACCAGGCCAACGCCCGCCGCCAGGCCAGCCTCGATGAAGCCGTCAAGCAGGGACGGCGCGCGCTGGGCAGCGCGGAGCTGCAATACCGCCAGGGCGGCACGGACCTGATCAACGTGCTGCACGTGCAAAACACCTTATTGAACAACGAAGCGGCGCTGGTCGACAGCCGCGCCACCGCGTCGCTGTCGCTGATCCAGGTCTACAAGGCGCTGGGCGGCGGCTGGCAAGCCTTTTCAAGCACCTCGCAAGAAAGTACCCAATGAAACCGAATCCCACCCATTTCTCCATCCACGACGTCAGCGACTTTCCCATCGTGCGCTTTCGCCCTGAAACGGCCGTCACCGGCTATGCCCCGCTGTGGGAAAACGACATGGACGCCCTGCTACGTCATGGCGTACCGTTCGTCATGCTGTTCGAAGAGGAGCGCAGCGATGAAGCGCACATCGACCGCAAGCGGCGCGGCCTGTGGCTCAAGCACAACAAGGTGGCGCTGGCCACCCTGTGCCGAGGCCTGGTGTCGATCGAGGCGGACGCGGAACGGCGCGCGCGCCTGCAGGCGATGGCGGCCGGCGCCATGAAAGCCTTCGGCATTCTGCAGGAAGTGGCGGCCACACGCGAACAGGCCGAGGCCCTGATGGTGTGGCTGCTGGGCAGCGGCCAGATGGCGCGGCCGCGCGCGGCGGACGTGTGGTAGCAATCTAGGCGGCCCTGCGCACGGCGCTCCGGGCGGGGATGACGCACACGTGGCCGTCGCTGCTGGTGGCCGTCGTCAGGGCGATGCCGTACAGCGCGGCCAGGGCGGGCACGGCGCCGGCATCGCTGGCGATGTCGGCGACCAGCTGGCCCGAACGCACGAGCAGCAGGCGCTCGAAGCCCAGCAAGGCGTGGTTGATGTCGTGCAGGATGGCGATGACGGCGTGGCCACGCGCGGCGCAAAACTGCTGCAGGCTGTCGAGCAGATCGAACTGCAGGCCGGGATCGAGCGCCGCCAGCGGTTCGTCGACGAGTATCAAGCCATCGCGCACATCCCACATCTGCGCGAAGATACGCGCCAGCTGCACCCTCGCCTGCTCGCCGCCAGACAGGGTGTCCAGGCGCCGGCCCAGCAAATGCCCGGCGTGCGCCAGGGCGGCGGCGTCCTGCACGATGCGCTCCAGCTGAGGGTCGACCAGGCGCGCCACGCGCCCGAGGCCGATCACCAGCTCGCACTGCAAGCCGAAGGCCACGTTCGAGCCTTGCGGCAGCACGGCGCGGCACCGCGCCAGGTCGGCCAGCGGCCACTGTGCCAGCGGCCTGCCCACGAACGCCACCTGGCCCGCCTGCGGCTGCAGTTCGCGCGCCATCAGTTTGAGCAGGGTCGACTTGCCGGCGCCGCTGGGGCCGAGGATGGCAATGCGTTCGCCGGGCGCCACCCGCACATTGAAGGGGCCGAAATACTGCTGGCCCAGTTGGGTGGTGGCGAAGGAGAGTTCCAGCAGGGGCGTCATGTTCACCTCTAGGCGGTGCCGTGGCGGAAGCGCCGCAACAGCATCAGGAAAAATGGCCCGCCCAGCAAGGCCGTGAAAATACCGACGGGGACTTCTGCGGGAATGGCGACAGTGCGCGCCAGGGTGTCGGCCAACAGCAGCAGCAAGCCGCCGGCCAGCATGGACAGCGGTAGCACACGGCGCTGGTCGGCGCCCAGCCAGGTGCGCACCAGGTGCGGCGCGATCAGGCCGATAAAACCGATGCCGCCGCACCAGGCGACGGCAAAGCCCGTCAGCACGGCCACCAGCACGATGACCTGCGTGCGCAGCCGGCCCACGTCGATACCCACGTGCAGGGCCTGCGCCTCGCCCAGCGCCAGCGCGTTCAATGAGCGCATCAGGAAGCGCGTGGCCCACAGCGCGCCGGCCAGCACCAGCAGCAAAGCCGCCACCTGGCGCCAGCTGCCGGCCGACAGCGAACCGAGGGTCCAGAAAGTCAGGGTGCGCAGCTGGTCGTCGCTGGCCAGGTAGATGCACAGGCCCATGACGGCCACCGTGATGGCGTTCAGCGCCACGCCCGTCAACAGCAGGCCGACGATGGAACCGGGGGTGGCCCAACGGGCGACCCGGTCGAGCAGCACGCAAATGAGCATGGCGCCGCCAAACGCGGCCCCCGGCAGCAGCCACACGCGCAGCTCGGGCGCCACGTGCAGGCTGGCGGCGAAAACGATGGTGGCCGCGCCCGCGCAGGCGGCGCCGCTGCTTACGCCCAGCAGCCCGGGATCGGCCAGCGGATTGCGAAACAGCCCTTGCGTCAGGCCGCCGGCCAGCGCCAGCGCGGCGCCGATCAGGATGGCGAACAGGGCGCGCGGCAAACGGATATGCCACAGCACATACGCGCCGCCGGACAATGCCTCGTCGCCCGCTTGAAACGGCGCCAGCCAGTCGGCCAGGGTCACGGGCACGGCGCCCGCCTGCACGGCGATGAGCAGACCGGCAAACAACGCCACAGCCAGCATGCCGCCAGCACCCCAGCGTGGCCAGGACACTGCCGGCGTCATCGCGCGCACGTTCATGCAGCCATGGCTTTCGCGAAGGCGGCATCGAGCTCCATCAGCGCCTGCGGCATGCGCGGGCCAAAGCCCAAGAGCAGCATGGCTTCCAGCGACACGATGCGGTGCTTGCGCCCGGCCGGCGTCTGCGCCAGCCCTGGCAGTTTCAGGATGCCGTCCACGCCGCCCGAAGCCTTCAAGCCCTGGTCCGTGACGAGCACGATGTCGGGCCGCGCGGCGATCACGGCTTCGGGCGTGAGCGGCTTGTAGCCGGCGAATCCACCCTGCCCGCCCATCACGTTGACGGCGCCCGCATACGCCAGCATGGCGTCCGCGCCCGTCTCGCGCCCGCCCACCATCACCTGGTTCGGCGCATGGGCGAGGATGAACAGCACGCGCACGGGTGCATGCTGGCGCTGGCGCACCTTGGCCAGGGCGCCGTCCCATTGCTGCTGCAAGGCTTGCGCCAGGCGCGCGGCGGGGTCGGCACGGCCCGTGATCTGGCCCACCTGTTTCACCCGTTCAATCAAACCTTCGAACTGGTTATTCGCGTTCAGCACCGCCACCGGCACGCCCGCGTCGCGCACCTGGCGCAGCACCGCCGACGGTCCCGCTTCCTCGGTGGCGATCAGCTGCGTGGGCGCCAGCGACAGCACGCCCTCGGCCGACAGGGTGCGCGCATAACCGACCTGCGGCAGCTGTTGCGCCACGGCCGGATACAGCGAGGTGGTATCGACGCCCACCAGCTCGCCCTGCGCTTCGAGCGCATAGACGATTTCCGTCAGGGCGCCGCCGACGCTGACGATGCGCCGCGCCTTGATCACCGGCTTGGCCGCGTCCGACACGGCGGCCAGCACCTGCATCGGCGCGGCCAGGGCCAGCGCGCCCGCCCCCATTTTTTTCAGCGCGATGCGGCGCGCCACGCTGGCGGCGATCATGCGGCGCATAGTTCGCCCTCCTGCAGCACGCGCTCGACGACGTTGCGCCATTCGCACAGTTCATGCACGCCCGGCTTGCGTTCGCCGAAGAACATGACGATGGTGTCGCCCTTGGCGTCGAACAGTTCCACCGACGTCACCAGGCCATCGACGGTCGGCTTTTTCACCACCCAGGCGCTGGCGATATGGTCTTCGCGCAAATGCAGGTTGAAGCGCGTGTCGAGGACATTGATCCACGGCCCCATCACGGCGATCTTGTGCACGGGTCCCGAATGGATCTGGATCATGCCGGCATTGCCGACGAAGGCCATGATGGCCACCTTTTCGAGGGCGGCGTTATTGAGCAGGTCGAGCACGCAGGATTTGTCGAGCTGCTGCACGAAGCGCGGCTCGGCCAGGCGCAGGCCTTGCAGGCGCGAGACCGAATATTTTTTCAGCAAAGTGAAAAATTCATGCGTGTCGCGCAAGTCGGCCCAGGCGGCGCGAAAGCCGGCCACGTCGATCTGCGCGTCGGGTAATTCGGCCGGCGGCGCCGCCGGCGCCGTCACGGCGATGCCGGCCGCCTGGTCCGCGTCGGCGAAGCGCGCCACCAGCGCGTCGTAGGCGGCAATATCGCTTTGCGGCTTGAGGAAAATCTTGTGCACGGCGTGGCCGGCCGCGTCGAAAAATTGCAGGCTGCGCTGCACTTCCTTTTCTCCCATCTCGCGAACGGCAAAGCCATGCGCCCACTGGCGGTAAAACACGCGCAAGTCGATGTCGCCGCCGAGCACCAGGCCCACGTGGTTGGTGTGACTAGCTTTTCGATAGACACCCGTCTTTTCATGCACGCACGAAGCGTTGCGCGTCAGCGCCATGACTTCGCCCAGCGGCTCCAGCGCCTGGACGATGGCGGGCCAGTCGGCCTGCAGGCGCTCAGCGCCCAGCAAGGCGCCATCGGCCAGCGACAGGCCCGCATGCGCGGCGATCAGCTCGCCTTCGGAAATGGCCAGCTCCTCGGCGATGTCGCGGTGGCGGGCTTTCTTTTCGCGGCGCAGGCGGGCAAATTCGCTGGCGACCAGCTCGGTGTTGCAAATAGGGGGCATGCTCGTCACGGTGTCTCCTTTCAAGGCGAACACTGGCTGGCATGGGCTGGCTGGTGGTGGGGAATCTTGAAATCAATTATAAATGAGAATCATTCGCAATCAAGTGTTATTTGTGCGCGGCCCAAAAAAAGCGCCGCGACAGGAAACCCGTCGCGGCGCAAAGGAGACCGATCAATACAACCGATCAGTTCGGGAAAAAAGGTCAGGCGCTCGCTTGCACGACCGGCATGGAGACCGGCTTGGCCGTGGGACGCTGCGCCAGCAAGACGACGGCGGCCAGCACCATGGCGCCGCCCAGCAATTGCGTGCCGCTCACGGATTCCTTCAGCAAGGTCACGCCGAACGCCATCGTGATGACGGGTTCAAACGTGGAAATGATGGACGCCTTGGCCGCGCCGATTTGCGCCACGCCGGCAAAGAAGGCGGCAATCGCGATGGCCGTCGAGAACAGGGCGATGGCGCTGACGGCCAGCCAGCCCGTCGCCGTGCCCGGCAAGGACACGCCTTGCCACAAGGCAATCGCGCTGTTCGACAGGCCGGCCGTGCCCAGGATCACCACGCAGGCGGCCAATGGGTGAATATTCTCGCGGCTTTTCGACAGGCTGTTGCCAAACAGGATGTACACGGCATACACCCCGGCGGCCATCAATGCCAGCGCGATGCCGATGGGCTGGCCCTGCAGCTTGCCGCCCAGGGTGATGGCCATGCCGGCAATGGCCAGCGCCATCAGCACGAGCATGCGGCGGTCCAGCTTTTCCCAGCCCAGCGCCAGCGCGAGGATCGTCACCAGCACGGGATACACATACAGCAACATGCCGCACAGGCCGCTGCTGGCATACATCAGGGCATTGAAATAGCCTTGCGACTGGGCCGTGTACATCAGGCCCATCAGCATGTAGCCGGCCAGCAGGCGGCCGCGCGGCAAGCGCCAGCCGCCGAGCCAGACGAGCGGCAGCAAGAGCATGGCGGCGATGACGAAACGCAAGGCCAGCATGGTCGACGGGTTGACCCCGGACGCATATGCCGCCTTGGCAAACACTGCGGAACTGCCGAAACCGGCGGCCGACAGCAACACCAGCGCAACAGCGCGGCGATCAGACATGACTAAACCTCTTTGAGTACGCCAGGGGAAACCTGCTGCGCGTCGCGCTTTGCGGCCGGCGATGCTCACCGTACTGAAGTACGGTTGCGCTTCTCGGCCACAAATCACTGCCGCTCGCGACGGTTTTCCCAGGCGTTGTAAATATTAATGCCAAGCAAGGCTGGAAGGTGATGCGTACGTGAAATACATGCGTGAATCATATTGCGGGTCACTTCACGCATAGACGGCATCATATTCGCTTGCGCAAAATGAAACAAACCAATATTCTTCACGGATAGGCCGAATATTACTGAGGCTCAATTCTCTTGAGAGTGCCATGTCACGTCCCTTGCCCCCACTCGCCGCCCTGCACGCCTTCGAGGCGGCCGCCCGCCATGAAGGCTTCCAGCGCGCGGGCGAAGAATTGCACGTGTCGGCCGGCGCCATCGGCCACCATGTAAAGCAGCTGGAAGCGTGGCTCGGCATCGTGCTGTTCCAGCGCCTGCCGCGCGGCGTGGTGCTGACCAATGCCGGCCAGCGCTATGCGGCCTCGCTGGGGCCGATCCTCAACCAGCTGGCCGACGTGTCCGAGCAGGCGCGGCGCCAGGGCGACGACAAGGTGGTGACGGTGACGGCCACCAGCTCGCTCGTCTCGCGCTGGCTGATGCCGCGCCTGGGCCGCCTGCGCGACCGCTATCCGCAGATCGAACTGCGCGTGCTGGCCTCGATGCACCCGGTCGACCTGGCGCGCGATGGCGTGGACGTGGCCATTCGCCTGGGACCGGGCCGCTATCCCGGCCTCAAAGTGGATTTATTGATGGAAGAATGGTTTTCCGCCGTCTGCAGCCCCGATTTCCGCGCCAACGCCGCCAGCCTGCGCCAGCCCACCGACCTGCTGCGCTACCCGCTGCTGCACGACGAGCCGGAAGTGCACTTGCCCGGCGAAATCGACTGGACGCGCTGGCTGCACAGCTGCGGCGTGCATTACAGCGGCAATAGCGGCAACAGCGGCGCACGCTTTTCGCACACCTATCTGTGCCTGGACGCGGCCGCCAGCGGCCAGGGCGTGGCCATCGCCGCCAGCCCCCTGATCGGCGACGATTTACGCTCGGGCCGCCTGGTGCGCGTGTTCGAACACGCCGTGCGCGGCCCCCACTGCTATTATCTGCTGCGCTCGCCCCAGGCGGAAACGCGGCCGCTCGTGCATGCCTTCTGCGAATGGCTGATCGCCGAGGCGCGCGCCGACCAGGAAACCGTCTGGCCCACCGTGGAGACCGCATGACTCAGCAGGAATTGGCGCGCAGCGCCGTATATATAGTTCAACATGAATATGAACACGCCACGGTGACGGCGGCCGATGGAAGGCAAGCCAGTCTGGGCGAGTTCTATGGCGATCCGGCCGTGGCCTTGATCGATGGCCATGAACAGTGGTGCGCCGTGGCGGGCGAGGGATTGGTGATTTGCAAGCTGGGACAGCCGTTCGGCCAGTGCGCGGCATATTTCCGCCAGCCTGGCGAAGTGCGCTGGATCACGGCTTTACGGCAAACGGGGGCGTTTGCGCTGGAGTGGCAGGATGAGGATGAGGCTTGGCACAGTCTTGTCTTTGAGGCGGTGGATGTGTCGGCTTACGCGCCAGGGCGCTAAGCCGACCTACGCCGACCAACGCCGACCTACGAAAGCGGAGGTAATGCCCCGTAGGTCGGGTTAGCGCGCAGCGCGTAACCCGACAACACCACCAAACCAGCCGGAGCCAGTAGCTCGGCTTAGCGCGCAGCGCGTAAGCCGACAACTTCATCACAACTTGATGAAGTGCTCGCGGTAATACTTCAGCTCTTCGACCGATTCCAGAATATCGGCCAGCGCCGTGTGCTTCTGGTGTTTCTTGAAACCGGTGGCGATTTCCGGCTTCCAGCGCTTGCACAGCTCTTTGAGTGTCGACACGTCGACATTGCGATAGTGGAAGAACGCTTCCAGCTTCGGCATGCCGCGCACCATGAAGCGGCGGTCCTGGCCGATGGTGTTGCCGCACATGGGCGACTTGCCTGCCGGTACGTATTTCTTCAGGAACGCGATCAGTTCCGCTTCCGCCTGCGCTTCCGTCACGGTCGACGCTTTCACCTTGTCGATCAGGCCCGAGCGGCCGTGCGTGCCCTTGTTCCAGGCATCCATCTTGTTCAGGGTTTCATCCGACTGGTGAATCACGAACACGGGGCCTTCGGCCAGCAGGTTCAAGTGCATGTCCGTCACCACGACCGCCACCTCGATGATGCGGTCGGTATCGGGCTCCAGACCCGTCATTTCCATGTCGACCCAGACCAGGTTCATCTCATTTGGACGTGCCGGCACGGTGGGTGCGGGGGTGGATGCAGAGGTGGGTGCAGATAAGTCGGTCGCTTGTGACATAATTCTCTCTTGGCCTAATCAAACTAAATAATCAGCCATTTTCTCACAGGCACAGAATGTATTCACTCGCGTTTTCGATTTTGTTTGTATCCGTCCTCGTTTTGACCCTGGCCGTGCGCTTCTGGCTCGCTTCGCGGCAGATTCGCCACGTGCTGGCGCACCGCGCCGTTGTCCCGCCCGAATTCGCGGAAAAAATCCCGCTGGCCGCGCACCAGAAGGCGGCCGACTACACGGTGGCGAAGACCAAATTTGGCCTGCTGACCCTGCTGGTCAACTATGCCGTGCTGACCGGCTTTACCCTGCTGGGCGGCCTGCAATGGCTGGCGCTGCACCTGAATGAATGGATGGGGCCGGGTTCGCCCATGCTGTACCAGATCGGCCTGATCGCCGCCTTTGCCGCCATTTCCGGCCTGATCGACCTGCCCTTCGATTACTACCGCCAGTTCGTGCTGGAGCAGCGCTTTGGTTTCAACACCATGGCGCGCAAGCTGTTCTTCACCGACATGCTCAAGGGCGTGGCCCTGGGCGCCGTCATCGGCCTGCCGCTGATCTGGGTCGTACTGACCCTGATGGCCAAGTCGGGCGGCCTGTGGTGGTTGTACGCGTGGTTCGTCTGGAGCGGCTTCCAGCTGCTGATGATGGTGCTGTTTCCCACCGTCATCGCCCCGCTGTTCAACAAATTCACGCCGCTGGCCGACGAAGCGCTGAAAAGCCGCATCGAAGGCTTGATGCAGCGCGTGGGCTTTGCCTCGAAAGGCCTGTTCGTCATGGATGGCTCGAAGCGCAGCGCCCACGGCAATGCGTATTTCTCGGGTTTTGGCGCCAACAAGCGCATCGTTTTCTTCGACACCCTGCTGTCGCGCCTGGCGCCGCAGGAAATCGAAGCCGTACTGGCGCATGAACTGGGCCATTTCAAGCTCAAGCACATCGTCAAGCGCATCGCCATGATGTTCGTCATCTCGCTCGGTTTCCTCGCGCTGCTGGGCTTCCTGAAGACGCAGCCATGGTTTTACGCGGGCCTCGGCGTCGACCCCGTCGCGCTGGCGCTCACTGGCCAGCCGACGGACGCGCTGGCTCTGCTGCTGTTCATGCTGGCCTTGCCCGTCTTCACTTTCCTGCTGGGACCGCTGACCTCGCTCAGCTCGCGCAAGCACGAATTCGAAGCGGACGCCTTTGCCGCCACGCACACGCAGGCGGACGACCTCGTCTCGGCGCTCGTCAAAATGTATGAAGACAATGCGTCGACCCTGACGCCCGACCCGCTGCACTCGGCCTTTTACGATAGCCACCCGCCGGCCAGCGTGCGCATCCGCCACCTGAAAGGGGCTACGACATGAATACGAATACGCCATCGACTTCGCAAGACCTGGCCCAACTGTCCTGCACGCCGCGCCAGCAAGCGCTGGGCGACACGGATATCGCCACCCTGCACGCCCTGCTGCCGCAGTGGAGCTTGCAAAACGGCAAGCTGTGCCGCGACTTCGGCTTCAAGAATTACTACCAGACCCTGGCGTTCGTGAACGCCCTGGCCTATATGACCCATACGCAAGACCACCATCCGGAGCTCATCATTACTTACAAAACCTGCGCCGTGCGCTACGACACGCACTCGGTCAATCAGGGCGCCGGCGGCCTGTCCGAAAACGACTTCATCTGCGCCGCCAAGGCAGACCTCATCTACCAGAGCAGCCAGGTGACCGCATGAGCGAAGGCAAGTTGACAGGCGTCATCATCGCCGCCCACGGCCGCCACTACCTGGCCGACGTGGACGGCGCCAAGCTGCAATGCGTGACGCGCGGCAAGAAAACCAATGTGGCCGTGGGCGACATCGTGCACCTGACGCGCACCTCGAACGACCAGGCCGTCATCGACCGCATCGAGGAACGCAAGACCTTGCTGTACCGCTCGGATCAGTACAAATCGAAATTACTGGCCGCCAACCTGACGCAGCTGTTCATCGTCGTGGCGACGGAGCCGGGCTTTGCCGACGACCTGATCTCGCGCTCGCTGGTGGCGGCCGACGCGGCCGGCATCGCGGCGCGCATCATCCTCAACAAAACGGACGTAACCGCTTCGCTGGAGCGCGCCCGCGAACGCCTGCTGCCATATTCATCAATGGGCTATCCCGTCGATGAAGTGTCGGCCCGCGCCGAACCCGAGCACGCCGTGGCCACCCTGGCGCCCCTGCTGGCGGGCCAATCGTCTATCCTCATCGGCCAGTCGGGCATGGGCAAGTCATCCTTGATCAACCTGCTGGTGCCGGACGCCGACATCGCCGTGCGCGAAATCTCGGCCGCGCTCGACACGGGCAAGCACACGACGACCTTTACGCGCCTGTACAAGCTCGATGAACTGGGCGCGAACAGCTCCATCATCGATTCGCCCGGCTTCCAGGAATTCGGCCTGTACCACTTGTCCGAAGGCATGCTGGAGCGGGCCTTCCGCGAGTTCCAGCCTTACCTGGGCGGCTGCAAGTTCTATAACTGCCGCCACCTGATCGAGCCACAATGCGCCATCCTGCAAGCCTTGTCTGAAGGCAAGATCGCCAAGATGCGCCATACCCTGTACGGCCAGCTGCTGCACGAGTCGGCGCAAACGCTGTATTGAACGCGCCTGGCGCCCGCCATCGGCGCGGGCGCCAAACCGACAAAAAAAACCAATATTACAAGCTAAACAGAATTAAATTCTGCTGAACAGCTCGCTTTCCCCCATTCATTCCAAAACCATCCATCGCCCGATTTCGCGTTTCAGCGCCGGATTCCGGCGTTTCATCGCTTTGCGCTGGCATCGCGCAGGTCCACTTGCTACCTTGGCATTGTCCCCGCCAGCGAACCTGCTGGAGACAACATTGGTCTAACTCCAACCCGCATTTGATCACAAGGTGAAATCATGAAAGCATCGTTCTCGCGTACCCTGGCCCTCGGTAGCGCCGCCCTCGTCCTCGGCCTGTCTTGCCTCAGCGCCAGCGCGCTGGAAATCGGCGAACAGGACAAGGTCCAGATCTCCGGCAAGGTCTACAAACTGGCCCCGCAGGAATTCAGCCAGTATGGCAATCGCTACCAGCTCGACACGGGCGATACCTTGCTGCTGCGCCAGCAAGTCAACCGCTATTTCACGCAAATCAAGGGACAGCCCGAAGTAGAACTGTTCGGCCGCGCACCTGGCGTCTTTGAAACGGCCAGCGGCACCCGCATGGAATTTCGCAACGATGGCGACGTCATCGCCATCACCGGCCTGAACAATATTCCGGGCGCCATCGCCAAGGCGGGCGAAACGGCCGGCAGCGTGCACTTCGCCGGCCGCTAAGCAGGCACATGGCGACCGGCAGGCAGGCCATCGCCAGCCTGTCCACGGGGCGTGCATCAGCCGGCAGGGGCTGGTGCACGCCCCGCCTGCTTTGCGCAGTCCGAACGGGTATGCGCAAAAAATACTGTCGAGTCAGCCAAACAACTGCATCCGAATGCAGCTTACAATGCGATCCAATAAGGTGTCACTGGCCGCGGGCCAACACCATCGCCTTGCGGGAGATTTCGGATGGAAATGTTCGCACTCGAACATGACATTGCACAGTGGGAAGACACACTGCGGCCATTGCGCGCCCTGGAGCGCTTGCCCTTGCTGATGCTGCTGGCATGGCATTTGCGCCAGCGCAACTGCGCGCAGGCGCTGCACCATGCGGCCGAAGCGGCGGCCTTGCTGCCCCAGGCCCAACTGCCGGACCGCGCCCTGGCCATCGCGCAGGCGCGTCTGCAACTGGTGCAGGCGGAAGTATCCTGGCTGCAAGGGGCGCTCGATGCGGCCGAAAGCATGGCCATGGCGGCGCACGCCATCCTGTGCGCGCACGGCGACGGCGCCGCCTGCGCCGATGCGCACTGGCTGCTGTCCTCGATTGCCGTCGACCGGGGCGACCACGCCCGCTGCGATGCCGAACTGCTGGCCGCTGCCGGACAAGCGCGCAGCGCCGGCGATGCGATGCGCGCCAGCCTGGCCGACGCGGCCACGGCGCGCTGGGCCGTGTTGCGCGATGCGCCGGCCGCCCAAGCGCGCTGGGGCGCCGCATTCCAGGCCGACGGCGCCAGCGGCAAGCTGCCCGCGCCGCTCGCTGCCTGGGTGCATGACTTCCGCGGCTTGCTGGCGCACACCTCGCGCGACCTGGGCACGGCCGCCGGCCACTACATGCAAAGCTATGAAGCGGCGCTGGAAAGCGGCCAGCTGCGCGGCGCGATCACGGCCGCCATCAATATCGGCGATTGTTTTTCCAGCCTTAACGACAACGAATCGGCCCTCGAATGGATGCAGTGCGCGCTGGATCTGGCCCGCCCCACGGGCTGGCCGCGCAGCATCGGCGCCTGCCAGACGCATACGGCCGAAACCATGCGCAAGCTGGGACGTCTGGCCACGGCCGAAGACTTGCTGCGCCAGGCGCTGCACCTGCTGGCGCCCATGTCGGGCGCGCGCACCTATGCCAACGCCCTGTTCCACCTGGGCGAACTGAGCCTGGACAAGGGCGACTACGACACGGCGCTCGATGCCTTCAGCCGGCTGGCGCAGCGGGCCGAAGCGCTGGGCCAGGCCGATTTCCGCAGCATGGCCCAGCGCGGCAGCGCTCACGCGCTGTCCTACCTGGACCGCCCGGACGAAGCGCTGCAGGCGGCCGAACGGGCTTGCCAGCTGGCCACCGCGCAAGGCGACGCCATGCACCAAGTGGCGGCGCTGCGCGTCTTGTCCATGCTGCATGCACGCCATGAGCTGCCGCCGCCCGCAGGCATGCTGGAACGCAATCCCGCCCTGCATTTCCTGCACCAGGCGCTGCAGGTGGCCGCCTCC
Organism: Janthinobacterium sp. RA13; assembly: GCF_000745325.1. NCBI lineage: Bacteria > Pseudomonadati > Pseudomonadota > Betaproteobacteria > Burkholderiales > Oxalobacteraceae > Janthinobacterium > Janthinobacterium sp. RA13. The sequence continues at coordinate 6,022,624 of NZ_JQNP01000001.1, read as the reverse complement.
ATCGACGGCTATTCGCCGCCCGGCGAACTGCTCGATGCGCTGGCGCGCGAATACGCGCATGCGGGCGACTATGCGCGCGCCTACGATATCGCCCTCGATGCGGGCATGGCGCGCGAAAAAAGCCACACCCAGCAGGCGAGCAACCGCGCCACCGCCATGCAGGTCTACCACCAGACGGAACATGCGCGCTCGGAAGGCTATCACCACCGCGAACTGGCCGCCTCCGAAGCGCGCCGCGCCGAAGTGCTGCAGCAGACCAGCGACACCCTGGAACGGCTGTCGGCCATCGGCCAGGAAATCACCACCCACCTCGACGCCAGCGCCGTATTCCAGGTGCTCGACCGCCATGTGCATGCCTTGCTACCCGTCAACACTTTCGCCGTCTACATGCTCGACGCGGCGGGCACGGCGCTGCGCCGCGCGCATGGCATGGAAGCGGGCCGGCCCCTGTCCGACAACGCCATTCCACTGAACAATCCACGCGCCTACTCCGTGCGCTGCCTGCTGGGCCGGCGCGAAGTGTATATAGACCAGGTGCCGCCGCGCCGCCACGCCTACACGGTGCCCGGCACCCTGCATAACCAGAGCGTGCTGTACGTGCCTTTGACTGTGGGCGAACGCGTGCTGGGCGTGATGACGGTGCAAGCCTGCCATGCCAACGCGTATGGCGAACGCGAGCGGCTGATCTTCCGCACCCTGTGCGCGTATGGCGCCATCGCGCTCGACAACGCCAGCGCCTACCGGCAGTTGCAAGATGCCCAGGCGCAACTGGTATCGCAGGAAAAACTGGCCGCCCTCGGTTCCTTGATGGCCGGCGTGGCGCATGAACTCAATACCCCGATCGGCAACAGTTTATTAATCGCCAGCACCATGCAGCAAAAGACGGAAGACGTGGAACGCCTGATGAACGGTCCCGGCCTGCGCCGCTCGGACCTGGCCGCCTTCATCGACGATGCGGGCAAGGCGTCGGCGCTGGTGATGCGCGGCCTGCGCAGCGCGGCCGACCTGGTCAACAGTTTCAAGCAGGTAGCCGTCGACCGCACCACCGAGCAACGGCGCCGGTTTGACTTGCAACAAGTGAGCAATGAAATCATCGCCACCGTCATGAACCGCATCCGCAGTTCGGGTCACCGCATCGAAGTGGACATCGATTTCGGTATCGCCATGGACAGTTATCCTGGCCCGTTTGGCCAGGTGATCACCAATCTGATCAACAATGCCCTGCTGCACGCCTTCGCCCCCGCGCCCAACGATGGCGGCGCCGGCACGGGCTGCATGCGTTTGTCCGCCACGATGGAGGCGGCGCGCGTGCACATCGTCTTCGAGGACAATGGCGGCGGCATCGCGGAACAGCATTTGTCGCGCATCTTCGACCCCTTCTTTACCACCAAGCTGGGCCAGGGTGGCAGCGGCCTGGGTTTGTCGATCAGCTACAACATCGTCACGGCCCTGCTGGGCGGCACCATCCAGGTGGCCAGCAGCCCCGCCGGCACGCGCTTCACCCTCGACCTGCCGCTGGAAGCGCCGCAGCTGGACGGCGCCGCGCCCGCCAGCATCTATTAGCATCTATTAATTCCCACCCTTTGCCCGGGCGCAGGCTTGCCTATACAAGTACGCGTCCGACCAGTCTTTCCAATCTAAAAGCAAAACCCTTATAATTGAACGGCTGAAGTCCCTGCCATTGCATGATTTACAACTTGGCAAACCGCATCGACCCGCGCGACAAACAGGCACGGGCACCGATCAACACAGCAGCGCGCCGGGCGAGGCAGTCATCAGACGAGATGTTGTACGCTGATGCAACCCGGCGGGAAAGGCACGCCGCCGGCGGCCTGCGCATCTTCAAGTGGTCATTATGTCGACAAAAAAACCGATCAAGCACTACCTCCAGTTCTCCGATTTCACGTTGGAAGAGTATGAATATGTGATCGAACGCGCCCATCTGATCAAGCGCAAGTTCAAGAACTATGAAATCTACCATCCATTGATCGACCGCACCCTGGTGATGGTCTTTGAAAAGAACTCGACCCGCACGCGATTGTCGTTCGAGGCCGGCATGCACCAGTTGGGCGGCGCCGCCATCTACCTGAACACGCGCGATTCCCAGCTGGGCCGCGGCGAGCCGGTGGAAGACGCGGGCCAGGTCATGTCGCGCATGTGCGACATCATCATGGTGCGTACCTTCGGCCAGGAAATCATCGAGCGTTTCGCCGCCAATTCGCGCGTGCCGGTGATCAATGGACTGACCAATGAGCACCACCCGTGCCAGGTCTTTGCCGACATCTTCACCTACATCGAACACCGCGGCTCGATCGCCGGCAAGGTCGTCGCCTGGATCGGCGACGCCAACAACATGCTGTACTCGTGGCTGCAGGCGGCCGAAGTGTTCGGCTTCCACGTCAACGTGTCGACGCCGAAGGGCTACGACATCGACATGTCGCAAGTCAAGACCGAGCGCTACACCTTCTTCGCCAACCCGTCGGACGCCTGCGAGGGCGCACACCTGGTCAACACGGACGTGTGGACCAGCATGGGTTACGAAGCGGAAAACGCGGCCCGCATCGCCGCCTTCGACGGCTGGATCGTCGATGGCGCGAAGATGTCCCGCGCCGCGCCCGACGCCCTGTTCATGCACTGCCTGCCCGCCCACCGCGGCGAGGAAGTGGCCGCCGAAGTCATCGACGGCCCGCAATCTGTCGTGTGGGACGAGGCGGAAAACCGCTTGCACGTGCAAAAAGCGCTGATTGAATACCTGTTACTCGGTAAAATCCAATAATTCGCCTGGAACTGCAGAACTCCCGGCAGCATCGCAACACATACATCGACAACGACAACTGGAAGCAATATGAGCGACATTAAAAAAGTAGTCCTGGCCTATTCCGGCGGACTCGACACCTCCGTCATCCTGAAGTGGCTGCAAGATAACTACCAGTGCGAAATCGTCACCTTCACGGCCGACCTGGGCCAGGGCGAAGAACTGGAACCGGCGCGCGCCAAGGCCATCAAATTCGGCATCAAGCCGGAAAACATCCATATCGAAGATGTCCGCGAAGAATTCGTGCGCGATTTCGTCTTCCCGATGTTCCGCGCCAACACCGTGTATGAAGGCGAATACCTGCTGGGCACCTCGATCGCCCGTCCTTTGATCGCCAAGCGCCTGATCGAAATCGCCAACGCCACCGGCGCCGACGCCATCTCGCACGGCGCGACCGGCAAGGGCAACGACCAGGTGCGTTTCGAACTGGGCGCCTACGCGCTGAAACCTGGCGTGAAAATCATCGCTCCATGGCGCGAGTGGGATCTGCTGTCGCGCGAAAAACTGCTGAAGTACGCGGAAGACGCCGGCATCGAAATCGACATGAAGCACAAGAACGGCGGCGCGCCGTACTCGATGGACGCCAACTTGCTGCACATCAGCTTTGAAGGCCGCCACCTGGAAAACCCGAGCGCCGAAGCGGAAGAAACGATGTGGCGCTGGACCGTCAGCCCGGAAAACGCCCCGGACGAAGCGGAATACCTGGACATCGAATACGAAAAAGGCGATATCGTCGCCATCAACGGCGTGCGCATGTCGCCTGCCACCGTATTGGCCGAACTGAACAAAGTGGGCGGCAAGCATGGCGTGGGACGCCTGGACCTGGTGGAAAACCGCTACGTCGGCATGAAGTCGCGCGGCTGCTATGAAACCCCGGGCGGCACCATCATGCTGAAAGCCCACCGCGCCATCGAATCGATCACGCTGGACCGCGAAGTGGCTCACCTGAAAGATGACCTGATGCCGCGCTACGCGTCGATGATCTACAACGGCTACTGGTGGGCGCCCGAGCGCGTCGCCCTGCAAACCCTGATAGACCACACGCAGGAAACCGTGAACGGCTGGGTACGCATCAAGCTGTACAAGGGCAATGTCATCGTCGTTTCGCGCGATTCGAAGACGGATTCGCTGTTCGACATGAACATCGCCACCTTCGACGAAGACGGCGGCGCCTACAACCAGGCCGACGCCGGCGGCTTCATCAAGCTGAACGCCTTGCGCATGCGCATCGCCGCCATCGCCCGCGAAAAGCGTGGCCAGAAGTAATTAGTTGCCGGGAGGCACTATCTCCCGCATCCACCGAAGCCGCCCACGGGCGGCTTTTTCCGTTTACAGCGCACTCTGCCGCGATTTACGCCCCGGCACGCCCCCCATTTTGCTGTCCGCATGGCAAAATGCTACAGTGCAATTGTGCTGACCTTCCCGCTTCCGGAGCCCTCCCATGTTCAAAGACCTGAGTATCAAGAATAAACTGTACCTGGGCTTCGGCTCCATCGTGGCCATCATCCTGATACTGCTGGGCGTGGCCTACAACAGCTTTTCGCGCCTGTCGGAAGCCAATGCCTGGGACCGCCACACGATGGAAGTGCTGGTCGAGATCGACAGGATTCACAATTCCATCCTGCAAATCCAGGTGGAAGCGCGCGGTTTCATCCTCACAGGCAGTGAAACGTCGCTGACACCGGAGACCGATGAAATGGCGGTGCTGAGCCAGCACACGCAAAAAGCCATCGCCATGACGGTCGACAACAAGGTGCAGTCGGAGCGCTTCCGCAAGATCGACGCGCTGACCGCCACCTGGGTCAAGGAGTGGATCGCTCCCCTGATCGAAAAACGCCGCGCGCTGGGCAACGCGCCGGGCGCCACGGAATCGGTGGCGCGCACCATGCCGCCGACCGGCTATCCGGCCGTCGCGCAAGCGAACAAGCTGCTCGACGAAGCGGCGGCCGAGGAAACCCGCTTGCTGGCCGAACGCACGGCCACCTCGACAAAATTGCAGGAAACCATGCTGCTGACCCTGGCGCTGGGCGGCCTGCTGTGCGTGGTGCTGGCGCTGGGCATTTCCTACCTGCTCGGCCGTGCCATCCTCGGCCCGCTGAACAATCTGACGGATGCCGTCGGGCGCATCGCCGGTGGCGAGCAAAGCGCGCGCGCCGCCATCCTCTCGCGCGACGAGCTGGGCAAGGTGACGGAAGAATTCAACCGCATGGCGCAAACCATCCAGGACAACCAGGCCAACGAACTGGCCGCGACGAATAGCTTGCGGGCCAAGGTCGATTCCCTGCTGGAAGTGGTGTCGAAGGCAGCCTCGGGCGACCTGACGGGCAAGGTCGGCATCACGGGCAGCGACGCCATCGGCCAGCTGGGCAATGGCCTGGCGAAGATGTTTGAAAACCTGCGCAGCCTGCTCAACAACGTGCAAAAAGCCGGCATCCAGGTGACGACGTCCGCCACGGAAATCGCCGCCTCGGCACGCCAGCAGGAAGCCACGGGCATTGAGCAGGCGCAAACGAGCGTGGAAATTCTCAGCACCACCAAGGAAATCTCGGCCAACACAAGCCAGTTGCTCAAAACCATGGAAGACGCCACCGCCGTGGCCGACTACACGACGAATGCCACGGCCGAAGCGCAAAATAACCTCAAGCGCATGGACTCGACCATGCAGCACATGGTTTCGGCCACCGATTCCATCAACGCCAAGCTGGCGGCCCTGTCGGAAAAAGCCAGCAATATCAATAGCGTGCTGATCACCATCACCAAGGTGGCCGACCAGACCAATATCCTCTCGCTGAACGCCGCCATCGAGGCGGAAAAAGCGGGCGAAGCGGGCCGCGGCTTTTCCGTCGTGGCGACGGAAATCCGCCGCCTGGCCGACCAGACCTCCGTTTCCACGTGGGATATCGAGCAAATGCTCAAGGAAATGCAGTCGGCCGTGTCCGCCAGCGTGATGGGCATGGATAAATTCTCGGAAGAAATTCGCCGCAGCGTGGGCGAAGTGCGGCAAGTGGCGGAACAATTGTCGTCCGTGATGGACCAGGTACAAAAACTCACGCCGCAATTCGATGCCGTGCTGCAAGGCATGCAGTCGCAGGCGATCGGCGCCTCGCAAATTTCCGACACCATGATGCAGCTCAACGACGCTACCCAGCAAACGGTGGAATCGCTGAAAGCCACCAGCGAAGCGGTGCACCAGCTGCAATATGCGGCGGGCGACCTGCAGTCGAGCGTGTCGACCTTCGCCGTCACCATCTGATCCCATGAAAGTGCTGCTCTTTCACATCGGACGCGACCGCTATGGCCTGCCCCTGGCCGGCATCGTGCGTGTCCTGCCGCTGCTGGAGCTGAAACAGTTGCCGCTCACGCCAGACTACGTGGCCGGCCTGATGGACTTGCACGGCACGCCCGTGCCCGTGATCGACCTGTCGCGTCTGGCCGGGCTGCCGGCCGCCGCCGCGCAATTCGACACGCGCATCGTCATCGTCGACTACCGCGCGCCCGGCGGCGCCACGCATGCGCTGGGCTTGATGGCCACGCAGGTGCGCGGCATCGCCGACATCGCTGCGGAAAAGCTCGAGGATAGCGGCGTGGCGACGGCGCCCTTCCTGGGCCAGGTGGCCAGCGACGCCGACGGCATCGTGCAACTGGTCGAACTCGAGCACCTGCTGCCGCCGGACGTGCGCGCGCTGCTGTTTCAAGACGCGGGTGCGGCATGACGGCGCAAGCCCTGCTGCGCCGCGCGACCGGCCTGTCCGTTTCCAAGTCCGTGGCCGAACGGGCCGTCGGCCAGCGCATGGAGCAAACGGGCTTCAGCGATAGCGAGGCCTACCTGCAGGCGCTCACGCCGGCCGAAATGACGCAATTGATCGAACTGGTGGTGGTGCCGGAATCATGGCTGTTCCGCGACCCGCAGGCGTTCTACGCCACCGTCGAACTGGTGCAGGAGCGCTGGGCCAGGGGGCGCGCCACGCGCATCCTGTCGATCCCGTGCGCGGGCGGCGAGGAACCGTATTCGATGGCCATGGCGCTGCGCGACGGCGGCGTGCCGAAGCAGGCGTTCAGCATCGACGCGTATGACCTCAGTCCCGGCTGCATCGAGCGCGCGCAAGCCGGCGTGTATGGCCGCAACGCCTTCCGCGCGCAGGACGTCGCCTTCCGCGAACGCTATTTCACGCACGTGGCCGACGACGCCTACCGCATCATCGACTCCTTGCGCGAACAGGTGACCTTCAGGCAGGGCAACCTGCTGCAGTTCGACACGGTCACCTACAGCCGCCACTACGACGTCATCTTCTGCCGCAACCTGCTGATCTATTTTGACAAGCCGACCACGCGCGCCGCCATCCACAACCTGTCCGCCCTGCTGGCCGACGACGGCATGCTGCTGGCCGGCTATGCGGAAGTGCCATCGTTCTGCCAGAACGGCTTTGCGACGCTGCAGTTCCGCCAGGCTTTCGCCCTGAAGAAGGAAACGGCGGCGCCGGCCGGGCCGGTGCAGGTGGCGCCACTGCCGGCCTTGCGCACCTTGCGCAGCGTGCCGTCCGCGCCAAGGCGCGCTGCCGCTCCCGTCTCCCCCATTGCACCAGCGGCCTTGCGCACGCGCCCCGTACCTACCCCCTCGCCGGCGCCGGCAGCGCAGGCCGATTTGCTGGCCGAGGCGCGCCTGCTGGCCGACCGTGGCCAGCTGCGCGAAGCGGGTGAAAAATGCCACGCCCACCTGGCGCGAACGCCCGAGGCGGCGGAAGCGTATTTCATGCTGGGCATCATCAATGAACTGGCCGGCAAGATGGACCTGGCCGACGATTACTGGCGCCGCTGCATCTACCTGCAGCCCGACCATTACGAAGCGCTGTGCCACCTGTCCCTGCTGGCTGAACGCAATGGCAACCACACGGCCGCCGCCACCCTGAAGGCGCGCGCGGCGCGCATCTACCAGCGCCGCCAGGCGTCCAACTAAGGGGCAAGCATGACAAACCTCATCGCCACCGAGTCCCCCGCCACCATCGACGACTGCTGGAACCATATCGGCGTGGTCGGCGACCAGAGCTGCCCCAGGCTGCCGGCCAACGTGCATTGCCGTAACTGCGACGTATATGCGGGCGCCGCCCAGCGCAACCTGCAGCGGCCCGTGGATGAACACTACCGGCGCGACTGGGCCAGCCACTTCCGCCAGATCGATGCGGGCGGCGAAGTGCGCGACAGCTCGGTGCTGGTGTTTCGCATCGGCCGCGAATGGCTGGCGCTGCCCACGCGCGTGTTCGACGCCGTGGCGCCGCAAGCCAAGCCGCACGTGCTGCCGCACCGTAGCGGTCGCGGCCTGGCGGGCATCGTCAATATCGGCGGCAAGCTGTATCCGTGCATGTCGCTGGCGCATTTACTGGGCATCGACGAACAGGGCGCGCCGCCGGCCAAGGGCCGCCACACGTTCGCGCGCCTGCTGCTGATGCGCTGGGAGGAACAGGCCTACGCGCTGCCCGTGGCCGACCTGCACGGCATCGTGCGCTACGCGTCGGGCGCCGTGCAAACGCCGGCGGCCACCATCAACAAGGGCCTGTCGCGCTTTCTGTCGGGCGTGATCACCGAGGGCGACCTGCGCATCGGCTGCCTCGACACGGCGCTGATCGGCTTTCAACTTGCGAGACTATTACGATGAGCCAGGACCAGCACGGCGACCTGAGTGCCTTTTCCATGCTGGACCTGTTCCGCATGGAGGCGGACAGCCAGACCCAGATTCTCACCGATGGCTTGCTGGCCATGGAGCGCCATGCGGGCGACGCGGCCGCCGTCGAAGCGATGATGCGCGCGGCGCACTCGATCAAGGGCGCCGCCGCCATCGTCGGCCTGCAGGTGGTGGTGCAGCTGGCGCACGGCATGGAAGACAGCTTCGTCGCCGCCCAGCATGGCCGCTTGAAACTCACGCCGGAGCGGGTCGACGTGCTGCTCTCGGGCGTCGACCTGATCGTGCAGCTGTCGCGCCTGGACGACGCGGGCGCCGAAGCGTGGCTGGCCGCGAATGCGGCGCAGATCGACCAGACCCTGAACGCCATCGCCGGCATCGCCGACTTGCCCGAATTGCCGGCCCTGCCCTCGGCCGCGGCGCCCTTGCCGCCGCCGGTGGCTGAAGCGCAGGCTCCCGTGGCCAGCGGCCTGGCGGGAGATGAACCGGAAACGGCCGCCCTGGCGCCGCGTGCGGGTGCCGCCCCGGCCAAGGCAGCGGCGCAGAATTTCGACAAACTGCTGTCGCTGGCCAGCGAATCGCGCATCAATGCACACCAGATGCACCCGTTCATCGGCGCGCTGCAGCGCTTCAAGCGCAACCAGAGCAGTCTGTTTTCCGCCATCGAGCACCTGCACGAAGCCATTGCCCGCTCGGGCGACGCGGGCCTGATGGAAAAGTCGCTGCTGGCGCTGCAAAAGACGCAGCCCCTGAAGCAGTTCATGCTCGAACACATCGCCGACATCGAAACCTATGAACGGCGCTTGCTGGCCGTCTCGCAAGGCATGGTCGACGAAGTGCTGGCCCTGCGCATGCGCCCTTTCCGCGACGGCATCCACGCATTCCCGCGCATGGTGCGCGACCTGGCGCGCAGCCTGGGCAAGGAAGTGCAGCTGGAGATCGAAGGCGAAGACACCCTCGTCGACCGCGACATCCTGGCGAAGATCGAAAGCCCGCTGAACCACATGCTGCGCAATGCCATCGACCATGGCATGGAAGGTCCGTACGAGCGCATCGACGCGGGCAAGGAAGCGCTGGGCACGATACGCATGGAAGCGCGCCACCGCGCCGGCATGCTGAGCATCGAGATCAGCGACGACGGGCGCGGCGTCGACCTGGAGAAAATCCGCCAGTCCGTCATCGAGCGCAAGATGGCCAGCCCCGCCATGGCCGCCGCGCTGTCGCCGGGTGAATTGCTGGAGTTTTTGTTCCTGCCCGCCTTCAGCCTGAAGGAAAAGGCGAATCAATTGTCCGGGCGCGGCGTGGGCCTCGACATCGTGCACGAAACGATACGCCAGCAAAACGGCACGGTGCGCCTGGAATCGGAACCGGGGCGGGGTTTCCGCGCCCTGATCACCCTGCCGCTGACGCAATCGATCGTGCGCGCGCTGGTGATCGACATCCAGGGTGAAGCCTACGCCATCCCCATCGTCAAGGTGGAAAGCGTGGTGCGCGTGCCGCAAGCGGCCATCCATACCCTGGAAAACAAGCAGTTCTTTGAACTCAAGGGCGAACATCTGGGCCTGGTGTCCGCGGCGCAGGTGCTGGAGCTGGGCGAAGCGGCCAGCCAGGCCGACGATTTGCCGGTGGTGGTGATCGGGCGCGGCAAGCAAAGCTATGCGCTGGTGGTCGACGCCATCCGCGGCGAACAAAGCCTGGCGGTGCAGGCCATCGACCCGATCTTCGGCAAGATGCGCGACATTTCGGCCGCCGCCCTGCTCGACGACGGCGAACCGGTGCTGATCCTCGACGTGCCCGATTTGCTGCTGTCGATCGACAAGCTGCTGCACGAAGGCGGCCTGCACCAGCTGGCGCAGGCGGGCCATGCGCAGCAGCGCCGCGCCAAGCGCATCCTCGTCGTCGACGATTCGCTGACGGTGCGCGAGATGGAGCGCAAGCTGCTGCTGGCGCGCGGCTTCGACGTCGACGTGGCCATCGACGGCATCGACGGCTGGAACGTGGTGCGCAGCGGAGAATACGACCTGGTGATCACCGACGTGGACATGCCGCGCATGGATGGCATCGAACTCGTTTCGCTGATCAAGAAGGACCTGCACCTGCACAAGCTGCCGGTGATGATCGTGTCGTACAAGGACCGTCCGGAAGACCGCGCGCGCGGCCTGTCCGCCGGCGCCGACTATTATCTGACCAAAGGCAGCTTCCACGACGAGACCTTGCTCGACGCGGTGGCCGACCTGATAGGAGATGCCCGCTTATGAATTGCACTTCATGAAAATTGCCATTGCCAATGATGTCCCCATGGCCGCCGAAGCCCTGCGCCGCGTGGTCGCCAGCACGCAGGAACACCAGGTGCTGTGGATTGCCCGCACGGGGCTCGAAGCCGTGCGCATGTGCGAGGGCAACCGCCCCGACCTGATCCTGATGGATCTGAACATGCCGGAGATGGACGGCGTCGAGGCGACGCGCCTGATCATGGAGCAAAGCCCGTGCGCCATCCTGGTGGTCACGGGCCGCCCGCAAGACAATGTCAACCAGGTCTTCCGCGCGCTGGGCGCCGGTGCGCTCGACGTCACGGCCACGCCCGTGCTGCAGGGACAAGTGGGCGGCGACAGCGAACTGCTGGCCAAGATCAAGACCATCGGCAAGCTGATACGCCACAGCGCCGAAGCACCGCCGCCGCGCCAGACGAACGGCAATGGCGGCGAACGTGGCGAAGGCCAGGTATCGACCCTGGTGGCCATCGGCGCCTCGACGGGCGGGCCGTCGGCCGTGGCCAAGGTGCTGTCCGGCTGGACGGCGCCGCCCGGCTGCGCCATCGTGGTGGTGCAGCACATCGATGAGACCTTCGCCTCGCACTTCGCCAAATGGCTCGATGACCAGCTCAGCATGCCCGTGCGCGTGATCGCCGAAGGCGACGAACTGGTGTCCGGCACGGTACTGATCGCCAAGACCAATGATCACCTGCTGCTAGATCAAAATTATCGTTTGGGTTACGATGCAGCACCACGCGACTATGTTTACCGCCCGTCCGTCGATGTCTTCTTCAACTGCGTGGCGCAGCACTGGCGCGGCGACGCCATCGGGGTATTGCTTACAGGCATGGGGCGCGACGGCGGCGATGGCTTGCTGGCCATGCGCCGCGCCGGCAAGACGACGATCGCGCAAGACCAGGCCAGCAGCGCCGTGTACGGCATGCCGCGCGCGGCGGCCGAACTCGATGCGGCGCAGCAAATCCTGCCTCTGGATAGAATAGGCGCGAGCCTGCGCAGCCGCCTGGGTGCCAAACTCAACAATGGGTGGGAGCCCTCCCCTAACATCTGAAAAGAATGCAATGCCAGAATTCTCCTCCAGCTTCACCCAGCCTGAGCCCGCATTGACCGAATTCAAGGTCAGCGTGCTGCTGGTGGACGACCAGTTGATCATTGCCGAGGCAGTCCGCCGCATGCTCAGCGACCAGCAGGATATCGAATTTCATTACGCGACCGACGCCACCCTGGCGCTGGACACGGCGCTGCGCTTGCAACCGACCGTCATCCTGCAAGACCTGGTGATGCCGGGCATCGACGGCTTCGGCCTGATCCAGCTGTACCGCGAAAACGCGGCGCTGGCGCATGTGCCCGTGATCGTGATGTCGGCCAAGGATGACCCGAAACTGAAGGCGCACAGCTTTGCCGTCGGCGCCAACGATTATGTGGTGAAACTGCCGGATCGCCTGGAGTTGCTGGCGCGCATACGCTACCATTCCAACGCGCACATCAGCCGCTTGCAGCGCGACCAGGCTTTTCGTTTCCTGCGCGAAAGCCAAAAGAACCTGGCGGACGCGAATATTGAATTGCAAAAACTGGCCGCCCTCGATGGCTTGACAGGCATCGCCAACCGCCGCCGCTTCGATGAAACCCTGGAATTCGAATGGCAGCGGGGCCAGCGCGACAAGACGCCGTTGAGCCTGCTGTTCTGCGATATCGACCATTTCAAGAGCTATAACGACCGTTTCGGCCACCTGGCGGGCGACCTGGGCCTGAAAAAAGTCGCCGCCGTACTGACGGAACATTTGAAACGCCCGGCCGACCTGGCCGCCCGTTACGGCGGCGAAGAGTTCGCCCTGATCCTGCCGGAAACGGAAGCGGCCGGCGCACTGCTGATCGCCGAAGCGTGCCGGCGCCATCTGGAAGGCTTGCAGATCGAGAATCCGGCGGCAGATGCGGGCATCGTCACCATCTCGATCGGCGTGGCCACCATCGTGCCGTCGCCGGACTCGACGGTGGAGCAACTGATCAACCGCGCGGACCAGGCCCTGTACGCGGCCAAGCGCGGCGGACGCAACAGCGTGCTGAGCGCCGATGACGTCCAGGACTGATTTTTAACAGCAAGGAAAGTGAAGCATGAGCACACAACTGGACAATGTCAGCGTCGTCAAGAAGTCGAACATTTATTTTGACGGCAAATGCGTCTCGCACAACGTCATCCTGGCCGATGGCACGAAAAAAAGCGTGGGCGTGATTTTCGCGTCATCGTTGCGCTTCAACACGGGCGCGCCGGAAATCATGGAAATCGTCGGCGGCCTGTGCAAGGTACGCCTGGCCGATGCAAGCGAGTGGAACAGCTATGGCGCGGGCACGCAATTCAGTATCCCGGGCAATAGCTATTTTGACATCGAGACCGTCGAAACCGTCGACTACGTCTGCCACTTCGGTTAATCAGACAAACACAGGCTCGGGCGACAGGCGCACGCCATATTTCGCCTCTACATCATCCTGTATCGCTGCCGCCAGCCGGGTAATGTCCGCGCCACGAGCGCCGCCATTATTCACCAGAACCAGCGCCTGCTTGGGATACACTCCCGCGGGCCCCAGGTTTTTCCCCTTCCAGCCACACTGATCGATCAGCCAGCCGGCCGCCAGCTTTTCCGTGCCATCGGGCTGCGCATGGTGCACGAGCGCAGGGAAACGTTCCAGCAAAGCAAGACATTGCTCCTTCGACACCACCGGATTCTTGAAGAAACTGCCCGCATTGCCGATCACGGCCGGGTCCGGCAATTTTCGCCGGCGGATCGCCATCACCGTGTCGGCCACCTGTTGCGGCGTCGGCTCGGCAAGATTGCGCTCGGCCACGGCCTGCGCCAGCTCCGCATAGCGCAAGTTCGGCTGCCATTCGGCCGGCAAGGCAAACGTGACTTCCAGCACGATCAGCTCGCGTCCGTCCGCCTGCTTGAAGATGCTGTCGCGGTAAGCGAAGCGGCAAGCGTCGCGGTCCATGTCGAAGACGATGCCGCTGGCGCTGTGCATGACGCTCACGCTATGCAGATAATCCTTGATTTCAACGCCATACGCGCCAATATTCTGGATAGGCGCCGCGCCCACCGTGCCGGGAATCAATGACAGGTTTTCCAGGCCGCCGACGCCTTGCGCCAGGGTCCACTGCACGAAATCGTGCCAGTTTTCGCCGGCCGCGGCCGTGACGAGTATGGTCTCGAAATCCGCCTGCGCCAGGCGCATGCCGCGCGTGGCCATGTGCAGCACGGCGCCGGGAAAGTCACCGGTCAGGACGATGTTGCTGCCGCCGCCCAGAATCAGGCGCGGCATGGCGGACAGGGCCGGATCTTGCAGCGCGGCCTGCAATTCGGCTTGCGAAGTAATGCGTACGTAGGCGGCCGCGTTGGCCGTGATGCCGAAGGTATTCAGGCGCTGGAGGGAGTAATTGTGTTCGATGGTGAGCTCTGCAGACATGGGATAGCGATTATTTTGTTCGATTATAGAGTGAAACCGACAAAAAACCAGCGCAAGACAAGGGCAGGCCGTCCGTTGTCCGTTAAAATGTCGCATCTTTAACAGGGCCGTCCCATGGCGCGGAATCAGCCGCCAAGGCCCAGCGCACCGAGCGTGCGCTCGCTTTAACAAGAAAAGGAACAGACCATGCCGTCATTTGATGTAGTCTCCGAAGCCGATATGATCGAAGTCAAGAATGCAGTCGAGCAATCCAACAAGGAAATCACGACCCGCTTCGACTTCAAGGGCAGCGACGCCCGCGTCGAGCACAAGGAAAACGAATTGACCGCGTTTGCGGACTCGGAATTCCAGCTCAGCCAGGTGCGCGACGTGCTGACCAATAAATTGACCAAACGCAAGGTCGATGTGCGCTTCCTCGACGAAGGCGACATCAAGAAGATCGGCGGCGACAAGGTCAAGCAGATCATCAAGATCAAGAATGGCATCGAATCGGATGATGCCAAGAAAATCGTGCGCGTCATCAAGGACAGCAAGATGAAAGTGCAAGCGAGCATCCAGGGCGAAGCCGTGCGCGTCACGGGCGCCAAGCGCGACGACCTGCAGGCGGCCATGGCCATGCTGCGCAAGGACGTGCCCGACATGCCGCTGGAATTTAATAATTTCCGCGATTAATTTCGATGCTGCGCACGCTCCGGCCTGCGCTTGCGCCGGCATGGCGGCAAGCTGCCTCGGAGCGTCTGCCCGCTTGGGGTAGAATTGAAGCTGCGCACAGCTACATGCGCCCGCGCGCCCGACCGGCAGCGGGCTTGACCGTACATCTGGCTCAGTGATAACCACGGTAGTCTAAGGATAGCAATGAAACGTGTTGATGATTTCCGCCTGCGATTTGGCAAAAAAGAATATGTGCCCATCATGATAGGCGGAATGGGTGTGGATATTTCCACGTCGGAGCTGGCCCTGGAAGCGGCCCGGCTGAACGGTATCGGCCATATCTCCGATGCCATGGTGGAAGACGTGTCGGACCGCCGTTTCGACACCACCTTCGTCAAAGACAAGACGAAACTGTACAAGTTCAACATCAATAACAGCGACAAGGCCGTGGTGCAGTTCGACCTGGGCCGTCTGGCGGAAGCGCAGCGCCTGCATATCGGCCGCACCATGGAAGCAAAAAAAGGCGATGGCTTGATCTTCGTCAATTGCATGGAAAAGCTGACCATGAACGGCCCGCGTGAAACCTTGCGCGTGCGCCTGAATGCGGCGCTCGACGCCGGCATCGACGGCATCACCCTGTCCGCCGGCTTGCACTTCGGCTCGTTCGCCCTGATGGCCGACCATCCGCGTTTCCGCGATGCCAAGCTGGGCATCATCGTCTCGTCCGTGCGCGCCTTGCAGATTTTCCTGCGCAAGAACGCCAAGCTGGACCGCTTGCCCGACTTTATCATCGTCGAGGGACCATTGGCCGGCGGCCACCTGGGTTTCGGCATGGACTGGGCCAATTACGACCTGCACACGATCACGGCGGAACTGCTGGCCTACCTGAAGGCCGAACAGCTGGACATCCCGCTGATCGCCGCCGGCGGCATTTTCACGGGCAGCGATGCCGTCTCCTTCCTGGAAGCGGGCGCGGCTGGCGTGCAAGTGGCGACGCGCTTTACCGTCACGAATGAATGCGGCTTGCCAAACAAGGTCAAGCAGGAATACTACAAGGCCTCGGAAGAAGACATCATCGTCAATGGCGTCTCGCCGACGGGCTATCCGATGCGCATGCTGAAGAACACGCCCGCCATCGGCGCCGGCATCCGTCCAGGCTGCGAATCGTATGGCTACCTGCTCGACGCGACGGGCAACTGCGCCTACATCAACTCGTACAACCGCGAAGTGGCTGCCCATCCGGAACAAAAAACCGTCGTCGTGATGGACAAGACTTGCCTGTGCACGCACATGCGCAACTTCAACTGCTGGACCTGCGGCCATTACACGTATCGCCTGAAGGACACCACGCACAAGCTGGAGAATGGCGAATACCAGATCCTGACGGCAGAACACGTCTTCAAGGATTACCAGTTCAGCGTCGACAACCAGATCGCGCTGCCTGAAAAAGAAATCCTGGCAGCAAGCTAAATCTTGCCAGCCTGAAATAAAAATGGCGCAGCCTGCGAAGGCTGCGCCATTTTTTTATGCGGGGAGCATGTCCCGCAAGGCCCGTTCGATCGCGTCGAACCTGGGCCGTAGCAATATCTCTTCCTGCAGGCAAGCTTCCAGCATGACTTGCAAGGCGGGCACGGGCGTCGCACCATGCGCGATCAGCTCGCCCAGCAGCACGCCAAAGGCGCGCGCCTCTATGCCCTGCAGCACCTCCCCTTGCGGCGAGCCTGGCGCAAACATCGACGCCGCGCCAAAGTCGCCCAGCAGGCAGGCGCCATTGTCCGCATGCAGGATATTGTGCGCATATAAGTCGCCGTGCACGATGCCGTGCGCATGCAGCTGACACACGGCCGAGGCGATGCCATGGGCAATGGCCAACGCTTGCGCAGGGGCAAAGCGCACACCATCGGCATACACGTCGCGCGTACAAGAATCCAGACTCGGCGGACCGGCCAGATTGTGGAAAGCTGCGTCGATGAGCGGCATGACGAGTCCCAGCGCCCCTTGCGGGTGCGCAGCGAGCGTCCCGAGGATGGGAATCAGACCAGCGTGTGCACCGGCGCCGACACAGGCGGCCATTTCGCTGCGCGGCAAGCCATCGCTGGTCATCGCGCCCTTGAACACTTTGACGGCGACATCATCGACGCCATCGAGGCGGGCACGGTAAATCACGCCAGATGCACCCTCGCCCAGCTGCTGCGCCAGTTCCAGGCGCTGCCATGCCACGCCCGCAGCCCCCGTACCGGCCAAGGCCGCCAGCTCACGCGCCTCCGTAAAGGGATTGCCCGCATACGCGAGCCAGCTCAGGCCTGGCAAGGACAGCAGGCAGTCGGGCAGTGCCGTGAAACGGTTGGCGGCGATGCGCACCAGTTCCAGCCGGCGGCAATTCGCCAACGTCGCCGGCAAGCTGTCGAGGCAATTTCCCGCCAGCATGAGTTTCTGCAATTGCCCGCACTTGCCCAGCTCATCCGGCATGAACTCGATGCAATTATCCGTCAGGGTCAGCCAGCGTAGCTTGGGCGGCAAGGCTGCGGCTGGCACGTGGTCGATCCGGTTCGCCTTGAAACCGATCATTTCCAGCGCAGCACAGGAACCGAGCACGGCCGGCAAGGCGGTGAACAGGTTATCCGAACAAAAGATAATGCGCAGCTTGTGCAAGCGCGGCAAATCGTCGGGCAATGTGGACAGCGCATTGCCGGACAGGTCGAGGATTTCCAGGCTGTCGGCCAGGTCGAAGATTTCGCGGGGGAAGTCCGTCAAGCCGCAGGACAGCTTCAGACGGCGCAGGCCAGCCAGTTGGCCGGCGCGTAATTGTTCCAGTGTATGCACAGCAGACAAGATATCCCTTTCAAGGTAGCACGCGATCGATGCCATGCATAAATCATTGGACGTAAAAAAACCCCAACCGGATCACCGGAAGGGGTTTTTTCGAATAACAAGCCTGACGATAACCTACTTTCACACTGGTTGCAGCACTATCATCGGCGCAAAGTTGTTTCACGGTCCTGTTCGGGATGGGAAGGGGTGGGACCAACTTGCTATGGTCATCAGGCATAACTTGTACTGGCATTTGTCTCCAATTGGACGACAAAGCCTGAATCTGGAAGAAGCAAAGATTGGGGTAATGACTGGTAGTATCAACACACACGCAACGTTGTACCGTCTTATCCTCTGTACCTGCTAAGGTTATAGGGACAAGCCGTACGGGCAATTAGTACTGGTTAGCTTAATGCATTACTGCACTTCCACACCCAGCCTATCAACGTCCTGGTCTCGAACGACCCTTCAAAGAGCTCAAGGCTCTGGGAAATCTCATCTCAAGGCAAGTTTCCCGCTTAGATGCTTTCAGCGGTTATCTCTTCCGAACTTAGCTACCCGGCAATGCCACTGGCGTGACAACCGGTACACCAGAGGTTCGTCCACTCCGGTCCTCTCGTACTAGGAGCAGCCCCCTTCAAATTTCCAACGCCCACGGCAGATAGGGACCAAACTGTCTCACGACGTTTTAAACCCAGCTCACGTACCACTTTAAATGGCGAACAGCCATACCCTTGGGACCGGCTACAGCCCCAGGATGTGATGAGCCGACATCGAGGTGCCAAACTCCCCCGTCGATATGAACTCTTGGGAGGAATCAGCCTGTTATCCCCAGAGTACCTTTTATCCGTTGAGCGATGGCCCTTCCATACAGAACCACCGGATCACTATGTCCTACTTTCGTACCTGCTCGACTTGTCAGTCTCGCAGTTAAGCACGCTTATGCCATTGCACTATCAACACGATGTCCGACCGTATCTAGCGTACCTTCGAACTCCTCCGTTACACTTTAGGAGGAGACCGCCCCAGTCAAACTGCCTACCATGCACTGTCCCCGATCCGGATAACGGACCAAGGTTAGAACCTCAAACAAACCAGGGTGGTATTTCAAGGTTGGCTCCACGAGAACTAGCGTCCCCGCTTCAAAGCCTCCCACCTATCCTACACAGATTGGTTCAAAGTCCAATGCAAAGCTACAGTAAAGGTTCATGGGGTCTTTCCGTCTAGCCGCGGGTAGATTGCATCATCACAAACATTTCAACTTCGCTGAGTCTCGGGAGGAGACAGTGTGGCCATCGTTACGCCATTCGTGCAGGTCGGAACTTACCCGACAAGGAATTTCGCTACCTTAGGACCGTTATAGTTACGGCCGCCGTTTACTGGGACTTCAATCAAGAGCTTGCACCCCATCATTTAATCTTCCAGCACCGGGCAGGCGTCACACCCTATACGTCCACTTTCGTGTTTGCAGAGTGCTGTGTTTTTATTAAACAGTCGCAGCCACCAGTTTATTGCAACCCTTTCACCCTCATGGAGTAAACCATTCAAGCTACCGGGGCGTACCTTTTCCCGAAGTTACGGTACCAATTTGCCGAGTTCCTTCTCCCGAGTTCTCTCAAGCGCCTTAGAATACTCATCTCGCCCACCTGTGTCGGTTTGCGGTACGGTCTCGTATGACTGAAGCTTAGAGGCTTTTCTTGGAACCACTTCCGATTGCTTCGTGCACAAGTGCACTCGTCTCAACCCCTTGAATTCCGCACCCGGATTTGCCTAAGTGCCTTCTATGAGCCAAAAACCAACTATTCCAACAGTTGGACAACCTTCCGCGATCCGTCCCCCCATCGCATCATACGACGGTGCAGGAATATTAACCTGCTTCCCATCAGCTACGCATCTCTGCCTCGCCTTAGGGGCCGACTCACCCTGCTCCGATGAACGTTGAACAGGAAACCTTGGGCTTACGGCGTGGAGGCTTTTCACCCCCATTATCGCTACTCATGTCAGCATTCGCACTTCTGATACCTCCAGCATCCTTTACAAGACACCTTCGCAGGCTTACAGAACGCTCTCCTACCATATATATCTGTGATAAATCACAGAACAATATCCGCAGCTTCGGTGACTGGCTTAGCCCCGTTACATCTTCCGCGCAGGACGACTCGATCAGTGAGCTATTACGCTTTCTTTAAATGATGGCTGCTTCTAAGCCAACATCCTGACTGTTTTAGCCTTCCCACTTCGTTTTCCACTTAGCCAATCTTTGGGACCTTAGCTGGCGGTCTGGGTTGTTTCCCTCTTGACGCCGGACGTTAGCACCCGACGTCTGTCTCCCAAGCTCGCACTCATCGGTATTCGGAGTTTGCAATGGTTTGGTAAGTCGCAATGACCCCCTAGCCATAACAGTGCTCTACCCCCGATGGTGATACTTGAGGCACTACCTAAATAGTTTTCGGAGAGAACCAGCTATTTCCAAGTTTGTTTAGCCTTTCACCCCTACCCACAGCTCATCCCCTAATTTTTCAACATTAGTGGGTTCGGACCTCCAGGGCGTGTTACCGCACCTTCATCCTGGCCATGAGTAGATCACTTGGTTTCGGGTCTACACCCAGCGACTGATCGCCCTATTCGGACTCGATTTCTCTACGGCTTCCCTATATGGTTAACCTTGCCACTGAATGTAAGTCGCTGACCCATTATACAAAAGGTACGCAGTCACGGAACAAGTCCGCTCCTACTGTTTGTATGCACACGGTTTCAGGATCTATTTCACTCCCCTTCCGGGGTTCTTTTCGCCTTTCCCTCACGGTACTGGTTCACTATCGGTCGATTACGAGTATTTAGCCTTGGAGGATGGTCCCCCCATATTCAGACAGGATGTCACGTGTCCCGCCCTACTTGTCGTACGCTTAGTATCACCGGTCCAATTTCACATACGGGGCTATCACCCACTATGGCTCCTATTTCCAGAGGATTCTGTTATCGGTCCGACTATCACGTACAGGCTCTTCCCATTTCGCTCGCCGCTACTTTGGGAATCTCGGTTGATTTCTTTTCCTGCAGCTACTTAGATGTTTCAGTTCGCCGCGTTCGCCTTGCATACCTATGTATTCAGTATGCAATACCCTAAAAGGGTGGGTTGCCCCATTCGGAAATCTGCGGATCAAAGTGTGTTTGCTCACTCCCCGCAGCTTATCGCAAGCTACTACGTCCTTCATCGCCTGTAATCGCCAAGGCATCCACCATGTGCACTTATTCGCTTGTCCCTATAACGTTAGCCTCTTCATTCTTTCAAACGAAAAGAGCGCTACAGGGATAAGAAAGTACAACGTTGTTGCTTGTTTGTTGATACATACAATCATTACCCATCGATTCGCTTTTTACGGCAAACCGATCAATAAATAATCTTTACTTCTTCCAGATTGTTAAAGAACGAAACAGCTTTGATCGCTAAAAGATCAAACCTAAACCCAAGTCTTATTGACCGGCTTACGTTTGCACTTTCGAGTAAAACTTTGGTGGAGGATGACGGGATCGAACCGACGACCCCCTGCTTGCAAAGCAGGTGCTCTCCCAGCTGAGCTAATCCCCCTGAGATTTTACTAATTAGCTGGTAGGGCTGGTTGGACTCGAACCAACGACCCCCGCGTTATCAACACGGTGCTCTAACCAGCTGAGCTACAGCCCCAACGCGGAACTACTACGACTACTGTTTCTTCTTCATTTAACAGCCGATAAGTGTGAACATTTGATGCGTGAATCATTACTGATTCGTGCAAACTCTAGAAAGGAGGTGATCCAGCCGCACCTTCCGATACGGCTACCTTGTTACGACTTCACCCCAGTCACGAATCCTACCGTGGTAAGCGCCCTCCTTGCGGTTAAGCTACCTACTTCTGGTAAAACCCGCTCCCATGGTGTGACGGGCGGTGTGTACAAGACCCGGGAACGTATTCACCGCGACATGCTGATCCGCGATTACTAGCGATTCCAACTTCATGCAGTCGAGTTGCAGACTACAATCCGGACTACGATACACTTTCTGCGATTAGCTCCCCCTCGCGGGTTGGCGGCGCTCTGTATGTACCATTGTATGACGTGTGAAGCCCTACCCATAAGGGCCATGAGGACTTGACGTCATCCCCACCTTCCTCCGGTTTGTCACCGGCAGTCTCATTAGAGTGCCCTTTCGTAGCAACTAATGACAAGGGTTGCGCTCGTTGCGGGACTTAACCCAACATCTCACGACACGAGCTGACGACAGCCATGCAGCACCTGTGTACTGGTTCTCTTTCGAGCACTCCCCAATCTCTCGGGGATTCCAGCCATGTCAAGGGTAGGTAAGGTTTTTCGCGTTGCATCGAATTAATCCACATCATCCACCGCTTGTGCGGGTCCCCGTCAATTCCTTTGAGTTTTAATCTTGCGACCGTACTCCCCAGGCGGTCTACTTCACGCGTTAGCTGCGTTACCAAGTCAATTAAGACCCGACAACTAGTAGACATCGTTTAGGGCGTGGACTACCAGGGTATCTAATCCTGTTTGCTCCCCACGCTTTCGTGCATGAGCGTCAATCTTGACCCAGGGGGCTGCCTTCGCCATCGGTGTTCCTCCACATATCTACGCATTTCACTGCTACACGTGGAATTCTACCCCCCTCTGCCAGATTCTAGCCTTGCAGTCTCCAATGCAATTCCCAGGTTGAGCCCGGGGATTTCACATCAGACTTACAAAACCGCCTGCGCACGCTTTACGCCCAGTAATTCCGATTAACGCTTGCACCCTACGTATTACCGCGGCTGCTGGCACGTAGTTAGCCGGTGCTTATTCTTCAGGTACCGTCATTAGCAAGAGATATTAGCTCTCACCGTTTCTTCCCTGACAAAAGAGCTTTACAACCCGAAGGCCTTCTTCACTCACGCGGCATTGCTGGATCAGGCTTTCGCCCATTGTCCAAAATTCCCCACTGCTGCCTCCCGTAGGAGTCTGGACCGTGTCTCAGTTCCAGTGTGGCTGGTCGTCCTCTCAGACCAGCTACTGATCGATGCCTTGGTAGGCTTTTACCCTACCAACTAGCTAATCAGATATCGGCCGCTCCACGAGCATGAGGTCTTGCGATCCCCCACTTTCATCCTTAGATCGTATGCGGTATTAGCGTAACTTTCGCTACGTTATCCCCCACTCTAGGGTACGTTCCGATATATTACTCACCCGTTCGCCACTCGCCACCAGAGCAAGCTCCGTGCTGCCGTTCGACTTGCATGTGTAAGGCATGCCGCCAGCGTTCAATCTGAGCCAGGATCAAACTCTTCAGTTTAATCTCTGTTTAATGTCATTTCTGACAGGTCGGACAGTATCACTACCATCCAAATCTTTTGCATTGCAAAAGATTTGCTCACTCAAAAAACTGACAGGCTACTTCCGAAGAAGTATCCTATTTCATTATTTCTTGTGAACATTTGATATTTTAAGTTAGACGCCAATCCGAAGATTGACGCTGCACTTACATCAAATGCCCACACTTATCGACTGTTAATTGTTAAAGAACTGTATTCGGTGCCACTTTCGCGCTATCGACAAAGCGTTGTGTTTGTCAGCTGCGAAGAAGGAAGAGTATGAAGCGTTTGCAGCATTTCGTCAACCTTCTTTTTTCACCCTGCTTTACTCGGCATTTGCATGCGTCGTTCAGCGAGGGGGAAAATTATAGCCCTGCTCCGCGCGCCCCGCAAGCGCTATTTTTCCGCCCTCACCGCCCAGCAAGCATAGTCTTCACTTCAAGCGCCTTTTTGTGCAGCCTGTCGCAATCGGCTGGCGTAGTTCGTGGTCTTTAGGCACAGTGGCAACATCAGACTCTGACGCTACTCAACAAGGGGTTAAACTTGCCCGCCGCGTCGATTAACTCTTGTACTTGAAAGTGCTCCCATGCTTCCGATTTCCAGCCTGCCCCACTTGTTGAAAACCATCCTCGCTTGGTTGCAACGGGCATTCGACGCGACGACGACCTGGGTCACCCAACTGTCTTGGTGGAAATTCTTCCTGTTCGCTGCGCTGGCCCTGATCGCCGGTTCCATCTTGCAAGATGAGCTGTTCTCGTCCAACCCGGACGAAGAAGTAGTCATCAAGTCGCATAAACGCAGCAGCAAGGGTTCGGGGGAAACCAATATCCTGATCGACGATACGGGGATTCACTTCAATCCCCGCAACAGCAAGAACCGGCGCAGCAGCGCGGCCGATGCAGCCAGCGAGCCGGCCGATGCCGCCGAGGCGGACGCACAAGCCAATGCCGTGCCGCCGGAACCACCGGAGCCGCCGGCCGCTCCTGCCAAGCCCAGCTATCCAGTAACGACGAATGCCTCGGGCGAAGAAGTCCATATTGAATTGCCGCCACAAATCGGTGAAGAGTTGTCGAATGCCATCGAAGAAGCGGTCGATGATGCGGCGGAACAAAAAGTCTCGCGCTATCACCAGCAAGCCTCGACCTGGTTCAAGAGCTTTGTATCCTTGCTGGTATTGGCCCTGTTCGCCATGAAAGCCCTGGTCGGCGGCAAGAAACGTGCGGAAGCGGAAACCGTCACGGCGAATGAGGCGGCCGAGCGCGAATCCATGCAGCGCCAGCTCAGCGAAGCAAAGATGCAGATGATGCAGGCGCAAGTCGAGCCGCACTTCCTGTTCAACACGCTTGCTTCCGTCGAACACCTGATCCAGGTCGATCCGCCGCGCGCGGCCAAGATGCAGCGCAGCCTGATCCAGTATCTGCGCGCCGTGCTGCCGCAAATGCGCGACAACGCCCTGATTACCAACCTGGGCCGCGAAGCGGACATGGTGCAAGCGTACCTGAACCTGCTGAAGATGCGCATGGAAGAACGCCTGACCGTCGACTTCCAGATTCCCGATGGCCTGCGCAGCGCCGCCTTCCCGCCGATGATGTTGCAATCGATGGTGGAAAATGCCATCAAGCACGGCCTGGAAGTCAAACCGGAGGGTGGCACCCTGCGCATCGTGGCCGAAGTGGCGCACAGCAAGCTGCGCGTCACGGTGACCGATGACGGCCTCGGCTTTGGCGTGGTGCCCAGCGATGGCACGGGCCTCGGTTTGCCCACCATCCGTGAGCGCCTGAAGCTGCTGCATGGCGACGAGGGCAGCCTGACCATTACGCCAAATCAACCGTCCGGCGTGTGCGCCGTGATCGAAGTGCCATATCAATTGTCCAAATAAGACAGAGTAGTTGATAAAAACGCTAAATCATTGAATAATCAATCTTCGCCTGTTCACACTTGAGACCTATGCCTACCGCTATTATTGCCGACGACGAAAGACTGATGCGCGACCAGCTGCGCCTGCGCCTGGGCCAGGCCTGGCCTGAACTGGAAATCATCGGCGAAGCCAAGAATGGCGACGAAGCGATCGAACTGGTGGAGCAACTCAAGCCGGACTTTGCCTTCCTCGATATCCGCATGCCGGGCAAGACGGGCATGGAAGCGGCGCAAGTAATCGGCGGCAAGACGCATATCGTCTTCGTCACGGCCTACGATAGCCACGCCGTCGAAGCCTTCGAGCGGGGCGCCGTCGACTACGTGCTCAAGCCGCCCGAGCATGAGCGCTTGCTGGTCACGGTGGAGCGCCTGAAAACGCACTTGAACAAGCCGGCGCTGGACGTCAACAGCAGCGTCACGGCCATGCTGTCGCAGCTGGCGGAGAAAATCACGGCCAAGCCCACCTATTTGCAATGGATACAGGCCAGCATCGGCCAGGACTTGCGCATGATCCCCGTGGAAGAGATCCTGTTCTTCCGTTCTGACGAGAAATACACCTGCGTGCAAACCGCCAAGTATGAGGCGCTGATCCGCAAGCCCGTGCGCGACCTGGCCGAAGAGCTCGATCCTTCGCTGTTCTGGCAAATCCACCGCGCCACCCTGGTCAACGTGAATGCCATCGAAGGCGTGACGCGCGACATCCGCGGCCGCCACCTGGTGCTCATCAAAGGCAAGTCCGACAAGCTCGAAGTAAGCCGCAGCTTCCTGCACCTGTTCAAGCAAATGTAAGTCTCCCGCCGCCGCCCGGCCCTGGCCGGCGCGGCGCATGCCTCTCTTCTTTCCCCTTCCTGCGCCACATCAAGCCGCGCCGCGCCAACAGGCATAGGCTAAAGTCCTGTCCGCCATTCCTGTCTTGCCTGCCTTCGCTCACGTTTGCAAGGAGAGCCCCATGCCTGACCGAGGCAGTTCCACACTGCTGCGTATCCTGCCGTTGGGCATGGCGGCGGCGCTTTTGCTGTGCTTGTTTCCTCCCCTGAAAGCCCGCCGGCAACGGCAGGCGCGTGGCCAGGCCATCATCGACAGCGCCAGCGACGCCATCATCAGCATCGACAGCCGGCAAATCATCCTGCATGCGAACGCGGCGGCAGCCAGATTGTTCGACGACACGCCGGCCGGCATGCGCGGCATGCGCCTGGGCCAGTACATCCTGCGCGACTTGCGCACCCTGGGCGGCCTGGGCAAGCACGAGGGAGATCCGCCGTTTGGCGACATCAACCTGGAGCTGCGCCTGACGGGCCGGCGCACCACCGACTACACCCTGACGGGACGGCGCAGCGACGGCGCCATGTTTCCCCTCGAAGGCTCGCTCTCGGCCATGCTGGAAGACGGCCAGAGCGTATTTACCATCATCGTGCGTGACATCAGCGCGCGCCAGCAGATGCATGAACAACTGGCCCGCTCCTTTTCGCAACTGCGCGAACTGTCGAGCGCGCTGCAATCGATCCGCGAAGAAGAGCGCAAGCATATCGCGCGTGAACTGCATGATGACTTGGGGCAACTGCTGGCCACCTTGCGCGTTGACCTGACCCTGGTGCGCCAGCACACGGACACCACCGCGTCCCTGCAAGCGTTGCTGCACAGCATGGATGGCTTGCTGGTAACGGCCATCACCTCGTTGCGGCGCATCGCCAGCAATCTGCGTCCGCGCGCGCTCGATGAAGGGGGCTTGTATTTTGCGCTGCAAAAACTGCGCCACGACTTTCTGTTGCGCCGCGCCATCCATTTCGACTTGCTGGCCGACGAGGCCGACCTCGTGCTCGACGATGCGCGCAGCACGGCCATCTACCGCATCGTGCAGGAAGCGCTGACGAACATCGCGCGCCATGCCGAGGCCAGCCACATCACCATCGCCCTGCACCGCATCGATTCCTCGCTGGCCATCACCATCCAGGATGACGGCCGCGGCATTGCCGAGCACGACCTGGAAAAAGCCACGGCCCTGGGCTTGCTGGGCATGCGCGAACGGGTGTGGGGTTTGAATGGCAGCATCCATATCGGTGCCGATAGCGAACTGGGCGGCACACGCATCGAAATCTCGCTGCCCATGCATGCGGAAGCGGCAACAGCGGCGATGCAATAAAAAAGGCGCCCGCAGGCGCCTTCTACTTCGTCACATCGAATACTGCTTAGAACTTGTGTGCCAGACCGATCTGGTACGAGGTCAGCGACTTGACGCGCTCGCGGCCAGCGTAAGCGTACACGTCGGTACGCTTCGACAGGTGGTAGTCGTAGCCGACGCCGAATTCCTTGATGGTGTCCTGATCCTTGACCTTGTTGTTGCTTTGCTCTTGCTTGCCATACGACACTTTGGCATCGCCGCCGCCAACCGTGTAGTTCAGGCCGATCAGGTAGGACTTGAATTCGCCGTTGGCAGCCACCTTGGTGTCGCCCTTCGAGTAGGCGGCCGTGATCTTGGCCGGGCCGAATTTATAGCCGCCACCGATGGACCACAGGTCAGGCTTGGCGGCCGTTGCCGTTGCTTGTACGGCTTTTTCGTAGCCGGCGTGCAAGCTGATCGGGCCGTTGTCGTAGGTTGCCAGGCCAATCACGCCCGCGTCAGCGCTGTTGACTTCGCTCAGCACGTATTGCAGGCTGCCCACGAAACCGTCAAAGCTTGGGCTGTTGTAGGTCACGGCGTTGTTGACGCGCGACGAGCCGACGCCCGAACGCAGCAGGGTTTCATTGTTCTTGCCGACCACGCCGTAGGTGTTGAATGGGTCGACGCGGGCGATGGTGCCATCGACCAGGTTCTTGGTGCGGCCCAGGATGGCGGTACCAAACGCGCCTTTCAAGCCCACGTAAGCTTGACGGTCGAACAACACGCCTTTTTGCGCGCCGGTGTCAGCCAGGAATTCACTTTCCAGGTTGAAAATTGCGGACAGGCCGCCACCCAGATCTTCCGTACCCTTGAAACCGAAGCGCGACGCGTTGTTTTCACGTTGTACCGTCGGCTGGCCAGTGGTCTTGGCAATACCGAGGTCAACCAGGCCATACACGGTGACGTTCGATTGTGCTTGTGCCGTAGCTGCTGCGAAGGTGCCGATGATCAATGCTGCCAGAGTAATTTTTTTCACTTGAGATTCTCTACATTAGGTTGGACAAGAATGGTGCTGCTCAGCTGCTGAACCGAATCATGCCCACCAAATACTTCAACAATATGACATCGACAAGATGTTGTTTTTTGGCACAACATCGTGTCAGATAAAAACAACAGGCGAAAAAAAACCGCCCGAGGGCGGCTCATGCGGCGGCAAGGCCTATTTACCGTAGGTCGGAGTAGCGTGGCAAGGCCACGCGTAATCCGACAACATTGTTGGCAAGGCGGCGGTGTCGGATTACGCGGCTGCGCCGCTAATCCGACCTACCATATAGACAGATCAGCTTTATTTCAGGCGGCAGCTCAGCAACCAGTAGTATTCCAGGCGCTTCATGCGGATTTCACGGGCCGAGTGAGCAAACTTCTTGCGCAGGTGGCTGTCCGATGGGAAATTCTTCAGCACTTCATAGCGCTCGCCCCCATCCGTCGTGCGGAACTGGTGGGTGTTGCCTTCCAGGTCGGTGCGCGCGATCACGGTGCTGCTGCCGTCGACATAGGAATTGTCGATCAGCACCAGCATGATGTCCTTGCCCAGCTTGCTGCGCAATTGCTTCAGGTATTTATCCTGGTCTTCGCGCTTGACGTGCGACCACCAGAAACCGGCGAACACGGCCGTGAACTTGCCCAGCATATCGTCGGGCAAATTAAAGGCGTCGAGCTTGGCGAAACTGACGTTGTCCGGCAAGCCGCGCGACTGGGCCAGCGCCAGCATTTCATCGTTGATATCGGTGGCCAGCACGGAGTCGGCCGACTCGGCGACCACTTCCGTCCAGTAGCCGGTGCCGCAAGCCAGTTCCAGCACGGTGTGGCCTTCCAGCACGTCGGCGACCTTGTCGCGCAACACTTCCAGGTCTTCCTGGCGTTCGGGCTTGGCATAGACGCGCTCGTACTGCTGCGCGATGGTGGCGTAATATTTGGCAAGCTGATCGGTAATCATTGTTTCTTCTCTTCTTAAATAATCTTGGCCAGGCAACTCGCCCGGCCGACTTCCTGCATTGTTTATAGTTCGTAGTGCTCTTTATCACCGCTCATCGCCTGCTCGATGAGCTTGCGGTTCAGGGTCGGCGTCAGCAACTCGATAAAGGTATAAATATAGCTGCGCAAATACGCGCCTTGCTTGACGGCCACGCGCGACACATTCATGCCGAACAGGTGGCCGACAGGGATGGCGCGCAAGCCTTTGTCGCGCTCGGCATCGAAGGCCATACCCGCTATGATACCAATCCCCATGCCCAACTCGACATAAGTCTTGATCACGTCCGCATCAATGGCTTCGAGCAAGATGTCCGGCTTCAGGCCGCGCAGCACGAAAGCGTGGTCGATCTTGTTGCGTCCGGCGAACGCGCTGTCATAGGTAATCAGGGGGAAGGCGGCGATTTCTTCCAGGGTCACGGACTTCGATTTGAGCAGCGGATGGTCGACCGGCACCACCACCACGTGCTCCCATTGATAGCATGGCAAGGTAATCAAGCCATCGATGGCGGCGATCGATTCCGTGGCGATGGCGAGGTCGGCCTGGTCGCGCTGCACCATCTCGGCGATCTGGCGCGGATTGCCTTGCAGCAAAGATAAGCGTACCTTCGGGAACTTCAGCATGAAAGCTTGCACCACCTTGGGCAAGGTGTAGCGCGCCTGCGTATGCGTGGTGGCAATGGTAAAGCTGCCGCTGTCCTGCGCCGCGAATTCCTTGCCGATGCGCTTCATGCTGTCGATTTCCTGCATGACCAGCTCGACCGACTCCAGCACCAGACGGCCCGGCTCCGTCAAGCCGCGGATACGCTTGCCATGGCGCGTAAAAATATCCACGCCCAGCTCTTCCTCCAGCTCGATGATGGCTTTCGATACGCCCGGTTGCGAGGTAAACAAGGCCTTGGCGGCGTCCGTCAGGTTGTAATTCTGCCGGACCGCTTCGCGCACGAAGCGCAGTTGATGGAGATTCATTGCTGGTTTGCCCTAGATTGCCGTGATTTGCCGAGTTTCCGCCCCACCCATGATTTTGCGTTCATGCATATACGCATATCGCATATAAGCAAATGCGTACTTAGTAGTTTGGAATAAACACTAAGTTTATTACTATTGCGGGTACTTTGGGGGTGCAAGCATGACTTTGTCTTATATAGTCTCAGGATTTGCCGTAGGATTACTCGTAGGAATGACCGGCGTGGGCGGCGGCTCGCTGATGACGCCGCTGTTAACCCTGCTGTTTGGCGTGCCGCCTTCCGTGGCCGTGGGCACCGACCTGGCGTTCGCCTCGATCACCAAGAGCGCCGGCACCCTGACGCACCGCCTGCGCGGCACCATCCGCTGGGATATCGTCAAGCGCCTGTGCATAGGCGCCCTGCCCGCCGCCGTCATCGCGACCCTGGCGCTGAAATCGTTCGGCACCCTGTCGCCGGAAATCGGCCAGATCATCCGTTACTCGATCGCCGGCTCCGTGCTGCTGACGGTGGTGGCGCTGATCTTCAAGGGCCGCATGCTGGCCTGGATCAATGCCCATCCCGAAAAACAATTGCAAGGCAACAAGCTTGCCGCAGCGACCATTATTTCCGGCGCCGTACTGGGCGTGCTGGTGACGGTGTCGTCGATCGGCGCCGGCGCCATCGGTGCGACCCTGCTGGTGATGCTGTATCCACGCATGAGCTCAGCCGAAGTGGCGGGCACCGACATCGCCTACGCCGTGCCCCTGACGGCCATCGCCGCCCTGGGCCACTGGTGGCTCGGTTCCATCCACTGGGAATTGCTGGCCTCGTTGCTGGTCGGCTCCCTGCCCGGCATCACGCTCGGTTCCTGGGTGGCCCGCTCCGTGCCGGAAAAGTTTTTAAGAGTCCTGCTGGCGATGACCTTGACCGGCGTGGCAGTGAAGCTAATCTATTAATTACCGAACAAGTGACTAGAGCAGTATCAAGAACATAATCCCAGGCAATCTTCCAGCACCCCGGCTTTTTTAGGAATTGATATGTACCATTACGATCAGTACGACCACCTCATCATCAAAGAACGCATCGCCCAGTACCGAGACCAGGTTGCGCGCCGTATCGCCAATGAACTGACGGAAGAGGAATTCATTCCGCTGCGCCTGCAAAACGGCCTGTACATGCAACGCCACGCCTACATGCTGCGCATCGCCGTGCCGTACGGCTTGCTGTCGTCGACGCAGATGCGCATGTTCGCGCACATTGCGCGCAAGTATGACCGCGGCTATGGCCACTTCACGACGCGCCAGAACATCCAGTTCAACTGGATCGAGCTGGAACAAACGCCCGATATCCTGACGGACCTGGCGTCCGTGGAAATGCACGCGATCCAGACGTCCGGCAACTGTATCCGTAATACAACATCGGATCCGTTCGCCGGCGTGGCGGCAGATGAAATCATCGATCCGCGCCCGTACGCGGAAGTGTTGCGCCAGTGGAGCACCTTCCACCCCGAGTTCATCGCCCTGCCGCGTAAATTCAAGGTCGCCATCAATGGCGCCGAGGAAGACCGCGCCGCCATCGCCGTGCACGACATCGGCTTGACGGCCGTGCGCAACGCCGCCGGTGAAGTGGGCTTCAAGGTGATGGCGGGCGGCGGCATGGGCCGCACGCCGATCCTGGGCAGCGTCGTGCGCGACTTCCTGCCGTGGCAGCATTTGCTGACCTACATCCAGGCGATCATGCGCGTGTACAACCTGCACGGCCGCCGCGACAACAAATACAAGGCGCGCATCAAGATCTTGCTGAAAGCCATCGGCGTGGAAGAATTCACGCGCCAGGTGGAAGCGGAATGGGTCGACTTGAAAGATGGTCCGGAAACCCTGACGGCCGAGGAAATGCAGCGCGTAGCGGACTTTTTCAATCCGCCCGCCTACCTGGCCCTGCCGGAACTCGACTACAAGACGGAACACGCGGACAACAAGGCCTATCTGAACTGGCTGGCGCGCAACGTCAAGCCGCACCAGCGCCCCGGCTACGTGGCCGTGGTACTGTCCCTGAAGAAAACGGGCGTGCCGCCCGGCGACGCGACGGCCGAGCAGATCGACTTCGTGGCCGATCTGGCCGACCGCTACAGCTTTGGCGAACTGCGCGTGACGCACGAGCAAAACCTGGTGCTGGCCGACGTGGAACAGTCGAAACTATTCAAACTGTGGCAGGAAGCCAAGGCGCACGGCCTGGCCACGCCGAACATCGGTTTGCTGACCGACATGATCTGCTGCCCCGGTGGCGATTTCTGCTCGCTGGCCAACGCCAAGTCCTTGCCGATCGCGGCCGCTATTGCGGAACGTTTCGACAGCATCGACTTCCAGCACGACATCGGCGAGATCGAACTGAATATTTCCGGCTGCATCAATGCCTGCGGCCACCATCACGTGGGCAGCATCGGCATTCTCGGCGTCGACAAGGATGGCAGCGAATGGTATCAAGTGTCGATCGGCGGCGCGCAAGGCAACAACGCGGCCATCGGCAAGATCATCGGACCCTCGTTCTCTTCCCTGCAGATGCCTGAAGTCATCGGCCGCCTGCTGCACGTCTACGTGCGCGACCGCCATGAAGGCGAGCGCTTCGTCGACACGGCCCAGCGCCTGGGTGTGGCGCCGTTCAAGGAACACGTATATGCAACGCCGATCACGGTCGGCAACCTGGTGGGAGAAGACGAATATGTTTGAAGTACGCGAAGAAATCATCAAGAACGCCGCCGTGGTGCCAAATACCTGGGGCTTGCTGCGCCTCGATGAAACCGACACGCCGGAAACGGTGGTCGTGCCTGCCGGCAAGGTCATCGTGCCGCTGCTCGTATGGCAAGCCCAGCGCGAGACCCTGGCGGCCCGCCTGCCCGACATCGGCGTGTGGCTGGCTAGCGACGAGCGCCCGGAAGAACTGGCGGCCGACGTGGCGCAACTGCCCGTCATCGGCGTGGACTTCCCGAAATTCACGGATGGGCGCGGCTATTCCATCGCCTTCAACCTGCGCGCCCGCCTGGGTTTCCAGGGTGAATTGCGGGCGATTGGCGACGTGCTGCGCGACCAGCTGTTCTCCATGCACCGGGTAGGCTTCGACGCGTATGCGACACGCCCCGACCGCAGCATCCATGACGCCCTGAAAGGGTTGTCGGTCTTTTCGGAAACTTACCAGGCTTCGTGGGATCAGAAGTCGCCGCTGTTCCGCCGCCACCAGCGCGAAGGCCAGAATCCTGACCTCGACAACGCGGCCGGCATCTGAGGACCAATCATGAGCGATTTGACTTCTTTGATTGACGCCACCGAGCAAACGCTGACACGCATCGCCGCGGATTTTTCGCCGGCCGTGTTCGCGTCCAGCCTGGCAGCCGAAGACATGGTGCTGACCGACATGATACTCAAGGCGAAGCTGCCCATCGGCATCTTTTCCCTGGAAACAGGCCGGCTGCACCAGGAAACCCTGGCCGTGCTCGACAAGGTGAAAACCCGTTACGACCACGACATTACCCTGTACCGTCCGCAGCCGGAAGCCGTGGCCGCCTACGTGGAACAAAATGGCCTGAACGCGTTCTACAACAGCGTCGAGATGCGCCGCGAATGCTGCCGCATCCGCAAGGTCGAGCCGCTGGGCCGCGCCCTGGCCGGCAACAAGGCCTGGGTGACGGGCCAGCGCCGCGCGCAGTCCACCACGCGCGCCGAATTGCACGTGCAGGAAGACGATGCGGCGCACGCGATGACAAAATTCAATCCGCTGGCCGACTGGTCGGAAGAAGACGTGTGGGCCTACATCCGCGCCAACGACGTGCCCTACAACGCGCTGCACGACCAGGGTTACCCGTCGATCGGCTGCGAACCGTGTACGCGGGCCGTCCAGCCGGGCGAAGATGTGCGCGCCGGACGCTGGTGGTGGGAAAACCCGGACTCCAAGGAATGCGGCCTGCACATGGTGGACGGTAAGTTGATACGCATCAAATCCGTGGCAGCCTGAACAGACACAACAGACTCAGCAGAACAAGAAAGCACCCATATGAGCAATATTTTGAACCAGCGTCACCTCGACAGCCTTGAATCGGAAGCCATCCACATCATGCGCGAAGTGGCGGCCGAATCGGCCAACCCCGCGCTGCTGTTTTCGGGCGGCAAGGATTCCGTCGTCCTGCTGCGTTTGGCCGAAAAAGCCTTTCGCCCGGGCAAGTTCCCATTTCCCCTCGTGCATATCGACACGGGCCACAACTTCCCGGAAGTCATCACTTTCCGTGACAAGAAGGTGGCCGAACTGGGCGAACGCCTGATCGTCGGCTCCGTGGAAGACTCGATCCAGCGCGGCACCGTGCGCCTGCGCAACCCGGCCACGGATTCGCGCAATGCGGCCCAAGCCGTGACCTTGCTGGAAACCATCGCCGAACATGGCTTTGACGCCTGCATCGGCGGCGCGCGCCGCGACGAAGAAAAGGCCCGCGCCAAGGAGCGCATCTTCTCGTTCCGCGACGAATTCGGCGCCTGGGACCCGAAAGCCCAGCGTCCGGAGCTGTGGGACTTGTATAACACCCGCGTGCATCCTGGTGAAAACATGCGCGTCTTCCCGATCTCGAACTGGACCGAACTGGACGTGTGGCAATACATCGCCCGCGAGCAACTGGAATTGCCACCGATCTACTTCGCGCACGAGCGCCAGGTGATCCCGCGCAACGGTTTATTGGTGCCGCTGACGGATCTGACGCCGCCGCGCGAGGGCGAAACCGTGGAAACGCAAGTCGTGCGCTTCCGCACGGTGGGCGATATCTCGTGCACCTGCCCCGTGTCGTCCGACGCGGCGACGGTCGACGCCATCATCGCCGAGACGGCAATCACGCAAATCACGGAACGGGGCGCCACCCGCATGGATGACCAGACTTCCGAAGCCTCGATGGAAAAACGCAAGAAAGCAGGGTATTTCTAATGAACGCAGCAATCCAGAACACCAACCTCACCGACAGCCTGGAGCGCGGCATGCTGCGCTTCATCACGGCCGGTTCCGTCGATGACGGCAAGAGCACCCTGATCGGCCGTTTGCTGTTCGACAGCAAGGGCATCTTCGCCGACCAGCTCGACGCCATGTCGCGCTCCAAGCACAAGCGCACGGTGGGCGACACGGTCGACCTGTCGCTGCTGACGGACGGCCTGGAAGCGGAACGCGAGCAAGGCATCACCATCGACGTGGCCTACCGTTACTTTGCCACGCCGAAACGCAAGTTCATCATCGCCGACACGCCGGGCCACGAGCAATACACGCGCAACATGGTCACGGGCGCCTCCACGGCTGACGCCGTTATCATCCTGATCGACGTGTCGAAAGTCAAACTCGGCGACGACGGCAGCGTGGAATTGCTGATCCAGACCAAGCGCCATTCGACGATTGCCCACTTGCTGCAGATCGAGCACGTGGTCGTGGCCGTCAACAAGATGGACCTGGTCGACTACGATGAAACGGTATACAGCCGTATCGTCGCGGCCTACCGCGAATTCGCCCAGTCGCTGGGCCTGAAGGACATCACGCCAATCCCCCTGTCGGCACTCACCGGCGACAACGTCGTCGAGCGCGGCGACAAGCTGGGCTGGTACACGGGCCCGACCTTGATCGAGCTGCTTGAGTCCTTGTCCGTCTACGACGAATCGCACGACACGCCCTTCCGCTTCCCGGTACAGCTGGTGGCGCGCCACAACGGCCACGAAGCGAACGACTTCCGCGGCTACATGGGCCGCATCGAGGCGGGCAAGGTCAGCATCGGCGACACCCTCGTGGTGCAGCCATCGGGCCAGACGGCCACCGTCAAGGATATCGTCACCCTGGACGGCTCGCTGAGCACCGCCGTGGTGGGCCAGTCTGTGACCCTGCTGCTGAATGAATACCTCGACATTTCGCGCGGCGACTTGCTGGCGAGCAGCGAGCGCCCTGCCACCCTGCTGAAAACAGTGGTGGCCGACGTGTGCTGGCTGTCGGAAGACGCGCTGGACCTGCGCCGCAAGTACTGGATCAAGCACGGCACCAAACAGACGGCGGCAAAAGTGACGGCGATCGAATCGATCCTCGACATCAATACGCAGCAGCGCCATCCGGCCGAAGGCTTGAAACTCAACGACATTGCCCGCATCAGCCTGAATGTGCAGCAGGCGCTGGCGGCCGACGCGTATGCCGATATCCGCGCCACCGGTGCCTTCATCCTGATCGATGAAGTCACCCACCAGACGGTCGCGGCCGGCATGGTTCG
Organism: Janthinobacterium sp. RA13; assembly: GCF_000745325.1. Lineage (NCBI taxonomy): Bacteria > Pseudomonadati > Pseudomonadota > Betaproteobacteria > Burkholderiales > Oxalobacteraceae > Janthinobacterium > Janthinobacterium sp. RA13. Next base: position 5,986,356 of record NZ_JQNP01000001.1, on the reverse strand, counting down.
ACTCTAACCCCGCATCGCCCAGGAAAGGCAGCCACATGAACAGCTCCCCATCTCTCCCCGGCAAGGTCTACCTGGTCGGCGCCGGCCCCGGCGCGCAAGACCTGATGACCTTGCGCGGCGCGCGCCTGCTGGCGCAAGCGGACGTCGTGCTGCACGACGCGCTGGTCACCGAAGAGATGCTGGAGCTGTGCCCGCAGGCGCAAAAGATCCTGGTCGGCAAGCGCTGCGGCCAGTTGTCGACGGCGCAAGCGTTCATCAACAAGCAACTGGTCGACAACGCGCGCAAGCACGCCGTCGTCGTGCGCCTGAAAGGGGGCGACCCCATGCTGTTCGGCCGCGCCGACGAGGAATTGCGCGCGCTGGAAGAGGCGGGCATCGCTGTCGAAGTGGTGCCCGGCATCACCACGGCCCTGGCGGCGGCAGCGGCCACGCAGCAGCCGCTGACCAAGCGGGGCGTGTCGCGCAGCGTCGCCTTCTTTACTTCCAGCACGGCGCCAGGCGAACCGGACCAGACGCGCATTCCCGACTGCGATACCCTGGTGCAATACATGGGTGGCCGCGAAGCCATCGCCACGGCGCAGCGCCTGCTGGCGCAAGGCCGCCGCGCCGATACCCCGGTGGTGGTGATTGAAAACTGCAGCCGCCCGGACCAGCGCATCGTGCGCCTGCCGCTGAGCGCCCTGGCGCGTGGCCTGGGCGATACCCACGGCCCCGTGCTGGTGATGCTGGGCGACGCCATGGCCGCGCGCGCGCATCAGGCCATCGACAAAACGGCCGCTCTTCTGGCGCGCCATGCCTGATTAAACACAGCGTATTTTACCGACTTTAAAGTCAGTAACCGACGTCTTCAAAGGAAACATGATACGATGCTGACGCATCTTTTCTCGAGAAGTTGTTGCGTGATAGCAATAAATTCACGCTTCGCCCCGCCATAGCGCTTGCCATGCGGTTTTCCGGCTGACGGGAAGCACTGGCAATCTCCCCGAAAAAAGCTGCGCCCGCAGGCTGCAATACCGCGCCGCGCAACTTTAGCCTTACGATCACACATGAATTTCACCTCCGTGCGCGAAGCCCTGACTTCGCTCAGCCGCAGCAATGTCGGCGTCGCCAGCGCTGTGCTGCTCAGCATGCTCGCCTCCATCGCCCTGTGGACAGTGTTCCCGAATATCGACGACGAAAACCATTTGCTGGAGTGGCTGCAGGCGCTGTTCCTGGCCCTCGCCTGCACCGTGCACGGCGTGCGCGCCTGGCAAGAGACTGACCGCCAGTCGCTGCGCTTCCTCATGCACGCAGGCCTGTGCGCGCTGCTGTTCGGCTTCCTGCTGCGCGAACTCGATATCGACCAGTTCGGCACGGCGCCCGCGTGGGCGCAACTGGAAAAAGCCCTGCGCGTGCTGGAATTGCTGATACTGATACGCATACTGATCTTTTTCGCGCCGCGCGCGCGCAAGGTGTTTGCCCATGCCGGCCTGATTTTCACCATGCGCATCACCATCCTGACGGCCATCGGCGGCTTGCTGATGGCCGCTGGCTGGCCCTTCGACAAGAAGGTCTTCCATGGCATGCCGGACGCTTACGCGCTGCTCGGCGAGGAAGTCTTCGAACTGGGCGCCTATTTGCTGCTGTTCCTCGCTTCACTGTCCGACAGCTCGGCCGCCGCCCGTATCAGCCTGGCGCCGAAGAAGAAAGCCGCTTAAGCGCCTTCAAATGATGATGGCAGCGGCAGCAGCCGCTGCAAGGTGGCGGCCACGCGCAGCAGGCGCGGGTCGTCATCGTCCGCCTCATCGCAGGTATCGTTGATGCAGAAAAACGGCAAGCTGCCGAAACGCGCCGCCAGTTCCTCCAGCTGCCGCGGCGCCTGTACATCGCCGCTGGCGATATGCAGCGGATCGAGCATGCGCGAGCGCGCAATCCCCTGATGCACCATCCAGCGCGGCACCAGGTCGGGCAGCAATGCCGGCACCTGCCACGAGCGGAACACCGTCGCGCGCACGCTGGCAAACATGGCCGGCGCCAGCCCTTCCAATGCATGCAGCGCGCTTTTCAGCATGGGCCGCGGCGCATGCGCATACAGGCGCGGTTCATGCAGGTATCCGGCGTACTGCGCCGACAGCCATTGCCGCGACAACGTGGCGCAGTTGGCTGGCGCGGCCACGTCGGCGCGCAAGTCCTGCAGATCATCGTGCAGCGCGCTCTCCGTGAAAACACTCAAACACCCCTCCCCTTCCTCCCCAAACCAGAACGCGGTCTCGAACGGCGCGCCAAAAAATACGTCGTCGTTCAGATACAGGAAGCGTTCGGACAGGCCCGGAATATGGTGCAGATACGATTCGATATGGCCCGAGTCGAACACCGGCAGGGATGCAGCGGGCATCAGGCTCGCATGGTCGATCACCGTCAGGCGCGGTGAGGCGCGCAGCCAGTCGGGCACTTGCCGGTCCGTCAGCAGGTAGATGTGGCCGTGGCCGGGGAAGAAGCGCTCGAGCGCGCGCAGGTTGTAGCGCAGTTCGCCGTTGTCGCGGTAGCGCCCCGCCACGTTGCCGTGCAGGGCCAGCTGGCCGGGATGCGCCTGCGCCCAGGCGGCATAGGCGCGCTGCCGGCGCGTGCGCCAGGCGGGATCGGCGCCGTCCACCCACAGGTAGACGATGTCGATGACGCTCAAGGGAGAATGCTGGAGCCTGGCGCCGCCACGCAGTAATCGGCGATGGCGGCGAGCACGCTGGCGTTCTCGCCCACCGCCTCGACCACCTTCAGGCGCAGTGCCGGATGCTGCTGGCGCAGTTCTTCCAGCAACAGCGGCAAGTCGCGCAGCACATGCCCGCCCTGCCCCAGGAACACGGGCACCACGGTGATGTCCAGGGTGGCGCCGGCGGGCAGCTCGGCCAGCAGGGTCGCCACCAGTTCGGGCAAGCGCGGCGTCATCAGCTCCAGGAAGGCCAGGTGCACGCTGGTGGCAGGCATGCGCGCCTGGGTCAGGTCGCGCAGGCGTTCGAAAGGCGCGGCCCACGATGCGGCGCGCGCGCCATGGGCAAACAAGATCAGTGCCTGTTGCACGTTCGTCTCCATCAGTGCCGCTCCACCCACCACAGGGCGCCCAGCGCCAGCAGCAGATACAGCGCGCTCGGCGCCACCGCCGTCAGGAAGGCCGGCCAGGTGCTGAGCAGCCCAAGGTGCGAGAACAGCGTGTTGACCAGCATGAAACTGACGCCGATCATGATGCCGATGAAGATCTTCAGGCTGATGCCGCCGCTGCGCGTATGCATGTAGGCGAACGGCAGCGCCAGCGCCATCAGCACGAAAATGGCCAGCGGATCGATCAGCTTTTTCCAGAAGGCGATGCGGAAGCGCTCCGTTTCCTGCTTGTTCTCGGCCAGGTGGCGCGTGTACACGGCCAGTTCGCTGGCCGACATGCGCTCCGGATCGGACGCCGACACCGTCAGGATCTTCGGCGTCACTTCCGACGTCATGTCTTTGCTGGCGCTTTGCACCGTGTGCACCAGGCTCGTTTCCTGCCCGTAGTAGTTCGACAGCTTCGGCTCGAAGCCGGGCGAAGTGGCCGCGCTGTTCGAGAACGAGGTTTCCGTCACCTCGGTCAGGCGCCAGATATTATTGCCCTGATACGTCGCGCCCTTGGCCACGGTCAGGGTACGCAAGCGCATGTCGGTGTCGAATTCATACAGCTTGACGTTTTTCAGCTGGCCGTCCGGACGCGCTTCGCCGACATTGAAGAAGCGCGAGCCGGTGACGGTGCCCGTCAGGCCCTCGCTCTTGACCATGTCCTTGGTCCACAGGCCCGAGCGAAACTCGCTCGACACGGCCGCGCCGCGCGACGTCAGCTTGAGGCGTTCGGCCAGCGGTTCCGTGCGCGGCGTGATCAACTCGCCGAAGATGAAGGTGATGACGACGAAGACGATACCGATGCGGAACAGGAAACCGGCCGCCATCGCCGTCGACATGCTCGATGCGCGCATGATGGTAAATTCGGAACTGGCGGCAAACTGCGCCATCGTATAAATGGTGCCGATCAGCGCCGCAATCGGCATCACCTCGTACACGTGACCAGGCACCAGTACCAGCACATACAGGAAGGCGTACTGGATGGTATAGCCGTTGCGGCCCACCTTGGGCAGCTCGCCCGTCAGGTCGATGAAGGCTTGCAGTGCCAAAAAAGCGAGCAGCACGAACAGCACCGCCTGGAATATCGAGACCGCAAAATAGCGCTGTAAAATCTTCATTTCGATGCCGCTTTACTTGGTTTGCCGGCGCGGCGCGCGCGCTTGAAAGCCGCCAGCAGGACCAGCGGATGATAGCGGTGGTTCACATTCAGGCGCCACGCGAACAGCGCCACCACGGCCAGCGCCGCCAACAGGTGCAACGGCCACCAGGCCAGGCCAAAGCTCAGGCGACCCTGCTTCACGCTCGCTTCGATGACCTTGATCAGATTGCTGTACGTAAAGAAAATCAGGAGGGCGATGATCAGGTTGGTCGAACTGCCGGCACGCGGATTGACAAAGCCCAGCGGAATGGCCAGCAGGATCAGCATCAGGCCGATCAGGGGCGCGCTGACCCGCCACAGCAGTTCGGCCATGGTATAGGGATTCGCATTGGCGACCAGCGCCATGGTGCTCATGGCGCGCACGCCCAGTTCCGCGCCCAGCTCCTGCTGCTTGCTCTCGATGCGCATGATGTACTGTTCGAACTCCATGGTCTGGAAGTCCGCTTGCGTCGGCACGCCCTGGTAGCGGCGGCCGCTCTTGAGCACCAGGAAGCGTTCGCCCTTGACGTCGGTATTGATCACGCCTTCCTTGGCGACGACGACGACGGCGCTGCCTTTTTCATCGACGGTATTGACGAAGACGTTTTGCACCACGGTCTTTTCGCCGCTGACGCCCTCGACAAAGAAGATGCGGTTGCTGCCGGCCGATTCGCGGAACTGGCCCGGCGTGACTTTCTGCAGGTCTTCGCGCTTTTCAAAGCGCGCCACATATTCATCGCTTTTCTTTTGCGCCCACGGCGTGGCGTACAGGCTCAGGACGCCGGTGGCCAGCACCAGCGGCAGGCCGAAGCTGAGCACGGGCCAGATCCAGCGCGACAGGCTCAGGCCGGAGGCGAACCACACCACCATCTCCGACTCCTTGTAGCTGCGGGTGACGACCATCAGCACCGAAATGAAACCGGTGAGGATGATGATGGTGGGCAGCTGCATCAGGGCGGAAAAAACCATCAGCGACATGACGTCGGACGACGCGATCTTGCCGCCCGCCGCCTTGCCGAGAATACCGATCAGCATCCAGGTGAGCAGGATGCTGAACAAAACTGTGAAGGTGGCCCCGGCGGCACTAGCCAATTCACGTCGAAGGGCGCGTTGAAAGATCATTCGGAGTTTATAATTCGGGTCAGTTAGTTGAGTAACACGTTACTAGTAAATGAAAACGGAGAACCAAATGGACTTTAGCATAAAAGCATTCGATACCAAGAGCACCCTCGGCACGGCCAAAAGCGGATGCATCGCGGTTGCGGTATTCGAAAACAAAAAACTGTCGCCAGCGGCAAAATCGCTGGACAGCAAGGGTGCGATTTCGGCTGCGCTGAAGTCCGGCGACATCAGCGGCAAGCCTGGCAGCACCTTGCTGCTGCGCGCAGTCGATGGCGTCACCGCCGAACGTGTTCTGCTGGTAGGCATGGGCAGCGATGATACTGTCAGCGAAAAAAGCTTCACGACCGGCGTACAAGCCGCACTGAAGGCCTTCGGCTCGCTGGGCGCTGCGGACGCCATTATCGCATTACCGCTGGCTGAAGTGAAAGAGCGCGACGTAAATTGGGCAATCCGTTGCGTGGTGCAAGCCGCCCACGACAGCGAATACCGCTGCGACTCGCAAAAAAGCAAAAAAGATCCGGCGCCAGCCGGCGTGCGCAAGATCGTCCTGGCCGCTCCCGCAACAGCAGCGACGCGCGGCGCGCTGGCGCAAGCCATCGCCATCGCCAACGGTTCCGACCTGACGCGCAAGCTGGGCGACCTGCCGGCGAACGTCGCCAATCCGACCTACCTGGCCAACACGGCCAAGCAGCTGGCCAAGGATTACAAGTTCGAAGTCGAAATACTGGACCGCAAACAGCTCGAAGCGCTGAAAATGGGCAGCTTCCTGTCCGTCACCAACGGCAGCGAGCAGCCGCCGAAATTCATCGTCCTGAAGCACATGGGCGGCAAGGCCAAGGATGCGCCAGTCGTCCTGGTCGGCAAGGGCATCACCTTCGACACGGGCGGCATTTCGATCAAGGCCGGTCCTGGCATGGATGAAATGAAGTACGACATGTGCGGCGCCGCCTCGGTGCTGGGCACCTTCCGCGCCATCGGCGAAATGAACCTGAAGCTGAACGTCATCGGCGTCATCGCCGCGTGCGAAAACATGCCGTCGGGCCGCGCCACCAAGCCGGGCGACATCGTCACCTCCATGAATGGCCTGACCATCGAAGTGCTGAACACGGACGCCGAAGGCCGTCTGGTGCTGTGCGACGCGCTGACCTACGCCGAACGCTTCAAGCCGGCAGCCGTGGTCGATATCGCCACCCTGACGGGCGCTTGCGTCGTCGCCCTGGGCCACCACAACAGCGGCCTGTTTACGCGCAGCGATGCGGCGCATGACCAGCTGGCCAATGAATTGCTGGCAGCGGGCAAGCAATCGAGCGACACGGCATGGCGCATGCCGATCGAAGAAGCGTACAACGAGCAGCTGAAGTCGAACTTCGCCGACCTGGCCAACATCGGCACGCCAGGCGGCGGTTCGGTGACGGCAGCGGCCTTCCTGGAAAACTTCACCAAGAAGTACACCTGGGCGCATCTGGACATCGCTGGCACGGCATGGAAATCAGGCGGCGCAAAAGGCGCGACCGGTCGTCCGGTGCCTTTACTGACGACGTTCCTGATCAACCGGGTCTAAGTTGACGCCTTGCCGGCAGCGCCCAGCTGCTGGCAAGACGAAGCAAAAAGCCGCCACGGTCTGAACTGACCCTGGCGGCTTTTTTTCGTGTGTAGTAATCAGTAGACGACGGGATTGGGCAAAGGCGACGGCGCCACCTTGGGCTGCACCACCGTTTCCGGCACGGCGGCCGGCCGCGGCGCTGGCATCGGCGCGGGCGGCGGCGCCAGGCGCGCGGGGTCCTGCATGACGATGGTCAGAATCGATGGATAGTCGAAGCCGGCGCCCGTGTTGCGGTCGACGAAATAGCCGACGCCCAGGGTCAGGATGACATTGCCCCAGACGCTGCCATTGAGCTTGGGGTCGATATGGTCGTCCGTCGCGATGGCAGGTGAACCGTGCTTGCGGCAGTCGACCTTCAACGGTTCCTGGCTCTTGCGGATGGTGATGCGTCCGGGCGTGGTGACGAACCACTTGCCCACGTCGTTGCTGAGGATGCAGCCGGCGCCCATCAGTTCGCGGTTGTCCTGGATGGTTTGCACCAGCACCATTTGCTCGGTGTTACCCGTCAGGGTGGCGCAGCCGCCCAGGCCGAACAGCAGCGTCCCGGCGGCAAAGGCGGCAAGGGGGGCAGACAGCGGCACGCGCATGGGAAGCTCGCTTAACGGACGGGAATCGGCTGGTCGCCGGGCACGGCGACGGCGGTGACGCTGTTTTTCGGACTGCCTTCGATCAGGCGGTCGGAATACACGAGGTAGACCAGCGCATTGCGCTTGCTGTCGACCATGCGCACGACGCGCACGTGCTTGAAGAAGATCGAGGCGCGCTCGGTAAACACTTCTTCCTGGCGCGGCAGCTTGCCCTTGAATTGCAGCGGCCCCACCTGGCGGCAGGCCACGGCCGCATCGGCCTTGTCTTCGGCCAGACCGACGGCGCCCTTGATGCCGCCCGTCTTGGCGCGCGACAGATAGCAGCTGACGCCAGCGACGCGCGGGTCGTCATACGCTTCGACGACGATCTTGTGGTCAGGGCCGATCAGTTTGAATACGGTATCGACCGAACCGATGGTTTCGGCATGTGCCGCGGCGCAGGCAAAGCCCAGCACCAGAGCGGCTGGCAGCAATTGACGCATGAAAGAATCCCGGGCACGCACGCAGGCGGCCATCAGTTGATGGGAGCGAAACGCTGGACCATGACGCCTTCGACTTCGATCAGTTGAAAGAACACGTCTTTCGGCCGGGTCCAGACGGAACCGTCGGCGGCGCGATAGACGATCATCGGCGTCAGATCCGCTTCCAGCGTGGCTTCGCACACCAGTTCGTAAATGCCGCCTTTATAGTGCCGATAACGCATCGCCGTCCCCTCAAGCCGTTGAATCTTCGCTCTTGTCGTCGGCCAGTGCCTTCTGCTTCTGCTTCAGGCCCTGGATTACTTTCAGTATGCCTTCCATGCCGGCCGCGCCATCGGCGCCGCTGAAGGCGTCGAGCACCTCATTGAGCACCTTGTTGCGCACGGTCGCTTCATCGGAAGACATTTCCAGCGCGCGCTGGGCTTTCGCCGCCTTCTCGGCCGCGCTCACGCGCGGCTTGGCAGCCGTCTTGCCATGCGTCAAAGCAGCCTGCCAGATAACCCAGCGGCGCTGGGTCTCGAAAATCAGGTACTCATCCGGTTTATCTTCTCTTCGCCGCACAATGTGGCCGTCACGCTGCGCCCACGCTTCAAATGCAGTTCGCATTTTCTTCCTTTGCAAATGCTACGCGCAAGTCTCACTATTAAAACTGCAACATTTCAAAATAGTACCATCTATTGATGTCGCAAAACAGTCTCATAGATATAGTACTGCAATTTATATAACAAGTCTGGCGGTGCCAGAGACGGAATTGACACTCCGTCCCCGGCACAGTGGTCATGTAATCGGAATAGCAATTACAACTAATTACAACTGCTTCCTGTTCGGTTCTTCACTTGGCTGTAACAAAGCCGTATGACACAGTTGTTACACGGTGCCATTTTAGTAGTTTTTATCGCGTTTTAGCGAGAAACTTTACACCTTTGTCGCGTTAAACGGCGGGACGCATCCTGCCGCGCCAGCCACTTATGCCAAATCAAACATAGGGGTTGATCAATGATACACAAAAACATAATATTCATGCGCCACGATTGGTTAAGTATAAATATTTTATCCCTCCTCTTTTTCGCGGCCAGTCATTAAAGCCCATACCGGGCAAGCGGTGCAGGACGCCATCGACACGCATGCGGTAAGATTCGCGCCTATCGCCACCTATTCAAGCAAGGATTTTTCCCATGAAACTCGCCACCTGGAACGTCAACTCGCTCAAAGTGCGCCTGCCGCAAGTGCTGCAGTGGCTGACAGACAACCCGGTCGACATACTCTGCCTGCAAGAGACCAAGCTGACGGATGACAAGTTCCCCATCGCCGAGATCGAGGCGGCCGGCTACCAGGTGGTCTTCAGCGGCCAGAAAACGTACAACGGTGTGGCCATCCTGTCGAAGCTGCCGATCACCGACGTGGTCAAGAACAACCCGCGCTATGAAGATGCGCAGCAGCGCATCCTGGCCGCTACCATCGGCGGCGTGCGCGTCGTCTGCGCCTATGTGCCGAACGGCCAGAGCGTCGATTCGGACAAATACGAATACAAGCTGGGCTGGCTGGCCGCCCTGCACGACTGGCTGGCCGAAGAAGCGCAGCAGCACCCGCAACTGGCCGTCGTCGGCGACTACAATATCGCGCCCGACGACCGCGACGTGCACGATCCCGTCGCCTGGGCCGGCCAGGTGCTGGTCTCGGACAAGGAACGCGCCGCCTTGCAGCGCCTGTTCGACATCGGCCTGACGGACGCCTTCCGCCTGTTCGAGCAGGCCGACAAATCGTTCAGCTGGTGGGATTACCGCCAGCTGGGCTTCCGCCTGAACAAGGGCCTGCGCATCGACCATATCCTGCTCTCGCCCGCCCTCGCCGGCCGCTGCACGGCTTGCGTCATCGACCGCGTGCCCCGCAAGTGGGAACAGCCGTCCGACCACGCGCCCGTCATCGCCACCATCGATTAAACGCCGCGTCGCTCCAATAGTACTTGCGCGTTCACGGCAGGCACTGGCGCGGAAAACAGATAACCCTGCGCATAGCGGCAGCCGTTCGCCTGCAGCAGGGCGAACTGTTCTTCCGTTTCCACGCCCTCGGCCACGGCCGACAATTGCAGGCTGTCGGCCAGCGCGATGATGGCCGCCACGATGGCGCGGTCTTCCGCGCTGTGTTCGAGGTCCTTGATGAAGGCGCGGTCGATCTTGACCTTCTTCACGGGGAAGCGCTTCAGGTAGGCCAGGCTGGAATAGCCGGTGCCGAAGTCGTCGATCGACAGGCGCAGGCCCATGCCATTGATCTGCCGCAAAATCTCCAGCGTATGCTCGCCGTGCTGCATCAGCGCCGTTTCGGTGATCTCGAATTCCAGCAGCGCCGGATCGATGCCCGTTTCCCGCACCACGTCGCCGATGGCCGCCACCAGGCCCTTGTGCATGAACTGGCGCGGCGACAGATTCACCGCCAGCGGCACGGGCTGCAAGCCCTGGCGCTGCCAGGCCATGCTTTGCTCGCACGCCTGGCGCATGACCCATTCGCCCACCGGCACGATCAAGCCGTTTTCCTCCATGATGGGGATGAAGCGGTCAGGCAGCACCAGGCCATGGCCGGGACGGCGCCAGCGCAGCAGCACCTCCATGCCATGCAGGCGGCGCGTGGCGATATCGATGATGGGCTGGTAAAACAGTTCGAACTGCTGCAGCGCCAGCGCCGTGCGCAAGCTGCTTTCCAGATCAAAATGCAGGGCCGCAGCCTGGTTCATCGTCTGCGTGAAGAACTGGTAGTTGTTGCGGCCATTGCCCTTGGCGTGGTACATGGCCGCATCGGCATGGCGCATCAGCGCGTCGACGTCGCCGCCATCGTCCGGATACACGCAGATGCCGATCGACGGCGTGACGTGCAGCACATGGCTATCGAGCGGAAAAGCGGGCGTCAGCGCCTCGATGACCTTCTCGGCCACGCGCGCCGCCTCGTCGGTGTCGCGGATGCCCGGCACCAGCACGACGAATTCATCGCCGCCCAGGCGCGCCACCGTGTCGCTGGCGCGCACGGCGCGGCACAGCCGGGCAGCCACTTCCTTGAGCAGCAAATCGCCCGTCATGTGACCCAGCGAATCGTTGATCGTCTTGAAGCGATCGAGGTCGATGAACATCACGGCCAGCTTGCGCCCGGAGCGCTGCGAGGCCAGCATGGCCCGTTCCAGGCGGTCCGACAATAGTGCGCGGTTCGGCAAGCCCGTCAGGTTGTCGTGGTAGGCCATGTGATGCACGCGCGCCTCGGCCTGGCGCCGCTCGGCGATCTCGCCCTGCAGCAGCAGGTTGGCGCCGGCCAGTTCGGCCGTGCGTTCGTGCACGCGCAATTCCAGCTCGTCGCGCGCGCGGCGCACCGCCTCGGCCGCCTCGCGGCGCGCCGTCACGTCGTCGACCAGCCACACGGAACGGCCATGCGCATGCGCCAGGTCGAACGGCCGGCCGGACAGGCGCGCCCAGAAGCGGCTGCCATCCTTGCGCACCAGCTGGTATTCCGACATGTGCACACGCCCCGCCTCGAAGTCGCGCGCCGTCTCGCCGCGCGCCGCCTTCCACGCGGCCACGCCCGGGTACAGGGCCTGCACCGACAGGCCGTTGATCTCGCCCGATCCATAACCGAACAGCTCTTCCATCTTGCTGTTGGCGCGCAAATTGTAGCCGCCCTCCACCACCGAGATGCCCAGCACGGCGCTGTCGAGAATGGCCTGGTTTTCCAGCAGCGCATTGCGCAAGGATTCTTCGGCGCGCTTCGCTTCCGTGCGGTCTTCGATGATCCAGATGGTGCCGGCGGCGGGATCGTCCGGATTGACGACATAGGCGATCAGCTGCGCCCACAGAGTGCTGCCGTCGCGGCGCATCATCTCCACTTCCGTCTGAAACGGCTTGCCGACTGACAGGAAGGGAAACGCGGCCGCGCCCAATAAATCGTACGACTGCTGCGACACGTACAGCGCGCGCCCGGGCAAGCCCAGCGCCTCGTCGCCGCTGTAGCCGAACATCGCGGCAAAGCCCAGGTTGTAGCGCGTGATCTGGCGGTTCTTGGTGTACAGGATGCTCACCGAGGCATTCGTCATGATGGCCGCCACCTCCATCTGCGCCTGGCGGCTGGCCGTGATGTCTTCGAGTATCCAGATGGCGCCCTGCTCGCTGTGCGTCTGGTCGACGGCCTTGGCGCGGATGCGGCACCAGAACAGGCTGCCATCGCGGCGGCGGAACAGCGATTCATCCTGCTCGTACGGCAAGCCCTGTCCCAGCAGCGGCGTCGCTTGCACGCCAAACGCTTCGTAGGCGGCGGGCGAGGGAAAAAGTTCGGCGGCGGGCAGGCCCGTCATCTCCTCCTGCGCGTAGCCGAACATTTCGGCGAAGCGGGGGTTGCAGCGCAAGACCAGGCGCGAACGGGAAAACAGGATGCCGACGGACGCATTGTCGAGGATGGCCTGCTGCTCCAGCATCAGCTGGCGCGTGGCCTCCTCGGCCGCCTTCTGCGCGCTGCGGTCGTCAAACAGCCAGATCGTGTCGCGCAAGCCGCGGTCGGTCTGGCTCTCCGGGTTCAGCACATAGCCATACGCCAGCGCCCAGAAGGTGGAGCCGTCGCGCCGGCGCATCTCCATCTCGCCCTGGAACGGCTGGCCGCGCCGCAGCAGGGGCGACGCTTGCCGCACCACGTTCTCGTAAGCCGCGCGCGACGGGTACAAGTCGGCGACGGCCAGGCCCACGCCGCTGTCGCCATCAAAGCCGAAGCATTCGGCGAAGCGGCGGTTGTAGCGCAGTACGCCCTTGTCGCGCTGGAAGCCGATGGCCAGCGGCGCGTTGTCCATCACGGCCTGCATTTCCAGCATGGCGCGGCGCAGCTGGTCTTCGTCGCGCCGGTGGTCGCTGATGTCTTCGATGATCCAGACCGTGCCGTCATGGGTATTCAAGGGATCGACGGCGCGCCCGTGCAGGCGGCTCCAGAACAGCGTGCCATCCTGGCGCCGCAATTCCAGTTCGGTGCGGTATGGCTTGCCCTTCGAGAGCAGCGGCGCCGCTTCCAGCCCCAGGGCGCGGCAATGCTCGGCGGAGCGGTACAGCACCGCGCCCGGCATGCCCGTCAGCTGGTGGCGCGCATAGCCGAGCATCTCGGCGGCGCGGATATTGCACTCCTCGATGAAGCCGCCCTTGGAAAAGACGATGCCGACGGCCGCGCTTTCCAGGATCGCCTGCTGTTCCAGCAAGGTCTTGCGCAAGGCTTGCTGGTCGCGCTGCTGCACGCGGATGTCGGCAAACACGAGGGTCGCACCGGGCAAGCCATCGTCCACCAGCAGCGGCCTGGACCAGACCTGCACGGCGATGGCGCCCGATACCCCTTGCAGGCTGCTGTCCCACTGCCGCTCGCGCCCGGCCGCACCGAGCGCGCCGCGCAGCATGCTCGTGCTCGACGCGCGGTAGGCGTCCGTAAAGCAATCGGCCAGCAGCCGACCCGCGATATCCGTGCCCAGCAAGGCCTGCAAGGCGCCATTCGCCGCCACCACCATGCCGCAGGCATCGCAGGCACAGGCCGGCAAGGCGATCAGCTGCAAGGCATCGGCAATGAAATCGGGACTGGTGGGGACGCGGTTCATGGACACCATGGGACGGTTAGGGACGAGATAAACATGCGCTTGGGAAAATATTCTTCCAAGCATCATGGTGCTGCTAGATCATAAACCAGTTTCCACGGGTTTTTTCATATTCCTTATTGGCAATATCTGAAACGCCACAGACCACTTGCAACACGATCGTTGCAACGGCGTTGCATGGCAAGAAAATGAAACAAATCGTTTAGAATAAAGCATGCGCCGCCCTCCCCAACCTCCGCTCGACCACCGCGACAAACCCGTCATCTGGACCGTCTCCGTCTCGCGGCTGTTCGACCTGTTCCGCGACATCACGCTCGAATACGACGACCTGGCGACGATCGAACCGATCAACCTCGGTTTCGACGACGCCGTGCGCCACATCCGCGAACGCATGGCCACCGAGCGCTGCGACGCCGTCATCGCGGCCGGCTCGAACGGCGCCTACCTGAAAGGCCGGCTGTCGGTCCCCGTCATCATCGCCAAGGCCAGCGGCTACGACGTGATGCAGGCGCTGGCGCGCGCGCGGCGCATCTCGCCGCACATTGGCGTCGTCACCTACCAGGACCCGATGCCGGAACTGGCCGAATTTGCCGCCACCTTCGGCTTCCAGATCGCGCAGCGCACCTACGCCACCGAGGAAGACGCGCGCGCGCAAATCAATGAACTCAAGGCGGCGGGCGTCAAAGCCGTCGTCGGCGCGGGCCTCGTCACCGACCTGGCCGAAGAAGCCGGGCTGGCCGCCGTCTTCGTGTATTCGGCCACGGCCATCCGGCGCGCCTTCGACGACGCGCTGGAACTGGCGCGCCTGACGCAGATCGAATCGACCCGGGGACGCCGCGCGGTGGTGGCCGACACCTTGCGCGCGCGCCACGGCCTGCACGACCTGCGCGGCGAATCGGAAGCGATGGAAGCGCTGCGCCAGTCGGTGGTGCTGTATGCGCGCTCGCCGGCGACGGTGCTGATCCAGGGCGAGACGGGCAGCGGCAAGGAACTGGTGGCGCAGGCGATCCACCGTGAAAGCCCGCGCAGCCTGGGCGCGAACCGGCCCTTCATCGCCATCAATTGCGGCGCCATCGCCGAATCCCTGCTGGAATCGGAACTCTTCGGCCACGAGGACGGCGCCTTCACGGGCGCGCGCCGCGGCGGCCATGCGGGCCTGTTCGAAGCGGCCAACCACGGCACCCTGTTCCTCGACGAAATCGGCGAAATGCCGCTGGCCCTGCAAACGCGCTTGCTGCGCGTGCTGGAAGAGCGCGAAGTGGTGCGCGTGGGCGGCACACGGCCCATCGCCATCAATGTGCGCATCATCAGCGCCACGCATTGCGACCTGGAGCAGCGCATCCGCGAAGGCCGCTTCCGCGCCGACCTGTTCTACCGCCTGGCCGTGCTGCGCCTGCATTTGCCCGCCTTGCGCGAACGCGCCAGCGATATTCCCGGCCTGGCCGAATGGTCGCTGAAAAACGCGCTGGCCGCGCTGGGCGCCCGTCCGCACCCCAATCTGCACGCGGAAATCCAGGCGTGCGCGCCGCTGCTGCGCCGCTACGACTGGCCCGGCAACGTGCGCGAACTGCGCAACCTGGCCGAGCGCCTGGCCCTGTTCCTGGCCGCCGAACCGCTGCAGGCGCTGACACCCGCCTTCGTGCTGGGCGTGGCGCCGGAACTGGCCAGCGCTGCCGGCGCGGCGGTGCCACTGGCGCAGGCTACCGCCGCTGTCACCGCCGCGCCGCGCCTGGAAGACGAAAGCGCCAGCGCCGTGCTGGCGCGCTTCGGCGGGCGCCGCGACGCCGCCGCCCACTACCTCGGCATCAGCCGCACCACCCTGTGGCGGCGCCTGCGCAGCGGCTGACTTTTCAACCATACCCCAAACACCATGGACGACTGGCCTCATTTGCACGAATTATGGCAACGCTGCACGGGACACGCTGGCGCGAGCGGGAACCTGGGACTGGCGCGCGACCACCAGGACATCAAGGCGCTGTACGCGCGCGGCATTTCCATGGAAGACGCCATGCAGTTCCTGTTCCAGCAGCGCCCTACCCTGGCAGCTTTCCAGGCGTGGCTGGCTAGCCGCACGCGCGTGCGCCCGGCGCACGCCGCCAGCGCGCACCAGGACGTGTTGTCCGCCGCCGAGCTGCGCCATTTCGAGGAGCACGGCTATCTGGTGCTGCGCGGCGCCGTGCCGCGCGCGCAGTGCGAGGCAGCCCGGGCAGCCATCTGGGACTATCTGGACGCCAGTGCCGATGATGCCGCGTCGTGGTACCGGCCGCACCCGGGCAAGCGGGGCCTGATGCTGCAGTTTTCCGACCATCCGGCCCTTGAGGAAAACCGGCACAACGCGCACATCCGCCATGCCTGTCAGCAGCTATATGACACCGGCATCGGCACTGGCGCCGGCATCTACGCCAGCATCGACAAGGTCAGCTTCAATCCGCCGCAAACGCCGCAGCACAGCTTCCCTGGCAGCGCCCTGCACTGGGACGTCAGCCTGCAACTGCCGATTCCCTTCAAGCTGCAAGGCATGCTGTACCTGAGCGACTGTCCCGCGCAGCACGGCGCCTTTCACTGCGTGCCAGGCTTCCAGCACCACATGGCCGACTGGCTGCGGCAAGTGCCGCCGGGGCGCCAGCCGCGCGAATGGGCCGTCGACAATTTGCGGCCCGTGCCCGTCGAAGGCATGGCCGGCGATTTCATCATCTGGCACCAGGCCCTGCCCCACTGCGCCACGCCCAACCGCGGCCCGGCGCCGCGCATGGTGCAGTACCTGACCTACCTTCCCGACCATTGCCAGGACCAGGATGTGTGGATATGAACCGCTCATCCCGCCCTGCCGCCGTTCATCCCGCGGCGCTGGCAGCCGCACGCCTGTGCCGCTAGCATGGTCGTCAAGGAGGAGTACCCCATGAAACGAACACTGCAAACCTTGATCTTATCTAGTGCCCTGCTGGCGGCAGGCGCCAGCCAGGCCGCCGCCCCCAAGGCCTTCACGGTCGAAGTCACCGGACAAGGCCGCCCGCTGATCCTGATTCCCGGCCTCGCATCGTCGGGCGAAGTGTGGCAAGGCACGGTGGCGCGCCTGTGCGGCCCACAAGCCGCGCGCCAATGCCACGTGCTGACACTGGCCGGCTTTGCCGGCGCGGCGCCCATCGAAGGCGACTTGCTGGCGCAGGCGGAGCAGCAACTGGCCGACTACATCGGCAACCAAAAACTGGGCCAGCCGGCCATCATCGGGCATAGCCTGGGCGGCTTCCTGGCCCTGAAAATGGCCATCGACCATCCGGCGCAAACAGGCAAGCTGGTGATCGTCGACTCGCTGCCGGCGCTGGGCGCGACGCAGCTGCCCTCCATCACACCGCCGCAGCTGCAAGCCATGGCGACGCAGATGCAATCGGCCATGCGCGCGCAGGATGGCGCCACCTACGCCGCCAGCCAGCGCCGCGCCGTGACCAGCATGGCCAGCGCGCCGGCCGACGTGGAGCGCATCATCGGCTGGGGCCAGCGCTCGGACCGCGAGACGGTGATCAAGGCCATGGGCACCCTGATGGCCAGCGACCTGCGCCAGGATGTGGCGAAAGTGCGGTCGCCGACCCTGGTGCTGGGCACCTGGATCGCCTACAAGGACTTTGCGCCGCGCGCCGCCATCGAGGCTACCTTCCAGCAGCAGTATGCACAGCTGCCCGGCGTACAAGTCGCACTGGCCGACACGGCGCGCCACTTCATCATGTACGACCAGCCGGACTGGATGCATGCGCGCATCGAACAGTTCCTGGACTAGGCGATGAACACGCCCTTGCAACGGCCGCTGCTGGCCAGGATCAACTGGTACTGGACCTTCCAGCTGGCCGGCTGGGGCGCGCTCACCCTGTTCAACAGCGTGTATGGCGGCTCCACGCAGCTGCGCATCGTCGTGACGATTGCCGGCTGGGGCTCGCTGGGCGGGCTGCTGCTGTCGCACCTGTGGCATGGCGTCCTGCAGCGGCGCGGCTGGGCGGCCAACGGTCTGCGCTGGACACGCATCGTGCCATCGCTGATCGTGCTGGCCGCCATCCAGACGGCCAGCGTGGCGAGCGCCTTCCACGTCATGTATCCGCCGCACACCATTCGCGGCATCGCCTGGCTGCCCGGCGCCCTGCTGTTCTGGTTCGGGGTATTCCTGACCTGGACGGTGTTCTACTTCACCGCGCTGTCGCTGCGCCGCGCCAGCCGCTTCGAGGCCGAGGCGCTGCGCCTGGAAGTGCTGGCCAAGGACGCTCAGTTGCGCGCCCTGCAGGCGCAAGTCAATCCGCATTTCTTCTTCAACAGCCTCAATAGCGTGCGCGCACTGATCTTCGAAGACCGCGAAGCGGCCGCGCACATGATCGACCAGCTGGCCGGCCTGATGCGCCACGCGCTGCAGTCCAGCCAGCACGCCACGGTGCCGCTGACGGCCGAACTGGATGCCGTGCGCGCCTACCTGGCCATCGAACAGAGTCGCTTCGAGGAACGCCTGCGCGTCAGCTTCGACATCCTCCCCGGCCTGGAGCACGCGCACGTGCCGCCCATGGCCCTGCAAACGCTGGTGGAAAACGCCGTCAAATACGGCGTCGAAGCGAGCGCCGAGGGCGGCGACATCCGCATCGCGGCGCGGCGCGGCGCCGACACGGACATGCTGCGGATCGAGGTGGCCAATACGGGTGAGCTGCGCGGCGCATCCGGCTCCACCGGCATCGGCCTGCGCAATGCGCGCCAGCGCCTGCAGCTGGCCTGCGGCGAGCGCGCCAGCCTGGAACTGCGCCAGCAGGCGGGCTGGGTATATGCCACCATCGACTTGCCGGAGCCGGCATGAACGGATCGCCGCTGAAGGTAATGCTGGTCGATGACGAGCGCCTGGCGCGCGCCGAGCTGCGAAGGCTGCTGGCGCCGCATGTGCAGCAAGGCGCCGTGGAGATCGTGGGCGAGGCGGCCAGCGCGGCCGATGCCGTCGCGCAGATCGGCAAGCTGCGCCCCGACCTGCTGCTGCTCGACGTGCAGATGCCGGGCGGCTCCGGCTTCGACCTGCTTGCCGCGCTCGATGATGCGCCGGACGTCATCTTTTGCACGGCCTTCGACCAGTACGCGCTGCAGGCGTTCGAGGTCAGCGCCCTCGACTACCTGCAAAAACCCGTGCAGGCGGCGCGCCTGGCCACAGCGCTGGTGCGCGCCGGCGCGCGGGCGCAAGCCGTGCCGCCGCCCGCGCCGCGCAAAGTCTTCATCAAGGATGGGGAGCGCTGCTGGTTCGTGGCGTTTGACGATATCCGCCTGCTGGAATCGGAAGGCAACTACACGCGCGTGCATTTCGGCGCACAGCGGCCGCTGATGCTGCGCACCCTGAACCAGCTGGAAGAAAAGCTCGATCCTGCCCTGTTCCTGCGCGCCAACCGGCGCCAGATCGTCAACCTGGCGCAGGTGGCGCGGCTGGCGCCAAATGCCGCCGATGGCCTAGCCCTGCACCTGCAGGACGGCAGCGTGGTCGAGGTGTCGCGCCGCCGCGCGCAGCAGTTCAAGGCCGCCTGCGGCCTGTAGCGGAACTACTTCAGCGCGGGAATCGGCTGCGCCTGGAAAGCGGGGCGCGGCTGCTCCTTGAGCTTTTTCGCCAGCATGTCGAGCGCCACTTCCAGCTGGCGGTCGGCGCCATTGAAGGTGGCGTGCGGCGGGTTTTCCACCTCGACGTCCGGCACCACGCCCACGCCTTCGATCAGCCACTGGCCGTCGATGCCGAACTGGCCGTTTTCCGCCACGCGCGCCATGCCGTTGTCGGCCAGGCGCGTATTGTCGCTGAGCCAGACGCCGGCGCCGGCCGTGCGCTTGCCCACCAGCGGCGCCAGTTTCAATGCCTTGATGCCGGCGGCAAAAGTCTCGCCATCCGAATACGTGAGTTCATCGACCAGCACCACCAAATGGCCGCGGAAAGTGTTCTGCATGTTCGACGACGGCTGCACACCCGGCGGCGCCCAGTAGGCCCAGGCCTTGCGCAGCAGCTTTTCGATGATCCAGCTGTCGATATTGCCGCCGTTATTGCGCCGCACGTCGATGATCAAGCCTTCGCGGTTGATGTTGGCGTAAAAGTCGCGCGCGAACGAGGCGATGTCATTGGCGCCCATGGCGCGCAGATGCAGGTAGCCGATGCGCCCCTGCGAAGCGGCCGCCACCTGCTCGGCGCGGCTCAATTCCCAGTCGCCATAACGCAGCGCCGTCTGTTTCGCCATGTTCACGGGCGTGACGATGACGGCGCGCGGCCCGCCCCCTTTTCCATTACTCCGTTTGACCTGCAGCAGCACCTGCTTGTCGGCCTGGTTCAACAGCAGGTCGCTGATGTCGCGCGCGGCCAGCACGTCCTTGCCGTTGACTGCCGTGATCACGTCGCCCGCCTTCACGTCCACGTCGGGGCGCGACAGCGGCGCGCGCGCCGAGGGCAATTCCGCTTCGCTGCGGTAGACATGTTCGACCCGGTAGCCCTCGCCGGTGCGCGCCAGCACGGCACCGAGGCCCGCCGGCGTGCCTTCCTGCTCCGTGCGGCGCAATTCGCCGGGACGTATCTGCGAATGCAGGGCGCCCACTTCGGCCACCATCATGCCGAGTACATCATTGAGTTCGGCACGGTCCGTGACCCGCTCGACCAGCGGCGCATATTTGTCGCGCGCCGCCTTCCAGTTCACGCCGCGCATCTTCGCGTCGTACAGGAAGTCGCGGTGCAAACGCCACGCATCGTTGAACATCTGCTTCCATTCCAGGCGCGGATTCGACACGAACGTCCAGTCGTCGACCTTGACCTTGGCCTTCGACAGGTCCGCCGGCAGCTTGGCGCCCGCCTCGATCACCAGCATCTCGCCCGGCCCGGTGGCGGCCGCAGTACGGTAATACAGATGCTTTTTATCCTGCGCCAGGTCGAATTCGCGCACATTGGCCACCAGCAGTTCCGGCTTGGAGCCGGTATTGCCAATCGCCAAGGTCTTCAGGCTGGACTTGTTCTCGCCACTTTCCCGTTCCAGGAAATACAGGCGCTTGTCGTCAGCGGCCAGCGCGCTGTAATTGCCCGCCGCCAGCGGCACTTCATACAGGCGCTCGGCCAGGCCCTGGCTGACGATGGCAGGCAAGGCGGCTGGCGCCTTTTTCACGGCGCCCTTGCCGCCGGCCTTTTCCAATGCTTTTTCCGCCGCCTGTTCGGCCGCCTTTTCACCATCCGTCTCGGCCGGTTTCACTCCCGGACGGCTCAGCTCATCGTCGGGCTGGAACGGGAAACGATTGCCCGGCTGCAGCGCCAGCGCATATACGCCGATGCGCTTGTCGAACACGGGGCCCATGTTGCGATCACCCCACGGCGAGCCGTTGGCCAGCTGGAAATTGCGCGCCGACATGAAATACAACCACTTGCCGTCGGGCGAAAACACGGGCGAACCGGACGTATAACGGTCGCTGGTGACGAATTGCAACTGCTTCGACGCGAGGTTGTACAGGCCGATCTGCTCGCGCTGCTCGTTGCTGGCCACGCGCACGATGGCCAGGTTATGGCTGTCGGGCGACCATTGCACTTCGTCATGCTTGTCCACGCCCGCCTTGCCCGCGTCGTCGATCAGCTGGTTGCCCCTGGTCGCCAGGTCCAGCAGCCAGAAACGGCCCTTTTTGTCCGTGTGCGCCAGCCAGCGCCCGTCCGGCGATGGATACAGTTTCCAGCGATGGTTATCTCCCTGCGTCGTCAGCTGCTCGCCCTTGCCCGAGCCATCGGCGGCGTACTTCCAGATCTCATTCTCGCCGCTCGTGTCGACGATGGCGAAGACGGATTTCTCGTCGCTGGAAAAGACGGCGTCGCGCGCCCGCGCCCCTTCGGGAATGGCGATATCGACTCGGCGCAAACTGCCCGTGCCGGCGATGCTGACCTTGCCGCGGGCGGTGAGGATGATGCGCTCATCCTTGCCCGACACCTGCACATTGGAGAGGGTGTCCAGTGGCGAGCGGATCTGGCGCGCGCGCTGCTGGTCGAAGTCGGACACGAGGCTGATCGGCAATGGCGACGAGTCCGTCCCTGCCGCCAGGTCCAGCACTTGCAGGTCCGCACCCAGTTGATACACGATCTTGCCGTCGCCCAGCTGCGCATTGCGCACGTCCCACTGCGTGTGGGTCGTCAAGGCGCGGCGGTCGGAGCCGTCCGGCAGCATGCTCCACAGATTGTCGCTGCCGCCCTCGTCGCTGATGTAATAGACTCTACCTTGCCACCACATGGGGCGCTTGTTGTTGCCCGTCAACACGGCAGGCTCCGCATGCATGCGCACGGCCTCGCCCTTGCCATCGAGGTCATAGCGCCACAGGGTCGCATGCGCGCCGCCCCGGTAGTTGCGCACATTGTCGTTGGTCATGGCCAGGCCAAAACGCGTGAAGAACAGCGTCTTGCCAGAGTCGTCGAGCACGGCGTCGTTGGCGTCGGCCACGGGAAACACGCGGCGCGTCTGTTTCACGGGATCGATGGCGGCGACGATGCGGCGCGAAGCGGGGCCATCCGTATTTTGCGTGCTGACCAGCACCTCGCCCTGCGCCGTCCAGCCCAGCACCAGCACGCCGCCATTGTCATACGAAATACGGCGCGGCAAGCCGCCGGCCAGCGGCATCACATACGCTTCCTGCGCCCCTTCGTAGGCGGCGGAAAAGGCAATCCACTGGCCGTCGCGCGAAATCGCCGCGTTCGTTTCATAGCCGGGATGCGTGGTCAGGCGCTGCGCCGCGCCACCGCGCAGATTGCTTTTCCACAAATCGCCTTCGGCCGTGAAGACGACGGTATCGCCGCGCACGGCGGGAAAGCGGAAATAGCTGCCGGCAGGCGCGGCGGCAACAGCGGCAGCGGCGGCGTTACCCAGCAAGCCGGCGGAAAACAACAGGAAGGCGAGAGTACGGGAAATTTTCATGTGGACATCCAGATGGCGGTCAGGCGGTATGGACACCATGTCGATACCGGATAGCAATTCTGGCATAACTATGACCAAAGAAAACCTTCTTAAAACCTTCTTTATTGCCCATAAAAACGAAAAAAACCCGCGCCACTTGCGTGGGCGGGTTTTTCGTTGACTGCAGGAAGCTTATTCCACTTCCACCGTTTCCGGTGCTGCCGTCGGCGCCGCGTCTGGCGGTTCCGGGAATTCCAGCAAGACCTGGTCCTTGTCGTCAAGGTCGACCGTGACACGTCCACCGGTGACCAGGCGGCCGAACAACAGTTCGTCGGCCAGGGCCTTGCGGATCATGTCCTGGATCAAACGTGCCATCGGACGCGCCCCCATGAGCGGATCGAAACCTTTCTTGCCGAGGAAAGCACGCAGCTTCTCGGTAAACACGGCTTCGACCTTTTTCTCGTGCAACTGCTCTTCCAGCTGCATCAGGAACTTGTCGACCACGCGCAGGATGATTTCCTGGTCCAGCGAGCGGAAGCTGATGGTCGCGTCGATGCGGTTGCGGAACTCCGGCGTAAACATGCGCTTGATGTCGGCCATCTCGTCGCCAGCCTGCTTCGAGTTGGTGAAGCCGATCGACGTCTTTTGCAAGCTTTCCGCGCCCGCATTGGTCGTCATGATGATGATCACGTTGCGGAAATCGGCTTTGCGGCCATTGTTGTCCGTCAAGGTGCCGTGATCCATCACTTGCAGCAGGATATTGAAAATGTCCGGATGGGCTTTTTCAATTTCATCGAGCAGCAAGACCGCATGCGGCTTCTTGGTGATCGCTTCCGTCAGCAAGCCGCCCTGGTCGAAACCAACATAGCCCGGCGGCGCACCGATCAGGCGCGACACGGCATGGCGTTCCATGTATTCCGACATGTCGAAACGGATCAGCTCGATACCGAGGATGAAAGCCAGCTGTTTCGCCACTTCGGTCTTGCCGACGCCGGTCGGACCGGAGAACAGGAAGGAACCGATCGGCTTGTCCGTCTTGCCCAGGCCCGCACGCGCCATCTTGATGGCCGACGCCAGCGCGTCGATGGCGGGATCTTGCCCGAACACGACATTGCGCAAGTCGCGGTCGATCGTCTGCAGCTTGCTGCGGTCGTCCTGGTTGACCGTTTGCGGCGGAATGCGCGCGATCTTGGCGATGATGTCCTCGATCTCGGCCTTGCCGATGGTTTTCTTTTGCTTCGACTTCGGCAGGATGCGCTGCGCCGCGCCCGCTTCATCGATGACGTCGATCGCCTTGTCGGGCAGATGGCGGTCGTTGATGAAGCGCGCCGCCAGTTCGGCCGCCGTCGACAGGGCCGAGGCCGAGTATTTCACGCCATGGTGCTCTTCGAAGCGCGATTTGAGGCCGCGCAAGATTTGCACGGTTTGCTCGACGGTCGGCTCGTTGACGTCCACTTTCTGGAAGCGGCGGGAGAGCGCATGGTCTTTCTCGAACACGCCGCGGAATTCCGTGTACGTGGTCGCGCCGATGCATTTCAATTGACCATTCGCCAGTGCCGGTTTCAGCAGGTTGGACGCATCGAGGGTGCCGCCCGACGCCGAACCCGCACCGATGATGGTGTGGATTTCGTCGATGAACAGGATGCCGTTCGGATTGTCCTTCAGCTGCTTTAGCACAGCCTTCAGGCGCTGTTCGAAGTCGCCGCGGTATTTGGTACCGGCCAGCAAGGCGCCCATGTCCAGCGAATACACGACGGCATTCTGCAGGATTTCCGGCACATCGCTTTGCGTGATGCGGTAAGCGAGGCCTTCGGCGATGGCCGTCTTGCCCACGCCCGCCTCGCCGACCAGCAGCGGATTGTTCTTGCGGCGACGGCACAGGATCTGGATCACGCGGTCGACTTCTTCCTCGCGCCCGATCAGCGGGTCGATCTTGCCTTCGGCAGCGGCCTTGTTCAGGTTTTGCGTGAACTGGTCGAGCGGACTTTCCTTCGGCTGGCCATCGACGGGCGCTTCTTCCACGCCTTCGGAGGCTTTCGCGCTTTCCGTCGACTGGTCCTTGCGCACGCCGTGCGAAATGAAATTGACCACGTCCAGGCGCGTCACGCCCTGCTGGTGCAGGTAGTAGACCGCATGCGAATCCTTTTCGCCGAAGATGGCCACCAGCACATTGGCGCCCGTGACTTCCTTCTTGCCATTCGAGGCGGACTGGACGTGCATGATGGCACGCTGGATCACGCGCTGGAAACCAAGCGTCGGCTGGGTGTCGACTTCGCCCGTGCCAGGCACGGTCGGCGTGTTATCGCCGATGAAATTGGTGAGGGTCTTGCGCAGGTCCTCTATATTGACCGCGCAGGCACGCAACACCTCGGCAGCGGAGGGATTGTCCAGCAGTGCCAGCAGTAAATGCTCAACCGTGATGAATTCGTGCCGTGCCTGCCGAGCTTCGACAAACGCCATGTGCAAACTTACTTCTAATTCCTGCGCAATCATACTTCCTCCATCACGCACTGCAGGGGGTGCCCCGCCTTGCGCGCATGCGTTAAAACGAACTCCACTTTGGTACACGCTATATCTTTAGAGAACACGCCGCACACTCCTTTGCCGTAGCGATGAACACTGAGCATGATTTGCGTCGCCGTTTCACGGTCCTTGTTGAAATACTCCTGAATGATGGCCACCACGAATTCCATCGGGGTGTAGTCGTCATTGAGCAAGGCTACCTGGTAGAGCGGTGGCGGCTTCAGCACTTGCCGCTCCAGCAGGGTTTCTGTGTCGTGCTTGGTTGCCATACGCTTATTCTAATGCTTTCACAGTGGTTGTCATGCGCAATATCTACGCCTTTCCAATTGTTTTCAATCTTACGCGTTTTCTTAATAGTGCGCAGATGGCGACCTTGCCGTCAAAATCAAGAGTTGCTTTTTTGGTTGCCGTGAAGAATTTGGCAATATCGATGGAAAAGCGCTTGACTTCATTATTTATTCCGCCAACAATGCTGTATCGACTGTTGCAGTAATGTACAGCTTGATAAGAAGTGAGACGTCGAGGAGGGGGCAAGAAGCTTCTTGCTTTTATGGCTCGTGTGATTTGTTTTAATTTTGAAAGTTCTTTTTATGGCAACAGGTACAGTTAAGTGGTTCAATGATTCCAAAGGTTTTGGCTTCATCACTCCAGATGATGGCGGCGAAGATTTGTTTGCTCATTTCTCCGCAATCAACATGAACGGTTTCAAGACCCTCAAAGAAGGTCAAAAAGTTCAATTCGAAGTCACGCAAGGCCCTAAAGGCAAGCAAGCTTCCAACATCCAAGCAGCCTAAGCATCGCCGGCCCTCAGATGTGAAAAACCCCGTTTCCTTGAAGCGGGGTTTTTTTTTGCCCGCAGGGTGCGCAACACCCTGCCCTTCTATTACATGTGCTCGATCATCACGGCGCCAAAACCCGAACACGACACTTGCGTGGCGCCTTCCATCAGACGGGCGAAGTCATAGGTGACGCGCTTCGAGGCGATCGATTTTTGCATCGAGGAAATGACCAAGTCCGCCGCTTCCAGCCAGCCCATGTGGCGCAGCATCATTTCCGCCGACAAAATCAAGGAACCGGGGTTCACATAATCCTTGCCCGCGTACTTCGGCGCCGTGCCGTGCGTCGCTTCGAACATGGCGACGGAGTCCGACAGGTTGGCGCCCGGCGCGATGCCGATGCCGCCCACTTGCGCCGCCAGCGCGTCGGAAATGTAATCGCCGTTCAAATTCAGGGTGGCGATGACGCTGTATTCAGCCGGACGCAGCAAAATCTGTTGCAGGAACGCGTCAGCGATGGAATCCTTGACGATGATATCGCGGCCCGTCTTCGGGTTCTTGAACTTGCACCATGGACCGCCATCGATCAGCTCGGCGCCGAATTCCTTTTGCGCCAGCGCATACGCCCAGTCGCGGAAGCCGCCTTCCGTATACTTCATGATGTTGCCTTTGTGCACGATCGTCACGGATGGCTTGTCATTGTCGATCGCGTACTGGATGGCCTTGCGCACCAGGCGCTCCGTGCCTTCGATGGAGACGGGCTTGATGCCCAGGCCCGACGTGGCCGGGAAGCGAATTTTCGTCACGCCCATTTCATTGACGAGGAAATCCATCAATTTCTTGGCTTCGGGCGAGCCTTGCTGGTACTCGATGCCGGCGTAGATATCTTCCGAGTTTTCGCGGAAAATCACCATATCCGTCTTTTCCGGCTCTTTCACTGGCGACGGCACACCCGTAAAGTAGCGCACGGGACGCAGGCAGACGTACAGATCGAGCTGCTGGCGCAAGGCCACGTTCAGCGAGCGGATGCCGCCGCCGACGGGTGTCGTCAGCGGACCCTTGATGGAAACGACGTAATCTTTGAGTACTTGCAGGGTTTCTTCCGGCAGCCACACGTCGGGGCCGTACACATTCGTCGATTTTTCGCCCGCATAGATTTCCATCCAGCTGATCTTGCGCGCGCCGCCGTAGGCCTTGGCCACGGCAGCGTCGATCACCTTGATCATGACCGGGCTGATGTCGATGCCCGTGCCATCGCCTTCAATGAAGGGAACGATGGGATTATCTGGTACATTCAGCGAAAAATCGGCGTTGACGGTGATTTTTTGGCCGTCAGCAGGTACAGTGATATGTTGATACATCGTGATCTCCGAAGTGGGACACACCGCTGGCGGGCAACACAGGCCGGCGACGCGCTCTGCGATTGCAGAGTTTACAAAAACAAGTCCGAACAAGGCGGCAACAACGCACTTTAGCAGGGAAAGAACACCCGGACCATCCGCGTCGCCAAAGAACCGCAGCGCCATAGTCTTCTATAAGACATAAGACTAACGTTTCACATTATGCACCAGTATCTTACAGGGCGCCACGCTTTTGCGGCGCCGACCAGCAGCCACCATCGTTTGCATCAATTTATCCAGCATGCCACTCATCCTCTTCAATAAACCATTCCAGGTCCTGTGCCAGTTTTCGCCGCAGGATGGCCGCACCACCCTGGCCGACCATCTCACCATCCCCGGCATCTACCCGGCCGGCCGGCTCGACGCCGACAGCGAAGGCTTGCTGCTGCTGACGGACGATGGCCGCCTGCAGCACGAGATCAGCCACCCGGACCGCAAGGAAGCGAAAACCTACCTGGTGCAGGTGGACGGCGTGCCCGACGCGGCCAGCCTGGCGCGCCTGCAGGCGCCGCTGGACCTGGGCGACTTCATCACCAAGCCATGCAAGGCCGTGCGCATCGCCGAGCCGGACTGGCTGTGGCCCCGCAATCCGCCCATCCGCGCGCGCGCCGACAAGCCCACCGCGTGGCTGGCAATCACTTTAAAAGAGGGAAAAAACCGGCAAGTGCGGCGCATGACGGCGGCCGTCGGCCTGCCCACCCTGCGCCTGGTGCGCAGCGCCATCGGCCCGTTCTCGCTGGCCAGCCATCCCTTGCTGCCCGGCGAATGGTGCGAAGTGCCGGCCGAGAACATAGGAAAAGCGTGAGCTGGACAAGAAAAAACAGCCGCGGCGTCGAATTTTGCCAATAAGCACTATTTATTTTTAGATAATGCATTAAAATCATCCCACCTTAACATGACAGAAAAGGAAAGATGATGAAAAAAGTAATCCTGGCCCTGGCCGCTACCCTGTTTGCTGGCGCCGCACTGGCGCAATCGGGCGCCAAGGTGCACGCTTCCGCCGCGACCGATGCCGTCAAGCCGCCACCCGCCTCGGCTGCCAGCCATGCGTCGGCCGCCACCGACGCCGTCAAGCCGGCGCCGCCGGCCTCGGCCACCGTCAACGCTTCGGCCGCGACGGATGCGGCGCGTTCCGGCGCATCAACCAAGGCTTCGGCCGCGACCGATGCGCCACGCCTGATTCCCCAGGCACGCAAGACGAAGCAGCCGGCCGCTGAAGCTGGCAAGCCCGTGAAGTAAGTGCAGTTCCCGGGGTTACGGCAGCAGCCATGTTGCTGTAACCCCACGCTTTCGGTGCGGACAGGCAGCATGCTTGACCAGGCAGCCGCCAGCATGGCTTAATCGCCGCTTCGCAGCCACCGTCACGCCCCCATGAAAAATTCCCTACGCCGTCTGATCCTGTCCACCGCCCTGCTGGCCTGCGCCGGCATTGCCCAAGCGCAAACAAAGAGCGTGCAACTGTCGGCTGGCATGCACTTGATCCAGGCGGAAGTGGCCGCCACGGAAGCGCAGCGCGAACAGGGTTTGATGTACCGTGAAAAAATGGAGGCCAATGCGGGCATGCTGTTCGTCTTTGGCAATCCATCGACGCAATGCATGTGGATGAAAAACACGCCGCTGCCCCTGTCCGTCGCCTTTATCGATGCCGGCGGCAAGATCGTCAACATCGAAGACATGCAGCCGCACACGCTCGACAGCCATTGCTCGACGAAGACCGTGCCCGTGCGCTATGCGCTGGAAATGCATCTGGGCTGGTTCAAGCAAAAGAACATCAAGCCAGGCATGAGCATCGGCAACTTGCCGGCCGCGCGCTAGGCGGTGGCCGCTGTCCATTGCGGACACGGCCGCGAGAAAGCGCGAGAAAGCGCGAAAAAGAACGCGAAAAAACCCGCCAGAATGAATCTGCGGGTTTTTGCTTTTCAACCAGTGCCAGCGTACCGGCACAGGCAAGGCCACCGTGGTGGCTTGCCTGCTGGCGAATATTAAGCGGACAGTGCTTTCAAAGCAGCTGCCAGACGGCTCTTATGGCGAGCTGCCTTGTTTTTGTGGATGATCTTCTTGTCAGCGATACGGTCGATGGTCGACACGGATGCTTGGAAGATTGCAGCAGCAGCTGCCTTGTCGCCGCCCTGGATCGCTTTGCGAGCAGCTTTGATAGCCGTGCGCAAGGTCGAACGTTGGGACGAATTGTGTGCGTTTTGCTTAACTGCTTGACGAGCGCGTTTGCGCGCTTGTGCGGTATTTGCCATGGAATTTCCTAAAACAGGGTCAAAGTGCGTTTGCAAACATTAGTGTTTGCCAACCGGTGCGTTCTGTGCGTCTGCCGAACCATGTGTGCCAAACCAGTGCCTGTCAAACATTAGTGTCTGCGTAACAGAATTCTGTACAGCCTTCGATTATAGCGATATTTTCAAGCGGGGGCAAATCAAAAAACCGTGTGTCACGCCAAAAACACGTGAAAATGGGCCTGGCAAGGGCGAATAGGCGGCGCTTGTTACCCGCTTGTTACCATATTTTAAGCGTTTGCCGGTACCGCGCCCGGCTATAATCTGCCCCCATGAACTTGCTTAAAACCCTCGCCGCCATTTCCAGCATGACCATGCTGTCCCGTGTAACCGGATTATTGCGCGAAAGCCTGTTCGCGCGCGCCTTTGGCGCCGGCGCCTACACGGACGCCTTCATTGTTGCCTTCCGCATCCCCAACCTGTTGCGCCGATTGTTTGCCGAGGGCGCGTTCTCGCAAGCCTTCGTGCCGATCTTGTCTGAATACAAGAACCAGCATGGCCAGGAAGCGAGCAAGCAACTGGCCGACCATGTGGCCACCACCCTGGTCTGGGCCACCTTGCTCGTGTCCGCCATCGGCATCGTCGGCGCGCCGTGGTTCGTCTACGCGATCGCCACGGGCCTGTCCAAGGATCCGGGCGCCTTTGACGCGGCCGTGTGGATGACGCGGTTGATGTTCCCCTATATTACTTGCATGTCCTTCGTGGCCCTGGCCGGCGGCATCTTGAATACCTGGCGCGAATTCAAGATTCCCGCGTTCACGCCGGTGCTGCTGAACCTGTCGTTCATCGCCGCCTCGCTGTTTCTCGCGCCCCATCTGGAGCAGCCGATCTACGCCATGGCCATTGCCGTGTTCGCCGGTGGCCTGCTGCAAGTGGCGATCCAGATTCCCGCGCTGATCAAGATCGGCATGCTGCCGCGCCTGTCGATCAATCCCGCCATCGGCCTGTCCGACGGCGGCGTGCGCCGCGTGCTGAAGAAGATGGGGCCGGCCGTGTTCGCCGTCTCGGCAGCGCAGATCAGCCTGATGATCAACACGAGCATCGCGTCGCGCCTGACGGAGGGCAGCATTTCCTGGCTGTCGTATGCGGACCGCCTGATGGAGTTTCCGACCGCCATGCTGGGCGTGGCCCTGGGCACCATCTTGCTGCCCAGCCTGTCGAAGGCGAACGTGGATGGCGACAAGACGGAATACTCGGCCCTGCTGGACTGGGGCTTGCGTTTGACGTTCCTGCTGGCCCTGCCCGCCGCCGTGGGCATGGCAACCCTTGCCACGCCGCTGATCGCCACCCTCTTCCATTACGGCAAATTTACGGCCGAATCCGTGACCATGTCGACGCAGCCGCTGGTGGCCTACAGCCTGGGCCTGATCGGCATCATCTTGGTAAAAACCCTGGCGCCCGCGTTTTATGCGCGCCAGGACATCCGCACGCCCGTGAAAATCGCCATCGGCGTGCTGATCGCCACGCAGCTGATGAATCTGCTGTTCGTGCCCTACATCGCCGTGGCCGGCCTGGCCCTGTCGATCGGCCTGGGCGCCTGTCTGAACGCCACTTTTCTCTATTGGGGCTTGCGCAAGCGCGGCATCTACCAGCCGAAACCGGGCTGGGCCAAGTTCTTCCTGCGCCTGCTGCCGGCACTCATCGTGATGGGCGGCGTGGCGTATGCTGGCGCCATGCGCATCGACTGGATCGCCATGCAAGCCCATCCGCTGTTGCGGGCCGGCGCGCTGGCCCTGGTGGTGGCCCTGTGCGGCGTGGCCTACTTTGCCACCTTGTTCCTCGTTGGCTTCCGCTTCCGCGATTTCAAGCGCCACGCGTAACAACATGCGCAGGACGTTGTTGCCTGCGTCTCGCCGTACTAGCGTACTGTCTTCGACTTGGCGCCTAGTCCTGCCCATGTTGTCGCAATCGCACACGTAACAAGAAACAAAAAAACCCGCCTCGGCGGGTTTTGTCATTCTGACCAACGAAAATCAGGCAGCTTTGCGGGCGCGGCGGGCCGCGAAGCCGACCAGCGCCAGGCCGCCCAGCAGCATGCCGTAGGTTTCCGGTTCCGGCACGGGCAAGGCGGAGACCGTGCCCACGTACTGGCCATTTTGCAAACCGCTCAAGCCCGACACACGCACCTCGTAGTTGCCCGCAGCCAGGGAACCGGCCCAGCTCAGGCTCTGGATACCGGCCACCGACGTCAGGGTCAGGTCGCCATAACCCACCAGTGTGGCGGCGAAGTTGCTGATCGCGCCTTCGGCAACGGAAAACGTTTGCAAGGCGCCAAACGAGGTCGACGATGGAGTCAGCAGCTTGAAGGTCCACAAATCATCGACCACCGAATTGGCGGCGAAATTGGTGGTGATCGATGCCCGCGTATCGAAGCCGCTCGGATCCAGGATACCCAGATTGTAAGTGGCCGCCGATGCGCTGAACGATGCTGCAGCCAGAATGCCTGCCGCGATAAATTTCAATTTCATAAATTATCCCTTAAAAGTAATTTATGGCCGCCAAGTGGGCCAGCCATCGCTTTAGTACTGAAAGTACCAGGCAGAATGGTAGCATAAAGACATTAAATTACTTGTAATTATTTTATTGAAATTTCATTTATTGAAAGTATTTCCTCTATGAAATGGTTATGAGTCAAGATGAATTTCCAGGTGAAAATAGTTGCCCTTGGATACTTCGTTGTTGACTTATGGTTAAAGCGCATTGCGCGCTTCTTGTTCTGCGCCGCTCTCTTCCTCCGGCTCCACCACCTCGGGCGGTACCGGTTCGGACGCTGGCGCGGCAGCTTGTGGCGGTGGAAACAAGGCAGGCGGAGCGGCGGCGTCTGCCGGCACCAGGGCCAGTCCCGCCGGCGGCACGGGCCCGCCAGCGACAAACTGCCACTCGGACAAGCGCGACCTGCCTTCAAAACCGGTGAAGCGGGCGTCAAAATTGCCCACTTTCAAAGGCGCGGACGACGACAGGCTATGCACGCCGATGATGCCCTGACGGCCGGGCTGGTACAGCAAGCCCCACTCGGCGCGTCCCGTGATGGGGTCCACATACAGCTTGCGCAAATGCCGGCGCACCTGCGGAAAGCGGGGGTCGCGCAGCAAGGCGGCCAGGCTCGGCGGCTGCTGCGGCTGGCCGGCTGGCGTGGCGCCCGCGTAACTCTGCAGCGCATCGACAAACTGCGCGCCGATGTCGAGCAATTCCTGCTCGGCCGCCTGGCGCTGCAGCAGGGAACCAATCTTCAGCCCGGCCGCCCCCACGAGGCCCAGGATGGCCACCACGATGATCAGGCCCAGATAAGTGAAACCACGCTGGCGGCGCGCAGGACGGTGCATGGCCGCTACCAGTCGGCGAACGGCGTGCCGCTGCGGTCCTTGCCGGGCGCGCCGCTCTTCACGTCATACACCTGGCCCGGCGTGTCGTCGGGTGGCGGCACGATGAGCCAGCTGCTGTCGCTGTCCGTGATGGGATCGATGGGCATGGCGCGCAGATATTTCTTTTCCACCAGTTGCTCCAGCGTATCGGGATAACGGCCCGTATCGCCGTGGAACTGGTCGATGGTCGCGCGCAGGTTGCGCAAGTTATCGGCCAGCACGGTTTCCTTCGCCTTGTCGAGGCTGGGAAAATAGCGGGGCACGGCCAGGGTCAGCAGCAGCGCCACGATGCCTAGCACCACCAGCAACTCGATCAGGGTAAAGCCGCGCGGGCGGGCGGCGCGGTCATGGACGGGCATGGTTCACCATAAACGGTAAGGCACGTTGTTCAGGCCGGTATTGTTGGAAGTCGAGTACACATCGTAGACATCGTCGCCTTCGCGCGGTTCGGCCGCCTCGCTGGCGTAGCTGCGCTTGCCCCACGTTTGCGCATCGCTGAGGCCAGCATCCGCATTGAACGGGTCGCGCGGCACGCGGCGCAGGAAAAACAGCTTGCTGCGCTTCGGGTTGCGCTGGTCCGGCACGCCCTCGACCAGCAGTTCCAGGCTTTTCGGATAGCCGCTGACGTCGGGCGCGCGCAGGACGCGGCCCTCGTCGCCGGCCCGTTTATAGGCGTCGAGCCCCTGGCGGATCTCGCGCAGCGCGCGCCGCAGCTCCTGCTCCTGGCGCCGCTGCACCGTCACCTGCGTGACGGGGATCACCAGGGTGGCCAGCACGCCCAGGATGGCCAGGGTCACCAGCAGCTCGATCAGGGTGAAGCCGCCTTGCCCGCCTTGCGCTTGCGCCAGTCTCATTTGGCGGGAGGCGGCGCCACCGGCACCGGCTGGCTGGACGAGAACGGCAAAGGCGCCGCCTGCAGCGGCACGGGCTGGCCAGCCGGTATCGGCAAGGGAGAGGCGGCCGGCTCGGGCGACGGCGCCACGTCCGGCGCCGGCACGCTCTGCGGCAAGGCCGCTGGCACCTGGCCGGGCGCCATCATCGGCTGCGCCGGCGCCGGCTGCATGCCGACGGCCGACGGGCCGGAACGCACGATCACCGTGCCCGGCATCTGCGTGGGCGCCTTGGCCGCCATGTCGGGCCGGCGGCGGAAGCTGCCCTCGGTGCCAGCGGAAAACTCCGACTCCTTCGCTTCCGGACGCTGCACCGTGCGCACCAGGTGCGGCGTGATCGACAGCACGATTTCCGTCTTCTGGCTATCGTCCTTGCTGCTGCCGAACAGCCGTCCCAGCACGGGGATGTCGCCCAGGCCCGGCACCTTGTTGCCCGAGCTGCGCTCTTCATTGTTGATCAGGCCCGCCAGTACCTGGTTTTCGCCATCCTTCAATTGCAGCATGGTCGACGCCTGGCGCGTGCCAATCTGGTACAGGGTCGAGCCGCTGCGGGTGGTGGTGGCCGCCCCCAGGTTGCTCACTTCCAGCGAAATGCGAATGCCCACTTCATTGTTCAAATAGATGGTCGGCTCGGCGTTCACCGTCAGGCCCACGTCCAGGTAGCTGACCGACTCGGACGCGAAGCCGCCCGTGCCCGGCGAAATGGTGGTGGTCACCACGGGTACCCTGTCGCCGATGACGAATTTCGCCTTTTCACGGTTGCGCACGCGGATGCGCGGGTTGGCCAGAATGTTCGCGTCGCCATCCGTCTTGTTGGCGTTTGCCGTCACGGCCAGGTTGCTCACGCCAATGGTGCGCTGGTTCAGATTATTCAGGTCGTTGATGGTCAGCCCGATCCCGCCCGAGGTGGAAAGCGGCGTCAGGGTCAGGCTCGATGGCCAGGCCACGCCCAGCTCCATCAGGCGGCTGCGCTTGACTTCGAGGATTTCCAGTTCCAGCACGACCTCCGCCTCCGGCACGTCCTGCAGCGCGATCAGGCGCTCGGCCAGGCGGATCGCCTCGGGCGTGTCGCGCACGATGACGAGATTGAGTTTTTCATCGGCCACCACGTCGCGCGTCTTCAAAATGGTCTTGAGCGTGTTGGCCACCTGTTTGGCATCCGCGTTCGCCAGGAAGAAGGTCTTTACCAGCACTTCCTGGTACTCCTTCAATTTTGCCGCCACGTTCGGGTAAATCAGAATCGTGTTCGCATCCATCACCTGCTGTTCCAGCTGGTTCGTCACCAGCAGGAAGTAGACGGCCGATTCCACCGTGCTGTTTTTCAGGAAGATCGACGTTTTCGCATCCGCCTTGACGTCCTTGTCGAAGACGAAATTGAGGCCGGAACGGCGCGCGATCAGCTCGAACACCTGTTTCAAGGGCGCGTCGCGAAACTCGATGGTGATCGGCTGCTTGTACGACTTGGCCAGGCCCGATTCAACGACGGGCGGCGCCGTCTTTTCATCGACCTCGCGCAGCAGCGCACGCGCGCCCGCATGGTTCGGCTGCTCCGTCAGGATGGCGTTCAGGCGCTGGCGCGCGGGGTCGTATTGTTTTGCATCAAACGCCGTGCGTGCGTCGGCCAGCAATTTCCCCTGGCGCTGCGCGCGCTCGAGCGCGCGCAAGCCGCTGTTGGCGCGCTCGTTCTGCGCATCGATTTCCAGCACACTCATGAAGGAAGCACGCGCCAGCTCGCCCTGCCCCGCCTGCGCCTGGCGCTCGGCCTGCTGCAAGCGGTTGCCGGTCGCCCGCTCGCGCGCCTGTAGATAGGCGCTGCGGTATTGCGCATTGCCAGGGTCTTGCTGTAGCGCTTCCTGCAGCTTTTGCAGGCCGGCCGGCACCTGATCTTGCGCAATCAGCTCGCGCCCGTCGCGGTAGGCTTGCTGCCCAGCGCAGCCGGACAGCAGCACCAGCATTACCGGCAGCAGCGCCGATGAAAAGGAACGAGGCATCACTCGGAAACTCCAATGTTGAGCTGCTGAACCTGGTTCAACGGCAGATAAGTGAGCGTCATGACGGGCGGCGCGATCGTCACGACCTTGTAGGCGCCATCGATGACGGTATGGGCGCGCACGATATACGTCTTGTCGGCGCGCGACAAAAAGACTTCCCAGGCGCCATCGGCGGCCGCCTTGCCCAGGTAGACGAAGGGCAGCGGCGGCGCCATCGGCGGGGGCGGCGGGGGCGCGGCCGTCACCGCTATTTTCGGCGGCGGATTCCAGTTCTGGCTCTGGAAGACAGCGCCAGCGCCATCGGCGCCGCCAAAGGTGTCGCCATCCTCGCCCGCCACTTCGCTGCGCGGCAGCAGCACCAGGATGGCCGGCTGCGCGGCTGGCGCCTTGGCGGCAGCATGGCGCGCGGGCGCGACGGCACGCTCCACCGCCTCGGCCACCTCGGCCACGGGCTGGCGCTCGCCGAACAGCAGCAAGGCGCCCGCGCCCAGCACGCCGGCCAGCATGAGACGATGGCGCGGCGTCATGGCGCCTCTCCCGCATCGCCAGGCGTATCGGTCAGATAAAAGGTCAGGCGCAAGCGCGCTTCGAGTTGCGTATCGGCGATCTGCTCGCGGCGGAAACTCAGTTCGTCGAGCGAAGCAAAGGGAACGGCGCGCAGCGCTTGCAGCGCGAACTGCGACACGGCCGCATAACTGCCTTTCAGCGGCAAGCTCACCTGGTATGTCGCGACCCTGCTGGCCTTGTCGTAGCCACTCTTGTATTCACCCTGCGCCAGCAGCAAGCCGTTTTTCGCGGCCAGGTCGAACAGCTGCTTGACTTGCTGCTCCGCGTGGCGCTGCTGTCCCAGGGCGGCATAAAAGCGCGCCAGGTTCTCGCTGGCCGTCGCCGGCGGCGCCGCGATGGCGACGGCCAGCACTGGCCGCGGCAAGGGCCGCGCTTCCAGTTGCGCCGCCACGGCGCGCTGCTGCCAGGCCCACGCCCAGGCTGCCACGCCCAGCGCGAGCAAGGCCACGGCCAGGCAGGCGGGCGCACCCAGGCGGCGCAGCAGCAGTTGCGCGCGCAGGCGCACGATTGCGAGGTCGATGGCCATCATGGCGTGCCCCAGCGCGCTTCGAGCTGGAAGCGCAGGGGTTTGTTCGGATCGAGCGCATTAATTTCATGGCGCAGCAGCTGCACGCGCGTGCCGAACAGCTCCTGCCGCTTCAGTTGCGCGATGTAGGCCACCATGGCGTCGCTACTGGTCGTCTCGGCCGTGATCTTCAGCACGCGCTTGCGCGCATCCGGCTCCAGCGCCAGCAGCGCGATGGCGGGCGGCGTGGCGCTGGCCAGCGCATCCTGCAGGTCGCGCCATGGCAGATTCAATTGCAGAATGGCCGCATTCACGGCTGCCGCCTGCGCCGGTGCGATCGGTGTCTGCGGTGCGCTCACCGGCCCCTGCGTGGCGGCCAGCACGCGCTGCTGCGCGCGCTGCAACTGCGCCTCGCTTGCCTGCTGGCGCTGCAGCGCGGCGCTGCCGCTGTACGCGGCCGTGACGGCCAGCACCGCGCCCAGCGCACCGATGCACCACGCCCAGACGGGTACGCGGTGCAGGCTGCGGCGCCAGTTGGGCGGCGCAAAATCGATATCGAGGCGCGTCATGCCACGCCTCCGCTATGCGCCAGCCGGGCCGCCGGCGACAAAACGCCTTCGCCATCCGGCGCGGAAAAAGCCTGGCAATGGAACGCTTGCGCCGGCGTCAGCCAGCCCGCTGGCGCCGCGCCGCACAACTGCAGCAGCGCCGGTGCGGGCACGCCTTGCAGCAACGCCTCGCGCGCCAGAGTCTGCGCCAGCCAGTCCCTGGCAGCGCCAGGCGGCACGGGCAGCGCGCGCACGGCGCGCAGACGGCCCTCGTGCCGCACGCCCAGGGTCAGGACGTGCTCCTGCAGCTGGCCAAACCAGGCGCCCGGCTTCAGCGCGCCGTGCCAGCGGTTCCAGTGGCGCGCGAATTGCGGCGTGATAAAGATCAATGCCAGCTTGCGTTCGGCCGCCACGCGGGTCAGCTGCGCCAGCAGTGCGCGCGGCACGGCGCAGAAAAACGGCGCGCGCGCATCCCAGGCGCCGCTGCTGCGCCACAGACCCGGTGCATCGCCATACAGCGACTGAAAGCGCAGCGCGGCGGCCGCCTCGATGTCGGCCAGGCGCGCGGCGCCTTGCGGCATGTCCACCTGCCACAGGCGCGCCAGCGCATCGTCGAGCACCACGGACAAGGGCCAGCGCGCGTATTGGCCAACTGGCAAAATCTGTTCCAGCGCCTGGCCCAGGGCGGCAAAGTCGCCATGAGGCGCATCGTCCGGCGCATACGCGGCTTCGCCCAGCGGCGTCCAGGCAGGTGCGCGCCAGCGGCTGCTGCGCCACAGGCTCACCTTGCCCGCCGCCACGCCCAGGCGCAGGGCTTGTCCAAAACCTCTACGCATGCAGGGTGACCCTCTTGATTTCCGTGATGGTGGTGGCGCCCCGCTTGACCAGTTCCAGCGCCGCCAGGCGCAGGCTGCGCGTGCCGTTCGCATACGCGGCCGCCTTGATCTGGCGGATAGGTTTTTTATCGACGATCAGTTCGCGGATTTCATCGGTCAGCACGAGGATTTCGGCGATCGAGCGGCGCCCCTTGTAGCCCGTGCCGCGGCAGTCGCCACAGCCCTTGCCCTGCTTGAATTGATACTGCGTAACGTCGGCGCGCGCCAGGCCCACGCTGGCCAGTTCCGCATCGTCGGGCGTGTAATCGGTGGCGCAATGGGGGCAGTTGGTGCGGATCAGGCGCTGCGCCCAGATGCCGTTCAGGGCCGAAACAAACGCATACGGGTCGATGCCCATGTGCGTAAAACGGCCGAACACGTCGAAGACATTATTCGCATGCACGGTGGTCAGCACCAAATGGCCCGTGAGGGCCGATTGCACGGCGATTTCCGCCGTTTCACGGTCGCGGATCTCGCCCACCATGATCTTGTCGGGGTCGTGCCGCAGGATCGAGCGCAAGCCCTTGGCAAAGGTCAGCCCCTTCTTTTCATTGACGGGGATTTGCAAAATGCCGGGCAGCTGGTATTCGACGGGGTCTTCGATGGTGATGATCTTTTCGCGCCCGTTATGGATTTCCGTCAGCGCCGCGTACAGGGTCGTCGTCTTGCCCGAACCCGTGGGACCGGTGACGAGCAGCATGCCGTAGGCTTCCTGCGCCAGCGCGCGCAAGGCTTCCAGCGAAGGCGCATCAAAACCCAGCGCTTCCAGGGTCAGGGCGCCGTAGGCCTCGATCATGGCGCGCTTGTCGAGGATACGAATGACGGCATCCTCGCCATGGATGCTGGGCATGATGGAGACGCGCAAGTCGATTTCGCGTCCGCCCGATTCGACGCGGAAGCTGCCGTCCTGCGGCACGCGGCGCTCGGCGATATCGAGTTCGGCCAGCACTTTCAGGCGCGAGATGATGTGTTCGGCCACTTCGATGCCGTTGACGGACGTGGCGTGATCGAGCACGCCGTCGACCCGGTACTTGACGGCCAGGCCGCCTGCCGTGCTTTCCAGGTGGATGTCCGAGGCGCCTGCTTTGAGCGCGTCATACAGGGTCGAGTTGACCAGCTTGACGGCGGGGCTGGCCGCTTCCGACACGCTGGCAAACGACAGCACGGCCGCCGTCTTGCCGTCGCGCCGCGCGTCCGTGGCGGCGCCGGGCAGCAGGCTGTCGACGGCGCGCGCCGATTCTTCCTGCTTCGACAAATAGGCGCCGATGTCGGCCTGCAGCGCCAGGCGCACGGTCAAGGCGCCCTGCCCCGCGCGCGCATTCAGCCAGGTTTGCAGGTCAAGGTCGAAAGGGTCGGCGATCACGCCCACCAGCTGGCCATCGGCGGCGCGCAGCAGCACGCTGTGGCGCGCCAGCGCCTGCGACAGGGGCAGCACGTCGAAGGCGGGAGACAGCGCCAGCATGTCGGCCGTTTCCAGCACGTCCAGGCCGAACGGACGCGCCAGTGCGCGCACCACGGCGCGCGCCTCGATGCCGCTCAGCTGCTGCAATTCCTCGACCAGGCTACGCTTCGATTGCCGGCTCAGGATGCGCGCGCGCTGCAGCAGCGCAGGATCGATGGCCACGCTGGCGACGGTGGTTTCGGTTTGCATCATGAAATATCGCCGGCAAGGTCAAAGATGGGCATGTACAGCAGGATCACGATGGCGCCCACGACCAGGCCGATGGCGGCCATCAGCAGCGGCTCGAACGTGCGCGTAAAACGGTCGATCCAGCGGCTGATTTCGCCATCGTAAAAGGCGGCAGACTGTGTCAGCATGGGGCCCATGTCGCCCGTGCGCTCGCCCACGCGCAGCATGCGCAGGGAAATCGGCGTCGTCAGTCGATGCTGCTCAAAGGCCGACGACAGGGGCTGGCCCGCCTCGATGGCGCCGCGCGCCTGCTGCAACGACGCCTGCATGCCCGGCGACACCATCGCCTGCACGGTGGCGATCGCCTGCACGATGGTGATGCCGCCTTCGGCCAGCATGCCCAGTGTCAGGTACAAGCGCGACAGTTCATAGATGCGCACGCGCTCGCCGATGCCGGGCAGCTTCGCCAGCAGGCGCGCCACGCCGCCATGGCGCAGCACGCGCCGCACGGCAGTGAACACGACGCTGCCGGCCAGCGCCAGCCCGAGCAACAGCAGCACGCCGTGTTCGGTGACGAACTGGCCCCAGCTGAGCATCACTTGCGACATCCACGGCAAGTTGCGCCCGGCGCCCTGGTAGACCTCGGCGAAACGGGGCACGACATAGCTGATCAGGAAGGCGCTGACGCCGCCGCCCACGGCCAGCAGGATGGCGGGATAAATGGCGGCGCTGACGATTTTACTGCGCACCGTATCGATGCGCTGCTGGTAGTCGATGTAGCGCGACAAGGCGCGCGGCAAGTCGCTCGTGCCCTCTGCCGCCTTGACGATGCCGATGTACAAGGGCGGAAACAGTTCCGCTTGTTCTGCCAGCACGGCGGAAAAGCGCTTGCCTTCGCGCAAACCTTCCAGCAGGCGCGTGAGCACGCTGCGCGTGGCCGGCGACGCTTCCTTTTCCAGCAAGGCTTCCAGCCCTTCGACGATGCCCAGGCCCGCGTTCAGCAGCGCCAGCAATTCCTGGCTGAACAGCAGCAGGGGCAAGGCCCGCGCGCGCTGGCGGCCGGCCGCGCTGAACGGCGTCGCCCGCAGCGGGCGGATGGCGCTGACGAACAGGCCGCGCGCCTCGGCCTGGCGGCGCGCGTCGGCTTCGTCGCGGCCGTCGATCACGCACGTCTGCAAGATAGTTACGGCCTGGTCCGTGGAAAGCGCGCGTACTTCGAACTGCATGATGGCTTATCCGTAGGAAAAAGAATGCGCTGGCGTTATTGCGAGCTGATGTCGGCGTTCTCGCCGCTGCCGCCCGGCTGGCCATCCTTGCCCATCGAGACGATGTCATATTCGCCCTTGCTGCCGGGCGCGCGGTATTGATAGGCATGGCCCCACGGGTCGAGCGGCACGGCCTTTTTCAGGTAGGGTCCATTCCAGCGTGTACCGGCGGCGGGCGGCGCGACCAGCAGCGCGGCCAGGCCTTCTTCCGTGGTCGGGTAGCGCCCCACGTCGAGGCGGTAGGTATCGAGCGATTTTTCAAACGCCTCGATCTGCGCCTTGGCCACCGTCACTTCGGATTTGCCCAATTGGGCGAAATATTTGGGGCCGACATAGGCCGCCAGCAAGCCGATGATGACGATGACGACCAGCAATTCGAGCAAGGTAAAGCCGCGCGCATGGCGCGTTGCCGCAAGGTTCTGCCTGTGTGCTGCATGCATCCGGTAACTCCTTCTTGCCTACCTTCAATACATTGCCGCCATGTGCGCCGCTAGTGGCCGCGCACAGACGGCGCGCGCCTGCCTGATGCCTAGCAGGCTACCATGCCGCTTATGGTTAATACAATCTTTTCTTTGTACTGAAAACAACAAAATTCCAGGGGAAACCATCTGATTTGCACTAACGCAAGTCGCGCGCCAGCCGCCATGCGGCAGGGGTACAATCGGCGCATGAGCGGCCATGCCGCCACCTGCCGAAGGAGCTTGCATGTCTGCAATCCGCTTGAGCCTTGCCATCCTGGCCGCTGCCAGCGTGCTGCCTGCCGGCGCGTCGGCGGCGCCGCAGCGACAGCCATATATTGTTGAACTGAGCCTGCAACTGCCCCCGCCGTCTGATGCAGGACAAAGGGAAGCCCAGCGGGAGGCGCAGCGGGAAAGTGGCCGGCGTGCCGTGCTGGCGCTGGTGCCCGATGCCACGGTGCAATATCATTACACGGCCGCGCTGAACGGCTTTGCCGCCCTGCTGACGCCGGACGAAGTCACGCGCCTGCGCGCCAGCCCGCTCGTGGCGCGCGTCGCGCCCGGCACCGAGGATCAGTTCAACGGTGGCGGCACGCACCAGACCGCCACACCCCGGCCCCAGCGCTAAGCGGCTTCAGGCGGCCAGCAAGCGCAGCGAGATGCCGCGCGACACGGCTTGCGTGCGGTTGCTCACGCCCAATAATTTGTAGATGCGCTGCAAGTGGCTTTTCACGGTCCCGCCGCTGATGCCGAGAATTTGCCCCACCTCTTCATTGCTCTTGCCGATGCTGACCCAGTGCAGCACTTCCAGCTCGCGCGCACTGGCCGCGCGCGCCACGCCGGCGAGTGCTGCCTGCGCGCCGTCCGGCAGCGCCAGCCAATGCAGGTGCATGCAGGGCAGCAGCAATTCCAGCACATAGGCCTGGCGCGCCGGATCGGTCCGGGGCACGCCGAACAAGGCAAAAAAACTGCCGCCGCCCGCCGCCGCGCTGCCATGCACCAACACGCCATCGAGGATGGCCACGCGCCGCCCGCCTGCGCGCCACGCTTGCGCCAGTCGTGCAACCTGCCCTTGGCGCGGGTCGCTCAGCGCCAGCACCTCGGCCTCGGTGAGCACCGCGCTATGCCAGGCCGCGCTGCGCACCACGCCGCCATCTGCGCCCAGTTGCGCACAAACGAGCACGGCATGCGGCAGCAGCGCCTGCAGCGGCCCCTGGCTCCACAGGAAAAAATCGCCGGGCACGGCGATGCCATGCGCGCCGAGTATGGCGTGCAGCAAGTATTCCTGTTCCCGCCCCGTCAGCAGCATCAGGCGCACACGGCGGTGTCAAGGGCATCCAGCGCCAGATAGCGGTAACCGCTGCCGCGCACGGTTTCGATGCGGTGGCCGCAGCCGCCCGGCTGCAAGGCGTGGCGCAAGCGTCCCACGTGGGCGTCGACCGTACGCTCGTCGAGATAGGCCGCATGGCCCCACACCTGGTCCAGCAGCTGCGCGCGGCTATGCACCCTGCCCGGATGGTCCATGAGGAAATGCAGCAGCTTGAATTCCACGCGGCCCAGGCTGACTGGCACCTTGCCGGCCGTCACGCGCCGGGTGTGCGGATCGAGGCGCAAGGCGATGGCCCCGGCCGTGCCTGCGCCTGCGCGCAAGACCGCTGGCGCGCGGCGGCGCAGCAGCGCGTGCACGCGGGCCAGCATTTCACGGGGACCGACAGGTTTGCACAGATAATCGTCGGCGCCGCTGTCCAGCGCCAGCACCTTGTCTTGCTCGCTGTCGCGGGCGCTGACCATGATGATGGGCAAGTCGCACAGCACGCCATCCTGGCGCAGCTGGCGCAGCAGCGCGATGCCAGATGCATCCGGCAGATCCCATTCCAGCAACAATACATCGGGCGGGTCAGCCGCCAGCAGCGCCAGCGCGCCGCGCGCATCCACGGCGCAGCTGACCCGGTAACCGGCCCCCGCCAGGTTATGCGCCAGCAGCGCTTGCATGGCGGGCGCAGGGTTCAGCACCAGGATATGGCCAGGCATCGATGCATCTCCCAAAAAAGTTGGCGGCAGTCCATGAAAAACTAGACTGCCCGACAAGTTTTTGACTATGCATCAAGCGTAAAACAGTGGCCAATACAATTTAGTTTCCTGATTTATAGCTATTACGAATAAATAGACTAGGCGCGTGTGACAGCTTGGCGGCGGCGCAGGGCAAAACCGAT
Source organism: Janthinobacterium sp. RA13 (assembly GCF_000745325.1). NCBI lineage: Bacteria > Pseudomonadati > Pseudomonadota > Betaproteobacteria > Burkholderiales > Oxalobacteraceae > Janthinobacterium > Janthinobacterium sp. RA13. Next base: position 5,942,541 of record NZ_JQNP01000001.1, on the reverse strand, counting down.
CAGCGCCAGGCCGCCCGTCAGCATCATCCATTCCGACGCTTCCGGCACGGCCGAGATCGTCGCGATGCTGGCGTAGCTGCTGCCCGTAATGCTGGCGGGCAAGCCACCGTTCAGCGGCGTCAGTTCGAATTGCACGAGGTTGCCATTTGCATTGCCCAGGTAAGTGGTGCCTGTGTAGTCGAGCAAGCCCACGCCAAACGTCGTGCCCGCGTTGCCAGCCGTGCTCAGGAAGTCGCCGCCGAAGACGACGTTGAAACCGAACTTGCCACCCAGGGTCACGTTGTGAAACCAGTCGTTGTAGGCGCCGCTGTTACCAAAGGTCAAGGTGCCGGGCACGCTGCCGCTGACGTTGCCTTCCAGCGATTCGAGCGCGCCGAACGCGCCCGAAAAATTGCTCAGCACGGCGCTGGCGCCGGGCACGGGGCTGTTACCGGCGATAAAGGCGAAGTCGAGGAAGCCGGCGCCCGAAAACTGGCTCGTGTCGATTTCCACGCGGTAGCCGAGCGGGTCCGCCAGTACCACGCTGGAGCTGGCGGCCAGCACGGCCGCCAGCACGGCGCGGCGCAGAGTCAGATTAAGTGTCGTTGTCAACATGATGGGGTCCTTAGAAGTTGCCGGCGAAAATGCTGGCGGAATAATGGATCGTCACTTTCGACGGATTGCTGAAACTGACGGCAAACGAGGCCGTCGCGCCCGGCGCCAGGCTGGCCGCGTTGACGGTGACGTAGGCGGCGCCCGCATGGCTACCCGTGGCATTGGCCAGGGTCACGCTGGCCGGCAAGCCGCCAAACACCACCTGGAACGGGCCGTTGAGCGTGCTCGTGCCCGTATTTGTGAACGAGAACGTGCCCGTGTATTTTTGCGTCGCGCGGTTGTAGCTCAGGCCCGAGCTCGCTTGCGCCACGCCGGCCGTGATGTCGCGGTAGGCAGGCTGCAGGTCCAGGCTGATGACGACGGGGTCGTGGTCCGAAGCGCGGTAGGGCAAGCCGTTGTACAAGTCTTGCGGCTTGGCCGAATCGATGTTGTAGTCGATCACTTCCGGCTCGTCCGCATTCACATGCCATTCGGCCACGCCGGCCACTTGCGGGCTCAGCGAGGCGCTGGCCAGCGCATGGTCGAGGTAGCCGCTCTGGCCGCCGAATACATACGAGTACGGCATGCCGGACGGCCGCACGAAACGCTCGAGTTCATTGACGAAGCCGGCGCCCGTGATGACCTGGATCGGGTCTTCCGCGCCATACGAATTCAAGTCTCCGATGACCAGCACGTCCGCGTCGCCGGCAGCGGCCGCCACCTGCGGCACGAAGCTGCCCACCAGACGCTGGGCTTGCTGCACGCGGGTAGCGTTCCAGCAGCTCTGGCTGTCGTTCTGGTCCGCGTCCAGCCCGCTCGACGGGCAGCTGCCCTTCGATTTCAGGTGGTTGACGATCAGCGAGAATTTCTCGCCATTGCTTGCAAGGAAAGTTTGCGCCATCGGTGGGCGATTGTTGATGGCGTTGGCGTCCGACAAGGCGCCGCCCACCAGGCCCAGCTTGCCTGGCTTGTAGATCATCGCCACGCGGATGGCGTCCGTGCCCGTGGCGGCCGGTTTCGGCACCACGGCATAGGTGACGCCGCCGATGGCCGCGTTGAGCTGCTCGACGAGGTAAGTGACGGCGATTTCGCCATTGTTCTGGATTTCCATCAAACCCACCACGTCCGCATCGATGGCTTTCAGTTCGGCGACGATCTTGTCGCGCTGGCGCTCGAACTCGGCCAGGTTGTCGGCGCCGCGGCAATTGCTCTTGGTGGTCGAAGTGCCGACGGTACAGCCCTGCCCCGTTTGCCCAAAGATATTGTTGCCATTCGTAAAGGTCGTAAAGAAATTGAGCACATTCGCGCTGGCCACCTTGACATTGCCGGATGGAAGTTCCTGGCTACCCGTGCGCGGATTGTCGCGCGAGAATTGCGGCGTCTGCGTCGGCTGCAATTTGTAGGCGGCGCCGCCACCGCCGATGGCGCCGAAATCCACCACGCCCGTCAAGTCGGCCACCGTATCGCCGCTGCGCACGGTATTGTCCTGGCCGATGTACGGTATCGTCACCGGCGCCACGAAAATACCATCATCGAGCACAATCAGGTTGTTCGCATTGGCGGCGATCAAGGCTTGCGCCTCGGCGGAGCCAGCCGGATGGCGATTGGTCGGCACTTCGCGCCGGCCCGCCGACAGGGTCAGCTCGCCGCGCGCACCCAGGTAGGCGTTTTGCGACACGGTCAACGGTTGCGTGAAGCGCACCAGCATGCCTTCCACGGCGGCCAGGTTTTCGTTCGGTAAGGTTACATTCGTCGGCACGATGCCGTGGCCAGCGCCTTGCGTGAGGATGGCCGTCACGTCCTTGAATTCCGTATAGGAATTTTTCGCGCCCGAGGGCGTGTATTCGACCACCGTGCCCGTCACGCGCACCAGTTCGCCCGGCTGCACGGTGGTGGCCGTCGCGCCCGTGTATACAAAGATACCGTCCGACGTCGATGGGTCGCCATCGCCGGCCGCGTCCTGCATGAAGAAGCCCGTGCCCACTTTCAGGGTCACCACGCCTTCCGTCGTTTGCACGGAATTGGCATACGGGCTGGCCGCGCCCGATCCCTGGATTTGCGGAATCGTGTGGCTGACGGCGGCCAGGCCTTGCACGGCGACATCGATCTTGCAGCTGGCGCTTTGCTGCTGGTCATTGCTGAAGCTGACGATGACGGGATAATTGCCCACCGGCACGCCAGCGGCCACCAGCAGGCTGACCATGGCGCTCTCGCCCGCCACGCCGGCCGCGCTGAAATTGGCCAGGCTGATGCCGGCCACGGCGGGCGAACTCAAGGTGGCGGCATTCACGACGCCATCCACGTCGGACGCGCGCAGCACGGCATTGCCGCCATTGCCCACGGCCAAGGCCAAGCTGGCCGGGCAGCTGGTAATGATCTGGTGCACGACCGGGCCGCCGCAGACATTCAGCGGCGAGGCCGTATTGCGCGGCGTCACGCTGCCGGTGGCAAAATCAACGCTGTTATCGTCCGTGTCGCCGCAGCCGCCATTCGCGCGCAGGATAGACAAGGTATTCGATGGTGCTTGTGCCACGGCGCCTTCAAAACCGTTGGCCGTGCCGAAGCCGACCAAGTCGATGACGGCCGCGCCCGTAGGGCTGGCGCCCGTTTGCGCCGTCTTGCCATTGCTCAGCAATACCTTGCCTGCCGTGCCGGACATGGCCAGGCTGCCCGTGGCGTCCGGCGTGGGCAAGTCTTGCGTGCCGCCCGTGCCCTTGGCTTGCTGAACCAGCAAATACTGGCCAGCTTGCAAATCGATAGCCGGCAAGGCCGTCACGGACCAGCTCGTGCCAGCGGCGGACGCGTATTGCACGCTCCAGTTGCTCAAGTTGACGGGACTGGCGCCACGGTTGAACAGCTCGATGAAATCGTTGCGGTACACGGCCCCCGTGTTGCCGCCACCGCCATACACCTGGCTGATGACGACGTCGGAGGCGGCCAGGGCAGGCAGCGACAGGCTGGCCAGCACGGCGGCCATGACCGTCAGGCGCAGCGGTTTGCCCAGGGACAGGGGTGAAACGGACACGGCGGCAAGGTGGGAAGTCATGGTTTTCCTGGTCAGTAAAATGACAACGAACTTATGATTTACATACGAATGTACATACTAAACAGGCTGCATGACGAGTTGATGACATTTCATTAAGCTGAACGGAGTAATGCGCAGCCAGGAGCACGGCTGGCGGCCGCATGCCATCAGTATCCTTTCAACAACGCCATGCCTTGCAAAGCAATCCCGGCCGTTACGCAGCCGCACAATATGATATAATTCAAACAAATAAGTTTAGTTCATGACAATAAATTAAACGGCAACACCAGACCCAGTAGTGCAGGCCCCATCCATGCCTGACCTTGAAACGCACTCCCACCTTGCTCGCAACGGTAGCCTGGACGGGAGCGGCAACATTCGCAGTGGATACACGCGCCGAGCGGCGCACCCTTCCATGCTTTTTGAGAGATCGATCATGCCAACACCAATTTTCACGCCAGCCTCTTCCCGTCCCTTGCTGCTGGCCGCAGCATTGATGCTGTTCGGCGCCAGCGTCCAGGCGCAAACGGCCGCGCCTGCGCAAAAGAATGAAAAGAATTGCCAGGCCAGCACGCAGTCGGCGAATGGCAATACGAAAGATGCCAACCTCGATGGCACCTACAGCGCTTGCAGCCTGTCCAACGGCTTCATCGGCGCAGGCACGCGCACCAATGACGGCACGAACAAGACGCCGGAATTTGACGGCATCGCGTCCGACCAGGAATTCCGCAAGGCTCCCGCGGCCGAAAGCAATCAGCGCCTGGCCGCGCGCCAGTTGCCTGCCGGTGCCGCTGCCGGAGAACCGAGCAAGGCGCTCGCCAGCAGCGACCGCGACTTCAGCTTTGCCACGCGCGACTTCGTCGCTTCCGAAGAAAACCGCCCCTTCGATGACGCGGCCGGCTACCGTGGCCCGGGCCGTTCGTATCAGGGCCGCAGCGGCGACACCCAGGCGCCGTTGATCGTTTCCTCGTCGCTGGGTGAAAACTTGCCCACAGGCAGCAACGGTGTCGGCGGCGGCGGTTCGGGTGGCGGCTTCACGGGCGGCAGCATCCTCCCCGTGACACCGGAAATCCCAGCCGTGCCGGAACCGGAAACCTATGCCATGCTGCTGGCCGGACTGGGCCTCGTCGCCCTGGCGCGCCGCCGCAGGAGCAAATAACGCACCGTGAACGCCGCAGTATAAGAAAAGGCCCGCAAGGGCCTTTTTTATTGTCTGAAAGAATCTGGCTTCAGCGCCTGAAGCCCGCATACGGGGCGGCCAGCGGGTCGCCGATGAACAGGCCCTGGGCCGGCCACAGCACGCTGCCCCAGTACGCTTCCAGCGCCGTGCTGCCGGACAGGTAGCGGCGCAGCAGCACGGTCGGATTGGGAAACTTCTGCCAATAGCTGCACGGTTCGCTGACGGTGCCATAGCTGGCCGTCGCGCCCGCTTCCAGCCAACGCTGGCTGCTCATCTGGCTATTGCCCTGTAAGTCACCGCCAAACGAGGTCAAATGGTCGGCCAGGGCGCCGGGCAGAAAACGCAGGGTTTCCAGCTTGGCCACCTTGGCCTGCCCCGTCTGGTACACCATGATGTCTTGCGCCCCTTCCAGGCTGTCCGCCTTGAGGTTCTTGACGGTCAGCTTGCGCTGGCGCACGACGCCGGCGGGCGGAAAGAAACCGGCCCGGCTGTTGCGCGCCGCGTCGCTGGTGGTCAGATAGTACGCGCTGGCGGCCGGCACGGAAAAGCCGCTGACGGCGCCCCGGTCCACCACGGCCTTGGCCTCTTCCACGAAATCGATGGGCAGCAGCATCGACAAGCGCAAGCCCAGCTGCGTGTAAGGCTGCGCCGCTTCGCTGTTGAAATACGCGCTGGGCTTGCCGGGGTCGCACGTCTTCGCGCATTGATCCCCGTCATAACCCAGGGTAAAAGCCGAGGTGATGGCATTGCATTCGACGGCATACGGCGCGCTCCACACCATCAGCACGGCCTGGATCTCGGGTTTCAGCTGCGCATTGATGCGCTCCTTCAACTGCGCGAACTGATCGATGCTGAGCTTGCGGGGGCGGTTGGGAATGTTGACGTGCGCCACATTGGCGGCCGGAATGCCGTGCGCCTTGCGGTAATACTCGCCCACTTCGATACTGTTGGGCTCGGCGTCGTTGATGACGATGGCCAGCTGCGACGCCTGCAATCCGGGCGGGGCCGCAGGTGGGACAGGTGCGACAGGCTCGGCATGGGCGGCGGCGGCCAGCGCCAGCGAAAGACAAAGGAAGTTGCGCAAGGGTCGGTGCACCGGTAAGGGAGGGATCGGAGGCAGGCGGCCAGGGGCGCGGCTGCCCTCCGATTATAGCGCCATCAGGCGCGCTGGTAGACATCCTCCAGGCGCACGATGTCGTCTTCGCCCAGGTAGCTGCCCGACTGCACTTCGATCAGGTGCAAGGGCAGCTTGCCCGGATTTTCCAGCCGGTGCGTCATGCCGATGGGGATGTAGGTCGATTCGTTTTCCGTGAGTAAAGTCACCTTCTCGCCGCACGTCACTTGCGCCGTGCCGCTGACCACCACCCAGTGTTCGGCGCGGTGGTGATGCATCTGCAAGGACAGCTTGCCGCCCGGATTGACGGTGATGCGCTTGACCTGGAAGCGCTCGCCGATATCGATGCCTTCATAACTGCCCCACGGGCGGTACACCTTGCGGTGCTGCACGTGTTCGCTGCGTCCCGCCTGCTTCAAGTGGTCGACCACCTGTTTCACGCGCTGCACCTGGTTCTTGTGCGCCACCAGGATGGCGTCGTCCGTTTCCACCACGATCAAGTCCTGCACGCCCAGCACGGCCACCATGCGGCGCTCGGCGCGCACCAGGCAATTGCGCACGCCGTCGAGGTACACGTCGCCGCGCACCACGTTGCCGTTGGCGTCCCCAGCTTGCACTTCCCACAGGGCCGACCATGATCCCACATCGCTCCAGCCGATGGCGGCCGGCAGCACCACCGCATGCGCCGTATGCTCCATGACGGCATAGTCGATCGAATCGGATGGGCAGGCGGCGAAGGCCTGCTCTTCCAGGCGGCAGAAATCGAGGTCCCGGTAGCCGTCGCGCACGGCCGTTTCGCAGGCGGCCAGCATGGCGGGCTGGAATTGCCCCAGCTCGCCCAGATAGCGTTCGGCGCGGAACATGAACATGCCGCTGTTCCAGGAATAATTACCAGCGGCAAGGAACGACTGCGCCGTGGCCAGGTCCGGCTTTTCCACGAAACGCTCGACCTTGCAGCCCACGGCGCCAGGGCTGACGGGCGCGCCGCTGCGGATATAGCCATAGCCCGTTTCCGGCGCCGTCGGCACGATGCCGAAGGTGGCCAGCGCACCATCGGCCGCCAGCAGTGCCGCCTCGGCGATGGCCTGGTGAAACGCGGCCACGTCGGTGATGACATGGTCGGCCGGCAAGACCAGCATCAGCGCCTGCGGGTCGATGGCCAGCAGGTATTGCGCGGCCACGGCCACGGCCGGCGCCGTGTTGCGCCCCACCGGTTCGAGCAAGATGCCCAGCGGCGGCAAGCCGATTTCGCGGAGTTGCTCGGCCACCATGAAGCGGTGTTCATTGCCGCACACCACCAGCGGCGGCATGACCTCGAAACCGGCCAGTCCGCTATCGCCGGCACGGCGGTTGGGCAGGCTGGTGACGCGCAGCGCCGTTTCCTGCAGCATGGTCTTGTCCGTTACCAGCGGCAATAGTTGCTTGGGCAGCACGGCGCGCGACAGCGGCCATAAACGGGTGCCCGAACCGCCGGACAGGATGACTGGGTAAATTTTCATGGTTTCATTTCAAAAACAGTTTATTGGGCAGCATTTACTAGGCAGCAATTATTGGGCAGCAATTATTGGGCAGCAATTATTGGGCAGCAATTATTGGGCAGCATACAGGGCCGGCGGCGTTTCGTCGCGGCGCAGGCTGCGCCGGTCGCGCGCATTGCCCCAGGCATCTTTCTCATAGTCGGAGACATGGCGCATCTGGCCGGCACGGTCGACACTATAATCCTTGAAGACGATCATTTCATCAAGCCGCACGCCAGGCAGCACGCGCGTGTACTCGAACAGCACGCTGCGCACCACTTCGGCGCCGCCGCAGACATGGCTGCCATGGCCGATCCAGGCCGGCCCGATGATGGTCGTGCCCGCCTCGATGCGGCAGCCCGAGCCGATGTAGACGGGGCCTTCGATGCGCGTGCCGCCGCTCCAGTCGATGCTCGTATTCAGGCCGGCCCACACGCCATCGGCGATCTGGGTACCCGGCACGTGCAAATTGGCCACTTTTCCCATCAGCACGCTTTGCAGCACTTCCCAGTAATCCTTGATGCTGCCGATATCGATCCAGTTGTACTGGCGCTTTTGCGCATAGAAGGGCAAGCCTTGCGCGACCAGCAAGGGAAACAGTTGCGAACCGATATCAAAGGGCTGGCCGGCGGGAATCAGGTCCAGCACGGCCGGCTCGATAATATAGATGCCGGTACTGACGCAATTGGACTGCGCATCGGCCTGCGCCGGCTTTTCCTGGAAGGCGCGGATGCGCCCGTCTTCGTCGCTGACCACAACGCCATAACTCGATACCTTGTCCCAAGGCACTTCCAAGGTGATGACGGACGCCAGCGCGCCCTTGCTGCGGTGCTCGCGCAGAGCCGCTTCCAGGTCGAGGTCGATCAAGGCGTCGCCGCACAGCACGATCGTCGTGTCGTCGAAAAAGCCGCCGAACTCCTGGATCTTCTTCATGCCGCCGGCCGAACCGAGCGGTTGCGGCACGACCTCGCCCGCATCGTTCGTATAGCCTTCGAACGAGTAGCCGATGCGCACGCCGAACTGGTGGCCTTCGCCGAAATACTCCTCGATCTTTTCATGCAGGTAGCTGACGTTGACCATGATGTCGGTCACGCCATGCTGCGCCAGGTGTTCCACCAGATAAGCCATCACGGGCTTGCCCAGGATGGGAATCATCGGCTTGGGCAAATCATAGGTCAGGGGCTGCACGCGCGTGCCCTTGCCTGCCGCCAGTATCATTGCTTTCATCGTCCAGCATGCTCCATCACGGTGGGGCGCACTTCAGCGGCCATCCTTGCTCAAGGTTACGGGAACGGCGGGCGCGGCGGCGGGAAACAGGCGTGCATACGCGGCCAGCAGCTTCGGTGCCTCATATTCCCACTCCAGCTCGTTGATCACGCGATGGCGGCCGAATGCCCCCATCTGCTCGCGGCGGGCCGGGTCGTCGAGCAATTCGACGATCTTGCGCGCCATGTCGATGGGATCGTTCTTCAAGGCATACAAGGATGCCTGCTGCGCGGACACCTTGCCCTCAACCAGATCAAACTGCACGATCGGCTTGCCCAGCGCCATGTATTCCATGATCTTGTTCATGGTCGACTTGTCGTTCATGTCGTTGGCCACGTCCGGGTTCACGCACACGTCGGAGGTGTTGAGCATTTCCAGCAATTGCTGGTCCGGCACGCGCCCCGTAAACGTCACATAGTCGGCGATGCCCATGTCCTGCGCCATCTGCTTCATCTGTTCCAGCGAGGTGCCGCCACCGACCAGGCCGAAATGCACATCCTCGCGCTTGAGGCTCTGCACGATGTATTGCGCCGCCTGCAGCAGCAGATCGATGCCTTCCTGCGCGCCCATCACGCCCACATAGCCGACCAGGTAAGTTCGCCCCTTCTTGAGTTCCGGCACGGGCGGCAGCACGCGCAGGCGGTCCAGCTTGGGCCCGCTGCGCACCACGTAGACATCCTCGGGCCGCATGCCGCCACGCTCGATGGCGATCTTTTTGTACGACTCGTTGGTGGCGATCGACACGTCGGCGCTCTGGAACGACCAGCGCTCGAACAGCACCATCAGTTTATAAAAGAAATCGCGCCGGCCGAACTTGGCTTCGTACAGCTCCGGATTGATGTCATGGTGGTCGAACAGAAAACGCTTGCCCATCGTCAACTTGAAGAAGCCGCCGATGAGGAACAGCAAGTCGGGCGGATTGCAGGCGTGGATGACGTCGAAGCCGCGCGCGAAATGCACTTTCCACGCCAGGCGGAAGGTGTGGAACAGCGCCAGTGTATATTCGACCAGGTATCCCTTCGCTCCTTCCGCTTCCAGCGGCAGGTTGTAGCGGTAGATATGGATGCCGTCGATGGCTTCGTAGCGCGACTCGTAGCCCTTGCCCGTCGGGCAAATGATCGACACTTCATAACCGTTCGCATGCAAGGTGGTCGCTTCCTGCCACACGCGCCGGTCGAACGGCGACGGCAGGTTTTCCACCAGGATCAGCACGCGCCGCGGCTGGCCTGCCACGGTGTTACCAGCAGATGCCGTCATATTGCTCTCCACTTTGTTCTTTGCTGATGCGCACCAGGTCGACGATGTGCTGGTGCGGCTGCAGGCTGGCAGGCACCGTCTTGAATTCGGCCGCGCCGTTGCCGATGACGATGGTGTCGGCAAAATCGAGCACGTCTTGCATGTTGTCCACCATCAACTTGGAAATGTGCGGGATCATGTTCAGGATGTAATCCTGGTTGGCGCCCGTCAAGGCGGCCAGGTTGACGTTCTTGTCGTACAGCTTCAGTTCATAACCTTTGCCCAGCAGATACTCGATGACATCGACCAGCGGCGACTCGCGCAAGTCATCCGTGCCGGCCTTGAACGAGAAGCCCAGGATGCCCACCTTGCGCGCGCCCTTGTCGACGATCATCTTGATGCCCTTTTCCACTTGCTTCTGGTTCGATGGCAGGATGGAGTTAAGCAGCGGCAAATCGAGGTCCAGGCTGCGCGCCTTGTAGGTCAGCGCGCGCACGTCTTTCGGCAGGCACGAGCCGCCGAAGGCAAAGCCCGGCTTCATGTAGTACGGCGACAGGTTCAGTTTGGTGTCCTGGCAGAAAATCTCCATCACCGTGTGGCCATCGATGCCGACGGCCTTGCAGATGTTGCCGATCTCGTTGGCGAACGCCACCTTGACGGCGTGCCAGGTGTTGTCCGTGTACTTGACCATCTCGGCCGTTTCCACGTCCGTGCGCACCAGCGGCGCATCCATCTTTTCATACAGCTGCACCAGCAGCGCGCCCGCCTTTTCATCGGATTCGCCGATCACCGTCTTCGGCGGATTGTAGTAATCGTAGACGGCCGTGCCTTCGCGCAGGAATTCCGGGTTGTTGCACACACCAAAGTCGACGCCGGCCACCTTGCCCGACGCCGCTTCCAGGGTCGGAATGACGAGCGAGCGCATGGAGCCGGGCAGCATGGTCGAGCGCGCCACGACGACGTGGAAAGTATTCTTTTCACGGATGGCGGCGCCGATTTCCTGGCACACCTTGCGCACGTGGCTCAGGTCCAGGTTGCCATTGAGCTGCGAAGGCGTGCCCACGCAGATGAGCGACATGTCCGAGCCGAAGACGGCGTCGCGCACGTCCGCCGTGGCGCGCAAATGGCCGCTTTTCACGGTGGCGGCGATCATCTCGCCGATGTCTTTTTCAATGATGGGCGTGGTGCCCTGGTTGATCAGTTCCACCTTGGTCCTGTTCGGATCGACGCCGATGACTTCGTGTCCATCCGTTGCCAGGCAACCAGCCGAGACGGCACCCACATAACCCAAACCAAATATGCTAATTTTCATGTTTTCCTCGTATTTTCTGACAGATCAGGGGTAGCCAAACTCAGGTGAAACTCCGTGCGCAAGGTGGCCGCGCCTTGCAGCCGCCCGCGCCAGACCAACACAGGCGCAGCCTGTTTTTCATCGAAGCGGTGCGAGATCCAGCCCAGCGGCGGATCGTCACTGCCGCACACCAGTTGCACGGAGGCATCCGGCAACGGCGGTAAATGCATGTCCAGCGCGAAGGCGTCGCCCGCCACGCGCAACACCTGGCCGTCCAGCCGCACGCGGCAGCGGGGATCGAAGTGCCAGAACAGCTCCACCTCATGCTCACCCTGGCATTCGAGCACGTCATCGACGACGATCCGCGCGGCGCCAGGTGCCACGCGCACGTCGCGCCGGTGCAGCACGGCATCTTTCAAGCCCAGGTAGCCATCATGGCTGGCGCTCCAGAATTGCCCATCGGCATCGTCACGCCACGCCAGGCACTGTGCCCTGGCCTTGCGCAGCCACAGGAAGTTGCCACCGGACTCGGACTGGTCGCGGCCATCGATGCGCACGGTGTTGTGCGCGCTGGTGCCGCGGAAATAATCGCGCCACTGTTTTTGCGTATGGTAGGCATAGGTGCCCGGATCGACCAGCACCATCTGGCCCGCCACGGACAAGGTCAGCGCCAGCGCATCGGCATGGCCGTGCGCGGCAATGCCCAGGTAGCCCAGCGGGCCGGCGTCGGCGATCAGGCGCACTTCACCGGGCGTGCCGAAGCCGGCGCCCATCACGTAATAGCCGCCATCGGGGAAGGCGCGCGGCAAGGTATCGGGCGCGGCGTCCGGCAAGGCGTCAAATGCCTGGCTCCCCGCCGCGCCCAGCAGCCACGCGCTTTTCTCGTCGAAAGTGCGCGCCCTGGCCTTGAAGTCGGCGCGGCCGAACAGGGCCGCGCCGCTGGCCAGCAGCGAGGTGTAGGGATTGGCGTCCGGCGCCTTGTCCCAGTGCGCCAGCAGCGCGTCGTCGGCGTCGCCGATCATCGGCACTTCGCCCGCCACATTCGTCATGGCGGCGATAAATTCCAGCATGGCTTCCAGGCGCCGCAAAAAAGCGTCCGAGCGGGGCCGGCCATTCGCGCGGCCCGCCAGCACGCACAGCAGCATTTCATCGGCCACCGTGTGCTGATAATAAATGGCTTGCTCGCGGTTCACGCCATCGTGACCGTTTTGCTTGAGCGCCTGCGCTTCCAGCTCGCCTTCCGTCTGCGCCAGCCAGCCGGCGCTTTCCGGCCAGCACGGCCATGTGAGCGCGGCGATATGCAAGCCCGTCAACTCGCCAAACAGGTGGTTGTTGGCCGACGAGTGGCGCGAAAAGTGTCCCGCGATGAAATGGCAATGCTGGTAGATGCTGTCGAGCCAGCGCTGCAGGAAGGCTTGCCCTTGCGCACCCTGGAACAAGGGGCTGTTGATGCCACCGAGCAAATGCCACGCATGCGACCAGCTGACCAGGCGCAAGGCCAGTTCCAGCGCGCTGCTCCAGTTCGGCCCCAGCGGATACGGGCATTGCTGCCACCACGATTCCAGCAAGGCTTGCGCGCCGAGCGCATGGCGCAGGTCGTCGCCGAGCCGGTACGCCATCGCCAGGTCGGCCACGGCCAGGTGGCGGTTCGGTTCCCACAGGCATTTGATGTCGCCCACCACGGTTTCATCGCGGTAATTGAGCGTCTTGCCAAAGTCCAGCGGCGCCACGGTGCCCGTCTTCGGATCGCGGTTCCATTGCGGCGGGAAACCCAGCTCCGCATCGCGCTGAGCGAACACGTCGAAGCGGCCCGCCAGGATGCGTTCGGCCGCCGCCAGGTGCGGCGCGGCATCAATGGGCAAGCCCAGCCATGGCGCGCCGAAACGCTGGCGCGCGGCCGGCGGCGGCACAGTCGCCAGGCCATAGCCGCGCGCCTGCAGCCGTTGCTGCACCGCATCGCGCACGCGGTGCGCCACCTCGGGCGCCCCCATGGCGCGCAAGCGGTTCAGTTTCCAGGACAAGTTGCTCAGCATGGACGTCTCACAGATACTGGCGGTGCCAGATTTCCAGGGTGAGCAAGCTCCACAGCAGCTTCTCGTGGTTTTGCCGTCCGGCCACGTGCTCGGCCAGCACCTGCTGCAGGGCTTGCGCATGGTAATAGTGGCGCGTGCGCGACTCGGCGCCCGTCAAGTGTTCGTACAAATAATCCTTCATGGGGCCGCGGAACCATTCGTTGACGGGCACGCGGAAGCCCACTTTCGGCCGCGACAGGATATTTTCCGGCAGCAGCTGCTTCATGGCTTCGCGCAAGATCCACTTGGTGCTGCGGCCGCGCACGCGGTACTCGTCCGGCAGGCTCGACACATACGCGGCCAGTTCGTGGTCCATGAAGGGCATGCGCGCTTCCAGCGAGGCGGCCATGGTCATGCGGTCGCCCCGTTCGAGCAGGTTGTCGGGCAGCCAGCTCAACTGGTCAAAGCACAGGATGCGGCGCAAGGCGCTGTTGCCGGCGCTGCCGCAGCCCAGCGCGGGATCGCGCTGGCGCGACGGCGCCGGCATGGCCACCAGGCGCGCGCGTTCCTGGTCGGACATCATGCCGAACCAGCGCGGCATGCGTTCGTCGAACGCTTCCAGGCCCAGGTTGACGATGGCCGTCTTGGCGCGGCGGAAACGGTAGGGCAAGGCGCCGACGGCCGGCTCGATCACGCCGCGGCGCAGCAAGCCCGGCAGCATCTGATAATGGCCCGCATAGCGCTCGTACACGTGCTTGGGGTAGCCGCCGAGGATTTCATCGGAGCCTTCGCCCGTCAATACCATCTTGACCGTCTTGCGCGATTCTTTTGCCAGCAGGTAGATGGGAATGTCGGATGGTTCGGCCACGGGGGCGTCGCGGAAGCGCACGAGGTCGGGCAGCAAGGCGATGACCTGGTCGACGGACACTTCCAGCTCATGGTGTTCCGTGGAAAATTGCCGCGCGATATCGGCCGCATACGCCAGTTCGCTGAAGCCGCCCTCCTTGAAGCCGACGGAAAACGTTTTCACGGGCACGCCCGCATGGCGCGACATCAGCGCCACGATGGCCGACGAGTCGATGCCGCCGGACAGGAAGGCGCCGAAGGGCACGTCGGAAATCATGCGGATGCGCACCGATTCATCGAGCTTGTCGAGGAAAGTGGCGACGGGGTCGGCCGGCAACGGGGCCGCCAGGCGGGGCCGGCTGTCGGGCGGCGTGTAATACACGCGCTCGCGCAGCACGCCGTTTTCCCACGTGGCCGTGGAACCGGGCGCCAGCTTGCGGATGCCCTGGAACAAGGTGGCCGGGCCCGGCACGTAGCGGTAGGCGAAATAATCCCAGATGGCGGCCTCGTCCGCTTGCGGCGCCACGTCCGGCAAGGCCAGCAGCGCCTTGATTTCCGAGCCGAAAGCCAGCTTGCCCTCGTGCTGCCACAGGAACAGGGGTTTTTTGCCGAACGGGTCGCGCGCCATGAACAGGCAATTCTTGCGCGCATCCCAGATGGCAAACGCAAACATGCCCCGGAAATGCTGCACGCACTCTTCGCCCCATTGCACGTAGGCATGCACGATGGTTTCCGTGTCCGATGCCGTGCGGAAATGGTGGCCCAGCGCGATCAGCTCGTCGCGCAAGGGCTGGAAATTGTAGATTTCGCCATTGAAGATGATTTGCACGTCGCCCGTCTCATTGCCCAGCGGCTGGTGGCCCGTGGCGATGTCGATGATGGACAGGCGGCGGTGCAGCAAGCCCACCTGCCAGGCGCCGTCGGCCGTGGCCGCCTGGAGCACGCCCGTATCATCGGGGCCGCGGTGGGCGATGGCGCGTCCCATGGCGTCGAGCGCGGCCGGCAGGCCGGCAACGGACGAGGGAAAGATCAAACCGGCAATACCGCACATATAGGCTCGCTTAAAAAAGAATTCGGCTAGAGCGCCGGCGGCGCCAGCAAGGCGCGGTAGACGCGGCGGAAATCCTGCGCCAGGCGCTCGACCGTATAGGCGCTTTCGATGCGCTCGCGGCACGCTTGCCCCATGCGCTGCAACAGGGCGCGGTCGGCGTCGAGGCGCACGATGGCGTCCGCCAGCGCCTGGGGCTTGCGTGGCGGCAAGAACACGCCATGCACGCCATCCTGCATCACGTCGGCAATCGCGCCCACCGGGCACACCAGCACGGGCGTGCGCGCGGCCATGCTTTCCAGCAGCGCATACGGCAAGCCTTCCTGATGCAAGGTGGGAAAACCGAACAGGTCGGCCTGGCGCCACACGGCTTCCTTTTCGGCGCCAAAGACGGGGCCGAGAAAGCGCACCACCTCTTGCAAGCCCAGTTTGGCGACGCGCTCGCGCAACGCCCCTTCAAGGGGGCCGCTGCCGGCCAGTGACAGCGTTGCTTCCACGCTAGCGGCACGCGCCAGGCGCAGCGCTTCGAGCAGATCGAACAAGCCCTTACTTTCCGCCAGGCGCCCCACGTACACGAGTGACAGCGGACGCTGCGGCGCCAACGGCCTGTCGCCAGGGTCGCTGCCCGCATCGATGGCGTTGGGGATCACGTCGAGCGCCAGCGCGGGATCGAAGTCGCGATAGCCCTGCAGTTCGCATTGCGCCAGCAGCACCACCACATCGGCCGCGCGCAGCACGCGCCGCAGCAGGCCCGTCAGCAATGGCTTGCCATTGAAAAACACTTGCGGCAAGGCGCCGCCATGCACCTGGTACACGACGCGCTTGCCCATGGCCTTGGCCAGCAGCAGATACACGATATCGCGCCAATAGCTGCGCCACTCCATGGAGGTGTTGATATGCACGATCTGCGGACGCTGCTTGCGCACGGCCTGCACGAACTGCACGGGACTCCAGGCAAAACGCAGCAGCTTGTGCAGGCGCGACTCGTTGCGGCCCTCGCTACCGACCTGGAAGTGCACCAGCTTGTAGTCTTGCGACAAAGAACTGTGAAATAGTTGATTCAAATGGGTGGTTACCCCGCTCACCGCAGTCAGTGCAGGTCCTAGCAGCATTATCGTAGTCATATTGGTATTATATGTTGTACTTTTGTAATTTAGACGCGAAGACAAATATATTTGCTGCATTGCGCTAATATCTACAACAATTTTCTTCCAGGGAACACCACCCATGGTGCATTCTGAGCGCCGTTTACGTGTTCGGCAACAACTTCTTGCCTGCTCATCCAGCCACGGGCGTCAACTGCGCGCACTGGCAAGATCCTGGTAGCGCTGCGCCAGTGCCTGCGCCAGCACACGGTAGCTGCGCTGCGCCTCGATATAGGCGACGCCGGCCTGGGCACGGGCGCGCGCCGCAGGCACATCGGACAAGATGGCCGTCATCGCCGCGGCCATGGCGGCCGGTTCGCTGGCCGTCAGCCAGCCTGCGCCGCTGGCCGTCAGCACCTCGACCTGATCCGGACTGTCGTTGCCCACGGCCGGCATGCGCAAGGCCAGATATTCGAGCAGCTTGGTGGGCGAACTGACGTCGAACAGGGCGCCACGGGGAATATACGACAGCGCGGCATCGGCCCCGGCCAGCAGGGGCCACGCCTGGTCCGAGGGCAGCCAGCCCGTCACGCGCACGGCATCGGCCAGCCCGGCGCGCTGCGCATAGGCAAGCAAGTCATCGACATCGGAGGGCGTATCGGAAGCGCCGATCAGCAGCAGGCAGGCAGCGGGGATGGTCTGGCGCGCGATCAGCAAGGCGTCCAGCAAGCGCTCCAGCTGGCGCGACTGGTCGAGTGTGCCCAGGTAAGCCAGCAAGGGCGCGCCCTCCCAGCCAGCCGGCCGGATGGGCGTGATGGCTTGCGCCTGCAACACTTCCATGTCAACACCCATGGGCACGGCCGTGAGGCGCTGCGCCGCGATGCCGCGCGCCTGCATCATGCGCAGCATCGCTTCGCTTTGCACGAAGACGTGATTGGCGCGTGGCAACACGATACGGTACAGCAGCCATTGCTCGAGCAAGCCCTTGCACAGCACCAGGCGCGCGCGCAAGGTGGAGCGCTGCGCCAGGCTGCTGCGCGCGCGTTCGATGCGTCCCTCGCTGATCAGGTAGGACACCCAGTAATAGAACGGAATGCCCTTCAGGCGCGCCACCAGCAGGGCAAGCAGGCCCGTGGGTACCATGTCGCGCACCTGGACCGCATCGCAACTGGCGCGGCGGGCGCCCATCAGGGCGCGCAGGCAGGTCCACTGGAAAGCCAGTTCGCGCAGGAGGCGGTTGCCCAGGAAGCGTCCGTGGCGCACCGAGCGGAAGCCCTGCGCCTGCGGTGGCTGCGGCGACGGCATGCCCACGATATCGCATTCGACGCCGTGGCGCGGCAGGTATTTGCCGAACAACACCGCCACATCGGGACGAAACGTGGGCAGGCTTTCCGGCACCAGTTGCAAAATCTTCAGGGACATAGGCGGTTCGACGGCAAAAGAAGGTTGAGGCAGATACAATACGCCATGCGCCGAAGCATATCACGGCCTTACGAAATGATTAATTATATTGCATTAGTAGCATCATACCTGCTAGCAGCGGCCGGCAATGGCGCGGCACGTCACCGCAGCGTGGCATGCAGTGCATTGAAACAATATGTAAACATCTATATTAATGCTATTGTTATAATGCTGTCGATTGCCAATCATTAAGTCAGTGACAACGACGGCCGCAACGGCGCTGGCTGTTGTTTTAATGTGATAATGTCCATTTTCAATAAGGCGCAACAATGATCCATGTGCTGCTGTCGGAAGCCGGAACCTACCACGACATCGTCGAGCATCTGGCGGCGAGCGGCGCGCGCGTGACGCATATCGGACCGGACGCGCAGGCGCAGCCGCACATGCGCAGCAAACTGTCCATCCTGGCGGCCATGCTGTCGCCATCACTGTTGCGCACGCGCAAATTATGGAGCCGGCAAGACCGCCTGCTGGTTGTCGGCTGGCAAGCGCTGCCCGTGCTGGCGCTGATACGCGTGGGCCTGCTGCCGCGCCCGCAGCGCCTGCTGGTAATGGCTTGCTTCATCCATGGCGCGCGGGCACGCAACGTGATCAACCGGGCCTGGCGCCTGCTCAATTTCCCCGGACTGGAATTCATTACCTTTTCCAGCGGTGAAACGCTGAACCTGACCGACAACGTCGGCATCGCGCCCGCCGCCGTGCATTTCCACCTGTGGCGCCAGCATCTCGACGGCGCCACCGCGCCGTCCCAGCGGCAAGATGACGGCAGCATCTTCGCCGGCGGCTTTTCCAACCGCGATTACGACCTGCTGCTCGATGCGACGCGCGGACTGGGGGCGCAGCTGGTGATCGTGGCGTCGGCGCAAAACCAGATCCCCGCGCAAGATCCGGCGCAGACGACGGTCCATCTCGACTTGCCGGAAGCGCAGTTTGAAATGCTGCTGGCACGCAGCCGGGTGGTCGCCATGCCGCTGAAAAGCCAGGGCGAAGCGTGTGGCCAGAGCGTGCTGCTACGGGTATTGCGCAATGGCAAACCACTGATCGCCACGCGCCACGAAGCCATCGAAGCCTACCTGGGACGCGATTACGCCGGCTTCGTTGCCGCAGGCGAGAGCGGCGCCATGCGCGAAGGCTTGCGCCGCGCCCTGTCCGACGATGCCTTCCGCAAAGACTTGGCCGGGCAAGTGTCGCGCGCCTATGCCCGCATGGAGCAGCGCGGCGGACCGGGCCAGGAAATCGAACAATTTCTGTTGGCGCCTTGAAAAAAATCCACTGCCGCAACAACGACAGTGGATTTTGTTGGAACCAGCGCTCAGTTCGGCAATGTCACCACTTGCTTGCCAACCGTCAGCGTGCGGGCCGTGCCGTTGCTGCCCAGCGTGATCAGTGGCTTCTTGCAGCCGACATCGAGCACCGTGAGGAATTCACCGCTCAGCGCCGCGGCCGACTTGATGAACACCCCATGCTCTTCGTAGGTACCAGGCTGCGGCGGAGGTCCCGTGCGCTTTTCGAAACGCGCACCGGTGCTGACCGGCACCACGCACACCTTGCGGCCCTGATTCGTCACCGAGATGGCGCCGCCGGCGTCGACCACGATAGGCGCATACGTATGGAAGTTCCACTCGAACACGCGCGGCGTGGCCGATGTCACCTGGTCCTGCACCACCACGGCGTCCATCGTGCGCAAATACCACAGCTTGCGCAGCGCCGATTTGAGCTGGCCGCCATACGCCAGCGTGGCGTCGCCCGCCACATAGTCGACGGTTGCCTTGGGGGCAAAAGCGGTGATGCGGCCATTGCGCGCCATGGTCGTTTCATAGCCGTCGACCAGCTGGCCCTGGCCATTGTCGAACGTCAGGGCATTGTGCGCCTTGGTCTGGCGGTACCAGGAACTCCACAGCGGCGAATCGTACCAGTCGTACCAGCCGCTTTCCGTCAGCAGGGGCACGCCCGCGCTGGCCAGCACAAAGCCGTTCTGGTCGCCATGGCTGTGATTGAACGAACCATAGGGACTCGATTTGAAATACACCGAGGTACGCTGCAGATTGCCGATGTCGCTGTGCATGGCGGCCCAGCCGATGCTCGGGTAATACGCCGAGTTCGCTGGCGGCGCGGCCGTGGTGACGGTCGACACCGGCAACGGGTACGGTGCCTGCAGCGTGGCCAGCGAATCGTCGGTACGGATCAGGTTCTTGAAATACCATGCCGCGGCAGGCGTGGCGAAATGCGCGGCGAAACCCTTCATCATGCGGATTTCAGGCAAGGTCTCGTGCCCGTCGCCAAACACGTGGGTCTGCGAACCGGGTGGCACGAAATGCATCAGGTAGTCGAGAAAGCCGCTGGCCCAGGGTTTGGTGAACAGGTCGACCTTGGTCGCGTAGGCAAGCGCCGGCCAGATCTGCAGCGCATAGTCGGCCTCATACTCGGCATACGCCGAACCATTGGCAAAACCGCCTTCCGGGCCGCTCCACACGCTGTAGGAACTGACAAAGGCGCGGAACGAAAAATCGAACCAGTCCTTCGCCTCCGGGATATCGCCCAGGGACAGCGTTGAAATCAGCGTCAGGAAACCGATATTGCTGGCGGCGTGGGAATCGTAGGGATACTGGTCCAGGCGCCCCGTCTGTGCGGCCAGGTCGAGGTACATCGCATTCGTGCGTACGCGCACCTTCTCCAGCCACAGGGCGCGGCGCGGCGCATCGAGGGCGCTGGCCAGATTGTCGATAGCCTTGATCAGGCTTTGCGCAATGGCGCGGTTGCCCTGGTCATGGTTGACAAAACTGGTGCCGCCGCTCGTGCTGAGCGCGGCATGCTGGTCGCCACGCTTGAGCGCCTCCACCAGATACTGGTTCTCGCCCGTCACGCGGTACAGCAGCGAGGCAGCCTCCAGCTGGCGTGCGCTCAGATTCGTGCGCGAAATGACGCGCGCATTCTGCGCCTCGTTGGCGGCGGTACGAACCTTGCCCGGCGACAAAGGCCATTCGGCGTCGGAAACGGGCGCGAGTTCCGTCATGTTGCGCTTGACCTCATTGCTCAGCCAGGTCAGCACCTGGCTGCGGTCGGTGCGCTTGGCCGCGCTCCAGTTCGCAAAAAAGGTCGCGTTATCTTCCAAGCCGCGCGGGCGCGGGCGCAACACGACGGCAGCGCGCAAGGTGCTGTTTTCCGGCACTTCGAACACTTTCGAGGTGGCATTGATCACAAAGGTTCGCGGGCTCGACCATTCATTGCTCGTGCCGGGACGCACGCGCCAGGTGTACGTGCCATCCGCAAATTTCTTGGATGGCAGATACCAGTTGCGCGCCGACGTGAAGGTGCCGACGACGGCGCCTGCGGAGCGCACTTCAATGATGTAGGACGCCGGCGACTGCGGATGGCGCGACCAGCTGAAACTGGGGGGATTTTGCGGCTGGATCTGGCGGTTGTCCGGCAAGGTGCGGATGGCCAGCGGGTCTGTCGCCAGGGCCCAGTCGGCCTGGGCCTGGCCGCAAGCTGAACAGACGAGCAGCAGCGCTACCTTGACCAGCGTATATTTAGCGAATTTCATAGATTACCTTCTTAACATCAACTATCGAGCAAGATACCGCCGCTGCGTGGGCATACGCCTCCTGTCGAGGCTGCTTGCGAGACACAGGACGGCCCGCCGTACAAGATCGGGTAATAGGCGAAGACACTGCGGAAGGCACTGCGAATATATGCAGCATATACCTAAAGTATTCTTACAAGCACTAATATTAGTTTCTTCTCAGCTACTAATGTGCGTTTCGCGCCACATTTGCCATTTTATGGCAAGCCTGGTCGGCAACATGCAACACAAGGCCAGGGCCACCCACCAGTGGCGCGACATGCCGCCGCTGGCGGCGCGGCGCAGCCCGGCCAGCGCTTCGCCGCGGCGGCCCCGCGCCAGCGCCGCGCGCGCCACGCTGACGCGCGCATCGGACACCAGCCGCAAGGCCGAACGGCGCGCCGGCTTGGCCGCCGGCCAGGCCAGGGCACGCTGCTCCAGTCGCTCGAAGGTGGGCGCCAGCACATCGACCGATTCGATCGCGCACAGACTGCCGGCCACCTCGACACGGTAAGCCACCAGCTGTGCCGGCGTAAACACCAGCGTCAGGCGCTCGGCCAGCCGAAACCACAGATCCTGGTCTTCGCCAGCCGATTCGCCTTCCGGAAAGCACGGTTGCAATGGCAACAAGTCGCTGCGCCAGATGGCCACGGAATTCGTGCAGAAAAACGGTCCGCCGCGGCGACGGCGCTCGAAAAAGTCGTCGAGCAGGCGCGTCTCGCGTACCGCCACGCCCTGGTAGCTGAGCGCCGCCAGGCTGCTGTCCGGTATGCGTTCGAAGCCGCAGGCGAAAAACGACCCCGACGGATGCGCGCGCGCCATGGCCACCATGGTTTCCAGATACACCGGACCATACCAGTCGTCCGCATCGAGAAAACAGATCAATTCGCCGCGCGCTTCCAGAATGCCGCGGTTGCGCGCGCGCGACACGCCGCCATTGGACTGGCTTACCAGCCGCACGCGCGCGTCGGCGCAGGCCCGCACGCGCTGCGCGCCATCATCGCTGGAACCATCATCAACCACCACCACTTCCCAGTCGGCATGGGTTTGCGCCAGCACCGAGGCCAGCGCCGCTTCGATATATGGCCCCTTGTTATACAGCGGCACAATGACCGAGCACAGCATCAAGCCATCCCCGGCACGCGCACCTTGCGCGCCCTGAGCGCCTGCCGGTCGGCCGCCGGATAATACGCCGTCAAGATAATGAGCAACAGCAAATGCGTCATCGCCTCGGCGGCAAAGCCCGTCAGCGACAGCGGCACTTCGCTGATCGAACGGATGGCAATGAGCACGAACAGGGCCATCGACAGGCCCTGGCTGGCACGGGCCGTGCGCGCGCAGGCATACAGTAGTGCCATGGCATACAGTACCAGGCCGATGGCCCCGATGGTGCCAGCGCTGGCCAGACTCTGGTAAAACTGGCTATGCGCATGGGTGGCGTAGGGCATGCCGATGCTGACGCGGAACGCATCATCCCACAGCGGCAAGCCGTAGCCGAACACGGGATTTTTGTGCCATTCCTGCAGCGCCACTTGCCAGATCACGTCACGGCCCGTCAAGCTGATCAAGTCAAAGCCCTCGTTGCTCGAGGCAAAGCGCGCCAGCTTGGCGTCGAGATTGCCGAACATCACCATCAGCATGCCCAACGTGCACAACAGGATGAAGCAGAAGATGCCGATGATCGACAATTGCGGGCGGCGGTAATCGAACAGCCGCTCCTTGATTTGTTCACGGAAACCGAAATACGCGACACAGGCAAAGCACAGGAAGCAGGCGATCCAACTGGTTTTCGATTGGGCCAGCAACAGGCTGCCCAGGCCCACACCCCAGGCAAACAGGTTCAGCAGGTGCGAGGCATAGGGCTTGCGCCACAGGCACAACAGGAATACCACCACCATCGGTCCCAGGCTGTTGGCGTGATTGGCCAGGCCCGTATAGCGAATGCTGAGGAAGGGAATCAGGCCGTGGTAACTCTTGTTGATGACCATGTTCGGCTTCCAGACAAACACGGCCGCGCTGAGCACCAGGAACAGCAAGGTGGCGTTGCGCATCGAAATGACGCTCAGGTCGACCTCTTTCGGCGTCATCAGCAGCGCCGCATAGCCGGCCAGGAACATGTACAGGTATTCATGCGAGACACTGGTATGGCGCCCCAGCAGGGCCGGACTGACAATATTGCTGAGGAAGTACACGAACAGCGCCCAGAACAGCAGCATCGGCATCGGCTGGATCTTGTCGCGCGAAGTCAGGCGGTGCAATATGCGCTCGCCGCAGGCAAAGATCACGAACAGGGACGTGAGCCGGCCAAACCAGGCGCTGGCCGGATTCCGCACCATCGCCTGCATACCCATCTGGAGCTCATCGCCAGAGATATCGCGGTTCGACAAAATGGCCGCCACGGCGATCGACAGCAGTACCGGATAGAACACATAGGGCACCAGTCCCGTCTCGCGCTTGTTGCCCCAATGAATGCTCAAGGCGATCACGAACACCACCACCAGCGCGGCGACCACGGCAAACAGGCCAAACAGTATTTCACTCATGTAGTTCTCGCGTATCCAGTAAGTTGTCGCGCGCGCCACAGCGGGCGCGCAGATAAGAGACCACCCTGGCCGGCAGCGGCGGGCTGAAGCGGGCCAGCATGCCCACCGCGCGCATGCCCAGCAGTTCGGGCCAGGCCAGCACGGCCAGCAGCAGGGTCAGGCCGCCGAACAGCGCGCCGCCCAGGAATGCCGGCAGCGGATGGCTGCCGCCCAGGCCGCCCAACATGGCGCCGCCCCAGCTGCCGGCGGCGGCCAGCAAGCCCATCGCCAGGCCGCGCGCGGCCAGTGGCGCCAGTTCGCCCAGCCCCACCTGCAGGCGCAGGCACGCCACCGTGCCCACCACCAGCGCGCGCGCCAGCAGGGTGCCGGCGGCGATCATGGCGACCACCGCCCCGCCCTGCTCCGCCCACAGCACCAGCGCCGCGCCGGCCAGCACGATCAGCGGCAGCTGCAGCAGGCTTTCCAGGTGCTTGCCGCCCGTATTCCATAAAATCGGCGTCGACATGCCCCACGTGATGTACGCGGGCATGGCCAGCGCCAGGATGCTCAGCACGATGCCCGACTCTTGCCACACCTTGCCGTACAACACGCCGATCAAGTCCGGCGCCGTCATCGCCAGCAGCACGAACAGCGGCAGGATGATGATCCAGATGGTTGCCAGCACCGACAGATAGGTGTCGCGCAGTCGCGGCAAATCGTCCTGCAGCTTGGCGCCCGTGGCCAGGAACGCCGGCTGCAAGGCGCTCAGGAACAGCGAATTGGGCGTATTGGCCAGGTTGTAGCCGACCGCATACACGCCCACCGCGTGGGCATTCAGGAAGCGCCCCAGGAACACGCGGTCCATATTGTTCAGGCACCAGTTGCACAGATTCGTCACGAATACCGTCACGCCCACATTCGTCGAACGCCGCGCGCCCTCGTACCACAGCAGCGGCTTGAGCGAAAAGCGCGTGCGCGCATACGTCAGCACCAGCGCCGTGGCCGCCTGTCCCAGCCAGGCGCACACGAGCGTCCACACGCCGGCGCCCGCATACGCGAGCGGCAAGCCCACCAGCAGGTAGCCGACGATGTAGCTGCTCACCTGGATGATGTTGAGCCAGCGGAAATCGAGGGCGCGCCGCAGCAGGCTGCTACCCGGCGCCGTCAGCGCATTCAGCAGGCATGTCAGGCTCATCCACGCGATCACGGGCGCGATGCGCGGCTCCTTGAAATACGCGGCGATCCAGGGCGCCATGAAAAACAGCAAGGTCATGGCCGCCAGGCCCGTCAGCGCCTGCCACGTCACGGTAAAGCGCACGTCTTCCTCGCTGAGCGTGCGGTTTTGCACCAGCCCCCAGGAAAAGCCGAAATCGGCCAGGAAGTTGCTAAATGTCAGCACGATCAGTCCCATGGCAAACAAGCCGTAGTTTTCCGGCCCCAGCAGGCGCGCCAGCACCACTTGCGTGACCAGCTGCAGGCCAAACATGAGGACCGTGCCCATCGCCGCCCACTTGACGGCGCTGACGCTTTTCTTGTTGATGTCGCTACTCATGATTCTCGCTATCTGCTTCGCTGCGCCTCAACGGGACGGCGCGCCGATCAGGCGGCCACGCTCCGCCGGCGGCATGCTGGCCAGCAAGCCATTGACGAAATCGGCCTGCAAGCGGTACGCGCGCGGCAAATCCGTATCGATGCTCGATACGCGGAACAGCATGGCGTCGGCGACGGTGCCCGTCAGGCCGTAGCGCAATTGCTCCAGGCGCTGCTGCATGCCGACCTTGCTGATCTTGTCGCCGATGGTGATCCAGTACGTGATGGGCTCGCTGCGGTTGCCATTCACGGCCAACAAGCGCTTCACGGGCAGGCTGCCGTAGGCCGAGGCCAGCTCGCCGTATTCGTCGCGCTCGACCTGGAAACCCTGGGCCGCGTAGCACACTTCCGGCTTGTGCACGCCCATGTTGTCGCTCTGGTCGCCGCCATAGGCGATCGACAGCATCACCCGTTCGCCATGCGCATTGATGTAGGTGCGCGACAAGGTCTGGTTGTAGATCTTGTTCAGGCGTTCCTGGGTTTCCGGATCCACCTGCAGCGGCACGATGGAACTGTCGACCCGCCACTCGCCGAACGCTTGCGGTATCGCCGTTTCCAGCGAAAAGCTCGGGCGCTGGTCGGCCAGCTTCACGCCCGGCGCCACGCCGTGGCTGAGGATGGCCGCGCCCAGCAGCAAGGCGCCCAGCAGCATGTTCATGCGCAGCGCCGCGTTCATGTCGACGCTCCCACGGCTGGCGCGCGGCCCGCCTGGCGCTTGCGCACGATCCACTGCAGCAGGCTGTCGACACTGAGGATCAGCAGCAGCGCGGAAATGAACAGCACCATGCCGGCGAAGCCATGCAGGAAGCCCTGCCCGGCCGCGTCGCCGAAGTAATACGTGATCAGGGTCAGCACGATCACGCGGATGACATTGGCGGTAAAGGAAATCGGCACGATCAGCAGGGCCAGCACGATGTTGCGGAACGGTGAAGTATGCCGCACCAGGTTCAGGTAAAACAGGCCCAGCGCTTCAAGCGTGAGCAGGGTCTGCAAGCCGGCGCAGGCGTCGGCCACCAGCAGCTGGTACTGGCCGATCTGCAGGATCACGCCATTGCGGGCGATCGGATAGCCGGCCAGGAAAAGCAGGTGTTCGGTCACATACGAAACGGCCATCTTCATCGGCATGGTCAGGGTCGTCACCAGCGGCAGCGGCAGCGGCACCATGAACAGCATGAAAAAGAAGGGAAACCACAGCACGCGCGCGGCAATCCAGCCGCGCTTGAGCAGCAGCAGGGCCAGGCCGGTGCCGATCAGGGCGAGGATTTCCAGCGACAAGATGTGCTGCGAACGGCCCAGCACATACAGCAGCAGCGCGGCGGCCAGCAGCGGCCAGCCGGCGCGGGCCGGACGGGCGCCGGCGCTCTGCGCCAGCATCTCGGGCCATTTGCGGTAGATCAGCCACAGCGACAGGGCCAGGATGATGGGGCCGTGCGCCTGCTCTTCGGTGGACCAGATGCCGCGGAACAGCCCGACCAGGCTGGGCGCGAGCATGGCCAGGAAGCCCAGCGCCAGCGGCAGCCAGTCCGGCACGGCGGACCGGCCGGACCGTGCCGGCGGCATGGCATGGCCAGGCGCAGTCATCAAAAGTCGACCATCACGGAACCGACCACCTGGGCGCCGCTATGCGTCATTTGCTCGGCCATGGCCGCCACTTCCGCCATCGGCGTCTTGTTCTTGCGCGCCACCAGCAGCACGCCGCCGGCACGCGCGGCCACGGCCAGCGCATCGGAACCGGTGGCATACGCCGGCACGTCGTAGAGCACCACGTCGTAGCGGCTTTCCAGCTGCTTGTTGAGCGTGACGAAGGAGGTTCGGCTGAGCAATTCCTGCGGATTCGGCGGCAAGGTGCCGGCGGCCAGCACCGACAGCGCGACAAACGATTCCACCTTGGCGATGATATCGAGTTCGGCGCGGCCGGCCAGCACGTCGGACAGGCCCTGGCGTGTCTTCAGGTCGAAGATTTCCTGCTGGCGCGGCGCGCGCAGGTTGGCGTCAACCAGCAAGGTATGCTCGCCCAGCTGGGAAAACACCACGGCCAGGTTGGCGGCGAACAGGCTGGCGCCGTCGCCCGGCTCCATGCCCAGCACCACCAGCGACTTGCTGCCGCGGGCGAACCAGCGCAGCATCAGCTGGCTGCGCACGGCGCGCAGGGTTTCCACCTGGTGGCTGAATGGCTGGTAGGCGGCCACCAGTTCCTGCGGATACTTGCCGGCGCCCGGCTGCAGATACGGGTAGTCGAACTGGCGCGCCAGCACTTGCTCGATATCGGCTTCCGTGATCAGGCCCAGGCGCAGGGCCGCTTCGCCGAAGCGGATGCCCAGTTCCTTTTGCATGCGCAGCACGCGTTCGGCGTTTTCCGGCGTGATCTTGCCCGATTCGAGCAACAGGCCGCCTATGCTGGAATCGGCGCCGCGCACCAGCGGTGCGGTGGTATTCAGAAGGTGTGGACTTGAAGTCATGATAGGTTCCATCTCAGTTCAGGCGCAAACGGCGCGGCAGCATGCCGCGCATGCGACGCTGTTTCGGTTTCCAGTCGACCACGCCGAACACGGGAATCTGCAGCACTTCGCTCAGGTCCTGGTCGGAACGGATACGGCGGTCCAGCAATTCGGCCAGCAGCGCGATGCCGCAGCCCAGCATGAGGCCGAGGAAAATCGACAGCAGCACGTTGCGGGGAATCTTCGGGCTGTCCGGCTCGATCGGCGCCGTGGCCGGGTTGAGCATGGCGATATCGGACTGCTCGGCCTGGCCTTCGATGCGCGTCTGCGACAGGCGCTGCGAGGTCACGTCGAAGGCGCGCTGGGCGCTTTCCACATCCTTGCTCAGCACGCCCATTTCATCGCGCGTCCGGTTCAGTTCCAGCACCTTGGCTTTTTGCGCGGCCAGAGCGGCGCGGATCGCGCCTTCGCGCTGCTGCAGGATCTGCGCATTGTTGCCCACGCTTTGCGAGGTAGCGCGCGTCTGCTCGGCCAGGTCGCGGCGCAGCTTGTCCACTTCCGCCTTGGCGCTCTGGTATTGCGGGTGATTGCGGTCCAGGCGCTGGCCCAGCTCGGCCAATTTACCCTCGGCGTTGCCCAGGCCCAGCTTCAGACTCTGGATCAGCGGATTCGACGCCACATCCGGCGATTCGGACAGGTTGCCGCCCTGCGCCATGCGCTGGCGCGAATTGGCTTCCATGGCCTGGCCCTGCGCCAGCACCAGTTGCGCCGACAGGTCGTTCAGGCGGTTCGATTCCACGTCGAGGCGGTTGTCGACGCTGACGATGCCGTTATCCTGCTGGTATTTCGACAAACGGCTTTGCGCGCGCTCGACGTTATCGCGCAGCAATTTGGTCTGGTCATCGAAGTACGTCGTCGCCTTGCGCATCGGGTCGACCTTCAGCTGGATGCTGACCTTTTGATACTGTTCCGCAAAGGCGTTCGAGACGGCCGCGACGAATTGCGGGTCGGCGCCCTTGAAGCTGACATCGACCACGCTGCTTTCGCGCGACGGCATCACTTCGAGTTTCTTCAGCAGCAAGTCGGCCAGCCAGTCGCGCACCGTGCCCTTGCCTTGCGCCGCGTCATTGAACTGGGCGATCACGGCGGGGCTGCGCGCCAGTTCCAGCTGGTCGACGACGCGCAGGGCGACGTTCTTGCTGCCGATAATATCGACCTGGGTAGCCATGTAGCCGGGCAGCAACTGCCCCGGCATGGTCATGCCCGTCAGAGGATCGACGCCCTTGTAGTTCATCAGCAAGGTGCTGGTGGCCTTGTAGGTCTTCGGCAGCACCAGGCTGACGCCCAGCGCCAGCGCCACGGTGATCATCAAGGTCAGCAGCACAATCTTCTTGCGTGCCCGAAGGATCAGCAATAGTTGGGTGAGGTTCATTTGGAAACTTTCAATACAAAAAGGTAGGGAGCCAGTTGCTCTTAGAACAGGCTTTCCTGGACATACACGACATCGTCGACGCGCAGCAGGTCGTCATGCTTGACCGGCAACACTTCCATCTGGCCGGCTGCATTGCGGCGCTTGACGCGCACGCCGCGTTCGGTGCCGCGCAACGTCAGGCCACCACCCACGGACAGGGCTTGCAGCACGGTCATGTTGCGTTCCAGGCGGAAGGCGCCCGGACGCTGCACTTCGCCGTAGATATAGAAGCGCGGCGCGCGTTCGACGTAGATGATGTCGTTGCCGCCCACTTCCGTGTCGCCCTTCAGGTCGCCGTTGCGCACGATGTCGAGGATATCGGCCACGTCGCGCGTGGCAGTGCCGCCGCGCTTGCGGATCACGGTGATCTGGTCGGCGCCATCAGGACTGACGCCGCCGGCCATGGCCAGCATGTCCATCACGCTGCGCTTGCCTTCCACCGGATAGCGGCCCGGGCGGTTCACCTGGCCCAGCACGGACGCCTGCTGGCTTTGCAGGCTGGTGACGATGATGTTCACTTGCGCCTTGCGCAGGAAGCCGCCGCTTTCGAGCAGGCCGCCCAGTTTCTTTTCCGCTGCCGAGGTGGACAAACCGCCGATCGCTACCGCGCCCACCAGCGGGAAGGTGATTTCCCCCGCTTCGCTGACGCGCGTCTCCAGGCCCAGATCCGGGTTGCCGTAGACGGAAATTTTCAGCACATCACCAGCCCCGAGGGGGACATCGGCTGCACCGGCCATGCCTGCGGCGAGGGCCAGGAAGGCCGCCATCATCCAGTTTGCGAGTCGTTTCATGATTACAGATTCCCGTTGGTAGATTGCTGATGTTTAACTACTTGTTGATACGTCACTTATTTCAAACCCGCTACGCCGCGCTCGTTGGCTTCATGCGCGCTGTTCGCCGGCGCCGCTGCCGCAGGTGCCGCCGCTGCCGGTGCACTGGCCGAAGCCGAGGCCGCTGCATCCTTGTTGAAATACTCGATCTTGGCGCTGGCGCGCAGACGCTTCAGCTCGGCTTCGGCCGCATCCTTGTTCTTCTTGTTGGCCAGGAACTGTTCGATTTGCGGCGCGGCCGCGTCCAGGCCCACCGGGCTATCCTTGATATCGGCCAGCGCGATGAGCAGGCTGCGCTCGCCTTCGCGCACGATGAACAGCTGGCCCTTGGGCATCGACTGCAGTTTGCCGCTCAGTTCGGGCGCCAGGTCGGCGCTGGTGCGCGACACCTGGGTGCGGCCAAACGCGATCTTGTGTTCGTCGAGCCATTGCGCCACGTCTTCCAGCGACTTGGCGCGGTCCATGACGGCCTTGAGTTCATCGTTCAGCGCCGCCGTCGGAATGACCAGCTCGCGCAAATCGAATTGCTTGCGCTGGCTGAAGAACAGGGGGTTTTTCGCGAAGTACTCTTCCACTTCGGCCTTGCTCGGGCGGGTGGCCGCGCCGATGCGTTTTTGCATGTATGCCTGGGCAACGATCAGCGCCTTGGCGCGCTCGATGGCTTGCATGACTTTCGGATCGCGGTCGACCTTTTCCTTCGCCGCTTCGTTCTGCAGCAGCTGGCGGTCGATCAGCGACTCGAGCAACTGCTTGCTGGCCGCGGCCTGCTGCGGCGCCTGCACGCCGGCCCGCTGCAACTCTTCATTCAACTGCAGGACGGTGATTTCTTCGCCGTTCACGCTGGCCAGCGCCTGGCCAGCCTTTTTTTCCTTGTTGCCGCAGGCCGACAGACCGGCGGCGGCCAGCAGGACCAGGGCGGCGCACAACAGACGTGGCGCGGGACGGGAATGAATAAAGTGGTTCAAGCGAGCTCCTTCGGATGACGGGTATGACGGCTGGAAAAATCCGGCGCGGCGTGCCGGCTGCATGGCCAGGCTGCACTGCTCAGATTCCTCCGAAAAATAGTTATTCGTCAAATAATTAATAATATTGTAAACATAATACACACAATGCATGACGACAAGCAAAATATTTGCTTAAAAATCTACTAATGAGATATAAAAACAACTATTTCCGCAGTCTACTTCATTGCAAAAAATTATGTATTGCACGGTACAGACTGACTTTAACAATGATAGTTGGCGCGTGCCGTCCCTGACGGCTGCCCGTCAGGCTGACGCTACGACCGGCAGGGGCAAGGCCGGATACTGCACCCTTCGTCGAACCCTTTCCAAGAGGAAAGTAATGGCGCATGGCCGGCACGACTCGTGGCAGGGTGAGCGCGGAGTGGTCGCGTGATGCGCTGGTGCTCTATGCTGGTACTCTAAAGATGCTCCATTTTAACGCGTATTGACTCCGTGCAAAGTATATTCAAACGCTATTTTTTCCTGCAGGCAGCATACTGGCGCTCAATGGGCGTTCTCGCGCGCCAGCACCACTTTCACCGTGCGCGCGATAATCCACAGATCGAGCCACAGCGACCAGTTGCGCAGGTAATCGAGGTCGAAATGGATGCGCGCCTCCATCTTGTCGAGCGTTTCCGTCTCGCCCCGCAAACCGTTGACCTGGGCCCAGCCCGTAATGCCGGGCTTGACCTTGTGGCGCAACATGTAACCCTTGATCAGCTTACGGTACTGCTCGTTGTGCACGACGGCATGCGGGCGCGGCCCGACGATGCTCATGCGGCCCTGCAAGACGTTGAGAAATTGTGGCAACTCATCGAGCGAGCTGCGGCGCAGGAAAGCGCCGACACGCGTCACGCGCTGGTCGTTCTTGGTGGCCTGCACCACCGTGTCGCCATCTTCGCCCACCGTCATGGAACGGAACTTGTAGACGACGATCTCTTCGCCATACAGGCCATAGCGGCGCTGGCGGAAAATCACGGGGCCTTTCGAGGTGGTCTTGACGGCGATGGCAATGACCAGCATGACCGGCAGCAGCATGACCTGGATTACCAGCCCCAGCACGATATCGCTGCCCCGCTTGACCATGCTGTTAAAGCCCGTGAACGGCGATTCGCGGATGGCGATGACGGGCATGCCACCCACGTTGTCGAAACGCGCCTGCATCAGGTCGAAGATATAAATATCGGGCAAGAAATATACGGAAGCCGTCGTATCTTCGAGCTCATCGAGCATCTTGCGGATGCGCGGCTGGGCCGAAATCGGCTGGCTGATGAAGATCATCTTGATATTGTGTTCGCGCACGTAGGTGGCGATATCATCCATGCGCCCCAGCATCGGCTCGCGCATCTTTTCCGGCCAGCGGTCGTCCGTGCGGTCGTCGAAGAAGCCATGCACCTGCATGAACAGGTTGGCATTGCGCTCGACGGTGGCGGCAAACTTCAGGCTCGCGTCATTGGCGCCGATGATGACCACCGAGCGCACTTCGCTGTCGCTGTCCGGACGCAGGCTGAACCGGCGCCCGGCCAGGTGCCCGGCCAGCAGCACGAAGGGCGTGAGGACAAACCAGGCCAGCACCACCTCGGTATCGAAATGATAGGCCAGGCCCGTGGCCGAGCCCAGGAAGATGAGAATCAGCGCGACGATCGTCCAGCCGACGAGAATATCGCGCGCATACGCCAGCATGCGGCCGCTGCGCCAGGTGCGGTAGGGGTCGACGTGCTGGTACACCGTCGACGAAATGAAGACGGCCAGTATCATCAGCACCAGCGTATAGCCGGTAAAGGGCGAACCCGACAAAACCGTCATCAGGTACAGCAAGCCCATGATGATGATCGGGTCGAGGACGCGCTGAAAAAACGAAATCAGGGGTATATCATTGACAGTCATGTTGATCTTTAAAACTGGACGCTGCCATTGAAGGAAATGCCCTTGGCCCGATAGCTGCCGCTATCGATGATGGCGACGCCTTCGCGCCGCTCGTGGAACAGGCGCACGCCAAGCTGGATTTTCCGGTGCGGCGCATACGTGGCGCCCAGCGAAGCCGTGCGGGTGGTGTCGCGCCCGTCGCCAGGCAGCACCAGGCCGCTGACGGCTTCGAAATCGCGCCGTTCCTGGCGCAGCTGGGCATCGACGCGCACCTTCGAGGTGGCCGTCCATGTGGCGCCCAGGCTGCCCCCCGTGTTCAGGCTGCTTGTCACCAGCGAATTGTCGACGGAACCGAATTCGCGCCAGACGATGCCCGTAAAATTGACCTTGCCCAAAGGCTTCCAGTACACGCTCAGCCGGCCATTCGTGCCGCTGGTGTCGCGCCCGGACAGCAAGTTGTTGCGATGGCGTACCCAGCCACCGAGGAATTCCACCTGCGTGATGTCGCTGTAATCCCAGAAGACATTGGCCTTGATCTCGTCCTGGCGATAGCCGTTGCCGTACACAGTGGCATCGAACGCGCCGCGGTTCGGATACTTGCCATTCAGGTGGCGCAACTGCAGGCCGACGCGGCTATTGCTGCGCGCCAGGTAGTCGACGCCCAACTCCGTCGCGTCTTCCGTCCAGTTGGAAAACGCTTGCGACGGCAAGTCATACGAGTAGCGGTCGCGCGACAGGCCGCCGCGCACGCGCCAGCTGGGGTGGAAGCGCCAGGCGCCATTCACGTACTCGCGGCGCTGCGTGCGCAAATTGCGCACCGTGCTCTGGAAGTCGCTGAACGGCGTCAGGGTCTGCGAATAACTGGCGCCCACATGGCCTTCGAGGTGGTTGGCGATGTGCCACTCCAGGTCGGCCAGATAATCCTTGCCGTCGTAGTCGAACTGGCTGAAGCGGTTGAAGCTCACCTTCGACCACTTGGCCTGGCCCGTCAGTACCTGACGGCCGATGGGACGGTTGAACAGGAAGCCCGCCTGCAGCATCCTCGACGTATCCGAACGGGGACCGGAAAAACCGGGCACGTCGTCCGGCAAGCGCATCAGGTTGTCGTCGTACGAATACGAGGTGGCAACGAAAGGCTTGATGGTGTCGCTGATGTCGGCCAGGGCGGCGCCGCTGGCAAGGGTGCCCAGGAGAAACAGCGCAGCCGGCAAACGCGGGCTGGCCATGAAGGCGGCGGCAACGGCTTTTTTACGCAAGGAATTCAACATGGTTTTGTCTTTGAAAGATCACACAGTTGATAGGCAATACTACCAGTAAATCCAATGCCCACCAGAAATAATCCAGAGCCCCAACACGCCGTTCGTCACGCCATGCGCGAGGATAGGCGACCACAGGGACTGGCTACGCATGTACAACAAACTATATGCCGCACCGGCCACCATGCCGGCCAGCCACAAATTATGCTCAAAGCCAAACAGCAACACGCTGATGGAGAAGGCCTTGGCGCTGGCCAGACGCGGATCGGCCCGCAAAAAGTCCGGCCTGTCGATCCAGCGCAGCAGGAAGGAACGCCAGAACAGCTCCTCCATCACGGGCACCACCAGCGCCGCACCCGCGATACGCAGCACCACCAGGCTCCACTCGATGCGGCCATCGGTGCGGGGATCGAAGCCGTCCGGATTGCCGATGCGCATCCAGCTGGCGTCGAGATTGATCCACAGCAGAAAAACAACAACACCGCTGACCAGCGCTCCGAGAATGGCACGCGCGCCCAACGGCGTCCACAGCAATTCCGTGTAACTGCGGCGCCAGTACAACAACAGGCCCAGCACGACGGCTATCTTGACGGCGTACAGCCAGCGCAAGTCCTGCGCGGCAACGCCCAGGCGGCCGAGCACGTCGGCAATAAAAATGAAGGAGAGATAGGCCAGGAATGGCGCTACCCGGGGCAAGGCGGCGCGGTCAGACATGCTGCTGCGCATCGGAGGTGACACCGCGCGCCGGACGCGGTGGTCCGGAGCGCATGTTTTTCATGACAAACATGCATCCCCCGATGTAATAAATATAATTATATAATTATATCAAGCGGAACCGTTGCCGTGGCAAACAATCCTGACTTAATTACAACAGGGTATGCAAAAAAGCATCAACTATTGGCGCGCGCCTCGATCAGTTCCCACTTTTCCAGCGCTTCCAGCAGTTCGCCTTCGATCTCGGCCACGCGCGCGTTCAGGCGCTTGCCTTCGGCTGGCGTCTTCTTGTAGAAGTCCGGGTGCGACAGTTCGGCGGCCAGCACCGACTGCTCATCTTCCAGCTTGGCGATCAGTTTCGGCAACTCATCGAGCTCGCGCTGTTCCTTGTAGCTGAGCTTTTTCTGCTTGGCGGCCGGCGCGGCAGCCTCGACCTTCACGGCCGGCTTGCTGGCGGGCGCCGTGGCGATCGGCAAGGTGCGCACGCGCTCCCAGTCCGTGTAGCCGCCGACGAATTCGCGCCACTTGCCCTCGCCTTCGGCGACGATCACTTGCGTGACCACGTTGTCGAGGAAGGTGCGGTCATGGCTGACGAGGAAAACGGTGCCGGTGTATTCTTCCAGCAACTCTTCCAGCAATTCCAGGGTATCGATATCCAAGTCATTGGTCGGCTCATCGAGCACCAGCACGTTGGCTGGCTTGGCGAACAGGCGCGCCAGCAGCAAACGGTTGCGCTCCCCACCGGACAGCGACTTGACGGGCGAACGGGCGCGTTCCGGCGCGAACAGGAAATCGTTCAAATACGTCATCACGTGACGGCGCTGGCCATTGATCTCGACCCAGTCGCTGCCTGGCGCGATGGTTTCCATCAGGTTCGCCTCTTCGTTCAGCTGCGTGCGCATCTGGTCGAAATACGCCACTTGCAGCTTGGTACCCAGGCGGATGCTGCCCGTGTCCGACTCTTCCTGGCCGAGGATCATCTTCAGCAAGGTGGTCTTGCCGGCACCGTTGGCGCCGATCAGGCCAACCTTGTCGCCGCGCAGGATGGTGGCGCTGAAATCCTTGACGATGACCTTGTCGCCATAAATCTTGGAAACGTTTTCCAGGTCCGCCACGATCTTGCCCGAGCGTTCGCCGGCCGAGACGTCCAGCTTGACTTGTCCCTGCTGGTCGCGGCGCGCATTGCGCGTCAGACGCAGCGCTTCCAGACGGCGCACGCGGCCTTCGTCACGCACGCGGCGCGCCTTGACGCCCTTGCGTATCCACACTTCTTCCTGCGCCAGGAACTTGTCAAACTTGGCGTTTTCCACTTCCTCGATTTCCAGCTGCTCCGCCTTGCGGGTCTGGTACGCCGTGAAGTTGCCCGGATACGACAGCAAGCGGCCGCGGTCGAGTTCGATGATGCGCGTGGCAACGTTATCGAGGAAGGAGCGGTCATGGGTAATGAACAGCACGCTGCCCTTGAAGTCGCGCAACAAGCCTTCCAGCCACAGGATGGAGCTGAAGTCCAGATGGTTGGTCGGCTCATCGAGCAGCAGCACGTCAGGCGCCGACACCAGCGCACGCGCCAGCGCCACGCGCTTTTGCATACCGCCGGACAGGGTTTTCATGGCCATGTCGCCCGTCAGGTTCAGACGGTCGAGCACGGTTTCCACCTTGTTCGGCAAGCTCCACGCATCGGCCGCATCGAGTTTGACCTGGATGTCGTGCATGCGTTCCATCAGTTCGTCGTCATTGCCCTGGCCAAACTGGCCCGTCAGCGCATCGTATTCCTTCAGCCACGCCTGCGATTCGCCCATGCCGGAAGCGACGGCGTCGAACACGGACATGTCCGGGTCGAATTGCGGTTCCTGCTCCACATACGCGATCTTGATGCCTTGCTGCATGACCAACAAGCCGTCATCGAGCTTGAACTTGCCCGAAATAACCTTCAACAGCGACGATTTACCCGTGCCGTTACGGCCGATCAAGCCGACCCGCTCCGTGGTTTCCAGTGAAAATTCCGCGTGATCGAGCAGCGCGACGTGACCGAACGCAAGTTGCGCCGATGAAAGAGAAATGACAGCCATAATGAGTAAGAGTGCTCGGGCGCCGTCTCGCGCACACCGCGTGGTGTGCAAAACAGCCGCCGATTGGATGAATGAAGCACGCATTGTACCGATAACTCGGACTTCAATCGCCATCGACCAGTAATTACCGCCTGGATGATCACAGGCTGCCGACGCGCGTTGCGTGGAAACGTGGTGTCGCCAGCAGGAATCGAACCTGCATTTAAGTCTTAGGAGGACCTTGTACTATCCATTGTACGATGGCGACACGCGCAGCGGCATTATACAGGCTAGTTCCGGCCATTGACAGTCCGGCAATCGGGCGCGTGCGTGGGGCCGGCGCCTCAGTGTCCTGCCACCTGGCGCAATGGCGCCGGCAACGCAGGCGATGCCGAAGGCAGCAAGGGCAGGATTTGCTGCGCCGCCAGATCGTGCGCCACAGGGTTCCAATGGCCGTCCGCCGGCAGGAAATCCATGCGCTCGCGCTGTTGCTCCCAATGGCGCGCGAATATGGGCTGCATGTCCACCACCTGATAGCCATGTCGCATTGCACTCTGGATAAAAAATGTGCGATCACCGGCTTTCCAGTTCGGCACCGCCTTCCGCGGCGCATACAGCATGTTCCGGTCAGCATCGACCACGAAGATAAAGCGCGTATCGTCAGCGCCGCCCAGCGCGCGCAATTGCGTCATGTAGTATTCAAGCGCGGCAGCGCGGCGTGCATCAGGCGCGCCGGCGGCCAGCTCCTGTGCCGCGCCAGGGGGACTGCGGCGCAACTGGCTCATCAACCAGTCAGGAAACTTCAAGTTGTAATAGATATAACGGACCAGGGCCGAATAGGAAACTAGCTGCTTGACCTTGGACTCGACATACGGGACGTGCACCAGTTTGATATTGTTTCCCTCGCTGACAAACATGCTATGGCCCCGCTGTGCTGGCGCCAGGATGTCGAGCATGTCCATCGGCTCGACAAACATCACCACCGTGCGCGGATGCAGCTGCGCACGCGTATAACGCAACACTTCCAGCGCATCGGCAAACCCGTTTCCCGAGGCGGAGGCAGCATACACGCCGCCGCCCAGTGTCTGAGCCAGCCGGCCTTGCAGGGTTTCCGGATACTCCAGCATCAAGCTTTCGATAAAGCTGTCGCCGATGACAAGAACGGCCGCACCATCCTTAAAATCAGGAGAGTTGGTAAAGCCCTGCCGATTCGTCTTGCCATGCCGGGCATTCGCCAGCGCCCAGCCGTGCGAATACACGTAGTCCTGCTGCGGCAGATAGCGGGCATACGGGCGCTGCTCGCTGCTCTGTTCCATGCGCAGGCCGGACACCACCGGCAGGCATTGCAGCAACGCTTCCAACACCAGTGCCGTACCCAGGACACCCAGGCCTATCGCAAATATAGAGCGCATATGATTTATCAGAAATTAAAATACAAGAATTCAGAAACGCCACGCGTCTCACTAATTGCCAGCAAGACCAGGCACAGCATCAACATGGCCCCCAACAGGACGCTGCCCCGGTCACTTTCCAGGCGCTGCTCCGTCGACACGCGCAAGCCTCGCCCCAGCAGCTCATACACATTCGGCATGAAAAAAATGATGGCGGCACAGACGCCCAGCCACCACAGGCAGGAACTCAGCTGCATGATGCGGTTCACACCCAGCATGCTTTCCTGCATGGCGGGCGTCAGCGTGCCGCCGCACATGGCCTGGAGCACATCCAGCGCCGCGTCGATGGAACTGGCGCGAAAAAAGACCCAAGCCAGCACCACGGCAAAAAAAGTCGCCAATGCGCCGCCAGCGCGTACCACCAGGTTGCTGCGCTGGCCCAACAGGTGGCGCAGCGCATGGTTGACGATGAGATAAAAGCCGTGCAAGCCGCCCCATACCACGAAGGTCCAGTTGGCGCCGTGCCAGAGTCCGCCCAGCAGCATCGTGATCAGTAGATTGCGGTAACGCAAGAACCCGCCCTTGCGGTTCCCACCCAAGGGGATATACAAATAATCGCGCAGGAAATTGGACAGCGTGATGTGCCATCGGCGCCAGAAATCGATGATCGAGGTCGCCTTGTATGGCGAGAAAAAGTTAATGGGCAAGATGATGCCGAACATATAGGACAAGCCGTAGGCCATGTCGCAGTAAGCCGAGAAGTCGAAATACAGCTGGAAGGTATATGCCAGCGCACCGGCCCAGGCCTCCAGCATGCTCAAATGGGCGTGATGGAGGTCGAAGACGGGAGCGACGTAGCGCGCGATCCCATCGGCCAGAATAACTTTCTTGAACAAACCAACCGTGAAGAATGCAAGGCCGACGATCAGGCGCCCGCGACTGAAAACATGCGATTCGGCCTGCACGAACTGCGGCATCATCTCCTTGTGATGCAGAATGGGACCAGCGATCAGGTGCGGAAAGTAGGTCACAAATAAACCATAGCTTTCTGGCTGGTAATCCTTGACTTTTCCGGCGTGGCAATCGACGAGGTAGGCGATTTGCGTAAAGGTGAAAAACGAAATGCCAATGGGCAAGGTAATCCCCAGCGGCTGAAATGGCGCTCCCGTCAAGGTGGCAACATTGCTGATCACAAAATCAAAATACTTGAAAAACACCAGCAGCGACAAATTGAAGGCCAGTCCGGCCCACAGCCAGCGCTTTGCCTCGCGCTTGCGCCCCGTCTCCTGACGCTTCGAGACGACTCGGCCAATAGTGAAATTACAGCAGATTGACAACAGCAGCAGCGGCAGGTAGGCGACGTCCCAGTAGCTATAGAATGCAAGCGAGGCCAGCAACAGGAAAATTATGGATAGCCGCAGCGAATACTTTGAAATGAGAAAGTATCCCAGCAACGCCAACGGCAAAAACACCAGAAAGAACGGAAATGAATTAAATAACACGGCGCGATTCCATAAAGTTGCTTACACGTGACGCTTCGGCGACCAGCAAGCGCAAGTCTAAACGCTTGATGCCGATATTTGTTTATTATTATTTTTAACATGAGGATGAGACGAGTTCTTGCCCGCACGACGCGCCATCATGCGCCGCACGGCCGCAATCACGCGCGCCATCGCCGTCAGCCAGTCCTGCGCACCATGTTCCTGTTCCGCCGCACTGTCGATCCCGTAAAAGCGTTCTGTCTTACTTGACACGCCTCGTTGCAAACGGCGGCACGCTCAATTTCCTGTGCCGCACGGTAGCTGCACCGACAAGCAACAAGCCGGCCAGCAACAGCTGCAACATCGCCGGCTCAGGCACGGCGCTGACGCTAAATACTTGCATGGCGCCAAACGTGACATTCGGATAGGAGCCGTACGGCGTTCCATCGAGCAAGCTTGCGCCAAAGATGCCATTGACCGGGTCGATGTACGAGTAGCGCGAAGAAATGCCGTTTGTGCTCAGGTCCGCCGACATGCCCA
Organism: Janthinobacterium sp. RA13; assembly: GCF_000745325.1. Lineage (NCBI taxonomy): Bacteria > Pseudomonadati > Pseudomonadota > Betaproteobacteria > Burkholderiales > Oxalobacteraceae > Janthinobacterium > Janthinobacterium sp. RA13. The sequence goes on along the minus strand of NZ_JQNP01000001.1, from coordinate 5,902,174 downwards.
GGTCGGCGCCGATGCCGAAGGTGGGGCCGGCGTTGATGTCATTGAAGGTCTGATACGACCCCACCGAGTCCAGCGCATAGGTTTTCGGCGTTTGCCGGAAATGCTGGCCCGAAGTCAGGTTGAAGATGAAGGCCGTGCGGTCGCGGTCTTCCGGCGTCATGTTGTAGTTGCCCGACGAATTCCAGCTTTGCGGGTTGTAGCCGCCCACTAGCCAGGTCTGGCCGGCGCTGTTGCTCGCCTGCATCACGGAAAACGTGCGTCCCCTGCCGTCGGCAGCCAGGTGAAAATCGCGCGAGGTGTCGCCCGCCGACTTCGTGTAGATGGCCGTCAGCGCCAGCGGACCTTCGCCCAGCCAGGCGGACAGCTGCGCTTCCTGCGCGCCGTTGAGCAAGGATTGCGCCGACGCGGCAGGCACGGCACCGATGCACAGCAAGGCGCCAGCGAGCAAGGTGACGGGCTGCACCGCCTTGATTTTCAGCATGATTTGTTGTTGCATCGCTCCCCCTGTGTGATTACCGCGAATTTTCGGCATATCAATATAGCACAAGGAAATGCATTAATTGCATTAATTTATTTCAATTGAAATGCACTTAATACAACAGTTTACTGCAGCCATCATGGCGGCAGCACGGCCGTCACCTCGATTTCCACCCTGGCGCGATCCTCGATCAGGCCGGCCACCTGCACGGCCGTCATGGCAGGAAAATGCTTGCCGATCAGCTCGCGGTAGGCCACGCCGATTTGCGGATACGCCGCCACGTATTCCTTCTTGTCGAGCACATACCAGTTCATGCGCACGATGTGCTCGGGCAAGGCGCCCGCCTCGGCCAGCACGGCGACGATATTCTGCAGGGCCTGGCGCACCTGTCCCGCAAAATCATCCGTATGGAACTGGCCCTGCGCATCCCAACCTATCATGCCGCTGACGTACACCGTGCGTCCGCTGGCGGCCACGCCATTCGCATAGCCGCGCGGCCTGGCCCATCCCGGTGGTTGTAAAACTTGCATATTGCTTTCCTCGTTGTTGATGCGGGTCATGCGTCCGCCGCCTCGCGCAGCAATTCGCGCGCGATGATCAATTGCTGTACTTCGCTGGCGCCCTCGTAGATGCGCAAAGCGCGAATTTCGCGATACAGGCGCTCGACCGGATGGTCGCTCACCACACCCATGCCGCCGAACAGTTGCACGGCCGCGTCGATTACCTGCTGCGCCGTTTCCGTGGCCGTCAACTTGGCCATCGCCGCTTCCTTCGTCACCTTGCGGCCCTGGTCGCGCTGCCAGGCGGCGCGGTAGGTGAGCAAGGCGGCCGCATCGATGCCGGTCGCCATCTGCGCCAGTTTCGCCTGCGTCAGCTGGAAGTCGGCCAGGGTCTGGCCAAACATCTGGCGCTTTGTCGCGTGGCGCAGCGCTTCATCGAAGGCGCGCCGCGCAAAGCCCAGCGCGGCGGCGGCCACCGACGTGCGAAACACGTCGAGTGTCGCCATGGCCACCTTGAAGCCCTGCCCCGCCTCGCCCAGGCGCTGCGAGACGGGCACGCGGCAATTGGCAAAGCGCAGGCGCGCCAGCGGATGCGGCGCGATCACGGCGATACGCTCGGCGATTTCCAGGCCGGGATTGTCCGCGTCGACGATGAAGGCGCTGATGCCGCGCGCACCGGGCGCCTCGCCCGTGCGGGCGAACACCACGTAAAAATCGGCGATGCCGCCATTCGAGATCCACGTCTTTTCGCCGTCGAGCACATACTCGTCGCCATCGCGGCGCGCCGCGCACGCCATGGCCGCCACGTCGGAGCCGGCCTGCGGTTCGGACAGGGCAAAGGCCGCGATGCGCTTGCCGCTGGCCACGTCCGGCAGATAGCGCGCCTTGTTCTCCAGGCTGCCGAACAGGCCGATGGCGCCGGAACCGAGTCCCTGCATGGCAAAAGCGAAATCGGCCAGGCCATTGTGGCGCGCCAGGGTTTCGCGCATCAGGCAAATGGCGCGCGTGTCGATCTTGCCATCGGTGCCGGTGGCGTGCGCGAGCCAGCCACCCTGCCCCAGTTGCGCCACCAGCGTGCGGCAAGCCGCATCGACGTCGGCGCCGTGCGCATCGTCCAGGTGCAGCGTCGCCCAGGCATCGAGCTCGCGTTCGAGTCCGGCATGATGCGCCTCGAAAAACGGCCAGTCCAGATAGCTCATGTCACGCATGTCAGTTTCCCTCGAATTGTGGTTTTTCCTTCGCCACGAAAGCGTGATAGGCGCGGTGGAAATCGTTGGTGGCCATGCAAATGGCCTGCGCCTGGGCTTCCGCCTCGATGGCTTCGTCGACGCCCATGTTCCACTCCTGCTGCAGCATTTTTTTCGTCATGCCGTGGGCGAACGTGGGGCCGCTGGCCAGGCCGGCCGCGAACAGCTGCGCCGCCTCGTCCAGTTCTTCCGGCTCGACCAGGCGGTTGAGCCAGCCCCAGCGTTCACCCTCGGCGCCGGCCAGGGAGCGCCCCGTGTACAGCAGCTCGGCGGCGCGGCCCTGGCCAATCACGCGCGGCAGCAAGGCGCAGGCGCCCATGTCGCAGCCGGCCAGGCCCACGCGGGTAAACAAAAAGGCCGTCTTGCTGCGCGCCGTGCCGAGGCGGATATCGGAGGCCAGCGCCAGCATGGCGCCGGCGCCCGCGCAAATGCCGTCGATGGCGGCGATGATGGGCTGCGGGCAGGCGCGCATGGCTTTCACCACGTCGCCCGTCATGCGGGTAAAGGCCAGCAAGCCTGGCATGTCGAGTTTTGTCAACGGGCCGATGATGTCGTGCACGTCGCCGCCCGAGCAGAAATTGTCGCCGCTGCCCGTGATGATGACGGCCTTGACGTCGTCCGCATGCGCCAGCGCGCGAAACAGCTCGCGCAATTCCGCATACGAGTCAAAAGTGAGCGGATTCTTGCGCTCGGGCCGGTGCAAGGTCAAGGTGGCGACGCCTGCATCGACGGAAAACAGAAAATGCCGCGCGGCGTAGCCGGCCAGGCTGGCGCGGTTGCCTGGCAGGTCTTGCGGCTGGCCGGGTAGATGGCGCATGCTCAGTCCTTTATGGGGGAGTTATTCAACTGCTGCTTCATGTGCGACAGCAGGTCGATCAAGCGGGTTTTGTCGTCCGGCGTCACGCCGTGCAGCAGTTCGGCGATCCAGCCTTCGTGCACGCGCGCCATCTCGTCGAACGCGCGCCGGCCCGCCGGCGTCAGCTTGACGCTGTAGGAGCGGCGGTCTTTCGGATCGACCACGCGCACCACCAGCTTTTCCTGTTCCAGCTGGTCGGTGATGCCCGTGATATTGCCGCCCGTGACCATCATGCGCCGGGACAGTTCGCCCATGCGCAAGCCTTCGGGAAAGCGTTCGAGCTGCGCCATCAAGTCGAAGCGGGGCAAGGTGATGCCGAAGGTGGCGCGCAAGCGCGTGCGCACCTCGTTTTCGATTTTTACGGTGCATGACAGCATGCGCAGCCACAGCTTAAGTGACTGGTGGTGGTCCTGCGTCAGCCGGCTCGCCAGGTCCAGCACCGGTTCTTCCGGTACGGCTTCGTCCTGCACGGCTTCGTCCTGTATGTTATCGGGTTCTTTATCCATGGTCTTCACTCAGTTACATGACTTCGCCGCCGGCGACGGCGATCGATTGTCCATTCATGGCGGCCGACGCGGGCAGGCAGAGCCACGCCACCGCATCGGCCACTTCGCGCGGCTGCACCAGCCGCTGCTGCGGGTTGCTGGCCGCCAGTTCCGCGCGCGCCGCATCTTCGCCGCGCCCCGTCTTGCGCACGATGTTTTGCACGGCCTGCGCCACCATGTCCGTTTCCGTGTAACCGGGGCAGACGGCGTTGACGGTGACGCCGCGCGGCGCCACTTCCAGCGCCAGCGCGCGCGTCAGGCCGATCACGCCGTGCTTGGCGGCGACATAGGCGCTGACGTAGCGATAACCCTTCAGGCCCGCCGTCGACGCCACGTTGACGATGCGCCCCCAGCCCGCTTCCAGCATGGCCGGCATGGCGGCATGGCAGCAGTGATACACGCCCGTCAGGTTCACGGCCAGCATCTGCTGCCAGATGGCGGCATCCGTCTTGCCGAAGGGCGCCGCATGCGCCTGGCCCGCGTTATTGATCAATATATCGATGCGGCCGAAATGCGCGGCCGCCTGCGCGAAGCCCGCCTGCACGGACGCTTCCACGGCCACGTCGAGCACGCAGATGGCGACCCTGCCCGCGTGGCCCGCCTCTTCCATCTGCATGCGCGCACGCGCCAGCCGCGCGCCGTCGCGCCCGGCCAGGGTGACCCTGGCGCCCGCGTCCAGCAAGGCGCACGCGCACGCGAAGCCGATGCCGCTGCCGGCGCCCGTCACCAGCGCGTGTTTTTCTAACAGCGTGTCCATCAATGCTTCCTTGCTCATGTCATCCTTCCAGCAGCCGCGCGGCCACCTGTTGCGGGGTCAGGCCCGTATTGGCGGCGGCCAGCTGGCGCTCGCGCTGCAGATTGCGTTCCAGCTGCTGCTGGCCCGGCCGGTACTGTTTCGGCCACGCTGCGCCTGCGCCGCTGTAGCCGATGCGCGCCATTTCCGTCAGGGTCCAGGCGGGGTTGGTCAGGTGCGGCCGGCCCACGGCGCACAGGTCGGCGCGCCCGGCGGCGATGATGCTGTTGGCGTGATCGGCTTCAAAGATCGAGCCGACGGCCATGCTGGCGATGCCCGCCTCGTTGCGCACGCGGTCGGCGAACGGCGCCTGGAACATGCGCCCGTACACGGGCTGTTCGAGTTTGCTCACCTGGCCAGAGGAACAGTCGATCAAATCGGCGCCGGCCTGCTTGAACAGGCGCGCGATGCGCACCGCGTCGTCTGGCGTGATGCCGCCTTCGACCCAGTCGTGGGCAGAGATGCGCACGCTCATCGGTTTATCCTGCGGCCAGGCGGCGCGCATGGCGCGGAACACGCGCAGCGGATAGCGGCAGCGGTTTTCCAGGCTGCCGCCATAGTCGTCCGTGCGGCGGTTGGTCAGCGGCGAGATAAAACTCGACAGCAGATAACCATGCGCGCAATGCAGTTCCAGCCAGTCGAAACCGGCGACGGCGGCGGCCAGGGTGGCGCGCACGAAGTCCTGTTCGATGCGCGCCAGGTCGCTTTCCGTGGCCGCACGTGTCGTTTGCGACACGCCGGCCAGGTATTGCTGTTCCGACGCCGAGGTCAAAGGCCAGTTGCCGTCCGCCAAAGGCAGGTCGATGCCGTCCCACATGGGGCGCGTCGAGCCTTTCGGCCCCGCGTGGCCCAGCTGCAGGGCGATCTTCGCATCGCTGTTCGCATGCACGAAATCGACGATGCGGCGCCACGCCTGCGTGTGGGCTTCGCTGTACATGCCGGGGCAGGCGGGCGTGATGCGCGCATCGGCCGACACGCACGTCATCTCGGCAAACACGAGACCCGCGCCGCCCATGGCGCGCGCGCCCAGGTGCATCAGATGATAATCGCCCGCCCCCCCATCGACGGCGCTGTATTGCGCCATGGGCGAGACAGCGATGCGGTTTTTCAGCAGCACGCCGCGCAGCCTGAAGGGCGTGAGCATGGGCGGCAGGGCCTCGTCCCGCATCGCCACTCCAGCCTGCTCGCCCGCGCGCCGCGCCAGCCACCGTTCATAATCGGCCACATACGCAGGGTCGCGCAGGCGCAGGTTTTCATGCGAAATGCGCTGGCTGCGCGTGAGCATGGAATAGGCGAACTGCGGCGCTTCCATGGCGCTGTAGCGCTCGACGTTTTCAAACCACTCCATGGAATTGCGCGCCGCGCTCTGGATTTTCAGCACCTCGACCGCGCGCGCCTGCTGGTAGGCGCCCAGCGCGGCACCAGCTTCCGCATGCTGGCCGAAGCAGCGGGCCAGCTCGATCGCGTCTTCCAGCGCCAGCTTGGTGCCCGAGCCGATCGAGTAATGCGCCGTGTGAGCCGCGTCGCCCATCAGCACGACGGGCACGCCGTCCTGTACATGCACCCACTGGCGGCAAACGATGCGCGGGAAGGTGATCCACTGCGCCGAGCCGCGCAAGTGCGGCGAATTGCTCAGCAATCCTTGCCCGTCGAGCTCCTCGGCGAACAGCGCTTCGCAAAAAGCGATGCCCTCTTCCTGGCTCATGGCATCCAGGCCCGCCGCGCGCCACACGTGTTCGGGCGTTTCGACGATGAAGGTGGAAGTGTCGCCATCGTATTGATAGATATGCGCCTGGAACCAGCCGTGCGGCGTCTGGCGGAAGGCAAACGTAAACGCCTCGAATTTCTTGCGCGTGCCGAGCCAGACGAAGCGGCACTGGCGCTGGTCGATCTCGGGCTGGTAGCTGGCCGCATAGCGCGTGCGGATGCGGCTGTTCAAGCCGTCGCTGGCGATCACCAGGTCGGCGCCGTACTGCTGCGCAATGGCCTGGTCGTCCTGCACTTCCGTCTCGAACACCAGCTGCACGCCGAGTTCCTCGCAGCGCGCCTGCAGGATGTTGAGCAGGCGCTTGCGGCCGATGCCGCAAAAGCCATGGCCGCCGGAACGCACGGTCTGGCCCTTGAAGTGGATCTCGATATCGTCCCAGTGGTTGAACGCCTGCAGGATGGCGCGCGCGGTCGGCTCGTCCGCGTTGGCCAGGTTGCCCAGGGTCTGGTCGGAAAACACGACGCCCCAGCCAAACGTGTCATACGGCCGGTTGCGCTCGATGACGGTGATGTGGTGATCCGGGTTCTGCTTTTTCATGAGCAGGCTGAAATACAGGCCGGCGGGGCCGCCGCCGATGCAGACGATATTCATGGCGTATCCGTACGAAGTTTGAAGCGCTGCAGCTTGCCCGTTTCCGTGCGCGGCAGGGAAGGCAGGAAGCGGATGGCGCGCGGGTATTTATAGGGGGCGATCTGCTGGCGCACGAAATCCTGCAGTTCGGCCGCCAGCGCATCGCTGGCCTGGCAGCCGTCTTTCAGCACGATGTGCGCTTCGACGATCTGGCCACGCTCGGCATCGGCGCGCCCGACCACGCCGCATTCGGCCACGGCGGGGTGGCGCAGCAGCGCCTCTTCCACTTCCGGGCCGGCGATGTTGTAGCCGGCCGAGACGATCATGTCGTCGCTGCGCGAGCGGTAATAGAAATAGCCGTCGGCATCCATCTCGAAGGTGTCGCCCGTCAGATTCCAGCCGTTCTGCACATACTCGCGCTGGCGCGGGTCGGACAGGTAGCGGCAACCGGTGGGGCCTTTCACGGCCAGGCGGCCCGTCACGCCGGGCGGCTGCGGCACGCCCGCATCGTCGACGATGCACGCCTGGTAGCCGGGAATGGCCTTGCCGATGGCGCCGCGGCGGATGCCCTCGCCCGTGGCGGAAATGAAGATGTGCAGCATTTCGGTGGCGCCGATGCCGTCCGTCATGGCCAGGCCCGTCGCCGCCTGCCAGGCATCGCGCGTGGCCAGCGGCAGCGCCTCGCCGGCCGACACGCACAAACGCAGGCTGCGCACGTCGTGACTGGCCGCCAGGGGCGCCATCTGGCGGTAAAAGGTAGGCGCCGTGAAGCAGATCGTGGCGCCGTAGGCGCCGATGGCGCGCAGCAGGCTCTCGGGCGTAAGTTTTTCCAGCAGCACGGTGCAAGCGCCAAAACGCAGCGGGAACAGCAGCAGGCCGCCAAGGCCGAAGGTAAACGCCAGCGGCGGCGTGCCGATAAAGATATCGCCGGCGCGCACCTGCAGCATGGAGCGGGGAAAGCAGTCGCAGATGGCCAGCAGGTCGCGGTGCATGTGCATGGTGCCTTTGGGGACGCCCGTCGTGCCCGAGGTAAAGCTGATCAGGCAAACGTCGTCGGCCGCCGTATCGCACGCGGCAAACGGTGCGGCGTGGGCCGCCATGCGCTGCTCCAGTTCCGCATCATCGGCGCCAAAGCACAGCATGGCCGGCAAGCCGGGCACGCCATCGAGCTCCGCGCGCAAGCCTTGCGCGCACAGCACGGCATTGACTTCCGCCTTGATGATAATCGTGGACAGTTCGCGCGCGCGCAGCAGCGGCATGGTGGGCACGGCGATGCAGCCGGCCTTCAGCACGGCCAGCAGGCAGGCGGCCATCATGGGGGTATTCGCGCCGCGCAGCAGCACGCGGTTGCCGGGGATCAGGCCCAGGTCTGCGCTCAGCACGTGGGCGATGCGGTCGACCTGGCGCGCCAGCTGCGCGTAAGTCCAGCGCTGGCCGTCGGCGAGGATGGCGGTGCGTCCACCGCCGCCATTGGCCACGGCCGCATCGAGCAGCGCGGCGACGCAATTGAGGCGGGGCGGATACTGCAGCTCGGGCAAGTCCAGGCACAACTGCGGCCAGAGCGCGCGCGGCGGCAAGTGCGCACGCGCGAAGTCGTCCCGGGGAGATGCGGTGGTAGGCGAAGGGTCGCTGCTCATGCTCGTCCTGGCTGGTGACGGGCGCGTGCAAAGGCCCGGAAGCAGATACTTTAAACCTAAAGTATTTTCCCGGCAAGCGGAAAACAGCGAATTCAGCCGGCGCCGTCCGGCTTCTGTGCCAGACGCGCCTGCTGCGCCACGCTGCGCGCCAGCGCGGCCAGGGCCGTTTGTATCTGGCCGCCGTCGAGCACCGCGGCCTGCAGCAGGGCCATCATGCCCGCTTCCGCGCCGTGCAGACCCAGGGTGCGGCAACCGAGGTGCAGGCGTTCGAGCTGCTGGCGCGCCTGGGCCGGTTCGCCGCGCGCCAGCAAGGCGTCGACCTGTTCGCCGGCGGCGACTATCTGTCCCTGGAAGCCCGTCAGGTAGGCCAGCAGACGTTCGCTGTCGATGCCCAGGCGCTGCAAGGTGTCGCGCGGCGCCTCGGCCGGCAAGGCGGAAACGTCGAAGCAGGCGTCGATATGCTGGCGCACCTGCTCCGGCTGGAAGGGCTTGACGATGTAGCCGGCGGCGCCTGCCTGCACGGCGTCGCGCACCGTGTCCTGGTCATTCGCCGACGATACCAGCACCAGCGGCATGGCGTCGAGCGCGCTGTCGGAGCGGATTTTCTGCAGCAGCTCCATGCCGGACAGGCGCGGCATGCGCAAATCGCAAAAACACAGCGACGGACGCAAGCCGCCTTCGAGCTGCTCCCACGCCGCCGCGCCATCTTCGGCTTCCACGATATCGTGCACACCGCAGCTGTCGATCAGATGCATCAATACCATGCGCGACACGACATCATCGTCAACCACCAGTACTTTCATTGCTTTCTCCATAGGCGGCAGCGTCACGGTGCCTGGCCATATTCTACCCAGTTTGGCCGCGCGCTCGATGGCCGGCATTGCCTATTTTACATTTCCTTGCCCGAAACGGCTATTTGCGCCAACAGTGCGCGCAATTGCGGCAAATGCAGGGCCACCTGCGTCCAGCGCCCGCCGTCCGCCGCCTCCTCCATTTCCGTGCACAGCATGTGCAGCTGCGTTTCATCGAGATAGGCGGCGCTGCCCTTCAAACCGTGCAGCAGGCGCCCGGCGTTGTCCTTGTCCTGCGCCGCCAGGGCGGCGTCTAGTTCACGCAAACGCCCCTCCAGGTCGGCGAGGAAGGCGACGCGGATGCGCCGTTGCAGTTCGCCGCTGCGGATGGACTGGGCAGGCGCCGGCACGGGAACCGCCGGCGCGATGCCGAACAGGGCGTCGAGTTCGGCCTGCCCGCGCGCGGCAGCGCGCGGCGCATCCGACGGCATGCGCGGCAACATGAAACCGCGCTGCAGCTGGCGCTCGATGGCGCGCGCCAGCAAGCCATGCAGCACCGCCTCGTCCACCGGTTTGCTGAGGAAATCGTCCATGCCGACGCCAAGATAACGGTTGCGGTCTTCATCGCTGGCGTTCGCCGTCAGGGCCACGATCATCAGTTCCTGGTCGCGCACGGGCTGGTCCGGCCAGCCGCCCACGCGGATCAAGCGCGTCGCCGTGGCGCCGTCCATCTCCGGCATGCGCCCGTCCATCAGGATCAGGTCATAGCGCGTATGCACGCAGGCGGCCACCGCCAGCACGCCGTTGGCGACGACGTCGACCCGGTGCCCCAGTTCCTCGAGCATGACGCGGATGATGATCTGGTTGGTGGGGAAGTCTTCCGCGCACAGCACGCGCAACTGGTGGCTGTGCGGCGCCAGCGCCACCTGCGGCACCAGCGGCGGCGCCACGCCGTCGGCCAGTGGCAAGGTGAAGGCAAAGGTGCTGCCCTGCCCCGGCGTGCTGGCCACCTCGATCTCGCCCTCCATCAATTCGACCAGCTGGCGGCAGATCGCCAGGCCCAGCCCCGTGCCGCCGTAGCGACGCGTGGTGCTGGCGTCGGCCTGCTCGAACTTCTGGAACAGGCGCGCCATCGCGTCCGCATCGATGCCGATACCGCTGTCGCTGACCGTAAAGCGGATCAGGTTGACACGCCGTCCGCCGCTGCCGCTGGCCACGCCGGCCCGCTCGACGCAGACGCTGACGCCGCCGCGCTGGGTGAACTTGAAGGCATTGCCGACCAGGTTGACCAGCACCTGGCGCAAGCGGGTCGGGTCGCCCACCACGAACGGTGGCAGGTCGGGCGCGAAATCGATGGAGAAACCGATGCTGCGCGCGGCCGCCTGCTCCTCGAACAGGCTGACGACCGTCTCGATGGCCGCGCCGAGCGCGAAGTCGATGTTTTCGATACTCAGCTTGCCCGCCTCGATCTTGGAAAAATCGAGCAAGTCATTGATGATCACGAGCAGCGACTGGGCATTGGCCTGGCCGCGCAGGATCTGCTCGCGCGTGGCGTCGTGCAGCTGCTCGTCGCGCAGGGCAAAGCCCAGCATGCCGATCACGCCGGCCAGCGGCGTGCGCATCTCGTGGCTCATGTTGGCAAGGAATTCCGACTTCTGGCGCGTCGCATCCTCGGCCTTGCGCTTGGCCTGGCGCAGGCTTTCCTCGTTTTTCGTCAGGCTGCTGTTCACTTGCGCCAGTTTTTCCGACTGGGCCAGCACTTCGATTTCCTTGCTCTGCAACTCGGCCGTGCGCTCGCTGACCTGCTTTTCCAGTTCATTCTGCTGATGCCGCAGCGCGCGCACGCGCTGGCGGTAGGCGCCATAAATGGCGCCCAGAAGCAGCGCGCCCATCAGGGTGCGGAACCACCAGGTTTTCCAGAACGGAGGCAAAATCGTGATGGCCAGGGTGGCGCCGCTCTCGTTCCACACGCCGTCCTTGTTGGCCGCCTTGACGCGAAACACGTAATTGCCGGCATCGAGGTTGGTGTAGGTGGCAAAGCGCCGGCCCGCATCCGTCATGACCCAGTCCTGGTCGAAGCCTTCGAGCCGGTAGGCGAACATATTGCGCTGGGGCGCGGCGAAATGCAGGGCCGCGAATTCCAGCGAAAAGACGCTTTCGCGGCTGGTCAGCACCAGCTGGCGCGTATGGTCGATGGCCGTCCTGAGCACGTGCGCGAACTCGCCGCGGCCGATGGCCACCGGCTTGTTGAAGATTTGCAGTTCCGTGATGGACACCAGCGGCGGCACGCGGTTGTCGTGGATATCCTGCGGCACGAACGCCGTCATGCCGTTAAAGCCGCCGAAGTACATGGTGCCGTCGGAGGCGCGCAGGGCCGCGCCATCGAAGTACGAGCCTTCCACCGTGCCGTCGGCACTGTCGTAGTTGCGAAACAGGCCGCTGCGCATGTCGAGCCGCGTGATGCCGCTGTTCGTACTTAGCCACAGCTGCTCGTTGTCGTCGCCGAGGATGCTGGCGACGGCATCGTCGGCCATGCCATCCTTGCGCACGAAGCGCCGGAATCGGATCTCGCCCTTGGCGTCGACGTCCATGCGGTTCAGGCCATTGGCCGTGCCCACCCACAGCACGCCGCGCTTGTCCTCGTGCAGGAAATGCACCTCGTCGTGGCTCAGGCTCTGCGGGTTTTGCGGATCGTGGCGGAAATGGCGGAAGTGGCCAGTGTCGCGGTCGAGCAAGTCCAGGCCGTGGAAGGAGCCGATCCACAAGCGCCCCTTGCCGTCTTCCAGCACGGGCCGCACCATATTGTCGGACAGGCTGTTCGGGTTGGCCGGGTCATGGCGGTAGGTGGTAAAGCGCTTGGTCGAGGGGTCGAAGCGGTGCACGCCGCCGCGCGTCGAGACCCACAGCATGCCGCTGCGGTCGCTCACGACATTACGGATGGTGTCGCTGTTCGGATCGCCGGCGGCAAAGCGCATGGTAAAGAAACGCCCGAGTGCCGGATCGAAGCGGTGCAAGCCCGTCGAGCCGCCCACCCACAGCACGCCGTCCGGCGCCTTGTACAGGGTGGTGACCTGCTCGTCGCGCGACATGCCGGGCGAACTGCGCAGGTCGAACAGGCGCGAGCTGCCGTCGCGCGTGTCGTACAGTTTCAGGCCGCCCTTGGTGGCCAGCCACAGCTTGCCATTGCCCGCGTCGGCCACGGCGCGCACTTTCTTGTCCGCCAGCGCGCCCACGTCGCCGGGCGCGCGCGCCATGCGCGAAAAGCCGCCGCTGCCCAGGTCGACCCGGCTCACGCCGTTGTACCAGGAGCCGACCCAGAAGGTGCCGGCACGGTCGCGGTACAAGGATGACAGCTGGTTGTCGGCGACGCTGAACTTGTCGCCCGTCTGGTGCCGGTACTGCAGGAAGGTGTCGCTCTCGGGCAGCCAGCGGAACAGGCCATCGGCATTGCTGCCCAGCCAGACCGTGGCGTCAATGTCCTGATACAGGCTGGCCACGCGGATGGCGGAAAAGCCATGTTTCTCGCCGAAGCGCACTCTGGCCTGCGGCGCCTGGCCGGCGGCGCCCAGGCGCCAGCGCTCGGCGCCGGCCATGGTGCCGATCCACAGATTCTGCTGGCGGTCCACCAGCAGCGACTGGATCACGTTGTACTTCGAGCCAGGCTCCGTGTCGACGGCGAAATGCTCGAAGCGGTCGCTGCCCGGCGCCAGCATGTCCAGGCCCGTGACCGTGCCGATCCACAGGCGCTGCTGCGCGTCCAGCGCCAGCGCCTTGATTTCATTGTCGCCCAGGCTGTGCGGCTTGCCTTCTTCATGGTGCCAGGTGCGGAAGGTACCCGTGGCCGGGTCGAAATGCTGCAAGCCGTCCGAGGTGGCGATCCAGAAGCCGCGCGCGCCATCGTCGAGGATGGCGTGGATATGCCGGTTGCCGTTGCCGCGCTTGCTCTTTTCGGCCGGGGCGTAGTGGATGAAGGTCTGGCTGGCGGCGTCGAAGCGGTCCAGGCCATTGTCGGTGCCGACCCACAGCTGGCCCTGGCTATCGACGTGCAGCTCGCCCACCCAGTTGTCGGCCAGGCTGGTCTTGTCGCCTTCGATATTTTTATAGACGACCATGCGGTAGCCGTCATAGCGGCTCAAGCCAGACTGGCTGCCGAACCACATATAGCCCTGCCGGTCCTGGGCGATGGCCAGCACCGATTCCTGCGCCAGACCCTGGTCGACGCTGAGCTGGTCGAAACGCAGGGTGGGCGCGGGCGCCGCCGCGGCCCAGCCGCTCAACAGTAGACTGAATAACAACACCACATCGCAAACACGTCGAAATACCAGCACAGTCGTCCTGTCAAAAAAAACGCGAAAAACCCGCACGCCGCTCCAAGGGCCGTCTCAGGAACCAAAGAACGCCAGGACATCATCCTTGCGGGCTTGCGTATCGCGCTGTCCAAGACGGATCAGCTCGTTAGTATACGTCGATTCGAACAATAAATACGATGCCAGCGCCGCGCCGCGCGCTTCGGCCGCGCCGATACCGGACAACATGGTGCGGATGGGACGCGGCAAACTGCCGATATGCCGGCTGGCGATGGCGTCGAGGCGCTCGGACGGCGCGATGACGAGCAACTCCACGGGACGCAAGGCCGTCTTGCCCAGCAACTCGGGCGGCAGCATCGACAGGGTCAGGTTGATGCGGTTCAGGCGTTCGATGTCGACGGCCAGGCCATCGAGGAAAATCGACGACAGCGCATGGCCGGCGATCTGCGCCAGGCTCGGGTAGCGCGCCGCTTCGGACGCGGCCGGCGCCGGTTCCGTCATGCGCCCCGCGCCCACCACCAGCACCTTGTTCGCGCCCAGGTGGATCGCCGGCGAGATCGGCGCCAGCTGGCGCATGGAACCGTCGCCGCAGTATTCGCGCTGGCCGCCCACGTACAGGGGCACGGCGGGGAAGATGAAGGGGATGGCGGCCGAGGCAAGCAAGTGCTCCACGCCGATCTGGTCCGGCAGGGCCAGGCGCTGCGTGCGCACCCATGGCGCGATATCCTCGGCCGTCTGGTAAAACGTCATGTGGCGGCTGCCCGAATACGACGACGCCGTCACGGCCAGCGCATGCAGCAGGCCGTCGGCCAGGGCCGCGTCCAGGCGCGGCAGGTCGAGCATGCGGTGCAGCAGGCTGACCAGCGGGGTATTGTCGAGCAGGGAACTGGGCGGCGACGCATGCCACTGGCGCAACAGCCAGCCAAACGACAACAACGACAGCCAGCGCGCGCCCGAGCGGATCACGCCCAGCGAGTCGGCCCGATACACTTGCTCGACTTCAATGTGCTGCCACACGTCGAGCAGCTTTTGCACGCCTTCGCCGAAATTGTCGGCGCGGCAGGCCAGCGCAGTGGCGTTGATGGCGCCGGCCGAGGTGCCGCAGATGATGTCGAACGGGTTGCGCGCCGGCGCCCAGCCCGCTTCCCACAGTATCGCCGAAATCGCCTGCAGCACGCCCACCTGGTAGGCGGCACGGGCGCCTCCTCCCGTCAATATCAAGCCTGTTTTATTTTGCATTCCCATGCCGGCAGATTAGCAGGGTCTGGATGCTTTGTGGAAAAGATTAGGGGTCAGACCCGTCGGGTCTGACCCCAGCTTTTGCCTTTGGGCTAAACAGTAGCAATCAAAAAATCAATCACCCCTGACCATGCCTTCACGCCTCGGGTCCGCCCCGCCAAACCAGAAATCCTTGCCATGCGCATTCAGGCGCATGATGCCCTGCAAGCCCGAGTTCTGCTCGATCACGCGCACCTCGTGGCCCATGGCCTGCAGCGCCTCGACTTGCGCGGCCGGCGCGCGGCCTTTTTCCAGTTCCGTCGGGCCGTTGCGGCTGCCGAAGTTCGGCAGGCTGATCGCCTGCTGCACGTTCAAGCCCCAGTCCATGGTGCCGACGAGGACCTTGGCGACATAATTGATGATGGACGAGCCGCCGGGCGAACCCGTCGCCAGCACCAGCTTGTGCGTGCCCTTCTCGAACACGAGGGTGGGCGACATGGCGCTGCGCGGACGCTTGCCCGCTTCGACGCGGTTGGCGATCGGGCCGTCCGCATCGCGCGAATCGAACGAGAAATCCGTCAGCTGGTTATTGAGCAAAAAGCCGTCGACCATCTGGCGCGAGCCGAAGGCGTCTTCCACGCTGGTGGTCATCGACAGGCCGCCCCCAAACGCGTCGACGGCCACCAAGTGTGACGTCGACGGGCGCTGCAGCGCGTTATCCATGCCCCACGCCACCTGCATGCCGGGCGGCGTGCCGGGTTTGGCTTTGCCCATGGATTTGTCGCCGATCAGCGAGGCGCGCTGCGCAAGATAGGTTTTATCGAGCATCGAGGCGACGCCATTGCCGGGCAGCGGCACGAAGTCCGTGTCGGCCACGTAGCGGTTGCGGTCCGCGTAGGCCAGGCGCCCCGCTTCCGAGAACAGGTGAATCGCTTGCGCATCGAGCACGCCGTCGACGGGTGCATACGGGCGGATATCCTTCACTTCCAGCATGCCCAGCATCTGCGCGATGGCGATGCCGCCCGACGATGGCGGCGGCATGCCGCATACGGTCCAGGCCTTGTAATCGCTGCAGACGGGTTCACGCACCTTGGCCCGGTAGCCAGCGATGTCGGTCGCCGTCAGCTTGCCAGGGTTGGTCGGGTGCGACGCCACCTTGGCGGCGATGTCGCGCGCGATGCGGCCGTTATAAAAAGCGTCGGCGCCGCCACGGGCGATCTCGCGCAGGGTGCGCGCCAGCTGCGGGTTTTTCAGCACGTGGCCGACGGGCCAGGCCTTGCCCTCTTTGTCATAGAAATAGGCGGCGGCGACGGGGTCGCGCTTCAGGGCCTGATCCCAGTTCAGCAAGCCGTTGAGGCGCTGGCTGACGGGAAAGCCGCCGTGCGCCAGCTTGATGGCGGGGCCGAACAGGGTGGCCCACGGCAGCTTGCCGTGTTCCTTGTGCGCCAGTTCCAGCATGCGCAGCACGCCCGGCGCGCCCACGGAACGCCCGCCCACCACGCCCGTGGCGCGCGAGACGGGGCTGCCGTCCGCATTCTGAAACAGGTGTTCATCGGCGGCGGCAGGCGCCGTTTCGCGTCCGTCAAACGCCTGCACGCCCTTGGCCGTGGAGTACAGCAAAAAGGCGCCGCCGCCGATGCCCGACGATTGCGGCTCGACCAGGGTCAGCACCAGCTGCGTGGCGATGGCCGCGTCGATCGCGCTGCCGCCCTTTTTCAGCATCTGGTAACCGGCATCGGCGGCCAGCGGATTGGCGGCGGCGACCATGAATTTCTGCGCCGCCCAACCCGATTTTTCCGCATACGCGGTGGCGATTTCCGGCGCCTTTTGCGGCGCCTCGGCAAATACGGGACTGGCAGCGAGGGCTCCCAGCAAGGTCAGGCTCAGCGCCAGCGGCTTCAATGTGATCATGGATTCTCCGATAAAAAAAGGGCGCACAGCCGAGCAAGGCTGTACGCCCCATACGGGGGTATCCTACATCAAATCATGCCCAACTTACTTTGGCTGCATGCGGATCGCGCCGTCCAGGCGGATAGTCTCACCATTGAGCATGACGTTTTCCACGATGGCTTTCACCAGTTGCGCGTATTCGCCCGGCTTGCCCAGGCGCGATGGGAACGGCACCATCTTGCCCAGTGCATCCTGCACTTCGGCCGGCATGCCCAGCAACATCGGCGTTTCGAAAATGCCGGGCGCCACCGTCATCACGCGGATGCCGTTGCGCGACAAATCGCGTGCCATCGGCAGGGTCAGCCCCACCACGGCCGCCTTCGACGACGCATACGCGGCCTGACCGATCTGGCCATCGTAGGCCGCCACGGACGCCGTGTTGATGATGATGCCGCGCTCGCCCTCAGCGGTGGCATCCTGCTTGGCCATCGCATCGGCCGCCAGGCGGCACATATTGAAGGTGCCGACCAGGTTGATGTTGACGACTTTCTGGAACAGGGCCAGCGGATGCGGGCCATCCTTGCCCACGGTCTTCACGGCCGGCGCCACGCCGGCGCAGTTGACCAGGCCGCGCAAGGTACCGAGCTTGGTCGCCGCCGCCACCACGGCCATGCCGTCTTCTTCCGACGTCACGTCGCACTGCACGAACACGCCGTTCAGTTCCGCTGCCAGCGCCTGGCCCGCCTCCGTCTGTACGTCGGCCAGCACGACCTTGCCGCCGGCCGCCGTCAGCATGCGTGCCGTGGCCGCGCCCAGGCCCGATGCGCCGCCCGTGATGATGAATACATTGTCCTGAATCTGCATGAAATCTCCTGAGTGATAAGTGCCGTGTTCCCGGCGCCTGATGGTTGCATGGTGCCATAGTTACGTTTACGTAAACGTAACGTCGACGACAATTGTAGCCATTTTTACGCTCACCGAGCGAAAACTTGCAACACCAGCCAGTGGCAGGGTTAAAAACACTGGATGAATGCGCCATTCCGGTGGCAGATGCGCCCGTTGGCGTCGAGCGTGGCGTTGCCCGCGCCGTTGTAGCGCGCGCCGGCCGCATCGCGGCAACCGCCCGTGTCGCATGCGCCGATGGGCTGCGGCGCGCGCGGCATCGGCACGGCCGGGCTGGGCGGCAGGGGCGCCATGGGCACGACCGGAGGCGCAGGCTGGGCCGGCATGCGGCCGATCACCAGTGCCACGGAACGGCGCGGCTGCACGGGCGGCGCCGGGCGGCATGGCTCCACGGCCAGCTTGCCGCTGTCGCGCGGGTCGAGCTGGCACACGGGCAAAGGCTCAGGCAAGGATTCAGCAGGCGCCGCCGGCTCCTGCGCCCATGCATGGCCGCCAGCGAGCACGATGGCGCAGGCCAGCGCCGGTATGGTTTTTATCATCGTCTTCATGCCACCTCCCAAGCATCGATCTTACCGCTTTCATTATTGGCACACACGGCGCCAGATACCATGCACATGTTGCAACGGTGTTTTATTTCCTCTCATCACTTTCTTTCTTGCCAGCATGGCATTACAATAAGAACGATTCTTATTCTCATTATCAGAATTCGAGCGCAGTTTATTCTCTTTTCATTCATACCCGAGCCACCCGGAAGGCAGCCAGGAAATAACAACATCCGGAAAGTTCACCATGACCAAGCGTAGTCCCGCTTTCGCAACCTTTGCAGCCCCCGTTCCCACTCCCGTCCGCTCCATGCATTCCGCCGCCCTGCTCCTGCCCTGCCTGCTGTCGCTGGCCGTCAGCAGCGCCTGGGCCGAAGGCAATGTGGCCGCCGATCCCACCATGAACACGGTGGTCGTCACCGCCTCCGGCACGGCCATCGACATCAAGGATGCGCCGGCCAGCATCAGCGTCATCACGCGCGAGGAAATCGAGCGCCAGCCCGTGTATGACCTCAACACCCTGCTGCGCCGCATCCCCGGCGTGACGGGCGGCACCGGCACCGAAGACGAAGCGTCGAAGATCAAGCTACGCGGCTTGCCCGACAAATACACCTTGATCCTGGTCGATGGCAAGCGCGTGGGCAGCTCGGCCGACACGGCGTACCGTCCGGATCTGGGCCGCCAGGACTTGAACTGGATTTCGCCCGACATGATCGAACGTATCGAAGTGGTGCGCGGCCCCATGTCCTCGCTGTACGGCTCGGACGCCATGGGCGGCGTGATCAACATCATTACGCGCAAGGTGCCTGGCAAGTGGAACGGTTCGGCCACGGCCAACTACACGCAGCCGCAGGACAGCGGCCGCGGCACGGCGCACCAGCTGGGCGTAAACCTGGCCGGTCCCCTGTCGGACACGGTCGGCATGCGCCTGGGCGTGAGCCAGACGCGCCAGAATCCCGATGAAAAATTCTTCGACAAAGCGGGCGGCATGGGCGGCGAACGCAACCAGACTGTCTCGGGCCAGCTGACCTGGGCGCTGGGCAAGAAACAGAACCTGTCGCTGGATGCCAGCTATGGCAGGCAGGAAGCCAGCACTTCGAGCGCGCGTGATGCGGACGGCGAACCGCTGGTCGACAGCTGGGGCGCCAACAAGCTGATACGCAAGAGCGTCAGCCTCGGCTACGAAGGCCGCTGGGACTTCGGCAAGACCACGGTCAACCTGTATCACAACGACTTCGATAACCAGGACGTCGGCACGGTGGCGAAGTCCAAGGACAGCACGCTCGACGCCAGCCTGGAAAAACGGCTCGGCTGGGGCGGCATCGAACAGATGCTGGTGATGGGCGGCCAGTGGAAGCACCAGGAACTGACGAACACGAATACCATCGGCACCGTGCCCACCGATTACCTGGGCAACACCGTGAGTGGCGCGACCTTGTCCGGCACCACGTCGGCCCTGTTTGCGGAAGATCAGCTGTTCCTGCGCGACAACCTGACGGCCACGGCCGGCCTGCGCCTCGATCACCACAGCAAGTTCGGCAACCACTACAGCCCGCGCCTGTACCTGGTGTACCACCCTGCCCCCGCCTGGACCATCAAGGGCGGCGTCTCGCAAGGCTTCCGCGCCCCGAGCCTGAAGGAAAACTCGCCGGCGGCGGCGACCAATTCGGGCGGACGCGGTTGCGGCAGCCTGAAACCGCTGGGCTACGTCACCGGTTCCTGCTACATGGCCGGCAATGCGGACCTGAAGCCGGAAACGAGCACGGCCGGCGAGATCGGCGTGGCGTGGGAACAGAATGGCTGGGACGTGGGCCTGACTTACTTCCACACGGATTTCAAGAACAAGATCGACTATGCGCCGCTGGGCTTTTACCAGCAGCGCTGGTGGACCAAGATGACGAATATCCAGAAGGCGCGCACCAGCGGCCTGGAAGCGACGGCCACCATCCCGCTGACGAAAAACCTGAACTGGCGTAACAACGTCACCTACATGGCGGAAGCGAAAAACCTGACCACGGGCGCCAACCTGCTGTCGACGCCAAAACTGTCGTGGTACTCGGCGCTGGGCTGGCAAGTCAACGACCAGCTGTTCGGCGAAGTGTCGGCCCAGTACACGGGCAAGGAACTCGATGCGGGCAAGCTGGCCGACAAGGCCTACACCATCGTCGACACCGTCGTGTCGTACAAGGTCACGCCGCAGTGGACCGTGCGTGGCGGCGTGCAAAACCTGTTCAAGAAGGGCCCGATGGCCGATGGACTGGTCGACTATTATGTGCCGGGACGGCGCATGTTCGTCGGCCTGACGTCGCGCTTCTAAGCAGCCATCCCGGCGCCAGCAGCAAGCACGGCCGAGAGTTGCGCGCTACAAACGCCAACAGCCCTACGGCGCGGGCCACGGGGCTGTTGGGAATGGCGCGGATTATTGCGCCGGCAAGCTTTGCACCGGTGTCGCCGGCGCCAGGATGGGCGGCACGGGCGCGTGGATCGGTGCCGGCGCCTTGACCGCCAGCCAGCCCGTGGCTGGCAGCAGCGGCACCAGCAGCAGGGCCACGATATTGATGATCTTGATCAAGGGGTTGACTGCCGGGCCGGCCGTGTCCTTGTACGGGTCGCCCACCGTGTCGCCCGTGACGGCCGCCTTGTGCGCGTCCGAACCCTTGCCGCCGAAGTGGCCATCCTCGATGTATTTCTTCGCATTGTCCCAGGCGCCGCCGCCCGTGGTCATGGAGATGGCCACGAACAGGCCCGTCACGATGGTCCCCATCAGCAAGCCGCCGAGGGCCGCTGGCCCCAGCAGCATGCCCACGACGATGGGCACGACCACGGGCAGCAGGGACGGCACGATCATTTCGCGGATGGCCGACGCCGTCAGCATGTCGACGGCCTTGTCGTATTCAGGCCGCGCCGTGCCTTCCATGATGCCCTTGATGTCGCGGAACTGGCGCCGCACCTCGACCACCACGGCGCCGGCCGCGCGGCCCACGGCTTCCATCGCCATGGCGCCGAACAGGTAGGGAATCAGGCCGCCGATGAACAGGCCGACGATCACCATGGGGTTCGACAGGTCAAACGTGATGTGCTGGCCCACGGATTCGAGCGCATGCGTGTAGTCGGCAAACAGCACCAGCGCGGCCAGGCCGGCCGAGCCGATGGCATAGCCCTTGGTGACGGCCTTAGTGGTATTGCCGACGGCGTCCAGAGGGTCGGTAATGGCGCGCACGGAGTCGGGCAGGCCCGACATTTCCGCGATGCCGCCCGCGTTATCCGTGATGGGGCCATACGCGTCGAGCGCGACGATGATGCCCGCCATCGACAGCATGGCCGTGGCCGCGATGGCGATGCCGTACAGGCCGGCCAGCTGGTACGAGACGAGGATGGCGACGCAGACGGCCAGCACCGGATACGCGGTGGACTTCATTGACACGCCCAGGCCGGCGATGATGTTGGTGCCGTGGCCCGTCGTCGACGCTTCGGCGATGTGGCGCACGGGCTTGAAGTCCGTGCCCGTGTAGTACTCGGTGATGTACACCATCAGCCCCGTGAGGACGATGCCGACGACGGTCGCGCCCAGCATCTTGTAGCGCATGGCGTCGTCGGGCCACAGCAGCCACGTCACCACCGCGAAGCCGACCAGTGACAGACCGGCCGCCCACCACAAGCCCGTGTACAGGGCCGACATGATTTTCGCGCCTGGCTTGGTCTTGACCATCGAGCAGCCGACGATGGACGCGAGGATGGAGACGGCGCCCAGCAGCAGCGGGTAGATGATGGCCGTGCCGCTGGCCTCGGCCATCAGCAAGGCCCCCAGCAGCATGGTGGCGATCAGGGTCACGACATAGGTTTCGAACAGGTCGGCCGCCATGCCGGCGCAGTCGCCCACGTTATCGCCCACGTTGTCGGCGATGACGGCAGGGTTGCGCGGATCGTCCTCGGGAATGCCCGCCTCCACCTTGCCGACCAGGTCCGCGCCCACGTCGGCGCCCTTGGTGAAGATGCCGCCGCCAAGCCGCGCGAAGATGGAAATGAGCGAGGCGCCGAAGGCCAGGCCGATCAAAGGCTTGATCAGGTCATGCTGCGTGAGGCCGGGCGCGCCCGTCGTCACCAGCAGCCAATAGAACAGGGTCACGCCCAAGAGGCCCAGTCCGACGACCAGCATGCCGGTGATCGCCCCGCCCTTGAAGGCCACGTTCAAGGCCTGGTTGATGCCCAGCGTGGCCGCCTGCGCCGTGCGCACATTGGCCCGCACCGAGACATTCATGCCGATGAAACCGCAGGCGCCCGACAGCACGGCGCCGATCAGAAAGCCCAGCGCCGTATGCAGGCCAAGCAGCGCATAGATGGCGATCAGGAGCACCACGCCGACGATGGCGATGGTGCGGTACTGGCGCGCCAGGTAGGCGGCCGCGCCCTGCTGGATGGCCAGCGCGATTTCCTGCATGCGCGCGTTGCCGGGATCCTGCCTCAGGATCCAGCTGCGCGACACCAAACCGTAAATGACTGCGACCACGCCGCAGGCTACCGCAAACCACAAACTGGCTGCCATATCGTCCCCTTCTGTTTTTATCCGACGTCATTGCCAACAGCTGCAGACCGCACCGGGTAGGCACGCGCAGCCAGGAAAACACGACCTGCAAAAAACCTGAACCACGAAAACGATACGGCGCCCGCCTGAAGCGCGGGCACAAAAAAAGCGGACACTCAGGTCCGCTTTTCAATACTGCTTATTCCGCCAGGGCGGCAAATGCGCTGTCGCGGATTTGCTCAACCGGACCGACGCCGGCGATGCGGCGGTATTTCGGTGCGCCCGGCAGGCCCGACTTGGCCCAGTCATTGTAGTAGCCGAGCAAGACCTTGGTCTGGTTGTGGTACACGTCCAGGCGCTTCTTGACCGTTTCCGCCTTGTCGTCGTCGCGCTGGATCAGCGGTTCGCCGGTGATGTCGTCGACGCCGTCGACCTTGGGCGGATTGAATTTGACGTGGTAGACGCGGCCCGAACCCGGGTGGCTGCGGCGGCCGTCCATGCGCTCGATGATCGAAGCGTCAGGCACGTCGATTTCCAGCACGTAGTCGACATTGATGCCGGCGTCTTTCATGGCGTCCGCTTGCGCGATCGTGCGCGGGAAGCCGTCGAACAGGTAGCCATTGGCGCAATCGGCATCCTGCAGGCGATTCTTGACCAGGCCGATCATGATGTCGTCCGACACGAGGCCGCCCGCATCCATGACTTTTTTCGCGGCCAGACCCAGTTCCGTGCCTTCCTTGATCGCCGCGCGCAGCATGTCGCCCGTGGAGATTTGTGGAATGTTGTATTTTTCTTTGATGAAATTAGCTTGGGTGCCCTTGCCGGCACCGGGTGCTCCTAAAAGTATCAGACGCATTGAAAAGTTCCTAAAAAACAGATTTTGGATGGTGGTATGTGTAATTATTTTTAGATGGTGTTGCCAAGGCTATCTTTCCGTACGAAACTTACCACAAAAAATCCCTGGAACGCCAGTTTGCTATCGAATTGCTATGCCCTGATTGATCAAAGCCAGCAATTCGCGCGGCAGACGTTTCAAAATGTGGTTTTTACTGCAGGCGCACAAAACTTTATTTGCACGCCTGCCGTTTTACGGGTAGCGCTTACAGGGCGCCGTAGTGTGCTTGCACCCGGGCAAGATCTTCCGGCGTGTCGACGCCGGCGGCCGGCGCCGAGTCCGTGACATGCACGGCGATGGCAACACCGTGCCACAGAACGCGCAGCTGCTCCAGCGCCTCGATGGCTTCCAGCGGCGAGGCGGACAATTGCGGATACTCTTGCAAGAACGCATTGCTGTACGCATACAGGCCGATATGGCGCAGCGGCACATAGCCTGCGGGCAAGCTGTCTTTCGACTGCGCGAAGCCGTCGCGGTGCCACGGGATGGTGGCGCGCGAGAAATACAAGGCGCGGCCGTGCTTGTCCAGCACGACCTTCACCACGTTCGGATTGAATGCGTCAAGCACATCGTGCAGCGGATGGGCGCACGTGGCCATGGGAACGGCGGCGCTGATCTGCGCGGCGCAGGCGGCCAGCAGGGACGGATCGATCAGCGGTTCGTCGCCCTGCAGGTTGACGACGACGGCATCGAGCGGCAAATCGAGCGTGCGCGCCACTTCGGCGATGCGGTCCGTGCCCGACGGATGGTCGCCGCGCGTCATGCACACTTCCACGCCATGCGCGGCGCAGGCGGCGCGAATGGATTCATGGTCGGTGGCGACGATGACGCGCGCGGCGCCCGACAGGGCTGCCTGCTCGGCCACGCGCACCACCATGGGCTTGCCGCCCAGGTCAGCCAGCGGCTTGCCCGGCAGGCGCGTCGAGGCCAGGCGGGCCGGGATGATGACGATGAACGCCATCGTTATTCCACTGCGTCTTGCAGGGTGCGCGCTTCGTCCGCCCACATGATGGGGATGCCATCGCGGATAGGATAGGCGAGGCGGTCGGCGCGGCAAATCAGTTCCTGCGCCTTCTTATCGTGTTCAAGCGGACCCTTGCAAACAGGGCAGACCAGGATATCAAGCAGTCGAGCGTCCACGACATTTCTCCACAATTTGTTGGGCCAGCGCGCTATCGATGCGCGCACTGACGGGGACGACCCACAGTCTCGGGTCATCTTTGAGATGTTCAATTTGCGCACATTTTACTGCATCCTTCTCGGTGATCAAGATCACATCCGTGTCGAGCGCCGCAAATGGCTGGTCGAGGAAGTCGTGATGATCGGGCAAGGGCAGTTCCATGAAGTCCAGCCCGGCCCCGCGCAGCATGGCAAAGAAGCGCTGCGGGTTGCCGATGCCGGCCGCCGCCACGATGCGCTGGCCGCTGGCCGCCAGGGTCGCCAAAGGCATGCTTTCGCCGCGCTTGACCAGGCGTTCGGCCACGCCGCCATCGAGCCGCATCTGCACCACCAGGGAACCAGCTGGCGCCACCTGCGCCACGAGTGCCGGCGCCAGCTCGGGTGCGTTGATCACCGTCACGTCGCGCCGGCGCCGCGGCGATTCGCGCAAAGGTCCCGCCGGCAACAGCCAGCCATTGCCGGCGCCGCGGCCGTCGAACAGCACGATTTCCACATCGCGCCGCAAGGCGTAATGCTGCAAGCCGTCGTCGGTGACCAGCACGTCGACGTCGGGATGGGCGGCCAGCAGCGCCCTGCCCGCTTGCGCGCGGTCGCGCCCCACCATCACGGGACAGCCGCCGCGCTGGAAGATCAGCAGCGGCTCGTCGCCCACCTGTTGCGGCGTGGAAGCGGCGCTGACGGCGCGCGGCGAACGGTCGGCGCTGCCATGGCCGCGCGAAATGACGCCCGGGCGCATGCCCGCGTCGCGCAAGGCTTGCACCAGCCAGATCGTCAGCGGCGTCTTGCCCGTGCCGCCGATAAAAATGTTGCCGACGACGACGACGGGCACGGGCAGGCGCGCGGATTTGATAATGTTTGCCCGGTACAGGCCGCGCCTGACACTACTCAGGGCGCCGAACAGCAGCGACACGGGCCACAGCGCGCACGCCAGCGGGCCGCGCGTCAGCCAGGCGCGGGTGAGAGTGGTTTCAAGCTTGGCGGGGGAGGATGTGGGCATGAAGGAAGACGTAAAAATGGTGTAGGTCGGATTAGCTGCGCCGCCAGGCGCAGCGTAATCCGACATGCTTGGCTGCGGCTTGTGTCGGCTTACGCCGTGCCGGCTAAGCCGACCTACTTGCCACCCGCTTGCGCCGCAAACGTCAGCTTTTCATAGCCGGCCAGGCGGGCCGCTTCCATCACGTGGATGACCATCTGGTGCATGGCGAACTGGTCGGCGTTGACCACCACGACGGGCGTCTGCGCCGGCGCCTTGCCGCCGTTGGCCGCTTTCGCCGCGTCCTGCAAGGCATCGGCCAGGCCGGCCACGTCGCGGAACGAGACAGGCTCGCGGTTGACCGTGTAATTGCCCTTGGCATCGATGGTGACGTCGAGCTGCTGCGGCTTGTCCTTCGCCTGCTCGGCGTCGGCCGTCGGCAAGGTGATCTGCAGCTCCGTAAACTTGCTGTAGGTGGTGCTGACCATGAGGAAGATCAGGATCACCAGCAGCACGTCGATAAACGGGATCAGGTTGATTTCGGGGTCTTCACGCCCCTTGCCTTTGCGGAAGTTCATTTGCGGCCACTGTGGACGATGTCGACGAACTTGACCGCTTGCTGCTCCATGTCAATGACGAAGCTGTCGACGAGGGCGCGGAAGTGGCGGTAGAAGATCAGGGCCGGCATGGCAATGGCCAGGCCAAACGCTGTGTTATACAAGGCGACGGAAATACCGTGCGACAGCGCCGAGTTCGACGCGGTGGCGCCGGGCGAAGCAAAAATCTCGATCATGCCGATCACCGTGCCAAACAGGCCCATCAGGGGCGCCAGGGTGGCAATCGTGCCCAGGGTGGTCAGGAAACGTTCCAGTGTGTGGGCCACGCCGCTGCCCGCCTCTTCGATCGATTCCTTCATCACCTCGCGCGGCGCGTCGACATTGCGCAGGGCGGCGGCCAGCACCACGCCCAGCGGCGAATTGTCTTCCAGCTTGGCCACCGTGTCCGGCGTGATCTTGCCGCTGCGATACACCTGCACCACTTCATCAAACAGCTTGCGGGGCAGGATCTTGGCGCGTCGCAAATACAGCAGGCGCTCGATGATCAAGGCCAGGGCGACGATGGAAGCGATCAACAACAGCCAGATGGGCCAGCCAGCGGCTTGAAATATAGCGAGCAAAAGGAACTCCTGGTAAAGGGAAGGCGGTGAATCGCCCGAACAGCCTGTATTGTACCGAGCGCCGAAGAGCGATGGTACGTGCGCGCGGGAATGGCGCAATGTAGCGCGTTGCCGCGCCGGCGGCAAGTGGCGCCCGCATGGCACTTGTCCACACGGCGCGTCGGGTGCACGCTGCCGCCGCACAGTTTTGCACACTTTGTGTGGATAAGATTGTGAGCAAGCATGAAGTCCAGCATATAAGCCCTTGATTTACATGAGAATTACTGCGCTGCGCAAAATACAGGCATAGCAGCTCATCGCCATTAGTCAATGTCACAAAATTAAGAATTCAAGAGTTCTGCACATTTACTGTGGACAAGATTGTGCGCAAAGCCGAGGAATTCAATCAAGTCATTGATTTTAAAGGAGATTAAATCAATGCGTAAAAAAGTGGCAGCCAGCACGAAATCGGTGGCAAACAGGCGGTCAAAGTTCTGCACACAATCTGTGGACAAGATTGTGCGCAAGCGCACGGATACGCGCCAAGTACATTGATTTATATCGTTTTTATTGCCATGCATAAAAATGTGGCAGAGGTCGGAAAGCGGGGTTTTCCACGTCCGATTTCACTTCCAAATGGCAGTTTTCCACCGCCAGCGCAGTTCCACACATAAAGTGTGGATAAGATTGTGAGCAAGCCGATTAACTCCATGCAAGTGCCTTGATTTTAAAGGGATTTTTTTCCATGCTGAAAAATGAGGCAGCAATTCGGCGTGTTCACGCGGTGGAAAACCCGGACAAGCCACGAAACGGTTTATGCAGTTTTGCACACATTCTGTGGATAAGATTGTGAGCAAGGCGCACGGCCTTACGCTACATACTTGATTTATATGGCTATTTTTATGCTGCGCAAAATTCAGGCAAGCGATGCCATGGGCCTTCCCGTGGATAAATCCGGCGCCGCGCCAGAGTTCTGCACATTTTTTGTGGATAAGATTGTGCGCAAGGCCATGCATGGCATACTAAGCGCTTGATTCCTATACACTTTATTTCCATGCGCAAAAATGTAGCAAGGCACTTTTATCGGTCGATGTGGGCTCGCCGGGCCATGTTTGTCCAAGGCAAAAAGTTCCGCACACTTTCTGTGGATAACTTTGTGCGTAAGTGGCAGGGGCTGAACTGATGTGCTTGATATTAAAGGTTTTTTTTCCCGTGCACGCAAATCAGGCATTCGGGAATTCATCATGAAATCAAATACTTAGAAATAGAACTTGTTGTTTTGCACGATATATGACATAAGCATGACCTCGCCGATAATATGTGGACAGTTCCCTCCCCCATAGCACCAGATGATGACCGATATCCCAACTGACAGCGGCTTTGCCGCCCCGCCCGTGCTGACCGTCAGCGCCCTGAACCAGGCCGTCGCGCGCCTGCTCGAGCGCTCGTTTCCCCTGACCTGGATCGCCGGCGAGATTTCCAACTTCACGCGCGCCGCTTCCGGCCACTGGTATTTCACCTTGAAGGACGATGGCGCCCAGGTGCGCGCCGTGATGTTCCGCGGCCGCGCCCAGTTTGCCGGCTTCACGCCGCGCGAAGGCGACAAGGTGGAAGTGCGCGCCCTCGTCACCCTGTACGGCGCGCGCGGCGATTACCAGATCAACGTGGAAGCCATCCGCCGCGCCGGCGTGGGCGCCCTGTACGAAGCGTTCCAGCGCCTGAAGGAAAAGCTGGCCGCGCAAGGCCTGTTCGACCAGGAACGCAAGCGCGCCATCCCCATGTTCGCGCGCAGCATCGGCATCGTCACCAGCCCGCAGGCGGCCGCCCTGCGCGACGTGCTGATCGCGCTCAAGCGCCGCGCGCCGCACGTCTCCATCATCCTGTATCCCACGCCCGTGCAGGGCCAGCAGGCGCCGGAAAAAATCGCGCACGCCATCCGCACGGCATCGACAAGGGCCGACTGCGACGTGCTGCTGGTGTGCCGTGGCGGCGGCAGTATCGAAGACTTGTGGTCGTTCAACGATGAAGCCGTGGCCCACGCGATTGCCGATTGCTCCATGCCCGTGATCAGCGGCGTGGGCCACGAAACGGATTTCACCATCGCCGACTTCGCGGCCGACCTGCGCGCGGCCACGCCGACGGCGGCGGCCGAACTGGCTGCCACGCCGCGCGCCGACTGGATGGCTTCCCTGCGCGCCGATGCGGCCGACCTGCGCCGCGCCATGCGCCGCAGCCTCGACGATGCGGCGCAAACGCTGGACCGCCACAGCCGCCGCCTGCTCAACCCGAAGGCGCAGCTGCAACAGCAGCGCTTGCAGCTGCTGGCCCTGTCGACGGCCATGACGCATGCGGCGCGCGCGCCCGTGAACCAGTCGCAGTACGCGCTGGAACGCCTGCGTTCGCGCTGGGCCAACCTGCGGCCCGACGTCACGGTGCCGCGCGCGCACCTGGCGGACATGCAGCGGCGCAGCGGCGCGGCCATGGCACAGCAGCTGGGCCAGCGGCGCCACCGCCTCGACGGCCTGGCGGCACAGCTGGAGCTGCTCAATCCCCAACGTACTTTGGAGCGCGGCTATGCGATCCTGCGCGATGAAAAGGGGAATATCGTGCGCTCGCCGGCGCAGCTGCAGGCGCGCCAGAACGTCAATGTGCGCCTGGCCGAAGGCAGCGCGCAGATCGGCATCGCCAGCGTGCAGGCGAGTCTGGAATAAGCGCTGGAATAAAAAAGGCCGGGGAAGAACCCCGGCCCAACACCTTCCCTACTGAGTGGACTGCTACTGCAACTGCTCTTTCACACGGCCTGATTAAAACTTCATCGACACGCGCGCGCCAAAGGTGCGCGGCGCGTTGTAGAAGGCGCCGTAGATCTGCTGCGTCGGCTGGCATGGCATGCCGACGTCCGTGCAGATTTCATTGACGTCCAGCTTGACCGCCTTGTCGGTGGCGTTCTGCACGAACGCTTCCACCGTGTAGGCCTTGTTGGCCGGCTGGAAACGCAGGCTCAGGTCCAGGGTCGTGTAGGCTTCCTGGCGCTTGACGCCGGCATGGCCCGGCACGTCGCCGTTGAAGGCGCCCGCCCCCACATACGACATGGTTTCATAGTGCACCGAGGCGCGCGGCGTGAGCTGGCCGCCGGCGACACTGAAATCATGCTCGTACTGGACGGTCGTGGAAAACTTCGGCGCATGCTTCATGGTGCTGCCGCCCACGTTCACCAATGGCGCCGTCGAACCGCAAGACTGGCCATTCGCGCGCGCCGCATCGACGTCGCACGACATGAAGTCGTCATACACGGCTTTGAGCCAGGTGGCGTTGCCCGTCAGACGGTCGACCTTCGTTGGCCGCCACACCCATTCCGCTTCCAGGCCCTTGACGGTGGCGCCAGCCGCGTTGAAGTTGGCCAGCACGCTGTTGACCACCTGCGACTCGAGCTTGTCCTTGTACTTCATCAGGAAGGCATCGAGGTTCAGGGTCAGTTCGCGGTTCAGCAAGTCCGACTTGAAGCCGATTTCATAGCTGGTCAGCTTTTCCGGCTTGGTGGTGGCGCCGCCGTCTCCGATGGCCGGCGAGTGGAAGCCCGTCGTCACGGAACCGAACAGCAAAATGTCCGGGCGCAGCTTGTACTCGATGCGGCCCAGCCAGGTGGCCTGGCCATATTTCAGGTCGGCCGTGTTGTCGCCCGGCGTATTGCCGCAGGTGGCGGCCGTGATGGCGCCGCCAGGGCCGATATTGTGCGTGTTGGCCAGGCCCGTGCCCGGCTTGACCAGTTGCGCCAGCTGATCGGGATTGAGCACTGTGGTGCCCAGCGGCGCGTTCGCGGGCCAGTTCGGGCAGGCCCAGTTCTTGCCGCCGACGTCGAATTTATGGTCTTTCGTGTAGCGCGCGCCGGCCGTCAGCTTGATCTGGTCCGTCACTTGCTGGCTGACCTGGCCGAACACGGCCTTCGATTTGAGCTGGCGGTCGCCCTGGATGAAGGACATCGACGACGCATACTGGCCCACGGTCGGCTGCACGAAGATCACGGCGCCGTTGGCGATATCCTGCTGCACGGCCGCCTGCGAAATCTGGCTGCGGTCGATATCGAAGCGCACCTTGTTCTTTTCATTGAACAGGAACACGCCGGCCACCCACTGGAACGGCGCATCGTCGTCCGAGCGCGCCTGCAGCTCGTGCGAATAGCTGTCGAACTGCGCCCAGTCGGTGCGGTTTTCCGACTTGAAGCCGGGGAACAGGCCCGCATCCGAGTCGTTGCTGTTCTGGCGCTTGTAGCGGCTCCAGCTGCCCAGGTAGGTGAAGTCCAGCGCGTCCGTCGGCTTGTAATTGAGCTTGCCCTTGTAGGTCAAAATCGACTGGTCCAGGGTGCCCGGCGTGTCAATCAGGGCCGAGCGCAGCTTCTCGCCACGTTTCGGTTCGGCCGCCAGGTAGACGTTGCCGGCGCCCTGGTCGAGGAAATAGTCGGCGATGAAGGTGCCGCGCAGTTGCGGCGTGAACTTCCACAGCAAGGAGGCGCGCACGCCCATCTGGTCGCCGGCGCCATACTTGGCCGTGCCCGGCATGACGTTCGAGCCGCGGCGGAAGTCCACCGTGCCGTCATGGCTATCCTTGATGGCGGCGATGCGCAGCGCCACGTCGTCGGAAAACGGGATATTGAGCATGCCCTGCGTCTGCAGATGGCGCTTGTCACCCACGGTGATGCCGGCCGAGCCCATGAACTTGGCCGTGCTTGGCGCGGCCGACACGAGGTTGACGGCGCCGGCCGTCGAATTGCGGCCGTTCAGGGTGCCCTGCGGTCCGCGCGCCACCTCGACGTGCGACAGGTCATACATCAGCGCGGTGGCGCCCTGGGGACGCGGCGAATACACGCCGTCGACATAAAAGGCGACGGCCGGGTCGCCCAGCTCCGTGTGGTTGGCCGAGCCGACGCCGCGCATGTAGACGTGCACGCCGCCCGAGTCGCCATGCTGCTCGACGACGAGGCTCGGCACCATGGTGGCCAGCGAGGCCAGATCCTTGACCTGGTTGTTTTGCAGCGTGTCCTGGTTGAAGGCGGTGACGGCCAGCGGCGTCTCCTGCACGAAGGTATTGCGGCGCGTGGCCGTGACGACGATGCGGTCCATCTGTTCGGCGGCCGGTTTTGCCGCGTCCGTGGCTGCAGCCTCCTGGGCCATGGCGGCGCCGCTGCCCAGCAAGATGAACTGGGCGAATGTCGCATGCGCGAGGCTGAGGGCGATGGTATTGCGTTTGAGCTGTTGCATTGTTGTTGTCTCCTGTACCGCTGGTTGATTGATGATCACATAGCTCTTTGGCTATTGCTGCACATTTTTTGGGTGTCAATCTGAAGTCATGTCGCCTCCGTGCGGGGTCAATGGGTAGCCACGGCGCGCCCGGCCGTGTCAAATAGAAAGGCATGGCCTTCTTCCGGCGCGAAGCCGATGCTGCTGCCCTGCGCCAGACTGTGGCGCGCCTCGCCATGCAGCTTGATGGCCACCGCATGCGGACTGTTATCGAGGGTCGCGTGGATGATTTGCGCATCGCCCAGCTGCTCGATCAGGGTCACCGTGGCGCCATAGCCTTCGTGGCGCGGCACCAGGCGCAGGTGTTCGGGACGTATGCCGACCAGCATGCCCGCCTCGCCGCCAAGCTGGCTGGCCAGCGCGGGGACGGCGGCGCACGGCAAGAAGTTCATGCGCAGCGCGCCGATGAAGCCGGCCACGAACTGGCTGGCCGGATGGCGGTACAGGTCCAGGGGCGCCCCCACCTGCTCCAGGTGGCCGCCATGGAAGACGGCAACCCGGTCGCCGAGTGTCATGGCTTCGACCTGGTCGTGCGTCACATAGATCATCGTGGTGCCCAGTTCCTGGTGCAGCTTGGCCAGTTCGATGCGCGTCTGCACGCGCAAGGAGGCGTCAAGGTTGGACAGCGGCTCGTCAAACAAAAACACCTTGGGCTGGCGCACGATGGAGCGGCCGATGGCCACGCGCTGGCGTTCGCCGCCCGACAGGGCTTTCGGCTTGCGGTCGAGCAGGTGCGTGATCTGCAAAATCTCGGCCACCTTGCCGACGGCGGCGCGCACTTCGGCTTCCGGTTTGCCCGCCAACTTGAGGGCAAAGCCCATGTTGTCGCGCGCCGTCATGTGCGGATACAGGGCGTAGCTCTGGAAGACCATGGCGATGCCCCGCTCGGCCGGCGCCACGTCATTGGCCAGCAAGTCGCCGATGCGCAGCTGGCCCGCGCTGATGTCTTCCAGTCCCGCGATCATGCGCAGCAGGGTCGACTTGCCGCAGCCGGACGGCCCGACAAAGACCATGAATTCGCCGTCATGGATATCGAGGTCCAGGCCCTTGACGATTTCCGGGCCGTCGCCATAGGTCTTGCGGATGCCGCGCAGGGAAATGGCGGCCATGTCAGTGCTCCTCGGCCAGCACGGCGGCGTGGGACGCGCGCTGGGCGGCGATGAAGTCGCGGTACCACAGGGCGCTGTCCTTGAAGCTGCGCTGCTGCGTGGCGTAATCGACGTAGAGCATGCCGAAGCGCTTGGCGTAGCCCGAGTTCCACTCGAAGTTATCCATCAGGCTCCAGTAGAAATAGCCGCGCACGTCGATGCCCTGCGCGATCACGGCGCGCAAGGCGTCCAGGTGCAGCTGCACGTACTCGATGCGCGGCGCATCGTGGATCTTGCCGTCGACGGGCTTGTCGGCCACGGCCATGCCGTTTTCCGTGATGTAGACGGGCGGCAATCGGTATTCGCGGTGCAGGCCGACCAGCAGTTCCGTCAAGCCCTGCGGATAGGTTTCCCAGCCCATGTCGTTGACACCGAGCTTGCATTCGGGTTTGCGCGGCGGCGTCTCGGCACTCATGTAAGCGCGCGTGTAATAGTTCACGCCGAGGAAATCGATGGGCTGCCTGATATCTATGAAATCGTTTTCAAAGATGGATAAAGCGGAAGCATCTGGGTGTTTCAGGGCCAGGGCCGGGTAGCGGCCCTTGAAGATGGCGTCCATATACCACTGCACCGAGCGCGCATATTCGAGTTCGGCCAGCTCGCGGTCCTGGGCGCTGTCGGTAGCCGGCGTGGCCGTCCATTGATTGAGCACGATGCCCAGTTTCGCGGGCGGATTGACGACGCGCATGGCTTGCATGGCCAGGCCGTGCGACAGCAGCAGATGGTGCGACACTTGCACGGCGGCGGCCGGGTCGGCCATGCCGGGGGCGAACTGGCCCGTGCCGTGGCCCAGCACGGCCGTGCACCACGGTTCGTTATGCGTGGCGATGCTGGCGACCTTGTGGCCGAAGCGGCGCGCCACTTCGGCCGCGTAGGCGGCGAAGTGGTAGCAGGTGGCGCGATTGAGCCAGCCGCCCTCGTCCTGCAAGGCTTGCGGCAAGTCCCAGTGGTACAGGGTCAGATGGGCATCGAGCCCCTTCGCGGCCAGGGCGTCGAGCAAACGCCCATAAAAGTCGAAGCCGGCCTCGTTCCAGGCGCCGGAACCCGTCGGCTGCACGCGCGACCAGGACATGGAAAAGCGGTAGGCATTCACGCCCAGGCTGGCGATCAGCTCCACGTCCTCGGCATAGCGGTGGTAATGGTCGCAGGCCACGTCGCCATTGCTGCCGTCGATGATCTTGCCGTCCGTGTGGCTGAAGGTATCCCAGATGGATGGGCCGCGGCCGTCGATGGCCGCGGCGCCCTCGATCTGGTAGGCGCTGGTGGCCACGCCCCAGGTGAAGGTGGCGGGAAAGTTGGTGTCAATGTCGTCGTTATGCATGGTGGTCATGTCAGTGTGAGTGGATTAAAGAGAGTGCTAGCCTTTGACGGCGCCCTGGGTCAGTCCTTCAATTAAACGCTTCGAGGCGACAAAAAACATCAGCAGCAGCGGCAGCACGGCGATGGCGGCGCCCGTCATCAGCGCGCCCCATTCCGTGTTGTTCGGCGCCTGCATGCTGCGCAGGGCCAGCGGGATCGTGTAGTTCTCGACCGAGCGCATGACGACCAGCGGCGTGATGAAATTGTTCCACGAGTTGATGAAGGTGATCAGGCCCAGGGTGCCCATGGCGGGACCGATCAGCGGCAGCACGACTCTCCAGTAGATGGCGAATTCGCCGCAGCCGTCGATGCGCGCCGCCTCGATCAGGTCCTTCGGAATGGCCGTGCCGATGTACTGGCGCATCAGGAAAATGCCCAGCGCGCCGGCCGCTCCCGGCACGTACAGGGCGCGCGGCTGGTCCAGCCATCCGAGGAAATCCATCAGCATGAAGGTCGGGATCATGTTCATGAACGAGGGAATGATCATCGACGCCATCACCAGGGTGAACAAGGGCCGCTTGAAGCGGAACTCGTACATGGCGAAGGCATAGCCGCCCAGCGAGCAAAAGAACAAGGTCAGCGCCGTCGTCATCAGGGCCACGTACAGGCTGATGCCGATATTGCGCCAGAACGGCAGCCGCTCCTGCAGCAATTCCAGGTTGTTGAGCAGGGCCGTGCCGAACCAGCGCGGCGGCGGCAGGCTGTAGATCTCGGCGCTCGTATGCGTGGCGAAGACGAACATGAAGTAAAACGGCGCGACCATGATCAGGGCGCCGATGGCCACCATGGCGTAGGCCGTCCAGCGGGTGGTTTTCATCGGACCTCCTTGCGCTCATTGCGTTCATTGCGGCTGAAAATGCGGTTGTTGACCCAGGTGGTGCTGGCGATGATCAGGAACAGCAGCCAGGAAATCGCCGACGCCGTGCCGAAGTCGCCCGAGGAAAACGCCGTCTTGTAGACGAAGATGGCCGTCGTCATCACCGACTGGCTCACGCCGCTCGATTCGGCCACCAGCACGAACGGCTCCTCGAACAGCTGCAGGTTGCCCATGATGGTCAGTGTCACGGCCAGGTAGATCATGGGTCGCAGCTGCGGCAGGGTGATGTACCAGAACTGCTGGCGTTTCGACGCGCCATCGATGGTGGCCGCTTCGTACAAGTCCTTCGGTATCACCTGCAGCGCGGACAGATACAGCACCAGGTTCCAGCCCAGGTAGCGCCAGAAAATCACGAAGGCGACGGCCGGCTTGATGAACAGCGAGCTGCCCAGCCAGTCGATCGATTCCGCCGGAAACAGGCCGCCGACGAGCGGCAGGCTGGCGCACCATTGAATCAGCACATTGATCTGCCCATAGTCGCGCGAGAACAGGGTATTGAAGACCATGGCGATGGCCACGCTGGACGTGATGAACGGTAAAAAGTAAATGCCGATCACCAGGTTGCGCGAGCGCTTGAAGCTGTTGTGGATGAAGGCTGCCAGCGGAATGGCGACCAGGTGCTGCGGCACGCCCGAGGCCAGCGCCAGCCACACGGTATTGCCCAGCGAGCGCAAAAACCACGGATCGCTCAAGGCGTATTTGTAGTTGTCCAGGCCCACCCACTGCATGGCTTCCACGCCGCTGGCCGCTTCCCACTGGTTGAACGACAGATAGATGGAAAACAGCAGCGGGAACAGGCTGAAGACGGCGAACAGGATGAAGAAGGGGCTGATGAAGATATACGGCGCCCACTTCTTCATGTTGTAGCGTTTCCTGGCGGGCCGCGCCGCAGCGGCAGCGGGCGCGCCCTCGGTACAAGGCATGGAGGTAGTCATGCTGCTCCTAGCGCCGCGCGCGGTGGGTGATCAGGGCCTTGGCGTCGGCCAGGGCCGTCTTGATATCCTTGTTTTGCGCCAGCACGCTTTCCAGTTCCATGTTGACGATGTCGCGCGCCACGGCGTCGAACTTGTCGACGCGGATGACGGGGATTTTCGCCGCCGTGTCGCGCGCCAGCAGACGCGTCTTCTGGCCGCCGAAATACGGCTGCGGCTCGTCCATCATCGGGTCCGCATACGCGGCCTTGAGGGCCGGGAAAGCGCCGATCTCTTTGAGCGAATGCAGCTGGATATCCTTGTTGACGGTCATGAACTTGATGAATTCCCAGGCCTGGGTTTTATTCGCGGCCTTTTTCGGGATGCCGTAGAAGGAGCCGCCGTAGGACGCCAGCGCGCCGGCCGGCAGGTTCGCCGCGCGCCACTGGCCGGACGACGCCGGCGCCAGCCACTTGGCCAGGTGGCCGCTGAGCCACGAACCCATCATCTGGCTGGCCACCTTGTCGCGTTTAAAACCTTCGGCCCACTCGCCCGTCCAGGCCACGGTGCGCGCATCGATGCCGGCGACCCTGGCCGCCTTGGCCAGTTCGAACGCTTTCACGAAGCGGGGCGAGTCGACCAGCACCTGGCCCTTGTCGCCAAAGTAGATGCCTTCGCCATCTTTCAAATTGGCGCGGATATAGATGTCGGCCAGGTCGCTGGCGCCGGCCAGCAGATAGGTGCCGGTGGCGGCCTTGAGTTTCTTGCCGGCGGCGATATACGATTCCCACGATTGCGTCAGGTCGGCTTCCTTGATGCCCGCCTTGTCCATCAAGTCCTTGCGGTAGAACAGGGTGCCCGGTCCCAGGTCGGCCGGCATGGCGCCCAGGGTGCCGCGCGAACTGGTCGCCTGCACAAAGGTGAACGGCACGAACTGGGCGCGGTACTGCCCTGCCCCGTAGGGCGGCTGCAGCAAATCTTCCATGCCCTTCGATTCGGCGAAGCTGCCGACATAGCGGAAGTCGATGGCCATCACGTCGGGCAGGCGCGCGCCGGCCGCCAGCGCCGTCGTCATCGAGTTATGGTGGTCGTCGATCTGCAGGCTGACCAGCTTGACCTTCACTTGCGGATACAGCTTTTCCCACAGGGGCAAGGCCGTTTTCACGGCGCGGTCCAGGTCGGGGAACGAGGCGACGGTAATCGTGGCCGGGGCCAGCGCCGGCAACGGTGCGGCCGGCGGGACGGCTGCGGGGGCGGGTGCGGGTGCGGCGGCCACGCTGGCAGCCAGGGTCAGCGCTGCCAGCGGGGCGGCGCCAAGGATGCTTGACTTCATTATTTCATCTCCGTTTATTGAGCGTCTTCTATCTTGAAAACGTTTTCACAACATGTGTCCATTTAACACCGCAAAGAAAATCAAGTCAACCGAAAAAGTTGTCATTTTTATTGATGGCAGCGTGGCGAGATGCATGCCGGGGCGCGTGTTCTCCTATGAAAAACGCGAAAAAGCAGGCTGTGGAGCTTGCTGTTGTTTTTTGTGAAAACGTTTTCAAGCGCCGACCCACGGCCCTTTCGGCATTTATGGTAATCTTTCGATGAAAAGGTTTTCAGAGCACTGACAACCAGCCATTTTGATACCCAGGAATCACCTTGAACGATAGCGCCCACGCTGCTCCCCCTTCCACCCTGCTCGACGTGGCCCGCCAGGCCGGCGTGTCGCCCAGCACCGTCTCGCGCATCCTCAATGGCACGGCCAAAGTGTCCGACGACAAGCGCGATGCCGTGCTGGCGGCCATTGCGCACATGAAATTCGCGCCGAACCAGATGGCGCAGGGGCTGAAGAAGGGCCGCTCGATGACCATCGGCATCGTGGTGCAGGATATTTCCAGCCCCTTCTTCGACGAGAGCCTGCGCGGCGTGGACGATGGTTTGAAGGACACGGGCTATGCCTCCGTCATCGTCAGCGGTCACTGGAATGCGCAGGAAGAGGCCGACCGCATCCGTTTGCTGCTGGCAAGAAAAGTCGACGGCATCATCCTGCTGTCGGGGCGCATCTCGGACGAGAGCGTGCTCGATTTCTCGCAGCAGCGGCCCATCGTCTCGACGGGCCGCCTGCTGGCCACGAAAAGCGCCATCGGCTTCAAGCTCGACAACGAATACGGCGCCTACCTGGCCGTGCGCCACCTGGTTGAACTGGGCCACCGCCGCATCGCGTTCGTGGCCGGCCCCGCCAACAACACGGATGCGGCCGAGCGCCTGACGGGCTACCAGCGGGCGCTGCGCGAAGCGGACATCGCCATCGACCCGAAGCTGATGGTGGAAGGTGATTTCCACGAAGCAAGCGGGATGCTGGCCATGAACCATTTGTTCGATACGCAGCAGCAATTCAGCGCCGTCTTCGCCGCCAATGACCTGTCCGCCTATGGCGTGCGCCTGTGCCTGTACCGCAAGGGCATCCGCGTGCCCGACGATATCTCGCTCGTCGGCTTCGATGACTTGCCCGGCTCGTCCTACACGACGCCGCCGCTGACGACCATCCACCAGCCCCTGTACGACATCGGCCGCATCGCCACGCAAGCGCTGCTGGGGCTGATCAATGGCGAAGCCGTGCAGGCCGCAATACCGCCCCTGGAGCTGATCGTGCGGGAAACCACGCGGCGTATTCGCTAGGCCTGGCGCTGAACGAGAATCACTACGCCAACGGCATCCACAACGCGTGCGGGAATCTGCAGCAATGGCGCATCCGCTTTACAATAGTGGCTCGTTCAGCAAGAATGCTTGGTTCAAGCACGCAAGGCTCAACCCTCCGGCCACAGGCTGGAAGACTCCGAACACTCACCATAAAGGGACATCACATGGAACATACTCTGCCACCACTGCCGTATGAAATGGACGCTCTGGCGCCGCATATTTCGAAAGAAACCCTGGAATACCACTATGCCAAGCATCACCAGGCGTATGTCACCAACTTGAACAACCTGATCAAGGGTACCGAGTTCGAGAACCTGTCGCTGGAAGAGATCATCAAGAAATCGTCGGGCGGCATCTTCAACAATGCGGCGCAAGTATGGAACCACACCTTCTACTGGAACGGCATGAAGCCGGCCGGCGGCGGCGCACCTAGCGGTGCCGTGGCTGACGCGATCAACGCCAAATGGTCGTCGTTCGACAAGTTCAAGGAAGAATTCACCAAGTCGTGCGTGGGCAACTTCGGTTCGGGCTGGACCTGGCTGGTGCAAAAAGCCGACGGCTCCGTCGACATCGTCAACACGTCGAACGCCGGCTGCCCGCTGACCACCGGCGACAAGCCGCTGCTGACCTGCGACGTCTGGGAACACGCCTACTACATCGACTACCGCAACCTGCGCGCCAAGTACGTGGAAACGTTCTGGGGCCTGGTCAACTGGGACTTCGTTGCCAAGAACTTCGCGTAAGCGCCAGTTCCTGTCAACGTAGGGCGAAAAGAAGCCTGCGCCACCCGGCGCAGGCTTTTTTTTTGCCTGCTGAAAGGCACGGCGCTGCGCTACAATCACTGCCCCGCCACCGCTATCTCCCCTGCCCCGATGTCCGCTCGCCTGCTGCGCCGCCTGTTGATCTTGCCCCTGCTGGTGTGCCAGCTGCACGCGTGCGCGGCCGCCCCATCGCCCCTGCTGTCCGACTACACGCACAACGCCTGGGGCGCCTTGCAAGGCGCGCCCGTCGATGTGCTGAAATTCGCCCAGGGCAAGGATGGCTGGCTGTGGATCGCCACGGCCACCGGCTTGTACCGCTATGACGGCGTGCGCTTCGACAGGGTCGACAGCGTGTACGGCCACCGCCTGCCGTCGAGCAATGTGCTGGGCCTGGCCACGCCGGCCGATGGCGCCGTGTGGGTCGGCTACCGCCTCGGCGGCGTCAGCGTCTTTCGCAAGGATGGCGCGCGCACTTACCGCGAGGCGGACGGCTTGCCGCCGGGCGCCGTGTTCCATATCGAGGCAGCGCCCGACGGCGCCATCTGGGTCGGCACGCGCGATGGCGCGGCGCGCCTGGCGCCCGGCGCGGACCGCTTCGTTGCGCAGGCGGCCAACGTCGGCCTGCCCGACAAGCGCGTCTACCAGATCCTGTTCGCCCGCGATGGCACGCAGTGGATGGGCACCATGCACGGCGCTTATTTCCGCAGGCCGGGCGAGACGCACTTTTCCCACGCCTGGCCGCGCACCATCCTCACCAGCATGGATGAAGCGCCCGATGGCGCCATCTGGGCCGTCGATGCACAAAGCAATTACTATCGCGTGCGTACCAGCGCGCCGCGCGGCGATGCGCCCATCCGGCCCGACGCCAGGGGCAACAGCATCCGCTTCGACCG
Organism: Janthinobacterium sp. RA13; assembly: GCF_000745325.1. Classification (NCBI taxonomy): domain Bacteria; kingdom Pseudomonadati; phylum Pseudomonadota; class Betaproteobacteria; order Burkholderiales; family Oxalobacteraceae; genus Janthinobacterium; species Janthinobacterium sp. RA13. The sequence continues at coordinate 5,861,473 of NZ_JQNP01000001.1, read as the reverse complement.
CGCCGGCACCATGTGGCTGATGCAGCCTGACGGCATCGAACGCAAGTTCGACCCTTCCGGCCCCAGCCTGCCGGCCCAGCGCCTGACGCGCCAGAACGGCATCAGCGGCCCGCTGCCGCAAACCTCGTTCCAGGACCGCGAAGGCAATCTGTGGTTCGGCACCTCGACGGGTCTGGACCGGCTGCGGCCGAACCGCCTGACAACCCTGGCCGTTGCCGTGCCCTTCGACCATCCCGGCATGCTGCCGGGGCCCGATGGCGACGTGTGGATCGGCGATTACGTCAGCGACGTGCGCAGCTTTACGGCCGACGGGCTGAAAAAAGTGATACTGAAGGGGGCGCTGGCGGCCAGCCACTGGGCGCCCGACGGCACGCTATGGCTGGGCAACGAGCAGGAACTCCACCATCGCGCGCGCAACGGCGTCATGACGCGCGTGATGACGCCCGTGCAAGGGCTCGATCCGCAGGCGCTGCAGCAGGATCGCTCGGGCGCACTGTGGGCCTCGTTTTCCGGCGGCGGTCTGTTTCGCCTGAACGAAGGAAAATGGATCGCCAACGGCGGCCTGTCCGGCCTGCCCGCGGTGCTGACGACGGCCATGGCGATGGATGGCGCCGGCACCGTCTGGCTGGGCCATGCCGACAATACGGTCAGCCTGGTGGCCGACGGCCAGCGCGCGGGCGCCGTCAAACGGCTCGGCGCGCCCGAGGGTCTGCAGGTGGGCACCGTGTTGCAGCTGTACCGCGATGGCGAGGCGATGTGGGCCGGCGGCGAAAACGGCGTGGCGCTGTACCGCGCCGGCCGCTTCCACACCTTGCGCGGCGCGCGCGGCGCGGCATTTCGCGGCGTGTCGGGCATCGTTCGGCTGCCGGACGGCGACCTGTGGCTGCATGGCGCGGACGGCATAGCCCATATCGGCGCCGCCAGCCTGGCCGCGTGGATGCGCGATGGCAGGGCCGTCGACTCGGAACGCTTCGACGCGCTCGACGGCTTGCAGGGCCATGCCTCGCAGCTGCGCCCCGTGCCGTCGCTGATCCATGCGCCCGATGGCAAACTGTGGTTCTCCACCTCGGCCACCATCGGCATGCTCGACCCGCTGCACATCCGCCGCAACACCCTGGCGCCGCCCGTGCAGATCCACAGCTTGCTGGCCGATGGCGCGCGCTATGCGCTGGACGATGGCAAGCCGCTGCACCTGCCGCAGGGCAGCAAGTCCCTGCAGATCGGCTTCACGGCCCTGAGCCTGTCGATGCCGGAACGCGTGCGCCTGCGCTACCGGCTGGCGGGCGTGGACGCGGGCTGGCAGGAGGCGGTGGGACGCCGCGAAGCCTACTACACCAACCTCGCGCCCGGCAGTTACCGCTTCGAGGTCACGGCCGCCAACGAAGACGGCGTGTGGAACACGCAGGGGGCTGGGCTAGACATCGTCATCGCGCCCGCCTTCGTGCAAACGCCGTGGTTCGTCGTGCTGCTGGCGCTGGGCGCCGCGCTGCTGCTGTATGGCGGCTATGTGCTGCGCATCCGCCACCTGACGCGCAATATGCAGGAACGGCTGCAGGAACGCTTGCAGGAGCGCCTGGCCGAACGCTCGCGCATCGCCCGCTCGCTGCACGACACCCTGCTGCAAAGCGTGCAAGGCTTGATCCTGTCGTTCCATGCGCATGCGGACATGCTGCCCAAGGGCACGCGCGAACGGGCGCGTCTCGACGGCACGCTCAACCTGGCCGACCAGTTGCTGATCGAAGGCCGCGACCAGATCATGGACTTGCGCGCCTCGGCCGAACCGGATGAACTGCGCCTGGCGCTGCAGCAATTTGGCAAGGGCTTGGCCGAGCACCGCGCGCACGCGTTCACCGTGCATGTGAGCGGCACCTGCCGGCGCCTGCAACCGCGCGTGCATGACGAAATCTATGCGATCGCGCGCGAAGCGCTGTTCAACGCCTCGCGCTATGCCGAGGCTGCCAACATCGTGCTGGAACTCGACTATGCGGAACAGGCCTTCACCTTGCGCGTGCGCGACGACGGCTGCGGCCTCGACGACGCCGTGGCGCAGGCAGGCCAGCGGCCCGGCCACTGGGGCCTGGTCGGCATGCGCGAGCGCGCCGCCGGCATCGGGGCCAGCCTGCGCATCGACAGCCGGCCCGGCGCCGGCACGCAGATCGAAGTGAGCGTGCCGGGCCGCCTGGCCTATTGACGTCGCTGGCAGGGAAGTGTTGTAGGATGCGCAAGAGCGCTGCCTTGCGCCGATCCCGCCACCACTCTGTCTGAAAGTACATCATGAAAAAATGCCTGCTTGCCCTGCTCGTGTTTGCCTCCGGTTCCGCCTTCGCCAACTCGGCCTGCGACACGCCGCGCAACGACTTCGACGGTCTGTATTGCCTCAACAAGGTGTATCAGGAAGCGGACAAGGAACTTAACGCCAACTACAAAAAACTCGCCGCCCAGCTCGATGCCGGCGGCAAGCAAAAGCTGAAATCGGGCCAGCTGGCGTGGATAAGCAACCGCAACCAGAATTGCTCCAAACGCGAATCGTCGGGCTTTTATGTGAACCTCGATTGCGCCACCCAGACCACCATCGAACGCGCGCAATTCCTGCAGGACCGCGTGCGCGAATGCGTAAGCGCCGGCTGCCAGAACAGCAAACTGTGAGCTGAACCTGCGCCAGCGCAAACGGGAGCGGGCGGCAAGCGCCCATACTGGCCGCTCCGATGTCTTTCCCGTTTGTGCCATGAGCAAACTCATCGATATTTCCCTGGACCAGTGGGACGCCAGCGGCAGCGCCGCGCAGCAGGCGGCGGCGCTGCAGGCACTCGAAGACGGGCAAGTGCTGCTGCTGCCCCGCCTGGGCTTCTCGCTGCGACAGGAAGAGCATGCCCTGCTGAACGGCGCGGCGGGTAGCGCCAGCAGCGCCAAGAACATCAGCTGGGAAGCGGCGCGCGGCGTGCGCGGCCACGGCGACGCCTGCGATGCGGTCCTGCTGGCCGCGCTGATGCAGCGCTATGCGCGGCACACGCAGCGCCTGTTGGGCGGCTTGCTGCCTGGCTATGTTCCCCATCTGCAGCAAGGCAAGGGCAGCTTTCGTCCCGTGGAAATCGCCGGCAGAGTCAGTTCCTGGCGCAAGGACGATACGCGCCTGCACGTCGACAGTTTTCCCTCCTCGCCCACGCAGGGCCGGCGCATCCTGCGCGTCTTCACCAACATTCATCCGCGCGACACGCCCCGCGTGTGGAAACTGGGCGCGCCATTCGAGCAGGTGGCGCAACATTTCTTGCCCGTCGCGAAGCGTCCGCAACCGGTGCTGGCAGCCCTGCTGCAATGGCTGCACGTCACCAAGTCGCGGCGCACGGCCTATGATCACTACATGCTGCAACTGCACGACGCCATGAAGGCCGACCTCGGTTACCAGGCACAGGTGGAACAGCACACCCATGCGTTCGCGCCGGGCCAGACGTGGATCGTCTTCAGCGACGCCGTATCGCACGCGGCCCTGCGGGGACAGCATGCGCTGGAGCAAACCTGGCTGCTGCCCGTGCACGCCATGGCCGCCCCGCAGAAGTCGCCGCTGGCCATCCTCGAGCGCCAATTGCAACGTCCGCTGGCTTAGCCAGGTTCAGGCCGGCAAACGTGCCGCCTTGAAACGCCGCCACGCCTTGTGCATGCGGCCATCGCTGCCCTGCGCCTGCGCGCGTGCCGCCAGATAACCGCGCACGAAGGCCGCGTGCAGCCGCAGCCCGTCCTGGGTCGACTGATCAAGCTGGCCAGCCTGGTCAGCCTGAACTTCGGGCAATTGCTGCAGCAAGCGGTCGGCCACCTGCACATCGTTGAGCCAGCCCAGTTCATCCTGCAGGGCCGACAAGCGTCCCACATACGGATGCACGGCCCGGCCCGCAAACAGCGAGGCAAAAAATTCCGTCGCGTAGCGCGTCTTCTTGGCCGCGATGCGCACCCGGTGGCGCTGCGGCGGCGTGGCATGCAGCAAGCCCTTGCCGCGCTTCATCAGGCGGCGCTGGTCCTTGCGCAGCGTGGCGCGGGCAAACGGCGAAACGCGCGCGTCCAGGCGCCGCAACTGGCGCACGGAGCAATTGTCGCGCCAGGCGCGCGCCTGCAGCCAGCGTTGCAAGCCCAGCATGCAGGCCGTGTAGCGCGCCGAGGTGACGGCCTGGGCCGCTTGCTCGTGCTTGAGGCGCGCCTGCGCGTGCGCCGCCTCGGCCAGCGCCGCCGCATCCGCCTGCGCCTCGCCGTCGAGTTGCGCCAGGGTATTGCCTGCCAACACATCCCAGTCGCGCGCCTCGCCCAGCGCACCGCCCAGCCACTCGAGTTCGCCCTTCAAGGCGTCCGGCAAGGCCAGCAGGGACTTGAACATGCCCAGCGCCGAACGCAAGCGGCGCAGGCCCACGCGCATCTGGTGCACGCTTTCCACGTCCTCGCCGCCCGCCACGCCATCCTGGTTGCCGCTGACTTGCTCCAGGCAATTACCGGCGATGGCCAGGAATACCTGCTCCACGGACATGGCCGCGTCGAGCGCCAAAGGCTGCGCCTTGACCGCCTGCAGCGGCTGTGACGCCGCGAGACGGTAGCCGCGCTCCGCCTTGCTCATATGGCCCAGCTGCAGCGGCACCTCCTGCAGCAGGGCCAGCGCCACGTCGAACAGGCTGGCCGCCTGCCCCTGCTTCAACTCCAGTTCGATCTCGCTGACGGGCACAGTGCGGACGACGCTATCCGCCCCGTCCGCGCCGCTTTCAATGACACCCTGGTCCAGCACGCATTCGATCTCGTCGCCCTGCGGCGTGCGCAACTGCCATACGGTGCGCTCCATGCGCGTGGTAAACACGGGCCGCAAAGCGTCGCGGATGGCGTCCTGGCGCAGCAGCGCGCGGATGGGCTGCTTGCGGCCGATGGCCGCATCGAGCGCGGCCAGGTCCGGCTGCGGCCCGGGCACCTCGCCTTCCCATTCATGGCGGCTGTGCAAGCCGCCGCTGACGGTACCGCCCGCCTTCAGCGTTTGCACCCAGCGCCCCTCCACCTGGCGCACGCGCAAGCCCGCCTGCTGGCGGCACAGCTGCAAATCGGGCGTATCGACATAGATATCGTGCATCCGCAGCAGCTGCGGCTCACCTTGTGCATACTGCGCCAGCAGCGGGTGCGCGCGCAAACGGGGCACGTCTTGCGGTGCCAGCAACAATTTCAATTCGATTTCCATGACCGCTCCTTGCGAGACTCCTGAACGCCCATTGTAAGGCGCGTCCGGCCGCTCGCAAGGAGCACGCACACCGACCTTGATTTTGCGCGAAAATAAGCGCTTCATTCAACCAGGAGATGCCATGACCTACCACGCCGCCGAGAACCGCTACGACAGCATGCAATACCGCACCTGCGGGCGCAGCGGGCTGAAACTGCCGCTCTTGTCCCTGGGACTGTGGCACAACTTTGGCGACAGCAACAGCCTGGCCTCGCAGCGCGACATGCTGCGCACGGCGTTTGACCTGGGCATCACGCATTTCGACCTGGCGAACAACTACGGCCCGCCGTATGGCAGTGCGGAAAGCAATTTCGGCAAGCTGCTGCGCGACGATTTTTTACCGTACCGCGATGAACTGATCATTTCCACCAAGGCGGGCTGGGACATGTGGCCAGGCCCGTACGGCCAGGGCGGCGGTTCGCGCAAATACGTGTTGGCCAGCCTGGACCAGAGCTTGCAGCGCCTGGGCCTCGATTACGTCGACATCTTTTACTCGCACCGTTACGACGCCGACACGCCGCTGGAAGAAACCATGGGCGCGCTGGCCACCGCCGTGCAGCAAGGCAAGGCGCTGTACGTGGGCCTGTCCTCGTATTCGCCGCAAAAAACGGCCGAGGCGGCCGCCCTGCTGAAGGAATGGAAAGTACCGTGCCTGATCCACCAGCCAGCCTACAACATGCTCAACCGCTGGATCGAGGAAGATGGCTTGCTCGATACCCTGCAGCAAGAAGGCATGGGCTGCATCACGTTCACGGCGCTGGCGCAGGGGCTGCTCAGCGACAAGTACCTCGACGGCGTGCCGCAGGATGCCCGCGTCAACCGCCCCGGCGGCGGTTCGCTGACGCAACAGCACCTGAGCGCGGAAAACCTGGCCCGCGTGCGCGCACTGAACCAGATCGCCGCGCAGCGGGGGCAAACCCTGGCGCAGATGGCGCTGGCCTGGGTGTTGCGCGATCCCCGCGTCACCTCGACCCTGATCGGCGCGAGCAGCAGCGCGCAAATCCGCGAAAACGTGGCCGCGCTGCAGCAGTTGTCGTTCACGGCCGACGAGCTGGCCGCCATCGACGTGCAGGCGCGCGAAGGCCATATCAATCTGTGGGAAGGTCCGTCGCGGGCCGTGTAAGGCGATTATGGCGACAGTGGCGGTGGCAGCAGGGCCAGCAGTTCCTGCGCCACCTGCCGGCGCCGTTCCGGCGTGGCAAAGACGCCCACCGCCACATGCCGGGTAGCATCACGCATATCGTTGATGTGTATCAATTGGCGCGGCCCTTGCGGCACGGCAATGCGCGTGCACCACGGCGCAAAGTGGTGGCACCGGCGGCGCCCGGCGCTGACCTGTTCGATGACCAGCTCGCCGTCGCGCAAGGCGATGTGCTCATAGTCGCGCGCGTGGCGCAGGTAATGCAGCAGGGCGGCGGCCACCAGGATCAATTCGGCGAACGAAAAAACGGGGATGTACCAGAGGCCGCGCAGTGCAAAAGCGGCGGCAATGACGAGGGAAAACAGGCATAGCAAGCCGTAGGCGCGCAGCAACTGGCGCGCCGTCAAGGCACTGTGGCGCGCCAGCAGCCATTGCGGCTGCTCGCGCGAGTGATCGCGTGGCATGGCGCCTCCCGCACTATCGCTCCATCAGCGCAGCGGCCCTTGCCGCCGCCAGGTTCAGCCAGACCGTTCAGCCAGCTTGCGCCCGGCTCAGGCGCCCATGCGCACCAGCGCGTGGCCCACGTGCTGCCACCAGTGATCGCGCGACTTGACCTGTTTCAGGCAAGACGTGTCGATTTCCGCAGGAAACACATGATCCTGGCATGCCTTCGTTTCCAAGGCGTAGCGCTGGTTTTCCGCCGCTGCCAGGGCCACGACGAGCCAGAACGCCAGCGCCAGCAAGATCACCAGCAAGCTCCAGGCCAGGTGATTGGTGTTACTTTTTTCGCCAAAAAACTCGCGCGGCCGCGTCTCGCGGTACATCGACATCAAGTCTTTTTCTTTCTCTTCCGACATCTGCGTTTGCATCCTCTGACATCCTATCCTGTGCCGGCCGGCTGGCCATGGCGGCGTGCACGCCGCCTTGCCCGCATTTTACGCTGATGCCGCAGGAGAGGCGGTAATTCATGGGGGCGATTCGCCATCACCTTCCTCCGCCGGCCGGACGGGCGCCATGCTTTCTACATGGTCGACGTCGATGTCGCCGCCATCGGGCGCCGTATTGCGCGGCTCCACGCCGGCCCGCTCACCGGTGCCGGCCGCATCGCTGTCGTTGTCGAGCTCTTCCGCATCCTGGCCGGGCACGCCCTGCATGTCGCTGCCGCTGTCGGAACTGTCGCTGGGGCCGAGCGCACCCTTGCCATGGCCGCTGCCCAGGACGCGGTCGGGGATGACGGGCAAATTGTCCGGATCGAGTGTGCTGCCGCTCATGGTTGACTCCCGTTGAACAAAAAACCAGCTTACTCCCCTGGCCCGGCCAGCGGCGCACGCCTGCACCGCATTTCCAAGGGGCAAATGCGGCGGCGCACAACTATTTTCATAAATTACTTCACAAATGTACTATTCATTGATATAGTTAATTCAAGTAAGCATCTTCTCATCCAGAAACTGCTTCATCGCCGGCACGGCGCCCACCAGCGCCATGCCGACGAACCGACCGGTACGTGGCGATCCGGCCCATCCACCCAGCCATCATGCACATTTTGGAGTCTTATCATGCAAGCCAAATCACTCATCGCAGCATTGTTTGCCATCACCACCGCCACTTCGGCTTTGGCCCAAAGCGCCGCACCTGCCGCCACGGACAAGCAACTGACGCGCGAGCAAGTCACGGCCGAATACATCCGCGCCCGCAACGCCGGCGAAATCGCCACCAGCGAAGTCGACTATCCGAAAACGCCGGCCACCGCCGCCAGCCAGGTGACGCGCGAACAAGTCATGGCCGAGTTCTACGCCGCCCGCAAGGCAGGCCTGATCCCGCAAACGGAAGCGGACTTTGATATCGCGCATACGATCAAGCAGGTCGTGCAATAAGAAACCAGTCAGCCGGTTTCAGTCACACAGTAGTACACCTCAGTTGCGGCGCAGCACCCGGGCCTACCCCGGCCGGGCCACTCCCGGCGCTCACCGCGGCGAGCTGTCAGCATCGCCCCAACACCACCTTCCGGAGTTCCTGCATGTCCCTGCACCGCCGTTTGCTTGCCGCCAGCCTGATCCTTGCCTTGAGCGCTTGCGCCGACATGGGCCATATCGCGCCGCAATCGGCCATGCTCGACGCCAACAAGCTGCAGGCGAGCCAGGCCATGGATGCCGCCGCCAGCGCCGCCATCGAATGGCCGCGCACGCAATGGTGGCAAGACTTGCATGACCCCCAATTGAACCGTTTGATGGACCAGGCCCTGGCCGACAGCCCCACCCTGCGCGGCGCCCAGGCGCGCGTGCGCCAGGCCGAGGCCTTGGCCGGCGCAGCCGAAGACAAGACCCGTCCACAGGCGGACGCGAGTGTTTCCATCAACCGCGAACTGTATTCCCAGCACGGCAGCACGCCGGCGCCGCTGGCCGGCAATTACGCGTGGCGCAACCAGGCCACCGTCACGGCTTCGTACGACCTGGACCTGTGGGGCCGCAACCGCGCCGCCCTGTCCGCCGCCCTGGGCGACGTGCAAATGGCGTCGGCCGAATCGCAGATGGCCCGCCTGGCCCTAGAAACGGCGCTGGTGCGCACCTACATCCAGTTGTCGTACGAATTCCAGCTGCAGGACGTGATCGAACGCAGCCTGGCGCAGCGCGCCCGCATCCTCGACATCACGCGCCAGCGCAAGGCGGCCGGCATCGGCACCGATATCGACGTGGCGCAGATCGAAAACACTTTGCCGGCCGGACGCCGCCAGCTGGAACAGTCGGCCGAATCGCTGGCCCTGCTGCGCAACCAGCTGGCGGCCCTGGCGGGCAAGGGCCCGGCAGCCGGTGCGGCGCTCACGCGCCCCGTGCTGCGCCTGGACCAGCCGCTGGCCATTCCCGCCGCCCTGCCCGCCGACCTGATCGGCCGCCGTCCCGACATCGCCGCCCAGCGCTGGCGGGTGGAAGCGGCGGCGCAGCGCATCGACGCGGCCAAGGCCGAGTTCTACCCGAACGTGAACCTGGTGGCATTTGCCGGCTTCCAGGCCTTCGGCTTCAGCCATTTTCTTGACGCCAATTCGCAGGTGCGCGGCGCTTCGCCCGCTCTCAGCCTGCCCATCTTTGCCGGCGCCCGTTTGCGCGCCCAGCTGGGCAGCCAGACGGCCGTGTACGACGGCGCCGTGGAGCAATACAACGCTACCGTTATCAACGCCATGTCGGACGTGGCCAATGCCGTCACCCGCGCCCAGTCGCTGGCCAAACAGCACCAGCTGACCGTGCAGGCGCTGGCGACGGCGCAGCGCGCGCGCGACCTGGCGGAAAAGGCCTACAAGGCGGGCATGAGCGACGCCATCGCCATGCTCAACACGCAAGTGGCGCTGCTGGCGGAAGAACAGCAGCAGGCGCAGAATGGGGCGCGCGAGCTCGATCTGTACGTTTCCTTGATGAATGCGTTAGGAGGCGGCATCTGAGCTTGCAATCCTGGCATTGCCCTAGCCCAACAAGATACAATCGGAACTTTATTCACACATGAAGGAATATGACATGACCGCTTTTGACGCCACCTCCAAGCGGCTGCAAAACATCCGCACGCGCATGCCAGGCTTCCCCATGGAACTGATGCGTTTATTGCGCATGACGTACCACATTCAAAAAGGCATGAAGGACCTGACCAACGCCGCGCTGAAAAAGCACGACCTGGTCGATGCCAGCTACATGGTGCTGGCCGTGCTGTACGGCACGGACGACGAAACCTCGAACGCCTGCACCCTGGGCATGGCCTGCCATGAAAAGCCGGCCAACCTGACGCGCGTGTGCAACGACCTGGAAACGCGCGGCCTGATCCACCGCGGCACGCGCCCAGGCGACCGCCGCTCGGTGATGATCTCGCTGACCGACAAGGGCCGCGTGCTGATCGAGACGGCGCTGCCGGACGTGTACCAGGAAACCTCAGCCCTGTACGAAGGCTTCACGGAAGAAGAGCTGCAAGTGCTCGACAAGCTGTACATGCGCCAGCTGCGCAATTTGAACAATCTCAACAACCAGAACTGATAGCCTATCGATGACGCCAGCCACAGCAACAACATCTACGCACGGCCCCCTGAGCCGGGCGGCCCACTGGCTGGCGCTGGCGCTGCAGGACTGGCGCGCGACGGAAGGCGAACGCTGGATCTACGTCGGCAAGACCCTCATCGCCGCATTCTGCGCCCTGTGGCTGGCCTACCGTCTGGGCCTCGATTCGCCCAGCACGGCGATGACCACCACCATCATCCTGGCCCTGCCCAGCAGCGGCATGGTGCTGGAAAAAAGCTTTTACCGCCTGTGCGGCACCCTGCTCGGCTGCACGGCCGCGCTGACCCTGATCGGCCTGTTCCCGCAACAGCCCGTGCTGCTGTTCGCCGGCCTGGCCCTGTGGGTGGGCCTGTGCACGAGCGGCTCGGCCCTGCACCGCAACGCCCAGTCATATGTGTACGTGCTGGCCGGCTACACGGCCTGCATGATCGTGCTGCCCGCCATCGAACAGCCGATGCAGGTGTTCTCGCTGGCCGTCACGCGCGTGGCTGAAGTGAGCCTGGGCATCATCTGCTCGGCGGCCGTCTCCAGCGTGCTGCTGCCGCGCCACCAGGGCACGCAGGTGATGCGCACGGTGCAGGCGCGCTACGGAAAATTCCTCACTTTCTGCCAGGACGTGCTGCAGCAAAAGCTCACGCCGGCGCAGGTGGAACTGACGCATTTGCAGTTTGCCGCCGACGTGGCGGCGCTGGAACTGGGCCGCTCGGCCGCCCTGTTTGAAGTCACCAGCAAAGTGAGCCACGTGCGCGCGCAAAACCGCAAGCTGCACGCCTTCAACGCCACCTTCATGACGGCGCTGACCACCTTCTACACCTTCCACCGCCTGTTCGACCGCCTGCAGCGCGATGGCGAAACCCAGGTCATGCAGGCCTGCGCGCCCCTGTACGCCATCGTCGCCGAAGCGCTGCAAACGACGCCGTCGCAAGACTCGCTCGACACCATGCAGCGGCATCTGCAAACGGCGCTGGGCCAGGCCCGCGCGGACATCGACGGCGCGACCATCGCGCATGCGCAGCGCATCGATTTCGACACCGTGTGCGAGCTGCTCGAACGCTTCGCGCGCGACATCAGCCGCTTTCACGAAGTGTATTTCAGCCTCGTGCACGACACGCCGCTCGATGTGAGCACGCCGCAGGCGTATGCGCCGAAGACGCCGCCCGCGCTGGTGCTCGCCAGCGGCGCGCGCGCCGGCATCAGCCTGGCCCTGCTGGCGCTGGGCGCCTACTTCCTCGCCTGGCCCTACGCCAGCACGGCGATGCTGATGGCGGCCGTGTTCTGCGCGCTGGCCTCGTCCTCGCCGCGCCCCATCCTGATGATCCGCCAGGTGCTGGCAGGCTTCCTCATCGCCATGCCGCTGTCGCTCGTCTGCGTGTATTTCGTGCTGGTGCACGGCGACGGCTTCCCCATGCTGGTCATCAGCTTTGCGCCGTTTCTGGCCGTCGGCCTGTACCTGATGACCAATCCCGCCAAGCTGGGCGTGGGCCTGGGCGTGTCGACCTTCATCACGCAGATGGCGCCGACGAATGTGATGCACGTCGATGGCGCGGCCTTTCTCAACACGGGCATGGCGCTGATCGTCGGACTGATGCTGGCCGCCCTCGTGTTTGCCGTGCTGCTGCCCGAACATACTATGGGCCACAAGGACCACATCGGCCGGGCCCTGTGGCGCGAAGCGCTGCATGCATGCACGGCGCCCGCGCGGCGTGTCAAACACCGCTTCGACAACCGCGTGCGCGACTTGCTCAGCCAGCTCAATGCGGCGGCCGGACCGGCGCCGGGCGAAGCCACGCGCGCCGTCGTGCGCCAGGCCCTGACCCTGCTGGAAATCGGCCATTCCGTGATCGAACTGCGCGAACTGATCGCCACCGCCCGGCCGGGCGCCACGCGCCACGCGCTGCAACAGTGCGTGGACCACATCGCCAGCTGGCTGCGCACGCGCAGCGATACGGCACTGCAGGCGGCGCTGGCCGCCACCCTGCAGGCGGGCGCCGTGGTGCGCGTGGCGCAAACGGAAGCGGGTACGACGCAAGAACGCAGCGCGCGCCTGCAGACGGCGCTGGCCGACCTGCATTCGATCTACACCTCATTACTCGACCATATGGCGCCTGGCGCCGGAGACCACCATGCCGCGTGAATTCGCCCTGTTCGGAATTCTGATTCCCACCCTGCTGCCCCTGTTCCTCCTCAGCATAGCCCTGCAAACCCTGCTTGACCGCGTGCTGGGCTGGCTGGGCGTGTACCGCATGGTGTGGCACCCGTCGCTGGCGCGGCTGTGCATCTTCATCGCCATCTTCGGCGCGCTGGCTTTATCGCTTTACAAATAAAAAAAACTGTTCAACCCCATCAAGGAAAGGCTGCCGACATGGTAAGCAAACTGACCCGCTATGCAATCACCGTGCTGCTATTGGCAGCCGCCCTGTGGACAGGCAAGACCGTCTGGGACCGCTACATGGAGTCGCCGTGGACGCGCGACGGCCGCATCAAGGCCGACATCGTCAACATCAGCGCCGACGTGGCCGGCACCGTCACGGACGTGCTGGTGCGCGACAACCAGGTGGTGCAAAAGGGAGATATCCTGTTCGTCGTCGACAAGGAACGCTACGCCAGCGCGCTGGCGCAAGCCGACGCCGTGCTGGCCGCGCAAAAAACGGAACAGGGCCGCCGCGGCAAGGAAGCCCAGCGCCGCGCAGGCCTGGACGCCAGCATCATCTCGACGGAAAGCCGCGAAAGCGCCGCCTTTGCCGCCAGCTCGGCCTCGTCGCAAGTGCAGGCCGCCGTGGCCGCGCGCACGCTGGCGCAACTGAACCTCGAGCGCACCACCGTGCGCGCCCCCGTCAGCGGCTACGTGACGAACCTGAACGTGCACAAGGGCGACTTCGCCGCCGTCGGCGCGGCCAAGCTGGCCGTCATCGACAGCGCCTCGTACTACGTGGTCGGCTACTTCGAAGAGACCAAACTGGGCATGCTGGCGCAGGACGACAAGGCGGAAATGAACCTGATGAGCGGCGGCACCCTGCACGGCCACATCGAAAGCATCGCGCGCGGCATCACGGACCGCGACGCCGCCACGGGCCGCGAACTGCTGGCCGACGTCAACCCCACTTTCAACTGGGTGCGCCTGGCGCAGCGCGTGCCAGTGCGCATCCACATCGACGAGCAGCCGAAGGGACAATTGCTGGTGGCCGGCACCACGTGTACCGTGGTGATCACGCCGCATTCGGCAGCGGCGCCGAAGCCAGCAGCGACCGCGCACCCCGCATGAGCCGCGGCGGCGCCGGGCGCCTGGCGGAAATCGCCCTGTTCCTCGACGCCGCGGCGCTGGGCAGTTTTTCCGCGGCCGGCCGCAAGCACGGCCTGTCGCCGGCCGCCGCCAGCGCCGCCATCGCGCGCCTGGAAACGGCGCTGGGCGCCACCCTGTTCGAACGCACCACGCGCCAGCTGCGCCTGACGGATGAAGGTGTGCACTACCGCCGCTACAGCGAACAGGCGCTGGACTTGCTGGCGCAGGCCGAAGACGGTTTGCATGCGGGCGGCGGCGCCGTGCGCGGCCTGGTGCGCATCTCGGCGCCGTCCGACATCGGCCGCCAGCTGCTGCTGCCGATGCTCGACCGCTTTGCCGCGCTGCACCCGCAAGTGCGCCATGCGCTGACCCTGACGGACGCCACGGCCGACCTGGTGCAGGACGACGTCGACCTGGCCATCCGCTACGGTGAGCTGCCCGACAGCGACATGGTGGCGCGCCTGCTGCACCCGGGCCGGCGCGTCGTGTGCGTGGCGCCCGCGCTGGCCGCCAGGGTCGGCGTGCCGGCCGCGCCGCGTGACCTGGCGTCGCTGCCAACCCTCGTGCTCATGGCCGGCGACGGCGCGCCGCAGGAATGGCGCTACCGCGAAAACGGCAAGCGCCACGGCCTGCGCCTGCAAGGGGAATGGCACAGCAACGACGGTGAAATCATCCGCCGCTGGGCCGTGGCCGGCCATGGCTATGCCTACAAATCCCTGCTCGACATCAGCGACGACCTGCGCGCGGGGCGCCTGCAGACGGTGCTCGACGATTACTTTGCCGATAGCGTCCCCCTGAACCTGCTGTACCGGCGCAGCCGCTTCCAGGCGTCGCGCATCGCCCTGCTGGCCGAATTCCTGCTGCAGCAGTTCGCCGCGCTGCAAGTCTGACGGCCGCCCTTACTGCGCCAGCACGCCCAGCTGGCGCAGCAGGGTCAGATTATCTTCCAGGTGCCAGTTGTCGCTGATGCGCCCCAGCGCGTTCACGCGGTACAGGTCGAACGCATGGAAATCGATGGCTTGCCCCTGGCCGCGCAGCTCGCCCTGCGGCGTGGGGAAGACGCCGGTGAAATGGCCCGTGAAATGCAGGCGCAGGCTGACCCGGTCGCCGGCCACCAGCATCTCCTCGATGGCGATTTTCAAATCCGGCACGGCCGCATGGAACACTTGCGAGGCCTGCAGCGGGCCGGCCAAGCCCTGCGGCCGGCCGGCGGGCAAGGTACGGTCGGTGAAATCGTCAGCCAGCGCCAGCCGCGCCAGGGCCGGATCGCCGCTTTGCCAGAACGCGGCGTAGCGGCGCGCGGCCAGCGCCGTTGTATCCGTGGCGGTGGCGCCGGACAGGTGGGCCGGCATGGGCAAATCCATGGCGGCATGGGATGGCGCGGCGCCCAGCAGCGACAGGGCCAGGAGGGCGGGGGCAAAAACGGAGGCGGAAGCAGATACGGGCATGATGAATCCAGGTTGGTTGATCGGCGTGCACATGGCACACCGCCATTCTGGACTCGCTTGCCCTGCTTGATAATTGGCCCCGCGCTTGAATCAGTCGCTCGCGAGATTTGAAAATGAGTTGAAAATCAGCGCCCGCCCGCCACGTCGAGGATGCTGCCCGTCACATAGGTCGCGCCCGGTCCCAGCAGGTACAAAATGGCGTCGGCGATTTCTTCCGGCTGGCCGCCGCGCTGCATCGGCACGCCGGGTGCCAGGCGCGCCACCCTTCCCGGCTCGCCGCCGGAAGCGTGGATCTCCGTATGGATGATGCCGGGCCGCACGCCGTTGACGCGGATGCCTTCGGCCGCCACTTCCTTCGCCAGACCGAGGGTCAGGGTATCGACGGCGCCTTTCGAAGCCGCGTAATCGATGTATTCGTCCGGGGAGCCGATGCGCGCGGCCGCCGACGAGACGTTCACGATGCGCCCGCCCTGCCCGCCATGGGCCGTCGACATGCGCCGCACGGCCTGCTGGCAGCACAGGAAATAACTGATCACGTTGGTGCGCAGCACACGTTCCAGGCGCTGCGCGGACATGTCGGTCAGCCGGCATTTCTGCTCCAGCACGCCCACATTGTTGACCAGCGCCGTGAGTGTCCCCAGGCGCGCATCGATTTCGCCGAACAAGCGCGCCACGTGCGCTTCGTCGCTGACGTCGGCCTGCACGGCGATGGCCTCGCCCCCGTCGGCCACGATGCGCGCGCACAGCGCCTCGGCCGCCTGCGCATCGCGCACATAGTTAATGCACACGGCATAGCCCTGGCGCGCCGCCAGCAGCGCCGTCGCCGCACCGATGCCGCGGCTGCTACCGGTAATCAAGATCACTTCCTTCATTGCCCCTCCTGGCTGGTTGTGTCTTCATCATACGCGGACGAAAAAAAACCCGCGCGCGGCGGGTTTTCATGCAGACGCATTCAGTTTCGGAAGTGCGTCATGGCGTACGTCAGATGCTGCCACCAGTGTTCGCGCGACCGCACGGACGCCAGGCATTTCGCGTCGACCTCGTTCTTGAACGCGGGGTCCACGCACGCCTTGGTGACCAGCGCATTGCGCTGGTTTTCCACGCTGACGACGGCGATCGCCAGCCACGCCACGAGGGCGAAGGCCAGTACGCACAGGGTCCAGGGCAGCTGTTTCATGGCTTCTCCGCTTACTTCTTCGCCGGCGCCGGGGCGCGCTCTTTCAGCACGCGCGCCACCAGTTCATCCATCACGCGCAGGGTTGCCGTCTGGGTTTGCGGCTCGGACTGGCCAGGGCGCGACAGCTGCGCCGGCGATGTGACGAAGCGGCCATCGATGACGATGGTCGGCGCGCTGTCGATCTTGCTGGCGGTGATCAGCTGTTCGTTGCGTTTCAGCTTGGTCTGCACGCCGAAGGAATTGAACATGTCCAGGTATTTCGCCTTGTCGATGCCGTTCTTGACCAGCAGGTCGAGGATGGCGTCATCGCGGTTCAGGCGGTTGCGCTCGACGTGGATGGCGCGGAAGATCTTGTCGTGGAACTGGTCCAGCTGGCCCATCGCTTCCAGGGTGGCATAGGCGTGCGCCTGCGAGTCTTTCGGGCCGGTGGAAGCCAGGTGGACGCGGCGGAAGGCGATCTTGTCGCCCTGCTTCTTGACCCAGTCGTGCATCAGCGGATCGAGCGCGTAGCAATGCGGGCACGAATACATGAAGTACTCGACCACTTCCACCTTCTTGCCCGTGTCCGTACGCACTGGCGTCGTGAGCGTGGTAAAGCCGGTATCGGCCGCCATGGCGCCGCCGGTGGCCGCCACCAGGGTGACGGCGGCAAGCAGGGGACGCAAGAAACGCAGAAAACGCATAATAATCCTTCATCATAAAGTGGTCGTGAACGGGGCGAGATTACCACTTTTTGCGCCGGGCGATGAGGCCCGGGCGGAAAAAAGCCGTGTTTATCGCCCCGCTTTGCGCCCGCTTAAGCCGCATTTAAGCCCCGCTGCGCCTGCGCCTCAAAAATGGTAGCGCGCCGATACGCGCAGCTGGCGCGCGTCGTTGAGGTAAATGCTGGAACGGCAGCCCGGCGCATCGCCGTAATGGCGGCGGTTGGCCAGGTTGCTGCCGGCCAGTTCCAGCTCCCAGGCGCCCAGCTTGCGCGCATAGCGCCCGTCCACGGTGGCAAACGCGGGCACTTGCGCCAGGCAGCTGCCGGCGAAATCGGGGCCATAGCGCAGCGCGCGCAGCCACTGCACGCCCACATCTGCACTGGCGCCGCCCTGCCCCGTCCAGTACAGGCGCAGGCTGGCCAGGGTCTTGGGCACGAGGGCGATATCCGGGCCGTCATAGGCGTAATCGTCATAGCGCGCATGCACTTGCCGCAGTTGCCCGTCGAGGCGCCAGTCGCGCGCCAGCGCCATGCTGGCCTCGATGGCGATGCCGTCGCGGCGCGAGGGGTCGAGGTTGCCCGCAAAGCCCAGCTGGCCCAGGTTCTGGTCGAAGACGATCTGGTTGCTCAGGCGCTCGCTGAAGACGCGCACGGAAGCGCTGCGCGCCGCGTCGCCGACGGTGGCGCCCACTTCCATGTCGCGCCGCAGCTGGCCCGCCAGGGGGCGGTAGCCGGCGCGGGTATAGCCGTCGTCGTCGATGCGGTAGCTGCGCGCGGCCTTGGCGTACACGCTCAGTTGCGGACGCAATTGCAGGCTGCCCTGCACGTCCCAGGCATTCTGGTTTTCCCAGTCGCTGCCGCCGGCGGGCAGGTCGGCCGGATCGAGCTGGAACTGTTCATGCCGCAGTCCCAGCAGCAGGCGCGGCGCATACGGGCCGCCGAAGGCCAGCTCCTCGCGCAGCAGCAGCGCGCGCGAAGTCTGGCGCCGGCGCGCATCGCCATCGCGGCCCGAGCGCCGCTGCCACTGCATCAGATCCAGCCCCACTTCCGTATCCGTGCCCACGCCGCCCACCTTGCCGTAATGGCGCAGGCGCGGCGCCAGCTGGCGGCGACGGCTGCTGTAGGTCGATTCGCTGCTACCGTCCTCGCCCGCATAGTGGGCCGTGGCGCGTTTTTCCCGCTGCGACAGTTCCACGCCCAGCTCGAACTTGCCCACATAGCGCTGCACGAAAGCGCTGGCGCGCCGCACCTCATAGCGGTACAGGTCTTCGGGACGGGCCGCCAGCAAGGCGAGGAACGGCGCCTCGGGCGCGGGATAGCGGGTGTCCTGGTTCAGCTGGTCGGCGCTGAAGCCGAAGCGGCCCTGGCGCACCTTCCATTCCGCGCCGCCGGTGAAGCCGCGCTGGTGAAACACGCTGCCATCGCGGTAATTGCCGTTGCGCAGAGCGTCGACGGCCGCATCGAGCGTCATGCCGCCCTGCTCGCGCGACAGGGCGCCGCGCACGCTGTGCTGGCCGCCCTGCCCCAGTTCGGCGGACACGTCGCCATGCGTGACGCCGGCCGCGCCGGCATCCACGCCAGCCACACCTTCCTGCGCGCACGCCGGCATGGCCAGGGCGCACAGCAGCATGGCGCGCGTGGCGATGGTCAGGACGGGAGGGGCAGGCATCATGGCGGCAGGCTTGAGGCGTCACCGCGGCGCGGGTGCGCGCAGGCGGAACGGAGGGATGGCAAAAGCGAATCATTATACGCACGGCGCGCGGCGCCGCAAGCGCCAGCCCGGTGGTACTTTCCTTATGCCAATATTTTATTGGTGATTTGGCATTTTTGTAGGTATATTAAGCTGCGCCCGGCGATCCTGGGCGCAGCCGACTGCATTTAAAAATCAACAATAAGAAGTCACTGTGGGAGTCACGCATGGAAAGTCGTAGCACAACGCGCCAGGGGCCGCCAAGTCCCCGCGGCACGCGCCGCAGCATTGGTTTTTTCCCCATCTCGGGCAAGCTCAAAGCCCTCTCCATCGCCGCCCTGCTGCTGGCCGGCCTTGCCCTGCAGGCCGACCTGTTCGCGCAGCCGGGCCAAGGCAAGCCGGCCAGCGCGCCCTTGCCGCTGGCGCCATCGGCCGACGGCATCGCCCTGGCGTCGCCGCACGCGTCGGCCGTCAGCACGCCCAGCGCCAGCAACGCCTGGGGCGGCGCACGCACGGGCGCGCAAGCGACCCTGTCGGACCGCGTGGTCGACTACCAGATCGAAGCGACGCTCGATCCCGTCAAGCACACCATCGACGGCCAGCAGAAACTGCGCTGGCGCAACCGCAGCGCGCAAGCCGTCAGCAGCGTCTACCTGCACCTGTACCTGAACGCCTTCGAAGGCGAACATTCGACCTTCTTTACCGAGAAGCGCAAGCTCGACACGGGCTTCCGCTCGGGCGTTGACACGCGCGACGGCGAGTGGGGTTACATCGAACTGCGCAGCATGACGCAGAACGGCGCCAGGGCGCCCTGGCATTTCGTCCAGCCCGACAACGGCCCGGCCACCGACCGCACCGTCGTGCGCGTCGACTTGCCGCAGGCCGTCGCGCCGGGCGCCGAGACGACGCTCGACATCCGCTTCTTCGACCAGTTGCCGCGCGTCATCGCGCGCACCGGCTATTTCGGCAGCTTCCACCTGGTGGGCCAGTGGTTCCCGAAGATCGCCGTACTGGAACTGCCCGGCGAACGGGGCGCCACCGCGCCGCGCTGGAATGCGCATGAATTCCACCTCAATTCGGAGTTCTACGCCGATTTCGGCCACTACGACGTGAAGCTGACCGTGCCCAAGGAGTACACGGTGGGCGCCACGGGCGAGCTGCAAGGCGCACCGCAGGAAAAGAACGGCATGCTCACGCATCACTATGTGCAGGGCGACGTGCACGATTTCGCCTGGACGGCCGACAAGCACAGCGCGCAGCCGCTGACGGGCAGCTGGAGCGGCCCTGGCAGCCCGCCGGTAGCCATCAAGGTGTTGTACCCGCCAGAATACGCGTCGAACGCGGCGCCCGCGCTGCAGGCGGCCAAGGATTCGCTCACGTATTTCTCGCGCACCCTGGGTCCGTATCCGTACAAGACGCTGACGGTGGTGATTCCGCCGTTTAACGCGGCCGAAGCGGGCGGCATGGAGTACCCGACCTTCATCACGGCGTCGAGCTACGCCAACCTGCAGCCGAAGACCATCCCCGAATTCGGCCTCGATTTCGTCACCATCCATGAATTCGGCCATGGCTATTTCTACGGCATCCTGGCATCGAACGAATTCGAGGAACCGATCCTCGACGAAGGCTTGAACGAGTACTGGGACCAGCGCATGCTGCGCGCGCGCGACCAGCACATCCACGCCACCACGCCCCTGCTCAAGCGCCTGGGCTTCGATCCCGTCTTCAAGGTCTTCGAATTCGAGCGCATGGCCGCGCCGCGCCAGGATGCGGCCGACCCGCTGGGACAGAACGCGTGGGACCGCCTGCAGGGCGTGGGCCCCGTCTACAGCCGCACGGCCATCACCATGCGCGACCTGGAAGCGCGCATCGGCAGCGAGGCCATGGAACGGGGCTTCAAGGCTTATTACGAACAGTGGAAATTCCGCCACCCGAGCGTGGCCGACCTGCGTGAAACGCTGGCCGAGGCGACGGGCCAGCGCCGCATCGTGGAACAGGTCTTCGCGCAGCAAGTGTATGCCAGCGCGAACATCGACGACCGTATCGGCACCTTCACCAGCGAAGAGCAGACGCCGCTGGCCGGCACGGCGCTGGTGAACGGCAAACGCGTGGAACATACGGCCGAAGCGCTGGAAAAAGAGGAGAAAAAGGTACGCGAGGCGTGGGACAAGGCGCATCCGGACGCCAAGCCCGGCACGGGACCGTATCCGTATCTCACCAGCGTGGTCCTGCGCCGCCGCGGCGCGCCCGTGCCGCAGGTGCTGCTGGTGAAGTTCGCCGACGGCAGCTCCGAACGCGTGGTGTGGGACAACGAGCAGCTGTGGCAGCGCTACACCTGGAGCAAGCCCGTGAAGGCCGTCTCGGCCGAACTGGACCCGGACCGCGTGCACTACCTCGACGTCAACAAGCTCGATGACAGCCGCACCCTGAAAGCCGACAAATCCGCCGCGCGGCGCTGGAGCTTCGACCTTGCCGCCGCCTTCCAATACCTCCTTTCCCTGATTGCCATCGTATGAGCGCCACTTCCACGACACGGGCCAGCGGCCTGACCCTGACCACGCGCGCCAGCCGTGCCGCCCTGCAATGGCGCTTGCTGCTGCTGTGGGCCGGCCTGCTGCTGGTCCCCGCCATCCTTGCCGTCATTCCCCTTTGGCGCACCTTGAGCGCCAGCCTCGATAACGCCGTGCATACGGCGGCCCTGGCGCACAAGCTCGACCTGATGACACTGGCCGACCTGGTAGCCAATGCGGGGCGCAACGGCGCCGCCATCAGCCAGGCGGCCATCACCGGCATCGTGCTGGCCCTGCTGCTGTCGCCGCTGCTGAGCGGCCTGGTGGTGACGGCCGCGCGCGCGCCGGCGCCACTCGGTTTCGGCCCCCTGCTGACGGGCGCCTTCAGCGAATACGGCCGCATGCTGCGCATGCTGCTGTGGAGCATCGTGCCGCTGGGCCTGGCGCTGACGATCGGCGCCGGCGCGCTGAAACTGGCCGACAAGCACGCGGCGAAAGCCATCCTGGAAGCCGACGCCGACCTGGCGCGCCACCTGGCCTTGCTGTTCGCGGGTGTGCTGTTCCTGCTGGCCTGCGCCACGCTCGACGCGGGCCGCGCGGCGCTGGCCGTCGACCGCCGCCGCACCTCGGCCGTCAAGGCCTGGTGGCGGGGCCTCGGCATGCTGCGCCGGCGTCCGCTGGCCAGCCTGGCCATCTACCTCGTCATTACCTTGCTGGGACTGGCGCTGTACGCGCTGCTGGGCGTGGCGCGCCTGAACCTGGCCGCGCCCGGTCCGCTGGCCATCGTGGCCGGCCTGCTGGTGACGCAGCTGGCGGCGCTGGTGCTGGCGTGGATGCGCAGCGCGCGCCTGTTCGCGCTGATCGACGTCAAGCGCTCGCTCGCGTAATCAAGTCCCCAGGCGCCCTTCATCGGCGAGAAAGTCGATGAAGGTGCGCACTTTCGAAGACAGGTAGCGGCGGCTCGTGTAGACGGCGTACACCTTGCCGCCCGCCAACTTGAAATCGTCGAAAAGGCGCACCAGCCGCCCCGCCGCCAGATCCGCATCCGTCTGCCACGACGGCAGCAGCGCGATGCCCATGCCGTCGAGCGCGGCCGCGTGCAGCAGGCTTTCGTTATTGCATTGCAGGACGGGCGAAAACTTTACTGTCTCGCGCCCCTGCGCCCCGTCGAAATCCAGTTCATTACCGTTTGCCAGCAAGGAATAGCTGATCATGGCGTGTTGCGCCAGGTCTTGCGGCAGCTGCGGGTGGCCCGCGCGCGCCAGGTAGGCGGGTGCGGCCACCAGGTGAAAGGCGATGCTGCCGATGGGCCGCGCGATCAGGGTTGGCGACGGCGCCTGGCTGACGCGCAGGGCCAGGTCGAAACCCTCTTCCACCAGGTTGACGACTCTTCCGCTGAGGTCGATGTCGAACGTCACTTCCGGGAAGCGTTCGCGGTAGGCGGCCAGGATGCGCGTGAAGATGGCGTTGGCGAACCAGACGGGCGCGCTCAGGCGCAGCATGCCGCGCGGCACCACCGTTGTGCGGCCGACCGTCGCTTCCACCTCGTCGAGATTGTCGAGCATGTCGCGGCACTGTTCAAAATACACCTTGCCGATTTCCGTCAGACTCAGGTGGCGGCTGCTGCGGTTCAGCAAGCGCGCGCCCAGGTGGCGTTCCAGGTGCATCACGTGCTTGCTGACCATGGCTGGCGACAGATCCAGGCGCTCGCTGGCGCGCACGAAACTGTCCAGTTCCACCACGGCCCGAAACACGCGCATGCTGCGCAAGGTATCCATGACGATCCGATCATCAACAAAATGGAAATGATATATCAATAATTGCGATCTTGATCAACTGACTGCGCATGACTATCATGGTTCATCGTTAGCCATTCCTTCTGGAGCCGCCATGCAAGAGCACACCTTCCCCACTTACTTCCTGTCGCACGGCGGCGGCCCATGGCCGTTCATGAAAGACCAGTTCGGCGGCCGCTACGACGTGCTGGAAGCGTCCTTGCAGGATATCCCGCGCCAGGTCGGCGCGCGGCCGAAAGCCGCGCTGGTCGTCACGGCGCACTGGGAAGGGCCGCAATTTCTCGTCTCGGCCAGTCCCCGGCCAGGCATGATCTACGACTATTCGGGCTTTCCGCCGCACACCTATCAAATCCAGTACCCGGCGCCCGGCGCGCCGGAACTGGCGGCGCAGGTCAAACAATTGCTCGACGCGGCTGGCCATCCGTCGCGCCTCGACCACGAGCGCGGTTTCGACCATGGCACCTTCAGCGCCCTGTTCCCGATCTACCCGCAGGCCGACATGCCGCTGGTACAGCTGTCGCTGAAACACGGCTACGACCCGCTGACGCACATCGAGGTGGGCCGCGCGCTGGCCAGCCTGCGCCGCCAGGGCGTGCTGATACTGGGCAGCGGCCTCAGTTATCACAACCTGCGCCAGTTCGGCCAGGCGGGCGCCGTCGCCTCGCACCAGTTCGACGCCTGGCTGCGTCAGGCGATGGCCTTGCCGCCGGAACAAAGATTGGAGCAATTGCTGGCCTGGGACAGGGCACCCGGCGCGCGCCAGGCCCATCCGCAGGAAGACCATTTGCTGCCGCTGATGGTGGCGCTGGGTGCGGCCGAGCAGGAAGCGGCGCAGGTGGTGTATCACGAGGAGGATTTTTTTGGAGCGCTGGCGGTGACGAGTTTTAGGTTTGGCCAGGCAGCAACATAAACCCGCACTGCGAAAATGCCGGGGTCGGACGGGGACGCCGAGTCCCTGAGGGTCCGACCCCAGTCGTCGCTATTGGGTTAAACAAAGCCGCTAACAAGCGGCTTTTAGTTCATTACGTCCCGCGCTTGCCGCGCGCCGCATTCTTCGCCTTCTCGGCAGCAATCTCCGCTGCCTTGGCCGCTTTTTCCGCCATCTCGGCCGCGTGCTGGGCCAGCAGGGCCGCGCGCGTGTCCGGCGTTTCCAGAGAGATACGTCCGAGGATGCCGCTGCGGTAATCGAGCAGCAAGGTGTGCGACGCTTTCTCGAAATCGTAGTCGCCGCCCTTGATGCGGAAGCCGCGCTTGGCGGCGATGCCTTCGACCACGCCGATGGCGTCGACTTCATCGACCTTGGTGCCGTAGCGGGTTGCCAGCAAGTCCGGGTAGCGCTTGAGCAATTCCTCGGCCAGGAACACGGCCACTTCCTCTTCGATCAGCGCGTTCGAGCCGATGGCGTGGCTGGCCGCCAGCATCAGGCCGTCGCTGGGAATGGCGATCTTCGGCCACAGCATGCCGGGCGTGTCGACGAGGATGGTGTTCTTGTCCAGGTACAGCTTTTGCTGCATCTTTGTAACAGCCGGCTCGTCGCCCACCTTGGCCACGCGCTTTTTCAGCAGCGCGTTCATCAGGGTCGACTTGCCCACGTTGGGGATGCCCATGATCATGATGCGCAGCGGCTTCGTCGGCACGCCGCGGTGCGGCGCCAGCGATTTGGCCAGATCCGGAATGCGCGCCACGTCGCCCGGCTTCTTGGTCGTCATCGCGTACGCGGTCACGCCTTCCTGGGCATTGAAATACGCCACCCAGGCGGCTGTGGCGGCAGGGTCGGCCAGGTCGGTCTTGTTGAGGATTTTCAGGCAAGGGCGCTGGCGGAACAGGCGCAGCTCGTCCACCATGGGATTGCAGCTGGCTGCCGGCAGGCGCGCGTCCACCACTTCAATCACCAGATCGGTGTTTTCCATGGTCTCGGCCGCTTTCTTGCGGGCCGCGTTCATGTGTCCTGGGTACCATTGTATCGCCATGCTCTTGCTTTCAAAATCGTTCGGTCAATCCGCTATTTTACGTGGTTGCCGCCACGACGTCCCATTTTCCGCCGCCAGCGCCAGCCGTGCGACACGAACGAGACAATTGGTGATAATTTGGCAGTTACATGAATGATAAGATCCGCAGTCCGTCCAGCCTGGCCGGCTCCCCATCGCAAGCTTAACCTGACACGCATTCCATGCACTTTTCCCGCTTTTGCCTCCTCATCTCCCTTTACGCCTGCCTGCTGCCCGCCATGGCCCAGGAAAAACCGGCGGCGCCGGGCGACGCGGTGAATCAGGAAATGCAGCAGATCGTCGACGTGCAAGGCACGCGTGATCCCGACCTGCGCCCCTACCGCACCATGCTCAGGGGACTCGACGCGTATGCCGACCACCAGCGCCTGGCGCCAGCCGCGCCGCTGCGCTTCATGCTGATACCCGCCACGCCCCAGGCCAGGCTCGATGGCGTGACCCTGCACCTGTCAGCCGACAACCTGTCGATCCCAGTGCCGCTGGCGGCGGATGGCGGTTTCACTTTGTCGCGCGACAAGACCGCCTACGATGCGAATGCCGACCTGGTCAGCAACAAGAAGCGCGACACCTTGCGCTGGCGCGCCGACATCCACACGCCGGGCTTGCCGCAGAACGTGCGCCGCCTGGGCGATTTGCGCCTGGAATGCGAAATCCGCTGGGCCGTCGAGCAGGACGAATTGTCCTTTGTAAGGCGCAACCTGTTCCGCCTGGCGGGCGGACCGTGCCACTCGTCGCTGATCCACGTGCCGTTTCCCGTGGCCCGCAAGCTGCTTGCCGTGCAGGCGCGCTCGGGCGAGCGCACCCTGGACATCCGCCTCACGCAAGACCGCCAGCGCTACGTGCCGCCGCTGCATGACGTGAACTGGGACGACGATACCCTGCTGACCCTGACGTACGCCGACGAGGGCAAGATGGCTGGAGCCGCTCTGGCAACGCCCTTGCAGACAATGCAGCATCAGTGAGGCGCGCCCGGGAAGCCAGGTCAAATATTTCCACATGGATTTTTATATTTACTGAAAGAAACAAAAAAGTATGCTCTAATATCGCCTCTTAAATGAAAAGCAATTATTTTCCAGGCTGGCTCCCGCCGGGGAGATAGGCGATGGGGATAGTGCGATATGATGATGGAACACACTGGCAAGGCGCCCAAGCGCGTGCCGCGCAATGACTGGAAGAAGGAATGCCGGCAGTTGCAGGGGCAAGTAGCGCAGCTGGAAGAACGGTTGAAGCGCCAGAGCGCGGACAGCTATGGCTTGCAAGTGCTGTATGACCAACTGGTCAATGAAATCAAGCATCACCGCGACATGTTGCAGCTCGACAGTTTTGACGCGAACAAATCGTCGCTCGTCTACACGCAAGCCTGGCGCCGCTTCATGGCCGGCGATGCGCTCGACTACCAGACGCACCGCCACACGAATTCCCGCAGCCGTCCGAGTTTGCTTTAGTTAAAGCTCCGCCAGCGCCTTTACGTGCGCCGCCACGCTGCGGCCCAGGGACGACAGGTTGTAGCCCCCTTCCAGGCAACTGACGATGCGGCCCTTGCCATACTGATCGGCCACGGCCATCATTTGCTGCGTCATCCACGTGTAGTCGGCCTCCACCAGACCCATGCCGCCCACATCGTCTTCACGGTGGGCGTCGAAACCGGCGGAAATGAAAATCATCTGCGGCTGCTGCCGGTGCAGCGCTGGCAGCCAGTGGTCGAGCACCAGCTGGCGCACGGCGTCGCCCTTCGAGCGGGCCGGCACGGGCACGTTGACGCGCGTGTCCGTGTACGATTCCACGTCGCTGTACGGATAGAACGGGTGCTGGAAAAAGCTCACCATCAGGATGCGCGGATCATTTGCCACGGACTCGGCCGTGCCATTGCCATGGTGCACGTCGAAATCGACGATGGCGACCCGTTCCAGGCCGCGCACGTCGAGCGCATGCTTGGCGGCGATGGCGATATTATTGAAAAGGCAAAAACCCATGGGCTCGCTGGGCCGCGCGTGGTGGCCGGGCGGGCGGATCGCGCAAAAGGCGTTGCTGATCTCGCCATCGATGACGGCATCCGTGGCCGCCACGGCCGAGCCAGCGGCGGCCAGCGCCGCCTCGTAGCTGTGCGCGTTGAGCAGGGTGTCGCCATCGAGCGGGTAATAGTCACCGGCCTGCGGCACATTGTCGCGCACGAGGCCGATGGCCGTCGCGCTGTGGTTGCGCTCGATATCGGACAATTGCGCATGCACGCCATCGCGGTGCTCGACCAGGTCGCTGATGTGCGCGAGGATCAATTGATCATTGATGGCCTGCAAGCGGGCCGGCGATTCTGGATGCCAGTCGCCCATTTCATGGCGCTGGCAATCGGGATGGGTATAAATGGCTGTGCTCATGCGCTGTACTGGTTACCTCTGTCTCTGTCCGTTCTCCGGGAACACTGCATGGCATTCCTGTTCGCCCTGCGCGTTCTCGCATAAAATCACTGGCCGGTCTGTGCCGCTACTGCACTAATCTACCACGAGCCCGGCACGGGCGGGCGGCACGGCTTGACTTGGCCAAAGCAATTGTAAATTAAATAATCCGACTTACTGTGATAGAAATAGCATGTTTTCGAAAATACACCAGGCCGCACAGCAGATCGGCGAAGTTCTCGTCGGCAAACACTTGCAGATCCGCCAGACCCTCGCCTGCGTGCTGGCCGGCGGCCACCTGCTGATCGAAGACGTGCCCGGCGTGGGCAAGACGACCCTGGCGCACGCGCTGGCCATCTCGCTGGGCCTGCAATGGAAGCGCCAGCAATTTACCAGCGACCTGCTGCCCGCCGACGTGGCCGGCATGAGCGTGTATGACCGGGGCAGTGGCAGCTTCATCTTCCACCCTGGTCCCCTGTTTACCCAGGTGCTGCTGGCCGACGAGATCAACCGCGCCACGCCGAAAACGCAATCGGGCTTGCTCGAAGCGATGGAAGAGCGGCAAGTGACGCTCGACGGCGTCACACGCGCGCTGCCGCAGCCGTTTTTCGTCATCGCCACGCAGAATTGCGCGCACCAGCTGGGCACCTTCCCCCTGCCCGAATCGCAGCTCGACCGTTTTCTCATGTGCGTCACCCTGGGCTACCCCGATGCGGCCGCCGAACGGGAACTGCTGCTCGGTGCCGACCGCCGCGCCATGCTGCAAACCTTGCCGGCCGTCATGAACGCGGAAGAATTGCTGCAGGCGCAGGCGGGCCTGCGCGCCATCCACGCCTCGGTCGCCGTCGTCGACTACGTGCTGGCCCTCGTGCATGCCACCCGCGTGCCGGGTGTGTTTGCCGATGGCCTGAGTCCGCGCGCCGCGCTGGCCCTGCTGCAGGCGGCGCGCGCCTGGGCCGCCCTGGCCGGACGCGACCACGTCACGCCCGACGATGTGCAAGCCGTGCTGCTCCCCGTCTGCGCCCACCGCCTGCATGCGGCGCAAGGGGCGACGGACAGCCGCACCCTGCTGCAGCAATTGCTGCTGGCGATTCCCGTCTGACCGCCATGCGCCTGCGCACCATCCGCTGGCTGCCGGCGCGCCCCTGGCTGGGCGCGCAGCGCGTGCACATCCGTCCCTCGGGTGCGGGCCTGGCATTTGCCGCGCTGCTGCTGGCGCTATGGATCGCCGCCGTCAATTACCGCCTGGGCCTGGGCTATGCGCTCACGTATTTCGCGGCCGCCTGCGCCATCGCCGACATGCTGTTTGCCAGCCGCAACCTGGCGGGCCTGGCGCTGGCCGCCAAGCCGGGCCAAGCTGTGTTCGCTGGCGGCCAGGCCACGTTCACCTTGCGCCTGATCAACCGCAGCACACGCCCGCGCCATGCGATCCAGCTGACCGTGATCGATTCCAGCGCAGCGCCCAGCCTGGCCGATATCGATGCCCACGGAGAAACGGCCATCCAGATCGTCGTAGCGGCGCGGCAACGCGGCTGGCTCGATGCCCCGCCCTTGCGCCTGTCCGGCAGTTTCCCGCTGGGCCTGTTCGTTGCCTGGTGCCATTGGCAACCCGAAGCGCGCGTGCTCGTGCATCCGCAGCCCGAGCAGAACGCGCCGCCACTGCCCTTGCCGGCCGGGACAGAACAGCCGGCAAAGCAGACACCACAACAGCCACACTCGTCCGGCGGCGCCCTGGAACTGGCCGGCGTGCGCGCCTACCAGCCCGGCGATCCCTTGCACCGCCTGGCCTGGCGCCAGATCGCCCGGCATGACGGCGAGCATTTATTCAGCAAGCAATTCCAGCCAGCCGCCGACGCGCAAGCGGGCGCAGCCCGTGGCAGCATCGTGTTCGATCTCGCCGCCTTGCACGCACTGGCGCCGGAAGCGCGTTTGTCGCGCCTGGCCGCCTGGGTGCTGCAGGCGGAACGCACGGGCTTGCCATATGGCTTGCGCCTGGGCGCGCTGACTCTGACACCGGCCTTGGGCCCCAGCCAGCGCGACGCCTGCCTGCGCGCGCTGGCGCTCCATGATGTGCCGCACGGTTCGCCGCACGATTGGCCGCCAGCGCAGGCGACGCCATGAAAGCCTGGCTGACCAACTTGCCGCGCGACAAGGCCGACATCGTGCTGCTGTTGCTGGCTGCCGCCATGGTGCTGGCGCCGCACGCGCTGCACCTGCCCCCGTGGCTGTCGGCCGCCGCCGCAGCCCTCCTCCTGTGGCGCGCCATCATCACCGTGCGGGGCCGGCGCCAGCCGCAGCTGACCGTGCTCGCGCCGCTGGCCTTGCTGGGCATCGCCGGCGTCTACGCCAGCTACGGCACCGTGCTGGGACGCGATCCCGGCGTGGCCATGCTGGCCTTGCTGCTGGCCCTGAAATCGCTGGAAATGCATGGCCGGCGCGACATCTTCGTCTTTGTCTTCCTCAGTTTTTTCCTCCTGCTGGCGAACTTCTTTCATGCGCAAGGCATCCTCAGCGCCGCGTGGATGCTGGCCACCGTCATCGTCCTGCTGGCTGGCCTGTTGTCGGCCCAGTACGGCGCCGTGCAGCCGCGCCTGGCGCAAAGGCTGCGTTTGCTGGGTCGCATGCTGGCGCTGGCCCTTCCCCTGTCGGCCGTACTGTTTCTGGCCGTGCCACGCATCGACGGCCCCCTGTGGGGTGCGACACAAGAAAGCGCGCAGGCGCGCACAGGCTTGTCCGACAGCATGCAGCCGGGTGCCATCGCCTCGCTGGCCCTGTCAAGCGAACCCGTCTTCACGGCCCGCTTTTCCACGCCGCTCCCGCCGCAAGAGCAGCTGTACTGGCGCGGCGTGGTGCTGGGCGACTTCGATGGCGCCACCTGGACGCGCAGGGGCGCTGGCCAGCGCGCACCGGCCAGCGACAACCGGATAGACATCGCACTGGAAGGCCAGCCCAGCCACTACGAAGTAACCTTGCAAGCGAGCGGCCAGCGGCGCATCTTCGCGCTCGACGTGCCGCGCAGCATCGAACGCCTGCCCAGCAATCCGTATGTCGTGTCGTCCGCGCTGGAAGTGCTGACCATACAGCCTATTACTTCGACCGTCCGTTACCGCGTCAGTTCCCTGCCCCGCTACCGGCTGCAGGCGGGCCTGTCGGCCGCGCAGCAGCAGCCATGGCTGGCCTTGCCCGCTGGCAGCAATCCGCGCAGCGTGGCCTGGGCCCGCGCATTGCGCGGCCAGGGCGCGCAGGCGCTGGCGCCCGCCGACGCCATCGCCGCCGTGCTCGATCACTTTCGCCGCGCGCCGTTCCGCTACACCCTGCAGCCGCCACTGCTGGGCAAGCATGGCGTCGACGACTTCCTGTTCACCACACAGGCGGGCTTTTGCGAACATTACGCGGGCAGCTTTGTCGTGCTGATGCGCGCCATGGGCATGCCCGCGCGCGTCATCACGGGCTACCAGGGCGGCCTGCGCAA
Organism: Janthinobacterium sp. RA13; assembly: GCF_000745325.1. Classification (NCBI taxonomy): domain Bacteria; kingdom Pseudomonadati; phylum Pseudomonadota; class Betaproteobacteria; order Burkholderiales; family Oxalobacteraceae; genus Janthinobacterium; species Janthinobacterium sp. RA13. Next base: position 5,830,593 of record NZ_JQNP01000001.1, on the reverse strand, counting down.
CGGCACGGACAACAGCCTGAGCGTGCGTCAGTCCGACGCCCATGCGTGGAGCGAAGTGTGGCTGGCCGGCCAGGGCTGGGTGCGCGTCGATCCCACCGGCGCCGTCGCGCCCCTGCGCACCGAGCGCAACCTCGACGCCGCCCTGCCGCCGGCCCCGTCGCCGCTGACGGCGTGGCGCGCCTTGGCCGGCCTCGATGGCGACGCGCACGGGGCGCTTGCCGCGTGGCGCCAGCAATGGCAGCAGGCCGAGCACGTCTGGAGCCGCTGGGTGCTCGACACTACGCCGCAGCGCCAGCGCGCCATGCTCGACGGCTTGAAAAACGTGCCCGCAAAAAAGCTGGCACTCGCTTGCGCCGTGCTGGCCCTGCTGGCCGCCGTGGCTGGCGCGCTGGTCTGGTGGCGGCAGGCGCGGCAAGGCGATCCGCTCGAGGCCCTGTACGCGCAGTTTTGCCAGCAGCAGGCGCGGCGCGGCTACAGCCGTGCGCCGCATGAAGGCCCGCACGGTTATGCTGCGCGGCTGTCCGCAGGCAAGGCCACACAAGAGGCGCACGCCGCCATTGCACAGTTTCTGGCAATCTATGCCGCGATGAAGTATGGTAATGCCAACCCAGACGAACAATTCCGCGCGCGGCGCAACTTGCGCCGCCTGTTAACCCAATGCCGATGAGACGCTCCTTGTTACCGATCAAATACCCCGCCCTGTCCCTGCTCCTCGCCCTTCCCCTGTGTCTGTCCACCGCGCATGCTGGCGAAAACAGCAATATTTCCGCTGCCGACCGGGCCCGTGCCGTGCGCGCGGCCAAGACGCCACCCGCCAAGGCAGCGGCCAAAAAAGCACCGGCGAAATTCGACTTCGAAGGCGAATTTGTCGACTATGCCAACTGGAAAGAAGTACGCGCCTTCCTCGACGAGATGTCCGCCAAACACGGCTTTAACCGCGCCGAACTCGATGTCCTGATCGGCAAGGTGCGCTATGTCGAGTCGACCGTGCAACTGATGAAGCCGGCCCCGCCGGGCAAGCCGAAGAACTGGCAAGCGTACAGCGCCCGCTTCATCGAGCCGGTGCGCATCAATGCGGGCGTGAAATTCTGGGAAGAGAATGCGGAAGCGCTGGCGCGCGCCGAACGCGAATATGGCGTGCCGGCCGAAATCATCGTCGGCATCATCGGCGTGGAAACTGTCTACGGACGCAACACGGGCCGTTTCCGCGTGCTCGACGCGCTGACGACCCTGGCGTTTTCCTACCCGGAAAGCCCGACGCGCGCCGCGCGCATGGAGTTTTTCAAGGGAGAACTGGAAAACGCGCTGCTGTACGCGCGCAAGGATGGCATCGATCCCTTGACCCTGCTCGGCTCGTATGCGGGCGCCATCGGCCTGCCCCAGTTCATGCCTAGCAGCATCATGAAATATGCGGTGGACTTCGATGGCGATAGTCACATCGACCTGCGCAATTCCACAGCCGACGCCATCGGCAGCGTCGCGCATTTCCTCGTCGAGCACGGTTGGCGGCGCGACGATCCGGCCATCAGCACCTATCCCGTCACCGTCTCGGCCAGCCGCGCCTGGGAAAAATTCATCGGCCAGGGCTTGCAAGCGAAGTACCGGCTGGCGGAAATGCAGGAGGCGGGCGTCAGTGCCGGCCCGTCCACACCCCAGAACATGCTGTTTGGCCTGATCGATCTGCAAAATGGTTCAGAAGCAACTGAGTATCACTTGGCAACCAATAACTTCTTTGCTATAACTCAGTACAACAGAAGTTATTTTTATGCCATGTCAGTGATCGACCTGGGCAAGGCCATCAGCCAAGTGCGCGCACGCTAACCGAAAGTCAGTGTAAAGTTATAATATTACTTGTAAGAAAGCGTAAGGGATGTTGAAGCGACCAGAAAACAAGTCTATGGTAGGGCCGATAACATGTGCCAGCCTTGCTCGCCAGCCTTTGTGCGGCACGGAATACGGAAATGGTTTTATACTTAACTTTTGTCAAAGTACAATTTTTGTTCTATCATAGAGCATAATAAAGAATAAATAGGTGTTGCAACAAGACAACACCTATTTTGTACAAAGCAAGATTGCTGGGCTTTCCGGCCTGAAATTGAATCCTGTTGTACAATTGTGTATATATTACGAAAAACTGTATCCCGGATCGTACCGTGTGTGAATTCGTTCCTTTTAGTAAAGAATGAACATGAACGCAGCAAGAGCGAGCTCCGAGTGTTTTTTACTTTGCAGTGCAACTACAGAAGGAACAATAACATCATGACAAACCAAGTCGGCATTGATATGAACAGCGATTCGGACTCCGACGATCTGCTCCAGTACAACCCAAACAGACTGCTCGATACCCTGATCGAAAACCTGCGCCTGAAAAACGACGCAGCCCTGTCCCGCGCGCTGGAAGTAGCGCCACCAGTCATCAGTAAAATCCGCCACCACCGCCTGCCGGTCGGCGCATCGCTGTTGATCCGCATGCACGAAGTCAGCGACCTGAGCATCCGTGACCTGCGTTACCTGATGGGTGACCGCCGCAACAAATTCCGCATCAGCGACAAGCAATTCAAGCCAAAAGAAGGCGAAACGCCACAAGGCTGATCCTGCCAGTTCCGCAGGTTTTCCCTCCCCGCCATGGGGAGGGGGTATTTCCAGCAGTTCTCAGGCCGTTCTGGCCGACATTATTTTCCCGTATCAACTATCAAGCAGGAAACACACCGGTAGATAAGTAGCGGTCGCCACGGTCGCACACGACAAACACGATCGTCGCGTTTTCCACCGTTTGCGAGATGCGCAGCGCGATTTCGCAGGCGCCGGCTGCAGAGATGCCGCAGAACAAGCCTTCTTCCGCCGCCAGGCTGCGCGCCATGCGTTCAGCCACGCCCTGGCTCACATACTCCACCTGGTCGACGCGCGACTTGTCGTAGATTTTCGGCAGGTACGCTTCCGGCCACTTGCGGATGCCGGGAATCTGCGAACCTTCCTCGGGCTGCGCGCCGATGATCTGGATGGCGGGATTCTGTTCCTTCAAATAGCGCGACACGCCCATGATGGTGCCCGTCGTGCCCATGGCGCTGACGAAATGCGTGACCTGGCCATTGGTATCGCGCCAGATTTCCGGCCCGGTGCTTTCATAGTGGGCGCGCGAATTGTCTTCGTTGGCGAACTGGTCGAGGATCACGCCACGGCCATCCTTCTGCATCTGCTCGGCCAGGTCGCGCGCATATTCCATGCCGCCCGTCTTCGGCGTCAATAAAATGTCGGCGCCGTAGGCGGCCATGCTCTGGCGGCGCTCCACGCTCAGGTTATCCGGCATCAGGAGCAGCATCTTGTAGCCGCGCAAGGCGGCGGCCATGGCCAGCGCGATGCCCGTATTGCCACTGGTCGCCTCGATCAGGGTATCGCCCGGCTTGATGACGCCGCGCTCTTCAGCGCGCTTGAGCATGGACATGGCCGCGCGGTCCTTCACGGAGCCGGCTGGATTATTGCCTTCCAGCTTGCCCAGGATGACGTTATTGCGCGCAAGCGCATCGGCACCCGGCAAGCGCGTCAGCTGCACCAGCGGGGTATTGCCTATCGTATCTTCAAGTGTCTTGTAAGCCATCGTGTCTGTTTGAGTAGGTTCAACAAAGACCCATTCTAATATGAGATGCCGGCCCGCGTATCGCTGATCGGCTCCAGCAGCCGGGCCCGCACGCGCGCCTTGCTGCGCCGCCACATGCGGCATGGCGCCTGCCGCGCCGCCATTTCCGGGCGTACACAAGGGGTATTGCGGCAGGCGCGTGCCGCATGCGCTAGACTCGTCACTGTTAGTTATTTTTGTTATTTGCTTATTCAGCCTCCGAACGGACTCGCCATGGCCAGCAGCACACCCGAATTCATTCCCGAAACGACGCAGGACGATCCCGTCCAGTTCGCCACGCTCGACTTGCAGGGCCGCAGCCACCAGATCTCGCCCGTCTTCAATGGGCTCGAACTGCAGCGCTTGCAGCGCTACGGCACGCTGCAGCGCTTTGCCGATGGCGATACGCTGTTCGAGGCAGGCAGCAGCAGCTTCGGCATGCTGGTGATACTGTCCGGGCGGGTCAGCATCAAGCGCCACGAAGTGATGGGACAGGCGTCCGTCCTGCGCGAAGTGGGCGTCGGCCACTTCATTGCCGAGGTAGCGCAATTGTCCGGCCGCCCCACCCTCGTCAACGGCAGCGCCGTGGGCGCCGTGGAATTGCTCGACATCAGTTCGGAATCCCTGCGCGCGCTGATCGTGGCCGAGGCGGAGATGGGCGAACGCATCGTGCGCGCCCTGATCCTGCGCCGCGTGGCGCTGATCGAATCGAATTCGGGCGGCCCCGTGCTGGTAGGGCCGCGCGGCAATGGCAATCTGTTCCACCTGCAAAGTTTTCTGTCGAGCAACGGCCATCCGCACACGGTGCTTGATCCGTCCACCGATGCGGCCGCCGCCGCGCTGGCCGAGCGCTACCAGCCTACGCCGCAGGACTGGCCGCTGGTGGTCTGTCCTGACGGCAAGATCATGAAGAATCCCGGCAATGCGGAACTGGGGCGCTGCCTGGGCATGTTGCCCGACTTGTCCGGTGACAAGATTTTTGATGTGCTGGTGGTGGGCGCTGGCCCCGCCGGCCTGGCCACGGCCGTGTATGCGGCCTCCGAAGGTTTATCGGTCCTGGCGCTGGAACAGCGCGCGTATGGCGGCCAGGCGGGCGCCAGCGCGCGCATCGAAAATTACCTGGGCTTTCCCACAGGTATCTCCGGGCGCGCGCTGGCGGGGCGCGCCTATGTGCAGGCGCAAAAATTCGGCGTCGAGATCGCCACGCCAGCCAGCGCCGCCAACCTGCTGTGCGACACCTGGCCCCTGCGCGTCAACTTGTGCGACGGCACGCAGGTGCGCGCCCGCACGGTGGTGCTGTCGTGCGGCGCGCGCTACCGCCGCCCGTCGCTGGCCAACCTGAAAACGTATGAGGGACGGGGTGTGTATTACTGGGCCTCGCCCATCGAAGCCAAGCTGTGCCGGCAGGAAGAAATCATCCTCGTTGGCGGCGGCAATTCGGCCGGTCAGGCGGCCGTGTTTCTCTCCGGTCACGCCGCCAAGGTCCACATGGTGATCCGCGGCGAAGGCCTGGCGGCCAGCATGTCGAGCTATTTGATCGAGCGCATCGCCGCCACGCCCAACATCACCTTGCACACGCACACGGAAATCATCGCCCTCGAAGGTGACGACGATGGCTTGACAGAGGTGCACTGGCGCAACAACCAGACAGGCAAGGAAGCCGCTTGCGCCGTGCGCCGCGTCTTCCTGTTTGTTGGCGCCGATCCGAATACGGACTGGCTGCACGACTGCGCCGTGGCCGTCGATGAACAGGGCTTTATCCGCACGGGCTTCGACGTCACCCGCGCCGAATGCCGCGCCCACGGCCATGCTGCGCATTTAGCCTACCCGCCACCGGATATGCCGGAGCGGGCCGCGCTGGAAACAAGCGTGCCGGGCGTGTTCGCCATCGGTGACGTGCGGGCCGGCTCCACCAAGCGCGTGGCCGCCGCCGTCGGTGAAGGCGCGGCAGTTGTTTCCCAGATTCACGGCTTCCTGGCGAGGCTGCCAGCCGGCTCCGCCTGAAAATCGTGCATTGTAGAAACTGCTACAATCGGCTGTTGCCATCCAGCTGAAAGAGTCCGCATGCCCCACACCACCCGGCTTTTCTCGCGCCGCAGCATGCCCGCGGTGCGCTGACGGTGCGCCGCATGTTCGTGAAACTGTTGCTGCTGGCCACCTTGTTTGCCATGCTCAGCATCGCCGCCCTGTACAGCTACGGGCGCTTCGCCGAGCGCTCGCTGGGCGCGCCTGGCACGGCCCTGCCCGTGGCGATGGATGCCACCCTGCTCGACCGCGTGCTGGCGCCGCAACTGGCGCAACGGCCCGGCCACAGCGGCACGGCGTTGATCGACGATAATCTGGAAGCGTTCGCCCTGCGCGCCCTGAGCGCGCGCGAAGCGGGCCGCAGCCTCGACCTGCAATACTACATCTGGCATAACGACGTCACGGGACGGCTGCTGGTGCGCGAACTGCTGCGTGCGGCCGACCGCGGCGTGCGCGTGCGCGTGTTGCTCGACGATATCAACGCGCGTGGCCAGGATGCCGCCATCCTCGCGCTCGACAGCCACCCGCTGATCGACGTGCGCATGTTTAACCCGGGCCGCAACCGCGACGGCATCTGGTTGCGCGCCACGGAAATGGCCTTGCGCGCCGTCAGCCTGAACCGGCGCATGCACAACAAGGCCTGGATCGTCGACGGCAGGGTCGCCCTCGTCGGCGGACGCAATATCGGCGATGAATATTTCGATGCCGCCGAACAAGTCAATTTCCAGGATGCCGACCTGCTGCTGGTGGGCCCCGCCGTGCAGCAGACGAGCGACATCTTCGACCGTTTCTGGAATAGCCGCGCCGTCATCCCCATCCGCGCTTTGCACGCTGGCAAGGACGCGGGCGCGCCGGAACTGCAGGCCGTGCGCGCCCGCCTCGACGCACTGACGGGCGAACTGGGCGCCTCACCCTACCTGCGGCAACTGACGGATGCGGGCCAGTTGCAAGCGCACCTCGATGGCCGCGTGCGCCTGCACTGGAGCGAAAAAGTACAGGTACTGTCGGATCCGCCGGAAAAAGCCGCGCCAGTAGCCAGTTTGCAGCGCAGCGAGCACTGGCTCATGCACAGTTTACTGCCCCTGCTGACGGACGCGCGCGCGGAAGCGCTGCTGACTTCGCCATACTTCGTGCCCGGCGCGGCGCTGACGCGGACCCTGGGCGAAAAAGTCGCCGCCGGCGTCCAGGTCCAGGTGCTGACCAACTCGCTGGCCGCCACCGACGTGGCCCTCGTGCATGCGGGCTATGCGCGCTACCGCCAGGCACTGCTGGGCGGCGGCATCGAACTGTATGAATTGAAGACCCAGCACCGCAAGCGCATCAGCCTGATGGGCTCGAGCCGCGCCAGCCTGCATACCAAGGCCATGGTGGTGGACGGCCAACGGGGCTTCGTCGGCTCCTTCAACCTCGATCCCCGCTCGGCCCAGCTCAATACGGAGATGGGCGTGCTGTTCGACGATGCCGCGCTGGCGAACGACATGCGCGCGCTGTTCCACCATTCGACGGCGAGCGACACCAGCTATCGTTTGCTCCTCGACAACGGCGCCCTGCGCTGGTCCGACGCCACCGAAGTGCCCGCCAAGGTGTGGACGCACGATCCCGAAGCGGGTATCTGGCGCCGCATGCTGGTGTCCGTGATGCGCTGGCTGCCGATCGAGTCGCAGCTGTAGCCGCACATGGCATGCAAAGACTTTAATACCGGCAAGATTGCTACCTAAAAATACTTGTTGTTTTCAAGACATGTTAGATGCTGTTTTACCAAACGCTGCTATAATCGCTTCAACGAGACACCACCGCTGTCTCTGCAATACCTTTCTCGCCCCTTCCGCGATTGAATCCAACGTTGGCCAAAAGCTCGCCGACAGACTGCAACACTACCCTGTCACTTTTGGAGCTTTATCATGCGTAACACATCTACCTTGCTGGCGCTGGCCGCCGCTTCCCTTTGCGTCACTGCCGCCCAGGCCGCCACGACCAACCTGGTCAAGAATGGCGATTTCGAACTGACCAGCAACGGCACCTCGAAACAACTGAACGAAGGCACGTACGCCCGCGCGGACCGCACCTACCTGACCGACTGGTCCAGCAAGGGCTACAACTTCGTCTTGAACGGCAACAACATCGACGACACCAACGCCGCGACGGCGCTGGCCTTGTGGGGCCCGAATTCCTACAGCGGCCGCGGCCCGCAAAACGGCCTGGGCGTCAGTCCCACGGGCGGCAATGTGCTGGCGGCGGACTGGGATTACTTTCCCGGCCCCGTCACGCAGCAGGTGAGCGGCCTCGTCCCCGGCCAAGCCTACACCCTGAGCTTTTCGTATGGCGCTGGCCAGCAAGTGGGTTTCCGCGGCGACAATCCCGTCAATTACTGGGACGTTGCGCTCGGCAACAGCAAGCAGCAAACGGCATCGCTGGCCAACGTCAGCCAGGGCTTCACGGGCTGGCACCAGGCCAGCATGACCTTCACGGCCACGGACAGCAGCGAATTGCTGTCGTTCATGGCCAAGGGCAGCCCGACGGGCGCGCCACCGTTCATGCTGCTCGACGGCGTGTCGCTGGTGTCGGCCGTGCCGGAACCATCGACCTGGGGCATGCTGATCGGTGGCCTGGGCTTGCTGGGCTTTATGGCGCGCCGCCGCAAAGGCTGACAAAACCTACTGCGCGGCGCGGGGCGCAGCCTGCGATGCTCGCTGTACGCCCGTACAGCTGCGCGTCTCGGCCACGCCGCGCATCCGCTCGCTACGGTTTTGTTCAGCCTTTCATTTCACCAGTTGACTGAAACACTTCGATGAGCCTTCTGCACACCTTGCAAACCCACCTGCCCGGCATCGCCATCGATGTGCTGCGCCTGACCCTGTGGCTGGTGCTGCTGGCCGTGATCTTCGTGCCGCTCGAACGCTTCTTTGGCGAGCGCCACCTTGGACGTTCCCGCACGGAACTGTTCAGCGACCTGGGCTTTTATTTCATCAGCAGTCTGCTGCCGGCCGTCTTGCTGGCCGCGCCGCTGGCTCTCGTCGCCGTCGCTGGCCAGCGCTGGCTGCCGGACGCCATTCCCGCCACCTTGTCCGCCCTGCCTCTGTGGGGCAAGCTCCTGCTGGGCTTGCTGATCGGCGAAGTCGGCACTTACTGGGGACATAGACTCAGCCATGAAATGCCATGGCTGTGGCGCTACCATGCCGTGCACCACAGCACGGAACAGCTGTATTTCCTCGCCAATACGCGCACCCATCCCGTCGACATGGTCGTCACGCGCCTGTTCGGCCTGACACCGTTGTATCTGCTGGGCCTGGCCGGCCCCGGCGCGGCGGGCAGCGCCGCGCCCGTGCTCTTGCTGCTGGTCGGCACCGTCTGGGGCTTCTTTCTCCACGCCAACCTGCGCTGGCGCTTCGGCCCGCTGGAATGGCTGGTGGCCACGCCCGCCTTCCACCACTGGCACCACAGCAAGGTCGAGCACATCAACCGCAACTACGCCTCGACTTTACCCGTGCTGGACCGGCTGTTCGGCACCTATCACTTGCCGCGTACGTGGCCCGCCGCCTGCGGCATCGAGACGCCCATGCCGACGACGCTGGGCGGGCAACTGGCTGCGCCATTCCGACGCACTGGCAAGCCGGAAGTCGAGGCCATAGAATAAAAAAAACCCCGCGCGGCCGGTACCACGCGGGGTTTTCTTCTCGTGCTGCGCGGCACCACCACGCAACACGCCTTACAGCAAACTACAGCAACACGCTCACTTTTTCTCGGCTTCGGCCTTCTTCGCGTCGGCAGCAGCCAGTTTGGCTTCCTTCTTCGCCGCCGCTTCCGCAGCCTTGGCTTCTTTCTTGGCGGCCGTTGCCGCTTTCTTCGCAGCAGCGGCTTCCTTCTTCGTTTCGGCAGCCGTTTTCACGGGGGCGGCATCGGCGGCTGGCGCGGTAGCGGCGGCAGGCACGACCTTGGCCGCAGCGGCTTCTTTCTTGGCGGCGGCAGCGGCGGCCTTGGCTTCTTTCTTGGCAGCAGCAGCTTCTTTCTTCGTTTCAGCGGCTGTCTTGGCTGGCGCCGCAGCGGTGTCGGTCGCAGCAGCTGGCTTCGGTGCGGCTTCTTTCGCTGCAACTTCCTTCACAGCAGTTTCCTTTTTTGCCGGGGCAGCTTTCGCCGCCGGAGCAGGCGCCGCTGGCGCGCCGGACTTGGCCTGGCCATTCACTTGCAAGCCCGCTTCCGACAGCTTCACCGAACTTTTCGGGCCGATGCCTTTTACGCGGCTTTCAAAATCGGCCCAATCCTTGAAGGCGCCGCCCTTGGCGCGTTCATCGATGATGGCTTTCGACGTGACGGGGCCGATGCCCTTGACGCTATCGAGTGCCGCCTGGTCCGCCTTGTTGACATCGACCTGGGCAAAGGCAAAGCCCATCGTCACGATCAGGGTGGCGATGGCCAGCAGTATTTTTTTGAACATGGATATCTCTCCGTAAGGTGGTTTCAAGATGACTCGAACGCAAAGGAGGAACGGCGCCTTAACGGCTTAACGGCTGGGGCGTGATACGGTTGACAAGACGGGACAGCGGAATGGCAGGAGAACCTGCGCCAGATCAAACGGACCGGCGCAGGCGAGATGCGGCATACAGCGGCATAGTTACTGCGGGAACAGCTCTTCTCGGGTGACGGTGGCCGTGCCCAGCTTGCCGACGACGATGCCGCCGGCGCGGTTGGCCGTGCGCACGGCCTCGCCCAGGCTCATGCCGGCGCCCAGCATGGCCGCCATGGTGGCGATCACCGTGTCGCCGGCGCCCGAGACGTCGAACACTTCACGCGCATCGGTCGGCATGTGCACCACCTCATCGGCCGTGTACAAGCTCATGCCTTCTTCCGAGCGCGTCAGCAGCAAGGCGTCCAGGCCCAGCTGCGCGCGCATCTGCTGCGCGCGTTCCGTGAGTTGCTCTTCCGTATTCCAGTTGCCGATCACGCGGCGCAGTTCCGATTTATTCGGAGTGAGCACTGACGCTCCGGCGTAGCGACTGAAATCATCGCCTTTCGGGTCGACCATGACGATCTTGCCGGCCGCCCGGGCCGCCTTGATCATCTCGGCCACGTTCACCAGACTGCCCTTGGCGTAATCGGACAGGACCACCACATCATAGTGCGGCAAGAGGGCATTGAATTGCGCCAGCTTGTCGCGCAGCACCGTATCGCTGGGCGCATCCTCGAAATCGATGCGCAGCATCTGCTGCTGGCGGCCGATCACGCGCAGCTTGATGATGGTGGAAATGGCCGCATCGCGCTGCAGATAGCTGTGGATGCCGCCACCTTCGAGCAGGCGCTCGACCTGGCTGCCGGCCTCGTCGTCGCCGACCACGCCCAGCAAGCTCGTCTTCGCGCCCAGCGCGGCCGCATTGCGCGCCACGTTGGCCGCGCCGCCCAGGCGCTCTTCACGCTTTTCGATGCGCACGATGGGCACGGGCGCTTCCGGCGAAATACGGCTGACGTCGCCAAACCAGTAGCGGTCCAGCATCACATCGCCCACCACCAGCAGGCGTACCTGGGCCAATGCGGCCGGCGCCGTCAAGGCGACCACCTCTTGGGCGCTCATGCGCGCGTCAGGATCGAGCGGCCGATCCCGTGGTATTCGATGCCGTTCTCGGCCATGACCGCCGGCTCGAACAGGTTGCGCCCGTCAAAGATCACGGCCTGCTTGAGGCGCGCCTTGACCTGCTCGAAGTCGGGGCTGCGGAAGGCTTTCCATTCGGTCACGATGACCAGCGCATCGGCGTCCTGCAGCGCATCTTTCGAGCTGTCGGCAAAACGCACCTTGGCCAATTGCTCCGGCGTCAGGTCCAGTTGCAGCACGCGGCGCGCCTCGGCCATGGCGACGGGGTCGTACACGGCCACCGTGGCGCCGCGCCCCAGCAAGTCGGCCAGCAGCACGCGGGCCGACGCTTCGCGCATGTCGTCCGTATTCGGTTTGAAGGCCAGGCCCCACACGGCGAAATGCCGGCCCGTCAGGTCTTCGCCGAAGCGAGTGACCACTTTGCGGCCCAGCACCTGCTTCTGCTGGTCGTTGACGGCCTCGACGGCGCGCAGGATCAGCAATTCCTGACCGTGCCCGCGCGCCGTGCGCTCGAGCGCCTGCACGTCTTTCGGGAAGCAGGAACCGCCATAGCCGCAGCCCGCGTACAGGAAGCTGTGGCCGATGCGCGGGTCGGAGCCGATGCCGTGGCGCACAGCCTCGATGTCGACGCCCACCTTGTCGGCCAGGTTCGCCAATTCATTCATGAACGAGATGCGCGTGGCCAGCATGGCGTTGGCCGCATACTTCGTGAATTCGGCCGAGCGCACGTCCATCCAGTAGGTGCGTTCATGGTTACGGTTGAACGGCGCGTACAGGCTTTTCAGCAATTCGCGCGCGCTCTCTCCGTCCGGCGTGGCGTCGACGCCGATGACGATGCGGTCCGGACGCATGAAGTCTTCGACGGCCGCGCCTTCCTTGAGGAATTCCGGGTTCGAGGCGACCGAGAACGTGGCGGCCACGCCGCGCGCATCGAGTTCGCCCTGGATGGCGGCGCGCACTTTTTCCGCCGTGCCGACGGGCACGGTCGACTTGTCGACGATGACCTTGAAGTCCGTCATGTACTTGCCGATGCCGCGCGCGGCGGCCAGCACGTATTGCAGGTCGGCCGAGCCGTCTTCATCGGGCGGCGTGCCGACGGCGATGAATTGCATTACGCCGTGTGCGGCGGCGGCCTCGACGTCGGTGGAAAAGGTCATGCGCCCGGCGGCGCGGTTGCGCGCCACGACTTCTTCCAGGCCAGGTTCATGGATGGGGATGCCGCCGCTGTTGAGCAAGGCGACCTTCTGTGCGTCCAGGTCGAGGCAAAAGACGTCGTTGCCCAGCTCCGCCAGGCAGGCGCCGGTCACGAGGCCAACATAGCCGGTGCCGATAATGGTGATTTTCATGGATGTACCGTATGGATAAAAAGCAGGTCTTACATAGAAGTACACGCCACATTGCTCAGGGCAAGGTGACGTGTACGAATCAGTTCATGACATTGAGTTCTTCTGTGCGGCGTGGTGGGTAAGTCTCCCACTTGTTGCAGCCAGGGCAGTGCCAGTAGAACTGGCGCGCCTTGAAGCCGCAGTGGCTGCACTGGTAGCGGGCCAGCTTTTGCGTGTAGCCGTGCACGAGGTTTTTCACCATCGACAGCTCGGACCAGATGGCGGCCGGCGCATCCATCATGCGCGCTTCCAGCAATTTATCGAGGCCCAGCAGGGTCGGCGTGCGGCGCAGCTCGGCGCTGACCAGCTGCTTCGCCGCTTCCACGCCGTCGAGTTCGATGACGGCCTTGAAGACGACTTCGATCAGGTCGATCGACGACGCTTCTTCCAGGTAGGAGCGCAGCAGGTTGACGCCTTCCTGTGGACGGCCCAGCTTGGTGTAGCCATCCATCAGGCGCTGCGCCACCAGGGCCACGTGCGGCACGCTTTGCTGCTCCACGCGGCGCCAGGTGGTCAGCGCGCCTTCCACGTCGCCGCGCGCCAGCAGCACGTCGCCCGTCAGGATGGTGGCGCGCACGCTCTTGCGGTCCGTCTGCAAGGCTTTTTCCAGCAGCGGCATGGCCTCGTCCGGTTTCATGTGCACGAGCGCATCATGCGCCAGTTCACAATAGAACTGGGCGATTTCCTTCTGGCGCGCGCCGGCGCCCGATTCCTGCAAGCCCACGGCCGCTTCGATGGCGCGTGGCCATTCCTTTTCGCGCTGGTAGATTTCCAGCAGCGCGCGGCGCGCCTGGGCCGCATATTGCGTGTCGATCAGGCTATTGAAAGTTTCTTCGGCGCGGTCCAGCAGACCCGCTTTCAGGTAATCCATGCCCAGCTCGTAGGCGGCGTGGCCCTGCTGTTCCAGCGGCAGGTCCGGGCGCGCCAGCAAGTTCTGGTGCACGCGGATGGCACGCTCCGTCTCGCCGCGTCGGCGGAACAGGTTACCCAGCGCAAAGTGCATATCGGCCGATTCCGGGTCCAGCTTGACGACTTCGATGAAGGCATCGATGGCCTTGTCATGCTGCTCATTGAGCAGGAAGTTCAAGCCCTTGAAATAATTGCGCGGCAGGCTGCGCGATTCGGACACCAGTTGATGAATGTCCACGCGCGCGGCAATCCAGCCCAGCGCGAAAAACATCGGGATACCCAAGAGCCACCAGAGTTCAAAATCCATGCGATTGTTTTTATTCGAGTAAGAGAGATAGGAGCGACGGCGGCGCTTACTGCGCGCTCACGCTGTCCGGTTGCGGCTGGACATTGCTGGCCACGCCAACGGTCTGCAGCGCGGCAATGGTGGTTTTTTGCTTGGTCGCTTCGCGGCGGTGACGGAACACGGTCGGCGTCAGGGCCAGTACGCCCAGGCTCGCGCCAGCGACAAAAAAGCCCAGCAGCATCAGGACCAGGGGGCCGCGAATTTCATAATTGAGAAAAACATGCAGGTCAACAACCTGCGCATTCTTCAGCGCAAAACTGAAGAACAGGACGAAAAGAACACAGCCAACGATGGTGGAGATGATTTTCATCGATACGTCCAGAAAGTACAAAAAATGCCCGTATGGCACAACCTTGGAATGCCTGACAGAAGCGTAGCGAGCGTCAGTGATTTGTGGCCAAGAAGCGCAACCGTACTTGAGTACGGTGAGCATCGCAGGCCGCAAAGCGCGACGCGCAGTAGCTTATGTCAGGTATTCTCAGCATATTAACAAAAAAAAGCGGCATCCAAGGACGCCGCTCTTTATGTCGCCTTCCAGCAGACGATTAATCCTCGATAATCGGTTGCCCGACCATCGCGTCCACGCGCTCGCGCAACTGTTTGCCCGGTTTGAAGTGCGGCACCCGCTTTTCGGGAACCATCACCTTGTCGCCGGATTTCGGGTTGCGGCCGATGCGCGGGGGCCTGCTGTTCAGGGCAAAACTGCCAAAACCGCGGATCTCGATACGCTGACCGGTCGCCAGGGCGTTGGTCATCGCATCGAGAATGGTCTTGACGGCATACTCCGCATCTTTCGCCACCAGCTGAGAATAACGCTCAGCGAGGCGGTTGATCAGCTCGGACTTTGTCATCTGCCGTATCCGCAGTCTTAGTTCTTGTTATCGAACTTAGCTTTCAACAATGCGCCCAGGCTGGTGGTGCCCGAAGCTGCGTTGTTGTCGGTAGCTGCCATCTTCTGCATGGCTTCCTGGGTTTCCACGTTGTCTTTCGCTTTGATCGACAGTTGGATACCACGGGCTTTGCGGTCGATGTTCAGCACCATTGCTTCGACGGTATCGCCGACTTTCAGGTGCGTACCAGCATCTTCAACGCGGTCGCGCGAGATTTCGGAAGCGCGCAGGTAGCCTTCAACTTCTTCGGACAGTTGGATCACGGCGCCTTTAGGCTCAACCGATTTAACGGTACCGGTAACCAGCGAGCCTTTGTCATTCATGGCTGCGAAGTTGTTGAATGGGTCACCTTCCAGTTGCTTGACGCCCAGGGAAACGCGCTCGCGCTCAACGTCGATGGCCAGAACGATGGCTTCCAGTTCGTCACCTTTCTTGAAGCGACGCACGGCTTCTTCGCCGGTTTCGGTCCAGGACAGGTCGGACAGGTGCACCAGACCGTCGATGTTGCCGGCCAGGCCGATGAACACGCCGAAGTCGGTGATCGATTTGATCGCGCCGCGGACTTTGTCACCTTTCTTATGGGTAACACCGAAGTCGTCCCATGGATTGGCTTTGCACTGTTTCATGCCCAGCGAAATACGACGACGCTCTTCGTCGATTTCCAGAACCATCACTTCTACTTCGTCGCCCAGTTGGACAACTTTGTTAGGAGCAACGTTTTTGTTCGTCCAGTCCATTTCGGAAACGTGTACCAGACCTTCGATACCCTGTTCCACTTCAACGAATGCGCCGTAGTCGGTCAGGTTCGTTACTTTACCGAACAGACGGGTGCTTTGTGGGTAACGACGGGACAGACCGGTCCAAGGATCGTCGCCCAGTTGTTTCACACCCAGCGAAACACGGTTTTTCTCTTGATCGTATTTCAGGACTTTGGCGGTGATTTCCTGGCCAACCGTCAGTACTTCCGACGGGTGACGTACACGGCGCCATGCCAGATCGGTGATGTGCAGCAGGCCATCGATACCGCCCAGATCCACGAACGCGCCGTAGTCGGTGATATTTTTGACGACGCCGGTCACGACCGTGCCTTCTTTCAGCGTTTCCATCAGTTTCTGACGCTCTTCGCCCATCGAAGCTTCGATGACGGCGCGGCGGGACAGAACCACGTTGTTACGCTTGCGATCCAGCTTGATCACTTTGAATTCGAGGGTTTTGCCTTCGAATGGGGTCGTGTCTTTGACAGGACGGGTATCAACCAGCGAGCCCGGCAGGAATGCGCGGATGCCGTTGGTCAACACGGTCAGACCGCCTTTGACTTTACCATTGACGGTACCGACGACGATTTCGCCCGATTCCATCGCTTTTTCCAGAGCCAGCCACGAAGCCAGACGCTTGGCTTTATCGCGCGACAGGATGGTATCGCCGAAACCGTTTTCCAGCGATTCGATCGCCACGGAAACGAAGTCACCAACTTTGACTTCCAGTTCGCCGTGGTCGTTTTTGAATTCTTCGACAGGGATGAATGCTTCGGATTTGAGGCCAGCGTTCACGATCACGAAATTGTGGTCGAGGCGCACGACTTCAGCGGAAATAACTTCGCCGGAGCGCATATCTTGACGCGACAACGATTCCTCGAAGAGCGCAGCAAAACTTTCCATACCGGTAGATTCGTTAGTTGTAACAGTAGACATAGGGTTCACACAGGTTATCCAGCAGAGATCGCACGATGCGACTTAAACTGGGTTAGGTTTTTGACACACCCGGACAGGCCAGGAGCCGTCAACGGGCACCACATAGCATGCACTACACATCAATACACGCTATTTTGCTGCTTATTTTGCAACTGCGGCATACCATTTCAACACGGTTTCGACAGCAACATCTGCCGTCATTTCCGACGTATCCAGGACATGCGCCCCTTCCGCGGGAACCAGCGGCGCAATCGCACGGTGAGTATCACGTTCGTCCCGCGCCTGCAAATCCATCAGAAGGTCTTCCATATTAGCAGAAAAACCCTTGTCTATCAATTGCTTGTAGCGCCGTTGCGCGCGCGCCTCGACGCTGGCCGTCAGGAACACCTTCAATGGGGCATGCGGGAAGATCACCGTGCCCATGTCGCGCCCGTCGGCCACGAGGCCCGGCGTCTTGCGAAAGCCCAGCTGCAAACCCACGAGCGCATGGCGCACCGTTGGCAATACGGCAATCTTCGACGCCGTATTGCCCACTTCTTCAGCACGGATCTGCTCGGTGACGTTTTCATGCGCCAGCAGGATCTCGCCGCCGGCAAAATGGCAAGGCAAGTGTTCGGCCAGCTTGGCCAGCGCGTGCTCGTCGCGCAAGTCCGTGCCGCGGCGCAGCGCGCTCAAGGCAGTCAGGCGGTACAGCGCGCCCGAATCGAGGTAATGAAAGCCCAGCTTGTCGGCCACGCGGTGCGCCACCGTGCCCTTGCCGGAAGCGGTGGGGCCGTCGATGGCGATGACTGGGATGTTGGAGGTCGGCATTATTTTGTCACTTTAAAAAAACTAAACCCAAAAACAAGAGCTGGGGTCAGACCCGGCGGGTCTGACCCCAAATTTGCCTTCGGTCAAATAAGACTATCTTTGGCAATCCCCGCGAACGCGGCGAAATACTCGGGGAAGGTCTTGGCCACGCATTTCGGGTCGTTGATGCGCATCTCGTTGCCGCGGCGGGCGGCGCCGTCCAGCGAGGCCAGCGAGAAGCACATGGCCATGCGGTGGTCGTCATACGTGTCGATGGTGGCGGCGGCAATTTCGGCCGGCGGCGTCACGCGCAGGTAGTCGGCGCCCTCTTCCACTTGCGCACCGAGCTTGCGCAACTCCGTGGCCATGGCGGCCAGGCGGTCCGTTTCCTTCACCCGCCAGCTGGCGATATTGCGCAAGGTCGACGTGCCGTCCGCGTACAGGGCGGCGACGGCGATCGTCATGGCCGCGTCGGGAATATGGTTGAAATCCATGTCGACGGCTTTCAATACACCATTCGAACGGGCTTCGATCCAGTTCTCGCCCATGGTGATGGTCGCGCCCATCTGCTGCAAGGCTTCGACGAAACGCACGTCGCCCTGGATGCTGTCGCGCCCCACGCCTTCCACGCGCACGGGACCGCCGCCGATGGCGCCGGCCGCCAGGAAGTACGAGGCCGACGAGGCGTCGCCTTCGACGTGGATCGTGCCCGGGCTTTGATATTGCTGGCCCGGCTGCACGGTGAACGACTGCCAGCCGTCATGCTCGACCGTCACGCCAAAGCGGCGCATCAGGTTCAGGGTGATCTCGATATACGGCTTCGAAATCAGTTCGCCCGTGACATCGATGGTGACCGCATGGTCGCGCGCCATCAGCGGCGCCACCATCAGGAGGGCCGTCAAAAACTGGCTCGACACATTGCCGCGCACGGCGATGCGCTGGGCTGCAATGTGGCCGCGGCGGATGCGCAGCGGCGGGAAGCCCTGCTCGCCCGTGTATTCGATTTGCGTGCCGACGGCGTTCAGCGCGTCGACCAGGTCGCCGATCGGGCGCTCGTGCATGCGCGACACGCCGTGCAGGGTGTAGTCGCCACCGATCACGGCCAGCGCCGCCGTCAGCGGACGGATCGCCGTGCCGGCATTGCCCATGAACAGGTCCGCCTCGTGGTGCGGAAAGACGCCGCCGCAGCCTTCCACGTGGTGGATCTGGTGAGCGGTGGCCGGGTCGCCCGTCAATTCATCCTGCGTCCACTTCACGCCCAGCGACGTCAAGGCCGTCAGCATGACGAAGGTGTCGTCGGAGGCGAGCAAGTCGATGATCTTCGTCGTGCCCTTGGCCAGCGCTGCCAGCAGCAGCACGCGGTTGGAAATGCTTTTCGAGCCGGGCAAGCGCACCGTGCCTTCGGCATGCATCACCGGCTTCAGATCGATATGGTGGGGGTAGTGCTTGGTCTGGGTCATGCTGGAATCCTTGAGTATTTATCGTGTGGGCGCGGCCGGTACTTCCGCCGTTTCAATCGCCTCGATCCATTGCTGCCGCGCGTGCTGGGCATTCGCATACACGCCTTCGATGGCGGCGCCGTCGTTCGCGGCCAGGTGAGCGCGCAAGGTCGTCAACTGCGCCAGGTAGGCGTCCAGTTCATGCAGCAGCGCCGGCTGGTTGGCCAGGCTGATGTCGCGCCACATTTCCGGCGATGAGCCGGCGATGCGCGTAAAGTCGCGAAAGCCGCTGGCCGCGTACTGGAACAGCAGGCCTGCGTGCGGTTTGTTGGCGATGTCGTCGACCAGCGCAAAGGCCAGCAGATGCGGCAGATGGCTGACGGCGGCAAACACCTTGTCATGTTCTTCGGGGCTCAAGGTGTGCAGGATGGCGCCGCAGGCGCGCCAGGCGGCCGCCACCCGTTCGACGTCGTCCGCGGCGTTTTCCGCCAGCGGCGTGAGCACCACTTTCTTGCCTTGATACAGATCGATGATGGCCGCGTCGGGACCATTCGTCTCGCGCCCCGCGATCGGGTGGCCGGGCACGAATTGCCCCACCTTGCCACCGAGCGCCGCGCGCGCGGCCGCCACCACGTCGCTCTTCGTGCTGCCCGCATCGGTGACGATGGTGCCGGGCTGCAGATGCGGCGCGATGGACGCCAGGATGGCACCCGTCTGCGCCACAGGCGCGGCCAGCAGCACCAGGTCGGCGCCATGCAAGGCTTGCGCCATGTCGCCGCCGATTTCATCGATGATGCCCAGCTCCAAGGCGCGCGCCATCGAGGCCGGCGAGCGGCCCATGCCGACTACCGTGCCGACCGCGCCCGCGTGTTTCAAGGCGCGCGCGAACGAGCCGCCGATCAGGCCTACGCCAAAAATGACGACCTTCTTCAGTGCAGGCGTCGTCATAAGGTCAGGCCAGCGCTTTCGTCAGCGCGGCGATGAAGATGGCGTTTTCCTGCGGCAGGCCGATGGAAATGCGCAGCCATTGTGGCAAGCCATAGCTGCCCACGGGACGCACGATCACGCCCTGTTTCAGCAGCGCCAGGTTGACGCGCGCGCCCGCTTCATCATCGTCGCCCACCTTGACCAGCACGAAATTGCCGTGCGACGGCACATATTCCAGGCCCAGTTGCGCAAACGCTTCGGTGAACTGCTGGTAGCCGGCCGCGTTGTTGCGCGCGCTTTGCTCGAGGAATGCCTTGTCGTTGAGGGCCGCAATCGCGGCCGCCTGCGCCAGCGAGTTGACGTTGAACGGCTGGCGGATGCGGTTCATCAGGTCCGTCAGCACGGGCTGGGCGATGGCAAAGCCGATACGCAGGCCGGCCAGGCCGTAGGCCTTCGACAGGGTGCGCGAGACCACCAGGTTCGGATACTGGCGCACCCACGCCGTCGACTCGTACTGGTCATCGGCCGACAGGAATTCGTTGTACGCTTCGTCCAGCACGACGACGACATGCGCCGGGACTTTTTGCAGGAACGCTTCCAGCTGCGCGGCCGTCAGGAAGGTGCCTGTCGGGTTGTTCGGGTTGGCGATGAAGACCAGGCGCGTGTCGTCGGCAATCGCCGCCGCCATGGCGTCCAGGTCATGGCCGTAGGCTTGCGCCGGCACGACGATGTGGCGCGCGCCCAGGCCTTGCGTGGCCAGCGCGTACACGGCGAACGAATACTGCGAGTACACGACGGATTGGCCATGCTGCACGAACGCGTGCGCGGCGATTTCCAGGATGTCGTTGCTGCCGTTGCCCAGGGTGATCCAGTCGGCCGGCACGTCGTAACGCTTGGACAGTACGGCTTTCAAGTCGAAGCCGTTGGCGTCCGGATAGCGGCCCAGGTCATCGATGGCGGCGATCATCGCCTGCTTCGCCGATGCCGGCATGCCGTACGGGTTTTCATTCGACGCCAGCTTGACGATAGCTGCCTCGTCGAGGCCGAACTCGCGCGCGACTTCCGCGATCGGTTTGCCGCTCTGGTAAGGGGCGATGGCGCGGACGTATTCTGGACCGATATTTTTAGACATGGTGTTCTTTAAAAGTTGGTGAATGATTAGGCTGGTGGTTTTTGTTGGGTTACGCTGCGCTAACCCAACCTACGGCTTATTGTAGGTCGGATTAGGCCGCAGGCCGTAATCCGACACCACCGTCGGCGTCACAAACTGACCGGATACGACCCCAGCACCTTGAAAAACGCCGCATTGCTCTGCAGCTCGCCCAGCGCCTGGGCGACGGCCGTGTCGTGCACGTGGCCTTCCACGTCGACATAGAAATAATACTCCCAGCTGCCCATGCGCGCCGGGCGCGACTCGAAGCGCGTCATCGACACACCGTGCTTGGCCAGGGGCGCCAGCAACTGGTACACGGCGCCGGCCTTGTTCGGCACGGCCAATACCAGCGACGTCTGGTCCTTGCCCGACGGCGCCGTCTGCAAGGTGCCCACGACGGCAAAGCGCGTGCGGTTGTGCGGATCGTCCTGGATATGGCCCTTGACCACGCCCAGCTTGTACTGCGCGCCGGCCAGTTCGCTGGCAATCGCCGCCACCGTACCGTCTTCGCCGGCCATGCGGGCCGCCTCGGCGTTCGAGGCGACGGCGTGGCGCGCGACGTTCGGATAATTCTGGTTCAGCCACACCTGGCACTGCGCCAGCGCCTGCGAATGGGCGCAGATGGCGGTGACGCCATCCATGTTGCCGCTCTTCGTCATCAGGCTGTGGTGCACGGCGATCGCCACTTCGCCGCTGATGATGAGGCTAGTCTGCAGCATCATGTCCAGCGTGCGGTTGACGGCGCCTTCCGAGGAATTTTCGATCGGCACGACGCCAAAGTCCGCCGTTCCCGCCTCGGCGGAACGGAACACTTCATCGATGGACGCGCATGGCAAGCCTTCGACGGCGCTGCCGAACTGCTGATACACGGCCTGTTCGCTGAAGGTGCCGGCCGGGCCAAGGTAGGCCACGGTCACGCGCTTTTCCAGCGAGCGGCAGGACGACATGATTTCGCGGAAGATGGTCTGCACTTCGCGGTCGCCCATGGGGCCGGGATTGCGCTCGGCCACGCCGCGCAGCACCTGCGCTTCGCGCTCGGGACGGAACACGGGCGCCTGCGTTTCGGCCTTCACGTGGCCCACTTGCTGGGCGATTTGCGCGCGGCGGTTCAGCAGTTCGAGGATTTGCGCGTCGATCGCATCGATCTGTTCGCGCAGCGGTTTCAATTTATCGGTCATGGTGGTTTGTTTCGTCAGCTGTACTTCAATCATGGCCGCGCGGCCTGCGCCGGCGGCGAGCCGGCGCGCTTATTCATGAGAATGCCGGACAAAATGATCAGGGCTAGGCGCGTTGCCGCTGGCAGTACGAATGTACGACAAGGCAATGCAACAACGCCCTGGACTTTTTGGCAGGCATTCTAGCGTCCGGCAAACTCGTTCAGATAATTCACCAAGGCTTGCACACCCTCGATCGGCATCGCGTTATAGATCGATGCACGCATGCCGCCGACGGACTTGTGGCCCTTCAGTTGCAGCAGGCCGCGCTGCTTGGCGCCGGCCAGGAATGCGTCGTTCAGACTTTCGTCGCGCAGATAGAACGGGATGGTCATGCGCGAGCGGTATGCGGGGTCGACCCGGTTCTGATAGAAGTCGTCCGCATCGAGCGCCGCGTACAGCAGCGCCGCTTTCTCAATATTACGCTGTTCCATGGCTGCAACGCCACCCTGGCGTTTGAGCCACTGGAAAACCAGGCCGGCGATATAGATGCCGTAGGTGGGCGGCGTGTTGTACATCGACTCATGTTCGGCCACGATGGTCCAGTCGAAGGCGGACGGGCATATCGGCAGCACCTTGCCCAGCAAGTCTTCGCGCACGATGACCAGAGTCAGGCCGGCCGGGCCGATATTTTTCTGCGCGCCGCCGAAGATCACGCCATATTGCGACACGTCGATCACGCGCGACAGGATGTGCGAGGACATGTCGGCCACGATGGTGGTCCCCGCCGGCACGCCTGGCGCCTGCTGGAATTCCACGCCGTCGATGGTTTCATTGGTGCAGATGTGCAGGTAGGCGGCGCCTGGCGTCAGCTTCCATTCGGAGACAGGCGGCACGCCCGTGAAATGGGTGGCCTTGGACGACGCGGCCACGTTGACGTTGGCATACTTGGCCGCTTCCTGGATCGACTTGCCCGACCACGAGCCCGTATGCACGAAATCGACGGTGGCCGGCTGCTGCGCCGCCAGGCCCGCCAGGTTCATCGGAATGATGGCGTTCTCGCCCAGGCCACCGCCCTGCAGAAACAGGATATTGTAATTATCGGGCACGGCCAGCAGCTCGCGCAGGTCGGCCACTGCCTGCTTGTAGATGGAAATGAATTCGGGACCACGGTGGCTCATTTCCATCACCGACATGCCACTGCCATGCCAGTCCTGCATCTCGGCAGCAGCTTGCGCCAGCACTTCCTTGGGCAGGACGGCGGGGCCGGCGGAAAAATTGTAGATATGGGTCACGATACGGTCCTTGGCAAAATGGGAATCTTATTGGGGCGACTGCGTGGCCGCCCGCATGAACTGGTCAAGCACGGCATTCACGCGGGGGTTCAGCACGCGCTGGCTGATGGCCATCGATTCGGCCGACAGTTGCGGCATGCTAGCCAGCATCTTGCGGCCCAGCGGCGTCTTGTAGAAGGCCGTCAGCTGTTCGACTTCCGGCACCGTGTAAAAGCGCGCGTACAGGGGCACCATTTCATCGCCCAGCTCTTCGATCAGGGTCGGGTCGGCCAATACCTGCGTCAGGGTGGCGATGGCCAGGGGGATTTCTTCCTCGGCGCTGGCCAGCGCGCGCGCCTTGCGCTGTTCGTCCAGTTTCGGGTTGCTGTTGATTTGCTGCTGCGCCGACTGGCGGATCATGGCGGGCATCGATTGCAGCATCTGGTCGAAGATGTTGCGCGTCAGTTGCGGGAACTGCATCGCGTCGAGCATGCGCCGCACGGCCACTTTCATGGCGGGGCTGGGCGCCGCCTGGCGCGCGGGCGTGGCTTGCGTGCTCTGGGCCAGGGCCGGCAGGGTCGCGAGGAAGGCCAGCGAAAACGCGGCGAAGAAGGTGGCGACGATTTTTCTCATGGCATGCGGGATATTGAGTGACTTGTAAATAGACATTGCCGGCGATGCTTGTCGGCTTACGCCCGACGGGCTAAGCCGACCTACGCAATTCTGTTGGCGGCATAAGCACGCGCCAATAGCAATTGGGGCTCCCGAAAGAGCCCCAATCATCTTACTCCGGCTGGGCCGGATCGACCGGATCAACCGGGTCGGCCGCCGCCGGCGCAGGCGCGGCGTCCGCCTCCGTCGTCAGCTCGACTTCGTCGATATCCGTTTCCACCACGCGCTGCAGGCCGGACAGCTTGGTGCCGTCTTCCACGGCGATCAGGGTCACGCCCTGCGTCGCGCGGCCCATCTCGCGGATTTCCGACACGCGGGTGCGGATCAAGACGCCACCGGTGGTGATCAGCATGATTTCATCGCTGGTATCGACCAGGGTCGCGGCAACCACTTTACCGTTGCGTTCGCTGGTCTGGATGGCGATCATGCCTTTCGTGCC
This sequence comes from Janthinobacterium sp. RA13, assembly GCF_000745325.1. NCBI lineage: Bacteria > Pseudomonadati > Pseudomonadota > Betaproteobacteria > Burkholderiales > Oxalobacteraceae > Janthinobacterium > Janthinobacterium sp. RA13. The sequence goes on along the minus strand of NZ_JQNP01000001.1, from coordinate 5,806,306 downwards.
ACGGCCATGGCGCGTGTATTCAAGAATCGGCGTACGCTTGCCGTAGCCGTTTTCCGTTGCCGTCAGCACCGACTGCTGCTCGTTCTCGGCCACCAGCAGGGCGATCACGTGCTGGCCCTCTTCCAGGTTCATGCCGCGCACGCCGCGCGCCGTACGGCCCATCGGACGCACGTCGTTTTCGTCGAAGCGCACTGCCTTGCCCGAATCGGAGAACAGCATCACGTCGTGCTGGCCGTCGGTCAGCGCCGCGCCGATCAGGAAGTCGCCGTCGTCCAGGTCGACCGCGATGATGCCGGCCTTGCGTGGATTGCTGAAGTCCTTCAGCGGCGTCTTTTTCACGGTACCAAGGCTGGTCGACATGAAGACGTAATGGTCTTCCGGGAACGTGCGGTTCTCGCCCGACAGCGGCAGGATCACGGTGATCTTTTCGTTGTCTTGGAGCGGGAACATGTTGACGATCGGCTTGCCGCGCGAATTGCGCGAGCCTTGCGGCACTTCCCATACCTTCAGCCAGTACATGCGGCCACGATCCGAGAAACACAGGATGTAGTCGTGCGTGTTGGCGATGAACAGCTGGTCGATCCAGTCTTCCTCTTTCGTCGCCATGGCCTGCTTGCCGCGTCCACCGCGCTTCTGCGCGCGGTATTCGGTGATCGGCTGGGCCTTCATGTAGCCGGTGTGCGACAGGGTCACGACCATGTCCTGCGGAGTAATGAGATCTTCAGTCTCGAGGTCGGTGGCGTTGAGTTCGATCTGCGAGCGGCGCACGTCCTTGTTGCCGGCGCCGTATTCGTTCTTCGCCGCCGTCATTTCATCGGTGATGATGACGGTGACGCGTTCCGGCTTGGCCAGGATGTCGAGCAAGTCGGCGATATGTTCCATCACGTCCTTGTATTCGTTGACGATCTTGTCCTGTTCCAGGCCGGTCAGGCGCTGCAGGCGCATTTGCAGAATTTCCTGCGCCTGGTCGTCCGACAGCTTGTACAGGCCATCCGTCTGCATGCCGTAGTGCTTCGGCAGGTTTTCCGGACGGTAGGCATCGATGCCGCCTGGCGTCGTGCCGTCGCCCGTGCGGGCCAGCATTTCGCGCACCACGGACGAATCCCAGGCCTTGGCCATCAGCTCGACCTTGGCGATCGGCGGCGTCGGCGCGGCCTTGATGATGGCGATGAAGTCATCGATGTTGGCCAGCGCGACCGCCAGGCCTTCCAGTACGTGGCCGCGTTCGCGCGCCTTTCGCAGTTCGAACACGGTACGGCGCGTGACCACTTCGCGGCGGTGCGACAGGAAGCATTGCAGCATCTGCTTGAGGTTCAGCAGCTTCGGCTGGCCATCGACCAGGGCCACCATGTTCATGCCGAAGGTGTCTTGCAACTGGGTCTGCTTGTACAGATTGTTCAGCACCACTTCCGGCACTTCGCCCCGCTTCAGCTCGATCACCACGCGCATGCCCGACTTGTCGGATTCGTCGCGGATGTCGGAAATGCCGTCGAGCTTCTTGTCGCGCACGTTTTCAGCGATGCGTTCCAGCAAGGATTTCTTGTTGACCTGGAATGGCAGCTCGTCGACGATGATGGCGATGCGGCCGCCATCCTTGCCGTATTCTTCGAAGTGGGTCTTGGCGCGCATGACGACGCGGCCGCGGCCCGTGCGGTAGCCGTCGCGCACGCCGGACACGCCATAGATGATGCCGGCCGTCGGGAAGTCCGGCGCCGGGATCAGCTCGATCAATTCATCGATCGTGCACTCGGGATTGCGCAGCACGTGCAGCGCGCCGTCGATGACTTCGGTGATGTTATGTGGCGGAATGTTGGTCGCCATGCCGACGGCGATACCGGACGAGCCATTGATCAGCAGGTTCGGGATACGCGTCGGCAAGACCGTCGGTTCCTTCTCCTTGCCATCGTAGTTGGGCTGGAAGTCGACGGTATCCTTGTCGATATCGGCCAGCAGCTCGCTGGCGATCTTGTCCAGGCGGCACTCGGTGTAACGCATCGCCGCGGCGCCGTCGCCGTCGACGGAACCGAAGTTGCCCTGGCCATCGACGAGCATGTAGCGCAGCGAGAAATCCTGCGCCATGCGCACCAGTGTGTCGTAGATCGAGGCATCGCCGTGGGGATGGTATTTACCCATGGTTTCGCCGACCACGCGGGCGCACTTGACGTAAGGGCGGTTCCACACGTTATTCATTTCATGCATCGCGAACAAGACGCGGCGGTGCACTGGCTTCAAGCCATCGCGCGCATCGGGCAAGGCGCGACCGACGATCACGCTCATGGCGTAATCGAGGTAGCTCTTGCGCATCTCTTCTTCGAGGGAAATAGGAATTGTTTCTTTTGCGAATTGATCCATTGGCGGTTCGACTGATCTCAGGCTGTGGTTAACTTATCTGTTACGCAATGTATGACGCAATACTGCATATCCTGGGTGGCTGTCGTCGTGGACGCCGCGCCGCGCGCTGCTGGCGTGGCCCGGTGTCCATGTCGCAGAGTGCCAGAACAAATCGGCGGGCTGGCGGCACGGCCAGTACGGCTACCGCAAGGGTAGGTGCTGGCCATGCCGTGCCGCCGTGGGCATTTGCTCGACACTCTTGACAGTCAAGCGCACGATTTTAGCATGCGCGCCCAGCTACCTGTACAAATTGGCCATACCGGCAAGATTGGCAGTTTGCATGGGAGGCGTGCATGTTGCCCTGTCGATAATGCACAATGGCAATATCAGTTCAAGACACCTGCCCTTAAAAGAGGCAAAAAAAGCGATCAATTGTTACAGACGCGTTACAAATGGGCATTTTCGTTGCGCAAAAACAACGCACGGTCTAAAATCGGGCAAGCTTTGATTTAACCACGGTCGTGTGCCCCTGATGCGTGTGGCAAAATGACTGGGAAGTTAATTGCTAGTTTCGCAATCTGAAACGAGCGCATATGGTCTACATGATAAAATCTTGGCACGTAGCACCAGTAGCGCAGTGTTGTTCTGCGGATATCACCCCCCGAAAGGAAAAAAGAATGAATAAATTTGTAACGCTGTTTTTCGCTGCATCCGCAGTGATTGCTGGCTCGGCTTCGGCCCAAACCCCAACCTCCCCACCATTCGCGCCAGTTACCACTGACATCAAAGCACCAAGCCCAAAAAGCGCTTACGTGCAAGATGCCCGCGGCGTCATCGTGCGTGACCCATTCGGTCTGTGCTGGCGTACCGGCTACTGGACACCTGCTGACGCGGTGCCAGGTTGCGACGTACCACTGTGCGTAGAGCCAGAAACCCTGCAAGACGGCAAATGCGTGGCTCCTCCAGCACCAGTCGTACCTGCTCCAGCACCAGCACCAGTCGTGCCAGTGCCAGTCGTCGTTGCTCCTACCTCGGAAAAAGTCAGCTTCGCTGCTGATGCATTCTTCGATTTCGACAAAGCGACGCTGAAGCCAGAAGGCAAAGCCAAGCTGGACGAGCTGTCCGCACAACTGGGCGGCATCAACCTGGAAGTCATCATCGCTGTGGGTCACACCGACTCCGTCGGCACCGATGCTTACAACCAAAAACTGTCGGTACGTCGTGCTGATGCTGTCAAAGCCTACCTGGTCACCAAAGGCGTTGAAAGCAACCGCGTGTACACCGAAGGCAAAGGCGAGAAACAACCTGTTGCTGATAACAAAACTGCCGAAGGCCGTGCGAAAAACCGTCGCGTGGAAATCGAAGTTGTTGGTACCCGCAACAAGTAATAGCTGATCCCCTGGACTTGCCGCAAGTCATCGCGCAAGTCAAGAACAGCATGAAAAACCCCGCCACGGCGGGGTTTTTTTTCGTCCGTGGCTGCCCAATTGTAAAATTGCCGCTATTATTCGACCTATGAACGCCGACCCTCTCGAAATCCAAAAATTCAGTGAGCTGGCCCACCGCTGGTGGGACCCCACTTCCGAGTTTCGTCCCCTGCACGAAATTAACCCCCTGCGCCTGGAATGGATCAACGCGAAAGTGCCGCTGGCCGGCAAGCGCGTGATCGACATCGGCTGCGGCGGCGGCATCCTGGCCGAATCGATGGCCCGCAAGGGCGCCGACGTGACGGGCATCGACCTGTCCGAAAAGGCACTAAAAGTTGCCGACCTGCACAGCCTGGAATCGGGCGCCAAGGTACGCTACAAGCTGATCGCCGCCGAAGCCATGGCCGAGGAAGAGCCAGGCCAGTACGACGTCGTGACCTGCATGGAAATGCTCGAGCACGTGCCGGACCCCGCCGCCATCGTCAAGGCTTGCGCCGCGCTGGTGAAACCGGGCGGCCACGTCTTCCTGTCGACCCTGAACCGCAACCCGAAAGCGTATCTGTTCGCCATCCTGGGCGCCGAATACCTGCTGCGCCTGTTGCCGAAAGGCACGCACGACTATGACAAATTCATCACCCCGGCCGAACTGTCGCAATACCTGCGCAGCGCCGGCCTGGACGTCAACAGCATGCGCGGCATGGGCTACAATCCGCTGACCAAGATTTACTCACTTAATAGCGATACCAGCGTCAATTACCTGGTGGCCTGCACCCGGCCGCTGTAACCATCACGCACAATACAAGGCGGCCGCGGCCGCCATTTTTCATTCCCACTTGACACACTTTGCCCGCCATGATCACTGACCATCTGCCAGCCCCGCGCGCCATCCTGTTCGACCTCGACGGCACCCTGGCCGACACCGCGCCCGACCTGGCAGCGGCCATCAACCTGCTGCGCGCGCGCGCCGGCCTGGCGCCGACGCCGTACGACATCCTGCGTCCCACGGCCTCGGCCGGCGCGCGCGGCATGATAGGCGCGTCGTATGGCATTGCCCCAGGCGAAAGCGGCTACGAAGCCCTGAAAGACGGCTTCCTGAACAATTACGAAGCGGCCCTGGCCGTGGAAAGCCGCTTATTCGACGGCATCCCCGCCCTGCTGGAAGGCTTGACCGCCCTAGGCCTGGCCTGGGGCGTGGTCACCAACAAGGCCGCCCGCTTCACCGACCCGCTGGTCGGCCAGATCGGCCTGGGCGCCGCCGGCTGCGTGATCTCGGGCGACACCATGCCCCACCCGAAACCGCACCCCGCCCCCCTGCTGGAAGCGGCCCGCCGCCTGGACCTGGCGCCGGAAGCCTGCTGGTACGTGGGCGACGACCTGCGCGACATCCAGGCCGGCCGCGCCGCCGGCATGCGCACGGTCGCCTGCGCCTGGGGCTACTGCGGCCCCGTCGAGCCACAGCACTGGAACGCGGACCATTTGCTGGAGACGCCGCAAGCGTTGCTGGAACTGGTGACTGGCGTGGTGAAGGCGGCGCAGGAGCGGCAGCTGGCGGCTTGAGACACATCCCTTTTCGCGGCAGAAAGCTGAGGTCTGACCCGACGGGTCAGACCCCTTACGCCAATGGCGCGAATGCAGCATGCAAGAGTGGGCAGATTGCGCTACAATGAAGGTTCTGTGGGGACGACCTGGTTTCGACGTGGGTTGCAAAGCAGCGCAGGGCATACCGAGGGCGGGCTACCTCGTAAATACAACCTGAAAAAACTTAACTGCAAACGATAACTCGTACGCACTGGCAGCTTAATCGCTGTTAGCTCTAGAACACCTCGTCCCTGGGGTGGGCCGTCAAAAGCTCTAGAGTCATTTACAGGGACTCGTCGTATGCTGGGTTACTTAGCGTCCGACTAAATAATAGGTAACTCGCTTGCCCATAACGTGCACATCCGTGCTGGCTGAGTTAAATTAAATGATAGTGCTAAGTATGTAGAACTGTCTGTAGAGTGCTTGCGGACGCGGGTTCGATTCCCGCCGTCTCCACCACTGAATTGTTTAGAATCAAGTAGTTAGCAAGAAGAAGGCTGTCATTATTTGGGTTGTTTTTGGGCTGTTTTAGCCTAGGAATGACAACAAAATGACAGCCTTTTTTTTCCCTATTACTTGGCATTGCTTCCCAAAAGAAAGTTTTCTGTAGACTTCATCAACCGCCTCCCTTACTTACCTATGCCTACTATATTTGACACCCTGCATGAAGAACTTTTCAACTCAAAATGCACTAAAGAGGGGGAGGCTTTTGAGCGAATTGCCACATTAGCAATGAGCATTGCGTGTCCTGATGCAGACTTCTCCCATGACTCAAAGGTTCGAGGCGAATTTAGCAAATCTTTGTACCAAATCGATGTCCATCAAAAAAAGAATGGAGCACTGACATTTGGCGAAGCAAAAGATTACACAGGCAGAGGTAAGGAAGGGGCAAAAGTTGGACGCCCCGACCTTCAAAAACTGGGAGGTGCGTTGCCTGATGTGGAAGCAGAGCGAGGAGTTTTCTATTCGGCAACAGGTTACACGCGAGAAGCTATGAAATATGCATCTGCAGCCACCAACATCGTTGGAGTTCCTATAGATTTAATGCATATTCGGCCATCGATTGAATCAGATATGGACGGCAGAATCCAAAAAATAGTGTTAACAATCACATCACAAACACCTGTTTTTTCTAAAGCCACTTGGACGCCCATTGTCACCCCTGCGGGAGACCGTGTCCTTAAAGCGCTACTTAAAGAAGAACAAGAGCACATCGCAATTAATTTGCGGGTTGATTTTTTTTATGATAGCAAAGGGTCAATTAAAGCCTCTATTGAAGATCTATCCCGATTAATATGTGTGAATAACGACTTCGGTTCAGATCTTGCTCATGCATCCTTTCACCTCCCAAATCACTACATCAAAGTCGGTGAAATTTTTGCTGAGATTTCTGGACTTGAATATTCTGTTCCATTTTCCATAAAAACAGAAAAATTAGAAATAATTACAAACGACGAACCAAAAATCTTACTAAGGGCGGAAGATGGCAGCATCAACAAAATAATAACGGACAAGCAACTAAAAGAAATGAAGTTTGATGACTCAGGAATGGTAATTCGTCCCAATCCCTCCATCTTAAAGAAAACATGACGCCACATAAATTATTGCCGATACAATAACATTAGCCGATTGAATATCCGATAGTCTGACCGTTGCACAATTAGTATTGGTGCCGGAGACGTCCACTGCTGGCTCCATATTAATTTGGCACTTAACGCAACCTTTTATATTTCGCGAGTAGCTCAGATCGATTCGGCCTATTTGAATGTCATGTCATGAGCACGGGGTTGAACTATGGTGTAGATGACACACAAGTTATCATCCCACTAAATGGCACCGAATCTACATAAGCCAAAGAGCTGCAATGCAGAACGCTAAAGCACAGAAACCGCACTTCCCGCGCGATCCATTATCTGAGCAAAAAAACCGCTCAAAGTGCGTCAAAATGCGTCAAATCGCGCGCCCCCTCTTTGCCCAGCAGCACCAGTCCTCATGCGCCTTCGGCCATGACGCAAATTTGAGTCAAAAGAGCCCTATATAGCGGGCAGGTGTGGAGGGGGGACAACTGCGCGCGCCGGGCCGAAACGGGCCTTTTTCTTACTCCAAGAGCAACATCAATCGTCGGGACGTGAAAAAGCCGCCTCGTGGGCGGCTTGTGCGGTGGCTGGGGCGCTCTGGCGCGGCTGGGCTGTCGCGGCCCCGCCCTACCGGCTATCGCGGCGTGGCGGTCATCCTGTGCGGCCGGCGCGGGCCTTGGCCGCCTGTTCCTTCTCGTAGTCGTCGCGGCAGTCCACGCCGCAGAACAGCAGCGCGGGCGCCAGCGCCTCGTCACAGTAGTGGCAGCAGCCATGCGCCACCAGGGCGGGACGGCCGCGCACGGCGGCCAGGCCTCGCGCCACTTCGGCGAAGATGATCTTGTCGGTATTGTCTACGTGGTCGCTCATTGCGCGCCCTCCTTGCCCAGGCCCAGGTCGTACGGGGCAAACTTCACCACTTCCACGCCGGCCCACTCGTTGATTGCCATGAACTGTGCCTGCAGCGGCACCAGCTCGTTGCGCGCGAAGACCCGCGCGGCCGGTTCCACGGCGCCAAAGCCACCGGCATTGTTGGGCAGGATGCCCATGAGCTGGGGCGGCACGCGGTGCGCGGCCAGCTGGTCGTCGCGCGTGACGCTCTTGATGTTGAAAAACTCGTCCTTGGCGGCCACGTCCGACACCGGCAGAATCTGGATGCCGTCCTTCTTGCCGTTCGGCGCGTACATGAACAGGTTGCGGAAGTTGCCCGGCCCCTTGCTGTCGCGCATGGCCTGGCGCAGGTTGTCCACGTCCTGGGTGTTGGCGGCGGCGTCCGTCATGTAGAACACGAAACCCGCGTGCGAGCCGTTCTTGTAGTACTTGCGGCGGAACAAAGTCGCCGCCTCGTTGAGCCAGGCCGACTGCAGCGCGCTCAGGTACTGGGGCACGCCGTACAGCTCCTGGTTCACGTCCGGTTCCATCAGGTGGAACACCCTGCCTTTGTCGAACTGGTGCACGGCCTGGTAACCGTTCACGAAAAAATAGGTATCCAGATCGACGCCGCGCCGCATGTACTTGGCCAGCGCATGCTGATAGCTTAGCGCCTTGCCGCTGCGGCTGGGCCGGTCTTCCAGGTAGGCATTGCCGAACGTCAGGAAGTCCAAGGCCATGCGTTTAAAAGCGTCGCGCGACAGGTACTTGCTGGGGATCAGGGTGGACGCCAGCACGTTAGCCTTGAAGTGGATCGCGCTGCTGTGGTGCACGCCGGCGTTGAATGACTTGGCCAGGCCAGCCAGGTTGACGGGCGGCTCATACCAGTGGCCGTTCTTCCAGCATTCGAAGCAGTCGAGGATGTCGGCGTGCTCGAGCACGGGCGTGGGGTCACCGAAGGAAAACGCCTCGATGCCGGCGGCGGCCGGCGCCGTGGCCATGGCCGCTGTTGATGGTGCGCCCAGGGCCTGCCGGCCGCGCGCGCGCAAGTGTCGTGCTTTGCTCAAGAATAAATCTCCATGAAAGAGTGGTGGTTGTCGGTGGTGCCTTCGAATGGCTCGTGATCGAGGGCGTGCATGCAGGCCCACGCCAGATCGGCGTGGCCGGTTTCGTCGCTGCGGCCGGCGACATAGGTCACGTGCCGCCCGCTTGGGGTGAGGGTCTTGTGGATGGCCATGAACGATTGCGCGATGTCCGTCCAGCCGGCGTCGAACTCCAGCCGCCCCTTGCTGATGATGTTTTTGGCTTTTAGCACCATGCGGGTTTTGACTTCGGGCGAGTAATTCAGGGCCGTGACTGCCGGGAAGAAGCCGCGCACGATAGGCAGCACGCCGATGCCCATGCCCGTGGTATCGATGCCGATGTATTCGACGTTGTAGCGCTGGGTCATCTGGCGGATGGCGTCGGCGTGGTCTTCGAAGCTCTGCCCGCGCCATTGGTGGCGCTCCAGGATGCGGAACTTGCCGCCGGCCGTCATGGGCGGCGCCAGCACCACGCAGCCGGCGCTGTCGCCGTTCAAGGCCGGGTCGTAGCCGATCCACACGGGCCGGTTGCCGAACGGGCGCAGGCCCAGCAACGGCTTGTAGTCGTCCCACTCCACCCAGGAATCGACCATGCAGCGCTGCAGCTCGGCCAGCGGGAAGACCGAGGCCGAGTCGTCAATAAAATTGCACATCAGCAGGTTGTCGAACTGGTCGGGGCTGTATTCGAAGTTGCGCAGCTCGTCGATGTCGAACAGGTTGCAGCCGCCGCGCTCGGCGTCGAGGATGGTGACGATCTGGCGCCAGATTTTGTCCTCGCCGGTAAAGCCCGACGAGAGGCGGCCGTGGCTCACATCGATGTTGACCTGGTCCACCTTGGCGCGGCGCTTGTTAAACAGCTCGCCCGTCCAGAACGGGTACGCCTGGTGCGTGGTCGAGGATGGCGTGGAGAAATACGTCTTGCGCCACTTCTTGTGAATGGCCATGCCCGAGGCCACCTTGTTCAACTCCTGGAAATTCTGTGTCCAGAAAAATTCATCGAAGTAGAAATTGCCGTGGTAGCCCTGGGCCGTGCGCGCGTTCGTGCCCAGGAAGTACAGGTGCGCGCCGTTCGGCAGCACGATGGGGTCGCCCGTCAGCTCGATGCCGGCCGCCTCGCGTGCAAATTGCACGATGTATTGCTTGAAGACGTGCGCCTGGCTTTTTGAGGCGGACAGGAAGATCTGGTTGCGGCCCGTCGCCATGGCGTCGGCCAGCGCCTCACGCGCGAAGTACCAGGTGGCGCCGATCTGGCGCGACTTGAGGATGGCGCGCGTGCGCTGGTCGCCGTTGCGGAACCAGACCTTTTGATAGTCGAAGAGCGAATCCTGGAAGGCGTCGAGTAGCTGGATTTTCTGCTCTTCGCTGAAGTCGTTGCGCGTCGGCTTTTTCTTCGGGCCGGCATTGCGGTTCGCCAGCGTGGGGTTGAGATCAACCTCATTGCCGCCCGGCTGCTCATAGCGCCGCACGCGCGCCATCTGCACGATGGTGCGCGCGAGTAAATCGATTTCCTTGTAATCGCTGCCGCTCTTGACCTCTTTTTCGATCAGCTTCACCAAGCGCAGCTCGGCCGACGCCTCGACGTGCTCGATGGCCTGCGCCTTGTCCCATTCGTCGCGCTCTTTCCAGCTATTGATGGTGCTGCGCTTGATCCCCAAGTGGCGGGCGATGGACGAAATGCGCCAGCCCTTCCAGTACAGGGCGCGCGCGGCACGGCGCGGCTCGGATTCGGGCACGGCCAGTTCGGCGATTATTTCTTCGGGTTTTTGTTCAATGACTAGCATGCCGCCAGCGTAGGCCGCGCGCGCGCGGAACGGGGAAAGGCAAAAGTCGCTATGGCCCATAGCAACCCGCCCCGCATTGAATCGCAGCGCCAAGACGTTGACCATGGCGTTATCCGATCAACCGAGAACGCCCACCATGTCCAAATCGAAATTCTTCCGCGTCGCCACCGAAGGCGCCACCACGGACGGCCGCAACATCGACCGCGCCACCATCGAGCAGATCGCCGCCACCTACAACCCGAAGACCTACGGCGCGCGCATCTGGCTCGAGCACATTCGCGGCATCCTGCCCGACAGCCAGTTCAAGGCTTACGGCGACGTGATCGCCGTCAAGGCCGAGGAAGTGGACACCGACAGCGGCAAGAAACTGGCCCTGTTCGCGCAGATCGAACCCACGCCGGAACTGGTGGCCATCAACAAGGCAAAACAAAAGCTGTACACCAGCCTGGAAATTCAGCCCGACTTTGCCGACTCGTCGCAGCCCTACCTGGTCGGCCTGGGCGTCACCGACAGCCCTGCCAGCCTGGGCACCGAAGCGCTGAAATTCTCCGCTGGCCGCAAGCAGCAAAGTGCCAACCTGTTTACCTCGGCCGTCGAGGTGACGCTGGAATTTGACGAGCCGCAAGGCACCAAGCTGGCCGACGCCGTCAAGAACCTGCTGTCGCGCTTCTCAAACAAATCCGGCAGCGACGCCGCGCAGTTCGCCGACATCAGCGAAGCCGTCGAGGCGCTGGCTGGCCACGTCGTCACCGTCAACGACAACTACGCCGACACCCTCAAGCGGCTCGATGCCGCGGAAAAGGCGCAGAAAACGACGCAGGAAGAGCTGGCCACCTTCAAGGCGCAAATGGACGAAGCGCCCGGCAACGGCCCGCGCCGCCCTGCCGCCACCGGCAACGATGGCGCCGTGCAGACCGAGTTTTAAGCGCCCACGCCATTCCACAACACCCCATTCAACAACGGAGCACTGATTCATGAAAAAGCAAACGCGCCAGGTATTTTCCCAATATGAAACCCGCCTGGGCCAACTGAACGACACGGACAACGTGGCCAAGACCTTCAGCGTCACGCCCAGCGTGCAGCAGAAGCTGGAAAACAAGATGCAGGAATCGAGCGAGTTCCTGTCGAAAGTGAACATCATCGGCGTGGGCGAGCAGGAAGGCGAAAAGCTGGGCCTGGGCGTCTCCGGCCCGATTGCCAGCCGCACCAACACCAAGGACAAGGAACGCGAAACGCGCGACCTGTCCACCATGGACAGCACGAAGTACCGCTGCGAACAAACCAACTTCGACACGCATTTGAGCTATGCCAAGCTGGACGCCTGGGCCAAGTTTCAGGACTTTCAATCGCGCGTCGCCAATGCCATCCTGACGCGCCAGGCGCTGGACCGCATCGTCATCGGTTTCAATGGCGTGAAAGTCATGGCCACCACCGACCTGGCCGCCAATCCGCTGCTGCAAGACGTCAATAAAGGCTGGCTGCAGCACCTGCGCGAACAGGCGCCCGAGCGCGTGCTGGGCCTGGTGGCCGCTGGCATGCCGGGCAAGGTCATCATCGGCGACGTGGACGGCGCAGACTATGCCAACCTGGACGCGGCCGTGACGGACGCCGTCAACCTGCTGGACCCGTGGTATCAGGAAGACACCAACCTGGTGGCCATCGTCGGGCGCAAGCTGTTGAATGACAAGTATTTCCCATTGGTCAACACCAAGCAGGCGCCCACGGAAACCTTGGCGGCCGACATCATCATCAGCCAGAAACGCATTGGCGGCTTGCCGGCCGCGCGCGTGCCCTACTTCCCAGACAACGCGATCCTCATCACGCGCTTCGACAATCTGTCGATCTACTTCCAGGACGGCGCGCGCCGCCGCCGCGTGTTCGACGAACCCAAGCGCGACCGCATCGAGAACTACGAGTCATCGAATGACGCCTACGTGATCGAAGACCTGGGCCTGGCCGCGCTGGTGGAAAACATCGAGCTGAAAGACAAGTGATGAGTAATCAATCACCTGCCCTGCGCCACCGCGCGCGCATGCTGGCCGAGCGCACGGCCGGCGCCGCCGCGCCGCAGGGTGTGACCACCGGCACAGCCTACGAAATGATGCTCTACAAGCTGGCCGACGACAGGCGCCGCCTGAAAGCCATCCAGTCGGTGGAACGCAAGATCGAGGTCAAGGCCACCTTGTTGCCGGATTACGCGCAATGGATTGACGGCGTGCTGGCCGGAGGCAAGGGCGCCCAGGATGACGTGTTCGCCACCTTGCTGGTATGGCACATCGACACGGGCGAGTACGCGCGCGCCCTGGTCATGGCCGAATACGCGCTGGCGCACAAGTTCACCTTGCCCGATACCTATAGCCGCGACATCGCCACCCTGATGCTGGACGAATTTGCCGAGGGCTTCCTGCACGGCAAGCTGGCCAGCGATCCGCAGCACGCGGCCCAGGTGCTGGGCACCGTCGAACAGTTGACGGCCGCCAGCGACGCGCCGGACCAGGCGCGCGCCAAGCTGCACAAGGCCATCGGCCTGGCCATGATCACCGTGCTGGACCAGGCCGACGACACGGACATCGCCCCGGCGCTGGTGGCGCAGGCGGAAACGGCCATGGGCCAGCTGAAACGTGCCCGCGCCCTGTCCGAGTCGTGCGGCGTCAAGAAAGATATGGAAAAGCTGGAACGGCGCATTAAGCGCGCGGCCGGTTCCACGTAAAGCGCATCCCCCGCAGCACGGCGGCACGGGGGAATTCTGGCTAATCCATCAGCCTGATGAACCCCGTCCACCGCCCCATTTTTGAAAGCGCCCGTATGTCCTTCATGGCCCTGCCCCCGTCAACCCAGCCTGGCACCGCCCCGGCGCCGCCGGCGCCTGCCGCCGGCATCATCGAGAACGACGGCTGGTTTCCCGACATCCTGCTTACCGATATGCGCGACGCCATGCGCCTCGATGGCACCGTCACCGACGCGCGCCTGGTGCAAGCCGTGGTCGATGCCATTTTGCACGTCAACCGCGAGCTGGCCGACTGGCAGGGCAAGCAGGCCGCAGCCGGTATTGCCGCCCTGGTCGACGTGCCGGCCACGCGCATCAACCGCGAATCCCGCCTGGTGGCGCAGTACCGGCGCGCCGTCTACAGCACGGCCAAAGCCGATCTGATCGAACGTTACCGCGACTACGACAGCACGGCCACCTCCGTCAGCGACAAGAAAAGCATGGAATGGCTGGACGAGGCGCCCGGCGCGCAGCGTCGCAACGCGCAATGGGCCATCGCCGATATGGTCGGCCGCACGCACCTCACCGTGGAATTGATCTGATGCAGGTGCGCACGCGGCAGCACGACACGGTAGACGCCCTGGTGTGGCGCTACCTGGGCGACGGCGCGGGATACGTCGAGCACACCCTGGAAATGAATCCCGCGCTGGCGCGCCACGGCGCCGTGCTGCCGGCGGGCCTGGTCGTCACCCTGCCCGAGCCGACGCCCAGCACGGGCCAGCTTGCTGACATCGTGCAGCTATGGGACTGATCCTGGCATTCACCCTTTTATCCATCATGAAAAATCTATCTAACTTTACCCCGGAGAATCAAGCAATGTCCGCAGAATCGTTTGGTGGTTTCGCCACCCTGGTCAAACTGTACGGCTTCAAGGCCGCGCTGGGCATGGTCGGCGCCGCCATGCTGTACATCGTGCTGCCGCCGTTGAACAGCGACGGCACCTTCAACAAGGGCGAATTCGTCGCCCGCCTGGCCTGCGCGGGCGTATTCTCGTGCCTGCTGGGCGGCACCGTGTACCAGCTCCTGTGCGCCCAGCTCCCCGCCATCGGCGCCATGGTCAACGCGTCCGCCATCGATCTGATCGTCGGCGCCCCCGGCTGGTGGGTATCGCGCGCCGTGGCCCTGTGGTTCCAGCGCCGCAGCGACAAGGACATCGCCGAGCTGGTCAAAGACGCGAAGGAGCATTGATGGTCACCATGGAAAACCCACTCATCGCGCGCATCATCGACGCCATCTTGCGCGCCGAAGGCGGTTATGTGAACGACACGCAAGACAAAGGCGGCGAAACCAATTACGGCATCACCGTGGCCGTGGCGCGCGCCAACGGCTACACGGGGCCGATGCGCGACCTGCCCGTGGCGGTGGCGCGCGCCATCTACACGGCGCGCTACATCACGGAACCCAAGTTCGACCAGGTGCTGGCTCTGCATGCCGGCATCGGCGCCGAACTGATCGACACGGGCGTGAACATGGGGCCGCACCGCGCGGCCGAGTTCCTGCAGCGCTGGCTGAACGGTTTCAATGACACGGGCGCACGCTATCCCATCCTGGTTGTCGATGGCCACCTGGGCGAACAGTCCCTAGGCGCGCTGGCCGCCTTCCTGAAATGGCGCGGCCAGGACGGCGCGGCCGTGCTGCTGCGCGCCTTGAACGGATTGCAGGCGGCGCGCTACCTGGAAATCACGGAAGCCAACAAGACCCAGCGCCGTTTCCTGTTCGGCTGGATCAAGGAACGGGTGGCCATGTGACCGCGACCACATGGCGCCCGCTGGCCGCCTGCCTGCTGTGCGGCGCCCTGGCGGGCTGGATGGCGCAGGGCTGGCGCAAGGACGCCAGCATCGCCGAACTGCAACGGCAGGCGGCCACCAGCAAGACCACCGCCGCCACCGCACTGGCCCAGGCCACGGCCCGCGTGCTCTCGCTGGAGCGCGCGGCCGGCGCCGCCCTGGCGCAGCGCGCCGACCACCTCACCCAGGAGCAAACCCATGCGAAAACTGAACGCGACCATTTCAATGCTGACGTGCGCAGCGGCGCTGTGCGCCTGTCAATCCCCATCGCCGGCGGCCAGTGCGCCGCAACTGCAGATACCTCCGCTGCCGCAGGCCATCGCCACCAAGCGCGCGCCGAACTTGACCCGGCGACTGCGGCAGCTCTTGACGCCATTGCCGGCGACGGCGACGACGCCACCCGCCAGCTGAACGCCTGCATCGACGCCTACAACACCGTGCGAGACACCTACCATGTACAAACCGAATAGCCTGCGCCAGCACTTAGCCGCCGCCATCCCCGACCTGCAGCGCGACCCCGACCGCCTGCTGGTTTTCGCCGACGAGGGCAACGTGGTGGCATCGGCCACCGCCTCCCTCTCCTTCGAATACCGCTTCAAGCTCAACCTGATCGTCACCGATTACGCGGGCGACGCCGACGCCATCATGGTGGCCCTGATCGCCTGGCTGAAAGTCCACCAGCTCGACCTGATGGCCAACGAGGAAACGCGCAAGCACGGCATCGCCTTCGAAGTCGATTTCAACAACCATGAAACGGTCGATATCTCGATCAAGCTGGACCTGACCGAACGCGTGGCCGTCAAGACCGGCGAGGCCGGCCGCCTGGACATCAAACACCTGGCCGAGATACAGCACATGCCGGCCTACGCGGACGAGTTCTGGAAGCTGTATAACGGCGACACCCTGCTGGCCGAATGGCGCACGCCCGAGGCCACGCCATGAGCGGCGACCTGCACGCGCTGGAAGCCTGGGCCGGCGCGCTGCTGGCCAAGCTGCAGCCAGCCCAGCGCCGCGCCATCAATCACAAGGTGGCCATCGACCTGCGCCGTAGCCAGGCGCAGCGCATCAAGGCCCAGCAGGGGCCGGATGGCACAGCCTACCCGGCGCGCAAGCGGCGCAAGGAATTCAAGGGGAAGAATGGACGGATCAAGCGGCAGAAGGCGGCCATGTTCGCCAAGATTCGTACCGCCAAACACCTGAAAGTAAAAGCGACCGGCGACCAGATAGAGGTCGGCTTTTTTGGCTGGGTGGCGCGTGTGGCGCATGTGCATCAGTTTGGCCAGCGAGACCGCTTGTCGAAAAAAGGGCCACTGCACAAGTACCCGGAGCGGCCGCTGTTGGGCTTGAATGAACCGGATCGGACGTTGATACGCGAATCGTTGCTGCGTCACATCGAAAAAAGCTAAGATACTCCAATGTAAACTTCAACTGACATTAGTTATCAAATGAGTTAAAGTTGTGTCGCATTGAACGCACCCAACCACCATTGGCATATAGGAAAGTTATCATTGAAATGGCTATCAATTATGATACAGCCTTAAAACATCACATCAAATAACTACTGAACATAAGTCGCACAGTCAGCATTGCACCATAAAAATATCAATCCCACAATAATTATAAAATTTATTAACTTACAACAATACCGAAAAGCAAGGATATCTTATGAAACGCGTTTTTTGTGCTACGGCGCCAGATGGAGAAAAATTTGATACTTTTTTGAGTATTGGCATTCCGCAACGTATGTCGGAAAACCATTGGAGCTGTGAGGTTTTTATAGATAAAATATTTAACGAGCCAAAAAATGTCGCTGGAGTCGATAGTTGGCATGCCATGCAACTAGCTATGAATATGATATATATGGAATTGAGAATACGTAAAAAATTTGGATGGGGTTTCTCTTGGTTTGACGGAGAGGAAGATGATCTTAAAAGCTTACTTCCCCCACTAGGGCAAAAAGCAGCCGATTAGATCCATCGGCTGCCTTTCAAAAAATTTAATAATATTTAGCGTAACATTCGTTCTCAAGATTGTACCAATATGCGGCCATAGCTTTTTCGAAGCACATCCGCGTACGATTTGCATTTTTGAGACCAACACATCCTTGAACCATTATTCCCCAAGTACGATAATATCCTGCAGTACAAGCAGCCATGCCAACAGGATCTCGAGCTTTTAAGATGTCGCTTGGGGCAACTCCACTTGGCAATGGGTCAGGCACTTGTAATGGGTCACCAAAGATAACTGGAACTATTACGAACCCACCTCCATCGAATGGTGAGTCAGGAAAAGGAGCAGTAATTTCAACTATTGGAATTTCAACATCAACTTCACGCTGTATTGAAATTTCACAGTTTCCCTTGATGCATTTTGAACTAGTTGGCATGGCATCCGAAGACAACTCCAATTCATTGGCAGCGGCGTACACGCGATTCAAGAAACTATTTGCAACGCGTTGGATGTAATTTTTTCTAACTTTTGTCGAACTAAAGACTAACGAAGGAATTCCCGTACGCTTTCTATCAAATGTAATATCTACCCCATTGTAGTTTATCAATCCTACACTTTTGCATCGAACCGATAAATATCGGCCTTCCGCAACACAAAAACTAACGGCTTCGTTAGTAAATGCAAGCCAACTTGCATCATACTTCTGACTAAAATTTCCAAATACTATTTCCGTTACCTTCCCGACCTTTTCCGGAATTTTTACACTTTCACATATCGCTGATTCTTGCCCTGAAAGACATAGTGCAACAACATTGTTTCCCGAATACTGCCCTGTATACCTATCGATGATTGGTTGCGGATTTTGTGCAACACTTGAAATTACAATATCTTGCAGATCTCCCTCTCGCTCATCCAATGAATTAGCAAGCGCACTTGAAAAGATAATATCTAAAATTACAATTAACACAACTAATATAGTTTTCACTCACTCTCCTTTGGCTTTCATTTTTGACAAACGAAAATTTATAGTACCTTACTATTGGATATCAAAAAATCACCAAAAATCACCGAACCAACATTTTCTCATGCAAAAAATAAGGTAAATTTAAATTTTTTCCTCTTAAATTACGCAAGTCAACCAAATAAAATATCACTTCGAAATTATTAAATCTTAATTTGAAATTTTTACGAAATTCATCTAAAAATGCCGCCCTGAACATAAATTCTATTGTGATAATAGATTATCAATGATGCTTCGTACGGGAAAAAATGACGGGGGATAGTGCATGAATATCAAGGAAATTCTAGAGGCATATCAAAGATTTCCATAGTCGCTAAGCCGCATATCAACCCGCCCCCGCGTGCATCCGAACGCGGACTTCGGCAACATGCACTGCATGAACGCCGACCTGTCCGACCTCCTCCGCTTGCTGCAAAACCTGATCCGCCTGGGCACCATCGCCGAGGTCAAAGGGGCCAAGGCGCGCGTACGGCTCGGGCCGACGCTCACCACCGAATGGCTGAAATGGGCCACGCGGCACGCCGGCAACACGCGCACCTGGTCGGCGCCGACAGTCGGCGAACAGGTGATCGTCTTTTCGCCGGGCGGAGACCTGACGCGCGGCATCATCCTGCCAGCGCTGTACTCGCAGGCGTTTGACGCGCCCGAAGCCAGCAACAGCATCCACACCACGCATTACCCCGACGGCGCCGTGGTGCAGTATGACCATGCGGCCCATGCCCTGACGGCCACGCTACCCGGCGGCACTGCCATCATCACCGCCGACAAGGTCACGTCGAACGCACCGAGCACCATTTGCACGGGCGACCTGATCGTCACGAAAAACCTGATCGTCAACGGCGCCACCGCCCTGAACGGCGGCGTGAACGCCAAGGCTGGCGCCGCTGGCGGCGTGGCCATGGCCGTGCAAGGGACGATCAAAGCCAGCGAAGACGTGCTGGCCGGTGCCATCAGCCTGGCAAAGCATCCGCACGGCGGCGTCCGGGCCGGCAGCGACCAGTCGGGCGGGCCACAAGCATGATGGGCATGCACGCCGCCAACGGGCGCAGCCTGACGGGCCTGGGCCACCTGCGCCAGTCGATAACCGACATTCTCACGACGCCAATCGGCTCGCGCATCCGGCGCCGACGCTATGGCTCCGAAGTGCCCGAGCTGATCGACCAGCCCCTGAACAGCGCGACGCAATTGCGCATCTACGCGGCCACCGCCTTTGCCCTGCGCCGCTGGGAGCCGCGTTTGCAGCTCGCCAGCGTGCAGCTCACGCGCGACACGGACGGCGCCATCGCCCTGCTGCTCGACGGCACAGCGAATGGCCAGGGCATCACCCTGTCCGTGCCCGTCAAGCAAGGCGGCGGCGTATGAGCACGCCCATCGACCTGACCCAATTGCCCGCGCCCAGCGTGGTCGAAGTGCTGGACTTCGAAGCCATCCTGGCCAGCCGCAAGACGCACCTGGTCAGCCTGCTGCCGGAAGCCGAGCGCGCGGCCGTCACGGCCCTGCTGGAGCTGGAATCGGAACCGGCCACCAAACTGCTGGAAGAGAACAGCTATCAAGAAACCATCCTGCGCAACCGCGTCAACGAGGCGGGCAAGGCCGTCATGCTGGCCTTTGCCCTCGACGGCGACCTGGACCAGTTGGGCGCCAACGTGAACGTGGCGCGCCTGGTCATCACGCCGGCAAATCCCAACGCTCTGCCGCCCGTGGCCGCCGTCATGGAAGACAACGACGCCTACCGCCTGCGCATCCAGGAAGCGCCGGACGGCCTGTCCGTGGCCGGCCCGAAAGCCTCGTATGAATTTCACGCCCGCAGTGCGGACGGCCAGGTCAAGGACGCGAGCGCCACCAGCCCGGCGCCGGCCAGCGTCACCGTCACGGTGCTGGCCAATGATGCCACCGGCATCGCTAGCGCCGACCTGTTGGCCACCGTGGCGCGCGCGCTTAACGCCGAGGAAGTGCGCCCCCTGGGCGACCGCCTGACGGTGCAAGCCGCCCAGGTCATCGACTACCAGATCGAGGCCACCTTGTTTATCGGCGTCGGCCCGGAAGTGCCGATTTTGCTGGACGCCGCGCACGCCAACGCCGTGCGCGTGTCGCAGCCGCGCCGTCCGCTGGGCCACAGCATCTACCGTTCCGCCTGCAGCGCCGCCGTCCACGTCGAGGGCGTGCGCAAGGTCATCTTGAACAGCCCGGCAGCGGACATCGAACTGAACGCCACCCAGGCCGCGCGCTGCACGGCCATTAAGCTCAATGTCGTGGTGCTCGATGAATAAGGTTGTGCCGACCCTGCCGCCCAATACCACGGCGCTGGAACGCGCCATTGCCGTGGCCTGCGCCGAGCTGGTCAACGTGCCCGTGCCGCTGCGCGACCTGTGGAACGCCGACCGCTGCCCGGTCAATCTGCTGCCGTTTCTTGCCTGGGCCTGTTCCGTGGACCGCTGGGACGACGCCTGGCCCGAATCGACCAAGCGCGGCGCCATCAAAGCGGCCTATTTCATCCACAAGCACAAGGGCACGATTGCCGCCGTGCGCCGCGTGGTGGAGTCCCTGGGCTACCTGATCCGCATCACCGAATGGTGGCAGACCACGCCACCGGGCGTGCCGGGCACGTTCCGCCTCGACGTGGGCGTGCTGGACACGGGCATCACGGACGCCATGTTTCAGGAAATGGAACGCCTGATTGCCGACGCCAAGCCCGTCAGCCGTCACATGACGGGCCTGGCCATTTATCTGGAAAGCCGTGGCAACGTCTACACGGGCGCTTGCGCGTACCACGGCGACAGCATGACCGTGTATCCCTGGATCGCGGAAACCATCGAAGTGCGCGGCACGCTGTTGCAGGCCGGCGCATCCCATACCATCGACACCCTGACCATCTATCCATGAGCACATACTTTGCCATCCTGACCGAAGTGGGCGAGGCCAAGCTGGCCAACGCCATCGCCCTGGGTCAAACCCTGAAACTGAAAAACCTGGCCGTGGGCGACGGTAACGGCAATCTGCCCATGCCATCGCGCACGCAAAAGGCGCTGGTGCGCGAGGTGCGCCGCGCCGGCCTGAATCAGCTGACGGTCGACCCGGCCAATGCCAGCCAGATCATCGTCGAGCAAGTCTTGCCCGAGAATGTGGGCGGCTGGTGGATACGCGAAATCGGTATCTACGACGAGGCCGGTGACCTGTGCGCCGTGGCCAACTGCCCGCCCAGCTACAAACCAGTGATGGCCGAGGGCAGCGCACGCACGCAAGTGGTACGCATCGTGCTGATCGTCGCCAGTACGGCCGCCATCGAGCTGAAAATCGACCCGTCCATCATTCTGGCCACGCGCAAGTATGTCGATGACCAGGACATTACCGTGCGTGCCTACAGCGATGCGCAACTGGCCAAGCACCTGGCGGCTCTTGACCCGCACCCGCTACTGGCCAAGGTCGCCTATGTCGATCAGCAAGACACCAGCGCACGCGCCTATGGCGATCAGCAACTGGCCAAGCATCAGGCTGCTGCAGACCCGCATCCGCTCCTGGCAAAAGTCACCTACGTCGATCAACAGGACACCAGTGCACGCACCTATGGCGATCAGCAACTGGCCAAGCACCAGGCGGCCGCCGACCCGCACCCGCTCCTGGCAAAAGTTACCTACGTCGATCAGCAAGACACCAGCGCACGCACCTATGGCGACCAGCAACTGGCCAAGCACCAGGCGGCCGCCGACCCGCACCCGCAATACAGCATGAAGGAAGTACCAACGCTGGCAAAATTTGACGCGTCTAAAAAGCTGGCCAATGCTGAGTTTGTGCAGCAGGAACTGGGGAACCTTTCAGGTATTTCGGCTTTTCCTAATTCGCGCACGCTGGCCGCCGCCGATTTTGGCAAGGCTTTCTATTTCAACAACGGTTCCATCATGGCGACCCTGCCCCGTCCCGACAGTCTCGGCACCGGCCAGATCATCGGCCGCAAGGTCACATTCTTTGGTTTCAACAAGATCGATGGCACCGTCGCCCCGGCCGCCAACGCATTGCTTCGCTATGACGTTGCAAACATCGCATCAATACTCGTGAAGTTCGGCCAGTCAGTATCGTTGGTCGCTATCGCGGCGGATACATGGCAAGTCATCGATTCAACTGCAGAGCTGTGGCGCAACGCTGATTTTGCTGGCGAGCTTGGCGTATTAAGAAATTGGCGGCGCCTTCCGAATGGCGATATTGAACAATGGGGAACCATCGCAGGATCCGCCAGCATGGCGCCGTTCACCCCGAACCTGACGTTTCCCATCGCATTCCCGAATGCCTGCCGCGCCATCACGGTGCAGTGCATGAATGAACTGTCGTCGGCTGGTTACAGCGGTCGCACGACAGACAAAACACTCTCACGCACCGGCGCGTGGGTTTCCAACTCCAACGGCGTGACTGCCGTTCCCGACGTTCTCTGCTGGCGCGCGATTGGCAACTGAGCATGACATCCACTATCGAAAGCGAGTCCACTATGTTTTTTTCAAACAGTACGCGCGGCTTCTATCCGGAGCAAATGCGTGCCGATTACGATGCCGCCGGCACGTGGCCAGATGATGCCGTCGAAGTATCGCCCGACGACGAAGCGCGCTTGCGCGACGCCATCGCCGCGTGCGCAGCCATCCGCATGACGACCGGCGGAAAGTGGAAAATCACCGCCGCCCCGCCACCGCCGTTTGCCGTGCTGGCAGCGCCCTACCTGGCCAGCGTGCGCCAGACGCGCGACGCCATCCTCAACCGCTTGGCCGGCATCGGCTTTGCCGCCATGGCCGACGGCGACGCCGACACGGTGCAAGCCATCGCGGCGGCGCGCGCCTGGCTGCTCGACATCACCATCTGCCCGACGGTTGCCGCAGCGCAGGACATCGAGGCGCTGCAAGCGGCCGTCAACGCCGAATACGCGCGCATCGCAGCCACCCTGTCCGGCGAGGCGCGGCGCGCCTTCGATGATACCGCCGGCATGGCATCCACTCAGTAACGCCCATTCACCACCTACAGGAGAGCCACATGGCAACCGACTACCACCATGGCGTGCGCGTCATTGAAATCAACGAGGGTTCGCGCCCCATCCGCACCGTGTCCACGGCCGTGCTGGGCCTGATCGCCACGGCCGATGACGCCGACCCGGCAGCGTTCCCGCTCGACACGCCCGTGCTCGTCACCAACGTGCTGGCCGCCATGGGCAAGGCCGGCAAGACGGGCACCTTGTACCGCGCACTGGAAGCGATTGCCGCGCAGACCAAGCCTCTGACCGTCGTGGTGCGCGTGGCGGAAGGCGAAACCGAAGCGGAAACCACCAGCAACGCCGTGGGCGGCGTGTCGCCCGATGGCAAGTACCTGGGCGCCAAGGCGCTGCTGGCCGCGCAAAGCAAACTCGGCGTGAAGCCGCGCATCCTGGGCGCGCCGGGCCTGGACACCCAGGCTGTCACCAATGCCCTGGCCAGCGTGGCACAGCGCCTGCGCGGCTTCGTGTATGCATCCGCCTATGGCTGCGCCACCGTCCCGGCGGCCATCGCATATCGCGGCCAGTTCGGCCAGCGCGAAGTCATGATCATCTGGCCGGACTTCGTAAACTGGAATACGGCCGTCGACGAGGAGGCCAGCATTTCCGCTATCGCTTACGCCATGGGCCTGCGCGCCAAGATCGACGAGGAAACGGGGTGGCACAAGACCTTGTCCAACGTGGTCGTCAATGGCCCGACCGGCATCACCAAGGACGTGTTTTTCGACCTGCAAGACCCGGCCACCGATGCCGGCGTACTCAACGCCAAGGAAGTGACGACCCTGATCAACATGGGCGGCTACCGATTCTGGGGTTCGCGCACCTGCGAGGCGCCGGGCGGTTTCTTCTATTTCGAGAGCTACACGCGCACGGCCCAGGTGCTGGCCGACACCATCGCCGAGGCGCACTTCGCCTATGTCGATGTGCCCTTGCACCCGTCGCTGGTGCGCGATCTGCTGGAAAGCATCAACGCCAAGTTCCGCGACCTGAAATTGCAGGGCTACATCATCGACGGCCAGGCCTGGTATGACGAGCAGTACAACGACAAGACAGGGCTGAAAGACGGGAAGCTGGCCATCGACTACGACTACACGCCCGTGCCGCCGTTGGAAAACCTGCGCTTCCAGCAGCGCATCACCGACCGCTACCTGGCCGACTTCGCCTCGCGCATTGCCGCCTAAGCGCCACCACCCTGCCCGCGCCCGCGCGGGCGCAACTGGACAACGGAGAACACTATGGGCATGCCCCACAAACTCAAGCAATTCAACGTATTTCAAAACGGCGTGCTGTTCATGGGCATGGTGCCCGAAATCACCTTGCCCAAGTTGAGCCGCAAGATGGAAGAGTACCGCGCCGGCGGCATGAGCGGCCCCGTGTCCGTGGACTTCGGCAACGAGGCGCTGTCGCTGGAATGGAGCGGCGGCGGCCTGATCGCCGAAGCATTGAAGCAATACGGTTCCCACTCGCACGGTGCCGTGATGCTGCGCTTTGCCGGTGCTTATCAAAATGACGAGGACGGCAACGTCGCCGCCGTCGAGGTCGTCGTGCGCGGCCGCTACAAGGAAATCGACATGGGCGGCGCCAAGATGGGCGACGACACCACCCATAAATACACAATGGCTTGCAGCTACTACAAGCTGATGATCGACGGCGCCACGGTCATCGAACTGGACTTCATGAGCGGCATCGAGAACATCGGCGGCGTCGATACCAATGCCGCCATCCGCAAGGCCAGCGGCCTGTAATCCCTTTTTTATTCACTCCCCACACACAAGGACAACACCATGAACACCGAAAACAACAATCAAGCCGTCATCGAACTGGACGAACCGATCAAACGCGGCGACGGCTTCATCACCTCGCTGACCGTGCGCAAACCCAAGGCGGGCGCCCTGCGCGGCATTTCCCTGATCGAGCTGGGCAACCTGAACGTGTCGGCCCTGCAGATCGTGCTGCCGCGCATCACCGAGCCGACCTTGACCGCGCACGACGTGGCCAACATGGACCCGGCCGACCTGCTGGCCGTAGGCGTCGAGGTTGCCGTTTTTTTGGCGAGCAAAGCCGATCGCCTTTCGGTATCCCCGGCGAAGTAGAAGACGCCATGGCCGACATTGCCGGCGTCTTCCACTGGACGCCCGCAGCGATGGACGGCTTTACGATTGATGAACTGATGGCCTGGCGCGAACGCGCCAGGCAGCGAAGCGGAGCGGAATAGATGGCTGGTCGGGATTTGAAGTTACAGGTAGTGTTTGCAGCGCTGGACAAAATCACCGGCCCGCTGAAAAAAATCATGGGCGGTTCCAGCGAGACGGCCAAGGCCTTGAAGGCCACCAGCGACCGCTTGCGCGAGCTGAACACCCAGCAGAAAAACATCAGCAAGTTCCGCGAGCTGCACGGTGGCCTGGACGCCACCCGCACCAAGCTGGAAGCGGCCCAGCAGAAGGTGGCCAGCCTGGCCACCAAAATGAAACAGACGGAGGCGCCCACCCGCGCCATGACGCGCGAGTTTAACGCCGCCGTCAAAGCGGCCGGCGCCTTGAAGACGGCCGGCCAGCAGCAGGCCCAGCAACTGCAGGTCATGCGCGAGCGCCTGGGCGCCGCCGGCATCGGCACCAAAGACCTGGCCAACCACGAGCGCACCTTGCGCCGCGAGATCGAAGCCACCAACAAAACCATGACGCTGCAGCAGCAGAAGCTGGCCAATGCAGCCGCCAAGCAGCAGCGCGTCACCAACGCCACCCAGCATGCCGACAAGCTGCGCAACAAGGCGGGCAACCTGGCCATGGCCGGCGCGGGCGCGACCGCCACGGGCGCTGTCATCGGCGCACCCGTCGTCAAGGGACTGAACGAGGCCAAGCACTATCAAACGGAAGTGGGCCGCGTCAACGCCCTGGGCCTGGGCGACAAAGTGTCAGCCGAGGCCGTTGCCTTTGCGCGCAACATGAAAACCTACGGCACCAGTCAGCTCGACAACCTGCAGCTCATGCGCGACGGCATGAGCGCCTTTGCCGACGTCCACCACGCGGAAATGGTCGCTCCTACCCTGGCCAAGATGAAATTTGCCAATCACGCCTTCTTTGGCGAGGCCGAGGGCGCCGACAACGAACGCAAGTTCATGGACATGCTCAAGGTGATCGAGCTGCGCGGCGGCCTGGAGAGCAAGGAAAAGTTTGAAGCCCAGGCCAATATCGTGCAGCAGGTCATCACCGCCACGGGCGGGCGCGTGGGCCCGAATGAATGGCTGAATATGATCAAGACGGGCGGCATCGCGGCCAA
The DNA here is from genome assembly GCF_000745325.1 of Janthinobacterium sp. RA13. Classification (NCBI taxonomy): domain Bacteria; kingdom Pseudomonadati; phylum Pseudomonadota; class Betaproteobacteria; order Burkholderiales; family Oxalobacteraceae; genus Janthinobacterium; species Janthinobacterium sp. RA13. The sequence goes on along the minus strand of NZ_JQNP01000001.1, from coordinate 5,779,857 downwards.
GGGCTTGAAGGATGATGCCTTTTACTACCAGATGGAACCGCTGGTGCAGGAAATGAGCGGCAACCGCGTCGGCACGTCGCTGATGAGCGCCTACCAGAACTTGTACCAGGGTCGCACCACCAAGCGTTCAGCCCGAAAACTGGAAGAGTTCGGCCTGATCGGCGACAAGAGCAAGGTCAAGCACGACAAGGCCGGGCAAGTCTCGTTCCTCGATCCCGGCGCGCTGCTGGGCGCCGAGCTGTTCCGCGAAAACCAGTTCGAATGGCTGGAAAAGGTGCTGTTGCCGCAACTGGCCAAGAAAGGCATCACGGAAAAGAAACAGGTTCTCGATGCCATCGGCAGCATCTTTTCCAACCGCACCGCGTCGAACCTGTACTCGCAGATGTATTTGCAGCGCGTGCAAATCCACAAAAACGAAAAGCTCAACCGTGGCGCCGCAGATATTGGTCAACTGGACAAGCTGGGCCGCGACTCGGCCGCCGGCAAGGAACTGGAGGCGCAATCGAAGCTGGCCAACTTGAAACTGACCATGGGCGAGAAAATCCTGCCGCTGTACGCCCAGGGGCTGGAACTGGCGATTTCCGCCGTCACGCGCCTGAACGGTTTCATGGAACGCAACCCGACCGTGGCCAAGGTCATGATTACCGCGTTTGCCGTGCTGGCCGGCCTGCTGCTGGTGCTCGGCCCGCTGATGCTGGGCATTGCCGCACTGGTCGGCCCTTACGCCATGCTGCACGTCATGTTCGCCAAAATCGGTATCAAGGGCGGCGTGCTCACGCCGATCCTGCGCGGCCTGGGTGGCGCCTTCATGTGGGCCGGCCGCGCCGTGCTGTGGCTGGGCCGCGCACTTTTGATGACCCCGATTGGCATCGCCATCACGGTCATCGCCGGCGCCGCCTTCCTGATCTATAAATACTGGGAGCCAATCAAGGGTTTCTTTACAGGCATCTGGTCGCACGTCAAGACGGCATTTGCCAGCGGTATTGGCGGCGTCAGCGCCCTGATCGTCAACTGGTCGCCGCTGGGCCTGTTCTATCGCGCCTTCGCGGGCGTGCTGGGCTGGTTCGGCATTGCGCTGCCCGCCAGGTTCAGCGACTTCGGCAGCGGCCTGCTGCGCCGCATGGCCAGCGGCATCACCAGCAGCTTGAACGTCATCTATCAATGCTGGGAGCCGGTCAAGACGTTCTTTGCCGGCGTGTGGCCGCAGCTCAAGGCGACGTGTGCCGGCGGCCTAGCGGGTATCAGCGCGCTGATTATCAACTGGTCACCCGTCGGGGTGTTCTATCAGGCATTCGCGGGCGTGTTGAGCTGGTTCGGCATCAAGCTGCCGGCGCAGTTCACGGAGTTCGGCGCCAACATCCTGCGCGGCCTGGTCAACGGCATCACGGGTTCCATGGGCGCCGTCAAGGACGCCATCAGCAACGCCGGTTCCAGCACCATTGCCTGGTTCAAGGAAAAGCTGGGCATCCACAGCCCAAGCCGCGTGTTTGCCCAGCTCGGCGACTACACCATGCAGGGCCTGGCCGTGGGCCTGGACCGCAGCGAGGGCGCGCCGATTGCCAAGGTATCCGGCCTGGCGCAGCGCCTGACGCAACTGGGCGCGGGCATTGCCATCGGCACGGCCACGGCGTTACCCGCCAGCGCGTTCGACACGCGCGCCCCGCTGTCCCAGGGCGGGTTCGGCGCCGGCATGACGATTCAGGGCGACAAGATCGAAATCACCTTCCATGTGCAGGCCGGCACCGATCCGCAGGCCATCGCGCGCGCCGTGAGTATGGCGCTCGATCAGCGCGACCGCGAAAAGGCGGCACGCATCCGCTCGTCCCTGCGCGACCACGATTAAGAAGGAATAACCACCATGATGATGATTTTAGGAATGTTCGTTTTCAGCCTGCCGACCCTGGCCTATCACGAGCTGCAGCGGCAAACAGAATGGAAGCACGCCAGCACGGCCCGCGTGGGCCTGCGCGACGCGCACCAGTATGTGGGGCCAGGCGACGACACCATCACCCTGTCGGGCTGGGTGGCGCCGGAACTGACCGGCTCCCTGTACTCGCTCGATGCGCTGCGCATGATGGCCGACACGGGTAAATCGTGGATTTTGATCCAGGGCACAGGCCGCATTCTCGGCTCGTACCGCATCACCAGCATGACCGAGGGGCGCAGCATCCTGGACGGCAGCGGCGGCGCGCGGCGCGTCGAGTTCTCGATTGCGCTCAAGCGCGATGACGACGGCGTGCTGGCCATGGTCGGCCTGGGCGACATCGGCGACCTGAAAAACATGCTCAGCATCGACGGCATGACCAGCAGCATCGCCGGCGCGGCCAGGAATGCCGTGGGCAGCGTGGTGGGCAATGTGGTCGGCGGCATCACGTCGAAATACGGCGGCGTGGTCAGCGAAATGAAGGACAAGATCGGCGGCAGCATCAGCGGCGCCATCGGCAGCGCGGCGGACAAGTTCAAATGAGCGAGCATATCCCCGCCTTCAAGGTCAGCATCGAGGACAAGGATTTGACGGCCATCGTTTCACCGCGGCTAATCAATTTGACGTTGACCCTGTGCCGTGGCGACGAGAGCGACCAGCTCGATATTTCCCTGGACGACAGCGACGGCAAGCTGGCCATGCCGCCGCGCGGCGCGCAGATCGCCCTGGCGCTGGGCTGGCAATCGTCCGGCCTGGTGGACATGGGCAAATTCACCGTCGACGAGGTGGAGCACAGCGGCGCGCCCGACACCATCACCCTGCGCGCCAGGTCGGCCAACCTGATCGACACCTTCAAGCAGCAGCAGGAACACAGCTTTCACAAGACCACCCTGGGCGCCATCATCGAGGCCATCGCCTTTCGCAACGAGCTGGCGTCGGGCGTGTCGGCGCGCCTGCGCGACACCGCCATCGAGCACATCGACCAAACGCACGAGAGCGACGCGGCCTTCCTGCGCCGGCTGGGCAGGAAATACGACGCGGTGGCCACCGTCAAGAACGACACCCTGCTGTTCATCCCCATCAACCAGAGCCGCACCGCCAGCGGCAAGGCGCTGCCCATGATTCCCATCACGCGCGCCCTGGGCGACGGCCACCGCTACCACAGCGCCGAAAGCGACGCCTACACGGGCGTGCGCGCCTTCTGGCACGACGAACGCTACGCACGCCGCCGCAGCGTCGTGGCAGGCGTGCCGGGCAACAGCAAGCGCCTGCGCACCACCTTCGCCAACGAAACGGACGCGCGCGCGGCAGCCGTGGCCGAATGGCAGCGCATCCTGCGCGGCCTGGCCACCTTTGAAATGAGCCTGGCCCTTGGCAACCCGGCCGTATTCCCGCAATCGCCCGTGACCGTGACAGGCTTCAAGCCCGAGATCGACGCCACCGAATGGCTATCGGTCAAGGTCACGCACAGCCTGGGCGGCAGCGGCTTTACCACGCGCGTGGAATTTGAAACGAAGACGGAAGCAGTCGAGGCCGAGCGCGAGGACGAGAAAGACCCGGACGAAGGTATCACTGGCGTGGTGGCGAAGTGGAAGGACGTGGCGGCGAAAAAGAAAAAGGCGGGGCAGGAGCAGGCTGGCGCCACGGGCACGCTCAAGACGCTGGAACATCTTTATCAGAGCAGGCAGGCGGCAAAGCGGGCGGCCCTGCAGGCTTGGAAGAATATCGAGGAAGTACGGGAGATCATCCGCGAAAACAGCGAGGAACCGTGGAAGCCTCCGTGAGCTGCAGCCGGCGAAAATGCGATATAAATATACCGCATTTATCTGGAATCAACGGCTGCTATCGCCCCAAAACGGGCAGTTTTACGTTAGTTCGCATAAGACATCAACAGAAACGAGTTCAACGTTTAAATTCTTTCAATTCCGACTTCCCTATTGCAAGTTAAGGCTGAGCAACGCCGGAGAGGAGTACTTGCTTCCAATCCTTCAAACTTGCCAAGAAAATTTCCAAAATCACATGAAATAGCCAAATCCTAGCAGTCGACATAAACTATGAAATGACCTAAATTTTAGACATTACTACGGCCAACAGCGCTTCATTCCTCACGTTGATATTTGAATGCTTGGGCATACATCATGATCTCGCATTTACTGTCCACTGCAACGTCCCAAGATGCATTTTTGACTAGCTGATACTGCAGCGCATTCATCTCCTGCCACACTTGGTCCTGTTGCCACCTGCGGCTATCGATACCCTTAAAATAAAGGTACATGTCGCGGCACATAGGTGAATAGCAGAACGCATAATCACCGATTGGTTCGATAGAAACCAATACGTGTTTTTCATCGCAGTAGCGTTTCGCTTGGTCGCGATCACCACTGCCAATCAAGGTCTTACTTCGAAAATGCAATCCAAACTGCTGTCCGAACCAGGCATCTGCAAGTTCGTGTAGTTCGGGAGAAGTGTCTCTCGGTTGCCGTGCAATGTTTAGAAAGGGATTGACTAGTACGCCTTGCTTCTCTGGTAGTTCGCTCAGACGATGAGATCGAAAAATTTTCTTCATGAATACCTTTAGATTGGTTACAAGTATGGTCGGCTTAGACTCTTTGGATTGAGCTGATTTTTTCCTTTTGAACTTCATGTCAACTTAGCGCAGTTTTGATTTATTCACCGCGTTTGAGGGGCAGGCCTGCCATTCCGACACAGCCCAAGCTATGCGAACCCCGAGCTGAAGTCTCTGCGTAAGCTCAGCGTCATTACGCATACGCAGCATAGTTAGACGAGCCACATTGGTAATTAATATATCATAGTTGCTTTGAGCCTATACCCCAAGGCTGAGATCGCGTCCGAATGGCAAACTTGGTCCCGCTAGCCTATCATCACCCGCGTGGGATTTGAGACGAAGCCGGAAGCGGTCTGGGTCAAGCGCGAGGAAAAAAAGGGAAGACCCGGACGAAGGCATCACAAGCATGGTGGCCAAGTGAAGAACGTGGTGGCGAAATAGAAAAAGGCGAAGCAGGAGCTTGCTAGGGGTACAGGAACGCTCAAGACGTTGGAGCATCGTAAAGAGCAAGCGCTGTAAAACAAGCCGCCCCGCATACGTGGATGCAAGAATCAAATTTTTAAAAATCTCACAAAATAGTATAGTTAAAACCAATAAAATTTAGACGAAATATTAACAAAATAAGAAAGTCAATCTTTCCAGCAAGTTGACCAATATCACTCGACCAATCATACTGATGAGTGAAAATTATTGAAAATCGTTTTATACACACATACGGAGTTTCTCTTGGATCTGGTTTCGGATTTTATTAAAAGATACGGAAAAGAATTTGATTTTTACGAGCAAGCGTGTCGGCTAGCGGCTCAACTTATTGATTCCAATTTACAATCGGCGGGCGTTAGAGCAATCGTAACTTCAAGGGCGAAGAGCATACGACCACTTGAAGCTAAAGTGCGCCATCGCCAAGTCAAAAAACAGTATGATAGTATCGAGAGAATCTATGAGGATGTAGCTGACTTAGCAGGTGTAAGAGTAGCACTTTACTTCCCCGGACAGAGAAAAGAAGTCAATTCTTTCATTAAATCTCTATTTACAATAATAGAAGAACCAAAAGAGTTTCCAGATAAAGCACCATCAAGCTACATGAAGAGATTTTCTGGTTATGGTGCGACGCATTATCGAGTGCAAATCAAAGAGGAAAATCTAACTAGTTCTCAAATTCGATTTTCAAATGCAAAGATAGAAATACAGGTAGCATCTGTCCTAATGCATGCATGGTCTGAAGTAGAGCATGATCTCGTGTACAAACCTATGCAGGGCACACTATCCGAAGATGAATATGCGATTCTTGATGAGCTAAACGGACTGGTTCTTGCTGGCGAAATTGCTTTAGAACGGCTACAGCGAGCGATGGAACGCAGAGTCTCGGAGCATGGTAGAAAATACTCCACTCATTATGACCTTGCAGCCTCACTTGTGGACATGGCACGAGAAAAATTCGACGTTAGAAACTTCGACGAGCATCAAGTCGGAAGGGTTGACCTGCTTTTTGAATTGTTAAACGAATTGAGCCTCAACACACCAGATCATATTAGGAGCTATGTTTCTGCCTTTCATTTTGATCTTGATCGGCGCCCATTAGCGGAGCAAGTAATCGATCAAGTAATCGCTGGAAATTCTGATCGCTATATGGTGTTTGAAAAAATTCGAACAATAGGAATGTCTACTTTCGCAACCATCTCCAGCGAGGAAGCGATCAAGAAAAGACATGAATCCGCTAGCAAATTCATAAAATTATGGGTGGATTTAGAAGTATTTATTAATAATTATGCAGAAATCAACGGCGCAGCACGCCTATCCCCACTACGTGTATTAAGAATTTTAAATAAAGATATTCCACCAGATATTTTGATGCACATATCCGAATTAGGCAGATTTAGAAATCAATTAGTGCATGGGAAAGAACCATTTGATTTTGAAACTATTGACTTGTACACAGAAGATATTAAAAAGGCAACAAAAGAACTACACGAATTCTTGCAAGATGCAGAACCTCCTCCCATAAAATAATTCTAAATAAATAATCTGCAAGGTCGAGGGTCAGATCTGCCATTCCGACACAGGCCCAGCTATGCGAACCCCAAAGCTGAAGTCGCTGCGTAAGCTGGGCGTCAATACACATAAGCAGCATAGTTAATCGAGCCGTATCGACAATTAATGGATCACCGTTTCTGTGAGTCTGGACGTCAAGGCTGAGATCGTGACCGAATGGCAGACCTGACCCCGCTGCCACAAGACGTTGGAGCATCTTTACAAGAGCAAGCAGGCCGCGAAACGGGCGGCGCTGCATGCTTGGAAAACAATTGAGGAAGTACGGGATATCATCTGCGAGCATGAAGAGAAACCCTAGCAAAGATCCGCGGTAATCACAAGGAGAATAGGATAATTTTTCAATTGGGATTTCCCGCTATGCTTGCAACAATTCCGGAATCGGTCTTATATATTTCTTCGTCGAAGCCGCATTTTCTATGTCAGTTTTGTATTCGCGCATCAACTGCAAAATCTCATCGACGAGCTCACCAAATTCCCGGCCACCCAAATCCAGATATTCGCCATGCGCAACTTTATTTCTCTTATTCACAAGACTTTCATCGATAAGATTAAATTTAGTCGCATAAGAAATTGTACTTATATCCAAAGATGAAGCAATATTAGAAAATACTTTTGAAGTCAAATTTGATTCTGTGTCAATTGCTGACGACATATTCAAATTTGCCTTTTTCTCAAGCTCAGAAAATATAAAATTAAATGCCTCAAGATTTGGCGCCGATTTTCTTGAGTTCGCAAGAGTCTGCAACTTACCTTTCAAACCAAATAATGAAAAGCAACTTTGCAGTTCCTTATATGTATGCCCTTGATTATTTATATAATTCAAATAATGTTCGGAAGCGTTTTTTACAAAACCTTCCCAGTGGGCATAAAGAATCGCCACACCAGCCCGAATGAAGAACTTCTTTTCCTGCCCATCAGATTTAGACACGAATCTAAATGCGCCTATCTCTTTAACTCTCCACCCCATTTCTTTATCAAGAGTATCCTGAAGCTGGGTTAAGGTTTTAATATCAGACATTGCCAGGGCCTGTTGGGTTCAGGAAAATAGCCGCCAAGGGTAGAAGTCTTGAGAGACGTGTGGTACCTCTTATGCCAGCGCCAGAACTCTGTGTGAAGGCCTCTGTTGCCCACAGCTTTCGAGCGACTTCATTAAGGAAAGCATGACGTTCTACTGGTGTCATGGCTTCGATTTGAGCAAGATTTAAAGAAACCCCAGTAGCCATCACTTCAAATACAGAAATTAAGAATTTCCCGGAAAAACTGGCCCCGTTCCATCGTTTAAATGCCATGCTACCTAAAGCATCATCTAAGAACCTAAATGTTTTAGAGAATACCTCTTTTTCAGAGTCCATATCAAAATTATCATCGGTTGCCATTTTTATCAAGGCATCATCGAGATATTCATGTACATCTAAACCGGCTACATAAGGAACATTTCTAAATGCAAAAAATCGCAATGCTAATTCCACACCGGTCTGTGACTCTATCGCAACACCAGTTTGATCTGTAGTTTTTAAAAAGGAAGCATCAACCGAACGATCCATTAACCAATTGTAAAATTCCCGATTTAAGGAAACCGCCATACTATTTCTAACTTCCTGTTCGGACAGGCCGGCACCACCTGTATTTAGACGCTGAAAGAGTTCAAATTTCGCGGCAACGTCACTATCGGCCTTAAGAATTTCCACACGAATTCGTGCACGCTTCATCTCTATTTGCAGAGCTTGTCCAATCCCGTCATCCGCACCTGCAGCAGATTCTTTCCAACGTTTTTTGTCCAGGCTCGGCAAGAAGCGAGTTCCATTCAGAACTAGAGGCCCTAATTGGTCAGCACGCTCACCTTTGAGATCGCCAGTAAGCTGAAGCACCGTTGATAGGCGCTGAAGTCCATCGATAAGCTCCCACACTCCGTTTTCATCCTGATAGACAAAAATTGGTGGAATTGGAATTCCAAGAATTAACGACTCAATAAAACGTGTTTTTCGCTCATCTTCCCAACGAAAAAGTCGTTGGAAGACTGGATCAATAACAAGCTCTCCGTCCTTGTATAAGTTGATAATTTCACCGAGTGACATCTCATATCCATCGGTCACAACTCTCTTTCTAGTCGCCTGAATTTCGTCTGTTAGTGCCATGAAACCTCCAGTTAATTTAGTTCAACGAATGTTTTTTCTATCATTTTAAAACACAAGGCAACCATGCATATTACAAAGTAGAGGATAATCCGCTGTACGGTACAACCAAACGGTGCGTGCTTTGTATCGACCATTACAAGGCATTGATCATTTTTTTTTACGACCGACATGGATCGTTTGTGGTGCTGTTATATTCCCGTGGATCTGCTGACCAATCTCGCCATGAACAATAACTTGAGTATGCCGCTCTGCAGACTTAGCTACCGCGGTAGGAGGTGCATCAGCAATCCCTTCGACAACTCCCAACACGCGTGCTTTCCCGCGCAAATCTAACCGCCGATAACCCGCTAACAGCTCGTTCTCATCGTCGGTTAAAGAATTACTTGTCGGAACACCAAGCATCACATACGAGATATCTACCCCTATGCCTGCCAATGAGACCATGTAGCCAGCATCAGGCAAGGTCTTTCCTTGCTCATAGTTAATCTGAGCGAGTTTTTTCACGCCACCAACAGCCGCGAACGCTTCTTGTGTAAGGCCCAAACGTGTTCGCTCTTGCCTTAACCTATCACCAAAAATATTTTTATCCATACATCTAATTTGACAAGTATGTTTTGACATACTATAGTTACGCCATCCTGTAGCGATTACACATCATAACATTATGAAAAACTTGTCAAAAGTCGGACGCATTACCAAAGGCGTCACCTCCCAGCCGCTTGGCGTTCGCCTGGCTCCTGACGAGGTAAAGGAAATCGAAACTCTAGCAGCAGCTCAACAGCGGTCACGCGCATGGCTCCTTCGCCTCCTGATCCTGCGCGGCCTCGCCGACTACAAGCGCGAACTCGCATCCAAATCCACCCACTAAGGACCACGTCATGTACCCCGATGCAAAACGTATTCGCAAACATACAGTTGCGCTGCGCCTGGATGATTACGAGCACCAGCTTGTTTCCTCAATCGCCAACTACCAGGGCGAAGAGCTTGCGGTGCTGGTGCGCCAGATCGTGATGCGGGAAGCCTTGGCCGTGATCGCCTTGGATGACGCCACTATCGACAGCGTACAGCGTCGCAGCGTTTAAACCGAGTCACTTTTGAGCAACTCTAAAGTTACAGAAAATGCCAGACCATCAAATTCACCTCAATGACGAAGAGCGCGCGGTGCTGGAACTCGTGCGCCAGCGCCAGGGGCTGGCAAGTATCGATCAGGCGGCTGAATGGCTCGTCAAGTCGCGCTTACGCATACAGTCGAAAAACATGACAGGTCGCGGTCGCGCCCTGTACCAAGTGGAAAGAAAGCTGAAATGAGAGTCATCGGCCTGCCCTGCCCGCATTGCGAATACACCGTCCGCGCCGTCAAAAGCCGCACGATGTCCGCCATGTTCAAGGAAATCACCTACATGTGCCAGAACCCCGAATGCGGGCACTCCTTCGTGGCAGGCCTGGAAGTACTGCGCACCCTCTCGCTGTCCGCCATGCCCAAGCCGGATATCCGCATCCCGATGTCCCAGCATGCGCGCGCGGCAGCCACCAGCCAGCTGGCCCTCGACCTGACGGCGGGCTGCTGATGACTATCCCGATCCTCGCGCCGCCTTAACCCGGCCGCTGTAACTCCCCCTCTTTTGCTGTGCCCTGCTGCGTTCCTTTTTGAGCGTGCGGGATTCGTTCAACCTGAAATAAGGAAAACCGATGGAAAACACGCTGCACGCCACCAGCCATGCCGACCAATCCATGTCATCAAGCACGATCCGCCCGACCTTGCAAAATTGTATTGTCCCCGTGGCACCAACGTGTTTTCTGCTGCAAGCTGGCGCGGGCATCGGCATCGCGGCGCTGACCGCCCACATCCATGAGATCGCCAAGACCTATCACGCCTACGGCGCTGCCAATCTGACCTTCATCGTCAGCGATGCGCAGGCACTGGAACGTGACGGCTTTTTCGCGCCAGCCAAGCAGCGCGCCCTGGTCGGCAAGCTGCCCATCGAGGTGAACTACCTTTTCGCCAACGAAGCGGGTTCCCGCCACTGCTGCGGCGCATCGCACACGCTCCTGTACTGGGCAGAACAATTTCTCAAGCCAGGGGCACGCTGATGCTGCGCCTGGCCAAAACCTGCGGCATCTGGCTGCTGTCGCTCCTGATCGTCATTGCCCCCGGCGTGCTGCGGGCCATTGGCTTCATCAAGGACTGAACCATGCCGGCGTCCCTTATCGACAATCACCTGTCGTTCCAGCCTGCCGCCGAGATTCTGGCAGCGCGCGACAAGGATATGCCGACGCCGCCGGGCGCCGGGCATGCGCTGGCCGCCATCGCCGAAGCCAAGGCCCAGCTACGCAGCATCAAGCCGCGCAACCTGGCGCCCTTCATGGCCCAGGCCTGGGGATTGTCACCCCGTGGCGCGCGCCGCTCCGTGCTGATTGCCGCCGGCATGGACGCCGACCGCTGGGAATCGCCCATCCATTCATTTACCGAGGAAGAGCGCATCGAACTGCGCGCCGCCACCTCTGCCGCTATCCGTGTGTACGAAAGACTGTTGAATGCAATCTAAACAAATCCTGCTGCCTGCCCCGCAGCGTCACGAAGCCTTCTTGCGATCCGCCCAGTTCGCGCCCGAGCTGGCCCGCATTCCGTTCAAGTGGCGCAACCGCGTCATCAACGCGGCCCTGGCCAAGATGGCCTGGTCGTCCTGGTACAAAGTCTATGAATCCGTCGCCAGCAGCTTTGTGCGCGAGTTCGCCGAACAATACGTGCCGGCCGGCGTCGACCTGTCGCAGAGCGACGCCGACATCGTGGCCACCGCCGAGCGCGCGGCGGCCGGCGTGACCAAAATGCTGTGGATGGCAGTGTCCGACACGCACGCCCTGCAGATCATGGAAGACGAATGCGCCTCGTATGGCATCGAGCTGCCCGAGTTCGACGCGCTGGCCGACACCATCGCCCGCCTGGTGGATGCCCGCTGGTGGCGCCGCCAACTGCGCAAGCGCGTCAAGCGCGCCTTTGAAGCCGGCAATATCCGCCTGGGGTACGTGAACTATCGCGGCGAACCCTACGCCAGCAACGACGCCGTGCTGTCGCGCCTTGCGCAAAACCGCCGCAATGCGGCAGCGCTGGCAGCCACGCTGGTGCAGAACGAAAACGGCCAGCAATTCAGCATCGCCGAGCTGGCCGAGAAAACGACCGCGAATAAAGCCATCCGGCGCGGCGAACTGATGTTGCGCATCAACGGCTTTGAGCAGATCGCCCGCGAGTGCGGCGACCAGGGCATTTTCATCACCTGGACGTGCCCATCGCGCTTCCACGCCATGCAGCACAGCGGCAAGCCAAACGACAAGTTCGACGGCTCCACGCCGCGCGAGGCAAACGCCTACCTGGGCAAGATGACATCGCTGTGCCGCTCCGCGCTGGCGCGCCGGGGCATCGGCCTGTACGGCTTTCGCATCGCCGAGCCACATCACGATGGCTGCCCGCACTGGCATTTGCTGCTGTTCGTACGCCCCACCGCGAAATACAAGGCGGCCCACCTGCAGGACGTGGCCGGCCGCGCCATCCGCATCATGAAGCGCTACGCCTGGCGCGTGGACCGTGGCGAACCGGGCGCCTTCGCGCGCCGCCTGGACGTGAAACGCATCGACTGGGCCAAGGGCAGCGCCGCCGGCTACATCGCCAAGTACGTGGCCAAGAACATCGACGGCGTGGCCGAGCACAAGACGAAAGAAGGCTACGTTGTCACGGCCGACACCGAAGGCGATGTCGAGCTGACGCCATCGGCGCGCGTCGAATCCTGGGCCGCGTGCTGGGGCATCCGTCAATTCCAGCAATGGGGCGGTGCGCCCGTCACCGTATGGCGCGAACTGCGCCGCATCGAGGAGAACATGCTCAACGAAGCCCCGGCCGCCATGCGCCGCGCCTGGGACGCCGTGCAAAAAATCGACGGCGAAAAGCGCGCCTGCTGGGCCGAATACCTGCGCGCCCAGGGCGGCGCCCTGGTGCCGCGCAAGGAACTGGTCGTCACCCTGGCCAAGGACGAAAAGACCGTCATCGGCCGCTACGGCGAAACGCTGCGCACCACGCCCTACGGCGTGCGCTGCAGCGACCTCATTGGAGTGGTCTTCAAGTCCGTGCGCCATACGTGGACGCCGGTACAGGCCACAGGCGGGCGCGCGGTGGCTGTTGGGGTTGCCGTTCCTCGGACTCGTGTAAATAACTGTACGCACCCCGACCGCCCTGCCCCGGCCATGCCGCCGGCGGCGCCCATACCTGACCTGCCCGACGAGGCCAAAGCAGCACTGATTGCCGCATGGGCGGCCGTCAACGCCTGCCCGTGGCCCCGGCTGATCGTCCCCGACACCCCACCCCATGAAGGAAATGGCACATGAGCACCTATGCCGTGATCGTTCGCACGCAAACCGAACGCTTTGAATTTTTTGAGGTTGCCGCATCCAGCGGCGACGTGATCGACGCCGCCATCGACCGCTACGGCGTGTGCGGCGTTACCGCCAAACTGAAAGGAGCACCGCAATGCTGACCACCCTGACCAATTCGCCGCGGCAAATCGCCCTGGGCGACCGCGTGACGTTCGATACCGACGAAGGCTACCAGGCCGGCACCGTCAACGACCTGCGCCGCGACGTGGGCAATGGCGAGCTGCATGCGTGGGTGGAACTGGACCATCAGTGGCCAGGCATGTTCCGCGCCGTGCCGCTGGGCGCAATCGAAGCGGTCAAGAAGGCAACCGCGCCCGTCGGGTGCCCAGCATGACTGCGGAACGCTCAGTACCGGCCGTGGCGGCCTTGTTCGTGCGCGCCAATTCCATTTACAAGACCATGCCGGCGGTTGATGCCTGGGATGCGGAACGCGACGCCCGCACCTGGCCGGGTGGTGTGCCCGTGGTAGCGCATCCGCCGTGCCGCTCCTGGGGCACGCTGCGCCACCTGGCCAAGCCGCGTCCGGACGAAAAGGAACTTGCAGTATGGGCCGTCGCCCAGGTGCGCAAGTTCGGCGGCGTGCTTGAGCACCCGAAGCGCTCGACCCTCTGGCCACACTGCGGCTTGCCAGCGATCGGCGAGCGGGACAAATTTGGCGGCTGGACGCTCCCAATTTTCCAAAGCTCGTTTGGCCACCGCGCGGAAAAAGCCACCTTGCTGTACATCGTCGGCTGTGCGCCAGCTCAAATACCGGCCATGCCCATCGTCCTGGGCGACGCCTCGCATGTGATCGCCCCGTCCGGCCGCAACCGCTCCGGCGAGCGTCGCCGGAAGGGCGATCCAGGCTGGCGGCCGGAATGCGGTAAGGCAGAACGCGAGCACACGCCCGCCGAGCTGGCGCATTGGCTGGTGGCCCTGGCTCGACGCTGTGCGGTGCCCGCATGAACAGTCCATTCCTGTTCGATGGCCCGGGCGTCATTTCGTTCAGCGGCGGCCGTACCAGCGGCATGATGCTGTGGATGACGCTTCAAGCCTACGGCGGCACGCTGCCGGCTGACGTCGTGGTGTGCTTCGCCAACACCGGCAAGGAAGAGGAGGCGACTCTTGAATTCGTGCGCGACTGCGGCGAGCGCTGGGGCGTTCCCATCGTCTGGATAGAAAACCGTCCTCGCAATGAAGCGCGCGGCAAGGAATTTGCCATCGTGGACTTTGCTACGGCCAGCCGCCGCGGCGAACCGTTCGCCGATCTGCACGACGAAAAGAAATTCCTCCCGAACCCAGTAGCGCGCTTTTGCACGGCGGAACTCAAGGTACGCCCGATGCAGCGCTATTTGAAGTCGATAGGCCTGGTCGAGTGGACCACGTTTATCGGCATGCGCGCCGACGAGCCCTTGCGCGTGGCGCGGCTGGCGAATCAGGACTACGGCAAGCACGAAGTGAAAGAAGCGCCCCTGGCGGCGGCCGGACTGACCGTGGCCGATGTCAGCGCGTTTTGGGCAACACAAGATTTTGACCTGGGCTTGCCGAACATGAGCGGCAAGACGATGCACGGTAACTGCGATCTGTGCTTCCTGAAAGGCGGCAACCAGGTGCTATCCCTGATCCGCGAAAAGCCCAGCCGCGCGCTGTGGTGGATACAGCAGGAAAAGAACGCCCAAACGGCCGGATCGGGTGCTGGCGGCTGGTTCCGCAAGGACAGGCCCAGCTATCAGGCGATGTATGACATGGCTATGAATCACGGGGAGCTGTTCCCGTTCGACGATGCGCTGACGGATTGCGGCTGCACGGACTGATGATGTGCTCACAAAACGATACCAGTTTGAAAAGGAAAAGCGAATGCTTCGCTACATGACCATACCGAAGTTTTCAAGCGAGTCAGGCTACACGCCTGACGCGATCAGAACAAAGATCCGGGACGGGATCTGGCCGAAAGATGCCGTCTGGATCAAGGCACCAGACAATCGAATTTTAATTGACGTGAAAGGGTATGAATCATGGGTAGAGACGGGAGAGGTGTTAAAGCTGCATCGGAAAGCAGCATCGAAATCACCTTCATGTATCGCGGCACCAGGTGCCGGGAAAGGATCGCGCTCAAGCCCACCTCCGCTAACCTGAAACGGGCCGAGAACCATCGAGCGGCGATCCTGCACGCGATTGCCACCAACAGCTTTGACTACACGGCCACCTTTCCGCAATCGTCCAATGCCGCCAAGTTTGCCGACCAGGTCGGCGACGTGCAGACCATCGAGGCGTTTCTGGATAAGTGGCTCGACAGGCAAAAAAAGCACCTCAAGGCCAGCACGTACAATGGCTATCGCAAGATCGTCGTTGGCCAACTGATCCCTTGGTTCGGCACCATCATGCTGTCGGCGCTGCGCAAGAAAGACGTGCGGACGAAGCTGGAGCCCATGAACGCGACCAACAAGACCATGGCCAACATCCAGAGCGTGCTGCGCAAGGCGCTTGACGACGCGATAGAGGACGAGCTGATCGAAGTCAATCCACTGGCGCGCTGGTGCTATTCCAAAGTCGAGGCGCCGCAATCGAAAGACGATATCGACCCATTTACGAAGGAGGAGCAGGCGGCGATTCTGGCGCAGGCTACCGGCCAGGGGCGCAACCTGTTGCAGTTTGCATTCTGGACAGGCCTGCGCACGTCTGAGCTGGTGGCACTGGATTGGGCCGATGTGGACTTCGTGCGGGGCGTCGTGATGGTGACGCGTGCCCTCACGCAGCACTCCAAAGCGGCAGAGAGCACGAAAACGAACGCCGGTCGCCGCGAAGTCAAGCTTCTGGAGCGTGCTATGCATGCGCTGCAGGAGCAAAAGGCATTCACGTGGGCGAAGGGCGAAGAAGTTTTTCAAAATCCTCGCCTGGAGCGGCGCTGGGAGGGGGACCAGCCGATCCGCAAGACTTTATGGACCGGCATCCTGCAAAACGCTGGCGTGCGGTATCGCAACCCTTATCAGACGCGGCACACCTACGCCAGCATGATGTTGTCGGCTGGGGAACACCCTATGTGGGTGGCGAAACAGATGGGGCATGCTGACTGGACAATGATTGCCAGGGTATATGGGCGTTGGATGCCGGATGCAGATCAGACGGCCGGATCAAAAGCGGAAATTGTGTTCGGTCTTTAAGGATTAAGTCTATCGGCTGGCTGTCATGCAACATTACCTATCCTGACTGAGGGGCAGGAAACGCCCCAAAGCGGCCGTTCGTTCCTCCCAATTCGTCGTTGAAATGCGGACCTCTACGGAGTCAGCGGGTAACTTCTCTGAATGGCTGTTGACGAAGATAAGGCGAGCGAACTCGTTCGACAAATAGACCTAGATCGCGTGCGATGGCAATCGATCGCTCGCATTTCGAGGGTACTCCGATGTACATGTAGTAGTCATAGCCAAAGTGGACATACGCCTTACCTGGCACGACGAGTTTTCCCCAGGCCTCTTCGCGAAGGACTAGACGCGCGAAATCGAGGCTTCGAGCAATAGATAGGTTCCCCCGGTGCAGAAAGCCATCTGCGGTGGCGTCGCGACATTCCAATGCCGTCAACTCCAATGACTCGATACCTGCCTCATCCAGGAAACTTTTCATAGCAGACAGGTAGCTATTTTCAACATTCAGATATACCGCCTCAGACAGCATCCCACCGTCAACCACCCGTCCGATATCAGATCGCGAAGTCCAATCGCAACCTGTGTATGCGCCTGTCGCATCTCTCAGCGATGGCTCATATTTTGTTACACGGTATTGATTCTTCATGGTCGCGATTCAGGCAGAAGGGAACTGCGGAAAGCCATCTCTGGCAACGGCTGCTTTTGGCCGGTTGCCGTCGTTGCCAGGTTCCGTCACATTGCAGAAGTTCAGAGACGTTCAATCGTGTAAGCCTCAACTTCGCATCCCCAGCCGCTGAAATGACCGCAACCAAACGGCCCTTGGGGCATACGAACAACCCCAGAAATTCGGACGCGTTTTCCCTGCCAGCGCATGAGCATTTCTTGATTCGGCTGGATACTTCCTGCACCAAAGGTAATCCAAACGCTGGATTGATAGTACGGAGGATCTACCGCTTCCGTGATCTCCCGTCGCTCTGCCTTTGGATAATGGCCGAGAGAGTGATTCTCAAATTCAAACGTCAGCAAACCAACGATTTCGACCGGCTTACCGTCAAGCTCATCTGCGCGGTCGATTACTTCGTTGACAGATAGCACATTGCTCATCATGAGATACCGTCAAATTAAGGGTGTGTGGAACGACCGCTTTTGGCCGGTTGCCGTCGTTGGCAGGTTCCGCCCCGAAGCAGACGTAACCGACATGTCCAAGATTAACTTAAGTCAGTCGTATTTGACGCGTTTTTAACTGATCGATTTGGCGAGCTTTCGACTCTTCGGAGTAAGGCTCTGAGGATGAATCGAAGGGCTTGTAAACTCCAAAATCGTACATTTCATAATACTTTGTCATTGCTTCTGTCCAGGAAGATGCTTCAAACGTTGCAATAAATCGAGCATCAGCCGTCATAAATTCCGGCCGACTCCCGTTAGCAATACAAACCGTTATTCCATCTTCCTCCTCCCAAACCTCATGTAGTAAAGATGCCATTTCTACCTCTAGATGATTGAGTAGCCAGGTCAAAAAAATGAATGTTGCTATACGACCGCTTCTGGCCGACAACTGCCGTTGCAAGTTGATTGTCTGCATTTTGCCAGCAAAACCTTCAAGATGCCTAAAAAATCTAAGTTTACGGTAGGTTCGATTCCCGCCGTCTCCACCACCGAATAAATAAAAAGGGCTTCCCCGTTTTGGCGGGGAGGCCCTTTTTATTTATTCCATGCATGCAGAACGCGGGCGTCGCATCCGCGTCCGGTACGGACACGGGGGTTTTGCGGGACTTCGGCGAGCGCAGCTCGGCGCCGCAAAACCGGGTTGCGCTTGCAAGCGCAACCCTTTCCGATTCGTCTGACTAGCTTTTGCGCCGCAGGCGGTTTTCCTAGCAACAACATCAGCCGCTCAGGCCGTGCACGAAAACCGGACCTGACCCTCGCTCCGTGCTCGCTCCGCCTTATTACCGAATGGATGTTCAATGGCGTGACATTTGACGGTTTTGATTCCAGTCAGTGTCTCCTCAAGGAAGCCAAAGCGAAGTATGATCAATTTTTTGACGATGCCGGCGATCCGCAAGAGTGGTGGAACGGTGATGGGGCGCTGTTGGCTGAGGCATCCAGACAATCTGGCGTCGCAAAGCCGATGCCACCAGTTCAACTCCGCTGGTACTTCATGCAATCTAAGAGTTATCGGTTTTTCTCAAAAGCGCTCGTGGTAATGCGCCTTCCAATCGAAACGGTATTCAATCCATGAAACGTCCCTACGAATTTACCGCAATATTCCGTCACGCCGGCCGGCTTGACGTCAAAACGATGCTGGGTGAGCTGCAAGGACTTGTTCCTGATCTGCTAGCATGTTCACCGATATTAAATGGCTGGTTTCTTAAAGGAAACAAAAAAGCGGAAGCACTTCTTTACGAAGTCTTTGACCACGATGGCCCCACCACAGCCGCCATTGCGGTGTTGACCGAGTCGTTGAAACACGATGTGGATCCGCGCATCGTCAGCATGTGGAATGGTCGCGACGGCAGCGAAGGCGCGTCGGTTCAATACGTTGGACGCCTTATGCCGGAAACAAGCATGATGGTGCTGCGTGCCAAGCCAGGCGCGTTCGCGCAAGATTGGCAACTCGTCACAGAGCTCGTTCATAAGTCCGTAGCAATCTGGCATCCCACCGTCGTGACGGTTGAATCGGCCGGCTACTTTGACAAAAAGGTTTTCAAAGACCGTCCAGGAATCGGCTGGATGCTGTATCTGCCAAGGGTACTCAACGTTCAGCAAGTACCCGAGGCTCGCGCACTGGTGCCGGTGCTGGGGACCGACAACCAGCAGATTGGCACGATCATCGTCAGTGTCATCGACGCGCCTTTCTCTGACGAGAATCCGGAGCATGTCAAGATAGCCAATGCCATTGAAATCCGATTGGTCGATCAGGACTTGCTGCCTCGATACGCAGACCTTTGAACGACATCGACCTTCGCGCCAGATTGTCATAGGCGGACCAGAACTATCTACGCGAGATGACCCATCACTGCGGCGAGCACACCGCTGGTCGCCACGCAGAACCGTTCGACGCTGGCCAGTGTGTCTGGCGGCGGTGAGGCCTCGCCGGTCAATCAGCAACAGGGAAGGAGGCGGCACCAAGGGGCTATTTCAGGACGCATGCCGTTCTTGAGTATGACGTAGTCATTTCCGTTTTACATATGGCGCTATGACAGTAACAAGCCTTCCAGGACCGATGTGAACAAACTCGCGGCGTCCATCTGCCACTTACGAATTAGCAGATGGTCAGGATCTTCGTAGTAGTAGATCGGGCGACCAGCGGCCAGGTGAGACTTGGCAGCAGCGCCGTCATCGGCCACGAGGGCTTTCAAAACCTGCCTTGACAGCTCATCCAACTGATTATCATTCACAAATTGCTTGGCAATTTGCAACGCCAATCAAATAACCTCTTCCTAGTTCGATTTTTCATTTTTGGTGACTCCAAGTTTTCCAAGTATCCAGCAGGGATTCCTCTGACTACATTTTGCGCCGCAGGCGGTTTTTCCTAGCAACAACATCAGCCGCTCAGGCCCTGTACGAAAACCGGACTAGCTCAACCTGCCTCTTACTCCTTGCGGATGCAGACCAGGCGACCGGATCACAAGCGGAAATTGTGTTCGGTCTCTAACGATGAAATCGACCTCCTGACTGCCATGCAACATCAGGAGCCAATGATATAGTGGCGGCCATGTACTCAATGAAAGAAACTGCCATGAAAAACGACGCAACCGCTCGCCCGCAAGCCACCCAGGCACCTGTCAGACTCAGCAAAGGGGACTTCGTCACCGCACTGCGCAAGCTGCTGCAAGAAGAAGGAAAGGCCGGCAAGACCAGCGTGGACGTACGCGCGGCAACCCTGCACACCGACGTTGGCATTTATCCCGCGCGCGGCCACTCGATGCCGACCTGTTGCACGGTGATGTATGAGGAGATGCAGCCCGGTGACGAGATACTGCTGACGCCATCCGGCGGCAAAGGGCCAACGCTGCTGGTACGGTATAAATTCCCGCGCTGAAAATCGCGGTCTTAAGCTACTGGAGGCGATTCAGAGCGCTAATCTGCTCCGTCCGCTTCCGTCCCCGAAAGCAGCCAGTCAATCCGTATTGACGCAGCCAGGGAAGACTCTTGTTGTGGCCATAGGCGGAACTCCCCTCGCTCCGCAGGACTTAAAACCGGCCATAGCCGAGCACCAGGTTGACGCCAATAGAATTGTTAATATGCTACACCTATAAATGTAAAAACTTGCACTTTCATGCCCGCTGAAACCATCTACAAGGATGACCAGACAAGCCACGGCGGCGAAAAATGCAGGACTACAAGCACGGCCAGCGAGCCATATCCAGCAAAGGCACGATGATCAAACCAAGCAAGCAGAAGGGCCACCTGAGCAAACGCGATCTCGACGCATTGGCAAAGAAATCCCAACCATGAAAATTGCGCGCCTGCTTTCCTCCAGTTTCCTCGTGCTGGCTGTGGCCCTCGTCGTCTATGGTCTTTTCGGCTTCTCCCGTTTTGCGTGGTACACCGGCGTCTACTATGACGAGCGCATGATCCTGTTCGACCACGGCGCCTATCCTTTTGCGTGGGGTATCGCATTGCTGCTGACGGGGCAAATCGCCCGCTTGCACCATCGTCGGCCAGCCATGCTGCTCGCCGCTGGCGCCGCCCTGGCGCTGCTTCTCTGGAAGCGTGCAACGGTACCTGCCGCCATCGCCAATCAGCGACTTTTTCCGGATCCTGCTTTACTGGAGGGACTGATTGTTACCGCTGCCGTGGTGATCGTCCTGGCGCTGATAGACCGCCCCGTCGAGCAGGCCATCCGTAAGGCTCTTGGTCGTACCCGGTGACCCTTGAAGGTCCACCGCCCCCACTACTCGCCACACACCGCCCCACCAACCGCTCCTCCGATACTCAAGCCCGTCGACAAATCAAAGCCAAAATCGCAGTGATGGCCATCCTTTGGCCGATATCGGCACAGCAGCATGTCACGATGGCGAACGCGTATTTGTGCATCGGGACAGCCATTGGGAAAATCCGGTCCCATGGCGTCGAACATGTCTCTGGCAGCGGCTCCCGTCAGACGAAACGCGACTTTGGTATCGCCCGCAACCGGGGCGACGGCTTCGTCAAGATATCCGCCATAGATCGCGTACGAAGCTGAAAAATTCCTCTCTGCAAACGCCCATACGGCCCGAGCCTGGTGCGCCAACAGCAGGCACAGTAGCGTGACGCCTAGCAGGCTGGCGCGCCTCAGCATATGGAGCCGCCGATGCTGCGCCCCGTCAGCAGATCAAAGCCAAAGTCGCAATAATGGCCATCACGGGGATGGTAGGAGCAGCTCACTTCCGCCCGCTGGCGCAATCGATATTCGCCATCCACGCCGCACGCGTTGCGCAAGTCGGGCCCCATCGCATCAAATAGCTGTTTCGCCGCCTTGCCGTCGATCCAGAACGCGATGCGCTTGTCTTTCCTGGTCGGCGGCTGCGGATCGCTCAGGCTGCCGCCATAAACCGCATAGCGGCCTTTGAATGACTGGTAAGAAAATAGCCATTGGGGAGCGGATTGAGCCATGGCCGTAGCCAAAACAAGAAGAAGAAAAACAACGAGAAGGCGTTTCATATCATCTGCCTTGCTACTTGATCGTGACATGGAAATGGTCGTCGTGCCGTAGCGCTCGCAAAGAAATCTGCGCTCGACAATTCTTACCGCTATGCATTTTCTGAGCATTGCGAAGGATCAAAGGTCCGTACGTTGGTGGACTTGTTGCCAGTTGAAGCGATGGCGTTGCGCCATTTCGAAGTTAAAAAACCTCACCCCTTAAATATTCCATCGCCCGCCGATACTTCTCCACCCGCTCCAGATCCTTCTGCGTCGGCCTATCGATCCTCGACAAATCGCTATTCTCGGCCAGATCCGCCAGCTTGACGGCCTTGCCGACCGGGTCCAAGGCCGCGCGGGCGACGAACGCTTCGTAGGACTCGCCGTCGATCTTGGTCACGGCGCGCACGCCGTCGATGACTTCCTGGGAAAATCCTTCGCGCGCCAGGTCGTCGAAGGTGATTTTTCCATCGCTGTCTTCCACCACGTCATGCAGCACGGCAACGATCTGCTGAGCACCGGGGGCGACGCGCAGCATGACGCGCAAGGGGTGGAGTATGTACGGCGCGCCGCCCTTGTCCGTCTGGCCCGCATGGGTGGCGGCGGCAATTTCAATCGCGCGCTCCAGGGTGCCGCGTCTTACGTGTTCACTCATTGTTCACTCCTTGTTCACTCCACCTTGATTGGTGACCCCGTTGCGCCCCAGCCGCGGCGCTGCAAATGGCAAACACTGCTGCATAGCAAGGCTGGCACCAGTAAATTGAGGACTGGTACGAGCATCAGCAAACACAACAGCAATCCCAGGGCAAAAATCGCCGGACGCTGTTCGCGGCGCAACGCCGCTTGCTGTTCCGCGCCAAGCACCTTTTCAGCCGCCGCGCCGTAGACCATCTGGACATTCCAGGCCAGCAAGTACGAAATCAGCACGCACATGGCCCACACCGGAATCAGCAGGGAAAACAGCAGCAACAGGCGCCGCCGCCACACAGGGCGGGCGGAGGATGTATCCAGGCCGGCCGGCGGCTGCCAGGCGGCATAGCGGCGCGCCGCCACAGCCTTGGCGCGCTCCAGCAACAGCCAGCGCAACGGCAAGCGCGCCGTGCCGATGGCGCCGACGATAAAAACCAGCACATAGAAAAAGCCAGCCAGCGCCAGCAACGCCAGGGCGATCTGGCCGATCGACAACAGAGCTTTGGCGGCACTGCCCAGGCCGCCGGCGATATTGCCCATCTGCGAAAGCGTGGCAGGCCCGTTGGCCAGTGTCCCGACGCCATCCATCACGCCCAGCCCCAGCAAACCGGTAACGGACACCAACGCCAGCATGGCGCTCAGCTCGACAAAAAAACGGCCGAAGCAGCTATACAGTCCCAGCCACAGCGCCACGACCGCCATGCACCACAGCGCGGAGCGCCACCACAGCCCCGCATGACGCGCATCGCGCAGTCCCAGGCCGACGCACGTGAAGGCTTCCCGCCAGGCCTGCAGCCAGGTTTGCAATATTTGTGTCACGCTCAAGCGTACTCCGCAGTGAAGGGGCGGATACGTCGATCCGTATGTTGCCGATTGTACATGGACAAGGCTGGTCCACGCGCCACCGAGAGCAACGGGCAAACCCCGCTCCAGCTCGCCATTGTTTGCGATACCGCAATTCCCGGTGGAAAGGAATACGAAACAATGCCAACTCCCCCACCGTTGCGCCTAGCGGAGTTGACCATGCTTGAAGTTCAGCCCAGGGATAAGCGCGGTTTTTTTATCCTGCCCCAGGCTCCGGAAGGTGCCGGGTATTACGTCTATGGCAATCTGCACCGGATGCCACATTCCGGCCATATGGCCCAATATGCGCACCCCAGCTTGCTATCCCTGATCTTTTACATCGAACGTGAATGGCAGGCAATTGATGATCGGAAATTTGGCATCGGGAATATCAGTATCGCGGAAGGGTAGGGTACGACAAGCATGTGAGCCACCGGAAAGGCCTTGAAATGGATATACGCCCCATGCGGAAGGACAGGCTGGAAGGCCAGTCCGCACGCGTGTCACGCTTTGATGACGTGTATGACCGAAACGCCACCATCCAATTGATACGACTGTTTTTGCAGCATCCCATGGTCACCAAGGTCTTCTTTAACGATGGCGAGGTGCAAAAAACAATTGCCGGTGGGCGCGTCCGCTCTCTGCAAGGGCACGACGACCATCTTCATATTGAAATCAGGGAGCATGGATGAATACTCGGCTTGCATGCTGCGCCATGGCGCTCGCTCTATTCTCAACGGCACATGCGGCCGACAAGCAGCGGGAGTGGAGTGGCGAGCCAAGGCCATTGCGTGGTGACTATCAGATCTATGGCGGAACGCTGTCCGACATGCTGCCGCCCACGCGAAACGACCGGAAAGTGGCAATCATGGTCAAAGGGGAATTGGCACGGGAACTGTTTGCCCAGCTCGGCCCCGATGTGCAACAGGAGCAGGCCTGCAGCTCCTCAGCGGGTTACCGGGAGCGGCGCAGAGGAGATATTACCTGCGTTCATACAAAAGGGGCAGCATACGAATGCTATTTCGGACTCGACCTGCGCACGGGAAAAGGCACGTATGGAGCAATCTGCTAAACCGGGCTCTACCTGGCGCGGATAAAACGAAGGCCTGCCTCAGTGCGCAGGCGAGCAGTAGCGACAAGTACGGCCCGCTCCTCCACCTTCAAAAATGGCTATCGAAATGCAAAAGCAGTCACGGCCTGCTCGGCAGGCTCGCAAGACGATTCGTAACAGACCTGATTTCTTCCCGATGCCTTGGCCCTGTAGAGTGCCTTGTCAGCGAGCTCAACCAACTCGACCGCCTGGTTTTCCAGGTGCGTCGGCATGAAAGCCGCCACGCCGACGCTGGCCGTCACCACGCCAAGGGGATTGCCACTATGCTCGACTCCCAGCGATTGCACTGCTTGCCGGACGCCTTCCGCCACCGCCAAAGCGCCAGGCAAATCCGTCCCAGGCAATAAAATGACCAATTCCTCGCCACCGTAGCGCGCCGCAAGGTCGCCCGGCCTGCGCATGCTGTAGCCGACCACTTTGCCGATTTTTCTCAGGCACTCGTCGCCGGCCACATGGCCATAGATATCGTTGTATTGCTTGAAGAAGTCGACATCGATCAACACCAGTGCCAGAGCGCTTTTCTCACGCTGCGCACGGCTGCACTCGGCAAGCAGCGACTGATCGAAGTGGCGCCGGTTCGCCAGCCCCGTCAATCCATCCTGGTTGGCAAGACGGGCCAGGGTTTCATTGATCATTTCCAGTTCATTACTTGCCTCGACCAGTCTCGCTTCGCTCTTGACCCGCAAATCGATTTGCCGCACCACGCGGTATCCGATGAACGCGATCAGCAATACCAATACGCCACCTACCGCGTTCTGCAAAATCATGTCGAGACGCCACTCGGCGAGTACTTCATCCTGCGATAATGCGGCAGAGACGACCAGCGGATATTCCTCGACTCTTCGATAGCTATTGATACGCGTCACGCCATCGACTCGCGACTTGATCACTGCCGTGCCAACGGGACTTTTGGGCAAATAATCATGGAATAGGGGAAACTGCGAAAGATCGCGTCCCAGCAAACTTTCATCGAACGGCCGTCTCAATAAAAGAATGCCCTTTCCATTCGCGATGAAAATGGCGCCCTTTTTTCCTATTGAGAAACGTTCATAAAACAGCCTGAAATAATTCATGTCGATGGTCGCCAGCGCCACGCCGCCAAAACTTCCGTCAGGCATATTGATACGCCGCGACACCGTGACTATCCAGTGTCCCGTCGATTTGCTGCGCACGGGAGGACCGACATAAGGCCCCCGATCAGCATGCGTTCGATGGTATTGGAAATAATCGCGATCGGAATTATTCAGATTGCTCAACAGCGTTTTCTGAGAATTCACGAGCCAGCTGCCATCCCTGGCATAGATGAAGATGCCGTGTAACTGACGCAGCTCGGCGACACGGCTCACCAGCAATTTGTGCATGCGGGCCAGTTCAGAATCGGAAACACCATCGGTTTCCACCCGCTCCACCAGGCCGACCAGCACCGTATCGGCTTCCTTGATGGTGTCATAAGCATGCTGCGCAACAGATTGCGCCAGGTTGGCGCTTTCGCGCCCCGCTTCATTGAGTTGCACTTCGCGTGCGCGCAAGGTCATCCACAGCTGGATCGCCAGCAGCGACAGGCACACCAGCACGACAAATGAGATCGCCAGCGGCAGCAGGGAAAAGCCACGAAAGCCTGCTCCCAGCAAACGTGGCGGCAAGCTGCGTGACCTGGTCATGGGTACACTCCCGGTTTGATATGCGGCAAAGTGTGCACCAAATAGGTGGCAACATACTCACACATCGTCACAAACACGATATAAAAAAGTTACCGCCATGGCGTCGGAGTATCCGGTTCCAGCTCGCTATTGTTTGCGATACCGCAATTCCCGGTGGAAAGGAATACGAAACAATGCCAACTTCCCCACCAAGTGCGGACTGGAGGTGGACATTCCTCCATTGCGCAAAGATGGCCTGCCCATTCCAGTATATTGGTACAACAAAGAATACGATCAAGCTGCGACGGCAAAGCTCATCGCACTTTTTCGCGCCCATGCCAGTGTGCGCAGGGTGCTGTTTACCGATTCAAGAATCACGACCATCACTTTCACCTGGAACTGAGTACCTGACATGAAGAAACTGTGGGCTATGGCGTTCGGCGCCCTCACCGTGTTTTCACTGGCTTATGCGGCTGGCAACAGCGACTGGGGCGAATACCAACCGTTCAAGGGTTCTTATCTGATCTATTCGAATACCTTGGGCGAGCAACAGCCGCCCACACCGCATGAGCGCAAGATTTCTTTCATGGTCACGGGGGCAGTGGCCAAGGACATGTTTGACTCCATGGCTCCGGATTCGAAAGAGCGCTGCAGTTTGGAGCAAGGCTATCGGCAGCGCGACAA
Organism: Janthinobacterium sp. RA13; assembly: GCF_000745325.1. Classification (NCBI taxonomy): domain Bacteria; kingdom Pseudomonadati; phylum Pseudomonadota; class Betaproteobacteria; order Burkholderiales; family Oxalobacteraceae; genus Janthinobacterium; species Janthinobacterium sp. RA13. The sequence goes on along the minus strand of NZ_JQNP01000001.1, from coordinate 5,753,046 downwards.
GGAAAATGTCTCGTGCACCCTGGATCACGACGCCTATGTACGCCACTTCGGCTTTAATCTGCGCAATGGAAAAAGCATAGGTGGATCGATTTGCCAGGTCGCCTGTTGCCTGGCACCGTCAAACGGCGCCAGGCTCACAGGCCCCTACCGCCGGCTCAACGGCACATATTCCCCCGGCAAGCTGGCCACCTCCAGCGCATCGGCAAAGGCCAGCAGGAACTTCGCCGGACCATGCTCGGACACGAGCAGGGAGGCGCCCTTGTGGCGCAGCAGTTTCAATACTTCTTGCTGGTGCGCCTGGTATTCGCTGGAGTGGCCGTAAAAGGTTTGATACATCTCCAGCGTTTCCATGGCCTTGGCGGCCAGGATGAATTCGGGTTTGTCCATGATGTCTCCTCGTTGTCATTGCTGCCAAAACCACGAAAAAAAACCTCAAGATGTGCGGCCCATGCCGGTCGCACAGCCTTGCGGCAACCACATCCGTATTTCCATCATACGCCTCAACCCGGCCATTGCGCCGTCCAGTCGCGCATCTTTTTCCATCCCGCCCGTCCGACGCCATCCCTGCGGTGCGCACGCTAGCGCCAGCTGCCGGCACATGGCATCATGCGCGTTGCCCATTTACTCTGACGACACATGGATCAATATCACTTCCTGGTAGGCGAATTCAAGAAAGATAGCCCCTTCATCGCCGCCGCAGCCAGCGCGCAACTGTTTGCCTGGTTCGCGCACATCGGCGAACCCGTCGAGCGCTATGGCAACAAGCGCGGCAAGGTCGTCAAGTTCTCACAGCGCAATTACGAGAAAATGCTGTTTGCGCCAGAGACCGACAGCATCGAGCTGTTTTCACCGCGCATCGTGCCGCCCGACGAAGCCGACGAGACCACCAACTGCGACGCGCTTGTCGTGTATTCATCGGGCTCGTTGTTCGTGCTGGCCATACGCGCCAGCAAGCTTGCGCTGGCGCCCTTGTTCGACGCTGCGCGGGCCATACCCGGCCTGTTCGAGCATTGCGAGTATATCTACTGCTACGCTGAAACACAGGGCTATGGCACCGGCTACGCGCTCGGCTACCGGCAGCTCGACGAGGCCCATCCGATGACCTTTGGCATTCCTTGCCCCGCAAATAACTGGGCCGCCATCAAGCGGCGCGGGCTGCAGGATGCACACCTGCGCGATGTCTATCCCATCAATGGTTTTACGCAAGCCCGACTGGATGCGCTGCCGCCCGAGCGCCGGCAAGCCCTGCGCGGTGCGATGCAAGCCCATGGCCGCTGCGAAGAGCATGCCGGCTGGATCTTCTGGTACCTGCAGCCCGGGGAATTGGACGCGGCCCGCGCCGCACTGAACGCACACGCCATGCTGGGCGCCTACATCAACAACTGAACCTCATGACCACACATTTATCGCTGCACTGCTATCTGCAAGACGAGGCCGCCGAACGTCCCAAACGCTGTTCCGACGTGACCATTCAGGCCGACCCGGCCACCCTGCGCGCCATCGCCCGCTTCCTGATGGCCAGCGCGGACACGTTTGAGCAGGCGCAAGACCGGGCCGGCATGCACGCGCATCTGCAAGACGAGTGGGACGGCTGGCAGGACGACTTCCCCGACCTCGTCGTGGTGGCGGCCTAGCCAGGCGCCCCGGCTCGCGCGTGTCGGGTAACATACGCCACCTTTGCCATACAGAGAACACTGATGCACCAATCCCGATACGCCCTGCCGTCGCTGCGCACGGCCGTGCTGGCCGCCGCGCTGGCCAGCCTGTCCGCCTGCGCCAGCCAGCCCGCGCACGAAACGCTGTTCCTCGCCACCACGCTCACGCCCGCGCATTCCTTCACCAAGGGTATCGAAGGCCCGGCCGTGGATGCGGATGGCAATATCTATGCCGTCAACTTTGCGCGCCAGCAAACCATCGGCAAGGTCAGCCCCGGCGGCACTGGCGAGGTGTACCTGACCCTGCCCGGCACCAGCATCGCCAACGGCATCCGCTTCGGCAGCCGTGGGCAGATGTATCTGGCCGACTACATGGAACACACGATCTACCTGGTCGACCCGGCCACGCGCGCGCTCACCATCCACGCGCGCGAACCGCGCATGACGCAGCCGAACGACATCGCCATCACGGCCGACGACGTGCTGTATGCGAGCGATCCGAACTGGAAGGAAAACACGGGCCGCGTGTGGCGCATCGCGCAAGACGGCACGGTGACCCTGGCGCTCGACACCATGGGCACGGCCAACGGCATCGAGGTCAGTCCCGACGGCAAGATCTTGTATGTGAATGAAAGCGTGCAGCGCAATATCTGGATGTACGACATCGCCGCCGACGGCAGCCTGAGCGGCAAGCGATTGCTGATCAAGTTCGACGATTTCGGCATGGACGGCATGCGCGTGGATATCGACGGCAATCTGTACGTGACGCGCTACGGCAAGGGCACGGTGGTGAAATTGTCGCCGCAAGGGCGCATCCTGCGCGAGATCAGCGTGCCCGGCGCCAAGCCCAGCAACATCACCTTCGGCGGCCCCGATGGCCGCACGGCGTACGTGACGGAAGTGGTGCAAGGGCGGCTGCTGCAATTTCGCGTCGACCGCCCAGGGCTGGAATGGCTGCGGGCGCAGGAGCGGCGCAAGCCAGAATAGCAGTGGGGATGTCGGCTTACGCGCTTGCGCGCTAAGCCGACCTACGCACTGCCACGATGGCCCGGTAGGTCGGCTTAGCCGGAACGGCGTAAGCCGACAACCTGCTTGGCCGCGACCAAGTCAGCGGGGAATGACGCGCTCCGCCTTCAATTTCTCGAACAGATTGAAGAAGGCATCCTGCGTATCCTGGTAATCGAGAAAGCCCGCCTTGCGGCTCTTGCCCATGTCCGTCATGACTTCCATCGGCCGCCCCAGGTCGGCATCCGTATGCCACCAGGAAGCGAGGCGGCTGACATCCAGCTCCACCAGGCCGTGCTGCTGCGCGATGGCGCGCCACTGCGCGGGCGCGTCCTGCATGCGGCCGGCCAGCGGCGCCATCGCCTCGGGCAGGTCCGCCGCCTCGACACCGAAATAGGCGGCCAGGCGCGGCCACAGCCACTTCCAGCGGAACACGTCGCCATTGACGATATTGAAGTCCTCGTTGCGCGCGCAAGGGCTGTCCGCCGCCCACGCCAGGTGGCGCGCGATCTGACCCGCGTCCGTCATGTCGGACAGGCCGTGCCATTGCGCGGGCGAACCCGGAAAGACGAAGGGCTGGCCGCCGGCCTTGCACAGATTCGCATACACGGCCAGGGTCAGGCCCATGTTCATGGCATTGCCCAGCGCGTAGCCGATGATGGTGTGCGGGCGGTGCACGCTCCACGTAAAGCCGTACCGCGCGGCTGCGTCGAATAGCCGGTCTTCCTGCGCATAGTAAAAGTTCTCCACGTCCTGGCGCCCCTGCTCTTCGCGGAACGGCGTGACGGGCACCGCTCCCTTGCCATACGCATCGAACGGTCCCAGGTAGTGCTTGAGGCCAGTCACCAGCGCCGCATGGCGCAAATGGCCAGTGGGGCCCAGCGCGGCCAGCACATTGGCGACCATGGCGCCATTGACGCGGATGTTTTCCTGCTCGTTTGCCTGGCGCGCCCAGGCTGTGAAAAAGACGTGGCTGGCATCAATGCCCGCCAGGGCGGCGCTGACCGCCACGCCATCCGTGGCATCGAGCGGCAGGCATGCGCAGCCGGCGGGGACTGGCGTGCGGCCGCGCGAGACGCCCGTCACCTGCCAGCCCTGCGCCAGCAAGTGCGTGGCCAGGTTGCTGCCGATAACGCCGCTGGCGCCGATAATCAATGCGTGCTTGTTCATGCATACTCCCATGGCTGTGTAAGAAACCATGATATAGCGGACAGAAATTCTTATCCGCGATAGTATTTCATCTTATTCATGAAAAATACTCTGCAATCATGTCAGAACACTTGAAAGGCATCGCGCCTTTTCTTGCCACCGCCGACGCCGGCAGTTTCACCAAGGCGGCCACACGGCTGCACCTGAGCAGTTCGGCCGTGAGCAAGAGCGTGGCGCGCCTGGAAGCGCGCCTGGGCGTGATCCTGTTCGAGCGCAGCACGCGGCGCTTGCAATTGAGCAGCGCGGGGCAGGCCTACTACGCCACCTGCAAGCGCGTGCTGCAGGAACTGGTCGATGCGGAAAACGTGCTGGCCGAGCAGGATGGCGAACTGGCAGGCAAGGTGCGCATCGGCGTGCCCGCGTCGTATGGCCGCATGCGCGTGATGCCGGCGCTGATTGAACTGTGCGAAAAGTATCCGCAGCTGCAGCCGTCGATCAGCTTCAGCGACCGCTTTGCCGACCTGTTCGAAGAGCGCATCGATATCGCCGTGCGCATCGGCGCGCCGGGCAGCTGGCCGCCGGGGCTGGGACAGATGCCCTTGGGCGAAGAGCGCCTGATCTTTTGCGCGGCGCCCGCCTACCTGGCGCGGCGCGGCACGCCGGTGGCCATCGCGGATCTCGATGGCCACGACTGCATCGCCTATGGCCGCGGCGACGGCACGGCGGCGCCATGGCTGTTTGCCGGCGAGGACGGGGTGGAACGGCGCGCGATCGATCCGCGCCTGACGGTGGGGGATGCCGAGGCGCAGACGGCCGCCGTGCTGGCGGGTCTGGGCATCGCGCAGCAGGCGACCTGGCTGGTGCAGGAGCACCTGGCCAGCGGCGCCATCGTCGAAGTACTGCCGGCCTGCGCCACGCCAGGCTTGCCGCTGTCCCTCGCGTGGCCGCTGGCGCGCCAGCTGACCACCAAGACCGGCACGCTGCTCAAGGAATTGAAGCAGCGCCTGACGATCAGCTGATACTCAATATGCAACTCAATATAAAACGTTCTTCGCTTCCGGCTGATCGACATTGGCCTTGGTGACGATCACCACGCCCGTGTTGACGAACGGCGCGACCTTCTTGCCTTCGATCAGGCTGACGAGGGTTTTCACGCCCAGTGCGCCCATCGAGTACGAACCTTGCACGGCGGTCGCGTACAGGGTGCCGTCCTTGACGAAGTTTTTCAAGTCTTCATTGCCATCGAAGCCCACGGCGATCACCTTGCCGGCCTTGCCCGCCTGCGCGATGGCGCGGCCCATGCCCACGGCCGTCGGCTCGTTGGCGCCGAAGATACCCTTCAAGTCAGGATTTGATGCCAGCACGTCGGTCGTCTGGTTCAGCGCCGTGGCCATCTGCGACTGCGAGTAATACGTGCCGACGATCTGCAGCTGCGAGTTCTTTTCGATATAGCGCTTGAAGCCGCCCACCCGGCCCGTTTCGGAACCGGCGCCCGCCACGTACGACATCACGGCGATCTTGCCCGTCTTGCCGACCTGCGAAATGAGGGCCTTGGCGCTTTGCTCGCCGGCCGCTTCATTGTCGGTCGACAGGAAGGACTGGTAATAGCGCTTGCCGCTGTCGGCCACCAGCGAATCGATCAGCACGACGGGAATCTTCGCTTCCCACGCCTTCTTCAGGGCCGGTACCAGCGCGTCCGGGTCCGACGCGGCCAGCACGATGCCGGCCACTTTGCGCGTGACGGCGTTTTCCACCATGCTGACCTGGTCGGCGATGGCCGATTCCGAAGCCGGTCCCTGGAAGGTCAGGCTGTAGCCCTTGGCGTCCGCGGCGCTGGCCGTGGCGCCCTTTTTCACGTTTTGCCAGTAGTTGGAATTGGTCGTCTTGACGATCACGGCGATCTCGCCCGGGGCGGCGAAGGCGGCGCTGGAGCTCAGGGCAAATGCTGCGGTCAACAGACCGAGTGACATGGCTTTGATGGTGTTCATTGTCGTCCTCATGTAATTATAGATTTAGTAGATTGACTTCATGCGTGCTGCTTGCTGCTTCAAGCGCGGTTGCGCTTCTGATCGATCCAGACGGTCAGCAAGATGACCAGTCCGATAATGATTTGCTGGATAAAGCTCGATACCCCGTTCATGTTCAAGCCATTGCGCAGGATGCCGATGACGAAGGAGCCGATGACGGTGCCGGAAATGGTGCCGATGCCGCCGATCAGCGAGGCACCGCCGATCACGGCGCTGGCGATCGCATCGAGTTCGTACATCACGCCCTCGTTCGGCTGCGCCGTCACCAGGCGCGACATCAGCACGCAGCCCGTCAGGCCCGACAAGGCGCCGGACAGGGTGTACACGAGCAGGGTCACGCGGCCCACCTTCACGCCCGACAGGCGCGCCGCCTCCGCATTCGAGCCGACGGCATAGATATGCCGGCCAAAGGTGGTGCGGCTGAGCATGATGGACACGGCCACGGCGATCACCACCATCAGCACCACCGGATACGGAATGCCGGGAAACACGACTTCGGGAAAGGTGCCGCCCGTGTCCCGCTCGATGCGCCACAGCACGCCGTTACCGAGTTCGCCGAACGACTCGCCCAGGCCGGAAATGGCGCGCGCACCCGTCACCTGCAGCGCCAGGCCGCGCGCGATCAGCATCATGCCCAGGGTGGCGATGAACGGAGGCAGCTTCAGTTGCGTGATGCAAAAGCCGTTGACGGCGCCGCACATGGCGCCCACCACGACGCCGCCCAGCATGGCGACGGGCACGGGCACGCCGCTTTTCACCAGCAGCGCGGCGGCCACGCCGGCCAGCGCCAGCACGGAGCCGGAACTCAAGTCGATGCCGCCCGTGATGATGACGCAGGTGGCGGCAATGCCCAGGTAGGCGATCGACGTCACTTGCAAGGCCACGCTCATGCCGTTGCTGACGGAGAAAAAGGCGTTGCTGGTCAGGGAAAACACGAGCAGCAACAGCGACAGGCTGCCCAGCGCGGCGAATTTTTGGATCAGTTCTTTGTTCATTTTCTTGTGGCTTTCTGATGTTAATGCATTGCTGCCTGGCGGCCCGATGCGAGCTGCATGATCTCTTCCTGCGACGACTCGCGCGTGTTGACGATGCCGCTGATACGCCCTTCATGGAACACGGCCACCCGGTCCGTCATGCCCATGATCTCGGGCAGCTCGGACGTGATCAGCACCACGCCGATGCCTTCCGATGCCAGCTTGTCGAGCAGCTGGTAGATGGCGAACTTGGCGCCCACGTCGATGCCGCGCGTGGGTTCGTCGAAGAAGATGATTTTCGATTCGCGGTACAGCCATTTGCTGATGACGATCTTTTGCTGGTTGCCGCCCGAAAGGTTGCGCGCGATCTGCTTCGAGGTCGGCGTCTTGATGCCCAGCGCCGCGATGTACTGTTGCGCCACCGCCTCTTCCCTGGCGAAATCGATGAAGCCGAAACGGTTCGCCAGCCCCGACACATTCGTCAGGGTCAGGTTGGCGACCACCGACATGCGGATCGCCAGGCCGTGGCTCTTGCGGTCTTCCGACAGGTAGGCGATGCCGTGGCCGATGGCGTCGATGGGACTGTCGATGGTCACCGCCACGTCGCCCAGGTGGATCGCGCCGCTGGTGAGGGGATCTGCGCCAAAGATGGCGCGCGCCACTTCCGTGCGCCCCGCCCCCATCAGGCCGGAAAAGCCGAGGATCTCGCCGCGCCGCAAATCAAAGCTCAGCGGGCCGAAGACATCCTTGCGGTGCAAATCGGTCACGCGCAGCAGCACGTCATCCGTCGGCGTCGAGACGCGGTCGGGAAATTTTTCATCGAGGGTGCGGCCCACCATCTTGGCCACGATGGTGTCCAGGCTCGTGCTGGCAAAATCGTCCGTGCAGACGAATTTCCCGTCGCGCAGCACCGTCACCCTGTCGATGATGTGCTGCATCTCTTCGAGCCGGTGCGAGATGTAGACCACGCTCACGCCATTGCGCTTGAGTTCATTGATGATGTCGAACAGCTGGCCCGTCTCGCTTTCCGTCAGCGAGGACGTGGGCTCGTCCATGATCAGCACTTCCGTATTGAGCGACAGCGCCTTGGCGATTTCCACCATCTGCTGCTGCGCACAGGACAGGTTTTTCACCAGCTGGCGCGGGTCGATGCGCAACTTCAACCGGTCCAGCAGCGCCTGCGCATCGGCACGCATCTTCTTGCGGTCGATGAAAATGCCGCGCACCGGTTCGCGCGCCAGAAAAATATTCTCGGCCACGCTCAGGTGCGGGATCAGGTTCAGTTCCTGGTGGATGATGGCGATGCCGGCCGCCTCCGCATCCACGCTGCAGGAAAAACTGCACACCTTGCCCTTGTAGACGAGTTCTCCCTCGTCGGCCTGGTACACGCCGCTCATCACCTTCATCAGGGTGGACTTGCCGGCGCCGTTTTCACCGCACAGCGCATGCGCTTCGCCGCGGCGCAAACTGAAACTGACGTTATCCAACGCCAGCACGCCGGGAAAGCGCTTGCTGACCTTGTTCAGCGCCAGTATCTCTTCGGATTGATTCATGGTGTGTCTCCTCCACTCCACTGCCATAGGCCGGCGCGCCGATGTCTGAGCATCTTGGCGGCGCGCCGGTCTGCTACTCGTTTAACCGTCGATCAGTTGCGGATTCCAGGCATGCACGGTCTGGCTCTGTTCACCGAGGCCGCTGATCCCCAGGCGCATGGTGTCGCCCGGCTTCAGGTACACGGCCGACGGCTTCTGCCCCATGCCCACGCCCGGCGGCGTGCCGGTGCTGATGATGTCGCCCGGGTACAAGGTCATGAAACGGCTGATGTAGCTGACCAGATTGGCCACGCCGAAGACCATGGTTCTGGTATTGCCGTCCTGGACGCGCTTGCCGTTCACTTCCAGCCACAGGCCCAGGTTTTGCGGGTCCGCCACTTCATCGCTTGTGACCAGCCAGGGACCGATCGGACCGAAGGTATCGCAGCCCTTGCCCTTGTCCCACTGGCCGCCGCGCTCCAGTTGGTATTCGCGTTCGGACAAATCGTTCACCACGCAATAACCGGCCACGTGCGACAGCGCATCGGCTTCGCTCACATAGCGCGCGGTGGTGCCGATCACCACGCCCAGCTCCACTTCCCAGTCGCTTTTCTTCGAGTCCTGCGGCATCACCACGGCATCGTTGGCGCCGATGATGGCGCTGGTGGCCTTCATGAACAGCACCGGTTCAGCCGGCACGGCCATGCCCGATTCGGCCGCATGATCGGCATAGTTCAGGCCCACGCACAAAAACTTGCCCACGCCCTTCCACGGCGGCGCGATGCGGCCGGGATTCGCCACCACCGGCAGGCTGGCGATATCAAGGGCGGCCAGGGTTGCCAGGCCATCCTTGCCCAAGGTTGCGCCCGTGATATCGGACAGCACGCCGGACAGGTCGCGCACGGCGCCGTCGGCATCGATCAGTGCAGGTTTTTCAGCGCCCTTGGCGCCATAACGCATCAGTTTCATGTGTGTCTCTCGTCGTTGTAATTAGTTTGACCAGCCACCGTCAATGACATGGACCATGCCGGTGGTAAAAGCGGATTCATCGGAAGCCAGGTAGACTGCCAGCGCGGCGATTTCCTCTGCCCTGCCCACTCTGCCCATCGGCTGGCGGGCGACAAACGCCGCCTGCACTTCATCGATGCTCACGCCCGTCGCTGCCGCCTGCGCCGCAATGCGTTCCTTCAGCGACGGCGACTCGATGGTGCCGGGGCAGATCGCATTGCAGCGGATGCCGCGCGTGACGAAGTCCGCCGCCACCGATTTCGTCATGCCCACCACGGCCGCCTTCGAGGTGCCGTAGATAAAACGGTTCGGCGCGCCCTTCACGCTCGACGCCACCGACGACATATTGACGATGGAGCCGGCGCCCCGTGCCAGCATGCCGGGCAGCACGGCGCGCATCAGCCGGTACATGGAGCGCGCGTTGATGTCGAAGGAACGGTCCCACGCCGCATCGTCGCAGTCGAGGATGGTGCCGCCGTCGACGAAGCCGGCGCAGTTGAACAGGATATCGACGGGGCCGATCTCGTCGGCCAGCGCGGCGATGGCCGCGCCATCGGTCACGTCGAGCCGGCGGATGGCGCAGCCCGTCGCTTCCTTCAAGGCGTCGAGCTGGGCCTGGTTGATATCGGTGGCGATCACGGTGGCGCCTTCGCGCACGAACGCTTCAGCCGTGGCGCGGCCGATGCCCTGGCCCGCGGCGGTGAGCAGCGCGATTTTGCCTTGTAGTCTGGCGGTCATGTTGTCTCCTTTTATTTTTAACCCAACACCTGGCAATTCTGGGGTCGGACCCTCAGGGTCCGACCCCGGCCTTTTTTGGGGTCTACGTCATATGAAAAACCTGCTCCATCATCGCCCAGTGCTCGCCCTCGGCGCGCGAGGCCAGCGGCTCCTGGCACGGGGCGCAAAAGGTCCACCAGCGCTGCGTTTCCGGGTCGGCGGCGATGGTGGCCATGTCGGCCTCAAAATCCTCGCCGTGGTATTCCCAGTAACCGAACAGCAGGTTTTCCGGCTGGCGCAGGAAGATCGAATAATTGCTGACATGCGCGGCCGCCAGCCTTGCCAGCACCTGCGGCCAGACGGCGGCGTGCAGGGTTTTGTATTCGGCGATACGTTCCGGCGCAATGCCGATGACCATGCCCATTCTTTGCATTGCGACTCCTTTTGTTGGCTTACGCCGTAGCGGCTAAGCCAACCTACAGTTGGCATCGCGGTAATTCGTAGGTTGGCTTAGACGGCCTTGGCCGACGTAAGCCAACAAGCGCACCACCAGCGTTCATTCAAAACCATAAAACCGGCACGCATTGCGTCCGAAAATATCGTCCTTGTCCTCTTGCCCCAGATGCGCCAGCAGTGCCTCGCTGGCGGCCAGCCACGCCGCATAGCCGCCGGCCAGATCCACCACGGGCCAGTCGCTGCCCCAGATCACGCGCCGGGGGCCGAACACGTTCAGCACATGTGCGGCATAGGGGCGCAGGTCGTCCACGTGCCAGCCGGGCCGCGCTTCCGTCACCAGCCCGGACAGCTTGCAATGCACGTTCGGCAGCGCGGCCAACTGCGCCATGTCTTCGCGCCACGCACCGAAGGCGGCGTCGGCGATCGGCGGCTTGGCCGCATGGTCGATCACGATGGCCAGCCGCGGATAGTCGCGGGCACATTGCAGCAGCGCGGGCAGGTGGCGCGGCAGCACCAGCGCGTCCAGACGCACGCCGTGTTCGACCATGGCAGCCAAGGCCGGCGCCAGCGCGGGATTGGCGATCCACTGGTCGTCATCGATATCCTGCAGCATGGGCCGCAAGCCTGCGAGCTTCGGCTGCGACGCCAGGCATGTAATCGCCGCCGCTGCGTCAGGCGCCAGCAAATCGGTCCAGCCCACGACGGCCCGAATAAAGCTGTTCTGTTCCGCCAGCGCCAGCAGGTAGTCGGTATCGGCAGCCGACGGCAGCGACTGCACCAGCACCGTGCCGGCGATACCGTGCGCAGCCAGCAGCGGCGCCAGGTCGGCGGGCGCAAAATCGCGGTGGATGGCGGCCAGCGATGGCGGCGGCCAGCTACCGGCGCGCGCGGCCAGCTGCCAGAAGTGCTGGTGGGCGTCGATGCGCATCATGCGGCCACTCCCGCAGGCAGCGGCGCGCGCGCATCGAGCAAGTCCGCGTCCCGCAGCGCCAGCCACAGGGCGTCGGGCAGCGGCGTGGCGAACCAGTCCAGGTTTTGCCGCAGCTGCGCCAGGTCTTGCCCGCCCGGGATGCAGGAAACGACGGCCGGATGGGCGAGCGGGAACTGCAGCGCGGCAGCCTGCAGCGGCACGCCGAACTCACGGCAGACGGCGTCCAGGCGCGCCACGCGCTTGAGTATGGCGGCCGGTGCATCGGCATAATTGAATTTGCCATTGCCGGCCAATACACCCGAGTTGAACGGGCCGCCGATCACGATGGCGTTGCCGCGTTCCACGCAGGCGTCCAGCAATGGCGACAGCGAAGCCTGCTCCAGCAAAGTATAGCGGCCGGCCAGCAAGGTGCAATCGAGGTCGAATTCCGCCATCGCGCGCAGCACGATCTCGCATTCATTGATACCGAGGCCCACGGCTTTCACCTGGCCGCTGGCGCGCAACTCATCGAGGGCGCGAAAACCGCCACCGGCCGTCAGCTGGCGCCAGTAATGCTGATCGTGTTCGCCATGCGTGGCCTTGCCGATATCGTGCACGAACAGAATGTCGATGCGCTCCAGGCCCAAGCGCTGCAGGCTATCTTCGTGCGAACGCAGCACGCCGTCATATGTATAGTCGTAATGGGGACGGAACGGCAGCGGCGCGGCAAAGCCGTCGTCGCCGGGGCGAACGGAGGCGTCGGGCCGCATCAGCCGTCCCACCTTGGTGCTGATCACAAATTCATGGCGGGGCCGTTCGCGCAGCGCCGCACCGAGACGGCGTTCGGACTGGGTATAGCCATAGAACGGCGCCGTGTCGAAGAAACGCACGCCCGCGTCCCAGGCGCCATCGAGCGTGGCGCGCGCCTGCGCGTCGCTGACGGGCTGGTACAAGCCGCCTATCGGGGCGCAGCCCATGCCGATGCAGGGCAGCGACAGGCCTCCGCGCGGCAAGGTATGCAATTGTGTGACATCCATGAATGCGGCCCTCAAGCGGCGCGCAATGGGAAGCAGCCTGGCCCCACCGCGTCGAATTGTTTATAGGTCAGCACGAATTCCTGGTGGCCCAGGTCTTCCGAGCGGCTCAGTTCTCCGTTGGCCACGTTCAGCACGGCGGCGACGATCTCCGCGCCCACTTCTTCCAGGGTGGCTTCGCCCGTGAGGATCTTGCCCGCGTTGATATCCATGTCGTCGGCCAGGCGCTCGAAGGTTTGCGGATTGGCGCACACCTTGATGACGGGTGAAATCGCCGAGCCGACGACGGAGCCGCGGCCCGTGGTAAACAAGGTGATGTGGGCGCCGCAGGAAATGAGTTCGACGATTTCCGCGTTGTCCGACACGTTCGGAAAGCCGAAGCGCGGCTCGCCGTCCGGCACCACGTCAAGCAGGTACAGGCCGCCGCCGGCCGGCTGGTCGCCCGGTTTCAAAATGCCGACGATGGGCGAGGAACCGCTCTTGGCATAGGCGCCCAGCGACTTTTCTTCCTGCGTGGTGAGGCCGCCATCGGCGTTCCCCGGCGAGAAGCTGCCATGGCCCATGATGGTGTAGTAGCGGGCCGCCTTGGCCACGGTTTCGACGATGGCGTTGCCTAGGTCCGGACTCACGGCGCGCCGCTGCATGTGGTATTCGCAGCCCACCAGTTCGCCCGTCTCTTCGAAGATGCAGGGGCTGCCGGCCGCGATCAGGGTGTCGAACGCCACGCCGACGGCCGGGTTGGCGCTGATGCCGCTGGTGCTGTCGGAGCCGCCGCAGATGGTGGCGACGACCAGTTCATCGATCCCCATCGGCACGCGCTCCTGCCGCGCCAGGTGTTCCAGCGCCCAGCCGATCCACTCGACACCGCTGCTCACGCTGGGGCGCGTGCCGCTGTTTTCCTGGATCGTGATCGTGTGGACGGGGCGGTCGCTGTCGGCCACGGCGCTGGAGAGGCCGTACTTGTTGAAGCCTTCGCAGCCCAGCGAGACCAGCAGCACGGCGCCCACGTTCGGGTGCGTCAGCAGGCGGCGCATCACCTGGTCCGCGTATTCATTGGGGAAACAGCCAGTAAAGCCGATCAGGTGCACGGGCTGGCCGGGAAAGGCGTGGACCATCAGGCGCGCCACGTGATGCGCGCATTCGACCATATAGGCCACGACCACGATATTGCGGATGCCCTTGCGGCCATCGGCGCGCAGGTAGCCCGACAGGGCGGGTGTCGTCGTTGGAGCGTTCATGCTTGGTCGTCCTTGTCCAGGAAGTGGTGGCCGTCCTGGCCCAGGGTAAACGTGGGGATGTAATCGCTTGCCAGGTTGTGCGTGTGGATATGCTCGCCGATGGCGACGGGGGCCGTGATGCTGCCGATCAGGGCGCCGTAGCGCAGCACCTTGTCGCCCACGGCCAGCGCGCAGCGCGCCACCTTGTGGCCAATCTGGATGTTTTGCGCCAGGGTGACGGGCACGCCGTCAATGGCGACGACGTCGCCGCAGGCCAGGGCTGTCCTGGCGATCAGGCAGTTATCCTCGGGCGACATCAAGAGCAGGCTGGCAGGCTGGGAAGCGAGGCTCATGGCGCACCCTCCCCGGCAAAAACGGCTAGGCGGCCGGCTGGCTCAGTTTTTCCCGCGTGCCGATCGAGGACAGCATGGTGCTGCGCGAGGAATCGAGGTGCGAGCGCATGGCATCGAGCGCCTTCGGCAAGTCGTGCTCCGCCAGCGCGCGCAGGATCGCCAGGTGTTCCTGCACCGCGTACTGGTTGCGGCCCTTTTCCTCGCCCTTGTCCCACTGGTAGTGGTAGTGAAACACGAACGAGACGATATCGTAGAAGCCCTGCGCGAAGCGATTGTTCAACAGGCCGATCAGGAAGGTGTGGAACTCGCGGTCCAGCGCCGGAAACGCGTTGTGGCGCGTGTCTATCCTGGCCGCCAGCTTCTCGTGCTGCTTGATCAGCCGCGCCAGTTCCGCATATGCCGGATCGCCATGCGGCAGGTGCGCAAACTGCTCCACGGCCGCCATCTCGAACATGCGCCGCATGTCCGCCAGTTCGGTGGCGAACGAGCGGTCGAACGCGCACAGGCGCCAGCCGCCGCGCGGTTTCTTTTCGATCAGGCCGAAGCGCGAAAAGCCGATCAAAAATTCGCGCACGCTGACGGTACTGGCGCCCGCCTCGCGCGCCAGCTCCGCTTCCGAAAACTCCGCGCCGGGCGGCATGTCGCGCTGGTACACGCGTTCCATCAGCACTTGCTGGATGCGCTCCGCCCCCGACTGCAATTCCGAAATATCGAAGTAGTCGCCCGGTATGGGTTTGCGCAGCAAGCGCCGGTCCGCCGGGCTGGCGATCAGGCGCCGCGTCGACAGATACGTGATCGCGCTGCGGATGGCCGTGCGGCTGCCCTGGCAGATGGTGGTCAAGAACTGCTCCGTCGGCAGCATCTCGCCCACTGCGACATTCTCGGCGAGAAATTGCAACAGCAGATTGGTACTGCGCTTGAAGACGGTGGCGGGTTTGGACATGGATGAATGAACGCGCTATGCCAGCGAAAGGGAAAGTGGATGAGTGGGCCATTTTAGTCGATATCGGATTGGATCGGCATGCCAGAAAAGAAACAACTGCGCTGAGCGGGGCGTTCATGGCTGCGCTCCCGGCGCCAGCATGGCGCGCAGGCGCGGCTGCGCCAGGGCGGGACACAGCTGCCGCGCCAGCGCCGCCACGGGCGCCATGCGGCGCGCGATTTTGCCGGCATGGTGCTGGGCGATGTCGGCCAGGCGGTGCGCGAGGAAGGGATTGCTGAAGCGTTCCCTGACCTGCGCCACATAGGCCAGCGCGGCGTCACCGTGTCGCGCGCCCATGGCGGCAAACACGGGCAGCACTTCCTCGTGCCACAGGGCTTCCAGCGCGGCGCGCATGGCGCCATCGTCCATCGCCTCGCGCACCGTCATGCCGGCCGGGCTGCCCCGTTCCATCCACAGCTGCGCCAGATAGGTGTGACCGAGGTTGAGCAGGAACAGCTTGCGCTGTTCATACTCGCGCAGATTGCCCGTCACCACCAGCTGCGGGTGGCGGCACGGCAGCAGCATGCCTTCCTGCGCCTCGATGGCCCATAGCGCATACGGTTCGGCCACCGCGCCTATCGGTTCGATCGGTTCGGAAACGATGCGGTCGACGAGGGAATTGATCCACAGGCAGCCCGTTTGCAGATACCCGATGAACGCGGCATCGCAGCGCCACTGCCGCGCCAATGTCACGATCACCTGGCGCAGTACATGACCGTTGTCGGCCACCAGTTCGCACGGAAAAATCGAGACGGGTGCGGCGCCGGCCAGGTAGCGGTCATGCAGCAGCACCAGCAGCTTGCCGGGAAAGCTGGCGGGAACGGTTGCGCCATCGAGCATGCCGGCGTGGTCGGAATCAGCCAGCTGGTAGCCCGTGTCGCCCGTATTCGAGACGATCACGCGCGCGGCCACGGCCGCATCGCGCACCTGCCGCCAGTCGCTGCCAGCTTGCCACGCTTGCGTGACGGCGTCGGCGCGGCGTTCCTCGTCGACTTGCGCGCCGTCCTGCCAGCCGCGAATGCGCACCGGGTAGCCGCCGGCCTGGCGAAACGCCGCCACCCGCGCCGCGCCCTGCGCGCTGCCGGTCGTTTGCACGATGGTGATATGGCCCAGCGCCTCGCCTGCCTTGGCCGCTTCGCTGACGAACAGGTCGGCGTGCGCCTGCAGGAAGCGGCTGGTGCCAAATTGCAGTATGGGATTGAGATCGCTCATCTCAGACCTCGACGATGGCCTTGATGACACCCGCCTCGGGCTGCATCCAGCGATCGAGCACGCCCGTAAATTCGTCGAGCGTGGTGCGGTGGGTATTGAGCAGCGCGGTGGGCACTTTCCCCGCCTTCATGGCCGCCACCACTTCCTCGAAATCGTCGACGGTGGCGTTGCGGCTGCCCAGCAAGGTCGTTTCGCGCTTGTGGAATTCCGGGTCGGAAAAGGACAGGCGGTCGCGCACGATGGACACCAGCACATAGGCACCGCCGTGAGCGACAAAGTCCAGGCCCCGCTCCATGGCGGCGATATTGCCGGTGGCGTCAAACACCACGTCGAAGAATTCGCCGCCGGTGGCGTCAGACAGCTGCTCCTTGTCGCCGTCGCCCAGTTGCACCGTGCGGGTAATACCGAGCGCGTCGCGGCAGAATTGCAAACGGTCGGCGCGGCCATCGAGCACCGTCACGTCGGCGCCTTTCAAGGACGCGAACAACATCACGGCCATGCCGATCGGACCGGCGCCCACCACCAGCACGCGCTTGCCGGCATCGACCGCGCCGCGCTTGACGGCATGCGCGCCGATGGCGAGAAATTCGATCATGGCTGCGTCGTCGAGCGAGATGCCTTCCGTCTTGAAGACGAAGCGCTCGGGCAGCGCCAAGTATTCCGTCATGCCGCCGTCGCGGTGCACGCCCAGCACTTCGATGCGGGTGCAGCAGTTGGTCTTGCCCTGGCGGCAGGCCACGCAAGTACCGCACGACAGGTAGGGCATCACGTAGACCTGGTCGCCAGCGGCCAGGCGCGAGCCGGCTGGCGCACTGTCGATATGGCCGGACAATTCATGGCCCATCACGCGCGGATAGCTGAGAAAAGGCTGGGTGCCGCGGAAGATATGCATGTCGGTGCCGCAGATGCCGACGCGGCGTATGCGCAGCAGCACTTCACCCTCGCCGGGCACGGGCACGGGGCGCTGCTCCATGCGCAAACTGCCGGGCGTATCGCAAACGATACTTTTCATCATGGTCGTCTCT
This sequence comes from Janthinobacterium sp. RA13, assembly GCF_000745325.1. Taxonomy (NCBI): domain Bacteria; kingdom Pseudomonadati; phylum Pseudomonadota; class Betaproteobacteria; order Burkholderiales; family Oxalobacteraceae; genus Janthinobacterium; species Janthinobacterium sp. RA13. The sequence continues at coordinate 5,735,790 of NZ_JQNP01000001.1, read as the reverse complement.
CTCGCCGCCCGGATCTTGCCGGTGGCATATTATATTTAACGTACAAACCAACTGTGAAAAAAATCCGTCTGTGCGGATTGTCTTTCCAGCCCTGCCAATGGCGCGCTTTGCTGCGCCGCACAACGATTTTTTCGTCATTCCATGTGGCTCGAACGCGCTGATTCTGCTGCAGTCGTCGTTCGGTTTTATAAATATACCGTACAAAAAAATGAAGGTCAACGGATTCTTTTTATGGTTTTTTCGGCTCCTCTGCTACATTCCTGCTTGACCCTGACGTTACGTCAGGCGCCATCGTGGTTGGTACGCACTGAAGACAAGGAGAAGACGATGCTGTTGAAAATCGGTGAACTGGCCAGGCTCACGGGCCTGACCATCCGCACCCTGCACCACTACGACAGCATCGGCCTGCTCTCGCCTTCGGCGCGCACGCAAGCTGGCTACCGCCTGTACCAGCACGGCGACATGGACCGGTTGCACCGGATCATGGCGCTGCGCAAGTTCGGGTTGTCGCTGGCCGATATCGCCAACGCCCTCGCCGGGCCGGATCTGCCGCTCTCCTCCATCGTGGCGCGGCAAATCGCCATGCTGGAACGCCAGATCGCGCAAGCTTCCACCTTGCGCGAACGCCTGTGCAGCCTGCAAACGCAGCTGACGCAGGGGCAGGCGCCGGAACTGGCCGAGTGGCTCACCACTATGGAGTTGATGACCATGTACGACAAATACTTTAGCCCAGAAGAACTGCAACAGCTGCCGCTGCTGTCCGATGCGGCCGTGGAACAGGAATGGAAAGCACTGGTAACGAAAGTGCGCGCCGTCAAGGACGCGGGCGCGGGCCCCGGCGATGCGCCAGCGCAAGCGCTGGCCACCGAATGGATGGTCAAGCTGGTGCGCGACACGAGCGCCCATCCGGGCCTGTTCGCGCGCCTGAACGACATGCATGCGCAGGAGCCCTCAATGCAGGCGACGACCAGCATCGACGCGGACTTGATGCAGTTCATCCTCGCCGCCTTCAATGCCTCGCGCATGGCGCTGTACCGGCCTTTCCTCGATGAGCGGGAATATGCGCACCTGGTGGCCAACTACGGCAAGCGTTCGGGCGAGTGGCCAGCCCTGATCGCCGCCGTGCGCGCCGCCATCGATGCGCGCACGCCGCCCACCGATCCGGCCGTGCTGCAACTGGCAAGGCAGTGGCTGGAACTGTTCCGCTCCTACGCGGGCACGGACCCGGCCACGCAGCTGAAATTTCGCCAGGCGCACCAGCAGGAACCGCGTCTGATGGAAGGCAGCTTCGTCGACGGGGCCATGCTGCAGTACCTGGGCGCGGCGATGGCCGTCGTGGCGCAGGAGCGACCACACGCATAGTTGACGTGTGGCATCTCGTGGGCGCGGCCATGTAGAATCGGCCTTCGCCCACGAGAGGATTAACCGATGCGCCGCTTTCTGTTTGCTTGCCTGACCCTGCCCGCCCTGAACCTCGCCATGGCTGGCGATGCGCCCGTGCAAGGGGTATGGCAGGGCACCGTGGGCAAGGCCAATATCGTGGCCTGCTTCAACCAGCCCAGCACCACGCAAGGCTCTGACCGCAGCGGCAATTATTACTACACGCGCTACAAGACGCCGATCATGGTGGCCAAGCCGAACGGCAAGACCCTGTGGCAGGAACTCGACGCCAAGGGCAATACGACGGGCACGTGGAGCCTGGGCACGCCGCAAGGTGGCAAGCTCACCGGCACGTGGACGGAGCCGAAAAGCGGCAAGACCCTGCCCCTGGCCTTGACCCTGCTGGAAGCGGCGGGCGACCGCGAACACCCGTCGTGTGCCAGCGATGCCTACAACCTGGCGCTGGAAGACTTTCCCGCCACCAAGGTCAGCAAACCCGTTACCTTTGAAGGCAAGCAATACCGCAACCTGCAAGTGGGCGACACCATCACAGTGGAGCTGATGGCGCCCGGCGACGGCGTGGCGAAAATCAACACACAGCTGCGCGCCGTGCTGGCGAAGAATAAAAAAGACCTGGAAGACTTCTATGCCACGCGCCGCGAATACCTGGGCCGCAACGGTTTCACGACGGAAGACGAAGTGTATGCGGATCCGACCTACTGGTCGCCGCGCTGGGTGACGGTCAAGTTCTACCGCTGGGCGGCCGGCTATGGCGCCAGCGGCATCTCCATCAAGTTCCGCACCTGGGACGTGAAAACGGGCCAGGAAACGGATGTGTGGAACTGGTTTGGCGCCAGCGCCAGCGATGGCGACGACAAGGCCGCATTGCCGGACCGCCTGCGCCAGGCCCTGTTCAAGGATGTGAAAATCGACGCCGAATGCAAGGGCACGGATTACGACGGCCGCGGCCGCTTCCATCTGTCATTGAAACCGGAGGGCGTATCGTTCTGGCAAGACCCGAACGGCAGCGGCTGCGAAAACGACTTTTTACTGCCCTACAGCAAGATCGGCCCCTTCCTCACCGTCAAGGGCCGGGCCGCGCTCAGCGATTTGCTGCCGAAGAACTAGGCGCCACTCACCATCGTCGCCACCATCTCCGCCGTGGCGGCCGCCAAGGTCCAGCCCAGGTGGCCGTGGCCCGTGTTGTAGTACACGCCAGGCGCCTTGCCCGGCCCCACTTTCGGCAGCATGTCGGGCAGCATGGGGCGCAAGCCCGCCCACGGCACGACCTTGCGCGTATTCACGCCAGGAAAGCACTGCTCGACCCATCCCAATAGCGGGCGGATGCGGTCGGCGCGGATGTCGTAATTGACGCCATTGAATTCGGCCGTGCCCGCCACCCTGAGCCGGTCGTCACCGAGGCGACTGCTGACCAGCTTGGTGGCATCGTCGAGCAGGCTGACGGACGGTGCGGCCGCGCGGCTGGCTGGGTCTTCAAGCTGCACGGTGATGGAATAACCTTTCACGGGATACACGTTGACATGGTCGCCCAGCATGGCCGCCATCGCGCGGCTGGCCGTGCCCGCGCAGATGACGACGGCGTCAAACACGGTGCTGTCCCCATCCATGGAGACGCGCACCTTGCCGTGTTCGCGCGCCAGCCCCGTGACCTGTGCACCATAGCGGCAGGCCACGCCCAGGCGGACGCACGCGTCGGCCAGGCCGCTGGTGAATTTGTGGATGTCGCCCGTGGAATCGCTGTCCGTGTAGTAGCCGCCGTAAAAGTCGCCCTGCAGCGCCGGTTCGATGGCGCGCATTTCCGCCAAGCTCACGGCGCGCCGCTGCAAGCCGCCCTGCGCCAGCAAACGCGATACGCCGGCCGCCCGCTCGAAGCCGGCCTTGTCACGGTAGACGTGCAGGATGCCGGCGCGGCGGTGATCGAAAGCTATGTTTTCAGCTTGCGCCCACGCAAACAAATGTTCACGCGCGGCGATCGCCATGCGCGCCGTGGCGATGGTGTTGCGCTCGTAAGCGGGCATGGCGGCGAGAAACTCCGCAAACCAGCTCAGCTTGTGCCAGCTGGGCCAGGGATGGAGCAGCAGGGGCGCATCGCGCCGCGCCATCCATTTCAGGGCGTTCAAAATCGTTGCCTTGTGGTTCCACACTTCCGCATGCGAGGCCGACAATTGCCCGCCGTTCGCATATGACGTTTCCATGGCGGCGTAACGGTGGCGCTCGATCAGGGTGACGTGCACGCCCCGCTTGGCCAGCGCATACGCCGTCGTCACGCCCGTAATCCCTCCGCCGATGACAGCCACCCGCCTCATTGCGGCGACACCTTGTGCACGACCGTGTCGTCCGCCTGCAACACGCGGCCGTCCAGCGCCAGCACGTCCATCCTGCGCACGGGCAAGCCTGAGCCACGCTGCAACAGGGTGGAATGGGACTCGCCCGCTTCGAACAATTGATCCTCGCTCCACTGGCGCAAGCCGACGACGACGGGAAACAGGGCCAGCCCCTTTTGCGTGAGCACGTATTCCTGGTAGGCCGTGCCGTCCGAGGCGGGCGCGACCGTAAAAATGCCCTCTTCCACCAGGGTGTGCAGGCGGTCGGCCAGGATGTTCTTCGCCACGCCCAGGCTTTTCTGGAACTCGCCGAACCTGCGCATGCCGTCGAAGGCGTCGCGCACGATCAGCAGCGACCAGCGCTCGCCGATCACGTCGAGCGCGCGCGCCACGGGACAGGGGTCGGTTTTCAGGCTCTTGCGCTTGGCCATCGTCATGCTCCAGGATTGAGTGGTTGCATTTTAAAACTTCCCGGCGTAGACTCCAAGTGGTTTTAATTTGAAACCACTTAATTGACCTCCCATGCGCGATACGACAACTCCCATCACGACAGCACTTCCTCCTACCCTCGTCTGGCTGTTTGCCACGGCGGCCGGCCTCAGCGTGGCCAATGTGTATTACGCCCAGCCCTTGCTGGCCACCCTGGCGCACGAATTCGGCATGACAGAAGCGGCCAGCGGCATGGTCATCACGGCCACGCAGATCGGCTGCGCGCTGGCCCTGCTGCTGCTCGTGCCCCTGGGCGACATGCTGAACCGGCGCCGCCTGACCTTGTTCCAGCTGGGCTTGCTGGCCATCACCCTGGTGGCGCTGGGCTGCGCCCGTTCCACGGCCGCCTTGCTGGGCGGCATGCTGATGGTCGGCTTGCTGGGCACGGCCATGACGCAGGGCTTGATCGCCTATGCGGCCAGCGCGGCGGCCAGCCATGAGCGTGGCCGCGTGGTCGGCATGGCGCAGGGCGGCGTGGTGATAGGCTTGCTGCTAGCGCGCACCCTGTCCGGCGTGGTGGCGGACCTGGCCGACTGGCGTGCCGTGTATTTTGTCTCGGCGACCATCGCTTGCGCTTTGCTGTTGCTGTTGTGGCGTAAGCTGCCGCCGGCGCAGCCATCCAGTCAACGGCTGGCGTATGGCGCCCTGCTCGCCTCGATGCTGGACATGCTGCTGCACAACAAGGTGCTGCGCGTGCGGGGCATGCTGGCCCTGCTGATGTTTGCCGTCTTCAATATTTTCTGGAGCGCCCTGGTGCTGCCCTTGACGGCGCAAGGCTATTCCCATGCGGCCATCGGCGCGTTTGGCCTGGTCGGCGTGATCGGCGCGTTGGGTGCGGCGCGCGCCGGCGCCATGGCGGACAAGGGTCGCGCGCAATGGACGACGGGCGCGGCCCTTCTGCTGTTGCTGGCCGCGTGGCTGCCACTGAGCTTTGCGGGCGCGGCCCTGTGGCCCTTAATCGTCGGCATCATCGCGCTGGACCTGGCAGGCCAGGCCATCCACGTGACGAACCAGAGCCTCATCTTCAAGGATGACAGCGACGCGCACAGCCGCCTGGTAGCGTGCTACATGCTGTTTTATGCGGTGGGAAGCGGACTTGGTGCGATTGCCGCCACCAGCGTGTATGCGCTGGCGGGCTGGCATGGGGTATGCGCGCTGGGCGCGGCGGTCAGCTTGCTCGCCCTGCTGTTCTGGCGGCTGACCTTGCCTGCTGAAAAAGCTGAGTGATCAACGCTTAATTCAGCATGGCCGTGGCGGAACCATGGCGGTAGGTTTTCAATGCATCGGGCTGGATCTGGATCAGCGAACCGCTGACTTTAATCAGGTGCAAGTCCGTCAGCTGGTGCAGCACGCGCGACAGGGTGGCGGGCGCCAGGTTCAGGAACGATGCCAACAGACTTTTCTTCAGGTCCAGTTTGACTTCGTTCGAGCGCTGCTGATCCGACGCCTGCAACAGATACTCGACCACGCGCTGGGTGGCGTTCTGCACGGAGCAGCGCTCCACGTTGCGGATGAAACCCATCAGGTGGTGCGACAGGCTGTTCATCATCTGGCGCGCGATGCGCGGCGACTGGTCCAGCAGGCGCAGCAGCGCGTGCGGCGGGATGCGCAGCAGCAAGCAGTGCTCGAGCGCTTCGGCGCAGAATGGATACGGTTCATCGAGGAAAATCATGGCTTCGCCGAAGCTCTGGCCCGGACGGATCAGTTCCAGTACCTTGTCCGTACCTTCCATGGAAAACACGCTGAGCTTGACGAGGCCGAAGACCACCACATAGGCGCCTTCCGCCACTTCGCCCTTGCGGAACAGCACTTTGCCTTTTTCCACTTCAACACGCACGACATCCTGGCGCAATTGCTCTAATTGCGAAGGGGAAATATGGCGGAACAGAGCCTGGCTCGATAGCAAGCCATCGACGTTGACCTTATGCATGACACTCTCTTATTAGATTAGCGAATGACTAAGAGTGTAATGGGCCGGCACGGTCAAGGCCATACGTCAAAGGAACTAGGGTTGTCTAGGCCGGAACGCCATGCAGATCAAACAATCGCGCATTGCTTGCGCACTATTTGCACTTTGTTTGATCTTTATTTGCTCAATTCGCGCTCGACCGCGTAGACGGCGATCTGCACGCGGCTGCTGAGCTTAAGCTTTTTGAGGATGTTTTGCACGTGGATTTTCACCGTGCTTTCGGCCACGTCGAGCTGGCGCGCGATTTCCTTGTTGCTCAGCCCTTGCGCCAGGCAGGCCATGGCTTCGCGTTCGCGCGGCGTCAGTTTGTCATAGTCTTCCTGCGGCGCGTTCTGCCCCGCGCGGAACTGCGACACGAGCTTGGCCGTCATGGCGTCGGCGATCACGGATTCGCCGGCGGCGGCGCGGCAAATGGCCTGCCCCAGCTGCTCGGCCTCGATGTTTTTCAGCAAATAGCCGCGCGCACCGGCGCGCAGGGCCGCACCGAGGTCGGCCGCGTTTTCCGACACGGTCAGCATCAGCACGACCATCTGCGGCAGGTCCTGCAAGATCAGCTGCAACGCCTCGACGCCAGTCACGCCGGGCATGTTCAAGTCCATCAGCACCACGTCGGGCCGCAGTTCGGCCGCCAGGCGCACGCCGTCGAGCCCGTTCGATGCCTCGCCCACCACCTGGAATTGAGGATTGCGCTGCAGCAGCAGCTTGACGCCGCTGCGCAGCAAGGTGTGGTCGTCGACCAGCAGGATTTTGATTGGTGCGTTCACGTGTTTGTTGCCTGATAAAGATGATTCATTTGTTACGCGGCCTGGCGCCGGGCTGCCGGCAAGGCCAGCGAGATCGTCGTGCCGCCGCCGGGCGTGCTGTCGATGGCAAATTGCGCACCGAGCCGCTCGGCTCTTTCCTGCATGATACGCAAGCCGATCTGCAATTCCGTTTTCTTGTCGCGCAGGTTGGCGGCGAAGCCTTCGCCATCGTCGCGCACCTGCAGCGCAAAATCGCGCCCGTTGTCCACGCGCAGCGCCACGTTGCTGGCCTGCGCATGCTTGCGGATATTCGACAGCGCTTCCTGCACGATGAACAATATCTGCAGTTGTTGCTCGGGAGCCAGCGGGGCGCCGTTGCCGCTCATGTCCAGTGTACCGACGACACCCGTCTGCAGCTCGAACTTGGCCAGCACTTCCGACAGCTTGCTTTCGAGGTCGCTACCATGCCAGCGCGTGCGGAAATTGACGAGCAATTCGCGCACGTCCTGGTAGCTTTGCTCGACGCCCATGCGCATCAGCGGCAACACTTCGGCCGCTTCGTCGAGCTGGCCACGGCGCACGGAATCGTCGAGCATCTGCACTTGCAGGCTGATGAAGTTCAGGCTTTGCGCAATACTGTCATGCAAGCCTTCGGCCAGCAGGCTGCGTTCGCGCGCCACGGCGAATTCCTTTTCGCGCGCGATCAGGCGCTGGTTTTCAATGGCGATGCCGAGGCTCTGGCCCAGCGTTTCCAGCCAGCCCTGCTGCTGCGCATGCACGGCTTGCGGGCGCGCAAAGTGCAGCGAAAAACTGCCGACGACTTGCTCGCGCGCAAGGATGGGGAAGACGGCGATGGCGATGAAACCTTCGTCCTGGCAACGGTAGCGCTGCAGCGCATCGACCTGGCGGAAATCGCGGATCTGGATCACGCCCTGCGCCACGGCCGCGCCGCACAGGCAATCGTTGTTGCGGATGCAGTGTTCTTCTTCCACCATGGCGTCGGAAATGCCCTCGTGCACGATGATGTGCACGGTGTCCTGCTGCGGATCGAGGATGCGCACGGTGCCGCCTTCGGCCTGCGCGAACTCCATCACATGGCGCAGGAAGCCACGGCACAGCGCATCGATGGCGTGCTGTCCCGCCAGCAAGGTGGAAATCTCGTGCAGGGTGGCCAGCTGGCGCTCCTGCGCGGCGCTCAGGCCCGATGCGGCTTGCGCCAGACGGCGCTGGCGCCAGCGCGACGCTGGAAGTTGTTTGCGGGAAGGTTGACTGCGCGGCGCATGCATGAAGAACTCGAATCTGAAAAGTGGTGCGCCTGGCAAGCGCTGCGGCCTGCCGGGCTGATAAAGGTTACAAACGGGTTACAAACGGATCTCGGTACCGAGCAGTTTGACGAACTGCGCCAGCCAGGCCGGGTGCGCAGGCCAGGCGGGCGCCGTGACGAACTGGCCATCCGTGACGGCGTCCGTGACGGCGATGTCGGCATACGTGCCGCCCGCCAGTGTCACTTCCGGCGCGCAGGCGGGATAGGCGGAAATGCGCTTGCCACGGATGACGTCGGCGGCGGCCAGCAATTGCGCGCCATGGCAGACGGCCGCGACGGGCTTGCCCGCTTCGGCGAAATGGCGCACGGCGGCGATGACGTTCTTGTTCAGGCGCAGGTATTCGGGCGCGCGGCCGCCGGCGATCATCACGGCGTCATAGTCGGCCGGGTCGATCTCGTCGAAGCTGGCGTTCAGGGTGAACAGATGGCCCGGCTTTTCCGTGTAAGTCTGGTCGCCCTCGAAATCGTGGATGGCCGTCTTGATCGTCTCGCCGCTTTTCTTGCCGGGACAAACGGCATGCACGGTATGGCCCAGCATCAGCAGGGCCTGGAACGGCACCATCGTTTCATAATCTTCTGCAAAATCGCCGGTCAAAAACAGAATTTTCTTCGCTGCCATTTAGTTCTCCTATGAAAGATTGATACCGCAAGGCGTATCTTAGCGCGACTTGGCAACCATACTGGATATTTATCAAACTTTTGCGCCTTGATCGAGGATTTTACAGGCTGAGGCAGAATTATTTGCAGCCTCGCCGGTCAAATCAAGCACACCTCCTTGAAAGGCCGGGCCATGGACAGCAGCAGCGGCAATATCCTCATACGTATCTTCGACCACTTGCCCGATGCCGAGCGCGCCCGCAACCGGCTGCTGGCCGATGGCTTTCCCGCTCACGCCGTGCAACTGGACGCGGGCGACGACGAGGCCGGCCCCGTGCAGGGCAATTTTACTGTCGGCAATCGCGACACCCTCACCAGCCGGCTGGAACGCGTGATCAATGCCCTGTTCGGCGGCGACAACCATATGTACCGGCGCAACTATGGCAAGACGGCGTTTCGCGGCATGGTGCGCCTGGTGGTGGCCACGCGCCATGCCGATGAGCAAGAGCGCGCGCACGCCATCGTGCAAGCGTGCGGCGGCAACGATATCGAACAGCGCACGGCCCGCTGCGGCCAGGACAGGCACGATGGCGTGGCGGCCCTGTCGCACTAGCCGGAGCGCACAGCAAGGAGAACGAGATGGACGTCACATGGGTGGTCGTGGCCGACAGCAGCCGCGCGCGGCTGTTTGCGCTGGGACAGCAAAACCAGCTGGGCGAGCTGCAAGACTTCGTCAATCCGGCGGGCCGTGACAACGATAACGCCTTGAACAGCGATGCCGGTGGACGCTTCGGCAGCGGCATGCGCGCCGGTACGCAAGCGGGCACGCAGGCGCACACGGCCGAGCCACAGGTGACGCCCGTCGACCATGCGAACGAACAGTTTGCCCGGCAGATCGCGCAGGTGTTGCAGCAGGGCCTGCAGCAAGGGCGCTACAGCAAGCTGTGCCTGGTCGCCGCGCCGAAGTTCCTGGGACAATTGCGTCTAAGGCTAGATGCCCAGGTGGAAAAACGGCTCAGCCATGCCCTGGCCAGGGATGTCGCCAGCATGAACGTGCCGCAACTGGAAGCCTATCTGCAGCAAGCGCTGGACAGGAACGGCGGCGGCAGCTGAATGGCAGCGGCCCCATCGCCCTCCGCAAGCAGGCACAATCTGTGGCAAGATCTGCGTTCTTTCTTTCAAAACCGGAACTTGCCATGATTTTTGAAATTGCCCACATCCAGATCAAATCGGCCACGCACGCTGCCTTCGAAGCGGCCGTGACGAAAGCCGTCCCCCTGTTCCAGCGCGCACGCGGCTGCGAGTCGATGCGCCTGGAGCGCTCGATCGAAAACGGCGACGCCTACCGTCTGGTAGTCGGCTGGACAACCCTGGAAGACCATACCGTGCATTTCCGCGGCAGCGAGGACTTCCAGGCATGGCGCGGCCTGGTCGGTGAATTTTTCGCCGCCCCACCGCAGGTCGAGCACATGGATACGGTGGTGACGGGGTTCTAGACAGGCACCTACACTGCGGGGTGGTGGAAGACCTGCCGCAAATACGCGAGGAAAGTTTCATCCTTGCACAGGGTCTTGCCCGGCGAATCCGATAATTTCGCCACGGACTGGCCATTGCAGCGCACCAGTTTCATGACGATGTTGAGCGGCGTCAAGCCGACGTCGTTGGTGAGATTGGTGCCGATGCCAAAGCCCGTCATGATGCGGTCGGCGAAGTGCTGGTACAGGGCGAAGGCCTTGTCCAGATCCAGGCCATCGGAAAACACGAGGCGCTTGGTATTGGCGTCGATGCGCAGGGCCGCGTAGTGGGCCAGCGCCTTCTCGCCCCACTCGACGGGGTCGCCCGAATCGTGGCGCAAGCCGTCGAACAGCTTGGCGAAATACAGGTCGAAGTCGGCCAGGAACGCATCCATGCCCACCACGTCCGTCAGCGCGATGCCCAGGTCGCCCCGGTATTCCTGCACCCAGTCTTCCAGTGCCGCCTTTTGAAAATCGCGCAGGCGCACGCCGAAGGACTGGAACGATTGCATGTATTCATGCGCCATGGTGCCGATCGGCACGATGCCCAGCTTTTTCGCCAGGTAGACATTCGACGTACCCTTGAAATACTCGGGCACGTCGCGCGCCAGCCGTTGCACCACCTCGTCGTGCCAGGCGCCGGAAAAACGCCGGCGCACGCCGAAGTCGGAAAATTCAAACGGATGCTTGCGCCGTGGCAGCTTGCCGAATTCCTTGACGGCTTGCACTTTCAAGCCCAGGCGGTGGCGCCCTTCGCGCATGGCGGCGTCGAGGTCGAAACGGCGGAAATACAGTTCGTTGATGATGTACAGCACGAAAATCTCAAAGCCCATCACATGCACTTGCGGCCCAGCCGCGTGCACGAGCAAGGTGTCGCCATCGGTGCTCACGTCGATGAACTTGCGCTGGAAGCGGAACACCGTCAGGAAGTCGACGAAGTCGCTCTTCATGAAGCGCAAGGTGCGCAAATAGGCCAGCTCGTCGTCGGCAAACGACATCGAGCACAGGTGGTCGAGCTGCTCTTCCAACTCGCCCTTCAGTTCGGCCAGGGGAAAGGCGGTGGCGTTGCGGCAGACAAATTCGTATTCGGTATGGGTATTCGGATGACCGTGCAGCAAGGCTTGCCACATTGTAAATTTATACAGATCGGTTTCCAGCAAACTGCGCACTATCGGGGTCATGTGTGTTTTCTCCAACTTCCTGAAGCCAGAATAGTACGCCACTGCAAGCATTTCAGCAGGGTCCGCTTGCAGGACAGCATCAATTGCCTGCATTGGCCAACAATTCAGGCAAGACGTCGGCGGACGTGGCCAGCCGCGCGCCGCGCGCATGCATGGCAGCAAGGAAGTCGCGCTGCTGCGCTGCAAAGCCCGTGACGGGGCTCATGCAGTCCGTCAGCAAGACCAGGCGCGACAGGGCCGGCTTGCCTTGCTGCGCTTCCAGATAGTCGGCGATGTGCTCGGTGCTGGCTTTCACGCAATGGCTGCCCGCTTCGCCGCAGATATAAATCTGCTGCGCCGGCAGCAGGGTGGCGAGGAAATCCAGGTTCAGCTGGGTGGCCGCATCCTGCGCATCGGGCACTTCCGCCATGACGGCCGAGTAGTGCTCGGTCCACGGATTGGAACCCTTGCTCAGCTTGGCGACCACTTGCAGGTGATCCACTTCCCAGGCATTGTAGGCGGCGCGCACGGCCGCATGGATATTTTGCCCCCAGCTGCCGATCTCGCAATGCACGGGCCACACCATCAGCTGATAGCGCCCAGCTTGCTGCAAGGCATCAAGGTAAGCCAGTGCGCGCGGCAGAGCATCACTGGCGGCGGGCAGGAACAATCGGTCGCGCACTTGCCGGGCGGTGATCTGCGTAAACGGCGGCACGGCGCCGCCATCGCCCGTGCGCCAGAAGGCCGGGTGGGCGATATCGTAGCGGTGGTGGGCGTCGAGGGTCACGCTGATTTGCGTCAGACCGCCTCCCCCTTCGCGTATCAGCTGCGCCACGCGCAGCATGTCGGCGTGGGCGCCGGGCACGGCCAGCGCCGGTGCGGCGTCTGGCGGCAGCCAGGCGAGAGGTAAATCGCAAAAATCATTTTGCGGATCGATGACGAGCAGGTGCAACTGGCGTTTCATGGCGGTCCTCGTGCGTGGCGGGAACTTGCATGATAATGGCAACATCGCCATCACGCCAATCCGGAACCCGCCATGCATCTTTCAGATCGCAATAACTTGCGTCCAAACAAATTACTCAACAGCAAATGGACGGCCGTGACACCGGCCAACAAGGAGAAGCACTTCCTCGTCATCAAGGTGTGCGCCGCGGCCACGCCGGATGAACCCGTCACGCACGTGGAGCTGGAAGCCGTACATTCGGGCAGAGTGCAGATCCTGCCCTGGCGCGCGCTGCAGGATGCGGCGCAGTGGCATCAGGGGTGGAAGACATAACGGCGCTGGCGCCGCTCGACCAGCTGCAATGCCACCTCGGCCGCTTCGCTGACGGCTTCGGCTTCCGTCGCGAACGGATGGTCGGCCAGCACGCGGTGCTTTTTGACGATATTGTTCCTGTGCATGGGATTGCTCGATGGGGTGTACAGGGACACATAGGCGCCCCACAGTTTGCAACCGCGTAAGGGTTCCGCCGTGTAATTTATTTCATACGTATCAACGTACTTTATCGGCACGATGTTTGCTCCAAAAATGACATCCCCGGGTAGCCTGTCTCAACGGCCCTACCCGGCGTAGGGTTGGAATACATGCAATCGCGCTTGCTCAGGATACTCACCTACTTATCTGCTTTTTATTACGCGGCACAGGGAAAAACTGGAACACCTGCCTCACCTTGAGACATGGCGGCGCGCCCACTGAAAGTATAGACGATGCGAAAAAATTATGAGGAGGCAACTCTGTACTGAACGCCGCAGGCGCCTGCCCTATTTCGCCGCCTCGGCGGCGGCATGCATGGACCAGACGACGCTGAGGATTTTCCATTGACCATCGCGCTTGACCATCTGCCACGCTTCCACGCCATAGTTGGACAATTTATCGCCGACGAGAAATTCGTAGTCGAAGTTGACCCACGCCACATGGCGGTCCTGGGTGATCTTGACGTTGTAGAATTTTTCTTCCGTGCGCAGGGGTTCGCGCTTGATGTAGTTGGCGAAGCCGACGTAGCCGGCCGCCGCGACGCCGTCGAAGTGGACGTCCATCGTGTCGCGCATTTTCTGGATGAAAGCGTCATCGGCCGGCGAGGCGAACAGGATGTTCGTGTGCAGCAGCAGCGACGACAGCAGCTTGACGTCCTTGGCGATCAGGGCCGCCTGGAAGTCGGCGACGACTTTTTCGATGGCGCGGATATCCTCGGGCGTGGAGGCATGGCGGCCCACGTGGGGCGGCGCCACCGGTGCCGTTTGCGCCAGCGCAATGCCTGCTGAAAACAAAGAACATCCGAACAGTACTGCGCTGGCCAACTTGTGCATGAGGGACTTTCATGGCGAACGGCTCGCCGGGCTGGCACTGGGCGTGCCGCCGGCAAGCTTATGCCAACCATATTAGATTGGCAATCCCCCATTGGAACTAGAGCGTCACCAAACTCAGGCCGCCAGGGCTTCGATCGACGCGCGTCCCTTGGCGATCGCGCTGGTGACGGCGTCCTCGCCCATGGCCACGCCTTCGGCTTGCACGAACTCGATGTCGGTGATGCCGATGAAGCCCAGCGCCGTGCGCAGATAGGTGCTCAGGTAGTCATACGCGGCGCCCGGGCCTTCGCTGTAGACGCCGCCGCTGGCCGTGAAAATCACCGCTTTCTTGCCCGTGGCCAGGCCGACCGGGCCCGTCGCCGTGTACTGGAAAGTGCGGCCGGCACGCGCCACGTGGTCGATCCACGCCTTCAAGGTCGATGGCACGGAAAAGTTATACATGGGCGCGGCCAGCACCAGCACGTCGGCGGCCAGCAATTCATCGACCAGGGTATCGGACAATTGCACGGCCGCTGCCGCCTGCGCGCTGCGCTGCTCGGCCGGCGTGAAGAACGCGCCCATCACCTCTTCCGTCAGGTGCGGCACCGGTTGCGCGGCCAGGTCGCGCACGACGATGGTGTCGCCTTGCGCGGCCAGTTTGGCGACGAATTCGCCCGACAACTGGCGCGACAGGGAACCGCTGTTGCGCACGCTGCTATTGATGTGTAGTACGTTTGCCATGATGCACTCCTTCAAGAACGATAGATGGGGGGTGCGGCGTTTGCTGCACTTGCACACATCATAGTTCGGGTCTACTATCGATGAAACCGTGTAAATATAAATGATTAGCATCGAATTTCTAGATATGGAGCCAGCATGAGAGAACCGGGCCAGCCTTCGCTCGACCAGTTGCGCGTGTTCGTCGCCGTCATCGACGCGGGCGGCTTTGCCCACGCGGCGCGCCAGCTGCACCGCACGCAGTCGGTGATCAGCTACACCATCGCCAACCTGGAAGAACAACTGAATGTGGTGCTGCTCGACCGTGGCAAGCGCAAGCCCACCCTGACGGACGCGGGCAAGGCCTTGCTGGCCGACGCGCGCGCCGTGGCCTTGAAGGTCGACGGCATGCGCGCGCGCGCCAAGGCGCTGGCCGGCGGGCTGGAAGCGGAAGTGTCGGTGGTGGTCGACGTGATGTTTCCCACCTGCGTGCTGGTGCGCGTGCTCGAGGCGTTCCAGGCGCAGTTCCCCACCGTCGCCCTGCGCTTGCGCATCGAAGCGATGGGCGCCGTGGCGCAGCTGGTGATGGATGGCAGCTGCCACATCGGCCTCGGTGGCTGGATGACGTCCACTGCCAGCGTCTTCGAGCGCCTGGCCGTCGGCCACGTGCGCCTGATTCCCGTGGCCGCCCCCAGCCACGCGCTGGCGCAGCTGGCCGGGCCAATCGCATCGAACGTGGCGCGCGAACACGTACAGCTGGTGCTCAGCGACCGCAGCGTGCTGACGCAGGGCCAGGATTTCGGCGTGCTGGGATTGCGCAACTGGCGCCTGGGCGACCTCGGCTCCAAGCACGCGCTGCTGCGCGCGGGCCTTGGCTGGGGCAATATGCCCGAGGCGATGGTGCGCGACGACCTGGAAGCAGGTCGCCTGGTGCACCTGCCGCTGGCCGTCGACAATGGCGAGAATTACCCAATTTATCTGATCCAGCGCGCCGACACGCCGCCGGGGCAGGCAGGCAAGTGGCTGACGGAGCGGTTTGCGGAGCAGTTGCCGTTGCTGGTGCAGGGCTTCTAGAAAAAGTGGGCCACAGGTATGATTAGCCCCCCAACGGCAGACACTGGGGTCGGACCCTGAGGGTCCGACCCCGGCCTTACTTGGGTCAACTTTCAATGACAAGGATTTACCATGGCCGGCATCGACGACTTCGTCAACAAACAAAAACCTGGCGCGCGCTTCGTCATCACGGCGCAGATGCTGCGCATGACGCCGCAGCAATTTGATTCACTGGCGCAGGAATGGATGGAAGACGGCGGCCCCGGCTTCGACGTGGCCGGCATCCCGCACCGGGTCGTCGTCGACGGGCAGTTTTATATCGGCAGGCTCACCGTGCAGCGGCACGGCGAGCCTGAGTAAAAGCTACTCCACGCCCAGCACGTGCAGGCGGCGCCGCAAACGCGCCACTTCCTCCGACAGATCGACCACCAGCGCGGCCAGCTCCGCATTCGCGTCGAACACGGATTCGATTTCATGCAGGCGGCGCGCGCGCACCAGATCCAGGCTGGTGAAGCGCCAAGCCGTGAGCTGGCCCGCCGGGGGGCCGTCCTGCAGCAGTACGCCCGTCTGCACGTGCTGCACCACCCAGTCCGGCTCCACGGCGCAGGCGCGCGCCAGTTCTTCCAGGCTCAGGGCACGGTCTTCCAGCAATTCGCCAATTACCTTGTTTGTCATGATTTACCCTCCCAGCTTCTGGCGCGGATTGAAAGCCATTTCGCGCGCCATGGTTGCATACAGTTCGCGCGCCTTGTCGTCGTTCGCCGGCGGCAGCACCACTTCCAGCAGCAGATACAGGTCGCCCGGCTGGGCGGCGGGGATGCCGCGTCCCTTCAGGCGCAGCTTGCGCCCCGTCTGCGAATTGGGCGGCACGGTGACGGACACCGTGCCCGATGGCGTGGGCACGTCGATTGCGCCGCCCAGCGCCGCTTCCCATGGCGTCACGGGTACCGTCTCGAACACGTCGCGCCCCTCCACCTTGTAGCGCGCATCGGGCCGGAAGCGGATCTCCAGGTACAGATCGCCGGCCGGCGCGCCGCCGCTGCCCGGATTGCCCTGCCCCTTCATGCGCAGCTGCTGTCCTTCCGTGACGCCTTTCGGTATCGTCACTTCCAGGGTGCGTTCGCGCGTCAGCACATGGCCTTGCGCATCCGCTTCGGGCACGCGCATGACGATGTGGCGCCTGGCGCCCTGGAAGCTGTCCTGCAGATCGATGGTGATGGCGGCGTGACTATCCTCGCCCTGCATCTGGAAAGTGCTGTTGGCGCGGCGCCGCCCGCCCACGTGGGCGAACAGGTCGGCAAAGAAGTCGCTGTCGTCGGCGCCCGACGATTCGTAGCCCGCCCCCCAGTCCGGCGGTGGGCGGAATGGCTGGCCCTGCGCGCCCTGGTTACGCCCCAGTTCATCGTAGGCGGCGCGCTTTTCCGCGTCGCCCAGCACGCCGTAAGCTTCGTTGAGGGCTTTGGTGCGCTTGTCGGCGTCCGGTTCCTTGCTGACGTCGGGATGGTATTTGCGCACCAGCTTGCGGTACGCCTTCTTGATCTCGGCCTCGGTCGCCGTCTTCTCGACGCCAAGTTCCTTGTAGTAGTCCTTGTATTCCACCGTGCCTGCTCCCCATGGTTGAACTGCCTGTGGGAAGAGTACACGAATTGGGCGCTGGACAGCGTGTGCACAATACAGCGCTGCCCGGCGGCGGAATCAGCGCACGCGGCGCAGCGAGGAAATGCGGCGGTCGAGGCCACCGTGCAGGCGACCGTAGCTGCCCGGACCCATCACCACGCAGCGGCCGCGGAAGTTGGCGTCGACGCAGAATTCCCAACGGCCGTAATTGACGACGAGCGATTCGGCACGGTCGTTGAAACCATAGCGGTTCAAGTCGTGCACCTCGCGGTCCAGGCGCACGGGCCGGCCGCGCATGCCGGCATCGGGGAACAGCAGCACGGCGCCATTCATGTCGGGACGGTGGCCGCCGCCGTGGCCGGGGTAACCGGGATGAGGACGTTCCGGCTCCGGACGCGGCGGGCGTGGCGGGTAGGGACGGTGATCGCCGCCGCCATGGCCCGGGCGGCCCACTTCGCGCACGGAGGAAACGGCGTCGTTCATGCCCGGCATGGTGTCGTAGCGGCCCGGCCCCAGAGTGCGGCAGTTGCCCCGGTAATTGGCGTCCTTGCATACTTCCCAGGTACCCGAGCGCACGATGATGCTCGACGTCTTGTCGTTAAAGCCCATGCGCGACAACTCTGCCGCATCGGAATGCAGGGTGACGGGGCGGCCGCGGAACCCGGCGTCCTGGAACAGGGTGATTTCGCCCGCCGATGCGGCAAGCGGGGCGAGGAAAGTGGCGGCGCACAGCAGCGCGGGGCGGAAAGATCGAACCATGACAACTCCAATACTGAGACATTTTCGCCAGTGTAGTCCAGGCGGCAGGCGGCGAGTGTAACAAAGGGCAAGCAAATGTCATCACACGGCTGGGAATGTAAAAAACCGCCTGGCGGGTATTCCCGGCAGGCGGCCTGTCAACACTGAATCAGGAAGGAATCAGCGCACGCGGCGCAGCGAGGAAATCTGGTTTTCCATGGCGTTCAGTCGGCCATACTCGCCCGGCCCGATCACTTCGCAGCGGCCACGGAAGTTCGAATCGCTGCACACTTCCCACTGGCCTTCATTGACGATGATGGACGAGGCGCGGTCGTTGAAGTTGTAGCGCACCAGGTCTTCCGCGTTGCGCTCCAGCGCCAGCGGTTCGCCGCGCATGCCCGCCTCGGGGAACAGCAGCACGGCGCCGCGCTGCTGGTACTGCGGCTGCTGGTATTGCGGCTGTTGATATTGCGGGTACGGCTGCTCGTACTGCGGCCGCTGGTACTGGTTATCGTACTGCTGCTGGCGGCGCGCTTCGCGCTCGTCGACCATGCGCGCCGACGACACGCGCCCGTCAAGACCGCGCCCCAGGTCGTCGTGGCGGCCGGGGCCGAAAATGCGGCAAGTGCCCTGGTAGTTTGAGTCGCTGCACAGCTGCCAGTAGCCGTTATGGATGACGATGCTCGTGGTGCGGTCATTGAAACCGATGCCGACGAAATCGTCCGTATCGCGGTTCAGGCGCGCCGAGCCGCCATTCTGGCCCGCGCCCGAATACACTTCCAGGCTGCCGCCACGGCCATAGCCGCCATTGCCACGGTCCGGATCGCGCCCCGAGCGTCCCGGATTGTAGCCATCGCCGCGCCCCGTTTCGCGCACTGAACTGATGGCGTCATTCATGCCAGGCATCGAGGCGTACTCGCCCGGCCCCAGGGTCTTGCACCTGCCGCGGAAGCCGGCATCGGTACAGACATCCCAGGTTCCTGAACGCACCACGATGCTCGACACCTTGTCGTTGAAGCCCTGGGGCGACAGGTTATCCGCCGTTTCGCGCAGGGTCACGGCGCGGCCACGGAAATTGTCATCCTGGAACAGGGTGATCTCGCCCGCATGGGCGGCCGCATGGCCCCCCAGCGAGAGCAGCAAGGTCGCCGCGCATGCCAGCGTGTGTTTGAGAGGGCCCGTCATGATTAACTCCATTCTTCATTCTTTGGTGATGATTTGCCTGGCCAAAACGCCAGGATGCCATTGTAACAAGCGCCCTCCCCCACGGAGGGTCGCTCAAGACAAATGATCGACATGACAACTGATGCCAGTGTAACCATCCGCAGAAAAAAACGGTGTAACAAAGTATGGGAAAAGCACAATAAATTGTTACTAAAAGCAATAGCCGGCCCCGGCAGGGACCGGCTACGCTTGCCAGTCTGGCGTCAGCGCACTTCGCGCACCGACGAGATGCGGTTGCTCATGCGTTCCAGGCTCGCGTATTCACCGGGTTCCAGGGTGCGGCAACGGCCGCGGAAGCCCACGTCCTCGCACACTTCCCAATAGCCGGAGCGCACGCGCACGCTTTGCACCGTGTCGTTGAAATCGCGCTCGCGCAAGTCGGCTGAAGAGTTGCGCACGCTCAAGCTGCGGCCGGCGAAATCGTCGCGCGTGTAAAAGGTCAGTTCGCCACCCAGCGAGCGCCCTGGCAAATGGCCATGCTCGCGGTCGCGTTCCCAGCGGCCGTCCCGATCTCGCCCACGGTCGCGATCGCGGCCCGGATGCCCACCCCAGCCGCCGCGCACTTCGCGCAGCGAGGTGATCTTGTTGGCGCGTTCATCGAGCGACGGATACTCGCCCGCCTCGAGCAGGAAGCAATCGCCGCGGAAATCGGCTTCCTCGCACGCTTCCCAGCGGCCCGAGCGCACGCGGATGCTTTGCGTCGTATCGTTGAAACGGACGTCTTCCAGGTCGGCGACCGTATCGCGCACGGTCTGCGAGCGGCCGTGATAATCGTCGCGCGAATACAGGGTCAGTTCGCCGGCGCCGGCCAGTTCGGCCGTCATGGCGGCGCCCAGCAACAGGGCGCAGTTCAGGGTGTGTCTCAGCATGGTCTTGCTCCATAGTCAGGATAGTACGGTGTGACTATTTGGTCATCTTGCCAAATAGAGCACGCAGTCTAGCCGCGACTGGCCCATTTAGCTGTAACAAATGATTACCGCGCCCCGCCCCTCGGGGCGCCACGGCGGACAAGCACGGCGAATGCCGGTAGAATCTTGTGTTTCGTCAAGCTTGCCGCCATGCCACACACCACCTCGTTCACCCTGCCTGCCATTCGCACTGAAGTCTCATCGCTGTGGAAGCTGGCCTGGCCCATCCTGATCGGCCAGCTGGCCACCGTCGGCATGGGCGCGGCCGACGTGGCGATGACGGGGCATACGAATCCCGAGGAACTGGCGGCCGTCTCGCTGGGCGCGGCCATCTGGTCCATCGTGCTCGTCACCGTGAGCGGCATCATGATGGCGATCAATACGCTGGTCGCGCATGAAATCGGCGCCGCGCGCCACGACAAGGTGCCGCGCATCGTGCGCCAGTCGCTGTGGAAGGCGCTGCTCGTGGGCCTGGTGGCTTGCCTGCTGACGAACATGGCGGCGCTGGTGTTCGACCACCTGATGCTGGAACCGGCCGTCGCATCCAAGGCCAAGCTGTTCGTGCACATCATCAGCTGCGCGCTGCCGCCGTTCGCCGCCTACCGCGCGCTGTACGGCTACAGCACCAGCATCAACCAGACCAAGCCCGTGATGGTGATCGCGCTGGCCGCGCTGGGCCTCAATATCCTCGTCAACTATCTGCTGATCTACGGCCACTGGGGCATGCCGAAGATGGGCGGCGTGGGCTGCGCCGTGGCCACCACCTGCTGCGTGTGGATGATGCTGCTGGCCATGCTGGCCTGGATCAAAATCGCGCCCGCCTACCGCGCCACGTATCCGTTTACGCACTGGGAAGGGCCGCAGCTGTCGTCCATCGGCCCCATGCTGCGCCTGGGCCTGCCCATCGGCGTGACCTACTTTGCCGAAGTGAGCGCCTTTGGTGTCATCAGCCTGCTGGTGGCGCGCTTCGGCGTGATCCAGGTGTCGGCGCACCAGATCGCCCTGAATTTCTCGTCCGTCGTCTTCATGGTGCCGCTCACCTTTGGTATCGCGCTCGTCACGCGCGTGGGCCATGCCGTGGGCGAAGCCAATTTGCGCAAGGCCCGCTTCATTTCATGGGTAGGCGTGGCCATGTCGCTGACGGCGGCCATCGTCTCGGCCACCGTCATCACCGTCTTCCGCCACCAGATCGCGCAAGCCTATACGTCCGACCCGCAGGTGCAGGCGCTGTGTGCGCAGCTGCTGCTGTTCGCCGCCCTGTTCCAGCTGTCCGACGCGACGCAGGTGGCCACGTCCTGCGCCATCCGCGGCTACAAGGTGACGCGCCAGCCGATGCTGATACAGCTGCTGGCCTTCTGGGGCTTCTCGCTGCCGATCGGCTACGTGCTGGGCCTCGCGCCGCAAGGCTTCATCTGGTCGCCGGCCGAGCCGATGGCCGCCGCCGGCTTCTGGATCGGCCTGGTGACTGGCTTGACGGTGGCGGCAGTGCTGCTGACCTGGTATTTGAACCGGCTGTCGCTGCAGCGCCTGCGCGCCGCCTGACCCTCCTGCAAGGAACAGCCATGCCACAACCGCGCCCCTTCAAGCAAGTCGATGTCTTCAGCAGCGTGCCCTTCCAGGGCAATCCGCTGGCGGTGGTGCTCGACGCCGACGGCCTGGATGACGCGCAGATGCAGGCGATTGCGCGCTGGACCGGCCTGTCGGAAACCACCTTCGTGCTGGCGGCGCGCGACCCCGCCGCCGACTACCGCGTGCGTATCTTTTCGCCCGAGACGGAATTCCCGTTTGCCGGCCACCCGACCCTGGGCACGGCGCACGCCCTGCTCGATGCGGGCCTGCAGCCGAAAGGCGCGCGCATCGTGCAGGAATGCGGCGTCGGCCTGGTGCACATTGAACAGCAGGCGGGCGGCGTGCTGGCGTTCCAGGCGCCGCCCTGCACGGCGCGCGCGCTCGAACCCACTCTGCTGCCCCTGCTGCAAACAGCGCTGGCCGGCACGCCAGCCGCTGCCGGCACCGTCGTCGACATGGGCATCCGCTGGCTGTGCGTGCCGCTGGCAAGCGCCGCCGTATGCATGGCCGTACGCACCGATATCGCCGCGCTGACGGCCTTGCTGGCCGCCTCCGGGACCGATGGCCTGGCGCTGTACGGCCCGCACGCAGCAGGCGGACCGGCCGACTACGAAGTGCGCGCGCTGCTCAGCGAACATGGCGCGCTGGTGGAAGACCCCGTCACGGGCAGCGCCAATGCCTGCATCGCGCAGCTGCTGGCCGGTGGCGACTACAGCGTCCGCCAGGGCAGCTGCCTGCAACGCGACGGCCGCGTATCCGTCCGCTTCCGCGATGGCCAAGCCTGGATAGGCGGCGCGTGCCTGACCGTGATCGCAGGGTCGATATTGGCCTGAACCGTATAAAGCGCCATGGAATGGGTGGCTATCGGATATTTCCAGCGAAGGAAATACGGCCAGTACGCCCATATTCCGTGGCCGGGGCTATCGCATAAACATGCATGCTCTGGTATCGTCTTACGCTTAGGCAACGCTCAAGTTCGCCTTTGCATGCAGTGCCCTTCATCCTTCCAACTACCGAGACATCCATGCGTTTTATTCTTTGTTTTCTGGCCGCGATGGCCAGCGTTCCCGCATCGGCTGAAAAGCTGACCCTGGAACGCATTCACGCCGATCCGGCGCTGGCCGGCCCCGGCGTGCGCAACCTGAAGGTCTCGCCCGATGGCGAGCGAGTCACGTTCCTGCGCGGCCGCGCGGACAACCAGTTCCAGCTCGACCTGTGGGAATTCAAGCTGAAGGACAAGAGCACGCACCGCCTGATCGACTCGAAGGCGCTGGTGCCGAATGAAACGATTTCGCCCGAAGAGCAGGCGCGCCGCGAACGCGAGCGCACGGCCAGCCTGAACGGCATTCTCAGCTACAGCTGGTCGCCCGATGGCAAGCAGCTGCTGGTGCCGCTGGCCGGCAATCTGTATCTGGTCGACGCGGCCCATCCGGACAAGGCGCGCCTGGTCGCCAAGGGCAATGTGCTCGATCCGAAAATCTCGCCGAAAGGCCGCTACGTCTCGTTCGTGCGCGACCAGAATATCTATGTGATCGACCTGAAGTCGGGCCAGGAACGCCAGCTGACGACCGATGGCAAGGGCACCATCCGCAACGGCGAAGCCGAATTCGTGGCGCAGGAAGAAATGGGCCAGCGCACCGGCTACTACTGGGCCCCTGACGATTCCGCCATCGCGTATAAACGCTATGACGAGGCGCCCGTGCCCGTCGTGCGCCGCTTTGAAATCTTCGCCGACCGCACCGACGTCGTCGAGCAGCGCTACCCTGCCGCCGGCGACCCGAACGTGCTGGTGCAGCTGCTGATCGTCTCGCCGGAAACGGGCGCGCAGCGCCAGGTGGAGCTGGGCACGAACCCGGACATCTACCTGGTGCGCGCCGACTGGAGCGCGGACAGCAAGTCGCTCGTGTACCAGCGCCAGTCGCGCGACCAGAAGACCCTCGACCTGGTGGCCGTCGATGCAAGCACGCTGGCGCAGCGCACCCTGCTGACGGAAACGTCGACAACCTGGGTCAGCATCCATGACGACCTGCGCTTCCTGTCGAACGGCACCTTCCTGTGGTCGTCCGAGCGCACGGGCCGCAACCATCTGTATTTGTACGACATGAGCGGCAAGCTGCTGCACCCGGTCACTTCCGGCGCATGGGGCATCGACGGCGTGCTGGCCGTGAACCAGAAGACGGGTAAAGTGTTCGTCGCGTCGAACCGCGACGCCGTCATCGACAAGCAAACTTACGCCCTGGCCCTCGATGGCAGCACGGCCGACAAACCGCAACGCGTGACGAAAGCCGATGGCTGGCACGACACGACGTTCTCGCGCAATGGCGAAGTCTTCGTCGACACGTATTCCGACCCGGCCACGCCGCCGCAAGTGAGCATCCGCCGCCCGGACGGCGCCATGGTGGGCTGGCTGGAAGAAAACGCGCTGAACGCCAGCCACCCGTACGCCAAATACAAGGCGGACCACCTGCCGACCGAGTACGGCACCCTGAAGGCCAACGATGGCCAGACGCTGTACTACTCCATCGTCAAGCCATCGAACTTCGACGCAAGCAAGCGCTATCCCGTCTACCTGTCGACGTACGGCGGCCCGCACTCGCAGCACGTGGCGCGCCGCTGGGGCAACAACTTCGACCAGTACATGGCGCAGCAGGGCTTCGTCGTCTTCCGCCTCGATAACCGCGGTTCGTCGCGCCGCGAGCGCGCGTTCACGGACGCCATCTACCATAATCTGGGCGCGGCCGAAGTGGCCGACCAGCTGGTCGGCATCGACTGGCTGGGCAAGCAAAGCTTCGTCGACCCGAAACGCATTGGCGTGTTCGGCTGGAGCTACGGCGGCTTCATGACCTTGCGCTTGCTGTCGGCTGCGTCCGACAAGATCGCCATGGGCGTGTCGGTGGCGCCCGTCACCGACTGGTCGCTGTACGACACCCACTACACGGAACAATTCCTCGGCATGCCGAAGGAAAACGTCGATGGCTACAAGGCCAGCACCGTGTTCGCCCACCTCGACGGCTTGAAGTCGCCGCTGCTGCTGGTGCACGGCATGGCCGACGACAACGTCTTGTTCAGCAACAGCACGCGATTGATCGACGCGCTGGTGAACCGCGGCGTGCAGTTCGACCTGATGACGTACCCGGGCGCCAAGCACGGCATCTCGTCGCGCGCGGGCCAGCGCCACGTGTACAAGAAAATTGAAATGTTCTTCAAGCAGAACCTGGGCGTCGCGAAGTAAAGCGCGCCCGCAAATAAAACCGCCGCCTGTCTCGCGACAGGCGGCGGTTTTTTTATGCGTGCGTCAGATTATGGCTTGCGCGTTACGGTCTCGACCGCATCTTTCACATCGCCCACTTTCTTCTGCACTTTGCCTTCGACCTGGTTTGCCAGGCCCTTGGCTTGCTGTTCTTCGCTGCCGACCAGTTTGCCAGCTTGTTCCTGGATTTTACCGCCGACTTCCTTCAGTTTACCTTCGACTTGATCTTTGTTCATGATGGATCCTCACTGTAGTTGGTACATCTGTTGTCCTGCCCCGAAGGGCCGGTACTGCGGCTCACACGCTGCTTGAAGCGGCTTGCGCTGCTTGCTGCGTGTCGATGTGTCCATACTACGCTTGAGGTTGCAAAAACTATGTACGGTCCCTAACACATGCCAAAAATCAGCTAATGACGCATAATCAGCCCGCTTTGCGCCAGACCGTCGCCAGCCACGGCTGCTGCTCGCGCGGCAAGCCGGGCGGACGGTAATACTGCTCGATCAAGGTAAAACCGGCCGCCTGCAGGTAGGCGGCCCACGTCGCTTCGTCGTGGTAGCTGCCGTAGCGGGCGCCATTCCAGCCTTCCTGGTTCTGCCCGCGCGGGTTCGAGCTGAACAGCACACCGCCGGGCTTCAGGCACGCGACCAAAGCGCGCAGCACGCCGGGCAAGGCGGCGCTGGGCACGTGGAACAGCACGGCATTGGCGAACACGCCGTCGAACTGTGCGGCGGGCAGGTCGAGGTCAACGAAATCCTGCTGCCAGACGGTGCAGCCGCTGTAGGCGCGCGCCATCTCGACGAAGCGGGCGCTGCCATCGACACCGGTGGCGTGATGCCCCATGGCCGTGAACGCTTTCAGATCGCGGCCCGGGCCGCAGCCGAGGTCGAGAATCGCCAGCGGCGCCGGCTTGCCGATGGCGGCCAGCAGCGCGCTGATGTTCTGGCTGACGTCGTGGTCGCGCGTGCCTTCGAAAAACTGCTCGGCACTGGCGTCGTAATGGGCCAGGGTGCGGCCCGTGATGGCGTGGATGGGGTCTTGCTGCGGGTTCGGCTTCATGGCGGTCCTGTCGATATGTTCCGCCATTTTACGGTGCCGGCGCGCTAGGCGTGCGGCACCGTCAATGACTACCAGACGCGCACGCGCTGCTCCGGCGCCAGGTACAACTGCTGTCCCGGCTTGACGTCGAAGGCCGGGTACCAGGCGTCAAGATTGCGCACGGTGGCGGCGCGGTATTGCGCCGGCGCATGGCCATCCGTGAGGATTTGCTGGCGCGCCGCCGCTTCGCGCGCCTTGCTGCGCCAGCTCACGCCGTAGCCGATGAAGAAATCACGGTCCGCGCCAGGCTGCAGCGGCTTGCCCTGCTGCGACAGGGTGAACGCGTCATGCGCGGCCGCCACGCCGGCCAGGTCGGCCAGGTTTTCGCTCAGGGTCAGCTGGCCATTCACGGCCAGGTCGGGGAACGGTTTATAGGCCGCGAACTGCGCCACCAGTTGCTTGGATGCTGTCTGGAAATGCGCCAGGTCGGCCGGCGTCCACCAGTCGCGCAGCTTGCCCTGGGCGTCGAACTGCGCGCCCTGGTCGTCAAAACTGTGGCTGATCTCGTGGCCGATGGTGGCGCCGATGCCGCCATAGTTGGCCGCATCGGATGCTTGCGGGTCGAAAAACGGCGGCTGCAGGATGGCGGCCGGGAAGTTCAGCGCATTTTGCAGCGGCAGGTTGACGGCATTGACCAGCTGGGCCGGCATGGCCCAGGCCTTGCGGTCGGGCGACTGGCCCAGCTTGGCCAGCTCCTGGCGATAGTGGAACTGTTCCGCGCGCTGCACATTGCCCAGCGCATCGCCGCGCACCACGCGCAAGCCCGCATAGCTGTCCCAGCGCTCCGGATAGCCCACGCCCACGTACAGGGTCTTGAGCTTTTCCTGCGCCTGCGCCTTGGTGGCCGGCGCCATCCAGTCCAGCTTGTCGATGCGGCGCGAGAAGGCGGCCACGATATTCGTCACCATGTCTTGCACGCGGGCTTTCGATTCAGGTGGGAAATAGCGTTCCACGTACAGCTTGCCGACGGCGTCGCTGAGGGCCGCGTTGGTTGCCGCCAGCGCGCGCTTGCTGCGCGGCGACTGCTGCGGCGTGCCGCTCAGGGCGCTGCCATAGAAGGCGAAGCGCTGCTCGGCGGCCGCCTTCGGCAAAATCGTGCTGAAATGATTGATGGCGTGGAAGGCCAGAAAATCCTTCCACGTGGCCAGCGGCACGCTACCCACCAGGGCCGCGCTGCCCGTCATGGCCGTCGGATGCCAGACGATGAAATCCGTCTGCTGGCCCAGACCGGCCGCCTGGAAGAAGGCTTTCCAGTCCAGTCCAGGCGCCTTGCTGGCGAAGTCGGCGGCGCGCCACGCATTATTGCCCTTGGCGACATCGGCCGAATCCTCGCGGCTGGCGTGGCTGGCGGCAATTTGCTGCTCCAGCGCAAACACGCGCGCGGCGCGGGCCGGCGCATCGCTGTAGCCGGCCTGCTTGAGCATGGCCGCGATATGCGCCTGGTAGCCGGCGCGCAAGCCCTGCATGCGGGCGCTGTCGCCCTGGTAGAACGCGCGGTCAGGCAAGCCCAGCCCGCCCTGCAGCAGATACGCCACATTGCGCGTGGTGTCGTTCAAGTCTTGCGCCACCCACAGGCCGAACAGGTTTTCCGTATAAAAATTGGTGGCGTTGAGCGGGTCGACATCGGCGCGCAAGCTTTCGCCCAGCGCGCGGGCCAGTCCTGCCAGGTCGCGGATGCCATCGATCTTCTTCAGCAACGGCTTGATCGGCGCCCAGCCTTTCGCTTCGATAGCCGATTCATCCATCCAGGAACGGTAAAAATCGCTGACCTGGCGCGCCGAGGCATCGGCCTGCGGCGCCGCCGACAAGCCTTCGACGAGACCGATGATGCGCTCGTTGGTGGCGTTGGCGAGGATGGCGAACGAACCCCAGCTGCTGCGGTCGGCGGGAATCTCCGTCTTGCGCAGCCAGTCGCCATTCACGTAATCGTAGAAATCGTCGCCGGGCAAGGCCGTGGGGGCAGCGGGAACAACGGCGCTGGCGGCCGCCTGCTGGCCATGCGCCTGGGCGGGCAAGCCGGCCAGCGACACGCCGGCCAGGGCGAGGATAATGGCGGCCTGGACTGGCGTCCGGGACCAGGGAAAACGCAAACCGTGCATGGCGATCCTTTCGATGGAATAGTCAAAATCATAGCCTGTTTCCCATGAAAAAAGCGCCCCGGAATTTTTTTGCATGCGGACAAAAAATCGGCCTATAGTTTCACGACCCCGCGCCGCGCGAATGCCAAGGAGATTGCCATGCAACTGGAAGCGCTGTTTCAGCAACCCCACGCCCTGCCTGCCGCCCCGAAGATCGTTGATGAACTGGTGCGCAGTTTCGACAACCCCGCCATCGCCACCGAAGACATCGCCCGGCAGCTGGGAGCGGACCCGGCCTTGAGCGCCAAGCTGCTGCGGCTGGCCAACTCGGCGTATTACCACGTCTCGCGCAGCATCGGCACGGTGGAAGACGCCGTGCTGATGCTCGGCTTTGTTACCGTGCGCACGCTCGTCATCAGCTCGGGCCTGGTCAGCGGCTACAAGAGCGTGCCTGGGCTGAACCTGCCACAATTCTGGCGCTACAGCCTGCACAGCGCCGTGTCGGCCCGCTGGATCGCCAGACAGACGGGCGACAACCAGGATCTGGCGTTCACCATCGGCATGATGCATGCGATCGGTCAACTGGTGATCCATGCGGCCATGCCCGAGCAAGCCATGCAGCTCGACAAGATCGCCCCGCCGCTCGACGCGCGCCGGCTCGACGCGGAGCGGGTTTCCCTGGGCTATGACTATGCGCAGGTGGGCGCCGAACTGGCGCGCCGCTGGAAGTTCCCCCCTGCCTTTGCCGAGGCCATCGCCGCCTTTCCCGATCCGCTGGCCAAGGCGCCGTTGAACCGCCTGGCCGCCATCATCCACTTGGCCGCCTGGCGCGCCCGCGTCGATGAAAACGCGTTGAGCAATGAAGAAATCATCGCCTGCTACCCCAGCAACGTGGCCGAAGCGCTCGGCTTGCCACCCTCGGTGCTGGTCGACAAGATGCCGCCGCCCACCGAACTGAGCGCGGGACTGGAAGAACTCGTCAAATAAATCCATCAGCGCCGGCATCGTCGGCCCAGCATCCATGCGGCTTGGCGGGCGATTTCGGCGGCCCGCCAAAACTATGCAAATTATTTTCACTTTTTTTTCAAAAACACCCTCAAGTTCCGGATAAGCACGCCGTTAATCTAGACAAGCGGTAATCCATTCACTAGTTACGGGTGTGCTCATGACCTCCAACGACGTTCTCTCGATGTACGAAAATATTGCAGGAATGACCAATAAAATGGTCGTGGCCGCACGTTCGAGCGACTGGAATGACTTGGATGCCCTGGAAAACCAGTGCGCCAGCGCTGCCAGCGCGACCATGACAGGCAAGGTGCCTGCCCTGGCCGGCGCCTCGCGCCTGCGCAAGATCGACTTGCTCAAGCAAATTCTGGCAAACGACCGCGAAATCCGCGCCATCACGGAACCGTGGATGACGCAGCTGCCGAGCGCCATGCAGGGCGCCCGCGCCCGCATGTAAGAAGCTGCAACACCAGAAACGACAAAAGCACCCGCGGGTGCTTTTTTACATCTACCGCCTGAGCAAGGAGCGCGGCAGTTGCGGCGCTCGGGAACAAGGAGGGGGAATTTGGAAGGCGAGCCCCAGGTATCTCCTGGCGTCGCCTCGCTGCCGGTTGCATCCGGCGTTCGCGAGCACATCGTCGGCATCGCGAACCGCTTCCAGACCCAGGCGTTTATGCAACGCTACACCTGTTTGCCGCGCCACACTATCGTTGGTGACTGCGCCAGGCTGGGGCTGTTTTGTCGTAGAGCAAGTCCACTGAATTAATCATAACACCATCTTTAAGAAATAGGCAACGCGATTGGCAAGCATATCCATGTCTTTTTTCAATATCTTTTTTTATATCAAATTGTAGCGCAGCCTTGCAGCACGATTAACGCGAGAACGGCTCCGGTTCCGGCTCGGCTACCGTTCCATCCTCCACCGCCTCCGTCAGCACGGGCACATCCTTTTTCTTGCGGCGGAACGGTTTGCGCAGCAAGACCCAGTATTTCGACGGCGCGCCCGGCACTGCCGCCTGCTTGCGCATGCGCACGACATACACGATGAGCGCCGTCAGCAACAGGAAGGCCACGGTGCCGATGCCGAGCCACAGCAAGCCATTGCCGCCCGCCTTCTTGTCAGCGGCTGGCGCCGCGTGCAGGGGCTTGGGCTTGGCATGCGGCGCCGGCGCCTCGGCAGGCGCGGCAGCCGGCGCAGCAATGGCGGCGGCAGCGGGCTGAGCCAGCGCCTTTTGCAAGGCGCCGATCTTGCCCTCCAATTCGCCGAGCTTGTCATTCAGGGCCGCGTTTTTCTCATCCAGCGCCATGCACGCTTGCGCCTGCCCGGCATCCGCCTGCGGTGCGCAAGCGGCCACGGGCGCCGTGGCGCGGCGCAGCGGCGGCGCACGCAGCGCGGGCACAGCCGGTGTGGGTGCGGCGGGCGGCGGCACGAACACGCGCGCCGGGCGCACCAGGCCCTCGGCGCGCGCGCGGGCCGCCAGCGCGGCGGCATCGGGCGATGGCGCGCCAGTTACCGCGCGTGGCAACGGCGCGGGGGCAGGCATGGGCATGAGTACCGGAACGGCGGGCCTGGCTGGCGCACTGACGGCAGCGGCAGCAGGCGGCGCCGGCGTCAGCCACACGGTGCCCAAGCGCACGACGGCGCCATTGCCATTGCCCAGCAATAAATACAGATGCACGTGGCCCGCCTGGATCGCTTGCCGCGTAGTCACGCGCACATAGTGGCGCCCACCGCGTTCCAGCGGGCTGATCGTCAACCCCTGCAGGGCCGGATCCATGCCGATGCCGCCGCCGCGGTACACATCGGGCGAGGCCAGGCGCACGGCCACGCCGTTGGCTTCCTCGGGCGCCAGGGCCGTCAGTTCGATCTCGGCCAGCAAGGGCTGGCCCACGTGCGACAGCACGGCCATCTCGCCCAGTTCGGCCGCCATGACGGGCGGCGAGGCCAGGCTGGCGGCGGCGCACGCGATCAGGGACCAACGGAGAATAATGCTGCTGTGCATGGACTGATCGCTTTGATAACAGGATAAGAAGGGGGACTCGCCTGTCTTTAACGGCAGGAAATCGCAAAAATATAGATGGGCCACGGCAAAAATGATGCAATACAGCATCATCCTGTGCCTTTTTTGCGCCTGGAGTACACTCGATCCACCTCTATCGATGAAAGGGATGTCATGAGTAGCAGAATCGAACGCGACAGTTTCGGCCCGATCGACGTACCCGCCGACCGGCTGTGGGGAGCGCAAACGCAGCGCTCGCTTGAGCACTTCCATATCTCCACGGAAAAGATGCCGCCCGAACTGATCGCCGCCCTGGCCACCGTCAAGCGCGCAGCCGCCCACGTCAACCTGGACTTGGGATTACTAGATGGCAAGAAAGCCATCGCCATCACGCAGGCGGCCGACGAAGTACTGGCCGGCAAGCACGACGCAGAATTCCCGCTGGCCGTCTGGCAGACGGGCTCTGGCACGCAAAGCAATATGAACATGAATGAAGTGCTGGCCAACCGCGGCTCCGAGCTGATCGGCGGCTTGCGTGGCGCCGAGCGCCTGCTGCATCCGAACGACGACGTCAACCTGGGCCAGTCCTCGAACGATATCTTTCCCACCGCCATACACGTGGCGGCCGCCCTGGCCGTCGCCAACACGGTCTTGCCGCCGCTGCGCCAGCTGCGCGCCACCCTGGACGCGAAAGCGACGGAATTTGCCGACATCGTCAAGATCGGCCGCACGCACTTGCAGGATGCGACGCCGCTGACCCTGGGCCAGGAATTCTCGGGCTACGTGGCGCAGCTGGACTTTGCCGAGCACATCATCACGGCATCGTTGCCGCCGCTGCTGCAACTGGCCGCCGGCGGCACGGCCGTCGGCACGGGCCTGAATGCCCACGTGGAATTTGCCGGCCGCATCGCGGCCGAGCTGGCACGCCTGACGGGCCAGCCGTTCGAGACGGCCAGCAACAAGTTTGCCGCCCTGGCCGCCCACGATGCGCTGGTCGCCGCCCATGGCGCGCTGAAAACCCTGGCCACGGCCCTGATGAAAATCGCCAACGACGTGCGCTGGATGGCCTCCGGCCCCCGTTCCGGCCTCGGTGAAATCACGATACCTGAAAACGAGCCGGGCAGCTCCATCATGCCGGGCAAGGTCAATCCTACCCAGTGCGAAGCGCTGACCATGCTGTGCTGCCAGGTGTTCGGCAACGACGTCGCCATCACGGTGGGCGGCGCCTCGGGCAATTTCGAGCTGAACGTCTTCAAGCCCTTGATTGCGCACAACTTCCTGCAAAGCGCGCGCCTGCTGGGCGACGGCATGCGCAGCTTCGACGAGCATTGCGCCCATGGCATCGAACCGAACCGTGCACGCATCGCCGAGCTGATGGAGCGTTCCTTGATGCTGGTCACGGCGCTGGCGCCGCACATCGGCTACGACAAGGCGGCGCAAATCGCCAAGCAGGCCCAGCATGAAGGCACGACCTTGAAGGAAGCGGCGCTGGCCCTGGGCTTTGTGACGGAAGAGCAATTCAGTGCGTGGATCGTGCCCCTGGAGATGACGCGGCCCAACAAAAGTTAAGGCTCAGCCTGCATTCTCCCTCGCTTCATGTAAACTATGATCTTAGTTGACACCGTCATTCAGTGTTGAAAACACATCGTTGCAATAAGGGATACAATGCAAAAAGTAAGCTTTGATTTAACATCCGAGTTCGTCGAGCTGAACCAGCTGTTGAAGCTGGTCGGCCTGTGCGACAGCGGTGGCGCAGGCAAGGTCATGGTCGATAGCGGCGTGGTGAAGGTCGATGGCAAGAAGGAATTGCGCAAGACCGCCAAGATCCGCGCCGGCCAGGTCGTCAGCGTGGGCGATATCCGTATCACGGTCGTCGCTCCTGTCTGATTCCCGCATGGGGTGCGAAAGCGGCCCCATGCGTCCAGCTGGCTGCCTGGATCAAGCTGCAAACACGTCGTTATTGTCAGATAAATATCGATTGCGGAAGGGAGCGCCATGGACCAGCCCGAACAAGGTACGCGCAGCCAGGAACGCCTGATCGGCGACTTGCGCCAGGTAATAGAAAACGCGGAAGAATTGCTGCGTAACACAGACAAATACACCAGCAGCCTGTACCAGAGCGCGCGCGCCAGACTGGAACTGGCCCTCGTCGCGGCCACGGCCGAGCTGGCCCGCTTTGAAGAAGAGCAAGTCACGCGCATGATGGACGCCACCCTGGCCGCGAATGCCCTGTACCGCGATCAGACGGGCGAAGCGCGCCTGCTGCGAGCCTTCGAGTAAACTGTCACGCCGTCAATACCGCATGCGCCAGCCACTGGCGCAAGTGGGCGGCCAGGTCGAATGCCGGGTCCAGCTCGAACGCCGCATCGAGCGCGGCGCCAAACGTCTGCCCCTGCTGCAACATGACCAAGGCCGCATGCGCGGCCGCATCCACTACCAGCACCTGCGCCTTCCAGCGCGTCCGGCATACGAGCGCCCAGCTGGCCACCCGCATCGCCTGCGGAAACTTCCCCTGCTCGTCACCTTCCTGATGCGCCTGCCACAGGGCCGCCACTTGCCAGCTGGACGCCAGCAAGACGCAAGCGGGATGCAAGCGGAAACGCTGTGCTTCCAGTTGATCGGGATGCAGGGCGGCCAGCGACTCGGGCGCCAGGCCCTGCGCATCGGCCGCGTAATGGGCCAGGTGCACGGCCCATTCCAGGCGCGCCATGTCCGGCAGGTAGGGCAAGTCGGCCACAGGCGGGAAACTGGCGAGAAAATCGGCGAAACGGGCGCCAAACTCATTCAAGTCGGCGCTATCGGACGGGTACTGGCGGCCATACGCGCGCGCCAGGCCGCCAAAGAATGCCTCGCCCACCAGCGCCAGCACGACGGGGTAGGCGTGGCCCAGGGTGCGGCGCCAGGTGGTGCTCACGTTGCCGCGGTACAGCGAGAAACGCTGCGGCACGGCTTCTCCCGCGAACGCTGGCAGGGGCGCCACAGCATCGAGCAAGGCCATGGCAAACGCTTGCTGGCCGGCCGCCAGCGCGTCAAGCAACACGGGCGGCGGCGGGGACGGCAGCACCGTTCCCTGCCATGGCGCTTGCGGCGCATGGCGCGCCAGCATGGCTTGCGCCTTGTCCGCCTCGCCCAGCAGGACATCGAGGGCGGGCAAGTCCGTATCCCATTCGACCAGGGTAGGCATGGCGCCAAAGCGCAGCAAGGCGGCCGCATACAAATCCCAGACGGGATCGGCCACGGCGGCGCCATGATGGTCGATCACGGCGTGCGGCGTCAGCAGATGGCCGCCCAGGTGCAGCTCGCCCACGCTGCCTGGGGCGATCGACTGCATGGCCGCCAAAGCGTCTTCGCCGTGGTTGCACTGGTTCACATACAGGTTATTGATATCGAGCAGCAGGCCGCAGCCGCTGCGGCGCGCCAGCTCTGCCAGGAATTGCGCCTCGCTCATGGCATCGTCGGCAAAACGCAGGCAAGTGGAGACATTCTCCAGCAAGATCGGCCTTTTCAGCACGTCCTGTACCCGCCCCACTCGTGCGCATAACAAATCCAGGGCGGCGCCATTCAAGGCCAGCGGTAACAGATCATTGAGTTGCTGCTGCGCCACGGCGCCCCAGCTCAGGTGTTCCGACACGAGGGCCGGTTCGATGCGCTCGACCACGGCGCGCACACGCTGCAAATGGGCTTCGGAAAAGCCCCGCGCGGAACCCAGGCCCAGCCCGACGCCATGCAGGCTGATCGGGTAATCCTGGCGCAGGGCTTGCAGCACATGATTATCCCAGCCCGACGGCTGCAGGTAGTTTTCAGTGTGCACTTCCAGCCAGCCGACCTTGGGCCTGCGCGCCAGGAAGTCGCGGTAATGCGCGGCGCGCAGGCCGACGCCGGCAAGCGCCTGGATGGGCGGCGGCATGGGCAGGCGGCGGACGCTTAGGGCTGCGTGGCCGGTTTGGCAGCCTTGCCGGCCTTGATGGGCTTGACGGAGCCGCCCGCCTGTTCGCACGTGCCCTTGGCAACATAAGTCCATTCGGTCGGCAGGTTGTCCGCCACCGCCTGGCCCGCGCAGGAATGCGCGCCATCGGACGAGGCGCAATCGTTCTGCCCTGCCTTGGCCACGCCATAGCATTTTTCCTTGTCGCCAGGAGCGGGGCCATCGTGCGCGGCCGCGTTGAGAGTGGTGCCGGCACAGATGCCCGCGAGGGCGGCGGCGATGAGAGCTTGACGTTTGTTCATGGAAAATCCTCTTGCATGGGTCAAAGTAATCGATAAGTAATCGCGGCAAATCACGGCACGCCCCGGGCTGCAAGATGGGCAACGCGAGGTGATGGACGTCATTCTACTGAATCGGCCGCGCCATGGCGAACCATCTTCAATCAGTCAATTTTATAGAGGGAGGGGGAAAGCGGAAAGACAGACAAAAACGCCCACTCGCCACCGTTGATGACGGTGGTGTGGGCGTAAAGTAGTGCAAGCGCCAGAGTGGCGCCGCGGGACTGCGCTCAGGCGGTCGTGTTGATGCGGTTACCGAGGTGAGCCGGCAGGCTAGGCGCCGACTGTACCGGTGGCAACGCTGCCAGCAAGGCAGTGGCGGTCGAGCTTTGGATATCCTGGGCTTTTTTCAGGACAGTCAAGCCGACGGCTTGCCGCGTGCCTGTCTCCGCCATCGTGGTTGACAGTTGAGCAATGCTTCCGACGTCCATACGTTTCTCCAATGAGGTTCTACCAGTATTAACGGATGGCCGCGGCAAACCTTTAACTTATTTTTCCAGCTTATTTTCCAACTGCAGCAGCAGCCAGGCCAGCACGTGCTCGCGCGCATTCAAGTCCAACCATTCCACGCCTTCGCGCAAGTCGGCCGGCGCCGGGCTATCGGAGGCCACGGCGATCACATGCGGGTCGTGCGGATACAGGGGTGCCTGTCCCACTTCCGGGCGGAACACTTCCAGCTTGGGAATGGGATCCGTCTTGAAACCTTCGACCAGGGTCAGGTCTGCCGGCCCCATGCGGGACAATTGCTGCGCCAGGCTCGGCTCGGGCGCGCCGCGCAGCTCATGCACGATGGCAAAACGGTACGGCGACGCCACCAGCACTTCCGCCGCCCCGGCCAGGCGCAGGCGGGCACTGTCTTTTTGCGGCGGTTCCAGCGCCAGATCATGGTGGCTGTGCTTGACCAGGTTGACGCGCAAGCCGCGCGCCGCCAGTTCCTTCACCACAAATTCCAGCAGGGTCGTCTTGCCGCTACCGGAACGGCCGATCACACCGAGTACCGGGTGTGTGGGCATCGCATCGTGCATGGTCACTCCTTGATTGAGAAGGAATGATTATACGCAGCCCCACGGACGCGACCATCCGGCACAGGCGCCCTGCATTGCCCCGCGCATCGCCCAAGTCAAGCGCCGCCAGGTTTTCCACCATTCTTCGCGCCGGCGGACACCTGCCGCCGGCGCCTGCCTGTGGACTTCGGCGCTGTCGTTCCCACGGTTTTACTATTCACCGCCTGCGCATTCCTGGCCGTGCGTGCCAATTGCCGGTGGGCGGCGATCGCGCCGGCCTCGGCATCGGACTGGAACGGTACGGCGGCAGCGGCCGCCACTTCGCCATCAGGCTGGCAAGCGGGCGCCAGCGGCGTAAAATCCTGCGCCCGCACGTCCGCCTCCCATGCGGCCCGCTGCGCCAGCACAGCAGCGGGCACGGCGGGCGCCGCGCGCGCTTGCGCCAGGGTCAGCACGGCGCCCAAGCCACTGGCGGCCGCCACGCGCGCGCCCATCTGGGGCAAGGCGCCATCGGCGGCGCGGCAAAAGCGCTGCAAAATGGTTTTGATGATCGACGTGTGATCGACCACCTCGTGGCTGACGCTGCCCGGCGCGATCAGCGGCGACACGAGCAGCATGGGCACGCGCACGCCGTAGCGGCGAAACGCGGGATCGTCATCGATGGCGGGGCCCGGCGGCACATGGTCGAAAAAGCCGCCGTGCTCGTCATAGCTGAGGATGAGCAAGGTGCGTGCCCAGGCCGGTCCGCGCGACAGGGCCTGGTAGACCTGCGCCACCAGCGCCTGGCCGGCGCGGATATCGGCCGGCGGGTGGTCGTCATTGTCAAAGAAATGCGGATCGATCCAGCTGACGGAGGGCAAGGCGCCCGCCAGCGCATCGCCGATGAAGCCATAGCGGCGCGCGCTGGAGCCGAACGGTTCGTACATTTCCGACGAGCGGTAATGGTCGTCCGTCAGCGCCAGGCTCCAGGGCTTCCAGGCGGAATAGAATTTCCAGCTGACCTGGGCACGCTCGAGGTGGCGCACGAAGGACTTGTTCGCATACAGGGGCACGCGCTTGCTGTCGTGGCTGCCGGCCGCCTTGCCGCTGATGGCATACAGGCGGTTGGGCCAGGTGGCGCCCGGCACGGAACTGTAGCAGCGGTCGCAGACGCAGAACTCCCGCGCCAGGAAATCGTACATGGGCAAGTCGGATGCATTGTAGTAGCCCATCACCAGATCGATGTCGGGGTCGCCCGGATGCGTTTGCGCATAGTCGTCGACAAAGCCGCCATTATTGTTTTGCAATTGCTGCGCCACCGACATGCCCGTATGCGACGGGTCTTGCTGCGGGCCAAAGGCCGTGCGCCGCAAATGGTGCACGGGGTAGCTGACGCCCGCATGCACATTGGCATGGCTGGCCTGCAAGCCATCGATATCGGCGCGCCCGCCTTCCAGGCTCAGGTAGCCGAGCATGTGGTCAAACGAGCGGTTTTCCATCATCAGCACGACGATGTGGTCGATGCGCGCCAGGTTTCCAGGCACACCCACATCCAGAACACCCTCACCAGCAGCTGCGGCAGCAATCATCGGACCTCCCCGGCCGCGCACACGGTCGCAGCGACCCTGGTTCGACCAGGCCTGGCCAGTATGGTTCAGCTATGGCGGCCCGGCCTTGATGCACAACAACTCAGTACGGCACGCGGTAGCGATAGCCCTTGAAACTGAAGATGGCCGCCTTCGGCTGCAATTTTTCCAGCACCAGTCCCGGCGCCAGCTCCTCGCCTTCGTGGCGCAAGACCTTGTCGATCAGCAGCAGTCGGTCGGCCGGATTCTTCGAATAGATATAGCCGCCGATGGCGACCGCAGGGATTTGCCGCTGTATCGGCTCTGGCAAGTCGCGCATGCCGGGCACGGTCTCTTCGGCAGCAGGCGCAGGTACGGGCACGGCAGGCGCCGGAGCGGGGACAGACGGCGCGGCCTGACCGGGCGACTCCTGCTTTGGTTCCGCCACAGGCCTGGCATGGTGCACGGGCGCGGCGGTGGCCGCTGGCGGCACGGGCGTGACTTGCGCAACGGGAACTGGCGCAGGCGCGGGGGTCGCCGGTGGCGCAGCTACCGGCATCGGCGCGGGCACAGCCTGGGCCAGCACAGTCGGGACGACAGCAACGGCCGCCGGTGCGGTGGCTGCTGCCTGCCAAGGCTGCCACAGCAGCAATGCGGCCACCACGGCTACCGTCACGCCGCCCAGCGCCAGCCAGACGGGCGCGCGCCGCGCCGCGCCGGACGAGGCGGCATCGTGCAACTGCACTTGCGGTGCGTGGATCGACGGCAACTCGCCAAGTTGGCGCTCGGCTTGCGATTTTTTCAGTGCTTCTAGTATGTAGGACATCTTATTTCCCCGCCACCATCGCCGTCGCAGCGGACGCCGCCACGGCAGGAGCTGCGCTGCTCAGGCGCGGCTCCGAATTGTCACCCAGCTGCATCAGGCGTATATACGTTTTCGGACCCGCCAGGCCATCGGCCCGCAGGTTCTGGCTTTGCTGGAAAGCCCGCAGCTGGCCTTGCATCTCGGCGTCGAGCGGCAGATTGGCGGCCGGCGCCGGCAAGCCCCGCTGTTGCGCGAGGCGCTGCGCCAGCCAGTCCACGTCCGCGCCGCGGGCGCCCAGCGGCACCTCGTCGCGCCAGCTACGCGGGGCGCGCCAGAAGGTCGTGAAACCGCCATCGCTGCGCTGCGCCAGCTGGGACAGCGGCAGGCTTTGCTGCTTACCGTCGAGCATCAAGGTGGCCGTCTCGTCCTGCAAGCGCGTCAGCAGCGCCAGCTGTTCCCTGCCCTCCCCGTCGCGCAAGGCCAGCAGGGCGGGACGGTCCAGCACGCGCAGCTCTGCGATGCCGCCACGGCTGTGCAGGCAGCGCAGGCCGGCGCGCGCGCCCGCCTGGCAAGCGTCGCCGGCCGGCAACTGCTCGCCCCACAGGCTGGCCAGCTGGCGCAGCATGGCGTTGCGGTCCGGCACGCTAGCGGGCGCGGGCGCAGGAACACTTGCCGCAGCGGGCGCTGCCGGCGCCACCACGGCAGGTGCTGTCGCCACGGCCACTGTGGCAGGCGCATGCGGCATGAAATGCCAGGCCAGCGCGGCCGTGACCACGGCGCCAGCCAGCACGCCACCGGCCACGTGGGGCCAGCGCAGGCCCCGTCCGGCAGCCGGCTTGCCCTCTTCCGCAAACACTTCCTCGGCGGCACGGCGCAGGATCTGGCGCGTCACCTGCGGCTGGTTTTCCACGTAAGCGCCCAGCAGCGCGCGGTCGCACAGCAGGTTGATGCGGCGCGGCACGCCGTGGCTCATGGCGTGAATTTGCGCCATCAAACGGGGCGCGAACGGCGTCTGCGCCGTGCTGCCCGCCACGGCCAGGCGGTGGCGGATATAGCTGGCCGTCTCGTCCGCCGTCAGCGAACCGAGGTGATAGCGGGCGATCACGCGCTGCGCCAGCTGCTCCAGTTCCGGCCGGGCCAGCATGGCGCGCAACTCCGGCTGGCCGATGAGGATGATCTGCAGCAGCTTGCGCTCGCTCGTCTCCAGGTTGGTCAGCAAGCGCAATTGCTCCAGCACGGCGGCGGACAGGTTTTGCGCTTCGTCAATGATCAGCACATTGTTCTTGCCCTGCGCATGGCTGGCCAGCAAGTGCGCATTGATGGCGTCGACATAGCCTTTCACGCTGGACACGCCGGGCGCCACGGCGATGCGGAATTCCTCGCAGATCGACAGCAGCAATTCCTCGACGGACAGTTTCGGATTGAAGATATACGCGAGCTGGCAGTTTTCCGGAATCTGCTCCATGAAGCAGCGGCACACGGTGGTCTTGCCGGCGCCGATTTCTCCCGTCAGCAGCACGAAGCCGCCGCCGCTGCCCACGCCATACAGCAAATGCGCCAGCGCTTCGCGGTGGCGTTCGCTCATGAACAGGTAGCGCGGATCGGGGGCGATCGAAAACGGCGATTGATTGAGCTGGAAATAATGCGTGTACATGGAGACCCTGCGGATGAAACGATCAAAATGCGCGGCGGCAAGCCGAACCCCTCATCGGGTGCGGGCGGGCGGCAACGGCTTGTATTTGGCGCAATACACTTTTGCCTTGCTGCGGAAGTAGACGATTTTACTGCCAGGCACGGAACCACGGACAGGAAAGGCGGAATTGTCGAGTTTATTGAAGCGCAGGCCCGACACGCCGCGGATGGCCGGCTCCAGCTTTTCCGGCGTCGAGTCCGCCACCACGC
Source organism: Janthinobacterium sp. RA13 (assembly GCF_000745325.1). Lineage (NCBI taxonomy): Bacteria > Pseudomonadati > Pseudomonadota > Betaproteobacteria > Burkholderiales > Oxalobacteraceae > Janthinobacterium > Janthinobacterium sp. RA13. The sequence continues at coordinate 5,695,211 of NZ_JQNP01000001.1, read as the reverse complement.
CCATGAAGACGAGGGGACTGGTGTCGTCGCTGACGATCACGTCGGTAATCGGCGCGCCCCACAAGGTGGCATCCGTGCGGAACCAGTAGGCGCCCCCTTCATGCTTGTAGGCGGGGCCGAAAGCCGTCAGCAGATAGGCATAGAAGGCCTTGTTGTCGATCTGGTCGATGCACAGCACGGCATTGCCCACTACTTGCCCGAACGTGGACGGCGGCGGCTTTTGCTGCGCCAGCACGCCGGACACGGGCACGCCAGTGGCCAGCAGGGCGAACGCCGCCAGCAGGGCCGGCGCACGCCACGGGCGCGTCAATGAACGGCGCAGGCGCATGATCAGCGCTTGCGCTCTTCTTTCTTGACCTTCTTGGCTTCCTTCTTTTCCTTCATGGTCTTGGCCGGTTCCTTCTTGGCTTCTTTCTTGCTGTCCTGTGCCTTGCTCATTATCTACTCCATACCTGGGCGAAAATGCCTGGGCCATTATGACACTCCCCCATGAAAATGCCAGCCGAAAAGCAAAACGGCCGCACAGGGCGGCCGTTCCAGTCACGCGTCAGCGCACACTCAGTGCAGGCACAGGCGGCGGCGCGTCTTTTCGATCAGCTCCGCATCGTAGGGATGCAGGTTCTCGATAAAGAACAATTCCGTTTCGGCCTCGTCTTCCAGGCACATTTCGATCATGACCGGACCATCGCTTTCGCGGCCCAGGAAATCCTTCGGCCAGCGGTTCTTGCGGTGCGTGCGCATCATTTCCATGCCCAGCTTGGCCAGCGGCGCCGACACACCGGCGGCCAGCGCCTCTTGCTGCCAGTCGTCCCAGTACTCGCTCTTTGCTGCCTTGTCGTTCATCATGCTCTTCCAACTCAGGTGTAAAAGGCGGACTTTACTCTTCATGGCGTCCCTTGCCAAGCATGCACACAAGCAACACCACAGCGCGCGGCGCAGACCAGTGCGAAAAAATTGGCATTAAACAAGGCCAATTTCAATACCATTCACGTCATACAAAAATTCCTTTACTAACAATGACTTGCAAGCCACCCCTCGGGCAGGCCGTGCCAAGCGCCACACTATTTTACAATACCACTTAAATACCTCTTGACTAGCCATCGGGGCAACAATATAGTGCCTTCAGCTTTTCGCCGCCCGACAAATAAAAGAACCGAGACAGGCGCATTCAACCAAACGCGGGACTGCACAACATGATCGAATACATAATCGGCGTCGACGGCGGGGGCAGCGGAACCCGCGTACGCCTGGCGCGCCTCGATGGCGAGGAACTGGCGCAGGGACAAAGCGGCCCATCCGGCCTGGGACTGGGCATCGAACGGGCCTGGACCTCCGTGGCGCACGCCGTCACCCTGGCCTTCCGCGCGGCCGGCCTGGAACAGCCATCGTTGCAGCGCATGGCCATCGGCCTGGGCCTGGCCGGCGTGCACAACAAGCAGTGGGCCGCCAGCTTCGTCGAACACAATCCCGGCTATGCCTTTGTGGCGCTCGAATCGGATGCCCTGACCACCCTGCTGGGCGCGCACGCGGGCCAGCCGGGCGCCATCGTGGCCATCGGCACGGGCAGCGTGGGCGAAGTGCTGCACGCGGACGGCAGCCGCCATGAAGTGGGCGGCTGGGGCTTCCCTTCCGGCGACGAGGCGGGCGGCGCCTGGATCGGCATGCGCGCCATCAACCACGCGCAGCAAGTGGTCGACGGGCGCGTGCCCGGCAGCGCCTTCGCCACGGCCATCATCGACGCCTGCGGCGGCCAGCGCGACGCCATGCAAGTGTGGCTGGCGGCCGCCAGTCAGACCAATTTCGCGCAACTGGCGCGCCTGGTGCTCGAACACGCGGCCAGCAATGCCGTGGCGCGCACCATCCTGGTCGACGCGGGCCGGCAGATCGCGCTGATCGCCAGGGCCCTCGACCCGGCCGGCGCCTTGCCCGTGGCCCTGTGCGGCGGCCTGGCCGCGCCCTTGTCGGCCTACCTGCCGGCGGAACTGTTGCAACTGGTCGTGCCGGCACAGGGCGACTCGGCCGCAGGCGGTCTGCGCCTGATACGCAAGTACTTGCAGGAGCAATGACCATGCTGGCCAAACTGTCCACCTTCAAACCCAATCCGGCCAGCGACACGCCGCTCTACATGCAGCTGGCGAACATGCTATCGGACGGCATCGCCAGCGGCGACTGGCGCGCCAACCAGGCCTTGCCTTCCGAGCGCGTGCTGTCGGACATCCTGGAAATCTCGCGCGTCACGGCGCGCAAGGCCATCGACATGCTGTGTGACCGGGGCATGCTGACGCGCAAGCGCGGCTCGGGCACCTACATCACGCCCAAGCTGGAACAGCCGCTGTCGCGCCTGACGAGCTTTTCGGAAGAATTGCGCCAGCGGGGCTTTACGGCCGGCTCGCGCTGGCTGCAGCGCGATATCGGCTCGGCCGCGCCGCTGGAACTGCTGTCGCTGGGCCTGTCGCCGCACATGCCGGTGGCGCGCTTGCGCCGCCTGCGCACGGCCGACGAAGTGGTGATGGCGATCGAAACGACCACCATCCCCGCGCTGTACATGCCGGATCCGCAGCAGGTGACCGATTCGCTGTACGGCTACCTGGAGTCGCGCGGCACCATCCCGATGCGCGCGCTGCAGCATATCCGCGCCGTCAACGCCACGGCGGAACAGGCCAAGCTGGCCAATATCAAGACGGGTGAAGCCATGCTGCACATCACCCGTGTCAGTTATCTCGACAACGGCGCAGCGGTGGAACTGACCCACTCGTATTGCCGCAGTGATTATTATGAATTCGTAGCGGAGTCGCGCAGATGAGCAGCACTATCAAAGGCAATATCCTTACCCCCGGCGGCTGGATCCACGGCGCCATCGCCTTCGGCGAGCGCGTCGACAGCATCACCGGCGATTCCCTCCACCCGTCGAGCAACAGCGACGACTATATTTTGCCCGGCTTTATCGACCTGCACGTGCATGGCGGTGCCGGCAAGGACATCATGGAAGGCGGCGAAGCCGTCTACACCATCGCGGCCATCCATGCGCGCCACGGCACCACCAGCCTCTTGGCCACCACCATGACGGCGCCGCCGGAAGACATCGACATGGCCTTGACGGCCATCGGCATCGCCGCCAACCACCGCCGCCCGAACACGGCGCGCGTGCTGGGCGCCCACCTGGAAGGCCCGTACATCAATTCCGGCAAGCTCGGGGCGCAGCCCAACTACGCGCGCGCCGCCACGCTGGCTGAAATCGAACGCCTGCAAACCCTGGCCAAGCTGCGCGTCATCACCGTGGCGCCGGAAATCGCCGGCCACCTGGACCTGGTGCGTGCGCTGGCCGACGCCGGCGTGCGCGTGCAGATCGGCCATACGCTCGGTTCCTATGAAGACGGCGTGGCCGCGCTGGAACACGGCGCCATGGGCTTTACGCATCTGTTCAACGCCATGAGCGGCCTGCACCACCGCGAGCCGGGCATGGTCGGCGCCGCCCTCGCGCACGCCGAATACGCCGAACTGATTCCCGACCTGCTGCACGTGCATCCGGGCGCCATCAAGGTGGCCCTGCGCGCCATCCCGCGCCTGTACTGCGTCACCGATTCGACCGCCGCCACCGGCATGCCGGACGGCGAATACATGCTGGGCCGCCACGCCGTGCAGAAATGCATGGGCGGCGTGCGCCTGCCCGACGGCACCTTGGCGGGCAGCACCCTGACCCTGGACCAGGCGCTGCGCAACCTGGTGGGACTGGGACTGGACCTGGCCGACGCGTCCAAGCGCGTGTCGACCAACGCCGCCGATTACCTGGGCCTGGAAGAACGCGGCCGGCTGGCCCCCGGTACTTACGCCGATCTGGTGGTACTCGATCGCGATCTCAAACTCAAAGCTGTGTATATAGAAGGAGAAATCTGTGACCTCAATGATGCTTAAAGAAGCCATTTCCGCCGCCGAATGCGTCGCCCTGCAACTGGCCAGCGACACGGAACGCTACGCGGAACTGGGCCGCAAATTGAGGAGCACCTCGTTCTCGACCGCGCTGACCATCGCGCGCGGCAGCTCGGACCACGCCTGCAACTACGTCGCTTACCTGATCATGGCGCGCCTGGGCCGCGTCGTCGCGTCCCTGCCGATGTCGCTGGTGACCCTGAACAAGTCGCCGCTGGTGACGCGCGACACCCTGGCCATCTCGATTTCGCAATCGGGCCAGAGTCCCGACGTGGTCGAGCCGATCCGCTACTTCCGCGACGGCGGCGCCACCACCGTGGCCCTCGTCAACGATATCGAGTCGCCGCTGGCGCACGCCGCCGAATGGGCCATGCCCCTGCGCGCCGGCAAGGAACAAAGCGTCGCCGCCACCAAGAGTTTTATTACCAGCCTGGTCGCCGGTGCGCGCATGGTGGCCCAGTGGCAGAATGACCCTGAACTGCAGGCGGGCCTGGAAGCACTGCCTGAAGCGCTGCTCGAAGCGACCCGCGTCGACTGGTCGCCAGCGATCGACGTGCTGGCCCCGGCCCGCAACATCATGGTCGTGGGACGCGGCATCAGCTTCCCCGTGGCGCTGGAAGCGGCGCTGAAATTCAAGGAAACCTCGGCCCTGCAGGCGGAAGCCTTCAGCGGCGCCGAAATCAAGCACGGCCCGATGGCCCTGATCGAAGACGGCTACCCGCTGCTGATTTTTGCAACGCGCGGCCCGACGCAGGCCGGCCTGCTGCAACTGGCCACGGAGATGCGCGGGCGCGGCGCCAAGGTCTTGCTGGCGGCGCCCGCCGACGTGGCCGAGCGCGACCTGACCCTGCCCGTAGCGGCCACGCCGGACCTCGATCCGATCGTCGCCATCCAGTCCTTCTACGTGATGGCGGCCAAGCTGTCGGCCGCGCGCGGCATGGACCCGGATGCGCCGCGCCACTTGAGCAAGGTCACCAAGACCAACTAAGCACTACCCGGCAGCTTCGTCCCCGGCACGGGGCGCGGCTGCCAGCAGTACCCGAATATAAGCGACGGCAAGGGCATGTACCCGCGCCGCGGACTCATGGACATTGGAGCCTCGCGCTCCAGGATAAAAATGACGATCAAGAGACTGTTGGCGGTTGTTGCCTGCGCGGGCATGCTCGCGCCGCAGGCATGGGCTGCCGAGAAAATCGAATTCTGGACCTTCAGCATGAAGCCCAAGTTCACGCCGTATTTCAATGCGGTGGTGGCGCGCTATGAGGCGCAAAATCCCGGCGTCAAGATCGAATGGATCGATTTTCCATGGGACGTCATCCAGACCAAGCTGGTCACGCGCATCGTGGCCGGCACGCCGCCCGCGCTGGTCAGCCTGAACGTGCCCTGGGCCGACGAATTCGCGCGCGACGGCTTGCTCACCCCCGTCGATGGCCTGATCGCGGATGCGCGCGCCAGCTACATTCCCAGCGCCCTGGCGGACTTGCGCTTCAAGGGCGGCACCTACGGTTTTCCCATGTACAGCAATGTCGCGGTGATCGCCTTCAATACCGCCATTTTCAAGCAGGCGGGCCTCACGCGCGGCCCCGCCAGCCTCGATGAACAGCTGGCGTTCGCACGCCAGATCGCGCAACGCACGGGCAAGGCCGGCATCGCCCCCGCCCTCTCCAAAATCGACGGCCTGTTCATGCAGCAGGGCCTGGCCGTCATCACCAACAACCGCGCCGTCTTCAATTCGCCGCAGCATGTGGCGCTGGTGCAAAAGCTGGCCGATACCTACAAGGTCGGCGGCCTGCTGAAGGAAAGCCTGTTCGCCGAAGACAATTTCCCCGCCGTGATCGACGCCTACAAGGGCGGCCGCCTGGGCATGCTGCTGGCGCCGCCGACGGCCATGCAGCGCATCCGCGGCGATGCGAAAGACATCTACGCCATCACCGACGTGGCGCCCGCGCCATTGGGCCCCACCGGCATCGCCGACGGCGGCTGGCTCGTGCACTTCGCCATTCCGAAAGGCGTGCCGGCGCGCCAGTTGCCCTCGGTCGGCAAGTTCGCGCGCTTCCTGACGAACGACGAGAACCAGCTGGCCTTCGCCAAACAGGCCAGCGTCTTTCCCACCACCGTGAAAGCGGCGGCCGACCCGTTCTTTCTCGCCACGCCGCAGAACGCGGGCGCGGCTGAAAAGGCGGTGGCCGCCGGCGCCCTGTCGATGGGCCACTCGCGCACCCTGTACGTGGCCGGCATCGACGACTACGACGAGTTGCGCCGCTCGCTCGTGAAGGCAGTCGAAGCCGGGGTCACGGGCAAGCAGGACGTGCAGCAGGCGCTGGACCAGGCCGTCGCCATCTGGAACCGCAAGCTGGCCACCCTGCCGCGCCACTGAGGACACCATGAAACTCGCCCACCGCCATACCGTGCAAGCCTGGCTGTTCCTCGCCCCCGCCCTGCTGCTGCTGGCCGCCTTTTCCTTCTGGCCCGTCGGCTATGGCTCCGTGCTGGCCTTCACCGACTATAGCCTGATACGCGAGACGCGCTTCGTCGGCCTCGACAACTTCCGCTACATCTTCAACAACGAGATGTTCGTCTCGGGCCTGAAAAACTCGCTGATGTTTTTGCTGATGGTGCCCTTCGTACAGGTGGGCGCCATCACCCTGGCCGTGCTGGTCAACAACCGCCTGCCCGGCATCCGTCTGTTCCGCGCCGCCTTCTACGTGCCCGTGGTGACCACCGTTTCCGTGGTCGGCATCATGTGGGGCTTCATGTTTCATGAACAGGGCGCGCTGAACTACGTGATGATGACCGTAAAACTCGTCAACGCGCCCGTGGGCTGGCTGTCGAACGACAGCCTGGCCCTGTTTGCCGTGATGTTCGTCACCCTGTGGCGCGGCCTGGGCTGGTATATGGTGATGTACCTGGCGGCCCTGCAATCGATACCGTCGGACATGCAGGAAGCGGCCATGCTCGATGGCGCCAACCGCTGGCAGCGCTTCTGGAAGATCACCGTGCCGATGCTGCGCCCGACCATCATGCTGTGCTCCATCCTGTCCGTGCTGGCGGCCCTGAAGGCGTACCAGGAAGTCGACGTGCTGACGCAAGGCGGGCCCATGAACTCCACCTTCACGGCGCTGTACTACGCCTATGACCAGGGCCTCAAGCACTTGAAACTGCCGCGCGCGCTGGCGGCCAGCTTCGTCGTCTCGCTGTTCTGCATAGCCATCGCCCTGCTGTGCCTGCGCTACCTGAAACCGAAGCACCGCTAACCGGGACTGACCATGAAAAAACGCTCCCGCCCCCTGAAAACACGCCTGCACATCCTGGGCCACTATGCCGTGCTGTGCGCGATCGCCGTCGTCTGCGTCTTCCCGTTCTGGTGGACCCTGGTGACGGCCATTTCCACGCAAGGCAATATCTTTGCTTTTCCGCCCACCTTCTGGCCGAAGGCGCCGTCCTTGGCCAACTTCATCGAAGTGTTCAATGCGATCCCGATCTGGTCGTTCTTCAGGAACTCGGTGCTGATCGCCGTGTTTACCGTGTTCTGGAAGCTGCTGCTGTGTTCACTGGCCGCGTATCCGCTGGCGCGCCTGAAATTCCGCGGCCGCAAACTGGTGTTCGGCCTGATCCTGGCCACGCTGGTGCTGCCGTCCGAGGTCAACTTCCTCGTCAACTTCATCACCATCACGCAAATGAGCCTGGTCGACACCTACACGGGCGTAATCCTGCCCAACGTGGTGACGGCCGTGGCCATCTTGCTGCTCAAGCAGGCATTCGAGGAAGTGCCGCAAGACCTGATCGACGCGGCGCGTGTCGATGGCGCGTCCGAGTGGGTCATCTTCAGCCGCATCATGCTGCCCCTGATTACGCCATGGCTGGCCACCGTCGGCATCCTGACGGCCGTCGAATCGTGGAATGAATACATCTGGCCTTCCATCGTCATGAGCAAGCCCGATGAATTCCCGCTTTCTGTCGGCGTGCTGTATTTGCGCGGCACCTTCGGCAGCAGCACGCGCGTGATCGCGGCCGGCACCCTGATCACCATCGTGCCGACCCTGCTCGCCTTCCTGTTTACCCAACGCTTCTTCATGCGCGGCATGGACGGCGCAGTCAAATGAAAACGTCTCTCGATAAGGAAGCCTCCATGCACGACCAGCGCATCAGCATCAGCAAAAAAGTCCGCAGCCCGATTTCCTGGGTGCCCACCTTGTACTTCGCCCAGGGCTTGCCGTTCTACGCCGTGGCCCTGGTGGCCGGCCTGATGTTCAAGAGCATGGGCGTGCCGAACGACCAGATCGCCCGCTGGACGGGCCTGATCGGCTTTGCCTGGGTCTTCAAGTCGCTGTGGAGCCCCTTCATGGAACTGGCCTCGAGCAAGAAGACCATGGTGGTGCTGTTCCAGTTCCTTGGCGGCCTGAGCCTGGGCCTGATCGCGCTGGCCCTGCAAACGCCGCTGTGGTTCGCCGCCTGCATCGCCGTGCTGTTCGTCGCCGCGCTGGCCTCGTCGACGCACGACATCGTCTGCGACGGCCTGTACATCGCCAGCCTGTCGGACAAGCAGCAGGCCGCCTACGCGGGCTGGCAAGGCGCCTTCTTCAATGCGGGCAAGTTCATCTCGCTGGGCGGCCTGGTGATCCTGGCCGGCTACCTGGAGAAAAAAATCGGCATCAAGCCGGCATGGTCGGTGATCTTCCTGATCATCGGCGCCATGATGCTGTCGCTGGCCGCCTACCACCTGTGGGCCCTGCCGCAGGTGCGCAACGCGGCCGTGGCCGACAAGAGCGTGGCAGGCATCAGCCGCACCCTGTGGGACGTGCTGGTGGACTTCCTGAAAAAGCCCGGCATCTGGGGCATGATCGCCTTCATCATCCTGTTCCGCGCGGGCGAAGCGCAAGTGCAGACCATCGGCCCGCTGTTCCTGCGCGAAGCGCGCGAACTGGGCGGCCTGGGCCTGTCGACGACGGAAGTGGGCGCCGTGTACGGCACGGCCGGCACCGTCGCGTTCCTGCTGGGCAGCATCGGCGGCGGCTACTTCACTTCCTGGCTGGGCCTCAAGCGTGCCATGTTCTTCCTGATCCTGGCCATGAACTTGCCGAACCTGGTGTTCTATTACCTGAGCCACAGCATGCCGACCGATCTGACCCTGATCACGGCCGCGCTCAGCGTGGAGATGTTCGGCTATGGCTTCGGCTTCGTCGGCCTGATCCTGTTCATGATGCAGGTGGTCTCCGTCGGCAAGTACCAGACGGCCCACTATGCGTTTGCCACCGGCGTGATGCAGCTCGGTTCCGTTCTGTTCAAGATGATCAGCGGCGACATCCAGACGGCGCTCGGCTACAAGACTTTCTTCCTGTGGGTGCTGGTGTCGGCCGTGCCCGTATTGATCCTGTCGCGCTTCATGCGCATCGGCCCGAAGGAGTCCTCCGACCCATCTGACGCCGGCGCAGCCTCCGCGCCGGCCAGCGCAAGCTAGGAATCGCACAGTCCATGGCACACATCGCATTAAAGAACATCGTCAAGCTGTACGACGACAAGCACCCGGTCATCCACGGCATCGACCTCGATATCCGCGACGGCGAATTCGTCGTCTTCGTGGGGCCGTCCGGTTGCGGCAAATCGACCCTGCTGCGCATGATCGCCGGGCTGGAAGACATCACGGATGGCGAGCTGCATATCGGCGGCCAGCTGGCCAACGACGTCGCGCCGGCCGAACGGGGCCTGGCCATGGTTTTCCAGAGCTACGCCCTGTACCCGCACATGACGGTGTACGAGAACATGGCCTTCGCCCTGAGTCTGGCCGGGCACAAGAAGGCCGAGGTGCGCGCCGCCGTCGAACGCGCGGCCGAGATCCTGCAGATCACGCCACTGTTGAAACGCAAGCCGAAGGATCTGTCGGGCGGCCAGCGCCAGCGCGTGGCCATCGGCCGCGCCATCGTGCGCAAGCCCAAGGTCTTCCTGTTCGACGAGCCGCTGTCGAACCTCGATGCATCGTTGCGCGTGCAGATGCGCGTGGAAATTTCGCGCCTGCACCAGGAACTGAAAACCACCATGATCTACGTCACGCACGACCAGGTCGAGGCGATGACCCTGGGCGAGCGCATCGTCGTCTTCAACGGCGGGCGCATCGAGCAAGTGGGCAGTCCGCACGAGTTGTACAACAATCCCGGCAACCTGTTCGTGGCCGGCTTCCTCGGCGCGCCGAAGATGAACTTCGTCGCTTGCGAGGCCGTCGCCAGCAGCCCCGGCTCGGTGGCCGTGCGCCTGCCCGGCGGCGCCGTCATCGACGTCGAAGCGCAGGGCGGGAGCGTGGCGCCGGGCGACCAGCTGACCCTGGGCATACGCGCCGAGCATGTCAGCCTGCGGCACGCGAACGATGCAGGCGACAACGTGGTCGACGCGGCCGTCAGCCATGTCGAATACCTGGGCGACGTGGCCATCGTGTACGCCAGCATGCCGGGCGTGAACGAGATGCTGGCCGAAATGCTGGCCGTTAAGCTGCCGGCCGAGGAAGGCATGCGCCAGGCGGGCGACGCCATGCGCCTGCATCTGCCGCCGCAGCGCTGCCTGCTGTTCGATGCAAAAGGGCAAGCCCTGGCGCGCACGTTTGCCGCACCCGCTCAGCCGTTTATGTGACAATAGCCGTTTTGTATCATGCCGCTTCTGTTTGACTTGTGCACACAGACTGGCAGAATGATGTTTTTTCGAGCTTCCTTGCCCCTCTGGCAAAGCCACTACCCGATGTTGCGGCTGCCAGTGCAGGTGCGTATTTTTGTTATTGATTGAAGGATAACCCATGTCCCAATTCCGTCTTGCCCGTCTTAGTCTGCTCCTGGCCGCCATCGGCCTCAATGTCCTGCCATCCCTGTCGCATGCGCAGGATGCCAAGCCAGCCGCCGCCGCTGCCGCTCCGGCCGACTCCGTGCGCCCTGAAGTGTTCAAGCTGCTCGATCCGACCGTCGTGAAGGCATCGATGGATGCCAAGAACTACGCCGACGTGCAAAGCCGCATCGACCAGGCTGCCGCCATTCCGGCCCTGACGCCGTATGAAACGTTCGTGCTGAACCGCCTGCGCGTGGCGCTGGCCTCGACCACCAACAATGCACCGATGGCCATGACGGCGCTGGAAGCGGTGATCGAATCGGGCAAGCTGGACAAGAAATCGGAAGGCGACTTCATCCAGGCACTAGCGAACTACCACTACAACGCCAAGGATTACCCGAACGCCATCAAATGGTTCACCCGTTACCAGACGGCAACGGGAGACGTGGCCACCGTGCGTCCCTACATCATCCGCGCCTATTACTTCAGCAACGATTTCGCGCGCGCCAAGCAGGAACTGATGGCCGACGTGACGGCCAAGCAGCAAGCGGGCAAGACGCCGAGCATCGAAGAACTGCAATTGCTGGCCAACACGGGATCGAAAAGCAAGGATCCGGCCACCTATCTGATCGCCATGGAAAACCTGGTGCGCTACTACCCGTCGGACGACTACTGGAGCGACCTGCTGGGCCGCTTGCAAGGCAAGGCCGGTTATTCGGACCGCTTCGCGCTGGACGTGCTGCGCCTGCAATTCCAGGCCGTCGGCACCATGCCGCCACAGGACTACAGCGACATGGCTGAAATCGCCTTGCAGAACGCCTTCCCGACGGAAGCGAAAAAAGTCCTCGACGCCGGCTTTGCCAAAGGCGTGCTGGGCACGGGCGCGAATGCCGCCAAGCACAAGAAACTGCGCGACCAGGCCAGCAAGGCTGCCGCCGACGATGCGAAAAACATCGCCAGCGGCGAAGCCTCGGCCATGAAGAGCAAGGATGGCACGGGCTTGATCAACCTCGGCTACGCCTTCGTGACGATGGACCAGTTCGACAAAGGTATCGACCTGATCCAGAAAGGCATCGCCAAGGGCGGCCTGAAGCGCGTTGAAGACGCCAAGCTGCGCCTCGGCTATTCCTACGCCATGGCCGGCAAGAAAGACGACGCCATTAAGGTGCTGGAAACGGTCAAGGGCGGCGACGGCGTGGGCGACCTGGCCCGTTACTGGATCCTGTGGCTGAACCGTCCTGCCACGGCAGCGGCACCGGCAGCAGCGGCAGCAGCGGCGCAGTAATTCCCGCTCCCGGCAGCACACGCAAGGCGGTTCCCGGCTCAGGCCGGGGCTGCTTTTTTTTCGACCTTTTTTCCTCCTTCCATGCCGCCAGCCACTGTCGCCACTGCCACCGCCGCCGAACGATTGACCAGCCTGGACGCCTTTCGCGGCTTCGTGATCGTCACCATGATCTGGGTCAACTACCTGGCCGGCATGCCCGGCATTGCCTGGTGGCTCGAACATGCGGGGCCGCGCGCGGACGGCATCACCGTGCCCGACCTGGTCTTTCCCGGCTTCCTGTTCATGGTCGGCATGGCCATTCCGCTGGCCTTGCAGCGCCATTGCGGCCACGTCACGCCAGCCTTGCTGGGGCGCCTGCTGTGGCGCTCCGCCAGCCTGATGCTGGCCGGCGTGGTGCTGGCGAATGCCTACCGCTACGATGCGCAGGCGGCGCCGCTGCCGCACGCTGTGTATTTCCTGTTGTTTTATATGGCCATGATCCTGCTGTGGCGCCAGGGCGCGGGCAAGCTGGAACTGGCCGCAGGCGGCATCCTGATGCTGTTCCTGCTGGCGACGTTCCGCGGCGAATTGAATGCGGAATTTTCCAGCACCTGGCTGCAACCGTCATGGTGGGGCATCCTCGGCATGATCGGCTGGGCGTATCTGCTGTGCAGCCTGCTGTACCTGGCGTGCCAGGGCAGCGGCACGGCGCTGATGGGCGTGTTTGCCCTGCTGATCGCGCTGTACATGGGCGGCACGGCGGGCAGCCTGGATTTCCTGCCGGCGGGTATCAACGGGTTTGTCAACGTGCCGCAAGTGCTCGGTTCGACGGCGGCCAATGTGCTGGCCGGCACCCTGGTGGGCCAGCTGTTCCTGCGCGGCGCCGCCCTGAGCCATGCCCAGAGGATACGTTTCATGGCGTGGTTCGCGCTGGGCCTGTTCGCTGCCGGCCTGCTGCTGCGGCCGTATCACCACATCAACAAGATCGCGGCAACGGAATCCTACACGCTCGTGTGCAGCGCCCTCATCCTGGCCCTGTTCCTCGTGTTTTATGTCGTGATCGACGTGTGGCGCTGGCGCGCCTGGGCGGTGGTGCTCTTGCCTGCCGGAACAAATGCCCTGTTCGCCTACATCGTGCCCGACCTGTGGCAGCAACTGGCGGCCGTGCTGCACCTGCCGCGCTTCTGGTGGCCGTATCTTGAAACGGGCGGCACGGCCGGCCTGTGGAATGCCGCCGCCGTCACCGCCCTGATGCTGCTCTTCACCGCCCTGGCCACGCGTTACGGCCTGAAGCTGAAGTTCTAGACTTTGATGTATATCTTGCGCTTGTCCATGCCGTAGGCGATCAGCCAGCACAGCAGCATGAAGCTGACGGCAAACAGCATGGACCCCACGCGCGCCGGCGCCCAGCCCGTAAACCAGTGCGTGTACAGCCACTGGTACAGGTTGCCGCCGCCGATGCGCACGGTAAACGCGATGATCACCAGCACTTCCGACACCAGGTAAATGAAGAGCGTGTTCTTGCCAAAGACTTCAAAGAAATACGTCCAGCCAGTCATTTGACGTACGTCAATGATGTACATCAGCAGCGCCAGCAGCAGCAAGTCCAGGCCGATGCCCAGCATCACGTAAGAGCTGGTCCACAGCTTCTTGTTGATCGGAAACACTTCATTCCAGCACAGGGCCACGGCCACGCAAATGACGCCAGCCACGGCCAGCTGATACAGCGCGGCACGCAGCTGCGCCGGCGCCGTCTGGCGCAGGAAGCTGCCCGCCAGGTAGCCGGCAATCACATTGACAATCGATGGCAAGGTGCCGAGAACACCTTCCGGATCGAAGGCGATGCCTTCGCCGTGGTACAGATGGCTGTCGCCCAGCAAGATCAGGTCCAGCTTGGCGGGCGCGTTGCCGTGCAGGCTGTAATCGCCCCAGGTCGCCAGGATGGCCCAGTAGCCGAGCAAGGCGCAGGCGCTGAACACCAGCGCGCCGCGCGTCTTCCAGTAATGCAGGATCAGGGCGGCGGCCAGGTAGCAGACGGCGATGCGCTGCAGCACGCCGGGGATACGCGTGTGCGACAGCGGCGACCAGGCGAACTGGCCCGCATCGTCGAGCTTGAAGAAGGGGAACCAGTACAGCAGGAAGCCCAGTAAAAAGATCAGCGCGCTGCGCTTGCACAGCCTGGCCAGCACGGCGCCATGGCCCAGATGTTCATATTTCCCCAACGCAAACGCCAGCGCATTGCCGACGACAAACAAAAAGCTGGGGAAGACCAGGTCCGTGAGGGTAAAACCATGCCATTCGGCATGCAGGAACGGCGCATACACGCTGCCCCAGTCGCCCGGCGTATTGACGACGATCATCAGTGCGACGGTCAGGCCGCGCAGGACGTCGAGGGCGAGGTAGCGCTGGTTCATGGCTGCGCCCCCTTCAGGATGGGCGCCATGGCCGTACCCAGCACATGCTGCGCATCACCGCTCAATTCCCAGAACATGCCACCACGCAAGCCCTTGTCGCGGATATAGCGCACTTTATGCGCCACCGATTGCGCATCTTCATAGCTGATGAACACGCCGCTGTCGCGGTTGTACAGATACGGTACTTGCGACGCGGCATTCCAATGGCGCTGGAAGCCGCGCGCGCCCTTGTCCTCGGCCAGGTAGCCTTGCTCCTGCAGATACCGGTAAGTAAATGTCGGCGTACCGTCGTTGCCGCTGGCGGCGCCCTGGCAAGGCTGGTACAAGCCATCGCCGCGGGGACCGGCGGCGCACTGCTTCCAGCCATAGCCATAGAAGGGCACGCCCAGCACCAGCTTGGCGGCAGGCACGCCGGCGCGCAGGAAGCGCGTCACGGTGGCGTCCGCATACAGCTGCTTGTCGCGCTGCGGGTCGGCGGGGTCGGCATGCAGGGGCGCCAGCTGGCCACTCTCGGCATCCCACACGCCGCGGTAGTCATACGTCATCAGGTTGATCCAGTCCAGCTGCGCCGCCAGGCGGACGATCCAGCCGGGCGAAGCGTCGCTGTCGTCGCTCAGGCTGGCATGCGCGCCGGCGGCGATGGTGATCAGGTAATGGCGGCCGGCATCCTGCTTGCCGGCCTGCTCGAAGGCGTTGCGCAGTTCGCTCGCGAGGCGCACATAGTTTTCCTTGTCGTCGGCGCGATGGCAGAGCTTGCCTTCGATACAGGGAATCCCCCCCGTGGCCGGATGTTCCCAGTCGATATCGACGCCATCGAGGCCATGCCGGCGTACCAGTTCCAGCGCGGAGGCGATGAACGCCTGGCGTGCGGCCGGCGTGGCGGCCACGTCCGAAAAGCGGTTCGACCAGATCCAGCCGCCCACCGACAGCAGGACGCGCAACCGCGGATGACTTTGCTTGAGCGCATTGAGCTTGCGCAAGTTGTCGGCATCGGCTTGCGGCGCCGGCAGGACGATGCTGCCATTGGCCGGCCGGGACGGCTGGCCCTGCGCATCCAGGCAGGCGCTCACGCCGCCGCCCTCCGGTGCGGGATTGCCATGTTCGCCATCCCAGCAGATGTCGGCGAACGCGTACTGGATCAGGCTGACATTGCCAGCGCGAATATTGTGCTCGTTAACGGGAAAATCGGCCGATTTCCAGCCGGGATAATACGCCACCACTTCCGGCGCGAAAACCGGCGCGGCAGGAGCGGAAGGACTGGCGGAGGCGGCGGCCAGTGGCAGTGCGCAGGCGAAGCAAGCCAGCATTGCGTGTAATGTCATCGGAGGTATCCCACCCTATAAAAAATCCATCTTGCAATAAAAAAATGGCGGAGCCAGCTGCGCTCCGCCATTGTCATGCCATCCCGGGTGTCCGCCGGGAGGCATTAACCAAGTAAAACGTCTTACATCTTGCCACGCAGGCCAAAGAATACCTGGCGGCCATTCTTGTAGAACGCGCGCGGCTGGTCTTTGGTCGACGCATACGACTTCAACAGCGGATTGTTCAAGTCCTTGCCTTCCAGCGACAGGGTCAGGAACTCGTTGATGTTGTAGTTGACGGAAGCCGAAACGGTGGCGACGTCATCCTGGTAAATGGCGCTCTTGCGATCCAGGCCGTTCAGGAAGGCGGAACGGAAGCTGTAGTTCAGGCGCGCGCTCCATTTGGCATTTTCAAAGAAGCCCGACAGGTTGTACGAGTTCTTCGACGTGCCGACCATATCGCAGTTGCCTTCATCGGCGCACGCCGATTTTGGCGCCGCTTGCGTTTCCTTGCCGTCAGCATAGGTGTAGTTGGCGCTGAAGCCGAAACCATTGCTCAGGTCCTGGGTGTACTGCAGTTCCACGCCACGCACGCGCGCCTTGGTATTGACGGCGGCGCTCATGCTGTAGTCGGTTACGCGGCCGAGAGTCGTGTTGTAGAACTGCGCCACCGACGAACCGTAGGTGACATACGAAGCCAGTTTCATCTGATACAGGTTCACGGCGATCAGCGACTTCGGCATGAAGTACCATTCCACGCCCGCATCGACGTTGTTCGACAAGATCGGCTTCAGGTTCGGATTGCCGCCGGAACCGGACATCGTCAAATCGTTCAGGCTCAAGGCACCCAGTGCGCCAAAGTCAGGACGCGCCATGGTGCGGCTGGCCGCGCCGCGCAACACGACATCCTTCGCCAGGTCCGTGCGCAAGTTCACGCTCGGCAGGAAGTTATTATAGGTGTTCGAGCTGAGGGTCGGTTTCCACACGGTGTTCGGCGATGCATTGGCCACGTCGATCTCGGTCTTGACATAACGCACACCGAAGTTACCTTGCACGTTGGCAAAGTTCAGGTCACCCATGACGTAGGCGGCATTGGCTTTTTCCGTCATCTGGAATTCGCCCTGGTAAGCATGCCTGTCGTACGTCACGTACTTGTCGCCCCACTCCTTCATCGAGGAACCGCTGAAGGTCCAGGGATTTTGCAGCACGTTGGCCAGGGGACTGGTCGGGAAACGCGTCAAGCCTTTCGGCGCATTCTCCAGCAGGCCGGCGCCCGGCGCATAGGTGCCTTCGAGCGCGGTCAGGGAACGGTCATGCTTGGCGGTACGCAGACCAAAACGGATGGTCGGCACGGCATCCCATACGGTGCTGTAGGCACCGTCGACCTGGCCATAGTTTTCCTTGTCACGCGTGGTGGTGTCCGTTGCCCAACCGGTGAAGAACGGGGCGCCGGTGCGTGGATTCAAGGTCGCGGCATTGTCGATGACGACATTGGCCGGCGCATCGATGCCATGCACGGTCAGACTGCTGCCCGAATAAGCCAGCCAGGCTTCATACGCGTAGTCGCGGGCGTGGCCCGTGCCGCGCGTGGTACCGACCTGGCCAGTAAACTTCAGGTTGGCGTTGGCGCGGTACTTGAAGTTAAAGTCGACAAATTTCGAATCGCTGTAGGAACCTGGACGGGCAATGATGTCCTGCACCGAGGCGCCCATTTCCGAGCAATCGGCGACCGGGCACTTCGACGGGAAGGCGATCGACGTAATCGTGTTGCCCTTGAGCGTGTACGACGACGGGACGGCGCCGGGCACGCCCAGGACTTGAAACGGCGCATGCATGAAGTTGGTATTGACGTTGTCCGCATCGAGGCGGGTGTAGAAGCCGTTGACGTTGAAGCTCAGGTCGTTCGATACCTTGTATTCGATGTCCAGCGAGCCGCCCTTGCGCTGGCGCTTTTGCTCAAACAGCGAGGAACCGGTCAGGAACGACAAAGTCTTGCCTGCGACTTCGGGATTGGCGGCAATCCAGGCTTTTGCATTCGTGTCATTAAGCTTTTCCCACCACAGGAATTCCTGGCCCTGGCGGCGCAAGGTGCGTTTCTCGTTAAACACTTGCAACAGAATACCCAGGTCGTTGGTGTCGTTTTTCCAGTTGATCAAGCCGCTGACTTGCGCATCGGTTTTCTTGGCCGATTCCGTGTAAGCGCCTTCAATCGAGCCCATCAGGGTCAGATTCTTCTTGAAGCTCAAGGGCTTGCGGGTTTCGATATTGACATTGCCGGCGGCGCCGCCTTCGATCAGGTCTGCTTGCGAGCTTTTGTGTACGGTGACGCGGCCGATCAGCTCGGACGGGAACATGGAGTAGCTGACGCTGCGGCCACCGCCCGTGATGTTGGCGATATACCAGTCGCCGCTCGACACGGTGTGGCCGTTCAGGGTGGTCAAGGTCAGGTTCGAAGGCGTGCCTTTCAGGCTGACGCGGTCATTGTCGCCAAAGCCACCTTCGGTGCCGCCTGCCGTGGCGACGGACACGCCAGGGATGCGCTGCAGCGAATCGGCAACGCTCTTGTCCGGCATCTTGCCCACGTCTTCGGCCGTGACGACTTCGACCAGGGAGTCGGAATTACGCTTTTGATTGAGCGACTGGGCCATTGCGGCGCGCACGCCGGTTACCACCACAACACTTGAATCCGGCTGCACTGCTTCCTGCGCCTGGGCGGCAAAACTCGCACCCAGTACCATCAACCCCACGGCTGCCGCGATAGGCGTCAGGCGCGTTACACCGCTAGCTGTCAAATTGCGTTTCATGTACTCCCCCTTGATTTAGGCTCCAGGATTGGAACCTTTTCATTTTTAATGTAGGTCTTCTTTCCAGCCCGCCCACTCTCGCCGGCATGCTGCAGACCCTTCGGCACAACCACTTACAAAACCAATTCAACGCCAATATACTACTATCCAATACCAGAACACTACCAGTTGCAACTTTTTTTTTATAACGTTGTTTGAATCACACAGACCACTTTATCCAAATCAATCCGTAGCCCGTATGAGCCGGCTAAATGACTGCGAAGCCAGGCATAAATTGCTGGCCTGATAATTCAAATTGGTTTTATAACGGCCTTTTTTGGTATTATCCAGCGACACAAAACAGATACAGAGCGCGTCTGCAACGCGCCGTAACGGAGACCCTCAGCGTATGACCACCCTGGCTCACATCATGCAAGGCCTGGGGCAGACGAGTAGCCTGCCCCTGTACCAGCAACTGCAGCGCGCGCTGCGCGAAGCGATCGACAAGCGCATCCTCGGCCCCGAGGAAGCCCTGCCGGCCGAGCGCCAGCTGGCCAGTGACCTGTCCGTCTCGCGCATCACCGTGCGCAAGGCCATCGATGGCCTCGTCAACGAGGGCTTGCTGGTGCGGCGCCCCGGCTCGGGCAATTTCATCAATACGCGCATCGAGAAAAACTTCGCCAAGCTGACCTCGTTTTCCGAGGACATGCGGGCGCGCGGACGCACGCCGCGCAGCGTGTGGCTCAAGCGCGCGGAGGGCACCGTCACGCCGGAAGAAGCCTTGCGCCTGCGGCTGTCGCCGGGCGCGCCCGTGTACCGCTTTCACCGCATCCGCTATGCGGACGAGATACCGATGTGCCTGGAGTACGCGACCATCGTCGCCAGTTGCCTGCCGGCGCTCGACGCAGTCGACGTATCGATGTATGACGCGCTGGAACAGGCCGGCAACCGGCCCGTGCGCGCCTTGCAGCGGCTCAGTGCACTTTTGTTGACGGGGGAACAGGCCAGCCTGTTGCAGGCGGAGGAAGGCGACGCGGGCTTGTCGGTGGAAAGGCTGGGCTTTTTGCGCGATGGCCGCGCCGTGGAATTTTGCCGCTCCTACTTCCGCGGCGATATGTATGACTTCGTGGCGGAATTAAGTACCAATTAATACCAGATGGCCGAATTTCTCAATACCAGATAACACCACTTATTGCAGTGCAATATATATGCCGGTATCTCGCCGAATATATGCACGGCGATGGTGCAATCATCGGCGGCGATTATGTGGCTGCCTGCGCGGAATATAAAATAAGGCCGTGCAATACGCTTTTGCGCATTGCAACAAAACAGAGCCTTATGCCTCAGGCAGCGGGCGCGGCGCGGCGGCCCATGCACAGCAGGATCACGCTTAGCGCCACGCACAGCCAGCCGAATAGCGGCCCCAGCCATCCAGCCCAAGTGGCAATAGACGGCTGCGCCGGCAGCGGCGCCAGCAAGGTGCTGCCCGGCATGGCGCTGCTGGCCCGTTCCACCAGTACGCGGCCATACGCATCGCTGACCGTCAGCACGCCCTCGCGCGCCGCGCGCAGCACGGCGTAACCGTTTTCCACGCCGCGCACGACCGTCATGCGCGCGCCCATCCAGGCGTCCAGTTGAAAATCCCAGGCCGGCACCAGCATCGCCTGCGCGCCGGCCGCGCCATACGTCTGCCCCAGGGAGGCAAAATGCATGTCCTTGCAGATGGCCAGGCCCATGGCCTGCCCCGCCACCGGCTGCACGGCATATGCGCTACCGGCAAGAAACTCGCGCTCGGGCGGCGCCAGATGCTGTTTCTGATAGCTGACGGGCACCGCGCCATCGGGCGCGAACAACCAGGCCAGGTTGCGCCGGCCGGCGGCGTCCTGCACGCCAATCCCCACGCTGATCCACGCGCCCGTGCCGCGCGCCAGCCCCTGGAAACGCTGCCGCACGGCGTCCGCCTGCGCGGGGTCCAGCACGGCGATCTTTTCCGGCAGCAGCACCAGCGTGGCACCCTGCCCGGCCAGCGCTTCGACGTGGCGCGCGTACTGGTCCCAGATGGCTTGCGCGCGCGCCGGCGGCGTGGCCGGGCCGATAAAGTCATCGATGGTCACCAGCCCCGCCAGCGGGCCGGACGGCGCAGGGGCGCCGTGCACGCGCCAGGCGCCACCGGCCCACGCGGCCGCCAGCAGCAGCACGGCTGTGCTCGCCGCTGGCACATACGCGCGGCCCCCGGCCAGCAGCAAGGCCAGCGCGGATGGCACCAGGCACAGCAAGAAAAGCAGGCCAGGCACGCCGGCCAGGGCCGCCACCTGCAACACGGCAATATTATCGGCTTGCGAATACGCGAGGCTGCCCCAGTTACCGTCCGGCAGCAATGCGGCCATCAGGGTATCGATGGCGACCCACAGCGCGGGATACGCCAGCACCGTCCAGCTTGCCCTGTAGCGCAGCACGACGCGCCGCGTGGCCAGTACCACCAGCAGCCACAGCAGTGCCTTGACGGCGATCGCGGCCAGCACGGCCGGCAAAGGCATCAGCAGGCGGAAATAGGCAAGGTTCGACGACAAGCCGAGCACGGCGGCCAGGAACGTCATCCAGGCCGCATCGCGGCGCGACGAGCGCAGGGCCAGCCACAGCACGGGCAGCGGCGCGCACCAGGCCAGCGGGCCCAGCGGCTGCGATCCCAGCACCCAGTACAAAGGCACGCCGGCCGCCAGCGCGGCGGCGATTTGCAACAGGCGCTGGCGCAACGCGGTGCCGCCGGCAAACAGGGCCGGCGCAGACAAGGTATTGGACAAGGTATTGAGCATGCTCATGCTTTCAAGGGGAGCCAGATTTCTACGCCGCCGATGCCGCTGGCGGGGTCGAACTGCTGGTCGTAGCGTTCCAAATCGGGCGCGTCGGCCACTTCCAGACCGGACTGGGGCAGCCACTCGTTCCACACCGTATGCCAGGTGGCGCGGATGGTGGAAATGTGGCCGCGGTGATGAAACACGGCATAGCGCCGCGGCGCGATGCGCAGCCGCATCCAGCCCTCGGGGGCCTGGGAAAAGTCGCTCACCGGCATGGCGCACAGGTAATCGAAATTGCCCGCCTCGTCATTATTGCAGCACACGCCATACACCAGCTGGCCGGGCGCCGCATGGGGCAGGAAGCGCTGCCACAGGGCGGGGATGCCGGCAGCCGTTTCGGCGCGATAACGTTCGACGAGGCCGGCCAGCAGCAAGGCGGGCCCCTGCTCGAAACGCGGCGCTTCCAGGGCCACGCCAGGCGCCACATCCATTTTGATGGCGTCCACCAGCGCGAGGTTGGCGACGTGGCGCTGGGCCCGCACCTTTTCCGGCGTGATCTGGAACTGGTCGCGGAAGGCCCGCGTAAATGCCTC
Source organism: Janthinobacterium sp. RA13 (assembly GCF_000745325.1). Classification (NCBI taxonomy): domain Bacteria; kingdom Pseudomonadati; phylum Pseudomonadota; class Betaproteobacteria; order Burkholderiales; family Oxalobacteraceae; genus Janthinobacterium; species Janthinobacterium sp. RA13. The sequence goes on along the minus strand of NZ_JQNP01000001.1, from coordinate 5,673,330 downwards.
GTGGGAACTGTAGCCGGCCTGCAGCGCGACGGCGAGGATGTCTTGCGCGCCCTGCGCCAGCGCGCGGGCCGCCTCGCTGAGCCGGCGCGCCCGCACATAGCGCATCACGGAGTGGCCCGTGGCCAGGCCAAACGCGCGCGTCAGGTGACACGGCGAGGCGCCGCCCACGTGGGCGATATCGCCGAGCGAAATATTTTGCGCATAATGCGATTCGATATACCAGAGTGCCTTGGCCAGAGTGTGCATGGACGCTTCCCGTTGAACGAGCAGCGACTGTAGCATTTTCAGGCAGGCGTGACTTGACCGGAATTGCGCAATACAGGCTTACTTTCTGGTGCGCTTTTCGTACACCAGCTGGCCGCTGCTGATACGGGCCAGCTCGGCCATCTCCTGGGCCAGGAAGGCCAGCAGGTCGTCGATGCTGACGACGCCGGAGAGCGCGCCCAGGCTATTGACCACGGGCAGGCGCCGGATGCCGTTGACGCGCATGCGTTCGATGATGTCGTAGACGTCTTCGTCTTCGCTGGCCGTGAGCAGCTGCGCGCTCATGATGTCGCCCACCAGCAGGCTGGCGGGGTCGAGGCCCAGGGCGATGACGGAAATGACGATGTCGCGGTCGGTGAGGATGCCGATGGGGACGCGCTCGCCGTTCGGCTGTTCGGCCACGATCAGGTCGCCCACGTGGTGCTGGCGCATCAGCAGCGCCGCGTCTTGCACGCTGGTGTCACGCTGGCAATGGATGGTGTGCAGGGTACAGATGTCGCCGATACGCATGTCGCCACTCCGTTTGAGGCAGAGTGTCCACGCTACGCCAGCCCGCCGTGGCGGGTTTGAGGCACATCAATGAAACGAGTCTTACTTTTCTTCGGGGGGCGGCAGGAAGCAGGCTTCGACGATTTGCAGGTCGTTATCCTTGGCAAATTCGCGCACGAAGTGAAACGCCATCGGCTCGATCTCGCGCAACTTCGTGTTGACCACCACCGATTTGACGCCATTGACGACGGTCGGGCGCACGTAGGGCGAATACTGGAGGTGCGCATTGCGCCCGCCACCTTCGGGATTGAAACAGGACATCACTCCACAAAGGCGCTCGGCCCAATCGCTGGGTCGGAATTGCTTGCCATTGCTGGTGAGACCAAGGATGAAGAACTCGTCTGAGAGTTCCCCTGTTTTTTGAGATAACTCGGCCATGTGGCTTGTCGGGACTGGATTGCGTGAATGGCCCCGGCGGGTAAGCCGGGCTGGTAGTCAACTACGTTTGCTGCGGTAAGCCAGTATTATATCTTATAGAAGACTTGGGTTCTACCTCGATCTGCCCTGACGATGTAAACAGGGGCCGGCACGCCTAACGCGCCAGCCCCTATTTTAACCTTGTTCCACGCGCAAGGCGCATGGATGGCGCGTGTGCGCCCGCGTCAGCCGAGGAAAACGGCGCCCGACATCAACAGCAACAGCAGCATCCACAGCAGCAAGGCGCGCCAGACCAGGCCCACCGTGCTCTGCAAGGCGCGCGCGCCCGGCTCTTCGCCTGGCAGGATATCGCTTTCGCTGTCGCTGTCATCGACGGCCATGTCCGGCGTGACGAGCACGCGGGCCGCCGTTTCCGCTGGCGTGCCCAGGCGTACGCCCATGGCGCCGCCGCCGGCCGTCAGGATGATGCCGATGGCCTCGTCCTGCCAGCGCTGGGCGAAATTGCGCCAGGCGTAGATGGCATCCTCGAAATTGCCGACCACGGCAAACGCCACGGCCGTCAGGCGCACGGGGATCCAGTCGATCCAGTAAAAGGCGCGCGCGGCGAACTGGCCGAACGCTTCATTGCGCATGTGCTCGGGCTCGTTCCAGGCGCGCGCCAGGTATTCGGCCACGCGGTACATCACGGCGCAGGCAGGGCCCACCGGCATCAGGAACCAGAAGAACACGCCAAACACATTGCGATGCGTCGTGATCAGGGCTTTTTCCACGGCGATGCGGGCGATCTCGCTCGCTTCCATGCCTACCGTGTCGAGTTTGGTCCACTCGCCCAGCAAGGTGCGCGCGGACGCTTCGTCGCCGGCGCTCAGGGCCAGCTGGATCGAGGTGAAGTAATGGCTGTAATGGCGGAAGCCCAGGGTCAGGTAGACGATGAGGACGTTCCAGACGAAGGCCAGGGGGGTCAGCTGGTAATACCGCAAGAGCCAGTACACGCCTGCCGTCGGCACCATCAACGCGCCGATCATGAGGAACCAGCCCATGCGGCCATGGTTGGCGTGGCCGGCATTGAACCAGGTCTCCATGCGCATTGCCAGGCTCTTGATTTCGGCGTAGATCGGATTGTCCGCGCGCAAAGGTTTGAGCTGCTCGATCAGCAATGCGCAAAGTATGGAGAGAAATGTCATCAAACGTCCTTTTTGTCTTTTTCAGCAATACCGCAATGCCCGCTACGATAGCGCAGTGCCGTGCTGGAATCAAACTTATTACGTGCGCGGCATCATTTTACGCGCGCAAGAGGTGAAACAGATTGCGCAGCATGCCGGCGGTGGCGCCCCAAATATAGAAACGCTCGTAGGGCATGGCGTAGAACGAGCGCCGCCCGCCGGGCAATTCCACCGACAGGCGCTGATGGTTGAGGCCATCCATGAGGAAGGCCAGCGGCACTTCGAAAATTTCCGCCACTTCGGACGGGTCGGCGCGCAGCTCGAACGGCGGCGTCACCAGGCCCACCACGGGCGTGACCTGGTAGCCGGTGCCCGTCAGGTAGTCGGGCAGGCAGCCCAGCACTTCGATATGTTCGCGCGACAAGCCCACTTCTTCTTCCGTTTCGCGCAAGGCCGTGGCGACGGGCGACGCATCGAAGGCTTCGCTGCGCCCGCCGGGAAAGCTGACCTGGCCCGCATGGCTGCTCAGGTGGTCCGTGCGCATGGTCAGCAAGATGGTCAGGCCCTGTGGGCGCTGCACCAGCGGAATGAGCACGGCGGCGCGCACGGGCACGGCGCGGGCGGACAGAAAATCCTGGGTCATCTCGGGCTGCCAGTCAGGCTGTTCGGCCAGGCGCTGGCGCAGCCAGTCCGGCGTCAGGCGCACGGCGTCCAGCGCCGCTTCGCCGGCGATCGAATCGATGGCGAGTTGTTGTGGATCAAATGCGATAGTGGCCATGGCAGCTTGCCTCAACAGCAATTCAGAATAAAAAAAGGGCGCCGCGAGGCACCCTTTTCCCAACGCAGACGCTGATATTACGCGCTTGCTTTCGCCACAACGCGGCGATTTGGCAATTTTTCTTTGATACGCGCCGATTTACCCGAACGCTCACGCAGATAGTACAGCTTGGCGCGGCGAACGTCACCACGGCGTTTCACTTCGATCGAAGCGATCAGCGGCGAGTACAGTTGGAACGTACGCTCAACGCCTTCGCCGGACGAGATCTTGCGAACGATGAAGTTCGAGTTCAGGCCACGGTTACGACGGGAGATAACGACGCCTTCGTAAGCCTGGGCGCGCTTGCGCGTACCTTCGACTACGTTGACGCTGACGATAACGGTATCGCCTGGTGCGAAGTCAGGAATCGATTTACCCAGACGGGCGATCTCTTCTTGCTCTAATTGTTGAATCAAGTCCATTTTATAACTCCGAAAACCATCATGCCGGCGCACTGTGGATAGCAAGTATCCGCCCGGTAGAGGATGGGTATTACCAATTTGGGCAACATGCCCGGCACTACTGGCCACCCTGCCGGCCGTCCGGAGACGGCTTACAGGCTGGCCAAGAATTTTTCGTCGGTCTTGCTGAGCAAGCCGGCGGCGCGCGCACTGACCAGCAGGTCAGGCCGCTTTGTCGCGGTCGCTTCCAGCATGCGCTGGCGGCGCCACTTGACGATCTCGGCATGATTGCCACCCATCAAGACGGGCGGTACGGCCATGCCTTCGTATGTTTCCGGCCGCGTGTAGTGCGGCGAATCGAGCAAGCCATTGACGAAACTGTCCTCGATGGCCGATGCCTCGGTGTTCAAGACACCCGGCAACAAGCGGATCACCGCATCCATCAGCGCCATGGCAGGCAATTCACCGCCCGACAACACGAAGTCGCCGACGCTGATTTCCTCGTCGACGCAACGGTCCAGCAAACGCTGGTCCACGGCTTCGTAGCGGCCACACAGGATCACCAAACCAGGTTCGGCTTTCAGCTGCGTGACGCGCTCGTGCGTCAGCGGACGGCCTTGCGGCGACATGAACACCACGCGGGGCGCCGCCAGGCCCAATTCGGTCTGGCGTTGCTTCGCGGCATTGATTGTCGCTTCGAGGGGACGGGCCATCATCACCATGCCGGGGCCGCCGCCATACGGGCGGTCATCCACGGTACGGTGATTGTCGGTGGTGAAATCCCGGGGATTCCACAGCGACAAGCCACATTTCCCCTGCTCGAAGGCGCGCCGGGTCACACCCGACTGCGTCAGCGCGGCAAACATTTCCGGGAACAGGGTCACGACATCAAATTGCATCGCTCACCACCCTGCAACGTTTGCCCGGCGCATTGTTAAGCGCAGGCGGTTTAATAATCGAGGCCCCAGTCGACCGTGATCTTGCTGGCAGCCTTGTCAACGTTAATGACAAACTGGCCAACAAACGGGATCAGGCGCTCAGGCGCCTTTTCAACGGTCTCATCGGCAGTGGCGACGGGCGTAACGCGCAAGATCGACTGCGGACCATTGCTCATCATGTCGTGCACTGTGCCGAGGCACTCGCCTTGCAAATTCTCGACTGTCAGTCCGATCAGATCGGACCAATAAAATTCATCGGCCGTCAGCGTCGGGAAATGGCTACGCGGAATTTGCACAGAGACGCCTTTCAGCGCTTCTGCGGCATCCCGCCCGACCACACCCACCAGCTGGGCCACGACGTCGCCGCCGTGTAACTTCGCTTGCCTGACTTGAACATCATGCAAGGTCGGTTTATCAAACCACCAGGTTTTGACGCTTAATAATGCATCCGCGTCGTCGGAGAAAGGAGTGATCCTGACTCCGCCAGCAATGCCATAAGCACCGGAGACATAGCCTACCTGTACCAGGTCATCGGGGACTTTCACCCCGGATGCAGTCTTGACCGTCAAACCAGTGATCTAATTAAGCTGCTGCTTTGTTGTTGCTAGCTACCAGGCGAGCAACGGTTGGCGACAATTGTGCGCCAACGCCTTGCCAGTAGGCCAGACGGTCTGCGGTGATACGCAGTGGAACTTCGCCACCTTGCGCCATCGGGTTGTAAAAACCGATACGCTCAATGAAGCGACCATCGCGGCGATTGCGCGAATCAGTAGCGACGATGTTGAAGAACGGGCGCTTCTTGGCGCCTCCACGAGCTAAACGAATAACGACCATAATATTTCCAAAAAGTGTGCTGAGGCGGAAAAAGCCGCAAATTATAGCGCGCTTTACCGCCAGGCAGCAAGCGTTATGATGACGGGCGTGTAATTTGGGCTAATCAAACATTATGACCAGTCATGGCCGAAGACGCAATAGGCGCGTGCGTCTATCGTGCCGGCCATGGCTTGGCATCAGGCGAAATCATTACATAAACGCCACAGGAAAGTGCTATCGTTGTGCGAGACGATGACCGATACTGGCAATCTTTACCGATGAGCAACTCTGGAGTCCCATGACCACCGCTACCATTTTGCAACAGTCGCACAAGAACAAGGCCTTCACGGCACTGCTGGCCTTCCTGCTGGGCATGCTGGGCGCCCACCGCTTCTACCTGCATGGCGCCAAGGACCGCTGGGGATGGCTGCACCTGGCCGCCCTGCCCGCCAGCTTGCTGCTGCGCCAGCTGTTTCCCGATGCCGACTGGTTTTATCAGATATTGCCGCTGACTCTGTCCGCCCTGGGCGGCTTCCTGCAAGCGCTGGTGCTGGGCCTGATGCCGGACGACAAATGGGATGCGCGCTACAACGCCGCCTCCGGCCACCTGTCGGACACGGGCTGGCCCCTGGCCGTCGTGCTGGTCGCTACGTTGATGCTAGGCGCAGGCGTGCTGATCGCCACCATGGCGCGCCTGTTCGACTTGCTGTATACAGGCGGTGCCTACGGTTAATTTCCGCACGGAAACCAGCTCGACTCGCCCACATGTAAGTGTTGGTAAGCAATCATGATTTTCCTCTATACTGCATTCACAATGCCGACATTACTGGCACATTTAACACCCCCTAGGAGAAGATCATGATTCGTCGCCCACTCATCCTCGCAGTCGCCATCACGGCCCTGTTCAGCACTTCCGCCTTCGCGCAAAACCTGTCGCCGAAGGCGCAATACGCCTACGACACGAAGCAGGCCAGCACCCGCTATGCGGACGACAAGAAACTGTGTGCAGAAGAAAGCAGCTCGAAAGCGCGCATGCAATGCCTGCGCGACGCCAAGGGCGAATACGACCAGGCCATCATCAACGCCAAGGCCGCGCAAAAAGCCGGTAATTCCTACGCCAGCCAGCCTTCCAAGCAGCCACAGCACCAGATCTGCGCCGATTGCGGCAAGGTGCTGGCAGTCAACGTCGCTGAAAAGGCCGGTGAAGGCGGTGCGCTGGGCATGATCGGCGGCGGCGTGGCCGGCGCCCTGCTGGGCCGCCAGGTCGGCGGCGGACGCGGCAAGGATCTGGCCACCCTGGCCGGTGCCGCAGGCGGCGCTTTCGCGGGCAAGCAAGTCGAAGGCCACATGAAAAACAGCAAGGTATGGACCGTCACCGTGCAATACGAAACGGGCGCCAAGGCGGACTTCGCGTTTGACCAGGATCCTGGATTGGCGGCTGGCGACCTGGTGCGTAATTCCGGTAATGGTATTGCTAGAAGGTAAGCTGAACCCAAGAGCAAGGACTGGGGTCGGACCCTCAGGGTCCGACCCCGGCACTTACGTTTGGGGTAAAAAAAAGCGCTGGAGAGTGATCTCCAGCGCTTTTTTGCATTCAGCCAGCTTCGGCTGGCCAAGTTTCAACTTAAAACTGCTCCTCCGACAGCGCCATCACGCCGGCGCTGCCGTCGATGATGGTGGCGCGCAGTCCTGGCGCTTGCGACAGGATGTGGTCGGCAAAGAAGCGCGCCGTGGCGATTTTTGCCTTGTAGAACGACGCGTCGCCGCTGCCTTCTCCCAGCCTTTGCTGCGCCACCACGGCCGCGCGCGCCATTTGCCAGCCGCCCAGCACGATGCCGGCCAGCTTCAGATACGGCACGCTGCCCGCGAACACGGCCTTGATGTCCGTCTTCATGTTCGCCACCACATACTCAACTACCGCCTCGAGCGCGGCGCTGCCTTCGGCCAGGTGGCGCTGCATGGCCTGGAAGTCGGCGCCAGTCAGTTCGCCCAGCTGGGCTTCCGTGGCGCGCACCTGGGCGATGATGGCTTTCGCCACGGCACCGCCGTCGCGTACCGTCTTGCGGCCCACGAGGTCGTTGGCCTGGATGGCCGTCGTGCCTTCGTAGATGGTCAGAATCTTGGCGTCGCGGTAATGCTGGGCGGCGCCCGTTTCTTCAATAAAACCCATGCCGCCATGCACTTGCACGCCGTCGCGCGTGACGTCCTGCGACATTTCCGTGGCCCAGCCCTTGATGACGGGCACCAGGTATTCATACGTCGCCAGGCTTTCCGCGCGCACGTCCGCGTCCGGATGGTGGTGCGCCACGTCGCTGATGGCCGCGCCCACGTAGGCCAGCGCGCGCGCCGCCTCCGTTTGCGAGCGCATGGACATCAGCATGCGGCGCACGTCCGGGTGGTGGATGATGGAGACGGGCCCAGGCGAGCCTGCCAGATCGCGCGACTGCACGCGGTCCTTGGCGAACGCCACGGCCTGCTGGTAGGCGCGCTCGGCCAGGCCGATGCCCTGCAGGCCCACGCCGAAGCGGGCCGCGTTCATCATGATGAACATGTATTCGAGACCGCGGTTTTCCTCGCCCACGAGCGTGCCGATGGCGCCGCCGTGGTCGCCGAACTGCAATACGGCCGTCGGGCTGGCCTTGATGCCCAGCTTGTGCTCGATGGAGACGCAGTGCGCGTCGTTGCGCGCGCCCAGGCTGCCATCTGCGTTGACGAGGAACTTCGGCACGATGAACAGGGAAATCCCTTTTACGCCGGCGGGCGCGTCCGGCGTGCGGGCCAGCACCAGGTGGACGATGTTTTCCGCCATGTCGTGTTCGCCGTACGTGATGAAAATCTTCGTGCCGAAGACTTTATACGTGCCATCGCCCTGCGGCACGGCGCGCGTGCGCACGGCGGCCAGGTCGGAACCGGCCTGCGGCTCCGTCAGGTTCATGGTGCCCGTCCATTTGCCCGACACCAGATTTTCCAGGTAAACCGCCTTTTGCTCGTCGCTGCCAGCCGTCAGCAGCGCTTCGATGGCGCCGTCCGACAGCAGGGCCACGAGGGCGAACGAGATGCTGGCCGAGTTGAGCATTTCGATGCAGGGCGTGGCCAGGAGCTTGGGCAAACCCTGGCCGCCGAACTCCGTCGGATGCTGCACGCCCTGCCAGCCCGCTTCGCCGTAGCCCTTGAACGCTTCCTTGAAGCCTTTCGAGGTGGTCACTTGCCCGTCGTGCCAGAAGCTCGGTTCCTTGTCGCTGGGGCCGTTCAAGGGGGCCACCACGCCGCCGCAGAACTTGGCGTTCTCTTCCAGCACGGCTTCGGCCGTGTCGGGCGTGGCGTCTTCGCAGCCAGGTAGCGTATGGATTTCGGCCAGGCCGGCCAGTTCGTTCATCACGAACAACATGTCTTTCAGCGGGGCTTGATAGCTCATCTTCTTTTCTCCAAGAAAAAAGCCACGCGCGGCTCGCCGTGTGGGGCGGGCCGGCGTGGCTTTGTCAGTAACAAAACCGGAAGGGGTGTGACTTAACCCAGTTCTTTGACCAGTTGCGGCACGATCTCGAACAGATCGCCCACGATGCCGTAGTCGGCCACGGCAAAGATCGGCGCTTCCGGATCCTTGTTGATGGCGACGATGGTTTTCGAGTCTTTCATGCCGGCCAGATGCTGGATCGCGCCCGAGATACCGACGGCGATGTACAGCGATGGCGCGACGATCTTGCCCGTCTGGCCCACTTGCCAGTCGTTCGGCACGAAGCCGGCGTCGACGGCGGCGCGCGACGCACCCATGGCGGCGCCCAGCTTGTCGGCCAGCGGCTCCAGGATGTGGAAGTTCTCGGCCGAACCCATGCCACGGCCGCCCGACACGATGATTTTCGCGGCGGTCAGTTCAGGACGGTCGGACTTGGCCAGTTCGCGGCCCACGAAGGCCGATTTGCCATTGTCGGCAACGGCGGCGACGGTTTCCGTGGCAGCCGAACCACCGGTGGCGGCAGCGGCGTCGAAACCGGTGGTGCGCACGGTGATGACCTTGACCTTGTCGCCAGATTGCACGGTGGCAATCGCGTTACCGGCGTAGATCGGGCGCTCGAAGGTGTCAGGGGAATCGACCTTGGTGATTTCCGAGATTTGCGCCACGTCCAGCTTGGCAGCCACGCGCGGCAGGATGTTCTTGCCGTAGGCGGTGGCTGGCGCCAGGATGTGGCTGTAGTTGCCGGCGATGGCCAGTAATTGCTCGGCCACGTTTTCGGCCAGGCCGTCGGCGAAGTATGGCGCGTCGGCAAGGATGACTTTCGTCACGCCGGCGATTTGCGCGGCGGCAGCGGCGGCGGCCGATGCGTTCGAACCTGCGACCAGTACGTGCACGTCGCCGCCGCACTGGGCAGCCGCGGTCACGGTGTGGTGGGTGCTGCCCTTTAAGGTAGCGTTGTCGTGTTCAGCAATAACTAATGCGACCATGATGTGTCCTGTAATTGTTCTGGATAAACGGCGAGGCCGCGCTTAGATGACTTTGGCTTCGGTACGCAGCTTGGCGACCAGCGTAGCGACGTCCGGGACCTTGATGCCGGCCGAGCGCTTGGCTGGTTCGACGACTTTCAGGGTCTTCAGGCGTGGCGCAACATCGACCCCCAGGTCTTCCGGCTTGACGGTCTCGAGCGGCTTTTTCTTTGCCTTCATGATGTTCGGCAAGGTCACATAACGTGGCTCGTTCAAACGCAGGTCGGTGGTGATGATTGCTGGCAAGGTCAATGCCAGGGTTTCCAGGCCGCCGTCGACTTCGCGGGTAACGGTGACTTTACCGTCTTCCAGCACGACTTTCGAAGCGAACGTGGCTTGCGGCCAACCCAGCAGGGCAGCGAGCATCTGGCCGGTCTGGTTGCTGTCGTCATCGATGGCTTGCTTGCCCAGGATGATCAGTTGCGGCTGCTCTTTCTCGGCCAGGGATTTCACCAGCTTGGCCACGGCCAGCGGTTCCAGTTCGGTCGTCGTTTCCACCAGGATGCCGCGGTCGGCGCCGATGGCCATGGCCGTGCGCAGGGTTTCCTGGCACTGCGTCACGCCGCAGGAGATGGCGACCACTTCAGTGACCTTGCCAGCTTCTTTCAGGCGCATCGCTTCTTCCAGCGCGATCTCATCGAAAGGGTTCATCGACATTTTGACGTTGGCGGTATCGACGCCAGTGCCGTCACTCTTGACGCGGACTTTGACGTTATAGTCGACCACGCGTTTGACGGGTACCAAGACTTTCATAGCTATGCCTTTGGGAAATTATAAAAATGACGGATCAAGTGCTGATTGTGCGTTCGATTATAAGAGAAATTTGAATCTTGAACCGAATTTAAGCACGATCGTGCGATTTTTTGTTAGAGCAATCCATCTAAACTGTCCAGCTTCGGGGATTTCAGGGGTGTCCGCCGCTACGCTGCAGGGCAGCAAAAGGGCTGGCTCAGGAAGGAAAACCAGGCCGCGCCACGGCGGCCCCGGCTGGCAGAATTATTTGCGTTGCATCAGGAAGACGAATTCGGTACCCGTCTGCACATGCGACAGCAGGGCATTGCCCGTTTGCTTGGCGAAAGCCTGGAAGTCGCGCACGGAACCGGGATCGGTTGCCATGATGCGCAGCACTTCCCCGCTCTGCAGCTCTGACAAAGCCTTTTTCGCCTTCAGAATCGGCAACGGGCAATTCAAGCCCCGCGCGTCGAGTTCTTTGTGAAATTCCATAATCTCGGTATCAAGTAGTGTGTCGCTCATCATCAATATCCCACCATTGTTTTGTTGTACTGATTTTCGACATACTACTCTAAATCAGGGGCATTGACGCGCTGCACCAAAATAGTTCATCGGCTGTTGTGGTGTCACAACGAGATTCCACACGGCAAAACGGCCCGCAAACACCGTCTGCGGGCCGTTTTCAAGGGGCTGTGGGGCGAAAACCCCGCATGCCCTCTAGCTTACGCCTTATTTTGCGCGCTCGCCGACCCAGGCCGGCACGCCAGCCAGGGCGTTCGCCAGACCGCTAGCATCGGTACCGCCAGCCTGCGCCATATCGGGGCGTCCGCCGCCTTTTCCGCCCACTTGCTGTGCAACGAAGTTCACCAGTTCGCCCGCTTTGACCCTGGAAGTCGCGTCCGCCGTCACGCCGGCGATCAGGCTGACCTTGCCGTCCGCCACGCTGGCCAGCACGATGGCGGCCGTTTTCAGCTTGTCCTTCAGCTTGTCCATGGTTTCGCGCAGACGGGCCACGTCGGCGCCGTCCAGCACGGCCGCGAGCACCTTGATGCCGTTGACATCGACGGCTTGCGTGACCAGTTCATCGCCCTGGCCCGAGGCCAGTTTCGATTTCAGCGCGGCCAGTTCCTTCTCCAGCGCCTTCACATGATCCTGCACCTGGCCGATGCGGGCAGTCAGTTCTTCCGGCTGCGCCTTCAAGGCGTTGGCCGCTTCGACCAGGCGGCGGTTGATGGTTTGCACCAGCGCCAGCGCGCCCTCACCCGTCACGGCTTCGACGCGGCGGATGCCGGCGGCAACACCGCTTTCGCCGATGATCTTGAACAGGCCGATGTCGCCCGTGCGCTGCACGTGGACGCCGCCGCACAGCTCTTTCGAGCTGCCGATATCGAGCACGCGCACTTCGTCGCCGTATTTCTCGCCGAACAAGGCCATCGCGCCATGCTTGACGGCATCGTCAAACGACATCAGATGCGCTTGCGTGGCGCGGTTTTCCAGGATCTCTTTGTTGACGATGGTTTCCACGGCGGCGATCTGCTCGGCAGTCATCGGCGCATTGTGGCTGAAGTCGAAACGGGTCTTGTCCGGGTCGACCAGCGAACCCTTTTGCGCCACGTGGCTGCCCAGCACTTCGCGCAAGGCCTTGTGCATCAAGTGCGTGGCCGAGTGGTTGCGGATCGTGCGCGCGCGCTTGGCCGTGTCGACCTGCGCAGAGACGGCGTCGCCCACTTTCAACACGCCCGACTCGAGCACGCCGTGGTGGCCGAACACGTCAGCCTGGATTTTCAGGGTGTCGCTGACGGCAAAGCTGCCGGCGCCCGAGGAAATCACGCCCTGGTCGCCCACCTGGCCGCCCGATTCCGCGTAGAACGGCGTCGTGTCGAGCACGACGATGCCTTCCTGGCCAGCTTTCAGTTCCGTGACCTGCGTGCCGGCCGCGTACAGCGCGACGACCTTGCCGCTGAACGTCAATTGATCGTAGCCGACGAATGTGTTTTTCTCGCCCGTGTACTCGACCTTGCTGTCCTTGTGCGTCTTGCCGCCCTTGCGCGACAGTTCCTGGCTTTCCTTCAGTGCCGCATCGTAGCCGGCCTGGTCGAAAATGATATTGCGTTCGCGGCAAATGTCGGCCGTCAGGTCTGGCGGGAAGCCGTAGGTTTCGTACAAAGTAAAAGCGGTAGCGCCGTCGATGCCGGTGGCATCCTTGGCCAGCTGCGCTTCCAGCACTTTCATGCCCGTTTCCAAGGTTTCGCCGAAACGCTCTTCTTCGGCTTTGAGCATGTTGGCGACGTTGTCTTTCGCTTCTTCCAGCTCCGGATAGGCGCCGCCCATCTCGATGGCGAGGTCAAACACCAGCTTGTAGAAGAACGGTTTCGTCTGGCCCAGCTTGTGGCCATGGCGCAAGGCGCGGCGGATGATGCGGCGCAAGACGTACGCGCGGCCTTCGCTGCCCGGAATGATGCCGTCGACGATCATGAAGGCGGCGGCGCGGATGTGGTCGGCGATCACGCGCAGCGACTTGTTTTCCAGGTCCGTGGCGCCCGTTTCGCGCGCGGCAGCCTTGATCAGGTGCTGGAACAGGTCGATTTCATAGTTCGAATGCACGTGCTGCAGCACGGCGGCCAGGCGCTCCATGCCCATGCCCGTGTCGACGCATGGCTTCGGCAACTTGTGCATGACGCCCGCTTCGTCGCGGTTGAACTGCATGAACACCAGATTCCAGATTTCAATGAAGCGGTCGCCATCTTCGTCAGGCGAACCCGGCGGGCCGCCAGGAATGTCGGCGCCGTGGTCGTAGAAGATTTCCGTGCACGGACCGCATGGGCCCGTGTCCGCCATCTGCCAGAAATTGTCCGACGCGTAGCGCGAGCCCTTGTTGTCGCCGATGCGGATGATGCGCTCGACGGGCACGCCAATTTCCTTGGCCCAGATATCGTACGCTTCGTCATCTTCGATGTAGACGGTGACGGTCAGCTTGTCGGCCGGCAAGCCATATACCTTGGTCAGCAGTTCCCACGCGTATTGAATCGCGTCGCGCTTGAAATAGTCGCCGAAGCTGAAGTTGCCCAGCATTTCAAAGAAGGTATGGTGGCGCGCCGTGTAGCCGACGTTTTCCAGATCGTTGTGCTTGCCGCCGGCGCGCACGCAGCGCTGCACCGAGGTGGCGCGCGTGTACGGACGGCTGTCCGTGCCCGTAAACACGTCCTTGAATTGCACCATGCCGCTGTTCGTCAACAGCAAGGTCGGATCGTTGCCTGGCACCAGGGAGCTGGAACGGACGATGGAATGGCCCTTGGACTCGAAAAATTTGAGGAACTTGTCGCGGATTTCAGTTGATTTCATGTTTTTTTGGCAAAGAGTGGCGGCAGCTTTAAAGGGAAGATTATACGTGATCTAGGTACGGGAATTGGCGCCGGGCAGGCAGCATTGTTGCAAGCCTGCCCATGGATGCCGCCCTGCCCGCTCAGGCCGGGTCGTGGTGGCTGGCGCAGGCGTGCGGGGCTGTGCCAGCCACACTGGCGCCGGCCGCCGCATTGCAGTCGGCGCAACGGCCGTACAGGGTCAGCTCGTGGCGCTCGACAACAAAGCCTTGCGGCGCCATGCGCTTCAAGTCGCCCGGGCAATCATGCACGTCGAACACGCGCTGGCAGGTGGTGCACTGGAAATGGTGGTGGTGGTGATTGGCGACAGCGTTCGACTCGTAGCGCGGGTTTTCACCCGGCAAGGTCACCACGTGCACTTTTTCTTCCAGCACAAGGGACTTCAAGTTGCGGTAAACGGTGGCAATGCCCAGCTGCGTCACTTGCAAGCTGGCCTGTTCGAGGATTTCCTGCGCCGACAGGGGGCGCTGGGCCGACTCGATGGCGGCTTGAATAGCGGTTTTTTGACGTGTTGTGCGTTCCATAGCCGACAGAATACACCATCCGCCTGTATCTACCGCCCGGAAAAACTGTCACACAGTAATGATAATGGGTTATCATTATCAACTTAGGGCAGGCTATTTCCTTTTCACGCGCTGCCCCAACCCTGCCAACACCGATAGCCGATAAGGAAATCTTGCCCATGTCCGTACGTCCTCACCAACCCACTCCCCTCGCGCTGGCCATCATGCTGGCCTTTGCCGCTCCCGCCAGCGCACTGGCGCAGCAGGCGACAACCTTGCCTGCCGTCACCGTCTCGGCCAGCGCGCTGGCCCTGGGCAGCGACGACATGAGCACGCCCGTCACTGTACTGGAAGGCGAGGCACTGGTGCTGGCAAGGGCAGCGACCCTCGGCGAAACGCTGGCCGGCCAGCCCGGCATCACGTCCAGCCATTTCGGCGCCGGCGCCAGCCGTCCCATCATCCGCGGCATGGATGGCCCGCGCGTGAAAGTGCTGTCCGATGGCGCCGAAGTGCAGGATGCATCGACCATCAGCCCCGACCATGCTGTCGCGGCCGAACCGATGCTGTCGGAACAGATTGAAGTCTTGCGCGGCCCGTCCGCACTGGCGTATGGCGGCGGCGCCGTCGGTGGCGTCGTCAACGTAATCGACAAGAAAATCCCCACGCGCGTGCCGGCAAAGGGCTTGGAAGGCAGCGCGGAAGTGCGCGCCAACTCGGCCGCGCGCGAAAAGGCAGGCGCCTTTGAAGTGACTGGCGGCTCCGGCAACATCGCTTTCCACGCGGAAGGCGTCAAGCGCGACGCGAAAGAATACAAGGTCGGCAGCGGCTGGGAAGGCGGCTCGACAGTAGGCGGCAGCTACAACAAGACGGACACGGGCAGCGTGGGCGTGTCGTGGGTAGGTCAGCGCGGCTTCCTGGGCCTGGCTTTCACCAGCCAGCACGCGGAATACGGCTTGCCTGGCCACAACCACGAATTCGAAAGCTGCCACCCGCACGGCACGCACCTGCATTGCGGCGGCCACGAGGGCCACGGCCATGGCGACGAAGAAGAACATGAGCACGAGCATGAACACGAAAGCGTGCCCTACGTGAAACTGAAGAGCGAACGCTGGGACGTGCGCGGCGAATTGCGCGACCCCGTGCCCGGCTTCGCCAAGCTGCGCCTGCGCGCCGCGTTCACCGATTACAAGCACGATGAAATCGAAGGCACGCAAATCGCCACCACGTTCAAGAACAAGGGCCACGATGCACGCCTGGAAATGGAACACCATCCCGTCTTCGGCTGGCGCGGCGTAGTCGGCCTGCAAACGTCGAAGCGCGATTTCTCGGCCTTGGGCGAGGAAGCGTACGTGGCGCCGACGGTTACGAAGAAACACGCGGCCTTCCTGGTGGAAGAATACAAGCTCGACCAATGGCGCTTCGAAGCGGGCTTGCGCCACGAATGGCAAGACATCACGGTCGACAGCGCCACCTTGCAAGACCGCAGCGCCAAGGGCACCTCGATCTCCCTGGGTGCCGTGTGGAAATTTGCGCCGCAATATTCGCTCGGCTCGACCATTTCCCGCACCCACCGCCTGCCCAGCGCCGAAGAACTGTATGCGCACGGCGTGCACATGGCCACGGCCACGTATGAGCTGGGCAATGAAAACCTGGGCAAGGAAACGTCGAACAATATCGACTTGACCTTGCGCAAATATGCGGGCGCCACGACCTTCTCGGCCAGCGCCTACCGCAACAAGGTCGACAACTACATCTTCGGTTCCACCCTGGACAACCACGAAGGCTTCCAGCTGATCCAGTACGCCCAGCGCGACGCCACGTTCACGGGTGTCGAAGGCCAGATCCGCCAGCAACTGACCCCCATGTTCGGCGCCAGCGTGTTCGGCGACTACGTGCGGGCCAAGCTGGCCGACGGCGGTGGCAACTTGCCGCGCATCCCGGCCCAGCGTTTTGGTGTGAAGTTTGATGCCAACTGGCAGGCGTGGAGTGGCGTGGCCGAGCTCTACCGAGTGGGCAAGCAAGACAAGGTTGCCGCGTTCGAAACGGCAACGCCTGGCTACAACATGCTCAACCTCTCCGCCAACTACGACACGCGCATCGGCACGACGCCAGCCCAGTTCTACATCAAGGCGAACAACCTGACGAATGAGCTGGCGTACAGCCACACCTCGTTCATCAAGAATGCGGCACCGTTGATGGGGCGTAACTTGACGGTCGGCATGCGCGTGACTTTCTAAGCTGTTTGAAACGTAGGTCGGCTTAGCGCGCAAGCGCGTAAGCCGACAACACCAGCGGCGCCAACAATGTTGTCGGATTACGGCGCTGCGCGCCTAATCCGACCTACGCCATGGATGGAATAATATCTATCCTGTCCGTACAAAACCCATCCACGCCCCAGGCCAGCAGCTCGCTGGCCCGCTCCGGTGTGTTGACGGTGTAGCAGAACAGCCCGTATCCCGCCTCCTTGACCTCTCGCGCCAGTTCCGGCGTCAGCTGCTGGTGGTCGCAATGGATGGCCACCACGTCCAGCTCCTTCGCCTTTTTTACCCAATCATCCGGTATCTGTTCGACCAGCCAGCCGCGCGCCAGTTCCGGGGCCGCCTCGCGCGCCGCTTCCAATGCAGCGATGCTGAACGACGATAGCAACGGCAATAACTCTCCTGCAGCAATTTCCTTTGCGAAATAATCGCGCGTGGCGCGTGCCACGGTCTTGCCCGTGGACACGTCGAAGCCGGGCGCCGGCTTGATTTCGATATTCATCCAGATGCGTTGCGCCTTGCAATAGTCCACCACGGCCTCGAACGTGGGCACGCCTTCGCCCGCGAATGCGGGGCCGAACCAGGCGCCCGCTTCCATTTCTCCCAACTGCGCGGCCGTGTAGTCATTGACCTGGCCGCTGCCGGCCACGGTGCGGCCCAGCTCGGGGTCGTGCACGACGACGGGCACGCCGTCGGACGCCAGCATGACGTCGAATTCCACGGCGCGGTAGCCGTAGGCGAGGCCGCAGCGCAGGGCGGCCAGGGTATTTTCAGGCGCCAGGGTGCCGCCGCCGCGGTGCGCCAGGGTGCGTGGATAGGGCCACATGGGATTTCCTTTATCGCAATTTTATGGATGCAAGACTGTCTTGCCATACTATCCCGTGCCAATGCTGAAAAGTAAAGCGGCCCCGTTTGGCGACGCGCCGCGGTGAATGGCGGCGCGCCAGTCCCGTTTCGTCGCAGCTCTGTTGCGCCCTGGCCTGCGCTGGCACACAATGCCCCATCGCTACCAGCAGACACCACCATGAAAACCGACGCTCCCTCCGCCGATACGCCAATAGCCAAGGCCAGGTCTCCGTACTACCGCATGCTGCACGATGCCCGCTACGCGCTGGCGCTGAACGTGATCTGCGCGCTTGTCATCACGTTCATCCTCAATCCGGGCAGCCATTTTGGCCAAAACCTGATCGCCTCGATGTGCATCGGCACGATCGCCTTCCTGCTGATCGACGGTGTGCGCCTGACGTTATGGGGCGCGGACCAGCGGCCCAGATTCCTGCCCTTCATGCTCATCATCCTGATTTCCGTGCCCGTGGCGCAAATATTGGGCTTGGCCCTGTTCAGCTGGCTGACGGGCGTGGACGTGGGGGGCTTTGAAAACCTGCTGCCCACGCAAATGATGGGCACACTCGTATTCACCCTGCTGGCCACGGGAGGCGCCGTGCTGTTTTTCTCCAGCCGCGAAAAGATTGCCCGCCTGCAAATGGCGGCAGCCGAGGAAAAAGCCCGCGCCGAATCCGTGGCGCGCCAGGCCATGCAGGCCCAGCTGCAGCTGCTGCAGGCGCAGATCGAACCGCACATGCTGTTCAATACCCTGGCCAACCTGCAGGGCCTGATCAGCTTTGATCCGGAGCGCGCCCAGTTGCTGCTCGACCAGCTGATCCAGTATTTGCGCGCCACGCTTTCTTCCTCGCGCGCCGAGTCCACCACCCTGGAGCAGGAATTTTCCCTGATGCAAGCCTACCTGGGCCTGATGTCGATACGCATGGGCCCGCGCCTGCGCTTTGCGCTGGAATTGCCCGATGCCTTGCGCCAGGTCAAGGTGCCGCCCATGCTGCTGCAGCCGCTGGTGGAAAACGCCATCCAGCATGGCCTGGAACCGAAGATCGAAGGCGGCCATATCCACGTGCAGGCCGCCACCGACGGCGGCGTGCTGATTCTTACCGTCAGCGACGATGGCCTGGGCCTCGACCATCCGGGCCAGACCAAGGGCACGCACCTGGGCGTGGCGAATATCCGCGAACGCCTGCGCGGCATGCATGGCGATACCGCCAGCCTGTCGCTGGCCGCCAACCATCCGGCGGGCGCGACGGCCCGCCTGACATTCCCCCTTCCATCCACCATCACGAGTCCCCTCGCATGAGCCAATACACTCCACGCGCGCCACGCGCCCTGATCGCCGAAGACGAACCGATACTCGCCGCCGCCCTCGCGCACGCCTTGCAGCGGCTGTGGCCAGAGCTCGACATCGTTGCCACCTGCCCCAATGGCGTGGAAGCCTTGCGGCAAGGCCTGGCGCTGCAACCCGACATCCTCTTTCTCGACATCAAGATGCCAGGCAAGACGGGCCTGGAAGCGGCAGAGGAACTGGCGGAACAGTGGCCCGACGGTGTTGCGTTTCCCCACATCGTGTTTGTGACCGCCTACGACGAATATGCGCTGGCCGCTTTCGAGCACGCGGCCGCCGACTACGTCTTAAAACCCGTCAACGATGCGCGACTGGGCAAGACGGTGGAACGGCTGCAGCAGCGCTTGCGCGACAGCGGCGGTGGCAGCGGCACCGCTGCAACCACAGTAACGGCAGCAGCAACCCCAGCACCGGCGCCAACCACCACGGCAACGCAGGCAGCCGAATCCGCCAGCGACGACAACATGGCCCGCCTGCTGAGCCAGCTGCAAGCCATGCTGCCCCTCGCCCCGCGCCTGCAAATGATACGGGCCGCCGTCGGCAACAGCGTGCGCATGATCGCGCTGGCCGACGTCGTGTATTTCGAAGCGCTGGACAAATACATCAACGTCGTGTGCCAGGACAGCGAAGCGCTGATACGCACGAGCCTGAAGGAACTCTTGCCCCAGCTGGACCCGCAACAATTCTGGCAAATCCACCGGGGCACCATCGTCAACGCCAGCGCCATCGCCACGGCCGTGCGCGACGAGGCCGGCAAGCTGTCGCTGACCCTGCGCCAGCATCCGGCGCAACTGCGCGTCAGCCCTTTATATGCGCATTTGTTCCGCCAGATGTAGCTAATGCAGCTGGTTAATGTAGCTGGTGCTTCAGGTCCGACAACTCATCGTGCACCTTGAGCACGGCGCTCTTCATTTCCGGCGTGACGCTGACCGCCGTGCCGCAGGCCCGCTTGGCGCGGTCGCCCAAGGATTCCATCTGGTCGACGGCTTGCCGGATGCGCGCATCGTCTTGCGTGTCGATGGCTTGCCGTACGGCGCTCTTTTGCTGGTCCAACTGGTTGATGCAATCCTTCAAGTCCATCGGCATGCCCTGCTGCTTGCCGCACAGCTGGGCCGCCTGGCCGATCGCGTGTTCGATGGCGCCAAAGCGCCGTGCCACTTCCTTTACCTGCATCATGATGATCTCCTGTTCGCGTGGTGTCCGGGTTGGATCGCCAAGCTGGCACAGGGTTCCCCGCCACGGCCAAATCGCAGGACTCAGCCCACCGCGTCGCGCGCGCCCAGCGGCTGCAAATGGCGCAGGCGCAAGGCGATCAGCACGCCGCCGCCCAGGCACAGGCCCAGCATAATGATGACGCCCGTCCAGCCGTCGAAGCCCCACATCATGCCCGAGGCGGAGCCGATCAGGCTTGATCCCAAATAATAGAACAGCAGATAGAAGGCCGAGGCCAGCGCCTGCGGCGCGCGGGCGCGGCGGCTGACCCAGCTGCTGGCGATCGAGTGCGAGGCAAAGAAGCCGAAGGTGGCCAGCGCCATGCCGATGACGATCAGCGGCAGCGAATCGAACAGGGTCAATAAAATACCGGACAACATCACCGACAGCATGATCCACAGCACGCCCCGGCGCCCGAGCCGGTCCACCAGCCGGCCCGCCCAGACGGAACTGAAGATGCCGATCAGATACAGAAAGGCCAGCAAGCCGACCGTGCTCTGGCGCAAGCCAAATGGCGCGGCCAGCAGGCGGTAGCCGATGTAGTTATACAGGCTGACGAAACAGCCCATCAGCACGAACGCCAGGCAGAACAGCCACGGCAAGCCCTTATCGGAAAAATGCTGTTTTATCGCGTGCGGCAAGGCATTCCAACCCTTGGTACTGGGCACGAAATTTTTCGATGCGGGCAGGCTGCGCCAGAATTCCATGGCGGCCAGCACGCCGGCCACGCCCAGCACGCCCAGGGCCCAGCGCCACGACAGGAAATCGCTGAGCATGGACGCGATCAGCCGGCCCGACATGCCGCCAAACGCGCTGCCCGCAATATACAAGCCCATCGACAGCCCCAGGGACGGCCCCTCGATTTCCTCGCCCAGATACGCCATGGCCACGGCCGGCATGCCGCCCAGGGCCACGCCCAGCGCGGCGCGGATCGCCAGCAGTTGCGCATAATCCTGCGCGAAGGCGGACAAAATGGTCAAAATCGCGGCGGAAAACATCGACGCCACCATCAAGGGCTTGCGCCCGACCCGGTCCGACACGGCACTGAGCAGTACCAAGGAAATGGCCAGCAAGCCGCTCGACACGGAAAGCGACCAGCTGCTTTGCGCCGGCGTCAGATGAAACTGCTGCGACAGCAGCGGGAACAGGGGCTGTATGCAATACAGCAAGCTGAAGGTGGAAAAGCCGCCGAAGAACAGGGCGCGGTTGCTGCGCTTGAATTCGATGGAACCCTTGGCGATGGCCGTGCGGGGAACGGGTGCAGAAACCGGAATGGCGGATGGGGCAGCGGGGGCAAAGGCAAGCGATGAATCAGACATGGCCGTGTTTCGAAGAAGGAGCGAGTCTTCATCTTAGGATTGCCAACTCATATCGTCCAATATATATTCAAGGCCCAACTCATACTTTAAAACGATTACTGGACGAATATGGAACTGCGCCACCTGCGTTACTTTGTCGCCGTCGCCGAGGAGCTGCACTTCACGCGCGCGGCCGAGCGCCTGCACATCGGCCAGCCGCCGCTGAGCCAGCAAATCCAGGCGCTGGAAGCGGAATTGGGTGCGCAGTTGTTCGAGCGCAACAAGCGCTCCGTGCGGCTGACGGAAGCAGGCCGCCTTTTCCTCGACGATGCGCGGCGCATCCTGGCCCTGTCGGAACAGGCAGCCGTCACGGCGCGCCGGGCACAGCGGGGTGAAGCGGGCGAATTGCGCATCGGTTTTACCTTTTCCACGCCGTTCACGCCCTACTTCGCCACCGTCATCAACCGCTACCGCCAGCAGTTTCCGCACGTCACCTTGACCCTGCACGAAATGGCGACCCTGCATCAGCTCGAAGCGATCAGCGGCCGCACCATGGACCTGGGCTTCGTGCGCCCGCCGGAAACGACGTATCCATCCGATATCAAGCTGACGCAATTGCGCCAGGATCCGCTGTTCCTCGTCTTGCCCGTCGCCCATGCGCTGGCGGCAAAACAGGCCATTGCCATTGCCGACATGGCGGGCGAAGGTTTTGTCATGTACCCCAAGGATGCGGGCACGGGAATTTATCCGCAGATCTTCCGCCTGTGCAAGGCGGCCGGCTTCGTGCCCCAGGTGGCGCAGGAAGCGGGCGAGGCGTCAACCATCATCGGCCTGGTGGCGGCCGGCTGCGGCATTTCCGTGCTGCCCGCCTCGTTCGACCGCATCCGCATGGATGGCGTGTGCTACCGCCCCATCGCCGACCCGCAGGCGACCACCAGCTTATTACTTGCACAAAGGGAAGAAGAGACGTCGCCGCTGGTGGCGGCGTTTGTAAAACTGGCCGAAGAGGCGGCCATGGAAGAGAAAGAATAGGCCGATGAGGTCGGCGTAGGTCGGATTAGGCCGCAGGCCGTAATCCGACAATCGCATGCGTCAAGTCGCAGGTCACGAATAATCCGCATCCAGCTCCGAACCCGCATAATTTTCCAGGTCCTCGAACAGGCTCTTCATGCTGGCCCGCGTGAGGATTTTATGCACGACGGTGCAGCTGCGGCGGTACGACTCTATGCGGTCGAGCAACACGGGATGGTGCTGCACGGGCACCTTGGCCACCAGGGCGGCCCAGCCTTCCTCGAAGTCGGGCTTGTTCTTGCGCACGGAACGCACAAAGCGTTCAAACTCCTTCTGGCCCGTGCGCGCGATGATGCGCCCGCCGCCTTCGATGGCGAAGATGATGGCCAGGGCGATGACGCCCTCGGCATTCAAGTCGCTGTCGCTGACGGGACCGTTGTCATGGTGGCGGCGCAGCCAGCCGGCCAGGCGCACGACGGCTTGCACTTCCTTGCGCTGTTGCAACTGCACCGCATACTTTTCATAGCCGGCCCAGTTCTGGTTCGGGTCGGCCTGGCAAATATCGATGAACAGTTCGCGCAGGCGCCGCTGCAGGTAGACGGGGTCCTGGTCGTATTCACCCACCAGGGCGTCTTCGGGCAGCTGCGACAATTCCTTGATCAGGCGGAAGCCCACCTGGAATGCGTGCTCGGCACCGTGTTCGACGAGGAAGTCGAGGGCCGCCTGGTCGCCTTCATGCGTGACGGCCTGCTCCAGGCCCAGGGACACGCCGCCCACCGTCAGGTACAGCGCTTTCTGGATGCCGTCGGCCGTGCGTTCATTCGTGAACTTCTCGGCCACCATGGCCGTGATGCCCGTCAATTCGTCGGCCAGGTTCAAGGCCGCGTCTTCGCGCGGATCGCCCGGCAACAGTTTGATGGCGCGCACCAGGCGCGGAAGATTCTCTACAACAATTGCTGGCAGCATTAGACGTTCCCTGCTTTCATTACGAGAAAATGCCCGTGCCCAGGCTGCGGCGCGTGCTGGAACGCGGCGCGCTGCGCGTGCTCGGCACTTGCTTGCGCAGGCGGTACAGCAATTCCTTGGTGCTCCGCTGCAACATGGTCGGTTCTTCGTCCGGATCGTCCGAGTATTCCGCGTCAGCCAGGTCGGCGCTGTGGCGGAAGTCAGGGAACAGCTCGAACAGCGAGCGGTCCCAGCCGTCTTCATTCGCTTGCGCCAGCTCGATGGCCAGCGGCACGACGTCGTTGTCGGAAGACGTCACGCCCGTCACGTACGGTCCCTTGATGACGATTTCGCCCGCCACTTCGAGGATTTCCTTCGGCGCCATCGAGAACAAAATGGCGAACGCCGTGGCGCCCCAGTCGGTGGCCGATGCTTCCAGCAGCAGCTCGCGGCGGCGCTCGGCGTCGTCGGTGGAAAACACCACGCCGTGGATGTGCGCGAACAGCGACTCGGCGATGCGTTCCGGATCGTCCTCGATCTGGTCGTCGCTCCACGTGGCGGCGATGAAGGCCAGGCTGTCGGCCCAGGCCTTCGGCGGCACCAGCAGGGTGGCCAGCGACATCTTGCCGCCATCAAAGCCGGCCAGATGCAGGGCCGTCACCTGCGGCGGGATGGCGCTCAGCACTTCCACCACGGCCAGATCGCCATACTGGTCGGCCGCATCGGCAAACGCCTGCTCGGCGTGGCCCAGCGAACCGGACAGCACCAGTTCCGTGACCTGTTTCGTCAGCGCGGGAAGATTGCTCTTTTGTTCCGTGTTATCGGCCATGGTCATCTCCATCCTGGTCAAACATCTGGGCGAAATCGTCGGTGGCTTCGTCTTCGTCGTGATCGTCGTCGCCATCGTCATTGGCGGCCAGCTGGTCGAGCGACTGGTCGTCGTCGTCCCACAGGCGCGGGTTCTTGTGCAGGAAAGCCGTGATGATGGCCTGGCGCGCCAGGTCGGGGAAGCTCTCTTCGATGGCGGCGTACATCTTCGCCGCTTCCGGCGCGGCGCACGCGGCCATGGAAAACACGCGGGCCGTATCGCCGAATTCGTAGTCTTCGCTTTCGGCCAGCAAGCCTTTCGGGTCGCTGAACGTGATGTGATCGACCAGCGCGAAGGCCAGCATGTTCACGTCTTCGATGCCGCCGCCGCTCGCGTATTCGCCCACCAGCGCGTCGACCATGCTTTTGTAGTTCTTGCGGTTCGGCGGGTCGCCGAGGATGCCTTCGATCTGGCCTTCCAGCTCGCGCGACTGATACGCGAATTCAGGGTGTACTCTTCTCATGCTGTGCTTTCCAATGTGATGCGCGGCGCTGATAAAAGCGCCGTTGTTGTTGTTTTTCAAATCATTCGGGCTGGCCGGGCGGCCGCCGGCAGGCTTAGTCTGCTGGCAGAACGGTGCCGTGCAGGCGGAACACGCCGCACCACAGGGCATAGGCTTCCGCTTCCGGGTCGATGATGATGCGGTGGTTCACGCTCTGGTCATATTCGGCGCGCTTGGCCGGGTCGGCCAGGATTTCATATGCCTTGGTCACGCTCTTGAAGCGCGCCTCGGCGCCGGGGGCCTGGTTGCGGTCGGGGTGGAAGCGCATGGCCAGCGAACGGTAAACCTTCTTGATTTCATCGTCGCTGGCATTGGGCGCGACACCGAGGACGTTATATAAATTTTCCATAAAAGGCTCCGGGGTCACGTTTTTCTACTAATTAAAGGCGAATTATCCTATAGAACGGCGTCGGCGTCGCTTGCATGCCGGGAAATGGGGGTAAATACGTGCTTATAAAGCGCTTGCGGTACGGTAAAATGCTTTTTACTGTCACTCTTCCGCATTGATCAATGAGCAACGATAAACCGAATACCGCCGCGCCAGCGCTGGCGCCCAATTTCTTGCGTAACATCATCGAAGCCGACCTGGCCGCCGGCGCCCACGTGCGTCCCGGCCTGCCCCAGGTGATCACGCGTTTCCCGCCGGAGCCGAACGGCTACCTGCACGTGGGCCACGCCAAGTCGATCTGCGTCAACTTCGGCCTGGCGCGCGACTACGCCGGCCAGTGCAACCTGCGCTTCGACGATACCAATCCGGCCAAGGAAGAACAGGAATACGTCGACACCATCATGGACAGCGTGAAATGGCTGGGCTTTGACTGGGAGCCGAAGCAGGCCGATGGCCAGAGCCACCTGCATTACGCGAGCGACTATTTTGACCAGCTGTACGCGATGGCCGAGTACCTGATCACGGCCGGCTTTGCGTATGTCGACAGCCAGAGCGCCGAAGACATGGCCGCCAACCGCGGCAATTTCGGCCAGGCCGGCAAGAATTCGCCATTCCGCGACCGTCCGCGCGACGAATCGCTGGCCCTGTTCCGCGCCATGAAGGCGGGCCAATTCAAGGATGGCGAGCACATCCTGCGCGCGAAGATGAGCGAAGATGCCATGAGTTCGCCGAACATGAACTTGCGCGATCCAGCCATCTACCGCATCCGCCACGCGCATCACCACCGCACGGGCGACGCCTGGTGCATCTATCCGATGTACGACTACACGCACCCGATCTCGGACGCGCTGGAAAACATCACGCATTCGATTTGCACGCTGGAATTCCAGGATCACCGCCCATTCTACGACTGGCTGCTGGAAACCCTGTCGGCCGGCGGCTTCTTCGCCAAGCCCGTGCCGCATCAGTTCGAATTCTCGCGCCTGAACCTGACCTACATCGTCACCAGCAAACGCAAGCTGCGCCAGCTGGTGGAAGAAAAAATCGTCGACGGCTGGGACGACCCGCGCATGCCGACCCTGGTGGGCATGCGCCGCCGCGGCTACACGCCGGAAGCGATTCAGCTGATGTGCGAACGCACGGGCGTTACCAAGTCCGACGGCTGGATCGACTACAGCGTGCTCGAAGGCTGTTTGCGCGAAGATCTGGACCCGAAAGCGCCGCGCACGGTGGCCGTGCTGCGTCCGTTGAAACTGATCATCGACAATTTCCCTGAAAACGACAGTGTGGAATGCACGGCGCCCGTGCATCCGCACTTCCCCGAGCGCGGCCTGCGCACCTTCCCCATCTCGCGCGAGCTGTGGATCGAGGAAGACGACTTCATGGAAGTGCCGAATAAAGGCTATTTCCGTTTGTATCCGCCGATCGACGACAAGCCGGGCAGCAAGGTTCGCCTGCGCTATGGCTATGTGATCGAGTGCACGGGCTTTGACAAGGATGAAAACGGCAAGGTCATCGCCGTGCATTGCACCTACTTCCCGGACAGCAAGTCGGGCACGGAAGGCAGCGCCAATTACAAGGTCAAGGGCAATATGCACTGGGTCAGCGCGCCGACGGCGATTCCCGCCGAAGTGCGCCTGTACGACCGCCTGTTTACAGACCCGCAGCCGGACGCGGGCGGCAAGGACTTCAAGCTGGCCCTGAATCCGCTGGCCAAGGAAGTGGTGCAAGCGTGGCTGGAACCGGGTGCGGAACTGGCCCAGCCGGAACAGCGCTTCCAGTTCGAGCGCCACGGCTACTTTGCGGCCGACCGTGTGGACAGCCAGCCTGGCAAGCCCGTCTTCAACCGCATCGTCACCCTGAAAGACAGCTGGCAGCCCGCCAAATAAGGCGCGCATGCCGCTCACCCCAAAAAACCGCTGCGGCGGTTTTTTTTCGTTTCAACCATATATATCACCTGAGAATATTGCCAGTTGACTATATTCACGATAATTTTGTATATTAGGCAGCTATTGAGCAATTTACAATGTCGATGGCGCTTCTACAACGCAGTCCAGCCTCCGCCGCCCAGGCGGCACCCGATTCCTCTTCCTGATGCGGATGGCGATGTCTTCTACTGCCAGCGAACACCCCTTATCTGTTGAAAAAAGACCGCTGTGGCTGCTCGGCTTTGTGATGTCGATGGTGGTGGGCCTGTTGTTCTACATGGCAGCCTCGCTGTCGATCGAAAGCGATGCCAGCGAACAGTTCAACAATCTGGCGCGCAATACCCAGAAAAGCATCGAATCACGCACCAAATCGTATGCCAACCTGCTGCGCGGCACCGCCAGCCTGTTCCACGCCAATGCGCACGTGAGCCGCGAGCAATTTCACCGCTACGTGGCAAACCTCGCCCTGCAACAGAACTATCCGGGCGTGATGAATCTCAATTACAGCCAGGAACTCGACGAGACGCAGCGCGCCGCCTTCGAAGCGGCCATGCAACACGACTATCCACCCGGGCGCGACGGCTATCCGGCGTTTGCCATCCATCCGCCTGCCCCACGCGCCCATTATTCCGTGCTCGTCTACGTCGAACCGATCGCCAGCGCCCCGGATAAGTATGGCTATGACATCGCCTCGCGCCCCCTGATCGCCGAAACGCTGGCGCAGTCGCGCGATTCCGGGAACGTCAGCAATTCCGGCATGCCCGTGCCGATGCACGGCCGCCCCCAATTGACGGCCATGGCCATGCGCCTGCCCGTGTACCGCTTCGGCATGCCGGTCGCTACGGTGGAGCAGCGGCGCGCCGCTTACCAGGGTTCCGTCGGCATCGGCTACGACCTGGTGTCGATGATGCGCAGCGCCCTGGCCGACATGCCGGTACGCAACGTCCGCCTGACCGTGTTCGATATCGGCCCGCAGGCGCCGGAACAGCCGGACTTGCCACTACAGTTGCCGCACAACATGCGCCCCATCTTCGACAGCACGACGGCGGGCATGCATGCGCCATGGTGGCAGCCCGGCAGCTCGGGCCGCTATCTGAGCAGTACGATGCTGATCGAACACAATGGCCGCGTGTGGCAAGCGCTGTTCAGCGTGCGCAAGAGCGACCTGTATTCACGCTTCGACGCCTTCCTGCCGTGGCTGGCCCTGCTGATCGGCTGTGCCAGCACCATGCTGCTGTATATGCTGTTCCACACGCTGGCGTCGTCGCGCCGGCGCGCCATCCAGATGGCGACGGGCATGACGGAGGAATTGCGCGCCAGCCAGATCCGCCTGCAACTGTCGCACCAGAAACTGCGCCGGCTGGCGGCGCACGCCGACCAGATCAAGGAAGAAGAGCGCAAGCGCATCGCGCGCGAAATCCACGACGACCTGGGACAGAACCTGCTGGTGCTGCGCATCGACGCCGACATGCTGGCCTCGCGCACGCAACGCCGCCATCCGCGCCTGAACGCCCGCGCCCGCTCGACCCTGGAGCAGATCGACGCCACCATCAAGAGCGTGCGGCAAATCATCAACGACTTGCGCCCTACCGTGCTGGACCTGGGCGTGAATGCGGCCGTCGAGTGGCAGGTGGCGCAATTTCGCCAGCGCACGGGCATCGCCTGCGAAGTGAACGAAAGCCATGACGACATTTGCCTCAGCGATCAATGCGCGACGGCCCTGTTCCGCATCCTGCAAGAGTCGCTCAGCAACATTTCCCAGCATGCGAATGCCAGCCGCGTGCAAGTCAAGCTGGAAAAGTGCCGCGATACGGTGTCGATGAGCATCAGCGACAACGGCGTGGGCGCGGCCATCGACGGGCGCAACAAGCTGGGCTCGTTTGGCCTGGTGGGCATCGAGGAACGCATAAAATTGCTGGGCGGCACTTTTTACATCGAAAGCAGCCCCGGCGCCGGCATGAGCGTGCACGTCAGCGTGCCGCTGGGCGCGGACGCCACCGCCTTTCCCTACCAGGAAGAAAGCCGGGCCAGCAGCTGACAGGCGCGCGCCCGCATGAAGCAAGCTCAGCTTGCATATTTCGTAATTAGATGCAATATTGATGTAGAACAACTCAGCGCCCGCCCGCCATGGGCCAGGCATTCCTCGACCACTTGCCAGGAGTACACAGCCGCCGCTTTCCCTTGCTTCACCGTATTTCCCACAACGCTCTTTACAAAAGGACATTCATGGATACGAACGACAGTTTCAAGGCAATTGCAGATTTGAATTTGGACGCGATCAAGGTCAAGCTGATGCACCGTGAGTCAGGCGAAGGATGGAGCCTGGAGAAGGCGAATGCGGTGGAATTCGAATACCGCCGCTTCCTGATCCTGATGAAACAATTTCCACAAGAAGAGACGGCACCGTTGATGGACGTCGATACCTTCTGGCACTACCACATCCTCGACACCCTGAAATATGCGGCGGACTGCGAACAGGTGTTCGGCTACTTCCTCCACCACTTCCCGTACATCGGCTTGCGCGGCGAAGACGACGAAGCGGCGCACCACCGCGTGGGCGAGCGCATGAAGCAATTGTATGAGCAAACGTTCGGGGAAGATTATATCCGCGCAGAAACGGCGTATTCGGGGCGTGCGGTACAGGCGGCGTATTCGGGACGGGCAGTACAAGCGGCGTATTCTGGACGGGCTGTGCAAACAGCATTTTCCAGTGCGGCGGTACAGGCGACGGCTTACTCGGGCCGGGCCGTGCAGACGGCGTTTTCCAGTGCGGCGGTACAGGCGACGGCGTATTCGGGCCGCGCGACCGGGCTTGCCAGCACCGCATTTTCCAGCGCACCAGCCTCATTGACGGCAGCGGTGGTCAAGTCGTCCTCGACTGGCCAGGAAATGGGGCGTTTCTATGTCGATCGTCCGGTACTGAACCGCGACGCGCAATAGAAAAGCGGAAAACAGATGTGGCTGCCGCACGCGGCAAGCCTGACTTACCCAGACGGCACCTCTCAGTTTGCCGTCTGTCAGGCGCTCTTAGGCAGCCATCAACTCGCGCAATTCACGAATGCTGAAATCGCTGATTTCATGCATGCGGATAAGGATCGTGGCGCCGATCGGCAAGGTATTGTGACGAATCTTGCTGATGACCGGTGGCGCCACTTCCAGAGCTCGCGACAAGGCGGCATCGTTTTTCAGTTGCAGCTTGTCGATGATCGCGTCGAGGACGCGATTCGGGTTGTAGGTAGGCAAAGAGGTAATTTGTTTGAGAGACATGATCAAAAATCCGTACTTGTTGTATTAGAGCAATAAGAAACCGAATGTCTCTTCTGCAATAATTCAGGGTAAACACACTAAAAAGCGCCATCACTTATGCGGCTTTTACGCCGCAAACAATATAATACACGCTATTGTTGATTTTTGCGTAACTTAAAGCAAAATTGTGATAATTGAAGAGAATTGACGCACTTGGAATGTGCTAGAGGATAACTCAAATCGGGAAAGTTTGCTGCACGTCATCAGTTTTTACGATGAGCAACACCGCTATGCATGAGCCAGGCTATCGCCATGAGGGTGCTCAGGCGGGCCATTTCCGCGGATAAATGCCAGCCTTGCACGGCCACGCCGGCCGGAGTGGCCGGAACGCAAGTGCATGCGGCATCGTCCACACGGCACCAGGCCAGTTGCCGGCGAATTTCATCGGGTGGTGGCGGCGGCTGCAGCGCACGTTCGCGCCGGCGCATATAGGCGCGCACCTGTTCCTTGCTGGGGTGACTCGTCGTTCGCATGGCTCGCTCCTGCTGACGGGAAACAGCGTCACGCTCTGCAGAGCTCGCCACAAGAGCCCAGACGCGTGACGACATCGCTCACCATATCGCCAGCGCGCCGTGGCGCGTTTGCGCTGCATCAAATGGCAAGGCCCCGGCGTTGCGCCGAAGCCCGTACTGCCCCATCCTTACTTCTTTTGCTGGCGCACGCGCTGCTGCTGTTTTTCCTGCGTTTGCTGGCGATTCTGCTTGCGCTCGAACAGGGTGACCGCATCTTTCTTGGCTTGCTCGGCGGTACGCATTTCTTCATGCGCATCGTGCGGGACAAAAAATTCGGCGTCCTGCGCCGCCACCACCAGCTTGATGGCGGCCTCGTCGTCGAGGTCGTACAGTTCCGTCAGGACGGTGGTGACCTCGTCCAGGTATTCTTCGTAAGTGAGGGTGCTCATGCGGTATTCCTTAAGTGAGTGGCGCAGCGCGGGAACGGCGCGCTGCGCGCCGGCCCAGCAAAGTGCGCAGATAACCGGCCATTTTACCTGATGCCGGCGCCATCGGCTGACAGCGACTGCAAGGCATCGGCCACGCGGGCATAGCGCAGGCGCACGCCCAGTTCGCGCTTGAGGCGCGCATTGTGCAGGCGGCGCGACTCGGACATGAACGACAGCAGCATCGGCGTAACCACTTGCCGCAGCTCGGCACGCGGCAGGCGCGGAGGGCGCGGCAGGCCGAACGTGTCGGCCACGGCGTCGAAATACTCGGCCATTTTGAGTTCGCTGTCATCGCTGGCGTGATACACGCGTCCCGGCTTGCCCCGCCACAAGGCCCGCTCGATGATGCGCGCCAGGTCGTCGGCATGGATATGGTTGGTGTAGACATCATCTTCCGCGGCCAGGGCCGGCGTGCCTTCGCGCAAGCGCTTCAAAGGCAGGCGGTCGTCCGCATAAATGCCGGGCACGCGCAGGATGGCCACCCTGGCGCCGCGGCGCGCGCCCCAGCCGCGCAAGACCTGTTCCGCGTCGACGCGCCGCTTCGCGCGCGCATTGGCCGGCGCCGTCGGCCGTGTTTCATCGACCCAGGCACCGGCGCAATCGCCATACACGCCGCTGGTGCTCACATACACCATGCGGGCATGCTCGGGTAAAATGGCGGCCAGATTGCGCGTGCGCTGGTCCAGCAAGCCCGACGACCGGGGCGGCGCCAGGTGCACGATCATCGTCGCCAGTCCCGCCAGCCGTTTCAGGCTGGCGCGGTCGTCGAGGTTGGCCACGATGGGCACGGCGCCGGCTTCCCGCAACTGCGCGCAGCGCGCCGGCTGGCTGGTGACGGCAAAGACGCGAAAACGCGCCGCTAGCTGCGGCAGCAGCCGCATGCCGACGTCGCCGCAGCCCAGGATCAGCAAGCGCGGCAAGCCTGACGGCTTGCGCAAAGAGTGCATTAACATATTTTTCATCTCAAGGATTGTATGACTTTTCAAATTACTGTTCAGCCCAGCGGCCACCAATTCAGCTGTGAAGCGGACGAAACCGTCCTGTCGGCAGCGATACGCGCCGGCGTCGGCCTGCCGTACAGCTGCAAGAGCGGCGCCTGCAGTTCCTGCAAGGGCAAGATCGTCTCCGGCAACGTACAGCATAAGCCATACCAGGCCCGCTCCCTGACGGAAGATGAAGCGGCCGCTGGCTATTCGCTGCTGTGCTGCGCCGTGCCCCAGGGCGACCTCGTGGTGCAGGCGCGCGAAGTGGCGGGCAGCAGCGACTACCCGATCAAGAAAATGCCGTCGCGCGTGACCACCATCGAGAAAGTCGCTCCCGACGTCGTCGTGCTGACCCTGCAATTGCCAGCCAGCGAGCGCCTGCACTACCGCGCCGGACAGTATATCGAAATCATGCTGCGCGACAACAAGCGCCGCAGCTACAGCATGGCCAGCGCGCCCGTCGAAGGCGGCCCGGTCAGCCTGCACATCCGCCACATGCCCGGCGGCCTGTTCACGGACCAGGTGTTTGGCAGCATGAAAGAGCGCGACATCCTGCGCTTCGAAGGACCCATGGGCACCTTCTTCCTGCGTGAAGATTCCGACAAGCCCATCGTGCTGCTGGCCTCGGGCACGGGCTTTGCCCCGCTGAAAGCCATCGTCGAGCACATGATCAACGAGCAATCGCCGCGCCCGATCACCCTGTACTGGGGCGGCCGCCGTCCGCACGACCTGTACATGGATGCGCTGTGCCGCCAGTGGGCCGCCGACTTGCCGCAGTTCACCTATGTGCCCGTCGTCTCGGACGCCTTGCCGGAAGACGCGTGGGAAGGCCGTACGGGCTTCGTGCACCAGGCCGTCATCGCCGACTTGCCGGACATGTCCGCATACCAGGTGTATGCCTGCGGCGCGCCCATCGTCGTCGAATCGGCCAACCGCGATTTCGTGCAGCTGTGCCAGCTGCCAGCCGACGAGTTTTACGCGGACGCCTTCACCACGGAAGCCGACCTGGCCAAGTAAGCGTCACCGTCCAGACAGCGGGGCGCGGCTGGTGCGGCGCCCGCTGCCATCACCGCCCTACCCCGCTGCTCCCTGGAAATCTCATGTCTTTCGCCATCCTGCGTCACCGCAACTTCGCCTTTTATCTTTCCGCCCGCGTGCTGGGCACGGTGGCCGTGCAGATGCAAAGCGTGGCCATCGGCTGGCAGGTGTACCAGATCACGGGCAGCCTGTTCGACCTGGGCCTGATCGGCCTGGCGCAGTTCGCCCCCTTCCTCGTCTTGATTTTGCCGGCCGGCCACGTGGCCGACCGCTACAACCGCCGCAACATCATCGCCTGGTGCCTGGCGGCACAACTGGCGTGCGCGCTGGCCCTGCTGGCCTTTACCCTGAGCGGACTGTCCATCGTCTGGCCCGTGTTTGCCGTGCTGGTGCTGTTCGGCAGCGCGCGCGCCTTCATGATGCCGGCCACGCAAGCCGTGCTGGTGAACATGGTGCCCACGCAACACTTCAGCCGCGCCGTCGCGCTCAGTTCGTCGAGCTCGCACGTGGCCATCATCCTGGGCCCTACCCTGGGTGGCTTGCTGTATTACTTCGGCCCCAAGGTGGTGTATTTGATCTCGTCCGCGCTGCTGGTCGTGTCCGTCCTGCTGATGCGCGCCACCACGCCGGCGCCGCAAGTGGTCAAGCGCGAACCCGTCAGCTGGCATACCCTGCTCGAAGGCTTGCGCTTCGTCTGGTCGAAACCCATCGTGCTGGGTGCCATTTCACTCGACCTGTTTGCCGTGCTGTTCGGCGGCGCCACGGCCCTGCTGCCGGCGCTCGCGCATGACGTGCTGCATATCGGCCCCAGCGGCCTGGGCCTGCTGCGCACGGCGCCCGGAGCAGGCGCGGCCCTGTGCTCGATCGCGCTGGCCATCTTCCCCATCACGCGCCGCGTGGGCGCCTGGATGTTCGGCGGCGTGGCCGTCTTCGGCCTGGGCACCCTGGTGCTGGGCAGCACCAGTTATTTCCCGCTGGCCCTGGCGGCCCTGTTCCTGATGGGCGCCGGCGACATGGTCAGCGTCTACATCCGCCACCTGCTGGTGCAGTTCGAGACGCCCGACGAGATCCGCGGCCGGGTCAGCGCCGTGAACGCCGTCTTCATCGGCGCCTCAAACGAGCTGGGCGAATTCGAATCGGGCTTGACGGCCGGCTGGTTCGGCCTCGTGCGCGCCGTGCTCTTCGGCGGCGCCGCCACCCTGGCCGTGACGGGCATCTGGGCCGTGCTGTTCCCCGTGCTGTCGCGCATGGACCGCTTCCCCCACCACGAAAAGGAAGCGGCCGCCAGGACGGCCACCACGGCCAGCCCATAAGGTCTAAGATGCGCTATCGCCACTGACCAAGCCGCACCATGAAAATCACGCTTCCATTCCGCAGCTTCATCCGCAGCCGCCCCCACCTGAGCATGGCCTCGGTCATCGGCGTGGCGGCCGGCCTGCTGCTGCCCTCGTCCTGGCAACAGATGACGCGCTTGCTGACGGCGTGGAACGTCGCCGTCTGGTTTTACCTGGCGACGATGGCCTGGATGATGATGCGCGCCAACCATCACAAGGTTAAAGCCATGGCGGCGCGCCAGGACGAGCGGGCGGCCACGGTGCTGTCGGCCCTGTCCGTCGCTTCCGTGATGAGCCTGGTGGCCATCGTCTCGCAACTGTCCTCGATGAAAGACATGGCGCCGGACGAGCGCGCGCTGCATTACGGCCTGACGATCCTCACCCTGGTCGGCTCCTGGTTCCTCGTCGGCACCCTGTTCTGCTTCCACTATGCCCACCTGTATTACCAGGCCGATCCCGCGCTGCGCCCGCTGAAGTTTCCCGACGACGAGCAAAACCCCGATTACTGGGATTTTCTGTATTTCGCCATCACCATCGCCGTGGCCGTGCAAACGTCGGACGTTTCCGTGCAGACGCGCACGATGCGGCAGATCGTGCTGGGGCAATCCGTGCTGAGCTTTTTCTTCAACCTGGTCGTGCTGGGGCTGTCGATCAATATCGCGGCTGGGCTCATCAATGGTTGACGGTAAATAATTTCGTGGCGGAAACTTGACCTGGCTGAAGGGTTAAGCTCATCTTAATCGTGCGCACCCTCTTGAAATACTGGAAAGAGGAGTAAGATAAGTTCCATGCACAGAGGTCATGTGCATGAGGCAGCAACCAGGCCGCAGCACGCCTGAGATGGGTTTTTTTTGAATTGACAGGAGTAAGCATATGCAAATCAATATTCATACCGACAGCACCATCGCCAACACCGCTGGACTGAACGAACATGTGCAATCCGTACTTGAAAGCGCACTGAACCGCTTCCGCGACAATCTGACCCGCATCGAAGTCCACATCAGCGACACGAATGGCCCGAAAGGCGGCGCCGACGATATCCGCTGCGTCATGGAAGCACGCGTTGCTGGCTATCAACCGATCGCCGTGACCGAACAGAACGCCACCGTGCATCAATCCGTTGCCGGCGCCACCGATAAACTGAAACGCGCCATCGATAGCGCCCTGGGCCGCCTGCAAGACAGCAAGCGCCACGCCACCGGCAAGAATGCCGTGATCGATACGGCCGAAGCGGAAGAAACCGCCGAGTAATTCCCCCCCCCTGCAGGATTTTCAGAGACTGAGGCAGCCGTTCAAGGCTGCCTTTGCATATCCAGCCCCGTCTTTCGCGCGCGGCAACAACCATACTAAAACAGCAAGCATTCCCGCGTATTAACGCGGCAATGAAATAATTGTCGTATTTCTCACAGTAAGTGACATCAAGCAAGCCTTTGCCGTTACGGCCAAGGCCGCTTTACGCTATCATGAAGCTACCGGCCCCCTGCTCGCGCGCCGGCTTTTTGAAAGTGTGATTGTGGAACAGATCGGCAACTTCGGCGCTTCAGGCTGCAACATCGGCGATTTACAGCTATTTCGCGATGGGGCGGATAGCCAGACGGCCGCCATGCTGGCGCCCTGCCCCGTCATGCGCCTCGAAGCGGGCGAAGCTATTTCCGACACGCAAGGCGCCAGCCTGTACATCGTCCTGCGCGGTTCGCTGGCCGTGGCCGCCGACACCCACACGGGCATGGATGACGGCACCGTCAGCAAGGTCTTGCCCGGCGAAAGCGTGGGCGAACAATCGGTGCTCGATGAAGCGAGCAACCTGGCCGCCATTTCCGCCCTGGAAGAAACCGACTTGCTGGTGATCGACGCGGCCGTCGTCTGGGAATTGATCGAACAGTCGAACGGTCTGGCGCGCAACCTGCTGCGGCTGCTGTCCTTCCGCATCCGCGCCGCGAATGCGCTGCTGCGCCGGCGCCAGAAACTGGGCGAATTCTACCGCCAGCTATCGATGGTCGACAGCCTGACGGGCTTGTACAACCGCGCCTGGCTGACGGATCTGCTGCCTAACATGATCGTCACGGCCCACGCCAGCGGCTCGCCGCTGTCGCTGGTGATGATAGACCTCGACCATTTCAAGCGTTTCAACGACACGCACGGCCACCAGGCGGGCGACCAGGCGCTGCGCATCGCCGCACAAGTGCTGGGCGCGGCCCTGCGGCCCACGGATTTTGCCGTGCGCTATGGTGGTGAGGAAATGATGGTGATCTTGCCCGATACCAACGAACACGTGGCCCTGCGGGTGGCCGAGCGCCTGTGCGAGCGCATGCAGCTGGCCGTCATCTTCGCCGACATGCGCAGCGCGCTGCCGCACATCACGGGTTCCTTCGGCGTGGCCAGCCTGGCGGCCGAACAGGACGACGAGGCGCTGATCGCGGCCGCCGACGCGGCGCTGTACCGCGCCAAAGCATCGGGCCGCAACCGGGTCATGCTATAGATCAGGCAGCCTTGCTGTCGGCTGGCTTGCTTGCATCCGGCTTGGCGGCGTCATCCTTCTTGCTGCTGTGCGCGGCGATGAAATCGGCATAGCCCTTCTGCACCAGCTCATACGTCTTGTCGATATTGCCAGCGATATCGCCACCCAGCACTTTCAAGCCTTCCAGGATATCGCGCGCTTCCTTGAAGCCTTTTTCCATGCCGCCGCTGATGGTGTCCATGAACTTGGTCAGGGCCGTATCGTCGTCCATGCCGGGATTTTGCTTCTTGTAGGCGTCAAAAAAACCCGTCGACAGCGATACAATGCGGCTCGCCGTCGCTTCGGCGCTGTTATCCTGCGACGCCGCGTTCTGGATCGCATCGTCGCCGTACTGGCTCTTCAGCGCTTCATTGATGTTGGTGATGGCCGTCTTGTACAGCAGCGCCAGCGGTTCGTTCTCGGAACCGATGGACACATTCAGCGACGCCTGCATGATGGAAGCGTTCAATTGCAGCTTGGTGCGGTCATTGACGCTCATTTCAGCGTTGATGCCGTCCTTTTGCTGGACTTTATCGTCCTTGCCGGCAACGCCCGTACTGACGGAAGTCACGGAAGGGTTGGAATTGCCGCTTGCGGCGATGGGAATTGACACGATAGACCTCCTTGAACGGACAATGTATGCCACCATGCGGGAAACGCGATGATGACCATCCTCTCGTGTAGTATCGGCAGGTTTTCAGAAAACTGTAGCAGCGGCCGCTTTTAGCGGCCCGGATAACCAATCAAGCAACGACCATCAATGACTAACCAGACCTTTCTTTGGCACGACTACGAAACCTTTGGCGCCCAGCCGCGCCGCGACCGCCCGGCCCAGTTCGCCGCCATCCGCACGGATGCCGACCTCAACGAGATCGGCGAGCCGATCATGCTGTATTGCCAACCTGCCAATGATTTCCTGCCCGACCCGCAATCGTGCCTGATCACCGGCATCACGCCGCAACAGTGCTTGCAGCTGGGCGTGCCCGAGCACCAGTTCGCCGCCACCATCGAAGCTGCCTTTTCGGAACCGGGCACCATCGGCGTGGGCTACAACACCATCCGTTTCGACGATGAAGTCACGCGTTTCCTGTTCTGGCGCAATCTGATCGACCCGTATGCGCGCGAATGGAAGAACCATTGCGGCCGCTGGGACATCCTCGACGTGGTGCGCATGACGCACGCGCTGCGCCCGGAAGGCATGCAATGGCCGAAGCGCGACGATGGCCAGACCAGTTTTAAGCTGGAACACTTGAGCAAGGCCAATGGCCTGGCCCACGAAGCGGCGCACGATGCGCTGTCCGACGTGCGCGCCACCATCGCCCTGGCGCGCCTGATCCGCGAAAAGCAGCCGAAACTGTTCGAATTTTGCCTGGCCCTGCACAAGAAGGACCGGGTCGCCAGCGAAATGGGCATGCACCTGGCCGCCGCCGAACGCCAGCCCTTCCTGCACGTGTCGGGCATGTTCCCCGCCGAACGGGGCTGCCTGGGCGTCGTCTGGCCGCTGGCCACGCATCCGAGCAACAAAAATGAAATCCTCGTCTGGGATTGCGCCTACGATCCGCGCGAACTGTTCGCGCTGGACGCCGACACCATACGCACGCGTTTGTTTACGCGCAAGGAAGCCATGCCGGAAGGCATGACGCGCCTGCCCGTGAAAAGCGTGCACCTGAACAAGTCGCCCATGCTGGTCGGCAACCTGAAAACCCTGTCGCCGGCCATGGCCGCGCAATGGGGCATCGATCTGGACGCGGCGAAGGTCAACGCGCAACTGGCCGCGACGGCGCCGAACATGGATGCCATCTGGGCCGAAGTGTTCCAGCGTCCGGGCGCGAATGCCGCGCTGGACGTGGATGAGGATTTGTACAATGGTTTCGTCAGCAACGACGACCGCCGCCTGCTCGAATCCTTGCGCCGCGACACGCCGGCCAAGCTGGCCACGGCCCGCCCCTCGTTTGCCGACGAGCGCCTGCAGGAATTGCTGTTCCGCTACCGCGCCCGCAATTTCCCGCAAACCCTGAGCGAAGCGGAAAGCCTGCGCTGGGAACAGCACCGCGCCGCCCGCCTGTTCGACGGTGACGGCGGCGCCCGCACCATCGAAATGTTGTTTACGGAGATCGACGTGCTGTCGGAATCGGTCGATGAGCGGGGAGAAGAGATTTTAGGCGAGCTGTACGACTACGCGGAGATGGTGGCGCCCATGCGCGACTGAAAGAGGGCGCGAGTCGGGTAGGTCGGATTAGCGGGCCGAAGGCCCGCGTAATCCGACAACATTGTTGACGTTACCGGTGTTGTCGGGTTACGGCCGCTGGCCTAACCCGACCTATATTTTTTATGGGTGATGTTTAAACCGAACGATGCTGATTGATCGCATCGCGCGTTTCAATGGCCACGCGGCGCGCCGCGTCGGCGAAATCTTCGCCCGCTTGCGGCGTGGCGTAGATGATGGCGCGCGACGAGCTGATCATCATGCCCATGCCCTTGGCCGTCTGGCCCGCGCCAACTGTCGCCGCGATGTCGCCGCCCTGGGCGCCGATGCCGGGCACCAGCAGCGGCATGTCGCCGACGATGGCGCGCACTTGCGCCAGTTCTTCAGGGAAGGTGGCGCCGACGACAAGCGCGCACTGGCCATTCTTGTTCCATTTATCGGCCACCAGGCGCGCCACGCGCTGGTACAGCGGTTCGCCATCCGTATTCAGGAATTGCAGGTCCGAGCCGCCCGGGTTCGAGGTGCGGCACAGGATGATCACGCCGCGGTCTTTCCACGCCAGGTAGGGGTCGAGCGAATCCTCGCCCATGTACGGGTTCACGGTGACGGCGTCGGCGCCGTAGCGCTCGAACGCTTCGCGCGCGTACTGCGTGGCCGTCGCGCCGATGTCGCCCCGTTTCGCGTCGAGGATCAGCGGGATGTGCGGATAGTGTTCACGCACATAGCGGCAGATGTCTTCCAGCTGCTTTTCCGCGCCCAGCGCGGCAAAATAGGCGATCTGCGGCTTGAAGGCGCAGGCCAGGTCGGCCGTGGCGTCGATGATGCGCGTGCAAAAGGTAGTGATTCCATCAGGCAGGTCGCGCAGTTCGGCCGGCAGTTTCGCCAGGTCGGGGTCCAGGCCCACGCACAGCAGGGAATTATTGGCCGTCCACGCGGCGGATAATTTATTGATGAAATTCACGGTACACCTTCTCTATATTCAGTTGCAAACCCCGTATTGTAACGCGGCGCGGGGTTGCGAAGGCAGGCGGAGGCGGCGACCGGCGCTGATTAAACCGACATGGCGGGCCGTTTCAGGTATATTTGCCGCATCCCTTTTACTCGGCACGGAACCCATCATGCAAATCACCAATCAATTCACCAAATGGCTGCGCCTGGCGCTGAGCGTCACCGTCCTGGCCGGCGTCCTGACGGGCTGCGGCTACAACGACTTCCAGAGCAAGGATGAAGCCACCAAGGCCGCCTGGGGCGAAGTGGTCAACCAGTACCAGCGCCGCGCCGACCTGATCCCCAACCTGGTCAACACCGTCAAGGGCTATGCCACGCACGAGCGCGAAACCCTGGAAGCGGTGACCAAGGCGCGCGCCGCCGCCACCAGTTTCCAGATCACGCCCGAAGTGCTGAACGATCCGGCCGCATTCGAGAAATTCCAGCAAGTGCAGGGCCAGCTGTCGTCGGCCCTGTCGCGCCTGATGGTGGTGTCCGAGAAATACCCGGACCTGAAGGCCGACACCAGCTTCCGCGACCTGCAGTCGCAGCTGGAAGGCACGGAAAACCGCATCACCGTGGCGCGCCAGCGCTACATCGTTGCCGTGCAGGATTACAACGTGCATGCGCGCAGCTTCCCGAACAACCTGACGGCCATGGTCTTCGGCTACAAGGTCAAGCCATCGTTCACGGTGGAAAATGAAAAAGCCATCTCGACCGCACCGACCGTCAACTTTGGCAAATAAGATGAAAGCCTGGTCCTACCTCGCGGCGCTGGCGACGGCGCTGCTGCTGTGGACGATGGCGCCAGCTGGCGCACAGGGCTTGCAGCCCGTGCCGCCGCTGGCGGCGCGCGTGACGGACAACGCCGGCATGCTCGACGCCAAGCAAAAGGCGGCGCTGGAAGGCGTGCTGGCCGATTACGAAGCCAAGACGGGCAGCCAGATCGCCGTGCTGCTGGTCAAGAGCACGGAACCGGAAGCCATCGAGCAATACAGCATCCGCGTGACGGATGCCTGGATGCTGGGCCGCAAGGGCGTCGATGACGGCGTGCTGCTGATGGTGGCGAAGGACAACCCCTCGTCCCTGCGCCGCCTGCGTATCGAAGCGGGCCGCGGCGTGCAGGGCGTGCTGACGGATGCGCAATCGAAACGCATCCTGCAAGACGTGATCGCGCCGCATTTCAAGCAAAACGACTATTACGGCGGCCTGGTGGCCGGTGTGGGGTCGATTGCCACCTTGCTGAACCAGGAGCAATTTCCCGCTCCCGCACAGCAGAAGGCCCCAGCGACGGTGGAAGCGGGCGGCATGACGTTCTGGCTGCCGCTGCTGTTCTTCGGCTTCCTCGTCGTGCTGACCCTGTTCCGCTCACGCGGCGGGCCGACGCGGCTGCAGCGCGGCAGCAACTGGTCCAGCGGCGCCACCGGCGTCGTGCTGGGCAGCATCCTCAGCCAGGCACTGAACAACCGCGGTGGTGGTGGTGGCGGCTTCGGCGGCGGCGGTGGTTTTGGCGGTGGCGGTGGCGGCGGTGGTTTCGGTGGCGGCGGCGGCGGCGGCGGATTTGACGGCGGCGGCGCCTCGGGAGATTGGTAATGACGAAACATCTGACATTTGGCCAGCGCTGCGGACGCGCGTTAAAACATTTGCGGGGCACGCCGGCGACGGCGCGCCAGGCCTTTCCAGAGCGCACCTTGAAAGCCATCGAGACGGCGATTGCCGACGGTGAAGCGATGCACCAGGCGGAAGTGCGCCTGATCGTCGAAGCTGCCCTGACGCCAGGAATGGCTTACCAGGGCGTGAGCAACCGCGAGCGGGCGCGCGAACTGTTCGCCCAGTATGGCGTGTGGGATACGGAAGACAACGTTGGCGTGCTCATCTACATCAACCTGGCCGAGCATCAGGTCGATATCGTGGCCGACCGCAACGTGGGCCGCCGCGTCACGCCGGAGCAATGGCAAGCCGTGTGCCACACCATGACCAAAGGGTTCAGGGATGGCAATTACCACGACAGCACCGTGGAAGCACTGGCGCAGCTGAATACCTTGCTGCAAAGCCACTTCCCTGCCAACGGCACGCGCGGCA
The DNA here is from genome assembly GCF_000745325.1 of Janthinobacterium sp. RA13. NCBI lineage: Bacteria > Pseudomonadati > Pseudomonadota > Betaproteobacteria > Burkholderiales > Oxalobacteraceae > Janthinobacterium > Janthinobacterium sp. RA13. The sequence goes on along the minus strand of NZ_JQNP01000001.1, from coordinate 5,630,942 downwards.
ACCAGTTGCCGAACGAGCCCATCCTCCTCTGATTCCTGCCCAGGGATTAAAATCCGCCATGGCACCGCAGCATGGCGGCGCCCCCACCCGCCGAGGAGCACACATGAAACTAGTCAATAAAACCGCCATCGTCACGGGCGCCACGCAAGGCATCGGCCTGGCTTGCGCCACCCGCCTGATCGCCGAAGGGGCGCAGGTGATGCTGGTCGACATCAAGGAAGAAGGCGCGCAGGCGGCAGCCGCCCTCGGCCCGCAGGCGCGCTTCTTTTGCGCCGACGTCAGCCAGAAGGCGGACGTCGACGCCATGCTGAAGGAAACCCTGGCGCAGTTCGGCCACATCGATATCCTCGTCAACAATGCGGGCGTCACACACGCGGCCGATTTCCTCGACGTGTGCGAAGACGATTTCGACCGGGTCATGCGCATCAACCTGAAATCGATGTTCCTGTGCGGCCAGGCCGTGGCGCGCGAAATGGTCAAGCGCAACAGCGGCTGCATCATCAATATGTCCAGCGTGAATGCGGAACTGGCGATCCCGAACCAGGTGCCGTACGTGGTGTCGAAGGGCGCCATCAACCAGCTGACCAAGGTCATGGCCCTGAACCTGGCGCCGCACGGCGTGCGCGTGAACGGCATCGGCCCGGGCACCATCCTGACGGAACTGGCCAAACAGGCGGTGCTGTCGAGCCCGCAGGCGCGCCACACGATATTGTCGCGCACGCCGCTGGGCCGCTGCGGCGAACCGGAGGAAGTGGCCGGCATCGCCGCCTTCCTGGCCAGCGACGACGCCACCTACATGACGGGCCAGACCATCTATGTCGATGGCGGACGCATGGCGCTCAACTACACGGTGGCAGTGAAGGAATGAAGACAGACGCAGACAGTTATATCAAAAAAGAATAATGGTTATCTGAAAAGACCATTAGACACATATCGTGCGACGCAGCATAATGCACCTGTCTCCACTATTCTCCTCCAAGAAAATAGTTTTAAGCCCGCTTTCACCAGCGGGCTTTTTTTTCGCTGTCCTTCCTGAAACATGGCCATTCTTGCCATGGCGCACAATCTTTCCGAGAAATGGCCTGGCCGCAAAAAAATGTTGCGGCGTGTCATCAGCCCGTCATCTTCGTCCCCCATACTTGCTTCATCTGCTGTACAGGCAACCGATATGCCTGACTACAGACAGGTGTGCCGCGATGGCACACCACTCCCTTTCATGACCGTGGCGGGCGCCGGCAAGGCGCGCGACATGCTGAGTACCGAGCAACTCTCAACTCTTGACCCATTTCATTTGGGTTTTTGGCCCGCGTCCCCGCGGGCCTTTTTTTTCCCTGCACGGCAAGCTCTTGCGCAAAAACACGGTAGCCCGCCCTGCCCATGATATTGTGACGGCCTTTCCACCTGTCCTGACGCCTCATGCCTGCCCCCCTGCCCGAACTGTGTTTTGCCGACCGCTACGAACGCCTGCGCTACCGCACGGCGCTGGTGCTGTATGCCCTGGTGATCCTGATCGGCGACATTCCCGGTGTGCGCGCGGACGTGGGTCAATATGCGTCGGGCGGCGTGCTGCATTCCGTCGGCTATGGCGTGCTGGCTCTGATCCTGTTCAGCGGCACGGCCGGCGGCATGGCGCGCCGCGCGTTGCTGTCGGTGCTGATGGTGGCGGCCATGGGCGCGCTGGACGAATTCATCCAGAGTTTCCTGCCTTACCGCCGTGGCGCCGTCAGCGACTGGGTGGTCGATATCACGGCCGCGACGGCCGTGGTGCTGCCACTGTACTTTTTCTGGCCTGCCATGGCCGCCGCCGCGCTGAAGAAACAGCGGGGCTGATCACGGCGCGTTGCCATCGCCGGCACCCAGCGCCAGCGACAGCTGCCCCTGGCCGGCTGCCGCCCGGCTGGCGATACGGCGCAAGGCCGTGCGCATTTCCCGCCGGCTGGCCGCTCCCGCTGCGCGCGCCGCATCGCGCTGCATCTCCATCAACTGCTCCGACCGTGACAGCCTCGTCAAGGCATGCAGGGCTTGGGTCAGCGCATAACGGGCGCGCGCGCCGTTCGCAGCGCCCGGGGCACCGTACACCGCAATCACCAGCTCATTGATCAGCTTGACGCTATGGGAATCGGCAGACATTTATTCTCCTGAAGTAAGCAACGGGGAACAAGGGGAAAGCGCGAACGCCGTGCTCGCCCTGCACAAGAATTTCTTTTATACCAAGCTCTACAATTGAAGCGCTTGATGTACCTCAATGTGAAATAACAAGGATCGAACATCTTTCCCGCCCTGCTCTCTTACCAAGTAACCCCCATTAAATTATTGTGATTTCTGACTTCCATAACCGGCACTCTGGAAGGTGGCCGACGAGGCTTGCCAGCTGCTGGCAGTGCTCGCACTGCGGCGCAACTGGCGCCTTGCATCGCATCCGGTTCTGTTCGTCATAAATTGACAATATTTTCCTGAGGATTACTTAGCAGTAGTTGCGGCCATGCTTGGCGTGCCTGGCATGCGCCATTGACGCTGACCTCCGCCACACCCTGGAAACCGGGTTAACACTTTGTCAGACCAAGAGGAGAACAAGATGAGAGTAAAAAAAACCATGGCGCTGGCCGGCCTGCTGTGTACGCTGGCCGCCTGCAGTTCAAATCCGAACAGCACCGGCATGAGCAGCATGAACGGCCGCAGTGGTGAAAGCTACAGCAATACGACCGCGACGGGCAACGCAGCGACCAACACCGGCATCACCGGCAGCACCATGAACGACACCAGCACCGGCAGCGCCGACACGCGTACCTCCACGGCCAACAACGCCATGAGCATGGACGGCAGCCAGTCCGGCGTCAGCATCGCCTCCGCCACGGTGCAATCGATCGAGCCGGTGCCACGTGGCATGGATCAGGGCAGCGGCGACATGCAGTCGGGCAGCTCCGGCACAGCGGGCACCACCTCGGGCAACATGCAGTACCGGGTCACCCTGCGCCTGGACGACGGCAGCACGCGCACCCTCATGCAAAACTCCCAGCCAGGCTACCAGATCGGCGATCGGGTCAAAGTGGTCAACGGATTGCTGCAGCGCTACTAACGATATCCGGGGATCAGCGCGGCATGCGCCGATCCCGCCTGGCCGCTGGCATTTGGGGCGCTGAGCGCCAGCGGTCAGGCACATCAATCGCAGTCAGGCATGCGAGGTATGGCAAGGCGGGACGGGACAGGCATCAGGCCTTTCCTTGCCTTTCCTTGCCTGGCCTTTCCTTGCCTGGCCTTTCCTTGCCTGGCCTGGCCTTTTCCCTGCTGCCATGCTTTGCTTTACTGCTTTGCTTTACCTTTTTCTTGCCATGCTTTGCTTTACCTTTTTCTTGCCATGCTTTGCTTTATGTTTTTATTGCCATGTTTTGCTTTATCTTTTCCTTGCCACTTTTGCTTTATCTTTTCCTTGCCACTTATCCCTGCCATGTCTCCTGACAGCGACACCCGGCCTCCTGCCTTGCCATCGTTTCACCTGGCATGATCTTCGGCAGCGCCCTGCCTCTTCTCATGTTGCGTCTTGGCTGCCTCCTGCCTCGTTTGCCTCTTGAAGACGTCCTTGCTGAATCCGCGCCGGGAGCGCTGATCCCGTGCTCCCGGCGCTAGCGCCTACTCCACCATACCCACCTTGCGCTGGCTTGCCGCCAGCCCGGCGATCAGTTCCGCCGCTTTTTTCCCGGCCAGGAAGGCATGGTCGGAATTGTAGTATTCCCACTCGCTGTAGCGTCCCGCCAGCACGATGTCCTGCGTGGACAGCCATGCTTTCACCAGCGCCACGTTGGCGGCCCGCGCATGGTCGTACACCACGTAGGCGTACGGCATGTCTACCTGGTTGGCGACCAGCAGGCGGTCATCGTCGCGCAGCAAACCCACCGCGATGCAGTCGGCCATGCAGCGGTCGATCAGGGCCTGTTCATCGAGCGGCAACGGTTTCCAGGGCGAATAACTGATCTCGCACGTCAGGCCGAAACCACCCGGCGCGTTGCAGTGGGGGCTGGCATTCCCTTGCAGGAAAATACGGTGGAATATCGTCTCTTCCGGATAGTAAATCCAGTGTTTCTCGCTGATGTTTTCGCGCGCCACGCCCAGGTTGACGCAGCGCACGGAAATATGCCGCAAGGCGCGCGCTGCCGCCTGTACCTGCGGCGGCGCCTGCTCGCCGATCAGGCGCACCAGTTGCGGCAGGGGCATGGTGCTCAGCAAGTGCTGATAGCGGAAACGGCGGCCATCGCCCAGCACGATCACGTGCTGGCGCGGCAAGACCTGCACCACATCGGCATTGAGTTCCAGCTTGCCTTGCAGGTGCGGCAGGAAGCCCGACATCAAGGCCTGGAAACCGCCGCGCAAGGGATAGCCGAAGCACGCATTCGGGCCCATCGGCCTGGCCACCGGTTCCAGCGCGCCCTCGATGATTTCTTCCAGGTTCGGCAAGGGCACCCGCCCGCCCAGCCACGACGTTTCCATCTCGGCCAGGGGGACGGTCCACAATTTCTTGTTGTAGGGAATCGCAAAATGGCGGGCGATGCCGCTGCCCCACACCTGATGGATAAATTGCTCGAAATTGGGCGCGCCCTGGGCCTGGGCTTGGGCCGGCGCCGCCACGGCATCGTGCAGCTGTTCCAGCCCCGTGCCGCCGTCGGCGCAGCAGTCCTCCACGGCGCAGGCCGCAGCCGTTTCAGGGCTTGGCGCGGCCGGTGCCTTGCCGTATCGCGCCTCGATGGCGCCGACGATGCATTCCTTGATGACGGCTGGCGGCAAGCCGTACAGCGCCCCCTGGAAAGGATAGCGCGTGTAGACCTGCTTGCTGTAGACCCAGGCTTCGCGGTTTTGCCAGTGCAGATTGGTCCCCAGCAAGGTGCGGTACATGTCGAGCACATAGTCATCGTTGGAAAACATGATGTGGCCCGCGTGATCGAAAGTAAAACCGCGATCCTGGATGGAGCGGCACCAGCCGCCCACGGCGGCATTTTTATCCAGCAGCAAAGTATCGGCACCCAGGTGATAGGCGGCGCTCAAGCCCGTCGGACCGGCGCCAATGATGGCGCAGGCCACGGCTTGCGGCGCACCGGGGGGATGCAGCAAATTGACATCGGCGCCGGCGCCCGGTGCGGCGGCCTGTGTCGTGCCGGCGGCGGACACGGCCTGGCGGGCGCCCTGCCCCGGCGGCGTCGTGTCAAGCAAGTTGCGCATCTGCTCCACCGTGGCATCCCAGGAGGTGGCCTCGACGATGGCGCGCATGTTCGCGGCCATGGCCGCGCGCTGTTCCGGCGTCGCGGCCAGCGCCGCCTCGCAGGCGGCGACAAAGGCGTCGGGTGTATCGGCGATGGCCACGATGTCGCCATACGGCACGGCCACATCGGCGATCGGCGTGCTGACGATGGGCAGTTGCGCCGCCATGTATTCCAGTACCTTGGTGGGACTGATGAAGCGGGTCGCCTCATTGCTGGCAAACGGCAGCAGGCACACGTCCCAGCCGGCCAGGAAGTGCGGCAGGGCCTGATAGGGCTGCTGGCCCAGGTAATGAATATTCTGGCGCTGCGGCAGGCTGGCCGGGTCGATCTTGAGGATGGGTCCAACCAGCACGATTTGCCAGTCGGGATGGGCGTCGGCCAGCGCCGCCACCAGGGCCGGCTCGAAACGCTCGTCGATCACGCCGTAATAGCCGAGCCTGGGCCGGCCGATCTCCGCCTGCGCGGGATGACCGTTGTGGCGGTCCAGCGCCTGTTCGAAGTGCACGGTATCGACGCTGCTGGCGAAGCAATGGACGTTGGCGTGGCGCGTGCGCTTCGCCTCGAACAGGCTGGGGCCGCCCGCAAACACCAGGTCCGCGCGCGCCAGCAAGGCCGTTTCGCGCTGCAATAACTGACGCGGCGCATTCTTGAATGCGGCCAGTTCATCCATGCAGTCATACACGACCAGGCCCGCGTGCAGGGCTGGCAGCAGTGGCAGCGCCATCGGCGTATAGAACCACACGATGGGGTCGTCGGCAGGCGTGATCTGGCTCAGCAGGGGCTGCAGCACGGCCAGTTGGTCGTCGTGAAAACCGCACGCCTGTACGGGCGTGCGGGGCTGGCACACGGTCACGTTCGGCGCCGGCGTGGACAGCTCCAGCCTGCTGGCTCCATCGTCCCAGACGGGCTCCTCGACAAAGACCACGCGGTAGAATTGCGCCAGCCGCGACAGCAGCTGTTGCGGACGCTGATACACGAAATTCCAGCGCAAATGGGAAAAAACGATGATGGTTCGCATGCCAGTTCCTTTCTGCCCCGCCGGGGCAAACGTTGAACAAAGGTGTGCCGTCAGGCGCTGTGCCTGCCGTAGTGCCGCCGCGTAGGGGGGGACGAGGATGCGCCGCAGCCGCTCGCCCCCCTCGCCTTCCAGGCCGACCTCCCACAGGCCGCTGCGGTGCCAGTGGCTGGCATCGTCCCAGTCTGGACGGTCGATGACGGGATAGATGCAGATGCCGCGCAGCGCGGTGCCATGCTGGACGGCCAGCGCCGCCTCGGCGGCCACGTCGCGTATCCACGCACCGCGCCCGCTGCCTACGTGGCTCGTTTCCGCCAGCAGCAAAGGCCGCTGATAGCGCGCCTGTACTTCCAGCAGCAGCTGGTGCAGGGGCATGCGGCGCGGTTCGCCCAGGTGCCACCACAGGCGCAGGTTGCTGCCGCATTCCCACTGGTTGCTGTGGTAATAGTTCAGGCCGATCAAGTCCAGGTAGCGCGGCGCGCCGCCCAGTTCCGGCGCTTGCCGGCCGCACAGCATGTCCCACGCTTCGAACTGCGAGGCGCGCCAGGCCGCCGCCTGGTCGACCCAGTCCGTGCGTCCGGGCGGCGCGATCACGTGGATCAGGGGATCGCATTGCAGGAAACGCGCCTGCGGGCTGACGTCACGGATCGCATCGCAGCCGGCGATGCTGGCGCGCACCAGCTGCCGCTTTCCTTCCGCTCCCGCATCGGGCCGGTACATATTCAGGCACTGGAACATGTGCACCGACAAGCCCCAGCTGGTAAACGAGATTTCATTGATGGGTGAGTACACGGGCGCGCTACCCGCATACGGCGCGAGGAACTGCGCTGCTGCCCGACAATAGCGGGCAAAGCGCGGCACGAAGTCGGGTGAAAACAGGTCGAGCCCGGCCGGCCAGCCGTAGTGGCAGAAAGTCCAGTTGATCTGCAGCCCCAACTCCTGCGCCACGGCGGCGCGCTCTTCGATACAGGAAAAATCGAACTGACCATCGCGCTCGGCCAGGCGCCAGCCTATGCTTTCGCGCACGTTGCGGATGCCGAACTGGCGCAGCAGCAGGTAGTCTTCGCGCACCCTGTCCAGGTGGCCCGTGGCGCGGTTCATGTCCAGCGCCTGGCCGCCATGGGTGACGTGGTCGGCGCCTTCGTAGCCGGCCTGCCAGTAAGTAAGGAACGGCGCTGCCGCGCCATCGGTATCGGCCATGCCTGCCCCTTTGAAATCTGAACCAGATGAAACTTGCCAGGTCCGGCTTGCGTTCAATTGAGCCGGATGTTGCGGGTGGCCGCGCTGAGCAGTTCCAGCGCGGCCTTCGGCGTTCGGTCCGCCGTCAGCAAGCCATTGGCTTCCTGGAAGGTGTCGGCGAACTGCGTGTAGCAAAAGCCGCTGAACATCTGCGCCGTATTGACGACCGTCATCAGGCGCCGGTAAATATCGAGGAAGGCCGCCTCGTTGCCCACGCGCGCATAGCCCCAGGTTTCCGCCGATTCGCCCTGTTCCCGGTCGAAGGCGATGCCGCCAAACTCCGTCAGGACGATGGGCTGGCCCCGGTGCGGGAAGCCGTCGAGTGTGAGGATGCGCCCGCCCGGACGGCGCTGGTCGAACAGGGTGGTGCGGGCCGAGTCGCTGATCGCATAGCGCGCCTGCAGGCGTTCCGGATCGCAGTCGTAATCGTGGATGCCGAGGATGTCGGTGGCCGACGCTTCCCAGCCGTCATTGCCGATCACGGGGCGCGTGGGGTCGAGCGTGCGCGTCAGGTGGTACAGCGCTTCGACGGCGTTGCGGTGCGCCTGGATGGCCGTCAGGTTGGGTACGCCCCACGACTCGTTGAACGGCACCCAGACGAGAATGCACGGATGGCTGTAGTCGCGCTCGATCACGTCCGTCCATTCACGCACCATGCGCGTGATGGCCTTGCTGGAAAAGCGGTACGTCGATGGCATTTCTTCCCAGACGAGCAAGCCCAGGCGGTCGGCCCAGTACAGGTAGCGCGGATCCTCGATCTTCTGGTGCTTGCGCACGCCGTTGAAACCCAGGGCCTTGGCCAGTTCCACGTCGCGCCGCAAGGCATCGTCGGAAGGCGCCGCCAGCAGGGTGTCGGGCCAGTAGCCCTGGTCGAGCACCAGGCGCAGCGGATACGGCCGGCCATTGAGCATGAAGCGGTCGCGGTTGATGGCCACCGAGCGCAGCGCCGTGTACGACTTGACGGTATCGAGCAGCTCGCCGTCATGCCACAAGGTCACTTCGGCATCGAGCAAAATGGGACGTTCGGGGCTCCACAGCAGTTCGTTGCGCGAATCGTCGATGCCGGGGTCGGACAGGGCGATCTTGCGGCTCGCTTCGTTTTCGATCAGCTTGTACTGGTCGTCGGCCAGCAGGTTGCTGCCATGCCAGATGCGCACGGCCACGGTGAGGTCATCCTGCAGGTCGCCCATGGCGAACACTTCGCAGCCGATCTCGTAGCCTTCGAACACGGGTGTCCAGCGCAGCTTGCCGATGTAGGTGGCCGCCACGCGCTCGATCCACACGCTTTGCCAGATGCCCGTGGTACGCGGATACCAGATGGAATGGGGCAGCAGCTGCCAGTCCTGCTTGCCGCGCGGCTTGGCCAGGTCGTGCGGATCATCCTCGACGCGCACCGTCAGCACCTGCGGCCCGTCGGGCAGCAGCGCATGGCTGATGTCGGCGACAAACGGCGTGTGCCCACCCTCATGGTCGGCCACCACGTGCCCGTTCAGCCACACCTTGGCATGGTAGTCGACGGCGCCGAAATGCAGCAGCACGCAGGGGCCGCCCGGCTGCAGCAGGAAGTCGCGCTGGTACCAGCAAACGCGGTGAAAGCCACGGTCGCCCACGCCGCTGGCCTGCGATTCCGGCGGAAACGGCACGATGATCTCGTGCGTCCAGCCGATGCCGCCGTCGGGCAGGCGGTAGCGCCGCTCATTGTCAAACGTAAAGCGCCAGGCGCCGTTCAGCGATTGCCAGTTCTCGCGCACCATCTGCGGCCGGGGATAGGCAAAGGCGCCCGCGCCCGGCAGGACGGTTTCAGCCTGGCCGTCATGCGTATTCGGTGGGGAGAGATGGTCATTGAGCATGCGTGTTGGATGCTTGCCGCAGGGAGCAAGTTCCGGCGTATGGGACTTGCGCCGCAACGCATGAGCAAGATCAAACCACGCTCATGCCAAGGGAACCACCATGCGTGCGCTGTGTCCGGCAGCGTTAAAGCGCTGTACCACCGCGCGCCCCGCGCTGGCGGCGCAGTGCTTGCGGCACAGGGCCACGCAAGCGCCGCCAAAACCGGCGCCCGTCAGGCGCGCGCCGTACACGGCGGACTGCGCCGACAGCAGGGCCACCAGCGCATCGAGCGCCGGCAGCGACACTTCATAATCGTCGCGCAGGCTGGCGTGCGACAGCGTCATCAACTGGCCGAAAAGCACGGGACCATGCTGGCCGCACGCTTGCAGCACGCGCCGGTTTTCGCTGACCACATGGCGTGCGCGGCGGCGGTACGGTTCGGGCAAGCCTTCCACCATGGACGGCTCGCGCACGTCGCGCAGCGCCGCCACGCCCAGCAGGCGCGCCGCCTGTTCGCACTCGGCGCGCCGCTCGTTGTACTTGCTGCCGGCCAGGGTGCGCGGCATGCCGCTGTCGATGACCAGCACCTCGCTGTCGCCAGGCAAGTCGAGCAATTCATGCTGCAAGGTACGCGCATCGAGCAGCAGCATGTGGCGCTCGTCGGCCAGGCTGGACGCCATCTGGTCCATCACGCCGCAGTTGACCTGCGCATAGCGGATTTCCGCCTGCTGCCCCATCAGCGCCAGCGACACGTCGTCAATCTGCAGACCCAGCAGCTGGCGCAGCGCGCGCAGCATGGCGATCTCCAGCGCCGCGCTGCTCGACAGGCCGGCGCCCGGCGGCACGTCCGAATCGATGTGGGCGCGCACGGCCGGCACCGCCACGCCGCGCTCTTCGAGCAGGCGGATGCAGCCTTCCAGGTAGCGGCCGAAGCCGGGCGGCGCGGCGCACTGGTCCTCGAAACGCACGAGCTCATCAAGGGTTGCCGAATAGAACTGATGGTGTCCGTCGGCGGCCAGCGCCAGCCTCACCCGCGTGCGTTGCGGCGTGGCGCACGGCAGCATGTAGCCATCGTTGTAGTCCGTATGCTCGCCCAGCAGGTTGACCCTGCCGGGCGCCGAGGCATCCACCACGGGGCTGGCGCCGAAATACGCCTCGGGGGTGATCATGGCAACTCCAGGGTCAGTGGACGCAGCCGCCCCTGCACGGAGGTGGCCGGCCAGTCCGGGTCGCAAGTCAGGTTGTGCAGGTGCCCGCCGCTGAGCAGGAAAGTGTCTTCCACCATGCTGCCGGGCAAGGTGGGATGGAAGGCCAGGGCCATGCCCTCCTTCAGGGCGATTTCCGTGTGCGCGCCAGCAGCCACTTCGGGCGAGCGGTAGCCGGCGATGCCGCCCTGCCGGTATTCGTGCACCGTATCGGGCTGGCCCGCATACGCATAGGCGCTGTCGAGCGCGTGATACACCATGCTCAGCGCGTGGCCCACTTCGCAGGCATCGAGCGCCACCGCTTCCAGCGCCAGGATGGCCGCGTCCGCTTCGCCGATGCCGTCGCGCGCGGGGTGGACGGGACGGAAGCGGCGCTGGCGGCTCAGGCTGGCGCACAGGCCGAAACGCTGCGCGCACAGCGCCAGCACGGCCAGTTCACCCAGCGGCGACGCGGCCGGCGGCGCGCGCCGGTAGCGCACGAAGCGCTCGGCGCCCGCCGCCAGCACGTACACGGCGTGCAGGCCGCGCGACCACAGGGCGCGGGCGCACGCGCCGGCCAGCTCCTGCTCGCTCCAGTCCGGGCGCGCGGCGCGCAGCGCTTCGCTGGCGGCAGCGGCGGCCAGGCGCCCCACTTCGCGGTAGCGCACCTGTTCCGAGGCCAGCAAGGGCAAGCGCTCTTCGCGCAGCACAACGGGCAGGCTGCGTTCATGCAGGCCAGGCCGGTCGCACAGCACGGGCCGCCCGCCCGCCGCATGCTGCACGAAATGCTCGCGCAATTCAGCCATCCGCGGCTGCATCCACGGCGTCACTTGCCAGGTCCAGCTGCCGCGCACTTCTTCCTGGCGCAGCCGCTGCGCCTCGGCCGCATCCGTCAGGATGTAGGCCGCGTCGCGCGTGACGAGCACCTCTGCACAGCCGCACTCGGCCGTCTGGCAGGCGCTGCCCGACGCACCCGCCGTGGCCCAGGCGAACCAGTCCACGCCGCGCAGGCGCAGCGCGCCAGCCCGCTCCTGCTCCAGCCAGCCGCGCATCTGCGCCAGTTTATGTGCAATTTCCAGTTCAACATTCCAATTCATGCGATCTCTCCTGCCATTTCCCATGCCACGCGCACTTCCTGCAACTGCCGCGCCGATTCCTCGGGCAAGGCATCCATGGCGTACATGCCGGCGGCCAGCTCCGTGCCGGCCAGGTATTTGAGCCGTTCGCGCGTGCGGTACGGCGGATAAAACTGCGCGTGCAGCTGCGTTTCCGGATGCGCGCACCCGTCCGGCGGCGCCTGGTACCAGGCCATCAGATAGGGCATCTCGCGCTGCCACAGGCCGTCGTATTTCAGCAAGACGGCTTTCAGCGCGCGTGCCAGATCCTCGCGCTGCCCGGCCGACAAGGCCATAAAACTGTCCGTCTGCCGCCGCGGCATCACCCACGCTTCATACGGGTAGCGGGCGCAGGCGGGAACAAAGGCGATGGCTTCCGGTCCCAGATACAGCAGGCGCGCGCCGCAATCTGCTTCGCGCCGCGCCATGTCCACCAGCAAGGCCTGGCCATGCTCGGCAAAATACGCGCTTTCCTGCGCCAGCATGCGTGCCGGCACCGGTGGAACAAAGGGATAGGCGTAGATCTGGCCATGCGGATGGTGCAGGGTCACGCCCACTTCCGCGCCACGGTTTTCGAACGGCAGCACGTAGGCGATGCCGGGTCGCTTGGCAAGCTCTTGCGTGCGTTCGGCCCACGCTTGCAGCAGCAAGACGATGTGACTGACAGGCAAGGTACCCAGCGAGGCGCCGGCATCCTGGGCAAACACCACCACTTCGCAATGGCCGCCAGCGGGCGCCGTGGCGACAGTCAAGGCGGGCGGGTCGTGGGCGCTCAGCGCCAGGGTGGGAAAGCGGTTGTCGAAGACGGCGATATCGTAGTCGCCGGCAGGCAACTCCGTCGGATGCGCGGGATCGCGCGTGGGCGCCAGCGGGTTGTACTGCGCCGGCGGCAGGAAGGTGCGGCCCTGGCGATAGGCTGCGTACGCCACCCACTCGCCGCGCAAGGGGTGCCAGCGCAAGTGCGGATTGGCTTCCTGCGGCAAGGGGAAAGGGCTCGGTGCAAGGCCAGCGACGACGATGGGACGCCTACTGTAAAGGGTCAGTTGGCGCCCGTCGGGTTTGACGAGTTGCTCGCAATACATGATGTTTCACAATCTTAAGGCACGAATTCTTAAGACTGGGGCTGGCAAGGAAAGTTCCAGAGTTTGCGGCGATTTCACCAGTTCAAGCAGCACCGGCCCCAGCCGGCACGAGTTTTTTACCGATCAGTACGCAAATTCCCGATTCGCATTATCATGTGTCCAGCCTGTCATCCCTGCCGCTTTCAAGGCCGACCCTATTGTCGTCAGGGGATAGACAAATCGTCCATTGTGATTTTCAACCACGTCCCGATATCGCTACCATGACTCCATTTTCCATACTCGACCTGGCCCCCATCGCCGAAGGCAGCGACGCCAGCCAGTCGTTCAAGAACACGCTCGACCTGGCGCAGCACGGCGAACGCTGGGGCTATAACCGCTACTGGCTGGCCGAACACCACGGCATGCCCGGCATCGCCAGCGCCGCCACGGCCGTCGTCATCGCCCATGTGGCGGCCGGCACGAAAACCATCCGCGTGGGCGCCGGCGGCGTGATGCTGCCGAACCACTCGCCGCTCGTCATCGCGGAACAGTTCGGCACCCTGGAAGCGCTGTATCCGGGCCGCATCGACCTGGGCCTGGGCCGCGCGCCCGGCTCCGACCAGACGACGGCGCGCGCCCTGCGCCGCGACCTGCAATCGGACGCGGAGCAGTTCCCGCAGGACGTGCAGGAATTGATCGACTATATGTCCGACGAGCCGCGCCAGCGCGTGCTGGCCGTGCCCGGCAAGGGCGCGAAAGTGCCCGTGTGGATACTCGGGTCGAGCCTGTTTGGCGCCCAGCTGGCCGCCCACCTGGGCTTGCCGTATGCCTTCGCCTCGCACTTCGCGCCGCAAATGATGATGCAAGCCGTGGCCTACTACCGCGAACACTTCAAGCCGTCCAAACAATTGGCGAAACCGTACGTGATGCTGGGCTTTAACGTCTTTGCCGCCGACACGGATGCCGAGGCGCACCTGCGCGCCACGTCGATGCAGCAAGCGTTCGTCAACCTGCGCACGGGCCGCCCGTCGCGTTTGCAGCCGCCCGTGCCCGGCTACCTGGAGCAACTGGGCCCGCAGGAACGCGCCATGCTCGATTCCGTCCTGTCCTGCACGGCCATCGGCGCGCCAGACACCGTCAAGGCGAAGATGGCCGCCTTCATCGCCGAAACGGGCGCCGACGAACTGATGATCACGTCGCAGATCTTCGACCACCAGCACCGGCTGCGCTCGTATGAAATCACAGCGCAGGTGCATGCGGAGCTGGCACGCGCTGCTTAAGTTTTAACTCTCCTCGGTATATCCCCCTATACCCTTTTCCCGGCCGTCGGCAACGATCGCCGGGATTTTTTTGCCTGCCCGGCAAGAAATGCGCAGCCCCGCTATCATGTCCATCCAAAAGCATCATTCCAAGAAAGTTGTAAGCGCATGAAATCCGCACCATCGAATGTTGACGCCAGCGCCCTGCTGACGTCGACCCGCATCCTGTTGTTCGCCCTGTCCGCCGGCGTGCTCGTCGCCAGCCTCTATTACGTGCAGCCGCTCACGTCCATGCTGGCCGCCTCGTTTGGCGTCAGCGTGCCGCAAGCCGGCTACCTGGTCACGGCCACGCAAATCGGCTATGTGCTGGGCATCGTGTTTCTGGTGCCGCTCAGCGACGTGCTGAACCGCCGCCAGTTACTGACGTGGATGCTGATCGCCAAGATAGGCGCCCTGCTGCTGGCTGCCACCAGCCAGAACATCATCGTCTTTGCCATCGCCAGCGTCTTGATGGGGATCACGTCCAGCGCCTTGATGGTCGTCACGGCCATGGTGGCCTCGTACGCGCCGGATCACAGCCGGGGCCGCATGGTGGGCACCGTGATGACGGGCTTGTTGTTGGGCATCTTGCTGGCGCGTACCGTCTCCGGCACGGTGTCGCAGATCAGCGGAGGCTGGCGCAGCGTCTACGTGCTGGCCGCCATCGTCGTCGCTGCCCTGCTCGTCATGCTGCGCCGCATCCTGCCAAACGAAGCGGCACGCGGCAAGCTGCAATACGGCAAGCTGTTGGCCTCCCTGGCCGACATCATCCGCCAGGAACCGTTGCTGCGCCAGCGCGCCCTGTTCTCGGGCCTGGGCCTGGGCACCTTCAGCGTATTCTGGACGGGCCTGACCTTCTTGCTCAGCGGCGCGCCCTACCACTACTCGGAAATGCAGATCGGCCTGTTCGGCCTGGCGGGCGCCACGGGCGCCTTTGCCGCCAACACGGCGGGCCGCATGGCCGACCGCGGCTATGCGCGCCAGGCCACCTGGCTGCTGGCCGTCGCCTCGATCGCTGGCTGGGCCCTGATCAGTTTTGGCGCCCATTCGCTGGTGCTGCTGTTGATCGGCATCGTCCTGCTGGACATGGGCGTGATGGGCTTGCAAGTGACGCACCAGTCGATCATCTATAAACTGGCGCCGCATGCGCGGGCAAGGGTCACCACGGTCTTCATCGCTGGCGGCTTCATCGGCGCCTCCGCTGGCTCGGCCCTGGCCAGCGCCAGCTTTGCCGCCGGCGGTTGGCCCGCCCTGTGCATGGTGGGCGGCGCCATGCCGCTGTTGCTGCTGCTGGTGTGGAGCAAGTACCGGCACACGCAGCGGCGGCTGGAGCGGGCTGCCTGATCCGACGCTGCGGCGCCAACACTATGGGGCCAACAATACTGTCGGATTACGCACGGCTTCGCCGCGCTAATCCGACCTACGCCTGATGCTGATAGAAACAAGTCACGTAGGTCGGGTTAGCGCGCCAGCGCGTAAGCCGACACTGCCGCGCCAACACTGTTGGCACAAACCACCCCTTACTTTGCGGCCTGCTCGCGCGCCTTGCCAAACGCATCGCCCGCCTTCCAGGCCGGCATCTTCGCCGCGTTGGCCACGGCTTGCCCCAGGTTCAGCGTAAATTGCGCCTGCTGCGTCATGCCCGATAAATCCCAGCTGGCGTCGTACTCATCGGTGACTTGATGGTAGCGGGGACCGTAGGCGGCCGCCTTGGCTTTCGATGCGGCCACGTCCTTGATGTACTCGCGTCCGCCATTGATGGAAAACGCGGGCACACCCGCCTTGGCAAAGCTGAAATGGTCGCTGCGGAAGTAGCCGCCCGCCAGGTCGGGACGCGCTTGCGCGATGTGCATGCCCATGGCTTTGGCGGTTGTTGCCGCCATGGCCCCCAGTTCCGTGCGCTCGCTGCCTTGCGCGCCGATGTCGTGCGTGGCACCGACAAAGTTCAGGCTGTCCAGGTTCAGCGCGGCAGCCGTCTTGTTCAGGGGCCACAGCGGATCGGCCGCATACGCAGCGCTGCCCAGCAAGCCTTGTTCCTCGGCCGCCACCCACAGGAAGATCTGCGTGCGCTTCGCCGGCTTTTTCACGGCTTCCTGCGCCATGGCCAGCAAGCCGGCCGTACCCGAGGCATTGTCGACGGCGCCGTTGTAGATGGTATCGCCAGTATCTCCCTGCTTGCCCAGGTGGTCCCAGTGGCCGCTGTAAATGACGGCTTCCTCTTTCAGTGTCGGGTCGGTACCCGGCACCATGCCGGCGATATTGAACTGTTCAACCTTGCGCACGGCCGACTTCATTTCACCGCTCAGCTTGGCGTTCAAGGCGACGGCCTTGAAGTCCTTGCTTTCCGCTTGCACTCGCAAGGCGTCCAGGTCCTGCCCACCGGCCGCGAACAGGCGGCGCGCCGCGTCTTCCGCGATCCAGCCCTGCAGCGGCGTGCCGGCAGTGCGGTCAGCCAGTTGAAAGCGCTCGCTGCCGCTCCAGCTGTTCTGCACCACGCTCCAGTCGTACGAGGCCGACGGTTTCGTGTGAATCAGCAAGACGCCGGCCGCGCCCTGGCGTTTGGCTTCCTCGAATTTGTAGGTCCAGCGGCCGTAATAAGTCAGCGCCTTGCCAGCGAAACGGTTTGGTTCGGCAGCGGTCGGCTGCGGGTCGTTGACCATCATGACGACGATCTTGTTTTTGACATCGACACCCTTGAAATCGTTCCAGCCCTCTTCCGGCGCCGTGATGCCGTAGCCGACGAAGACGAGCGGCGCATCGAAGGTGTGCGCGGCAACGGAGTCGCCCGTGGCCCAGACCCAGTCCGGGCCGAACGCCAGTGGCACGGCCTTGCCACCACCCGCCACCGCCTGCAGGCTGCTATCTTGCGGCAAGGATTTCACGCCGGCGATCTGCACGCTCTGGCGATAGCTGTTGCCGCGCACGGGTTGCAAGCCGGCCATCTGCGCCTGGGTTTCCAGGTAAGCCACCGTCAGGTCGGCGCCGCGCTGGCCCGTGCCGCGGCCTTCCAGCAAATCGTTCGACAGGAAGGCCAGGTGGGCGCGCAAGGGCGCTTCCTGCACCACGGGCATGCCGGTAGCGGCTTGGGCGGAAAACGCCAGCGCAGTCAAGGCGAGGGAAGAAAACAGCTTCTGCATAATATCCTTTGGGTAAGAGGAGGAAAGCGGTCCGGCGGATGGCCGAGCCGGCGATTGTATGCCATGGAGAAAGATGGATCAAAATGCGGACGAAAAAAATCCCCGCGGCAAGGCGGGGATGTCATGGCCGAGTAATTTACACGAGCAAGGCGGCCGCCAGGGATTCGATCTCTTCGGCCGATTCCTCGAGGATGGTGTGCAAGGTGCTGCCGCCGATGCCGAAGTCGATCTTCGCCGCCGCCTGGCGCCGCGCGGCGCTTTCCGGCGGGTGCAAAGGCGAACCGACGGGCGACAGATCGTTGGCCAGCACCAGGGTCGCGCCCAGGGTGCGGGGCGGGAACGGGCTGCCGCCATGCCACATGCCTTCCACAGCCTGCAAGACCATGTCGGGCACTTGCAGCTGGCGCAGCACGCCGCGGCCGATCAGCTTTTCACCGTATTCGATCCAGTCTTCGGTATTGTCGTCGAGCAAGCCCGGATACTCCTCGGCGCGCGACAGCAGATAAAAGCCGCCCACTTCGTGCACGATGGCGGCGAACATGGCCGTTTCCACGTCCACGTGCGTGACTTTCCGCGCGATCACCTGACTCAGCGCGGCCACGTGGGCCGTGTGCTCCCACAGCTTGGCCGCCTTGGCGCGCAATTGCGGGTCGGTAATCTGGCTGCCCAGCTGGCGCACGATGACGGACGCCACCATCGATTTCAGGGTAGCAAAACCCAGGCGCGAGACGGCCGCGCGCACGTTGGCGATTTCATTGCCGGAACGGTTATAGGCGGCCGAGTTGGCCAAGGCCACGACCCGGGCCGACAGCAGCGGCTCGGCCATGACCATGCGGGCGGCCGCTTCGATATGGCAATCGGGGTCGTCCAGCGCTTCCTGCAGCTTCAAGGTGGCCTTGACGTTGGAGGGGAACGTCAGCTCGCCCTTGCTCGCTTGCAACGCGATAATCTTGAATACTTCCAGTCTGTCCATGGGTCAATCTCCGGTACGGGCCTGTTCAGGCTCTGCTGTGTGGATGGGCCGGGAATGCGCATGTATCCCCGGCCTGGCTCCCGTTTCCGGCAATATTACAGCAAGTTCAAACTCAAACCTATTACTTTCCGGAAACTTTCCCTGCCACGCCTTCGACAAAATAATCCATCTTCGTCAGCGCCGCATCGTCCAGCACGCCTTTGTCCAGGCGCACCTTGCCGTCGTTATCCTTGATCGGCGCGCTGAACGGATTGAGCTTGCCAGCAACCAAGTCTTTCTCGCGCGCCAATACAAACTGTTTCACGTCGGCCGGCACGGCGGCGTTGATGCCTTCCAGCTTGACCATGCCATCCTTGATGCCGCCCCAGGTGCTGCTGGTTTTCCACGTGCCGTCCAGCACGGCTTGCGCCTGCTTCGTATAGTAGTCGCCCCAATGGTGGGTGACGGCGGCCAGCTGCGCCTTCGGACCATACTTTTTCATGTCAGAGTGGTAGGCGATCGCATACTTGCCCTTTTCTTCCGCCGCCTGCACCACGGCGGTCGAGTCCGTGTGATGGGTGACCACGTCGGCGCCCTGGCCGATCAGGGTGATGGCCGCGTCGCGCTCCTTGCCCGGATCGAACCAGCTATTGACCCACACCACCTTTACTTCCGCCTTGGGGTCGACGCTGCGCATGCCGCGCGTAAAGGCGTTAACGCCCTGCAACACTTCCGGGATCGGGAATGCCGCCACGTAGCCAGCCACATGCGTCTTGCTCATCTTGCCCGCCAGCACGCCGGCCAGGTAGCGGCCCTCGTAGAAACGGGCATTCGTGTTGGCCACGTTGACGGCCGTCTTGTAGCCAGTCAAATGAATGAACTTCACATTAGGAAATTGTTTCGCCACTTTCAAGGTGGGGTTCATGTAGCCGAACGAGGTCGTGATGACCAGCTTGCTGCCCGTTTGCGCCAGGTCGCGGATGACCCGTTCCGCATCGGCGCTTTCCGGCACGTTTTCCACGTACTTGGTGGTGATCTTGCTGCCCAGCGCCTTTTCCATTTCCTTGCGCGCCTGGTCATGCTGGGTGGTCCAGCCCGCGTCGCCGATGGGGCTGATATACACGAAGCCGACATTCAGCGGCGCGGCGGCGGGCGCGGCGGCCATGGCGGGCATCAAAACCGCACTGCAGACGGCGGCGCACAACAATTTCTTGGACATGGTTTTCCTTGTGGTCAGTGATTAATTTCCGGGATTGAAATTTTTCCCCAGCGAAGCGGGCATGTTGAGCTTGATGTAATTGGCATTGCTGGAGATCAGCACCAGCACGACGATGGCCGCCAGGTAGGGCAGCATCGACAGCAGTTGCGACGCAATCGGCACGCCCAGCGCCTGCGCGTGGAACGTCAGAATCGTGATGCCGCCGAACAGGTAGGCGCCGCCCACCACGCGCGCCGGGCGCCAGGTGGCAAACGTGGTCAGCGCCAGCGCGATCCATCCCCGTCCCGCCACCATGCCCTCGACCCACAGCGGCGTGTACACGAGCGATAGAAACGCGCCGGCCAGGCCGCAGCAGGCGCCGCCGAACAGCACGGCCGCCAGGCGGATGCGGCGCACGGGGTAGCCGAGCGCATGCGCGGACGCGGGCGATTCGCCCACGGCGCGCAGCACCAGTCCCGCCCGCGTGCGGTACAAAAACCAGGCGATGGCCAGACACAGCAGCAAGGACAGATACACCATCGGATGCTGGCGGAACAGGGCCGGCCCCAGCACGGGAATGTCTTCCAATAAAGGGATGCCGAAGCGGCCATTCTGCAAGCTGTTGCCCACGTACTTCAAGCCGATATACGTGGACGCGCCGGCGCCGAACAGAGATAAAGCCAGGCCCGTCGCGTACTGGTTCGTGCCCAGCCACACGGTCAGCCAGGCAAAGAAGCCGGACAGCACCATGCTGGCGCCCGCCCCCGCGAGAAAGCCCAAGGTGGCGCTGCCCGTGTTGACGGCCACGGCGAAGCCCGTGATGGCCGAGACCAGCATCATGCCTTCCGCGCCCAGGTTGACCACGCCCGCCTTTTCATTCACCAACAAACCGAGGGCGGCCAGCATCAGCGGCGTGCCCGCATTGATGCTGGCCGCGACCAGCGGTGCGATGGTCAGCAGCAGGTTATCCATGTTTTCTCCAGCGCAATTTGTATTGAATCAGCACGTCGCAAGCGAGCAAGGCGAACAGCAAGATGCCCTGGAACACGCCCGTGATGGCGCTGGGCAGGCCAAGGCGCGACTGCGCCAGTTCGCCGCCGATATAAAACAGGGCCATGACGAAGCTGGAAAAAATCACGCCCACCGGATGCAAGCGTCCGACGAAAGCGACGATGATGGCGGCAAAGCCGTAGCCGGGCGAGACGGTGGGCGTCAGCTGCCCCATCGGCCCCAGCACTTCGCAGGCGCCCGCCAGGCCGGACAGGGCGCCGCAAATCAGCAGGGACGACCATAAAGTCTTGCGCGAGGAAAAGCCCGCATAGCGGGCGGCGGCCGGCGCCATGCCGCCCACGCGCAGGCGGAAACCGGCAATGCTTCTGGATAAGTACAGCCAGCCGCCCAGCGAGGCCAGCAAGGCAAAGACGATGCCCACGTGCAAGCGCGTATCGCTGATGACCATCGGCAACAGCAAGCCGTCGGACAGCAGTTTCGACTGGGGAAAATTGAACCCTTCCGGGTCGCGCAGCACGCCGTATACGAGATAGCTGAGCAGCAATTGGGCGATATAGACGAGCATCAGCGAGACGAGGATTTCGCTGGCGTTGTAGCGGTCGCGCAGCCACGCCACTAGGCCCGCCCACGCCATGCCGCCCGCCATGCCGGCCAGCAGGGACACGCTGATGATGGCCGCGCCGCCGACGCCGTCATCGAGGTGCAAGGCGGCCGCGCCGCCGCAGATGGCGCCTAGGGTCAGTTGCCCTTCCGCACCGATGTTATAGATGTTGGCGCGAAAGCAGATGGCCAGGCCCACGGCAATCAACAGCAAAGGGGCGACTTTAAGACCCAGCTCGGACCAGCCGTGCGCGTCGCGCAAAGGTTCGACAAAGAAGACGGCCAGGCCCGCCAGCGGATCGTGTCCCAGCGCAAGAAATAGCAGCGCGCCGCACAGCACGGTCAGCAGCACGGCCAGCACGGGCGACAGCCACGACATCAGCCGCGACGGAGTCGGCCGGGCTTCCAGGCGCAAGGCAAATTTAGCCATGGGCTGCCTCCTGCGGCCACAGCCCGCTCATCCATTGCCCCACCTGCGCCACGCTGGCCTCGGCCACGTCCAGCGATGGCGAGATTTTTCCCTTCGCCATCACCAGCAAACGGTCGCTGATGTCGAACAATTCATCGAGCTCTTCCGACACGACCAGCAGCGCGCAACCGGCATCGCGCAAGGCCAGCAATTCAGCGCGGATTTGCGCGGCCGCGCCCACATCCACGCCCCAGGTCGGCTGCGCCACCACCAGCACCGTGGGTTCACGCATGACTTCGCGGCCGACTATGTATTTCTGCAAGTTGCCGCCAGACAGGCTGCGCGCCAGCGCCTGCGGCCCGCCCGCCTTCACCTGGAAGCGGGCGATGATGGCGGCCGCCCGCTGCGCGATGACGTTATGGCGCACGAAGCCGTGGCGGATGGTGGCCGGTGTCTGCAAGCTCAATAACACGTTGTCGGCCAGCCCCATGTCGGGCACGGCGCCGCGCCCCAGCCTTTCTTCCGGCACAAAGCCGAAGCCCAGCGCGCGGCGGCGGCCTGGCGGCAAGCGTCCCGCCGGGATGCCGTTCAGGACGATGCTGGCAGGGGCTGCGCGCATGTCCTCGCCCGACAGGGCCGCCAGCAATTCCTGCTGGCCATTGCCGGACACGCCCGCGATGCCGACGATCTCGCCCGCGCGCACGTCGAAATGGATATCGATCAATTGCGTGGCGAACGGGTGGCTCTTCGGCAAGTTCAAATTCTTGACGCTCAGCATGGCCGCACCGGGCGTGCGCGCCACGCGCGTGACGGCGGGCGGCTCGGCGCCGATCATCATGCGCGACAGACTGGCCGCCGACTCTTGCGAGGGGTCGCATACGCCCGCGTTCTTGCCGGCGCGCACCACCGTGCACGTATGGCACAGGGCGCGGATCTCGTCGAGCTTGTGGCTGATGTAGAGGATGCTGCAGCCTTCGGCCGCCAGCTGGCGCAAGGTGGTAAACAGTTTTTCCACGGCGCCCGGCGTCAGCACGGACGTCGGCTCATCGAGGATCAGCAGTTGCGGCTTGGCCAGCAAGGCGCGCACGATTTCCACGCGCTGGCATTCACCGACGGAAAGCGTGTGCACGTGGCGCTGCGGTTCCAGGTCCAGGCCGTACTGACGCGCCGTGGCTTCGATGCGCTGCGCCAGCTCCGCCATGTTGGTGCCGGCGGGCAAACCGAGGGCGATGTTTTCCGTCACGGTCAAGGTGTCGAACAGGGAAAAGTGCTGGAACACCATGGCGATGCCCAGCGCGCGCGCGGCCGACGGGTTGGCGATCTCGACTTCGCGGCCATTCCACAGGATGCGGCCGCCATCGGGCTGCACGGCGCCGTAGATGATTTTCATCAAGGTCGATTTGCCGGCGCCGTTTTCACCGAGCACGGCGTGGATTTGCCCGGGCGCGACGGTGAGACAGATGCCGTCATTGGCCACCACGGCCGGATAGCGCTTGCTGATTTCGAGTAATTCCAGGCGTGCCGTCATTGTTTTTTTCGTGCCTCGCTGCAGGGTCGCCGGCATCGTCGCCGGTGGAGAAATTCAAGCTCTTGTCTCTATCGTATCGGCATCCGCGGCGCTTGGGGGATGACGCGGCGGCGCGCATTTCTATTTCCGCAAAAAAACAACACCTGTATACAATTTTGAAAAAAATTATCAGCTTTACAGCGGCCGCCTTGCCCCGCAAGGGCGAGAAGGTGCGATGATTATATGCAAGAAATGATAGTAAGTATGCAGACAAGACATATCGCCCAACGCGGCGCTTCTCGCATCATGGATTGAACGGCGCGTAATTATCCCCATCGCAGCGCTTCATGCGGGCTACGCCCCCTGCTATTTCATTTCCCGTTTCCCCACACCGCCATCAGGAGCCGAAAGTGCCAAAAACCATACCGTGTCTGTTGCTCTGCCTCACTACCACCCTCGGCGTGGGCGCAACCGCCCAGGCTGCCGAATGGAGCGATACCGCGCTGAGCTGGCGCGCCGGCAATGATTACCGCGAGCCGTTCAATCCGGACGACATCAAGAAAAACATCTTCGCCATCACGCACGCCAGCGGCTACAAATACGGCAGCAATTTCGTCAACCTCGATTTCCTCATGTCCGACAGCAAGGACCCTGGCGCGCTCGGCAAGACGTCCGGCGCGCAGGAAGCGTACCTGGTGTACCGCAACACCATCGACATCGGCAAGGTGCGCGGCAGCGACATCAAGTTCGGCCCAGTGCGCGGCGTCGGCGTCACCCTGGGCTTCGACGTCAACACGAAAAATGACGTCGGCTACAATTCACGCAAGCGCATGCTGGTGGCCGGCCCCACCCTGATGTGGGACGTGCCCGGTTTCTTCAACACCAGCCTGCTGTTGCTGCGTGAAAGCAACGCCCCCAGCGGCGCCTTCCCGCCCATCTCGCAAGTGACGGGCCGCTACACGTATAAAACGCACGCCATGCTGACGGGCGCCTGGGGCATCCCGCTGTCGCCGCTGTTCTCGTTCGAAGGCTTCTTTAACCTCATCGATTCAAAAGGCAACGATGAAGTGGGCCGCAAGACGGCCGTGGAAACGAATATCGACATGCAAGTGATGTTCGACGTGGGCGCGGCCCTGGGCAGCGCCAAGAACACCTTCCGCGTGGGTCTGGAATACCAGTACTGGAAGAACAAGTTCGGCAACTCGCCCGCCACCACGGGCAACGTGGGGCAAACGGCGAAGACGCCGATGATACGCGCGGAGTACCATTTCTAAAATTCATTGTTACGCATCAACACTCACGGTCGCGCCTGATGCCAGCATGAAGCTTTCCTGCTGGCGGAGAGCGCGACCGTGGAACAACTACTGCCGTATTACGAGCGCGAGCTGGGCCTGTTCCGCCAGTACACGCGCGAATTTTCCAGCCGCTATCCGAAAGCGGCCGGGCGCCTGCTGATCGCCGGAGACACCTGCGAAGACCCGCACATCGAGCGCCTGATCCAGTCCGTTGCCCTGCTGACAGCCAGGGTCGCCAAGCGCCTCGACGACGCCTATCCGCAATTTACCAACTCCTTGCTGGAAACCCTGTACCCGCACTACCTGCGGCCGTTTCCGTCTTGCTCCATCGTGCGCATCGCAGCAGACGAAGCGCCCGCTGGCGGTCAGCTGGCCCAGGTGGCGCATGTCCCACGCGGCACCGTGCTGCGCTCGCAACCGGTACAGGGCGTCGCCTGCAAGTTCACCAGCGCGTATGACGTGAGCCTGGCGCCGCTGGCGATCACGCAGCTGCATTTCTCGCCCATCATCGACGCCCCGCCCGGCCTGCGCCTGCCCGCCGGCGCCAGCGCCTTGCTCAGCATGCAGTTCACCAGCAGCAGTGACAACTACTACCTGGACCAGGCCGGCTTTGCCAGCCTGCGCCTGTTTGCCGATGGCGAACCATCCGTGCGCGCGGCCCTGCTCGACGCCCTGTTCCTGCACGGCGCGGGCGCGTACGTGGCGCTGGACGAACACGGCCCGTGGCAAGCCGTCGACGGCGCCTTGCTGGCGCCGGCAGGCTATGTGGACGACGACGCGCTGATCCCCATTTCCGCCCGCTCGCACCCGGCCTTGCGCCTGCTGACCGAGTATTTCGCGTTTCCGGAAAAATTTCATTTCATCGATATCGCATGGTCCCTGCTGGCTCCCTTGCTACCGAAACAGTGCCGCCAGTTCACCCTGCACCTGCCGCTCAAGGGCGTGCGCAGCGACAGCCACGAGGCGCGGCTCTTGTCCGGCGTCAGCCCCGATAATCTTTTGCTCGGCTGCACGCCCGTCGTCAACCTGTTTGCCAAGTCCGGCGTGCCCATCCGCCTCACGCATACCGAGCCCGACTACGCGCTGGTGGCCGATGCCACGCATGCGTTTGCCTACGACATCCACAGCATCGAGGCCGTCACCGTGGTGCGCAAGGACGAGGCCGGCGAGCGTCTGAGCACTTTCTTGCCCCTATATGCCTCGCTGCAGGGTTCTCAGGTAGATCAGGGCCAGGAGCATGGCCAATACTGGCTGGCGCGCCGCGACGAAGCCGTGGCCGCCATCAGCCCCGGCCATGAAACGCGGTTGAGCCTGATCGACCCGCAATTTTCACCGGCCAGCGCAGCCTGCGCCACCGTCTCGACGCAGCTGCTGTGCAGCAACCGCGACTTGCCCACGCAGTTGCACTACGGCTTGCCCGGCGGCGACTTGCTGGCCGAAGACGTGCCCGACGGTATCCCCGCGCGCTTCCTGCGCAAGCCCACGCCCAGCGTGCGTTTCTTGGCGGACACCCACTGGCGCCTGATTGCGCACCTGTCGCTCAATTACTCGGGCCTGACGCAGGCAGGCCTGGGCGAATTCCAGAAAATGCTGGGCCTGTACGACCTGCCCCGCTCGCCCACCACGCAGCGGTTGATTCAGGGCATCGTCACGCTCGAACACGGCAGCACACGCGCGTGGATGCCCACCGTGCCGTTTCCCACCCTGATGCCCGGCATCGCCATCCGCCTGGGCATCGACGAGCAAGCCTTCGTCGGCTGCAGTATCCATATTTTTGCCCAGGTGCTGCAGCGTTATTTCGCCCTGAACAGCCAACTCAACTGCTTTAGCCAACTGACGCTGCTGTCGCACCGCAGCGGCGAGGAACTCCTGCGATGCCCGGAACGCAGCGCCGACGCCACCCCAGCGTGATCCAGCAATTGCTCGACGCGCCGCAGCGCTTCGAGTGCTTCCAGGCCCTGCGCCTGCTGCTGGCGTGGCTGGCCGAACACGGCATCGACGAACACACGGCGCTGGCAAAGCTCGTGCGCTTCGACAATAGCGTCTCGCTGCGCTTTCCCGCCAGTCAGGTCGAGACGCTCGCGACGGGCGGCATCGACGATGCGGATGCCCTGCTGCAGGCGCTGCTGTCCGGCCACGGCCAGGCCATCCACCTTACGCCTGCCTTCATGGGCCTGCTGGGTTGCCAGGGCAGCTTGCCCAGCCATTATTCCGAACGCATCGCCGCGCACCAGCATAGCGAACGCGACACCGGCCCGCGCGCTTTTCTCGACCTGTTTTCCAGCCGCGCCGTGGCCCTGTTTTACCAGGCCTGGCAAAAATACCGCATCGAGCAAGCCGGCCATGACGGGGACTTCCTGTCGCGCCTGCTGGCCCTGACCGCATGTCAGCCGGGCCAGGGCCAGAACGAGGCGGCCGCCGGCCTGTACAGCGGCTTGCTGCAGCAGCGCAACATCTCGTCCATCGTCATGGCGAGCATCCTCACCGACCACTTCGGCGTGCCCTGCCATATCGACGAGGCGACGGGAGCCATGGACGTGCTGGCGCCGCGCGAACAAACGGCGCTGGGCATGGCCAATGCCGTGCTGGGCCAGCATGCCACCATCGGCGAGCGCTGCCGCCGTCCCGACCTGGCCGTGCGCCTGTGCCTCGGCCCGCTCACTGCCAAGCAGCACGCCAGCTTCTTGCCGCGCGCCCCTGGCAGCCAGGCGCTGCGGCACATGCTGATGCTGTTCGGCCAGCCGCTCGTGCGCTACGACATCGTGCTGGTGCTGCGCGCCAGCGATGTGCAAGGGACAACATTGGCGGCAGCGCCACAAGGCGGCCTCGGCTGCAACAGTTTCCTTGGCGATGCGGCAACGCCGCGCCACCGCGATGACAAACATTACGAAATGCACTTAATGCCCTCGTTCAACGATTGATCCTTGCGACCGCGCAAAACGCTTGTGTTCGCTATTGCTACAGTCGGCCAACGATCCCTACCGTGAAGCGATGCGCGATGAGCGAATTCCCCGATACGACGGCGGCATGGACGGCATTGACGGGCGACATGCAGGGTCAGCGCCTGCTGCGCCTGCGCTTTCCGCATGGCGACGGCCCCGCCGGCATCCGCTTCCTCGCCAACAGCCTGTCCGCCAGCGAAAGCCTGTCGCGCGACTTTTCCTGTGTTGTGGAAGTGCTGTCCGACGATGCCAGCATCGCCCTCGACAAAGTGATGGGCAAGATGGTGACCATCGAACTGGTGCGCGAAGACGGCACCTTGCGCTACTTCAATGGCTATGTCTTCGAGTTCCGCTTCCTGCGCACGGACGGCGGTTTCGCCTTCTATGAAATGGTGCTGGAACCGTGGCTGTCGCACTTGCACTTGCGGCAAAACAATGTCGCCTTCCACGGCTTGACGGTGGCGGCGCTGACGGACAAGGTCTTCGATGATTACCAGATGCGCGACTACAAGCTGGCCGCCAGCGGAGCCGATCCCGCCATCACCTACACGTGCCAGCACAACGAGAGCGACCATAACCTGCTGCACCGCCACTGGGAGCAACTGGGCTGGCACTACCGCTACGAACACCGCCTTGACGGCCACACCTTGTGGCTGTCCGACGACAGCACCACCGGCAAGCCCATCGATGGCGATCTGAGCGAAATCCCCTTCCAGCACCAGGCAGGCTCCCAGGAAGACGATGGCGTGCACCAGTGGAGCACGGTGCGGCGCATGGCGCCAAGCCAGATGACGGTGGCCAGCTTCAACTTTAAAAATCCACGCAGCGCCCGCGCCAGCCGTGATTCCCTGAACAAACAGGGAGCCGTACCCTCGCTGGAAATTTATGAAAACACGGGCAGCTACGGTTTTAAAAACATCGACGATGGCGAAGCGCTGGCCCAGCGCCGCATGGAAGAACGCGACGCGCAGGGGCAGCTGTTCGAAGCGCAAGGCAACGACCGCACGGCGCAACCAGGGCGCTGGTTCACCCTGGGCGGACATTTCGACAGCGCCGCCGGCGAATACCTGATCCTGTCCGTGCACCACTACGCCAGCAACAACTATCAGCAAGGACACGGCGCCACCTCGCACTACAGCAACACGTTCACCTGCATCCCCCGCGCCATCCCTTGGCGGCCGGGCCGCCATTTTCATAGCCGCGAACCGAAGATCTACGGCGTGCAGACGGCCACCGTCGTCGGGCCGCCCGGCGAGGAAATCCACACGGACGGCTATGGACGAGTGAAAGTGCAATTCCACTGGGACCGCCTGGGCACCTTCGACGACAAGAGTTCACCGTGGATACGGGTGATATCGAACTGGGCCGGCCCGAATTTCGGCCACATCAGCCTGCCCCGGGTGGGCATGGAAGTGGCCGTGCAATTTCTCGACGGTAACGTCGCCATGCCCCTCATCATCGGCTGCGTCTACAACGCGCGCAATATGCCGCCGTGGGATTTACCGGCCAACAAGACGCAGAGCGGGATGCTGAGCCGCTCCTCAAAAAAAGGTTCCGCCGCGCACGCCAATGCCTTGCGCTTCGAAGACCGCAAGGACGCGGAAGAGCTGTGGCTGCACGCGGAAAAAGACCAGCGCATCGAAGTCGAGCACGACGAATCGCACTGGGTCGGCAACGACCGGCGCAAAACCGTCGACCGCGATGAAACCGTGCACGTCAAGCGCGACCGCACGGAAACGGTGGACCACGATGAAGACATCACCGTGCACAACAACCGCCGCGAGCGCGTCGACCATGACGAACACATCGACATCGGCGACAACCGCCGCGAACACGTGGGCGGCAACGAGCAGGTGCAGATCGACGGCCACCGTTCGGAACGGGTGACCCTGGCCAAGGACGAAACGATCGGACTGGCCAAGGTGCTGACCATCGGCGCCGCCTACCAGACCACCGTCATCGGCGCCATGAACACCACCGTGGTGCTGGCGCAGGCCGAGCAAGTCGGACTGACGAAAAGCGTCATCGTCGGCGCCGACAGCACGCTCACGGCCACCGATTCGCACACGATGACGGTAGGCACGTCGAGCATCACCATCACGCCGGGACGCATCGAACTGGTTGCCGATGAAATCATCATCCGCGGCAGGTCGAAGGTGCAGATCCATGGCGACGACATCGACAACAATCCGGGCTGACGATGAACGACGCCGGCTCAGCCCATTTCAACATCCCCAACCTGCTGTTCGACAACCGCACGCCGCACGCGGCCAGCCAGTTCGACATGGTCGACCAGTTTGGCCAGGCCTTTCATGTGGTGGTGGCACGCATGGGCTACACCCTGGGCCCCTGCGGCGCGGACGGCCTGGCCAGCCTGCTGCCCATGGCACGGCAATCTCCGCTGGCAACGGAGGACCGGCACCTGGACGGCGACACGCAGGCGGGCACGCTGCAGGAAAGCGACTTCGCGCCCTATAAACCGCGCTGCGACGTGATCGTCAATGGCGTGGCGCACGCGCCGCGCGGGCAGGCGATGCCGCAATTTCTCGTCAACCTGAAGGTGCGATCGGAAAAGAAGACCCTGATCGACAAGACCCTGCAAGTGAGTGGCGAGCGCGCCTTCCGCAAGAAAGCCGTCCTCACGCGTCTGGCGCAAGGCTGCGCCCGCATTGTCACCGTGGGCTTGCTGCGGCCCAACCCCTGGCAGTTGTCGGCGCCGGAAGCGTTCCTGCAATTGCCGCTGCACTATGCCTACGCATATGGCGGGCAATGCCGCATCGAGGCCGATGACTGCAACGCGGCGGCGCACGACTCTTGCCAGGCCAATCCCCTGGGACGCGGTTTTGCGCGCCACTGGTACTTGGATGCGCAACACATCAATGAGGTGCCCGCGCCGCGCATCACACCGCCATCGCAGCCGTGCACAGCCGCCCAGTTCTGGCAAGGCGCGGGCGGCAAGGAACTTCCCGCGCCGGCGGGGCTGGCCGCTGTCGGCCGTGGCTGGCTGCCGCGCCGCGCGCTGGCGGGCCACATCGTCATCAAGGATAAATGGGATGCCGACGAGGTCCCCGCCCTGCCGAAAGACTTCGATTTCGCGTACTGGAACAGCACGCCACCCGACCAGCAATGCCCGTACCTGGCGGGACTGGAACAATTCACCTTGACCAATCTGTGCCGCCACGACCATCCCTCGGCCCGCATCGACCCGCGCGGCAACACGGTGCTGCGCTTCGCCCTGCCGCAACAGGTGCTGTGCCTGCTGCTGGCGGACAAGAACGACCAGTTTCTCGTCTGGCGCCTGGCCATCGATACGGTGCTGGTCGATCCCGATGCGGCCAGCGTGGAGCTGGTCTGGCGTGCCATCGTGCCGGCCGACACGGGCCAGGTCGCGTCGCGTCTGCTGCACCTGATGGAGCCGGCGCAGATCGCCCGCATCGAACTGCTGGAACAGGCGCAGGAAGCGCTCGGCAAGGCGGCCGAGCAAGGTAAAAATAATGACAAATGAAACCGTCACCAAATCGGGGCGTTTCTATTGCGTCAGCCTCAGCCCCGACATTTGCAAGACGCCCGTCGGCTCGAGCACGCCCCCTATTCCCTACAGCATCACAGGCGAATTTTCGGAAGCGCAAAATGCCTCGCCCAACGTCAAATCGCACAGCGAGCCCGTCATCCTGCACCAGCACAGCATCATTCCCACCGTCAAAGGCGACGCGGCCGGCAAGGCGGGCGGCGTCAAGAGCGGCACCGTCGGCAAGCAGGTCGACACCAAGGTCGCCAGCAGCATCCACCGCGCCAACGGCGCCAGCCTGGTGCAGATGGGGCGCGAAGTATGGATGAATTCGCGCAATACCGTGGGCAAGATTTATGAACGGGGCGGGGAGGCCGCCAAGCCCGTGCTCAAGGAACTGACGGCGGCGATACGGGAAGTGGCACAGGATTACAAGGAGCATGGCTCCAGGAAAATGCATGGCGCCGCCGAAGACCTGGTGGACGCGGGTGGCACCGTCCTGACAGGTAGCGCTGTGCTGGGAGTCGCCGGGGTGGGCGTTGCGGCGACGGGAGTCGGCGCCCCCGTTGCCGCCGCGATGGAAGCGGGGGCGGCAACGGGCGCTGTGGCCGGCACGGCGACCGTTGCAACAGGCACGGCAATGAAAGCATCGGCCACGGTGCTCGACCAGGCGGCCGACTACATCTTGACAGGCAAGACACCAGATTTGCTCAATACCGCCTCAGACATCGTCATGAA
Source organism: Janthinobacterium sp. RA13 (assembly GCF_000745325.1). Classification (NCBI taxonomy): domain Bacteria; kingdom Pseudomonadati; phylum Pseudomonadota; class Betaproteobacteria; order Burkholderiales; family Oxalobacteraceae; genus Janthinobacterium; species Janthinobacterium sp. RA13. Next base: position 5,599,654 of record NZ_JQNP01000001.1, on the reverse strand, counting down.
TGCGGCAGGCACATTATTGCAAACGGCAGTGTTCAGCAAGGTTCCAGGCGGAAAAATACTGAGCAAGTTCCTCGGCAAGAAAACGGCGCCAACCATCAACAAGGTCAAGGACAAGCTGGTCGGCAAGAAACCGGACAAGCCGCCCCCAAAACTCGACAAACCGCCCCCAAAAAACGGCGGCGACGACGGCAAGAGCCGCGGCAAGAAAGAACCAAAATCGGAAGCACCGTCCGACTGCTGCCCCAAAGATAGCGGCCCAGCGAAAAAACCCGTCAAGGGCCGCAAGCCCGTGCATTTCGGCACGGGCCAGGAAATCCTGTACCAGACGGATTTCGCGCTCGAGCGCAGCATTCCCATCGTCTGGACGCGCTGCTACCGTTCCGGCGCCGAATGCGAAGACTGGGGCTTGCTGGGCGCGCGCTGGTCCACGCCCTACACCACCAGCCTGTCGCTATGCGATGCCGGCATCGTCTACCACGACGACAGCGGCCGCGCCCTGCGCCTGCCTGGCCTGGAACCGGGCCAGCAGCACGACAGCCGCAAGGAAGGTTTTACGCTCACGCGCGACGGCGCCGACACCTTCACTTTGCTGTGGCGCGACGGCAGCAGCGACCGCTACGCGCGCGCTGAAGACGACTGGCTGCCGCACGGCTACGACGGCGTCAACGCCATGCTGGCTCCGTCCGCGCCCGTCGCTACGCAGCGCTTTGCACTCGTGCGTAGCGAAGCGCGCGATGGACGCGGCGTCAGCATCGAGCGATTGATCGATGCCAGGCCGGGCGAAGTGCTGTTGCGCCTGCGCAGCGACGATGGCAGCGTGCTCGAAGCCATGCGCGCGGAGATGGAAAAGGCCATCCACATCGGGAGAATCGACGAGGTATTACCCGACGGCAGCCGACTCTGCCACGTCCGCTACCAATACGCGGCCGAAACAAACGAAACGCAGCCGCCGTTCGCGCCCCGCTACAACCTGGTCAGCCAGTCGAATGCGCTGGGCAACACGCGCCACTATGCCTATCGTCACCAGCTCCTCACCTCATGCAGCAGCTACACGGGTTTTAGCTACGAACTGGAATGGATCAGCCTGGACGCCCTGCGCGCCCGCTGGAGCGGATCACCGTTGAGCCAGCAGGAACTGGCGCAGCACTATCCAATCACCGTGGCCAACAGCTACCAGGCGCGTGCCACCGCTACCCGGGCGTGCGATGGCAGCGAGCACACGCGCATCGATTACGTGGACAACGACACCAGCAGAGTCATGGAAAACGGCGGCGTCCTCGAATACACATTCGACGCCAACTGGCTGGTGACCGAAGTGCGCCGCGTGATCGACGGCAAGGCCGCCTCGCTGGGCCGGCGCGAGTGGGACCGCGATGGCATGCTGCTGGCCGATATCGATGCCAACGGCGCCGCCGCGCGCTACGCTTACGATGCGGCTGGCAACCTGATCCGCAGCACCGATGCCAAGGGGCACAGCAACAGCATCGACTACGACGACCGGAACCAGCCTGTCGCCTTCACGGATCCGCTGGGCAACACCACCTTGCGCGAATACGATGCGGCAGGCCGCCCCCTCAGCATCACGGATGCCCTGGGCCACGTCACGCGCTACCGCTACGACCAGCGCGGCCAGCTGGTGGAACTGATCGACGCCAAGGGCGGCAGCAAACATTTCCAGTACAACCGCCAGGGCTGGCTGACCAGCTACACGGATTGCTCCGGCCACACCAGCGAATTCGCCTACGATGCGCTGGGCCGGCTGGAAGCGGCCCGCGATGCGCTCGGCCATGCCACCCGCTACGAATACGACGCGCTGGGCCGCCTGATCCGCCTCACGGCGCCCGATCAGACCCGGGAGCAATATGCCTACGATGGGGACGGCAATCTGGTCTTGCACGTCGATGCGGCCGGTCAGCAGACACGCTACCGCTACAACGGCCAGGGCTTGCCCGTGGAGCGCACGGACGCCATCGGCCAGACCTTGCAGTATCGCTACGACGCTGCGCTGCAACTGACAGAATTGATCAACGTCAAAGGCGAAAGCTACCGGCTCGCATATCATGCGGAAGGCTGGCTGTCGTCGGAAACGGGCTTCGACGGCAAGCGCACGCACTACAGCTATGACCCTGCCGGCAACCTCACTGCCACCGAGTGCGGCAGCCAGCGCACGCAGTTGCTGCGCGACGCGCTCGGTTTGTTGCAAGTCAAGACCACGGCGGACGGTGCGGTTCGCTACGCCTACGATGCGCTGGGTCGCCTGACGGCCGTCTCCGCGCCACAAGCCGAACAGCGTTTCTTCCATGATGCGCTGGGCCAACTGATCGAAGAACGCAGCGCCTGCTTCCTGCAAACGCTGCCCGAAGCGGCCAGGCTGCCGAATACCCCGCGCGCGCCGGACGCCAGCTTTGTCATGACGCACTCTTATGACGAACTGGGCAACCGTATCCAAACCGTCCTGCCGAATGGACGCCGCGTCGACACCCTGCGCTACGGCTCCGGCCACTGGCACGGCGTGCTGTGGCATGGCAAGACCGTGGTCGATGTCGAACGCGACAAACTGCACCGCGAAAAGCAGCGGCAGCTGGGCACCAGCGGCTTGCTCGCCACGCGCCAGTACGACCCGCAATCGCGCCTCACCCGGCTGACCCTGGCACGCGGCGCCGACGCGCCCGTTCCCGTGCGCGAGCGCCGTTTCGAATACGATGCCCAGGGAAACTTGCGCACCATCGTGCAGACGGGCACCACCACTGCAGGGCCGCTTGGCAAACTCAGTTATACCTATGATCCCGTCGGGCAATTGCTGTCCGCCGTGCAGCCGGGCCTGGCCGAACACTTCGCCTTCGACCCAGCCGGCAATCTGGTCGATACCGCCCCCGCCTCCGGCAACGTACTGAAACGCTACGCCGATAACGAATACGACTACGACGAGCAGGGCAATGCCACCAGCAAGCGCTTCCATCCGCCGGGCAGGGAGTCGACCTGGAGCGATATGGCGCTGCGCTACGACGCCGAAAACCGCCTCAGCCACGCCACCAGGACGGAACGCCAGTCACGCCACCGCGCCCATTATTTTTATGACGCCTTCAGCCGCCGCATCGCCAAACGCGTCGATGAGGCGCGTTGGACCAGCCAGCAAGACATCACAATAGACCAGCCCGCCCGCACGAACGCCAGCACCACCTTCTTCGTCTGGGATGGCGACACGCTGGCGCAGGAACTTGGGCAAGATGAAACTGTCACATACCTGTACGAGCCGGACAGCTTCGTGCCGCTGGCCAAAATTAGTTCGCCAGCCTGTCTTCAGGCAAGCGCCGTGCACCTGCCGCGCGTGGCCCAATGGGATTTGCCTGCCATCCGGGACGACGCCGAACTGCAGGCCCCGATTGCGCAAGAACAAGCGGACACTGAAACGCTGCATGTATCGGCATGGCAAGGTACCCAGGCGGCAGCCGATGACGCGGCAGCACACGATAGCATCACCCACTACCACTGCGACCACCTGGGCACGCCGCGCGAGCTGACGGATGCGCAAGGGAACGTAGTCTGGAGCGGGCGCTACAAAGCCTGGGGGCATTTGTTGCAGGTAGAGGGAGAAATCGACCAGCCGCTGCGGTTTCAGGGGCAGTATGAGGATCAAGAGACTGGACTGTTTTATAACCGTTACCGCTACTATGAGCCTGATTGCGGACACTATCTTAGTCAAGATCCTATCGGCATTCTAGGCGGACTGAATGGCTATGCATATGTAACAAATCCCATTCAGTGGAGCGACCCATTAGGACTGGCAAAATGCAGACTCATCATTTCCAGTGCCGTGGACGAAATAAAGAACTTACCTGCATTGAATAATATGCTTCCAAGTGATATCAGAAAAATTTTGCGGAGAAGAGGTTACACCATGGTAGGTTCCAGAACTAACCCTTCTGGATCCAATAAACGAGGGCAAGTCTGGACTAAAAACTTACCAGATGGGAACACAGCAGCGGTACGCATTGATCCAGCTGAAAAACGCACCATACCACTAGGAAATGCAGATGAAGTGCCACACGCCCACAAGGAAATTGTTCCAACATCTAGCGTAGCCAACGGAAATTATGCACCTCCAAAAATCTCTGGAGCAAAGTTATGCGATGACACTGGAAAACTAGCCTCAGCCGGTGACTATAAAGCAATGCACATTGAAATTAAAAATGGAATACTGGGAAAATGAAAAAATCTATAAATTCAAACATTCTAGACATAATAAAAAAAGGAAGAATAATTGAACTAGAGAATCTTTCAAAACCATCCAGAGAAAGGATATTAGAAAAAGAACATTTGGATGAAATATTAAAACAACTAAACCAGAAAAATTCAAGCGAAAGAAAAAAAGAATTACTGTGGCTGATCGCTTTAAAAGGAGATAAAAGTAGTGAGATACTAAGATTAGCCAAGAGAAAAATATATTCCATAAGAAATTTCGGAGAATACCCGATCATTTCACGCAGTTTAAATTATGCAATATATTACGCACTTTGCAAAACAGAAAATAATGACATGAAAAATATTGCCAATTCATTACTTGAAAATAAATCAGGCGAAATTAGACTATTAGTTGCTGAATTCTATTTACACAAAAAACAAATTGAAAAATCAATAGAAATAATAATTAAAATATTAGATGAAATTAACATTGACCACAATATTGCAAATGCAATTGACATGGACGTAGCTAGCTGTGCAGATATTGAAATATTGAAAATTATCAAGGACAAATACATCAACAGCAACTCAATTATCACCGACGGGATAAAACATGTAATTTCCGTCATGGAAACCGCCATTTCAAACAAATGACTCCGTGATCCTTATCAAAAAATTGCAACCAACATGGCGCCTTATTCGCCTTTACAACATCTAAAAATTATAAAAACATTAATTTAAATAGTAAAAACCAGCAACGAATTGACTTGATTTATATTCTGAACGATACTTGCCACTGCCTGAATTGCAGCCAATCACACGTTATCCAGAAAAACCGCGCCAAGCCTATACATAATCAACAGTTCTCTGCATGCCCGTTCCCACCGCCCCCTACATCGGCCGCTTCGCCCCCTCCCCCTCCGGTCCCCTGCACATGGGCTCACTCGTTGCCGCCATGGCCAGTTATCTTGACGCGAAGGTGCATCGGGGCACGTGGCTGTTGCGTATCGAGGATCTGGACTATGACCGCAATGTCGAGGGCGCCGATCTCGGCATCCTGGCCAGCCTGCAGCGCTGCGGCATGCAGTGGGATGGCGAGGCGACGTGGCAGAGCCGGCGGCTGCCGCTGTACCAGGCGGCGCTGAAGCAATTGCAGGACGATGGCCTCGTGTATGTGTGCGGCTGTTCGCGCAAGGAGATCCAGGATTCGAATTTGCTGGCGGGCGCGCCGAAGAATGGGGCCGCCGTGTATCCGGGCACCTGCCGCCACGGCTTGGCGCCGGGCAAGGCGGCGCGGGCCTTGCGGCTGCGCGTGCCGCAGGGGGCCGATGCCGTATACGCTTTTGCCGACCGCTGGGCCGGTCCGCAGCGGCAGGATCTGGCCAGCGACGTGGGCGACTTCATCGTGCTGCGCGGCGATGGTTACTGGGCGTATCAGCTGGCCGTCGTCGTCGACGATGGCGCGCAGGGCATCACGCAGGTGGTGCGTGGCGCGGACTTGCTCGATTCCACGCCGCGCCAACTGTATCTGCAGGATGTGCTGGGCTTGCCGCATCCCGGCTTCCTGCACGTGCCTGTCGTCACGAACGACAGCGGCGAAAAGCTGTCCAAGCAGACGGGTGCCCTCGCCTTCGATACAGGAACACAAGCCACCGAACTGCTGGCGTCAGCGCTACTGCCGGCGGCCCGCTTCCTTGGCCTCGACGTGCGCGCCGAGAACGTGGAAGAGTTCTGGCGGCAAGCCATTCCCGCCTGGGCGCAGCGGCTGGCACGCCTTCCCGAACGGGCATAAAAAAACCCGCCGCGGCGAACCGGGCAGGTAGCAATGCAGGCGCCAGCAGCTAGGGCCGGCCCTGGAACCGAACACTTAAGAAAACCGTAGCGAGCGGCAGTGAGTTGCGGCTGAGAAGCGCAGCTGTGCTTTAGCACAGTGAGCATCGCAGGCCGCAAATCACGACGCGCAGTAGGTTTGCTTATGTGTTCTTAGAAGTTGCCTTTGAACTGCACCCCAAACTGACGTGGCTCATTGATGAAGCCCGTGCGGTTGTTGAAGTCGATGGCGCCCGTGATACGCTGGGTGTCGGTGATGTTGCGGCCAAAAACGGCCATTTCATACTTGCCAGCATCCCAGGTGTAGCCCACGCGCAAGCCACCTTCGACCATCGGCTTGCCGGTGAACTCGGTGGACTCGTACAGGAAGAAGTTGATCTTGCTGCGATAAGCCCAGTCCGTGAAGACGAAGAATTCGCCGTTTTCCATCGGGATCGAATAGCGGCCAGTGGCGGTGACCGTCCACTTCGGCGCTTGCGGCAATGGGTTGCCGTTGATAACAGCACGGTTAGCGGCGTTGATCGGATCGGTCACGGTGCAGCTGCGGCATGTGGCCACCGACAGGGATGGATCCTTGATTTCCGTGAAGTTGTAGCTGCCGCCCAGCGACATCTTCAGGCTAGGCGTGACAAACCCTTCCAGTTCCAGTTCCGCGCCGCGGCCATTCGTCTTGGCCGCATTGATCAAACGCGTCACGTTCGAGGTGCCGCCAACGACCGTCAATTGCTGGTTTTTCACCTGGTAGTTGTACAGGCTGAAGGCGACACGAGCGCGGCGCTCGAACAGGTCGGCCTTGATGCCCGCTTCGAACGAGGTGATCGTTTCGGCATCGGCCACGGTCACGGACACATCCTTGCTGGCTGGCGCGATACTTGGTGCGCGGAAACCGGTGGCGACACGGCCGTAGAAGTTCACGTCCTTGTTGTACTTGTAGGTACCGCTCAGGTCCCAGTTGACCTTGGCTTTGCTGACATCGGCGCTGGTCGGGTTGATTTGCGGGACGTTGTTCGCTACTACCGTGTTGAAATCCTTCTTGTCCTTGGTGTAGCGCAAGCCGGCACGCAACATGAAGTCATCGTTGACGGCATAGTTGACGGAACCAAAGGTGGCCCAGGCCGTGTTTTTCTGGCGGCTGGCCAGGTGCGAAACGAGCGCATGGTCGCTACCGCCGAAGTTATCCGTATAGCCGTTGGCGTCCTCATTGAAGTAGTACACGCCAGCCTGCCAATTCAGCGGACCGGCACTTTTCGATTCGGCGCGGAATTCTTGCGAGTACTGTTTCACGCTGCTGATGCCGCCAGCAGTTTCCACCGGGAATGGAATCGCTGGCACCATGCCTGGTGCGCCACCGTCGATGTCGCCATGCGACACATACTTGCCCACGCGTTCGAAACCGGTGATCGAGTACAGCTTGACGCCGTCGAGTTCCCAGCTCAGGCGAGCGCTGGCGCCATTGGTGCGCAGCTCCTGGAAGTTCAGGGCATCGGTGTAAGATTTGGTCGGATCGAAACCGTCGACCAGGTCATTCGTGCCAAGCTTGATGGCGTTGGCGAAGAACACGCGCGCGCTGCCCGTGGTGCTGCGCTGATGCACATTGAACAGGGCGTTGAACGTGCCGTTCGGCGCATACATCAATTGCACGCGTTCGGCATGTTCGTTGTAGCCGTCCAGCGCGTTTTTCTTGCCTGTAAACGTGTTGTCGACGTAGTCGTCGCGGTGCTGGCGCAAGGTCGAGACACGCATGGCCCATTCTTTGCTCAGCGGCACGTTGACGGCGCCATCGAAATTGGTCGTGTTGTGCGTGGCGGCGGAGACGTTGTAATAGCCTTCAACCTTGTCCAGGTTCGGCTTGACGGATTCGAACTTGACCACGCCGGCAGGGGTGTTGCGGCCGAACAAGGTGCCTTGCGGGCCGCGCAGCACTTCCACGCCAGCCACGTCGAAAATCGGATAGCCCTTGAGGATAGGATTTTCTTGCACGACATCGTCGTAAATCAGGGAAACAGGTTGCGATGCAAAGATGTTGAAGTCGGTATTGCCGTAGCCGCGGATGTAGAAGCGGGGAAAGGTGCGGCCATTCGACGATTCCACGTTCAGGCTCGGCACTTTGCCGGCCAGCACGCGAATGTCTTGTCCGCCGGATACCAGCACGTCGAGCTTTTCGTCGCGCAGCAGCGACACGGAGACGGGCACGTCGCGGATATTTTCCTTGCGGCGCTGCGCCGTCACGGTCACGGTTTCCAGCTGGCTGGCGGCAGGGGTCGTATCAGCAGCGACTTCATCAGCGTAAGCCGAGCCGATAGGCAAGGCAGCGGACAGTGCCAGCATAGCAGCGCTTTTGGCGCACAAACGCTTGTGCATCTTGGACATCTTGATCATGTTGTTTCCCAGAAGTTTAAAAAAGAATTGCGAAACCTGTCTCCGGCTTATGTACGGCGCTGGATGATCGTCTGCACCATCACGGTGCAGCAGCGCGAGCGGATGTCTCTCCACTCCTGGCGTCACTGGCTCTGCCCTGGCTGTCGTGCTAGCTGACAGCGGTAGCGGCCGCATCTCTGGGATGTCTGATGAACACCAACTTTTGAGTAAGGCGCCAATTTAATTCAAGCGCCTTGTGCGCTGCAAGAATATTGTTATGTAAAATATTCATTCATCAACATAATGGGCCGACTAGTGGTTATTCAGCCACAATACCGCCTCTATCTTGCTATTTCCTTGCTATTTCATTGCTATTTCCCCCGGTCACCTGCCGCAGGGCGCGACTTTTTTTGCCTGGCCCGCGAAAGCGGAATTGGCGTCCAGCAAGACAGCCCCGGCGGTAAAAATAGTTGTAATATCGCCAGAATTGAGTTGCCAAGCCGCCCCATTCCAGTGCGGCGGCAGCCCCCTGCACCATCGTCGATCGCCTCCATGCCAGAATCCAGCCAACCCAGCAACGCCGTCCCGTCCGCCACCGTCGCCGCCCAGGCGGCGCATTTACTGCTGAGCGCCCATTGCGACATCGTCTGGAGCACGAAAACCTTCGGCCAGTTCGATGCCGACCAGCCATCCTGGCGCGCCTTCACGGGCCAGACCGAGGCCGAACTGCTGGGCCGTGGCTGGGTCAATGCCCTGCATCCGGACGACCGCAACTTGCCTTACGTCATGCCATCGCACCTGACCAGCGTGTTCGAAGCGGAATACCGGCTGCGCCACGTCAGCGGCGCCTACCGCAACATGCTCGTGCGCATGCTGCCCGTGCTGGCGCCCGACGGCAGCATCGTTGAATGGCTGGGCTCGCATTGCGACGTGACGCAGCAACGGCAGACGGAACAGCGGCTGCGCCTGGCCATGCAGGGCGGCCGCATGGGCACGTGGGAGATCGACCTGGGCAGCGGCAGCATGGCCGGTTCGGATGCCTTCAAGGGCAACCTGGGCCTGCCGCCTGACAGCCACATCGATTACGCGCAGCTGACGGGCGCCATGCTCGACGGCGACCTGCAACACTGGCAAACGGTAGTGCACGCGGCCATCGCCAGCGCCAGCGATTTCGAAGTCGATATCCGTGTGCGCTGGCCCGATGGGTCGCTGCACTGGGCGCACATGCGCGGCACCTGCGCCAGCGACGGCGCTGGCAACGTGATCGGCCTGTCCGGCATCTCGCTCGACCTGACGGCCAGCAAACAGAACGAGGAAACCTTGCGCCTGACCCTGGCGGCCGGCGAAGTGGCCACCTGGAACTGGGACATCGTGGCCGACCGGGTCACGGCCGACAGCAATATGGCGCGCTTGTTCCCCGTCAATGCCGATGCGGCGACGGCGGCGCCGCTGGCGCGCTATCTGGACATCATCCACCCCGATGACCGCGAGCAAGTCAGCACGCAGATTGCCCAGGCGCTGCAGGCGCACACGCCGTTCGAGGCCAGCTACCGCGTCGGCGCCGGCGATGGCCAGTACCGTTCGGTCATCGCGCGGGGCCGCGCGGAATACGCGCCCGATGGCACGCCCTTGCAATTGCCCGGCGTCCTGCTCGACATCACGCGCCAGAAACAGGTGGAAGATGCGCTGCGCCGAAGCGAGGAACGCTACCGTACCCTGATCGAGCTGATGGACCAAGCATTTTGCGTCATCGAAATGCTGTACGACGAGCAAGGCCGCCCCGTGGATTTCCGCTACCTGGAAGGCAATCCCGCTTTCGTCAAGCAGTCGGGGCTGGAAAACGCCATCGGCAAGACCATCCGCAGCTTCGTGCCCGACCACGACCAGCACTGGTTCGACCTGTACGACCAGGTCGTCAAGACCGGCGAGCCCGTGCGCTACGAAAACGAAGCCGTGGCCATGGAGCGCTGGTTCGAAGTCTTCGCCGCGCGCCTGGGCGGCCCCGGCAGCCGCCTGCTGACGGTATTGTTCAGCGACATCAGCGAACGCAAGCGATCTGAACAGCAATTGCGCCAACTGGCCGACAACCTGTCCGAAATGGACCGGCGCAAGACGGAATTCCTGGCCACCCTGGCGCACGAACTGCGCAACCCGCTGGCGCCCATCCGCAACGGCTTGCAGATCATGCGCCTGGCCGCCGACAAGCCCGCCACCGTGGCGCGGGTGCGCGACGTGATGGAGCGGCAAGTCAATCAGATGGTGCATCTGGTCAATGATTTACTCGACGTGGCCCGCATCACGCGGGGCCAGATCGAACTCAAGCCCGAGCGCACGGACTTGAAAACCATCATCGCCGGCGCCGTGGAAACGAGCATGCCGCTGATCGAGGCGGGCCGCCACCAATTGCAAGTGGAACTCGACGAGCAGCCGCTGCCACTCGAGGCCGATCCCACGCGCCTGGCGCAAGTGCTGGGCAATTTGCTCAACAATGCCGCCAAGTACACGCCGGCGGGCGGCCAGATCAGCTTGCGTGCATTACGCGATGGCAACGAGGCCTTGATCGAAGTCAAAGACAGCGGCGTCGGCATCCCCGCCGAATCGATCGCCACCGTGTTTGACATGTTTACGCAAGTGGGACAAAACATGGGCAGAGCGCAGGGCGGCCTGGGCATCGGCCTGTCGCTGGTGCGGCGCCTGGCCGAGCTGCATGGCGGCAGCGCCACGGTGGCCAGTCCAGGCGCCGGCCTGGGCAGCACCTTCAGCGTGCGTCTGCCGCTGCTGACGGTGGAACCCAAGGCACCCACCGAACCGGCCATCGCCGCCAGCTCCGCCAGCAGCCGCCATTTCCGCGTGCTGGTGGTCGACGACAATGTCGATGCGGCCGACACCCTCGCCGCCGTGCTCGACATGATGGGCCACGCCACGCAAGTGGCCCACGACGGCGCACAGGCCCTGGCCGTGGCGCCGCAATTCCTGCCGGACGTTATCTTCCTCGACATCGGCCTGCCCGGCATGAACGGCTATGAAGTGGCGCGTGCGCTGCGCCGGATACCGGCCGGCGCCAACGTCGTGCTTGTGGCCTTGACGGGCTGGGGCGCCGAAAACGACCGCAGCCAATCGAGCGCGGCCGGCTTCGACCACCATCTGACCAAACCGGCCAACCTGCTCGCCATCGGCGAACTGCTGGCCACTCTTTCCACTCCAACAACACTGACAGACCATGACTGAATCCACGAACCACATCCGCCGCAACCTCCTGCTGGCTGGCGGCGCCGCCCTGCTGTGCCCGACACCGATGTTGTTTGCCGCGCCCGCCACCAGCATCGCCGCCGCCCAAGCGCAACTGGCCGCGCTGGAACAAGCGGCAGGCGGGCGCCTCGGCGTTGCCGCCTGGCGCCAGGGCAGCGAGCTGCGCGTGGCCTACCGCGCCGACGAACGTTTTCCCCTGGCCAGCACCTTCAAGGCCATGCTGGCGGGTGCCGTGCTGGCCCGCAGCGTCAGCCAGCCGGGCCTGCTGGATCAGCATGTGCGTTACGAGAAAAAGGAACTGGTCACCTATTCGCCCATCACGGAAAAGCATCTGGCCGACGGCATGACGGTCGCCGACCTGTGTGCCGCCACCTTGCAGTACAGCGACAATAGCGCGGCCAATTTCTTGATGACATTATTAGGCGGGCCGCAAGCCGTGACGGCGTTTGCGCGCAGCATCGGCAACACCATGTTCCAGCTGGAACGCTGGGAAACGGAATTGAACAGCGCCATCCCCGGCGAAGTGCGCGACACTGCCAGCCCTGCGTCGATGGCGCACAGCTTGCAGCAATTGTTGTTGGGAAATAGCTTGCCGGCGCCGCAGCGCCAGCAACTCGATGCCTGGATGCGCGGCAACACGACGGGTGACAAGCGCATCCGCGCCGGCGTGCCTGCCGGCTGGCAGGTGGCCGATAAAACCGGCTCGGGCGCGTATGGCAGCGTCAACGACATCGGCGTGGCCTACCCGCCCAGCGGCGCGCCACTGGTCATCGCCGTGTACTACACGCGCGAACAGAAAAAAGCGGACACGAATCAGGACATCATCACGGCCGCCACGCGTATCGTGACGGCCGCGCTGGTCTGATTAGATCCAACCCTGATAAAACCGTCGCGAGCGGAAGAGAGCTGTCGCCGAGAGCGGAACTGTGCTTCAGCACAGTGAGCATCGCAGGCGGCAGATCACGACGCGCAGCAGGTTTGATCAGGTCGTTGGGGGCAAAGCGGCCATGAAACCGGCGTACGTGGACCATGCGGGGTCGGCCGCGCTGCGGATTTCAATCGGGAACTTTGGACGCGGCGCCAGCGCCGTGTTGAGGCGGTTGAAAAACTCTTCGCCCGACTGCGTGTAATAAATCCATTCGCGCAGGTTTTCGCCCGTGGACACCAGCGCCAAGGTGGCGAAACCGTCTTCTTCCACCACGGGCGCCAGCGCCGCTTCCAGCTCTTCCATGTGCTCGCGTTCGTTCGGCGCGGGCATGCCCGTTTCGTCTTCATAACGCCAGGCGATGATGATGCGGTCCGGCTGCGACGACAGGTCCCAGTCGTCATGGAAAGTATCGACATAGCGGTAGATGATGGCCATCTCGTCGCTATGCGTGACGATGGTGCCCCAGCTGCGGGCGGAAGTGGAATTTTCATTCATGGTTGCAACAGTCAAAAAGTAAAATCGGGCAAAGGGCGAGCAGTCTACAGTACTGGCGGGCAAGTCACATTCCACGCGTCATACTGGGCGCCGCTCTTGCGCAGCCAGACACGGGCGTAGCTGTCGCGGTCGCTCTTGAACACCAGCGCATAACGCTCTTCGGCACGCGGTGCGGCCGTGCCCACGTCGACAGCCGCCAGCGCAAATTTCAGCGCCCGCAAGGGGGCGCAGGCCGTATTGCCCGCCATCAATAATCGCGCCCGCTCCAGCAACGGTTTCTGGTACAGCAAGACGCCTTCCAGCTCCACATCGGGGATGCGCTGCAGCATGCGCACGGGTTCGGCCACCGCGCGGCAGGTGCCACGGTCGAGCCAGGCGTAATACTCCATGCCCGCCTCCTGCCAGCGCGCCTGCTTGCCCTCGCCGTGCAGCACGAACTTGGTGCGCTGCGTCCGGCACAGCGCGCCATGGCCCCGATACGGCGACGTTTCCACGCTGCCCACTACTTCGCTGCCACGGCCGCCTACCACGGGCACGCTCTCGAACACGGTGCGCGCAGCCGGCTCGCCCGGATATTGCTGTGCATAAAATTCCAGCAAGGACGCGCGCTGCTGCGCATCCACTGCCACCACCTCGGCGGCACTGGCTGAGATGCACACGGCCGATAGGGTAAAGAGCGCTACAGAGCGCATGAAATATCCTGGCATGGCATTCCTTCAATCGACGTTCAGGGGCGGATATCGCCCAAGCGCAGATTATATAGTTACCAGGAAATACAAGGAGCGTACGGCGTCAGGACGTGCGGAAGTTGACACCACCAGCGAGCAGCCTGGCACCGCAGGTGGTAGTATCGCCTTCAAAGGCGATGGCGATGCCGTTGATGGTGTGCCGCGACGAGCCGCTGGCGATCTTGCAGCCTTGATGCCCCTTGACGGGGCAGCTGCACAAGTCCCCGACGCAGGCCACGGCAATGCCATTGACCGTAAAATGCGTGGCGGCACAACTGAGCACCTTGCCGCCATGCGACGTGGCGTCGCCCAAACGGATGACTTTACGCATGCTGCCTCCCGTTCTACTTGCCCACCGAGCTTTCCAGGATGGCTTCCACCGATGGCGCCGCATAATTGCCCGGATCGACGGACGGGGTGACGCGGCTGCGGAAGATATCGCCATTGGCATCCTGCTGCTGGCGTTTGGCGTCCGATGGCGGCGTGATGAAGATGATGCTGGCCTCATTGCCGTCACGCAAATTAATCGCGGCAGTGGCGCCGCCATCGCGATAGCTGCCCATCACGCCAATGGCCATCTGCATGAACCAGGTGGCGGCACCGGTATTGCCCAGGCGAAGATCGGTATTGATGAACTGTGCGCTCTTGCTGCTGTCGATTTCCGGCCCGCCTTGTGACGCATAGTCATGCAACATGCCTTCGAGCATCAGCACCTGCTCCGGCTGATTTCCCGTACCGGCCACGATGCGTGCTGGCCCCTTGCCGCGCTCCGCCACCGGCAAGGTTTGCAGCGCCTGCTGCCAGCCCGCATTGAACATCTTCTGGCGCTGGTCACGCCGCGTGACGGGCTTGCCCTCTTCATCCGCAAATTTGACGAATACGGGCCGATGCACGAAACCGAACGAGGGCAAGCGGTCGAAGGTTTCCATCTGTTCCCGGTTCCATGGAATGGGAAACCACGGCGTCGGCTTCCAGTCGCGCGGGGGGCGATTTTCCCAGGGATTGAGTTTGTCAAAAGTATGCAAACCCACGCCGCGGATATCGGGCCGCTGGGCGAAGGCGGCGGCAGCGGCGAGCCATTCTGCGACGGTGGGTTGGCGAGACATGCTAAAACTGGACCATATTGATTTGACTGGTTTGGCCAATGAACTCTTCAAATCGTAATACATGGCCTTGAAGTGCCCCTGAACAAACTTATTCTCGGGATCCTCCCATACATAAGGGCGCAAAGGATCTATTCTGTCGCGGCGCGCCAGCACAAATACGGCAGTGGTATCGGGCATCTCGGGGATATAGTAGCCATCCTTTAATCTCATCGCATCACCCGGCTTGCGATTTCCATCGCGCGTACCCACACTATCTTCGGAATGTACGACAACATAAGGCAGCTCTGGATGTTGGTCAAAAAATTCAAAGACTTCAATCAACAAGCGATCCGGTCTCTCATCCAATTTCCAAGGACCTATCGAAAATAAATGTGCCGGCAGACCAATTGTCGATGCACCAGCTACCAATCCGGCCATCGGCGCGTATAAACTGGGCTGCTCATCAGGATCAAGAATCGGAGAACCAGCATAAAACGATGGTAAGCCCCAATACATGGGCGTGAAATTAACGCCGTTTTCCAATGCGTCGCAGGCTCGGCCTCCCCCCTGCCCATCTTTATCCATTCCTTTCCACGGATACTTCATCGGATCCTGCTCACGTATGCTGGTATAAGCACTTCCTTTTTGTAAGGCTTCCCACAATTTACCCTGCCGATATTTATCCAACGTCACGCCAAATCCGATCACTTCCAGCACATACTCTCGTCCTAGTTCCAAAGGCAGCTTTTTCTGTTGCGCCTGCAACTGTGACGCAATTTCACGTGCTTGGCTCTTAGATGCGGCGCCTAGCCATAACCAGCCAGTAAATAAAATTACAACAACTATCGATATCCCCAACCAACGAAGCATCATCATAGTTCTCACCTTTTAGGTCTGCAATTCCGAAGGATGCACAATCAGTCCAAGTAAGCTGTTATCGATGCGTCTTGGACACGCTACTTACCTTTTCTTCAGCCACTACTTTCATATTTTTTGTTTGCGATACGACAATCTTCCATAAGGCGCCCGACAGCAATGGAAGTCCTGCAGGTAAACTTCCGCTGTTGTAATAGCCAATATTTCCTTCAATAATGGATTGCCGCCATGCTGGCTCAACATCCAGATAAGAAGAATACAAAGCACGAAATCGATGCATTAATAGTATTCCGTCTCTCGGTTGCTCACCTTTCTTCAGAATCTTCACCCGCCAATCCGCCACCGCGCACAGATACGCATAAAACTGTGGATCCGACGACGCCTTGCCGCTGCCAATCGCCACGTCATACGCGGTCACCTGGCTATGATTTTTCGCGCTACCGATAATGGAACTGTGGAAAGACTTGGCACTGACTTCCCGCTGCCAGCGCAAGCGCGCCTCGTTCGGGCTTTCCTGAATTTTCGCCACGACATTGCTGTCAGGGTAGCGTTGCGCCGAGACAATTTCGCGTTGATCCAGCTTGTCTTTCACGTCCAGTCCTTTTTCCTTGTTGTAGCTTGCCGTCATCAATGCCAGCTCTCGTAGATTCAGGTGTTCTGCCCGTTCGGGAAACTTTTGATAACCGCCAGGATCAGGACGAAATTCGCTGCGTAGCTGCATGCCGCTCCCGCTGGTCGGTGCCACTGACGCATCGCAAGGATCGACTTCTTCCGCTGGTCCCTGATCGGCAACAGGACGATTTCTCATCATGGACGTAGCCGGGATATTCTCCGGATCGATTTGCGATGTGCCGCGCAAGTCGGCGGCTACGGGCAGCTTCAATGCTTCGCCCGTGATAGTTCGAATGCCATTGCGCTGCTCCGTCTTGCTCAACCGGGTATTGACAGGCCAGGCCACCGCTTGATGTTGTGCGCGGTGTTTTCGCAGAGAAACCTCCACGTGCGATTGCTCCGTTTCCGTCGACAGGCGCAACGGAAAGTCAAACGGTGGCGGCTTGCCTACCAACGACACCGTGGTCTTTCCCGTGGCCGGATCCAGCCGGATCTTGTTGCTGAATACCCGCTGATAAAATCTGCCACCCAGTTCCACCAGAGCGCCGCGTACCTGCTTGTGTTCCACCATCTTGGTATGACCGGAGGAAATACTGTACCCATCAAGACTGGATGTCTCCTCTTCTTCCACCAATTCACTTCCCGGTGCATGATCGGGCACGCCATCCCACCCTATGCCCTGGATGTTATCGAGTGCCACCGTCATGTCTTCAGGACAAAAATACAGATAAACCTTGCGGCGGTTGTCGCGGTCGTCGGCGCTCTGCCAGCGGCTGCCGACCATACCGCGATGTTCGTCCTTCTTCAGCTCGGCAAACGGCGGCTGGCAAGCCTGGCCGTTGCCCTTCGCCACGCCGGAAACTATGTTCACCAATGTCTTCAGGCGCGCTCCCATGGTCTGCGCACCACTGAGCAAATGGTAATAGGGCTTCATCGCCGCATCCTCACCGCCATCGAACCAGGCAGCACCTCGCATCAACAGAGGCAGGCTATCCACCAGGCTGTACGGCGGATGCGTGAGTATCAAATTATCGGCTGGCGCCAACCCTTTCTCCATCAGCATGGCTTGCGCCAGCAGCGACAGCAGGCAACCCTGGCTGTGCGCAACGATGCTGACGGTATCATCCGCGTCGTAATCGCGGATCATGGAAATCAGTGCGGCCAGCCGCTGCGCCGCCAGCACCATATACATGCGCCCGGGCGCCGTTTTCAGTGGCCGCAAGGCATCGCCCATGGGGTCCGCAGGCGCATACATGCCCGGACGCCACATGTCGGGCAAGCTGCTGGTGGCGTTGCCGAACGGCCCACCTTCCTTCGACAGATCCTTGTCCAGCCGGTTGCCGTAACGGTCAACGAACTGACCATGGATGGTAGTCGTCTTACCTTCAACTTCGCGGTAGCCCCAATAGAAGGGAATCACGGGGCTGTTGGTGTCCTTGGCGATCGTGCGCTTGAAGAAAACGGCATCGGGGTCATCTTCCAGCTTGTCCTTGTCCGCTGCCACAGGCATGCGGTAAGAAGCTGGCGTAAAGCCGCGTCCCAGCCTTTTCGTCAAGCCCTCGCACAAGCCATGCTCCACCGCCTTGTAGCTGACGCCCACATCGTTGACGCCATGGATGACGATGATATTGCCCGGCAGGTTGCGGCGTATTTTCACCTTCTTGCACACGCTGCGTTCGCAATGCAGGAGCGCCACTTCCTCGCCCACCACGTACGGTACTTTCGGATAGCTGCCCATCGCACTCTCCTGGCGTCATCAATCCTTGTTGTTGAAAACTTCGATGGCGGCCAGGTGCATCGCTGCGCGCTCCAGCACGTCCGTCTTGCCGCCTCCATCGCTGCGCCCATTGGCCGACGAGCCATCGCCCAGCTCCACGGCAAAGTGCGCCTGCGGTGCCAACTGCGGTTGTTGCGGCACGCCATCGACGGCGCTGTCGTCGCCTTCATATTGAAAGATGAATTGCTGGTCGGCCTTGCCCTCGGCAAAGCTTGGCAATTGCACCTCCATGCTTTGCGGGTCATTGAAGATGAAATTGGGCGCATTGAAGTTCAGCGGCGACTTGCTGCCGAAGGTGATGCCGTCGGCGATGCGGATGAAAGCGCCGTGCTTGGAGATCAATACGATTTCATCGGCCATGCCCGTCAGCTTGCCTTCGCTGGCGGTGAGCTTCAAATTTTTCGCCGCGTTGAGGTCCATGTCGTCATGCTGGCTTTGCAGCAGGAACTTGCCATGATGGGCGATGGCGCGGATGCCATCCGCATGGGCAAACAACGAGATGCCCTTGCCCGCATTCACGCTGTAGCGCTGGCCTGCCACCGCTTGCAGGTGCTGCTGCGCCACGGTATCGATATTGCTGACGGCATAGCTGACGATAGCTTTCGAGCTGGCAAAGCTGATGCCGGCAGGCGCCGTGACGGCAATCGCCGCCGCACCGCCTAGTTCGGCACGGGGCTGCGTATTGCTGCCGCCCTCCCAGCCTTTCAAGCTGTGCTGCAATTCCTGCTGCGCCTGGTCTTCCTGCTCCAGTGCCTGATGCGTGGCGGCATAGCTGCCCAGCGAGCGGAACAATTCCAGGCAGTTTTCCATCAGGCCCAGATATTCGCTGCGCGCCATGTGGCTACCCTCGCCATTCAGGCGCTTCCAGGCCGAAATCAGCATGCCCTTGCCCGCCCGCATGGCCAGCTGCTCATCGGTGCGCAGCTCGGCGCCCTCGCCGCGCGCATCGCCCTGGCCGTTGCGCCGGTCCTGCGTCAGCCAGCCCAGATTGAGCTGGGTGGAACCATGATCGCTGGCAAGCTGGGCATTGATTTGCCCGTGCACATCGTCAAAGCGCAGCTGGTTGCCACGCGTGCCCTTGATCTCACAGCTCTTGATGCCGGACAAATAACGGTTGCCGGGCAGGTCGCCCACCTTGCTCAAGGCAACCGGCTGCGCATTATGGTTGTACAACTGTCCCGCGATGATGGGCCGGTCCGGATCTCCGCCCAGAAAGGCCAGCAAAACTTCGCTGCCGACGCGGGGCAAACCCAGATAGCCGCATTGCTGCATACTGCCAGGTCCGTTTCCCGCCCAGCTCGACGCGACGCGCACCCAGGCCGAATCGGCATCCGTGTCGGAGGCGCCCGTGCCGCCTGCATGCTCGTGGTCCAGCTTGCGCGTGGCGGGAAAGCGCACCTTGACCCGGCCCATCGCGTCGCAATGGACTTCCTCATTCGCCGGCCCCACCACCATGGCACTTTGCATGGTGACTGGCGGCAAATCACTGCGCGTGTCGTAGGCCGGCACGATGGCCACGCCGCGCCGCACTGCCGTCAGTTCGATATGCATGCGCAAGGGGCCACCGTCCACGGCAGCCGCCAGTTCGCGCTGCGGCAGCGATGCCTCATCGGCCAGCCAGCGGTTACGCGCAAACAAACGCGCCACCCGGGCGGCCAGCTCCCTGGGTAAATTGTTTTGCGCCGCCACGTGCAGCGACGTGACGACAAAATCGCGCGCGGCCGCTGGCAAGGCGTCAACGTCCGGATGCTCGGTCAGCGTAAAATATTCACCCGGACACAGGTCGCGTACGCTGCCTTCGGCATGAAAACAATGGCTCTCGTAATCGTGTTGCTGCATGGCCAGCATGCCCAGCTGACACAAGGCATCATGATCCATGCCCGCGCGCGGCGGGAGCACGCGGTAATCATCGAGCGTGGCGGCAATCGCATTACCATGCATGCCCTGCGTCCCCCGTCCCAGGGCATCGGCGGTCATGAACGGCCGCGCGCGCGGATGTTCTTCATTCCAGCTATGGCGCGTCACCTTGCCCGCCTGCAGCTTGCGCACTTCGCTCCACGACGTCAAGGTGTCACGCTGTTCCGTCGCGCGGTCCGCGTGATAGCGCACGGTATCGGCCATGTTTTTCCGCAAGCCATCGGCATGGTTGAACAGCACCAGGGTATGCGCCGGCTCGGTATGTACATCCGTATTGCCCTCGGCTCGAAAAAACCAGGCGACGCCATTGCGCTTGAGCAGGCGCCGTACGAAGGCCGCATCGGACTCATTGTGCTGCATGACAAATTCGCGCTGCGGATATGTCTGCGCCTCAAAGAAATCGGCAAACGCATACTGGAAGGCGTGCGCCAGCACGGTATTGCTGCGTATCCATTCGTCGAGCAAGGTCTTGACGATCTCGATATCCGTCAGGCGCCGGAAGACGCGCGTATTGCAGCGCTTTTCCATGATGGCGAAGGCGTCCGTCAGCGCCAGCTGGTAGCTGGCCAGCGCGCCGTCGCTGTCGCCGGCACTGGCTTGCGTGACGATGCCGCAGATACTGCGCAGCTGCCCCTGATCGGTGACGATATCGATAGCCGCGGGCAAGGCAATCAAACTACTGAGCGGCAAGTCGGCATGCGTCGAGACACACAAGATGCGGTATTCGATGCCGCCACAGATGGCCTCGCTGCCGGCGATACGCTGCGGTATCAGCACGCCGGCAGGCACCTTGGGCGAAACACCCAGGCGCAGGCGCAGCGGTCGCTCGGCACCCGATATCGACTCGTCACCGTCCATGGCATTCTCCTCGTTCGCACTTGCATCGAATCAAGCTGGAGAACCGACAATGCCATGGGATGGCAGGGAAATACTTGATATTTAGTAAGAACCCGCCAAGGTTCCCACTACTTCCGTCAACCTTTGCCGCCTGGCCAGCAGGGCGGGTCTTGAACAGCATAATAGGTGCTTTGTCCAAGCTGCAAATTCCCTAACGCCATCAGCGCTGGTAATTCCTGAAGAAATTCCAGCTGATCACAGTCGCGTCCGGGCCCAGCTCATCGCTGAATGGCCAGCCGGGCGGGCCGCCGCTCCACGCGTGGTTCATGCCCTCGACCGTGTATTTTTGCGCGATGACGGCGCCGTTGTGCAGATAGGTGTCGATGGCGTAACTGCGGCCGTAGGGCACCGTCTGGCGCACGATGCTGTCGGCACGGTAGCGCACGCTGTCATTGTCGAGGCCATCGTCGCCATAGTCGTTGGTCTGCAGGAATTGCTCGATGGTTTGCTCGCCGTTGACGGGATTGACGACGATGTCGGACGTGCCGTGAAACACCATCGTCGGCATCAGGCGGCGCGGCGAGCCGGAGCAGCGCCACGCATCCTTGCCGCGCACTTTCGGATCGAACGAGCTGCCGTTGAGCAGCGAATCGGCGGCCGTGAGCATGCCGATGGCGCCCTTGTACATGCCGCCCGAATGCACCATCACGGCGGCGAACACGTCGGAATAACAGGCGGCCATGATGGACGCCATGGCGCCGCCCGCCGAGATGCCCGTCACATACACGCGGCTGTCCTGCACCGCATACTTGCTCTTGACCTTGTTCAAGATGCCCATCAGCACGGCCGGCTCGCCCGTGCCCCGTTCCTGGTTCAGCGGCAACATGAAATTCCAGCAGCGCATGGGGTTGGCCGTGGCGTTCTGGCGCGGATAGACGACGATGAAATTTTCGCTGTCCGCCAGCTGGTTATAGCGGCTGACGGCAGCCATGCTGTTGGGCTCGGAACCGCAGCCGTGCAGCATCAGCACGACAGGCAGCGGCGTGTTGGCGTTGTAATTGCTCGGTAACCAGACCTGGTATTCGCGGGTCCCCCACAGGCTCGCGTACAGGCCGAAGTCCCACTGTCCGGCTGCGGCCGGCAGCGCGGCCAGCAAGCCGCAGGCGGCGATGAGTGCAGATAAGAAGTGACGCAGTTGATGATGCAGATGTGCCATGCCAGTCTCCTGATTGTTATTAAGGACGAAAACAGCGACAACAAACCAGCCTGGCGCTAACCAGGCTGGCACTTCAACAACCTTTTAGAACTTGTAGCCAGCCTTGGCGATGATCTGGCGCGGCGGGCCGTAGAAACCGTCGAGGATGAACACGGCCGGAATGTTGTAGCCATCCGTGCGGTAGCGTTTATTGCCCAGGTTGCTGCCATGCAGACTGAAGGTCCAGTTCTTCGGCGCTTCCCACACGACGCCAGCCGTCCAGATGCTGTAGCCGCCCTGCGCCAGCGTTTCGCTCAAGTCCGTGGTCGGATAGACCTTGCTGCGGTAGCCATAGCCGACCATGCTGCGCAAGGCGCCGCCGAACACGTCGCGGTCCGTGCGTGTCAGGTTCAAGCCCACTTGCCGGGCTGGCGTATTGCTGAACTTTTGCGTATCCGCAATGTTCTTGCCGCCGCTCATGAACTCGTCATAGCTGGCATTGAGCAGCGCGAGGAAGCCGTTGACTTCCCACTGGCGGTTGGGCCGCCACGAAAATTCGAACTCGGCGCCTTTCACGGTCGCCTTGCCCGCGTTCGTGAAGTCGCCATAGAAGCCCGGCACGCCGCCCGGCTGCACATAGCTGGTGAATACCGACAACTGGATATCCTTGTAGCGGTTGTAGAACAGGGCCACGTTGGCGTCAAACGTGTCGTCTGGCGCCGCGTACTTCATGCCCACTTCCAGCGCGTCAAGTTTTTCATCCTTGTATGGCCGCGCCGAGTCCGGCACCACCAGGTTGTTGGCACGTACGTTGTAGCCGCCCGACTTGAAGCCGCGCGACAGGTTGCTGTAGAAATTCGTCGTCTTCGACGCTTCGTAGCGCACGGACAATTTCGGCGAGGTATTGCTGACCGACAAGGACTTGTCGAAGTCGGCCGCCGTCTGGATGGGCCGCGTAAAGCCCACGTCGGCAAAGGCGCGGTTGAGCACGATGGCGCGTTTCTCCTCGCGCGTATGGCGCAAGCCCGCATTGATGCTCCACACCTTGCCCAGCGGCCAGGTCCAGTCCGTGTACAGCGCCGTGCTGTCCGTTTCCACCGTGCTGACGGCGGCCGTGAACTGGCGCCCCAGGAAGTTGTTGTAGATGCCGCCGCCGGCCGTGCCTTCGAAGCGGTACAGTCCGATCACGCCGGCGCCATAGTCGCCGCTGTACGAGGCCTGCAATTCCAGGCTCTTCTGTTCGTCGCGCGAGTCGCCGAACACGTCGGCAATCGGTTGCGGCAAGCCGTCGAAGTCGATGGTTTGCTCGGACGTGCTGCGCCGCTTGGCGCCGATCACTTTGACAGACCAGTCATTCGACAAGGTGTAATTGGCCACCAGCGAGCCGCCCCGGTTGTGCGTGAAATTGTTGCCCGGCATGCCGCTCTGGATGTCATACGCATCCGTGCTGGCGGGCCGCTTGAGCGGGTCGAAGGCGCTCACGCCCATGCGCTGGAAACCGCGCACGCCGGACTTGTCGTCCGTGGCGTCCAGGCTCAGCACGACGGTCAAGGGGATGTCTTGCGGAAAGTAGCCGACGGACAGGCGCGCGGCCGTGCTGTCCTGGTCGCTGACCTGTTCGCCATTAAACGTGTTGCGGCCGAAACCGTCGCGGTCCAGCTTGGCGGCGGCCAGGCGCGCGCGCCAGGTGCCGCTCTCGTTGGCCAGGTTGAAGGCGGCCTTGAAGTTGCGCTGCTTGTAGTTGCCGATACCAACTTCCGCCGAGGCGCCGTTTTCCTTCGCGAGCGGACGCGAGATGTACTTGATGGCGCCGCCGATGGTGTTCTTGCCGTACAGGGTGCCTTGCGGGCCGCGCAGCACTTCGATGCGTTGCACGTCGAACACATCGAGCAGTGCGCCTTGCGGCCTGGCCATGTAGACGTCGTCAAAATAAATGCCCACGCCCGGGTCCACGCCCCAGACGGGGTCAGCCTGGCCCACGCCGCGGATAAACGCCGTCAGGGTGGTGTTCGTGCCGCGCGAGGCGTACACGGTCAGGTTCGGTACGCGCTCCTGCAAGTCGGCCAGGTTCTGGATATTCGCCCGCTCCAGTGCCTTGGCGGAAAACGCCGTGACGGCCAGCGGCACGTCCTGCAGGCGCTCTTCGCGGCGGCGGGCAGAGACCGTCACGGTTTCCATGCGTTCTTTCGCGTCGCTGGCTTCCTGGGCGCTGACAGCAGTGGCCGGGATGGCTTCCTGCGCCTGGGCCTGGGTGGCAAAGGCGCCGGCAACGGCGAGGGCGGCGGGCATCAATTTCAAAGCAAGTTTCATAGCGTCTCCAATGTCAGGCTTGCTGACCGCCAGGGAAGACGACCGGTTTACAGATTCGCAAGACGTCACGGTACCGGCGCGCGCAATGCGAGCACCTGCCCTGCGATGACTGTTTCCCGGCCCTCGTCCCGTGCGGCGAGTGGCCTGTTTATTTTGAATTTATGGTAAGGAAGGACTGCAACAAGGTATTCACACGCTGCGCCTGGTCCAGGGGCGTGGCATGGCGCGAGTTCGCGATGATCTCGATCTCGCACTGCTGAAACTGTGCGGCAAAAGCCCGCTTGCTGGCGACGGGCGTGTAATCCTGCTCGGCCGCCATGATGAGGACGGGCATGGCCAGGGCCTGGAAGTGAATATCGATATCCCAGTGGAAAATGGCGTCCAGCGCGGCCAGGTAGGCGCGCTTGTCCATGCCGGCCATCTGCGTGGCGAAGCGCTCGACGAGCGCCTGCTGTGCAGGATCGGGAAACAATTTCTTGCCGATGATCTTGCCCATGGCTTTCAGGCCGAAGGTGGCGATCACCGTGCGGCGCAGCCAGTAGGCAAACAGCAGCGCGGCCGGCTTGCTGCCCTGGAACGGCTGGGAATTGATCAGGCACAAGCTGGCCACCCTGCCCGGTGCGCGGTTGGCCATTTCCAAGCCCACCATGCCGCCCAGGGAAAAGCCGACGATGTGCGCGCGCGGCACGTCGAGCTGATCCATCAAATTGAAGAGGTCGTTGGCGAAGTCGCCGATCTGCCAGTCGCCGTTGGGCGCGGGACTGGCGCCATGGCCGCGCAGGTCGGGCACGATCAGGCGATAGCTGCTGCCGAGAGCGTCGATCTGCGGGCGCCAGTCTTCGGCGCAGGAGCCGAGGCCGTGCAGCAAAAACACGGGCTCGCCCTGCTGCTTGCCGAGGTCGAGGTAATGCAATGGAACATCGGATGTCGTGTGACGCCGCATTCTGTCTCCTTGCTGTTGAACATGCTTTGTGTTCAGGTGCAGGAATATGTTTTCCTGCTGTTGGAAAACATAATACGGAATCCGAATTCCGATTTCAAGTTAAATCGCTAAATAGTTCAAGTCAGGTAATTTAAAGCAACACGCACCAGTTCATCCTCGAGCGCCGCGCCCGACAAAAAGGACAGCGAACCCGTCAGGGTGTGCTGGTTGAGGATGCCCAGCAGCACGGGCGGCACCACCATCATCGCCTGCGTGGGATTCGGGTGACGGATGCTCGACGACTTGCTGGCCAGTACGGCCACCGTGCGTTGCGAGATCAGATGATTGATCTGGTGCACCCTGTCGCGAAATTGCGCATCCTGCGACGCGCGCGTGATCAAGGCCCGCAAGACGCCGCTGCGCCCGCCATTCACGGCCACGAACATGGCCACCATGGCGCGGATGAACTCTTCCAGGCTGCGCCCTTCCCACTGGCGCAGCTCCGTCAGGGTCTCGACCTTTTCCACCATGTCGGAAAAAAAGCGCTGCAGCAGCAAACGGCTCAGGGTGTCCTTGTCGCCCAACAAACGGTAAAACGTGCCCACCGAGGTTTCCGCCAGTTTCGCCAGGTCAGCCACGCCGATTTCATCGAAACGGTTTTCCGCCAGCAACTGTTCACCGACCTGCAGCAGGCGCTCGAACGCCTGCTTGCTGCGCGCCTGGGTGGGTTCCGGGGGAACGATCATCTGCGGGAAGGGCATCGGGAAGGAAGGCATGCGGCGGCGGCGTCTCGAATAGTGGAACCTAAGTTCCGTTATGGGTGCGCGTATTGTAACGCGGGAGACGGCCGATGGGGTGTTCAACTACGCGACCTGCCCTGCCATTCCATGTAGACGTCGGCGCGCTGATAATGCGCGTCGCCGGCCGGCCGCGCCACGTGGACAAAGCCGCTGCTTTCATACAGGCGGATGGCAGGCGCCAGCTTGCTGTTCGACTCCAGGAACAGCAGTTGCGCGCCGCTGGCCTCGAAGGCGTCGAAGGCCCGTTCGATCAGGCGGCGCGCGATGCCCAGGCCCTGGCATTCTGGCGTGACGGCCATCTTCGACAATTCGATGCTGGCGTCATCGGCGCGGATCAGCGCGCAAGTGCCGACGATTTTTCCATCGAGGCGCGCCAGGAAGATCTGCCCGCCGTCATCGAGGATCGAGCGTTGCGGATCGGACAGCACCTTGTCGTCGAGCGCCTCGACATAGAAATAGCGCTCCAGCCATGCGATATTCAGGCGCTTGAAGTCGGGTGCATATGGGTCGGCGTAATCGATGATCTCCACGGCGGCCCGCTCGCGCTGGCGCCGGCAGGCGGCGATCGTTTCGCCAAAGCCTTGCGCCTGCAAACGCGCTTCCGCCCGGTCCAGGCTGGCCATCAACTGCGGCGTGCCTTGCTCGAAGACCATATCGACGGCCGCACGCACATCGTCCCACAGCGGCGCCATGTCGCGCAGCAAGGCTTGCCCCGCGTCGGACAGCGCCAGCAGACGGCGACGCTCATCCTTGGCGTCCGGCATCTCCGTTACCACGCCCGCATCGAGCAGCTTGCGCCCCAGCTGTACCACTACCGGATGCGTCTGCCCGATCTGCGCGGCCAGGGCCGTGATCGCCGTGGGACCGTTGTCGCGTAGCAGCAATAACAAGGGGAAACAGCGCGACGTCAGTTCGACGCCGGCAGCCAGATAGCTGGTATCGACGCCGGCATACAGTTGATCGGAAAGACGACGCAGGCGGCTGGCCAGCATCAGGGAGCCGTAGGTTTGCAAGTTGGAGGACATGAGATCGGGATATGTGTAAGTAGTTACGTATACCCTAACGCAAACCCGCTTTCCAGGTCAAGCACCAGCTTGCTTAGTCTTCCGCCAGCGCCTCCTGCAACCTGGCCTGAAACACGGCCTCGACCATCTCCCCCAGTCCCGGCCACACCTGCGTCAGCCAGCGCCTGCCCTCTGCGCTTACCTCCACATACGGCACGTCGCGCGTGGCGCAGGCCAGGCCGATTGCGATGACTTGCCCTGCATCCTCCAGGCCGCCCGCGATCATGGCGTCGATGGGGAAAGCGATCAGCTCGGCGGTCAGATGCGGACGCAGCAGACAGGCGGGCGCGATGATGGCAAACGATGCTTCCACGTAACTCCAGCAATTGGTGGGCCAGTGGGCGCTTTTCACATTGTCCAGGAAGACAGCATCACTGAGCGTTTCAGGACGGGCTTGCGCCTGCGCATAAAAGGCGGCCAGGGCGACGAGTTGGGGAGGGGAAGTCCAGGTAGGCATCAATCTTGATCCAGGGAGCGCCGCACTGGGCTGGCGGCAATGGCGGACTGTAGCATGGTCAAGCGGCACGCTGAAACCCGGCTGGCACGGGCATCATGCCAGTATTGCTCTCGCCCCTTTACTTGAGGAGGTCCATGTCGGTCTACGCCATCACCATCCCCTGCTTTGCACAGATGCTGCGCTCCCTGACGACGCTGCTAATTAAAGGCGAAGAACGCGCCCAGGCGCTGAGTTTCGATGCGCAAAACCTGCTCGTATCACGGCTGGCGCCCGACATGCACACCCTGGCGCGGCAGGTGGAATTCACGTGCACCCAGGCGCAGGAAGCACTGTACCGGCTGACGCGGCAAGCGCTGCCCCAGCTCGCCACGCCCGCCAACATGCGACAAGCCGGGGCGCTGTTTCCGGCGTAAAGCCTAAAAGCGCTCGTCGCGCAGCGCCGGCATCACCAGTTCGCGCACGAACGAGGCATTCGACAGGCTCAGCAGCATGCGCACGACGGCAACGACGTCATGCACGGGTATCAGCTCGCCTTCGCCCCGCGCGGCGGCGTCCGCCAGCGGCACGGACAAGCCATCGTAGGTATTCAGGTAGCCCAGTTGCAGCGCCGTGACAGCCAGTCCCTGTTCGCGGAAACCTTCGCGCAAGGCGTCGGCGATGCCGTTCAGGGCGAATTTCGAGGCGCTGAACGTCACTTCCGGGCGGCCGCTCTGGCGCAGGCCGGACGTCGACCCCGTGAGTATCAGCTGCGGCTTGCCGCTGGCCAGCAAGCGCGGCACCAGGCGCTTGAGCAGCAATATCGTTGCCGTGATGTTGGTATTGACCATGTCGACGATGGTGTCGTCCGCATCGTCGAGGAAAGCGTACTCGTCGCTGAACGCCTTTTCTTCCCACACGCCCAGGTTATAGATGACCGCGTCCAATGCTGCCGGTGCTTCGCGCGCGATGCGTTCAACGGCCTCGGCCGGTGCCGCCAGGTCAGCCTCTATCCATTGCAGCTGGGTACCTTGGCCGGTGGGCAAGTCGGCAGGTCGCTGGCGCGATACGCCGATGACGGCATGGCCGTCAGCGAGCAAACCATCCACCAGCGCGCGTCCCAGGCCCCGGCTGGCGCCCACGATCATGATGTGCATTGTGTGTCCTTTCCAATGAAGTCAACGCTGATGATAGCGGCGTTGTATTAAGCACAGCTGAGGCGGCTGCCCGTATCCCCCGCATTTACTCACGCGGCGGAAATGCGTATGCTAGGTCTGGCAATCTCCGATAACACACAAGAACGAGACACATGCCTACTTCCGACACCGCCGCCATCAACGCCGCAAGCCGTCCCCTCACCCAACAAGACTACAAGACCCTGTCGCTGGCCGCCCTCGGCGGCGCGCTGGAATTCTACGATTTCATCATCTTCGTCTTCTTTGCCAACGCCATCGGCCAGTTGTTCTTCCCGCCGGAAATGCCGGAATGGCTGCGCTTGCTGCAAACCTTCGGCATCTTCGCCGCCGGCTACGTCGTGCGGCCGCTGGGCGGCATCGTCATGGCCCACTTTGGCGACTTGCTCGGCCGCAAGCGCATGTTCACCCTGTCGATCCTGATGATGGCCGTGCCGACATTGCTGATCGGCCTGCTGCCGACGTATGCCACCATCGGCCTGGCCGCCCCGCTGCTGTTGCTGTTGATGCGCATCTTCCAGGGCGCGGCCGTGGGCGGCGAAGTGCCGGGCGCCTGGGTGTTTGTCTCCGAACACGTACCCAGCCGTTTCACGGGCTTTGCCTGCGGCGTGCTGACGGCTGGCCTGACCGTGGGCATCCTGCTCGGTTCGCTGGTGGCGACGGGCTTGAACACCGTCTACACGCCGGCAGAAATCACCGAGGGCGCCTGGCGCTATCCATTCCTGCTGGGCGGCATCTTCGGTTTTGGCGCCATGTATCTGCGCCGCTGGCTGCATGAAACCCCGGTGTTTGCGGAAATGCAGCAGCGCAAGGCGCTGGCCACGGAAATGCCGTTGAAATCCGTGCTGCGCAGCCACCGCGGCGCCGTCGTCGTATCGATGCTGCTGACCTGGATGCTGTCGGCCGGCATCGTCGTCGTCATTTTAATGACGCCGGCCCTGCTGCAAAAGATCCACCACATCGCGCCGCGCACCACCCTCGTCGCCAATACCGTGGCCACGCTGTGCCTGGCTTTCGGCTGCATCATCGCCGGCATGCTGGCCGACCGCCTGGGCGGCAAGCGCGTGATCTTCGTCGGTTCCGTGCTGCTGGCCATTTCCACCTATCTCTTCTACACCACCGTCGGCAGCCGCCCCGACCTGCTGCTGCCCCTGTACGCAATGACGGGCCTGTTCGTCGGCGTCGTCGGCGCCGTGCCCTACGTGCTGGTGCAAGCGTTTCCGGCGCAGGTGCGCTTCTCGGGACTGTCGTTTTCCTACAACTTGTCGTACGCGATTTTCGGCGGCTTGACACCCGTGGTCGTGACCCTGATGCTGAAGAACAACGTGCTGGGTCCCGCCTATTACGTGATCGGCGTGTGCGTGGTGGGCATGCTGACGGCGCTGTTCATCAAGGATCAGCGGCAGACCGTGGGACGCTAGATCCGCGCAGCGCACGGGCTTGCCTCGTGCGCTGCGGCAACTGCCCCGGTAAGCTATCTAGAAAATAGCAACAGGAAGTCTTCAAAGGAGTTTGCAATCTTTCGCCAGTAGTCATCGTCCCACAAGATGACAGAGGGCGCGCTGCGGCCCCCTCTGTAGTCGAAACAGAATGGACTCCCGTCACCGGCCATGCCGAAACAGATGATTTCTGTAAAATCAATAATGTCCGGCATGGCTCCCGGCTCAGCACTGACACTTCCAGGCTCCCCATAGCAGCCATCACCTACGAAACACACGCCAAGCTTCGCTGTCTGGGCACTCAATTCGACGACATCCGTATAGATGTGAGCCAATTCCGCCTGCAAGACGTTACCGAAAGAATCGAGCTCTTCCTTCAGTCTCAAATTGCAAAATCCTTCCGCCTCCCGATATATTGCTGCAAAAGCAACATACTCGACGGGCAGATCCATACCGTTCATCTGCATTGCTGACTTTACCTTTCACAATCGGAACATAATATTAAAACAAAATTGCTTCTGCGCCACCTTCGGGTGGTTTTTTTCGTCCCGATTTGTCGCGCTGCACCAAATTCTGAAAAGACGTTTCACATCGCGGAATTTCAGGCGCCGGACTCAGCAATTACTTCTCTCACTTTTTGAAAATTCATTTCATATCCTGAAAAATATAAATTAAGTCGTTGTAAAACAAAGACTTAATTTAAGTTATATGTCTTATATAAGACTTGAACATCGTCGCCAATCGGCCTACTATTTAGTCATGCAGTTTGCTTCGACAAGACGTTGTGGCGCACTCGGCGATTTTCTCAAACATTGCTTTTCTTTTTAGGAGATTCACATGTCCCAATATCAAGACGACATCAAAGCTGTTGCCGGTTTGAAAGACCAACAAGGCAGCGCCTGGAACGCCATCAATCCCGAGTCCGCCGCCCGCATGCGCGCCCAGAACAAGTTCAAGACCGGCCTGGACATCGCCCGCTACACGGCGAAGATCATGCGCAACGACATGGCCGCCTACGATGCGGACCCATCCAAGTACACCCAGTCGCTGGGCTGCTGGCATGGTTTCATCGGTCAACAGAAGATGATCTCGATCAAGAAGCACTTCAACAGCACCGACCGCCGCTACCTCTACCTGTCCGGCTGGATGGTCGCCGCCCTGCGCTCCGAGTTCGGCCCGCTGCCTGACCAGTCGATGCACGAGAAAACCGCCGTCTCGGCCTTGATCAAAGAGCTGTACACCTTCCTGCGCCAGGCCGATGCCCGCGAACTGGGCGGCCTGTTCCGCCAGTTGGACGCTGCGCAAGGTGCTGACAAGCAAGCCATCCAGGCCAAGATCGACGGCCACGTCACCCACGTCGTGCCCATC
Organism: Janthinobacterium sp. RA13; assembly: GCF_000745325.1. Classification (NCBI taxonomy): domain Bacteria; kingdom Pseudomonadati; phylum Pseudomonadota; class Betaproteobacteria; order Burkholderiales; family Oxalobacteraceae; genus Janthinobacterium; species Janthinobacterium sp. RA13. The sequence goes on along the minus strand of NZ_JQNP01000001.1, from coordinate 5,568,056 downwards.
ATCGCCGACATCGACGCCGGTTTCGGCAATGCCGAAGCAACCTATTTGCTGGCAAAACAGTTCATTGAAGCGGGCGCCTGCTGCATCCAGATCGAAAACCAGGTGTCCGACGAGAAACAATGTGGCCACCAGGACGGTAAAGTCACGGTGCCGCACGAAGACTTCCTGGCCAAGATCCGCGCCATCCGCTACGCCTTCCTGGAACTGGGCGTGGACGACGGCATCATCGTCGCCCGCACGGACTCCTTGGGCGCCGGCCTGACCAAGCAGATCGCCGTCACGAATGAACCAGGCGACCTGGGCGACCAATACAACTCCTTCCTCGACTGCGAAGAAGTGTCGGCCGACGCGCTGGGCAATGGCGACGTCATCATCAAGCGCGAAGGCAAGCTGCTGCGTCCAAAACGCCTGCCTAGCAACCTGTTCCAGTTCCGCGCCGGTTCCGGCGAAGAGCGTTGCGTGCTCGACTGCATCACCTCCTTGCAAAACGGCGCCGACCTGCTGTGGATCGAAACGGAAAAACCGCATATCGCGCAGATCGGCGGCATGGTCAGTGAAATCCGCAAGGTCATCCCGAACGCCAAGCTGGTGTACAACAACAGCCCGTCGTTCAACTGGACCCTGAACTTCCGCCAGCAAATCTTCGACGGCATGAAAGCGGCAGGCAAGGACGTGTCCGCCTACGACCGCGCCCAGCTGATGAGCGTGGAATACGACCAGACGGAACTGGCGATCGCCGCCGACGAGAAGATCCGCACCTTCCAGGCCGACTCGGCCCGCGAAGCCGGCATCTTCCACCACCTGATCACCCTGCCGACGTATCACACGGCAGCCTTGTCGACAGACAACCTGGCCAAGGAATACTTCGGCGACCAAGGCATGCTGGGCTACGTGGCCGGCGTGCAGCGCAAGGAAATCCGCCAGGGCATCGCCTGCGTGAAACATCAAAACATGTCCGGCTCGGACATCGGCGACGATCACAAGGATTACTTCAGCGGCGAAGCGGCGCTGAAGGCGGCTGGCAAAGACAACACCATGAACCAGTTTTAAGCTTTTGGCTTGACTGTAGAGTGAGAAAGCCCGCTTCGGCGGGTTTTTTGCGTCTGGACGTTGCGTAATGTCAGCTTCGTAGGTCGGCTTAGCGGAACGCGTAAGCCGACATGCATGGCCGCTGGCGCGAATTGGCGGGTTGCTTGTTAAGTACAAAAACCGCTTCCGCGATCTTTATTGCATTTGAACCCTGGTCTCGCAAGGACTATGCTGAACTACACGCTCAACTCAATCACAGGGAGCAGTCATGCATATCCCCGTTGTCATTTTCAAAGATGCCGCTAGCGGGTACGGCGTGAACGTCCCCGGCATCCAAGGCGTCCACTCGTGCTCAACAACGTCCGGGCAGCCATCACCAGCCACATCGAGACACTGCTGGAACTGGGCGAACCCGTGGATATCACGCAAAGCAAGATTGTAGCCCTGCAGGCAAATCCTGAGCATGCGGGGGGCATCTGGGCATTGGTTCAGCTCGACCTTGAAAAGCTCGATAGCAAATCGTAAGGATGCCTGCATCTGCGCCAGGCGATAGCGCCGCTACCAAAATCACTTACCGGCAATCGATATCGATCTCGTTCTGCCCGGCCTTGCTACCTTTCCTGTAGGTGAATTCGCAAAGGCTGACACTGTCGTCCATGCGTCTCGACAGCGTTATCTCACCATGCGCGCCGTAGCTGCATTGCAACCATTTACCGTCTGGATAGCGGCCTTGCAGACGGTAGCTGAGCGCCGTGTGCCCTTTCTTCTTGCGCTCCCCGCTCGGTACCAGCTGCCCCCTGCGCTCCGGGGCGCCATCGATGGGCGCTGCAGCGCTCAGATAGAGCGGACTGTCGATATACGGCGTCCAGCCAGCCGGTACGGCATTCAAGCTGATCGATGTCGCAGGCACGCTCTCCGGGCAGGCGAGCGAAGTGGCCATGGTACCCTGCGCGAACAAAGAAAAAATACAGCAGGCGGCACCGCTCAACAAACGTTTAAGTTGCATGAGCACTCCGCTATTCGATGACGAAAAAAGCATCGGCATTGTTGCTGGGATCGACATACAAGCCATTCTTGTACTGGCCTTTGGAGCGCAAGGTGCGCGAAGTCACGATGCCCGGGCGCTTGCCCGTCCACTGATCCATGACGAGGATACCGTCCAGGGTCTGTCCCATATACAGGGCTGCGTGATTGCCTTGCTGATGATTCGCATACTTACCGTTGATAAACGTGGCAATGGCTGTGCCCTTGCGCAGCAAGCGATTTCCCAGCACTGCCTCACCCTGCTTCCAGGCCGATGTGGCAGGCGCGCCACCGTAGTGGCGGACCAGCGCGACGCATTGATGGTTGCCGACCATGGTGGTTTTTTCCAGGTCGGTGACTTTGCTGTAGGCGTAGGACATGGGGTTCTCCGGGGGTTGGTGGGAGAGGCTTACGATACATGGGGGAAACTATGAGGCAGTTGAGATGGGATAAGGTTTGAGGGGGAATAATGGTTACGCAAATTTGATTGCGTATCTGTATTCGAATGAATACAATGATTCCATGAAGACGGTCAAGAAAACCAGGAACTTCAGCAACTGGCTGTCCGAGATCAAGGACGACAGGACAAGGGCAATCATTGCCCAGCACATTGTCCGGCTGGAAAATGGCTTGGGTGACGTGAAGCCGGTGGGTGGCGGCGTCCGTGAACTACGCATTGATGTAGGGCCAGGCTGGCGCGTCTACTTCATTGAAGTTGAAGGGTACGTGATCGTGTTGCTCGTAGGAGGCAACAAGAGTAGGCAGACTGCCGACATCAAGAAGGCCAGGCAGATGGTCACAGAACTGAAGAAGTCTGCCGCAGTCCCGAAAAAATAATGGCAGCCCGAAGAAATACAGGAGGTGCATCATGACTGAGCACAACATCACATTGTCCGACCTTGAAGGGCTGGATCTGGAGGACTTCGATCCAGCGGAATACATCACCAGCGATGAAGCGGCGGCCGCCTACATCACGCAAGCGCTGGCAACGAACGACGCCGCCATATTTGCCGCCGCCATTGGCGATATCGCCCGCGCGCGCGGCATGAGCGAAATTGCCAAGGCGGCGGGCTTGGGGCGCGAGAGTCTGTACAAGGCGCTGCGCCCGAATAGTCAGCCGCGCATGGAGACCATGACCCGCGTTCTGGGGGCTCTTGGGGTGCGGCTGGTGGCGGAGGTTGTTGGGTCTGGGAAGGGGGAGGCGGTGGGTGGGGCTTCAAAAAAAGCAGTGGCTGCGAAACCGCGCTCGCGGGGCAAGTCGGCGGTGGCCTAGTCTGCGGCCAGGGTCCGGACTACCATTGGGGGCACGGACTGATGTTTGGGTGCCGTAGAAGCCTTTATATTTTTGTCGGCATGAGTTCATAGCCTATCTGGGATTCGAAGGGTCGGACCTGCCGGCCCGGCCCTCTTCGAATCGACCAACTGCTGCTTGCTGCGCGTGCCGCTTCGCACGCCGTGGGCGTGCGTTCTTGGTTTTAACAAGGCTCTCGACTGAGCGGGCATCTACCGTTCCCAATGCCGCAGCCCGTATACGAATGGCGGATCTGACTTCAGCGTCGCTATTGATGAATATTTGAACTCGTGGCGATGGGAGTCGCGCTAACGTAAGTCTTGAAATTTGCTCTATGTAGCCTTACTTCATTTAAGCCTTAGCTCTCTCTCGTGCCTTGCGAGTTAAACTAATGATATTTGGCCGGGCGCCTTTACGTTTCATATTGAGGCCAATCCTAAATAATTCAGGCACTTCAAAGCTTCCTTCTTCGGAGTATGCAACCCCGTATTTCTCAAGTATATCCAACTCATGAGGTTCAATTCCATTCGACGAAGCCTCCATTCTATCAAATGGGGTCGTAAGATTTTGAATTGCCTTGAGTTTATTAAAGATTGGCAAAAGCTCCCGAACTTCTTTTGGATACTCATCAACTTTTTGTTTGCTGGTGTACTCAACTGCTTTTCTCATTGCCCCTGGAGTTAATAATCTATTTTCAGCTTGCTGATCACGGGACCCCAATGCAGCTTCGTTTATAAATCTAACTAAATCTCGCGCAGTTAATCGACCAGTTAAATCTGTAAGAACAGCGATCACCCATTCTGTCGAACGCGCTTCCTTACTAACATCACTGCCCAATTTCAAACCCCAAATTTTCTGCAAGTCCATCTCACGCTCCGCGTCGGAACGTTGGCGCCAATCAGGAGACCATAATCCAGGAATTGCTTGACTATTACTTACAAGCCAAACAGCCAATTCTTGGATGTCAAGGTCCAGCCAAGTCAACGCATAACTGCGATATGAAGCACGAAATTGCTGAACGTTTTGTTCGATAACGGCTTCAACCATATCACTACGAGCAAAAATTAAGAGGCCAATAGGACGCCCAGCTTCTTCCCTTAAGCGAATTGGTACTTCACGCAAAAGTGATCGTAATGCATCTGCCTGAACGACCTCAGTGTAGGGGTTAGCAAAAACCTCTTCGAGTCCTTCAAACAAAGCAATGGGGCGAGTAGTTGGAGCCCCCTTAACGGCCGTTAAAAATAATTCCCAATTGTTAAATCCTGCAGAACTAGCTATGGAATCAAGCCAAAAATTGGTCCATTGATTAATATCGAATTTGGCATTTATCCCGTCTCGTATAGCACTTGTAGTTGTAGAAAATGTGGTCACTACTGAACTTTTCAATGCAAAAGCTACGCGCTTCCGCCCATCTGCTACTAACTTCTGCATACCATCTGAACTGTTAATCGAACCAAGAATTGGAAGCAAAAGACCTTCAAAAGTAGCGTCAGAATCATCTAGAGTAACTGCGGCGGCATTGCGCCAAGATTGATTTTCGAGCAAATACCGAAAACTGAGTGTTTTGCCAGTACCCTTAGTCCCCTCGATAACCGCAATCGGAGGTTGATGCACAAAGTCACTTAATAGCCTCTGCAATGGCGGAGTAATCAGCGGGCGTTCAAAATTGGCCGCAGTCTCTGCGAACTCCAACTTACTTGCGAATTTAGCAAGCAATGAACAAGCTTCTGATCGCTCAGGCCGCGCTACGGAAATTGGACTAATATCTTTCAAACTTACTATGTTTATTTGACGGCTTTCTAGCCATCCTGCCATCTCATCCTTCAAAGATTGAGAGAAGCCTGTTTTTTTAAGATCATTTAAATAAGAGTTCCAGTCATTCGCCGATGCGACCAATTCTGCAACATGATAGTGAAAACCAAACGCAAGTGAGCTTTCACGGGCAGGAGTTACATCTACTCCATCTTCCAACGAACCTAGCTTAGGCGGTAGAAAAACAACGTCTGCCTGTGCTTCCAACTGGGCCTGAAGTTGCCCACGGAAAACCGGATCATCGTATTGAGAACGCGGAACCTGATTAATAAGAACAAATGGCTGACGCCCTGCCTCACCTGTTTGTCTTTCAGTCAGACCAATTGTTCGCAACATACCTTTTAATGCATTAATTGATTGTCCACTAGATGTTGTAACGAAAACCCGTTCAACTGTAGGATCAGTCAAAAAATGAATTGCTATATCAACCAGTCCTGCTCGCAAATCAACGACAGCTACTTGACATTTCAATTTTTCGGCAAGTTTTCTAACAAGATCAACAATAAGAAAAGGTTGATTACGGCGAGCATTTACAAGATGTTCAGGTCTAATTGCAAACCCAGTAAGATCATCAAGCAACCGTTTAACTGGCAACACAAAAATGTCGTCGATACGCTGATCTAACATTTGTGTAGCAACAAAATCAATAGTTTCATTCATATCATCAGAGGCATCAGCGTGGGCAATTGCCATTAGATCCTCAAGAGAAATATTAATATCTGGTTTACGTGTTTGATATAGGTAGCTTGCACCGGGAGCTTCAAAATCTGCATCGACCAGCAACACTCTCCCTTTAGACGGCAAACTTGTAGCTATGTTATGGGCAAATGCCATAGCAGTTGTGGTACGCCCAACACCCCCTTTCACACTATGAAATGCCACAACTGTCGGAGATGAATCATTCCTCTCAGGAAAATCGACTGAATACGATCGGTTTGCCTCAAGAGACGCCTGTGGTCGAAATATTTTTTTGGATCGGATAGGACCAGAAATATCATAATTTACATTTAAAAATGATCTCGAATTAGGACCAGCCAATCGAATTAATGGTTTTCCACTCTGAAAATCTATCCACGTACCAAATACAATTTTCAGCCAATCATTAATTAAAGGAATACTTTCTGCTGTTTCCACAGTAAGTGTCAGACCTGTCCAGAATACTTCGGAAGCAATAAGTTCGGGAGGAGGCGTGTTACGCAAAGAATTACCTAAAGTACTTTGCATTGGAATTTCAGCCAGCCGTCTTGCAACATCAATCCATGAAATAATTGGAAAAATTGATAAATCAGTCGTATTCATTATATTTCGCCTTCAATATACAGGATAATTTTTTGCAAAAACTCCTCAAGCGCTGCTTGATCTGATGGATCTGTATTGAGCCCATATCGCCATGCTTCGTGAGCGCCTTTTATCTCAAATTCTTGTCCGCCATTGTAGCCTCCAATAACTTTGAATGGCCCCGATGGAATAGGGATAGTTGCCGCAGATACTTTTAGCCTCGACAACATCCGAACTAGATCATGCGAATAGCTTTCGACTTTTGCCGGGAACCCTGGAGTTGCATCTAATATGGCACCATGCTCGCTTACCTCGTAGGTAAATGGTACTTTCTCAACCCTATTAAGCAAGAATTTCAAACCAGACTCTACCGCGTAAAACCGTAGCAATGATGGTCCGAATTCAGGGAAAGAGGATGCGGGCGGTAGTGCTGCTGCTAAGGCAATGGCAAGATCGCGTGTTCGAGAAAAATTACGTTTGTGATCATCACGCTGACTAACTAGCATTTGAATCCATCCTTAATCTAATCTTTATCTTCAGTAGCTAAGATTTATTGTGACAATTGTACTTTATATGAGCGGATTTCCAATCATCCCAGATAATTAATTGTAGCCACAACGTGCAACATGAAACATCGATCTAGTGCCTATTGGTGAAGTCCTATGTTAAATAATCGTTTTTTCTGAATTAATGTATCAAAATGGCAATTTTTTCAAATATTCCCACCTACCGGAATCTGATCCGCCATTTGTACACGAATTGATGCGCTAGGCGCTGTAGAGGCTTGCTCAGCCGAAACCTAATTAGAACCACGAACGCGCGCCGTAGGCGCGCGGGGCTGCCGCGCAGCGGCAGCAGTCAGTAGATTCGGAGAGGGCCGGGCCGGTAGGCCCGACCCTTCGAATCCCCCGCGCACGCCCCGCAGGGGGCGTGCTTCTCTCCGCCTACAGACGAAAAAAAAGCTACCCGAGGGTAGCTTTTTCTTTTTCGTCTTTGGCGGAGAGAGGGGGATTCGAACCCCCGATAGAGTATTACCCTATACACGCTTTCCAGGCGTGCGCCTTCAGCCGCTCAGCCATCTCTCCTGAAGGCAATGCGCGCGTCTTGCTTGCTCACATTGTGTACTGCATATCGCTTGTCGCGAAGCCGCAGATTATAGCAAAGATTCTACGGACTGCCAAAGTTATTTACCCAGGGGTAAAAGTTTGAAACACCCAACCCAGTAACTGCTGGGGTCAGACCCGGCGGGTCTGACCCCGGATGTTGCTTGGGCTATTACGACGCTTCCTTTAGCTGATCCAGGATGGCCGGGTTTTCCAGGGTCGACACGTCTTGCGTGATCGTCTCGCCCTTGGCCAGCACGCGCAGCAGGCGGCGCATGATTTTGCCGGAGCGGGTTTTGGGCAGGTTGTCGCCGAAACGGATTTCCTTCGGTTTCGCGATCGGGCCGATTTCCTTGCCGACCCAGTTGCGCAGCTCCAGCGCCAGTCGTTTCGCTTCCTCGCCCGTCGGACGCGCTTGCTTGAGCACCACGAAGGCGCAGATCGATTCGCCTGTCGTGTCGTCCGGGCGGCCCACCACGGCGGCTTCGGCCACCAGCGGGTTGGCCACCAGGGCCGATTCGATTTCCATCGTGCCCATGCGGTGGCCCGACACGTTCAGCACGTCATCGATACGGCCCGTGATGGTGAAGTAGCCGGTGTCCTTGTTGCGGATGGCGCCGTCGCCTGCCAGGTACATCTTGCCGCCCAGTTCTTCCGGGAAATAGCTGGACTTGAAACGCTCGGGGTTGTTCCAGATCGTGCGGATCATCGATGGCCATGGGCGTTTCACCACCAGAATGCCACCCTGGCCGTTCGGCACGTCCTGGCCCGCTTCGTCGACGATGGCGGCCATGATGCCTGGCAATGGCAGGGTGCAGGAACCTGGCACCATCGGCGTGGCGCCAGGCAATGGGGTGATCATGTGACCGCCCGTTTCCGTTTGCCAGAAGGTATCGACGATCGGGCATTTCTCGCTGCCGATGTTTTTGTAGTACCACATCCACGCTTCTGGATTGATCGGCTCACCGACCGTGCCCAGCAGGCGCAAGCTGGTCAGGTCGTAGTTGCTTGGATGGACTTTCGGATCCACATCGGCTGCCTTGATCAGCGAACGGATGGCCGTTGGCGCCGTGTAGAAAATGCTGACGTTGTGCTTCTTGATGGTTTCCCAGAAACGGCCCGCGTTCGGATAGGTCGGGATGCCTTCGAACACCACTTGCGTGGCGCCCACGGCCATCGGGCCATACGCGATGTAGCTGTGGCCCGTCACCCAGCCGATGTCGGCCGTGCACCAGAACACGTCGTCGGGCTTGATGTCGAAGCTCCACTTCATCGTCAGCGCGGCCCACAGCAGGTAGCCGCCGCTCGAGTGCTGCACGCCCTTCGGCGTGCCCGTCGAACCGGAGGTGTACAAGATAAACAGTGGATGCTCGGCATCAACCCATTCCGGCTCGCATTGCGCGCTCTGGCCTGCGACCAGGTCGTGCAGCCATGTGTCGCGGCCGGCCACCATCGGCAAGTCGCTGCCCGTGCGTTTATAAACGATGACGTTTTTCACGCAGTCGCAGCCGCCCAGCGCCAGCGCTTCGTCGACGATGGATTTCAATGGCAGTTTTTTGCCGCCGCGCAATTGCTCGTCGCCCGTGATGACGGCCACGGCGCCCGCGTCGATGATGCGTTCCTGCAGGGATTTCGCAGAGAAACCGCCAAAGACCACGGAGTGGGTGGCGCCGATGCGCGCGCAGGCTTGCATTGCAGCAACACCTTCGACGGACATCGACATATAGATGATCACGCGGTCGCCCTTGGCGATGCCCTTGGCTTTCAGGCCGTTGGCGAACTTGCAGACTTTTTCGTGCAATTCTTTATATGTTGCCTTGGTAACGGTGCCGTCGTCCGCTTCGAAGATGATGGCCGTCTTGTCGCCCAGGCCATTTTCGATATTGCGGTCCAGGCAGTTGTAGGACACGTTCAGCTGGCCGTCTTCGAACCATTTGTAGAATGGGGCATTGTCTTCGTTCAGGGTGCGGGTGAACGGCTTTTTCCAGCTCAGGTTTTCACGTGCCAGCTTGGCCCAGAAGCCTTCGTAGTCGCGTTCGGCGTCGGCCACCATGGCGCGGTAGGCGTCCATGCCGGAAATCGTTGCCTGTGCGGCAAACGCTGCCGATGGGTCAAATACGCGCGACTCTCCTGGTCCCTGCTGTTCCGTGCCCTGCCCTTGGTTTTCTGTAGCGCTCATGCTTGTCTCCAGTGTAGTAATTGTTTGCTAACACAATAGACCCCGTGTCTTACGGACGCCTTACATGTCGCGTTTATGCAGCGTTTTACCCCTATCAAGGCTAACCATAAGCGCCTTCGGCAATGGGAGTCAAGGGGACGCCGTACAGTATTTTCACTGGGAAAATGCACGCTGCGCCGAAGGTTCAATACCACTTCCTGTTTCATCAAACCTAATAATCAGAAGCAAGGCCATGCGCAGTAATCAGCAGCAAGTGTAAAATGTCGGGCATACCAAAAATTGGTATTTACTCCCCCAGGAAACCCCACATGATCGACCACCTACCACCGTCATCCAAACATACCAAGCTGCACCCGCTGTCCTCCTTCATCTTCATGTCGCGCTGGCTGCAGTTGCCGCTGTACCTGGGCCTGATCCTCGCACAATGCGTGTATGTCTTCCATTTCTGGGTGGAATTGTCCGACCTGATCGGCGCCGTGTTCGGCAATGATGCAGCCCTGCAGCACGTGCTGACGGCCGTTGCCGTGCCGGGCAGCGCCCTGCCGACCAAGCTGAACGAAGCGACCATCATGCTGGTGGTATTAGGCCTGATCGACGTGGTGATGATTTCGAACCTGCTGATCATGGTCATTATTGGCGGCTACGAAACCTTCGTTTCACGCATGCACCTCGATGACCACCCAGACCAGCCGGAATGGTTGTCGCACGTAAATGCTTCCGTGCTGAAGACGAAACTGGCGATGGCCATCATCGGCATCTCGTCCATCCACCTGTTGAAGACATTTATCAATGCCAATTCCTACAAGATGGAAGTGATCATTGCGCAAACGGTAATCCACATGGTCTTCATCATTTCGGCCATGGCCATTGCGTACACCGACCGCATCATGACGGTGACCCAGAACCAAGCCAGGGCGCCCCACTAAATTCCGGCGCTCCTATACTGATTAGCAAACAGCATCAAAGTCTTACCCTTCTTATCCACCGCGAGAACACCATGACTGTCATAAAGCAAGAAGACCTGATCGAATCCGTCGCCGCAGCGTTGCAGTACATTAGCTACTACCACCCTGCTGATTACATCGAGCACCTGGCGCGCGCCTACGCGGCCGAGCAAAGCCCGGCGGCAAAAGATGCGATCGCGCAAATCCTGACCAACTCGCGCATGTGCGCGGAAGGCAAGCGCCCTATCTGCCAGGACACGGGTATCGTCAACGTCTTCCTGAAAATCGGCATGGGCGTGCGCTTCGAAGGCTTCTCCGGCACTGTTACCGACGCCGTCAACGAAGGCGTGCGCCGCGCATACAACTTCGACGACAACAAACTGCGCGCTTCCATCGTGGCCGACCCGCACTTCGACCGCAAGAACACCAAGGACAACACGCCAGCCGTCGTGCACATGGAATTGGTCGAAGGCAATACCGTCGACGTGAAAGTCGCTGCCAAGGGCGGCGGTTCGGAAAACAAATCCAAGATGATCATGATGAACCCATCCGACTCGCTGGTCGACTGGGTCATGAAGACCGTGCCAACCATGGGCGCCGGCTGGTGCCCGCCTGGCATGCTGGGCATCGGCATCGGCGGCACGGCTGAAAAAGCCATGCTGATGGCCAAGGAAGTGTTGATGGAAGACATCGACATGTTTGAGCTGAAACAACGCGGCCCGCAAAACAAGCTGGAAGAGCTGCGTATCGAGCTGTGCGACAAGATCAACTCGCTGGGCATCGGCGCGCAAGGCCTGGGCGGCCTGACGACCGTGCTCGACGTGAAAATCATGATGCACCCGACACACGCTGCGTCGAAGCCTGTCGCCATGATCCCCAACTGCGCCGCCACGCGCCACGGCCACTTCGTGCTGGACGGCTCGGGCCCGGCCTACATGGAACCGCCATCGCTGTCGTCGTGGCCGGAAGTACACTGGACGCCGGACACGGAAAAATCCAAGCGCGTCGACCTGAACACCCTGACGAAAGAAGAAGTCGCTTCGTGGACGCCGGGCCAGACCTTGCTGCTGAACGGCAAGATGCTGACGGGCCGCGACGCCGCGCACAAGCGCATCCAGGACATGCTGGCCAAGGGCGAAGAATTGCCGGTCGATTTCAAGAACCGCGTGATCTACTACGTCGGCCCCGTCGACCCGGTGCGCGACGAAGCCGTCGGCCCGGCCGGTCCAACGACCGCCACCCGCATGGATAAATTCACCGACATGATGCTGGAAAAAACCGGCCTGATCGCCATGATCGGCAAGGCCGAACGGGGCCCGGTCGCCATCGAATCGATCCAGAAGCACCAGTCGGCCTATTTGATGGCCGTCGGCGGCGCCGCCTACCTGGTGTCGAAAGCCATCAAGCACGCCAAGGTGCTGGGCTTTGCCGACATGGGCATGGAAGCGATCTACGAATTCGACGTGGTCGACATGCCGGTGACGGTGGCCGTGGATGCGAAAGGCACCTCGGTGCACAACACGGGCCCGAAAGAGTGGCAGGCGAAGATCGAGCAACTCAATAGCGTCAGCAAGATTCCCGTGACGGTTGCTTAAACAAGCTCTACCATTAACGCCGCGCGGCATTCCAGCGCGGCGTTTTTTTATCTACTCCGGTTCCCCATGACTTCTATTGCAAGCAATGCCCACCCCGACGCGCCCATCGGCATTTTTGACTCCGGCGTGGGCGGCCTGTCGGTGCTGCGCCATATCCGCGCGCAGCTGCCGCAGGAAGACCTGATTTACTTTGCCGATTCCGGCCATGCACCGTATGGCGACAAGACGGAACAGCAGGTGATCGACCGTTCACTGGCAGTGGCCAGCTACCTGCTGCAGCAAGGCGCGAAAGCACTGGTCGTTGCCTGCAACACGGCCACCATCGCCGCCATCAAGGCGCTGCGCGCGCGCTACCCGGACCTGCCCATCGTCGGCGTCGAACCGGGTCTGAAACCGGCGGCCGCCATCAGCCGCAACGGCAAGATCGGCGTGCTGGCCACCGAGCGCACCTTGCGCGGCGACAAGCTGCTGGCCTTGCGCGAACAAGTCAGCAGCGCGACCGGTGCCACGTTCATCTTGCAGCCCTGCGTCGGCCTGGTCGAACGCATCGAACAGTCCGCGATGGGCAGCGACCCGCTCGATGCCACCAGCGCCATGCTCGACCGCTATATCGTCCCCCTGCTGGCGCAAGGCGTCGATACCCTCGTGCTCGGCTGCACCCACTACCCCTTCGTGCAAGACGCCATTGAACGCACGGTGCGCGCGCATACGTCGAAACCTGTCACGCTGGTCGACACCGGCGACGCCGTGGCGCGCCAGCTGGCCCGTTTGCTCGACGCGGCCAGCCTGCGCCGCAGCGGCAACGACGCGCCACGGCTGCTGGGCTACACGACGGCCAAGGTCGAAGCCCTGGCGCAAGCCTTCGCCGGTTTGCTGGACTTGCAGCCGCCTGTCGAACACCTGTCCGTGTGAGCGGTGTGAGAGCAAAAGCGACCGTTTTCATGCAATCTTTCGATTCTTTAAAAAAGACTGCATTTAGATTTGCCACTTTGCCGAGTTCTTTGTATAATTCGGCACCTGTTCAGCAAAACAGCTAAACAGGTAAGTAAGACAGTGGTGGCTGTAGCTCAGTTGGTAGAGTCCAGGATTGTGATTCCTGTTGTCGTGGGTTCGAGCCCCATCAGCCACCCCACAGAATTAGCAGGAAAATCAAAGGGTTACATGCTTCGGCTTGTAACCCTTTTTTCATTTCCGAACACATGCATGAGGCAACATCAGCCGCCCTTCCACAACATGTCAGGCGAGCGCATCAGCGAACGAAGCTGGTCGGCGCACAACAATCAAACTTGATGCATACGCTTGATTTATCGTATCCCAAAGAATACACTTGTATGCGTGAAAAGCATCCATACCACCGCCACGTTCGATGACTGGTTCAGCCAGTTGAAGGATCGGAAAGCTTTTTTCCGCATCCAGGCCCGTATTGACCGTGCCGAAGACGGCAACTTTGGCGATTGCAAACCTGTCGGTGGCGGCGTTTCGGAAATGCGAATTGATTGTGGTCCCGGTTACCGCGTTTATTTCACCCAGCGCGGCATGGAAATAATCATCCTGCTCGCTGGCGGCGACAAATCAACGCAAGCAAAAGATATCAAAACGGCGCAGCGGCTCGCGCAAATACTCCAGGAGGTCTGATGATACAAAAACTCAACAAGTGGGATAGCGCGCAGCACCTCAAAACCGAAGAGGATATCGTCGCCTACTTTGAAGCTTGCCTGGAAGAAGCGGGCGACGACGCATCCTTCATCGCCAAAGCGCTCGGCAACATTGCCAAGGCGCGCGGCATGACGCAACTTGCCAAGGATACCGGATTGGGACGGGAAAGTTTGTACAAGGCCTTGTCCGGCGAAGGCAATCCAAGCTTCGACACCATTTTGAAGGTGACGCATGCACTCGGCTTGCAATTTCGCGCCGCAGCGCTGAACACCTGACCACCGATCAGGCGTGGCAGCGAAAAGACTACCCCGCCAGCACCGACTGCACCGTCGTTGCCAAATCCTCCAGGCGCACGGGCTTGACGAGGAAGTGACGGAAGCCCACGGCCAGCGCGTCGTCCATGTACATGGGCAGGCTGTGGCCGGTGACGGCGATCAGCACGGCGTTGGCCGTGTCGGGATTGTTATGCAGGCGGCGGCCGATTTCGATGCCGCTGATGCCGGGCATTTCGATGTCGAGGTAGACGGCGTCGGGCACGCACAGCTTGACTTGCTCGACGGCCATCTGCCAGTTGCGCACCACCACGGCGTGGTGGCCCAGCGCTTCGAGCAGCATGGCCAGCGATTCGCCCACTTCCTGGTTGTCGTCGACCACCAGGAGATTTAATTTGCGCGCAGCACTTGCCGGCTGGTCGCCCTGACGGCGTTCCACGGAGGAATTGCCTGGTGTCGTTTCAGTTGTCTGGCTCATTGTACGTTCACGTCTGACGGCTGCAAAAACGCGAGTATACAAGAAGCGCGCACAATGCCGCCGCACCCGAGCAATGGTGCCACGCGGCAATCGAAGCCACCCGCTGTACCGCGCCAGCAACACTTTCCCACCTCGCAAGCGGTCATGCCTCCACTACGCAATACTCGCAATTGACGGATAAAATGAGAATCATTATCATTATCATCCCCTTGCGCCGGATGTCCACGCCACGATGTTGTCGCGCCGCCCGATTGCCCGCGCAAACATTGTCATTACGGAGATCCATGCATGGCTGCCACACCTTTCACACTGCCCTTTTCGCTGCGCCCATGCGCGCTGGCCATCGCCCTCGCCTGCCTGAACGCGCCCATCGCCGCGCAGGCACAGCAAGCTAATACTGCCGATAACGCCGGTCCCATCCTGGAATCGATCCAGGTCAGCAGCAACCTGCTGGGCACCAGCATGGCCGCCAGCACGAAAAATTTCGCCGGCGCGCGCACCGTGGTGCAAAAAGACGATATCGAGAACTCGGGCGCAACCAGCCTCAGCGACGTGATGCGCCGCATTCCCGGCGTGCAGATCAGCGACAACTCGGGCAGCGCCGGCAGCGCCATCTCCCTCAATATCGGCGTGCGCGGCCTGGCTGGGCGCTATTCGCCGCGCAGCACGGTGTTGCTGGACGGCATCCCGATGTCGGTGGCGCCATATGGCCAGCCGCAACTGTCGTTCGCGCCCGTCAGCCTGGCCAATGTCGAGACGGTCGACGTGGTGCGCGGCGGCGGCGCCGTGCGCTTCGGCCCGCAAAACGTGGGCGGCATCATCAACTTCAAGACGCGCCGCGTGCCCACCACGCCAGGCATCACGGGCGACGCCACCGTGCGCTACAACTCGTACAGCGAAGTGGGCCACAACACGCAAGCCAGCGTCTTTGCCGGTACCCAGCTCGACAGCGGCCTGGGCCTGGCGGTGCTGTACTCGGGCATTCGCGGCAGCGACTGGCGCGTGGGCAGCGATGAAAAGGTCAACGACTTCGCTCTCAAATTCCGCTACGACCTGAGCCCCACGGCCGAGGTGTACGGCAAGCTGTCCTACTATGACGTGACGTCGCGCACGCCGGGCGGTTTGAGCGCCGCGCAATACAAGGCTGACCCATTCCAGAACACGCGCCCGACCGACTTCTGGAGCGGCGAGCGCAAGGCCTTCGACATCGGCTACCTGAACGCCCTGTCCGGCACGCAGGAATTCGAGGTGCGCGGCTACTACTACAAGAGCTCGCGCGAAAGCACCCTGATCAGCAAAGACAACCTGGGCCACCAGCCGCGCAACTATGAGACGACGGCCATCGAACCGCGCTACACGCAGCGTTTTACGACCGGCAAGGTGTCGCAGGACGTCACCGTCGGCTACCGCTACCTGGCCGAACGGGCCGATGAGACCATCTACAACGTCGTCATCGCCACCGGCGTGCAACAAAAGCCGACGCGCTTCGCCGACAATTCGACCGATGCGCAAGCCGTGTATATCGACGACAAGATCGCCATCGACGCGTGGCGCATCACGCCCGGCGTGCGCTACGAGCACATCAAGACGGAACGCTTCAACCACTTGCCGACCGACCAGAAGATCGATCTGCTCAACAACAAGGCCCTGCCCTCGCTGAACGTGGCCTACTTGCTCAATAACAACGTCACCCTGTTCGGCAATTACAACAGCTCGTTTGGCGCCGTGCAAAATACGCAGCTCAATGCGCAATCGAGCAAGAACCCGCTGCAGCCGGAACTGGCGAAAACAGCCGAACTGGGCGCGCGCTGGAAGAGCGGCCAGCTATCGGCCGAAGCGACCTTGTTCAACATCAAGTTCGACAACCAGATCCAGTCCGTCGGCAGCGGCGAAAACGTGGTCTTCTACAACGTGGGCGCCACGCACCACCGGGGCCTGGAATCGGCCATCGACTACCACTTCGACCAGTCCGGCCCGCTGGCCGGCTTGAGTGCCTACGCCACCTACACTTACACCAAGGCCACCTTGCAGGATGGCGCGAACGCGGGCAACGACGTGCCCTTCTATTCGCGCACCACGGACACCGTCGGCGCCCACTACCAGCTGGGCGCCTGGGGTTTTGATTTGTCGAGCAGCCACCAGAGCCGCCAGTTCGCCGACGAAGCCAACACCGTGGCGGAAAATCCGACTGGCAGCCTGGGCGTGATTCCCGGCTTCCGTACCTGGAACACGCAAGTGAAATGGAAAGTGCCGGGCCAGAACGGCCTGGAACTGGTCGCCGGCGTCAACAACCTCGCCGACAAGCGCTACTTCACGCGCACCTCGGACGGCAATCTGGGCAAGCTAGTGGGCGCGCCGCGCATGGTCTACCTGCAGGGTCGCCTGGCATTCTGATCCGGCAGCGTGCCTGGCGCGCGCACCCTGTAAAACCTGCACCGTTGTGTTTTCGATGCAGGTTTTTTTTCGCCCCCTGATGTCACAAAGATGCTGTGATGCAAGCAGAAGCATGGCCGCGCCCCCTTGGACGTACGCGCAACAAGTTCGCCATGGAAATTATTTTCATTTTAAACACAAATGATTTCACAATTACAAAATTTTTAGCGAAAAATCTCTACTTCCGGTGAGTTTTAGTGATATTCTTTAATATCATTTAGGAAATTAAATTAATCATTAGATAAGAAAGCGGACCTTACATGAACATGCCTGCCACCCTCTTCAAGATTGCCGCGTTCACCTCGCTGATCACTGCCGGCGCCGCCAATGCCGCGACCGAACTGGTCATCAACGGTAGCTTCGAAAGCAACGCCATCAGCACGCCGTTCGCGCAATTGAGCGCCGTAACGGGCTGGACCTCGTCCGTCAGCGGCAACACTGCGTTTGAAATCCAGAAGGGAGCCACGCAAGGCGGTCAGAGCGGCTTCAACCCCGTCGCCGCTGCCGGCACGCAATACCTGGAACTCAATGCCGAGCGCCTGACTTCCGTCTCGCAGTCGATCGCCACCACGGCCGGCGGCACGTATGCGTTGTCGTTCGCCTACTCGGGCCGCCCGAATACGCCAGGCGGCGCGAGCAGCCTGATGAACGTCTACTGGGGTTCGACCCTGCTGACGCCAACGGCCTTGGTCGGCACGACCACCGGCGTGTGGCAAACCTACAGCCAGAACGTGACGGCGCTCGGCTCGTCGAGCCTGCTGCGCTTCGAATCGATCGGCCCCGTCTCCGCGCCGACCTATGGTTCCTATCTGGATAATGTGTCGGTGATGGCTGCCGTGCCGGAACCGGAAACCTACGCCATGATGCTGCTGGGCCTGGGTTTGCTGGGTTTTGTGGTGCGCCGCAAGAACGCCGCCTGAGCCTGATCTAGCGTCGCACATCAGCCGCCCCGCCGCCATGGCCGGGCGGCTTTTTCATGGAAAGACGGGAGCATAATTTTCAGGAAATGTTGCCAAGAAGAATTAAATTGACGCTACAATAGCGGGGTATCAAGCAATGCCAAGCATCGCTCCGCCAGGGCCCCTACCCCGCCCTGATCATCAGCACGCATTTTTTGAACAGGAAGGCTGGCACCACCGGGCCCGATAGCGCTCCCGGCACGGCCACCGCACACGCACCATGTCCGCAGAAAAAACCATTACCGAAACGAGTTCCTACGGCAAGGAAACGCCCGTGGGACGTCCCGACATCGACGGCCGCGCCGGCATTTTCGTGCCGACGGCGGAATTTGATATCGACAACACCACCACCATCCGCAAGGGCGCGGGCATTGTCGGCTTCGGCAACCTCGATGGCACCCTGACCGTGTACTTCGAAGCGAACCGCTTCGACGAAAGCAATCTGCACAAGTGGGAACACAAGGCGCGCAAGGCGTATGACCGCATGGTCATGGGCGCGCCCACGGTGTCGAAAGCGAAAATCGATGCGCGCATGCTGGAACAGGTCGGCATCATCGATGGCATGGGCATCAATCTCAAACACCCGGAACGCCTGACGCACTGGCTGGCGATCTCGAACGTGCCGGACACGGCGCCGGAAGAGCCCGTCGTGCGCTGGAAAAACCGCTAGCCTTCCGGAGAGCGAGGCGGGGCGCCAGGCACGAGGTGTTGTCCTACACGGTAGCGGACATTCATCCGATGCCCAAAGGCATCAACTCATCCTATGATGAAAGCCTGACCACATTCCACACCACTCAGGAGTACGACATGTCCCGCCTCATCCCGATCAGCTTTGGCGCCTTGCAAATAGGTCTGGCAGCGGCGGCGATGTACATCTTGTGCTCGGCGGACGTATTGCACCAGGGTTCGGTGTATTTCCACTAGTAAAATGACAAAGCCGGGCAAGCAACGCTTGTCCGGCTTTGTCCTGCATGCAAGCACGCTACATTAGCGGCGGCCGTGATAGCGGCCATGTCCGCCCCAGCCGCCGCGGTGTCCACCGTAGCGCCCAAAGCCAAACATGAAGTCCAGCCCGATCGATACGGGCGGATTGTAATAATACGGTTGCGGCGCGTAGACTGGCGCCGGCACATACACGGGCTGCTGCACGTACACCGGCTGCTGCTGCACATACACGGGCTCATTCGTATATTCCACGCGCGGCGCGCTCATCACGCGGCCCGACTGCACCGGCTCGGACGAGACCGTATGCCAGTCGTAAGGATTGTAGGCTCCCTGCGGCGCGCGCGAACCGTAATACGCAGGACCGGGGGGCGCCACGACGCAGCCACCCAGGGCGGCCAGCGAGATTACTGCCAACAGGGTTTTCATCGCAATTCTCCTAATGTGTACTGCTTAATTAAGTACTATAAGAAATTACGCGGTGCTTTGCTGTGCTTTTACCGATTGTTACACGCCGACGCACGCCGCAACATGAAATGTAGCAATCGCGCCACAAGCGGCCCATGCCGCATGTTTCCTCAAATAAACGGAATCGCGCAGGTATCGATGGCCTTGCCGGCCGCATCGTAGCGCTGCACGCACACCTGGTAGCGCACGCCGTAATCGAGCTCGACCTGCTCGACCTTGCCATACTTCAATTTCCAGCTGGGTTGCACTTGTTGCCGGCCAGCCAGCGCGGCCACATCCTGCGGAATCGCCATCGCCGTTTGCGTCTCGCCCTGGCGCGCATCCTGGCGCCGCGCCACGTCGATGGCCACGCTCACGGCCAGGTCGATGCCGCCGTCCGCATAGCTCAGCGTGGGTGCGCCGCGCTGCGCCCGCATCACGCCCCAGGCGCAAGGCTTGCCGCCGGCTTCGCACTGCTTCAGCTGCGCCAGTGGAAAATATTCAGGGGCGATCTTGCCATCCTTGATGGGCCAGCTGGTGCGCACGCCGTCGCGCTTGCCCGTCAGGGGATTGTCCCAGCTCAGGCTATTGACGACGGCCACGGTCTGCCCCGCCTGCAAGCCCACGGGCGTGCCCAGCGATGCGCAGGCGGAAAGCAGCAAGCCGCTGGCGGCCAGGGAGGAAAGTGTCAGGATGCGCTGCATGGTAGGCCTCTTGTAATGGGAGATCCCGAAGGTATGTTTCGAGGGTAACAGAATCGGCGGCGACAGTGCCGTTGGCTGGCGCACATAACAGTACGGGCGGCACCCTTGCAGGCGCCGCCCGTAGCGGAGTCGGCCATGCCGGGAGCGCCGCTCCCGGCAAATATGGATCAGTCCAGCTTCCAGGCGTAGTCGACCTTGGTCCAGGTTTGCGCCGCGGCGCCATCCTTGGTACCCGGCTTGAACTTGCATGCGGACAGGGCCTTGATGGCGGCCTTGTCCAGGTTCTTGAAGCCGCTGCTCTTGTCGACTTTCGAATCGGCAACGCTACCATCGGCGTTGACCAGGAAGGACATCGACACGGTGCCCTGCTCTTCGTTCATCAGCGAGGCTTTCGGATAGTCGGCCTTGCAGTTCTTGGCATCGAACGATGCCGGTACCTCGGCCGCGAAGGCGGTGGAAGAAACGGATACCAGCAAGGCTGCTGCAACACTCATCAAACGCTTATTCTCAAACATGTGCTTCCCCATGATTATCAGATACGGTAATTACAACTTCCGGTGCGCTGTTGGCCGCGCTTAAAACTCTTCCCACTCGTCATTGCTGCCGGCGCCTGCCGCCTTGCGTGGCGCTGCAGCCGCCACGGGAGCGGCTGCTTCGGTCTTGCGGGTCAGCGACTTGACCGGACGCAATGCCGGCGCCGGCTTGCGCACGGCCACTGGCGCGGCAGCCACGGGGGCCGGCACATACGCCGCCGGCTTCTCTTCGCCGTCGACCAGTTTGAAGATGCTGACCACGTGGGCCAGTTCGGCCGCCTGGTCCTGCAGGCTTTGCGCCGCGGCGGCTGCCTGTTCGACCAGGGCCGCATTTTGCTGCGTCATGCCATCCATCTCGATGATCGACAAGTTGACCTGTTCGATGCCGGCGCTTTGTTCCTGGCTGGCACTGGCGATCTCGCTCATGATGTCGGTCACGCGGCGCACGCTGTCGACCACTTCGCCCATCGTCACGCCAGCCTGGCCGACCAGTCGCGTACCGCGTTCCGTCTTCTCGGCCGAATCGTCGATGAGGATCTTGATTTCCTTCGCCGCGCCAGCGGAGCGCTGGGCCAGGTTGCGCACTTCCGACGCCACCACGGCAAAGCCGCGGCCTTGTTCGCCGGCACGTGCCGCTTCCACGGCCGCGTTCAGCGCCAGGATGTTGGTCTGGAAGGCGATGCCATCGATCACGCCGATGATGTCGACAATTTTCTTCGCCGATTCATTGATCGAGCTCATGGTGTCTACCACTTGCGACACGACGGAACCGCCCTTCAGGGCCACGTCCGAAGCAGTGGCGGCCAGCTTGTTGGCTTCGCGCGCATTGTCCGCATTCTGTTTCACGGTCGAGGTCAGCTCTTCCATGGCCGATGCCGTCTTTTCCAGCGCGCTGGCCTGCATTTCCGTGCGCGACGACAGGTCGATATTGCCGTCGGCAATTTCGCGTGACGCCGTGCCGATGGTTTCCGTACCGACGCGCACCTGGCCGACGATGCCCACCAGGCTGTTGCGCATTTCCTTCATTTCCGCCAGCAGGCTGGACGTATCGGAAGGCTGCGTATGGATGCCGATCGACAGGTCGCCATTGGCGATGCTGCCGGCGATCGATGCCGTGTAGTCAGGCTCGCCGCCCAGCTGTTTCAGCAAGCCGCGGGTAATCACCAGTGCCGCCGCCACGCCCATCGCCACGGCCAGTACGCCGAGGATGATCATGAACAGGCGCGCGCTGTCGAAGGCCTTGCGGGCGTCCGATTGCATCTGCTCGTTAAGCTTGTCTTCCAGCACGGCCAGTTGCTCCAGCGCTTCCATCCATTTTTTCTGTACCGGGCGGATTTCCTTGATCATCACGCGCGTGGCGCCTTCCGCATCGTTGGCCATCCACAGCGCCGACGCCTTGGCGATGGCTGGCATGGCGGCCGCTTCGTATTCCTTGATCGAGGTCAGCAGGGCTTTTTCTTCCGGAGTCGACTCGACGGCGAATTTCTCTTCGAGCTTCTTCTGCGTTTCCTGATAGGTGCTCGTCTGCGTCTTGATACGCGCCATTTCAGGTTCCATATCGCCCGCGTCCGTCATCAGGGTCAGGATGCGCAGCGAAGTGATGCGGTCGCTGACGTTGCCACGCATGTCGATCACCAGGCGGGTGACGACGTTGTTGACATTGATCACGTGATCGAGACGTTCCTGGATTTGCGCCATGCGCGCGATGCCGAGGACGGTCACGGCCACCAGCAGAACCAGTACCAGGGCGAAACCCAGGCCCAGGCGGGTACCAACCTTCATTTTTGCTAAATTCATTTCGGCTCTTCGTAAATGAAACTATTGATAAGGATTTTTGCCCGGCACGACAAGACGAAGGCTGCGCAACACCGGCATCCGCCCTTACCCATTGGTATGCTGGCGGTCTCCGGCCGCACGCAGCCTGGGGTACTTCCTGATCTACAACAGCCCTGAAAACGCCAGTGACTGCGAATGCAAATTTGTTCTACACACTGAATTTTTGACACAGATGATGCGAGATCAACATCAAACATTCATATGAGAAATATTTGTCTATAATCAATTATAGGTGTAAATTTTGCCTCAAAGCAAGCAATAAGTACCCGAATAAATGGCTGATTAACTTTCTTCGGGGAAATGGCAACAACGCCGTTTCTTGCCCCATAGAAATGCCCCACGACAGTGCGGGCGTGCGCCGAAACAGCGCATTTACAACACATGGCATAGCCATATGACATCGTTTGGGGAGAGGGACTCAGAGGAGGGGGTAGTGCGGACAATACCAGTGCGCAAGGGCACCGGTATAGACAAGTTGGATTAGCGGTCCCAGCTGCAATGCATCACATAGGCGTGGCCGTCTGTGCCGAAGACAAAGATGCTCCAGATGGCGCCCAATCGACCAGCCAGGCTGCCCTGACCCGATGATACCAGTTGATACCAGTGCGGCTCGCTACCGAACAGTTCGGCCAGTTCGGCCTCGAAACCATCATATAAACGGGCGTCGAGCGGCTCGCGGTCCGCCTCGCTCATCGGCAGCAAGCGTTCGAGCAGCCACTGGCGCGGCGTGCACAAGGCGCCGCTGCAGTCCATGCTCTCGATCGGCTGCAGGCGCATGCC
This sequence comes from Janthinobacterium sp. RA13, assembly GCF_000745325.1. NCBI lineage: Bacteria > Pseudomonadati > Pseudomonadota > Betaproteobacteria > Burkholderiales > Oxalobacteraceae > Janthinobacterium > Janthinobacterium sp. RA13. The sequence continues at coordinate 5,544,762 of NZ_JQNP01000001.1, read as the reverse complement.
GTCCGGCTCCAGCTTCAGCGTGCGGCACAGCGCGTCGAGCGATGCCTGCGGCGCGACGGGCCCCAGATACTCGCACAGAAACAGACTGCCATCATCCTTCAATGCTGTGACAGCCTGCAGGTAGCCATGCAACTGCTGTGCATGGACATGGACGTCGCCGCGCATCAGGCAGGCAAGGACAAGCGCGCCGCCGCTTCCAGCAGCAAGCGCGGATCACCCGAGGCCAGCTTCTTGGAATCGGACAAGGTCTGGCGGAAGCCGCGCGCGCCGGGCAGGTTTTGCATCAGGCCCAGCATGTGGCGCGTGACGCTGTTCAGTTTTAATCGCCCCGCTTCTTTTTCCAGCTGCGCGCTGATATACGGAATCATCGCTTCGAGCACCTGTTCACGCGTTTTGACGGGCGTGTCGTCGCCGTAATAGCGCTGGTCGAACTGCGCCATCACGTAGGGGTTGTGATAGGCCTCGCGGCCCAGCATGACGCCGTCCAGGTGCTGCAGGTGCAGGTCGATTTCCTCCAGCGTCTTGATGCCGCCATTGATGATGAACTCGAACTGGGGAAAATCACGCTTCAAGCGGTAGGCATAGTCATACTTGAGTGGCGGCACTTCGCGGTTTTCCTTCGGGCTCAGGCCTTTCAGGATGGCATTGCGCGCATGCACGATAAACGTCTTGCAGCCGGCATCGGCCACGGTACCGACGAAATCGCGCACGAAGTCATACGACTCGCTGTCATCGATGCCGATACGGTGCTTGACGGTGACGTCGATGTCGACCACGTCGCGCATGGCTTTCACGCAGTCGGCCACCAGTTGCGGCTCGGCCATCAGGCAGGCGCCGAATGCGCCCTTCTGCACGCGCTCGGACGGGCAACCGCAATTGAGGTTGACCTCGTCGTAGCCCCACTGCTGACCCAGCCTGGCGCTGGTGGCCAGGTCCTTCGGATCGCTGCCGCCCAGCTGCAGCGCCACCGGATGCTCTTCCTCGTTGAAGCGCAAATGGCGCTCCACGTCGCCGTACACCAGCGCGCCCGTCGTCACCATCTCGGTGTAGAGCCAGGTGTGGCGCGTGATTTCGCGGTGGAACTTGCGGCAATGGCGGTCGGTCCAGTCCATCATCGGGGCGACGGACAGGCGGCGGGAAGGCAAAGAAGAGGAAGTCATGGTGTCTACAAAAACAGGAGCTGCAAATGACAAACCCGCTGCGCGCCTCACCGGTGAAGGATAGGCGGAGCAACGGGCTTGAGCGTGGCATGGCCCGCAGGCCATGCGCTACAACAGATTACGCATCGCGCGACGCTTTTTTACGCTCGTGCTCTTTCAGGAAGCGCTTGCGCAGACGGATCGATTTAGGCGTGATTTCCACCAGTTCGTCGTCCTCGATGAATTCGACTGCGTATTCCAGCGACATCTGAATTGGTGGTACCAGGCGCACCGCTTCGTCGGTACCCGACGAACGCACGTTGGTCAGCTGCTTGCCCTTGATCGGGTTGACGACCAGGTCGTTGTCGCGCGAGTGGATACCGATGACCATGCCTTCGTAGACTGGGTCATTGTGCGACACGAACATGCGGCCGCGGTCTTGCAGTTTCCAGATCGCGTAAGCAACAGCGGCGCCGTCATCTTGCGAGATCAGCACGCCGTTACGACGGCCAGCCATTTCGCCACGGGTGTTGTCGACTGGCGCGTATTCGTGGAATACGTGGCTCATCAGGCCGGTGCCGCGGGTCAGGGTCATGAATTCGCCCTGGAAGCCGATCAGGCCACGCGCCGGGATCAGGTACTCGAGACGCACGCGGCCCTTGCCATCCGATTCCATGTTTTGCAGGTCGCCACGACGACGGCCCAGTTCTTCCATGACGCCGCCCTGGTTGACTTCTTCCACGTCAACCGACAGGTTTTCAAACGGCTCGTGGCGCACGCCATCAACCATTTTGAAGACCACGCGTGGACGCGATACGGCCAGCTCGAAGCCTTCGCGACGCATGTTTTCGATCAGAATCGTCAGGTGCAGCTCGCCGCGGCCCGATACTTCGAAGATCGTGTCGTCGTCGGTTGGCGAAACGCGCAGAGCAACGTTGGCTTTCAGTTCGCGGTCCAGACGGTCACGCAGTTGGCGCGAGGTAACGAACTTGCCTTCGCGGCCAGCCAGTGGCGAATTGTTGACCATGAAGTTCATGGTCAGGGTCGGCTCGTCGACGGTCAGCATCGGCAGCGGATCCGGGGTATCGACTGCGCACAGGGTCGAACCGATGCCGATTTCGTCGATACCGTTGATCAGGCAGATGTCGCCGGCGACGGCTTCGTCAACCAGCACGCGCTCCAGGCCCTTGAAGTTCAGCACCTGGTTGATGCGGCCTTTGATAGGCGTGGCGCCTGGACCATTGATGACCAGCACGTCCTGACCAACTTTGACGGTACCGCGGTTGACGCGGCCAATGCCGATCTTGCCGACGTACGACGAGTAGTCCAGCGAGGTGATCTGCATTTGCAGCGGGCCTTCAGGATTGTCGTCACGCACTGGAACGTGTTCCAGGATGGCGTCAAACATTGGCTTCATGTCGCCGCTGCGCACGTCTTCGGTCAGGCCGGCATAGCCGTTCAGGCCCGAAGCGTAAATGATAGGGAAATCCAGTTGTTCGTCGGTCGCGCCCAGCTTGTCGAACAGTTCGAACGTCTGGTTAATGGCCCAGTCCGGGCGCGCGCCTGGACGGTCGACCTTGTTGACGATAACGATAGGCTTCAGACCCAGTGCCAGCGCTTTGCGCGTGACGAAACGGGTTTGCGGCATCGGGCCTTCCTGTGCATCGACCAGCAGCAGAACCGAGTCCACCATCGACAGAACACGTTCCACTTCGCCGCCGAAGTCGGCGTGGCCTGGGGTGTCGACGATGTTGATGTGGGTGCCTTCGTACTCAACAGCGCAGTTCTTCGACAGAATCGTAATGCCGCGCTCCTTTTCCAGGTCGTTCGAGTCCATGACTCGGGTGTCGACCGCTTGGTTTTCACGGAAGGTGCCGGACTGGCGCAGCAGCTGATCCACCAGCGTGGTTTTGCCGTGGTCAACGTGGGCGATAATGGCGATATTACGAATTGCGCGTTTTGTATTTGACATGGTCGTAGTAGTTACTGAAAAACTGCGGAGTGCGTACAAGGTGTACGAGATACCCGAATGCTAATCTATTTCCGGAACCGCGTAGTATAGCATGTTGCGTTGCAACGCTATCTAAAAATGCTGGCGGCTCCCGCAGTCGGGGACGGTTTGTTTAAAAAAGCGACACTGTTTAACGAGTGTCGCTGGGTAATATGACGTTGCTGTGACTTATTGATGCGCTGTGGCAATCAAGCGTTCCGGCGCCAGGATGCTGTATTCCTGCAACTGGCCGGTGCCCAGCAGCTTGCTGTCGTGATACACGCGCACCCTGCCCGGCTCGCTTGGCACGGCGACGTCTTCCTTGCCCAGCGCGATGCGCTGGCCATGCAGGAAACGCTTGGCCAATTCTTCCGTCAGCTGGACGGCGGGGAAACTCGACAGCAAGGCATCGACGGGCGCCAGCAGGCTCAACGGCGCGGCATGCGCAGTCAACTCATCGAGCGTGACGACGCCGTCCAAGGTCAGGCTGCCCACCTGCGTGCGGCGCAAGGCGTTCAGATGGCCACCGCAACCCAAGGCATGGCCGATATCTTCGCCCAGCACGCGGATATACGTGCCCTTGCTGCACATCACGGACAATTTCAGGAACGGGGCGTCATAGCCGAGGAACTCGAGCTTGTGGATGGTCACGGGGCGCGCTTCGCGCTCCAGGGTGATGCCTGCCCTTGCATACTCATACAAGGGCTTGCCATCCCGTTTCAAGGCCGAGTACATCGGCGGCGTCTGCAAAATCGGCCCGCGGAACTGCGCCAGCACGGCTTCGATCTGCTCTTCGGTGACGTTGACGTCGCGCGTTTCCAGCACTTCGCCTTCCGTATCGCCCGTATCCGTCGTCTGCCCCAGGTGCACCAGGGTTTCGTAGGTTTTGTCGGCTTCCAGCAAGTCCTGCGAGAACTTGGTCGCTTCGCCAAAGCACAGCGGCAGCAAGCCCGTGGCGAACGGATCCAGGGTACCCGTATGGCCCGCTTTTTTCGCGTTCAGGACGCGCTTGGCCTTGATCAGGGCGTCATTGCTGGACCAGCCTACAGGCTTATCCAACAGCAAGACGCCGTCGACCAGGTCGCGCACCCGCTTGATGCCGGGCGGTTTCTTCGGACCCGCCACTGTTATTGCTCGTCCGCTTCTGGTTTGACATCCGGCTCGGCGTCAGCCGCGCGCGTGGCGTTGGCCTTGTCGATCAGCAAGGACATTTCCATGCCGCGCGAAGTCGAGCTGTCGTGCACGAAATGCAGCATCGGCAGGGTGTGGATGTGCAGGCGCTTGCCCAGCAAGCCACGGATGAAACCGGACGCGGCCATCAGGCCTTCGGTGGTGTTCTTGATGGCTTCCTTGCTGTCTTTCAACATCGTGAAAAACACCTTGGCGTGCGCATAATCGGGCGTGATCTGTACTTCGGTGATGGTGATCATCGTGCCGACGCGTGGATCCTTCAATTCGTAGGCGACGATTTCAGCCAGATCGCGCTGGATCTGGTCGGCCACGCGCAAGCCGCGCGCTGGCATGGTTTTGCTATGTTTAGCCATGATTTTATGCTGTCCTAAGTGCCGCAGGGCGCATGAGTCAAACGGTTGCCCGTTGACCAATGCGCCCCACGTGTTTGCGCGGACAACGATATGTCCGCGCCATTACTTCTGTGATTACAGGGTACGAGCGATTTCCTGGACTTCGAACACTTCCAGGGTGTCGCCAACCTGAATGTCGTTGTAGTTCTTCAGCGACAGGCCGCACTCCAGACCGGCGCGAACTTCTTTCGCATCGTCCTTGAAGCGTTTCAGGGAGTCGATCTCGCCGCTCCACACCACGATGTTGTTGCGCAACAGGCGGACGGAAGAAGCACGCTTGACCACGCCATCGGTGACCAGGCAACCGGCAATCGCGCCCACTTTCGAGACCAGGATAACCTGGCGGATCTCGACCTGGCCGATGACGGTTTCGCGTTTCTCTGGTGCCAACATGCCCGACAACGCCGATTTGATCTCGTCGATCGCATCGTAAATGATGTTGTAGTAGCGAATGTCCACGCCATTCGACTCGGCCAGCTTGCGTGCCTGGGCATCAGCACGGGCGTTAAAGCCGATGATGACCGCTTTCGAGGCGACTGCCAGGTTGACGTCCGATTCCGTGATGCCGCCGACGGCTGCGTGCACAACTTGTACGCGCACTTCGGAGGTCGACAGTTTCTGCAACGAACCGACCAGCGCTTCTTGCGAACCTTGCACGTCGGTTTTGATGATCAGCGGCAAGTTTTTCACTTCGCCTTCGGCCATCTGGTCGAACATGTTTTCCAGTTTCGCAGCTTGCTGTTTCGCCAGTTTCACGTCGCGGAACTTACCTTGACGGAACAAACCGATTTCACGCGCTTTGCGCTCGTCAGCCATGACGACGACTTCTTCACCGGCAACCGGCACTTCCGTCAAGCCCTGGATTTCGACCGGAATCGAAGGACCGGCTTCAGCGATCGACTTGCCGTTCTCGTCCAGCATGGCGCGAACACGGCCATACGAAGAGCCAGCCAGGATCACGTCGCCGCGGCGCAAGGTACCGGACTGCACCAGGATCGTCGCGACAGGACCACGGCCCTTGTCCAGACGCGCCTCGACTACCAGGCCGCGCGCAGGCGCATCGACCGGTGCCGTCAGTTCCAGCACTTCGGCTTGCAACAGCACTTGTTCCAGCAGGTCGTCGATACCTTGACCCGTTTTGGCCGAGACCGGCACGAATGGCGATTCGCCACCGTATTCTTCCGGTACGACTTGTTCTGCGACCAGTTCCTGCGTCACGCGGTCAACGTTGCCGCCTGGTTTGTCGACCTTGTTGATCGCCACCACCAGCGGTACGCCAGCTGCTTTCGCATGGGCAATCGCTTCTTTCGTTTGCGGCATCACGCCATCGTCGGCGGCAACCACCAGAATCACGATGTCGGTTGCCTTGGCGCCACGGGCACGCATCGCGGTAAACGCTTCGTGGCCCGGGGTGTCGAGGAAGGTGATCATGCCGCGTGGCGTATCGACGTGGTAAGCACCGATATGCTGCGTAATGCCGCCCGCTTCGCCGGATGCAACCTTGGCGCGACGAATATAGTCCAGCAGCGAGGTCTTGCCGTGGTCGACGTGACCCATGACGGTGACCACCGGTGCGCGTGGCTTGGTTTCGAAGTGCGCGTGTTCGCCCACATCGGCCAGCAACGCTTCCGGATCGTCCAGTTCGGCGGCGAACGCCTTGTGGCCCATTTCTTCCACCAGAATCATGGCGGTTTCCTGGTCCAGCACCTGGTTGATCGTGCACATCTGGCCCAATTTCATCAAATGCTTGATGACTTCGGATGCCTTGACGGACATTTTGTGCGCCAGTTCGGCCACGGTGATCGTTTCCGGTACGTGCACGTCTTTGACGACGGCTTCCGTAGGAGCCTGGAAGTTCGATTCACGGTCGTCATGGTGCGTCGGGCGACGGCCCTTCGCGCCACCGCGCCAGCTGTCACGGCCGCCTGGGCCGCTGTTGCCGCGTGGCTTGGGACCACCGGTGGTGCCGCGTTTTTTCGCGTCATCGGACCAGGTGGACGACACATTGGCCGACTTGATGGATTTCTTGTCTGCAACAGCAGGCTTCTTGTCGCCCGGCTTGTCGCCAGGTTTCTTGTCAGCAGGCTTGTGCAGGGTGCCTTCCGGCGCCTTCGGCTTGACGGGAACCGGTACGGGTTCCGGTGCCTTGATGGCGCGGCGTGGCGCGTTCATCATGGCCTTGATCTGGGCAACTTCGTCGGCAACGGCCTTGCGTGCACGCTCGGTGGCTTCCGCTTTGTCAGCGGCTTCCTTGGCGGCAACAGCAGCGGCAGCCGCTTTCTTCTTCGCTTCTTCAGCGGCAGCAGCTTTTTTCGCTTCGGCGGCGGCGTCGTCAACGACAGGCGCAGCGGCGCTGGCGGCAGGCGCGGCAGCAGCCTTGGCGGCGGCTTTCTTCGCTTCCGCTTCAGCTTCTTTCTTCGCAGCCAGTTCAGCCTGTTGCGTGGCTTTCGCCTGGGCTTCTTTTTCCGCGTCGAGCTTGGCCAGACGTTCTTGCTTTTCGCGCAGATCGGCTTCCTGGCGGGCGATCAGTTCAGCCTGTTTACGGGCTTCTTCTTCACGGCGCGCCACGTCGGCGGGATCGATCACCGGTGCGGCAGGCGCGACCGGTTCAGCGGCGACCGGCGCAGCTTCGTCACGCTGGACGAAAGTGCGTTTCTTGCGCACTTCCACCTGGATGGTGCGCGATTTGCCGGTTGCGTCAGCTTGCTTGATCTCAGTCGTTTCCTTGCGGGTCACGGTGATTTTTTTCTTTTCTGTGTCAGCCGCTGCGCCGTGTGTGCGGCGCAGATGATCCAAAAGCTTGTCCTTATCATCTTTCGACAATGGATCTGACGTCGAACTTTTCTCGACGCCGGCAGAACGCAGCTGCGTCAGCAGCAAATCTGCAGGCATCTTCAGTTCGGTGGCAAATTGGGCTACGTTGTTACTCGCCATTCAGTCCTCTTTTCTATGTGTCGCGGAGATGATAAAGATACTCAAATTAAGCCTTTGCGGATTCGGCCAGACTCCATGCCTTGGCTTGCAACGCCTTGGCACGATCGTCGTATTTCGAGTCAACCAACTTCATCTCATCGTCGGTCACATCTTTAAATTCACTTGTAATCAGTTCACGCGCACGGTCCGCAGACAAGGCCAGGATTGCGCCAAATTCGTCGTATGCCAGTGCTGCAAATGCTTCAACGGTCTTGATACCAGCCAGACCCAGCTTGCCGGCGGTAATGCGGTCCATGCCTTCCAGACCCACCAACGCCTCGTCCATGCCTTCCAGACCCTCTTCCGAAGCAATCGCTTCGGTAACGAGCGCATCACGCGCACGGGTACGGAGTTCATTGACGGTATCTTCGTCAAACGATTCGATTTCCAGCATTTCGGAAATTGGCACGTAAGCGATTTCTTCCAGACTGGCGAAACCTTCTTCCACCAGAATATCGGCCACTTCCTGGTCGACATCGAGCTTTTCCATGAACAGGATGCGCACGGCAGCCGTTTCCTGGGCAGCTTTGTCAGCCGATTCTTCGGCCGTCATGATGTTGATCTTCCAGCCGGTCAGGTCAGAGGCCAGGCGCACGTTCTGGCCGGAACGGCCGATCGCGATTGCCAGGTTTTCTTCGTCCACGACGACATCCATCGCGTGTTTTTCTTCATCGACCATGATCGACGACACGTTCGCCGGCGCCAGGGCGCCGATGACGAACTGCGCCGGATCTTCCGACCACAGCACGATGTCGACGCGTTCGCCACCGAGTTCACCGGTGACAGCCTGCACGCGCGAACCGCGCATGCCAACGCAAGTACCGATCGGGTCGATGCGCTTGTCGGCCGTGTAGACGGCGATCTTGGCGCGCACGCCGGCATCGCGGGCAGCGGATTTGATTTCCAGCATGCCTTGCTCGATTTCCGGCACTTCCAGCTCAAACAGCTTCATGATGAAGTCTGGCGCGGTGCGCGACAGAATCACTTGCGGGCCGCGCATATTGCGGTCGATGCGCAAGATGAAAGCACGCACGCGGTCGCCGATACGCAGATTCTCTTTCGGGATCATCTGGTCGCGTGGCAAACGTGCTTCGATCTTGCCCGATTCGACGATGGCGTCGCCGCGTTCCATGCGCTTGATGGTGCCGGTGACGAGCGAGTCGCCGCGTTCCAGGAAGTCGACCAGGATCTGTTCGCGTTCGGCGTCACGCACGCGCTGCAGGACAACCTGTTTGGTATCCTGGGCGAAACGGCGGCCGAATTCAACGGATTCGATCGGTTCTTCGATGTGGTCATCGACTTCGATATCGGAAATCTGTTCTTTTGCCTCGAAATGCAGGATCTCCTGATCCGGCAATTGCAGGCCCGCTTCATCGGGCACGACGTGCCAGCGGCGGAACGATTCGAATTCGCCCGTTTCGCGGTCGATCGAAACGCGGATGTCTACCTCACCCTCATACCGTTTCTTCGTGGCTTGCGCCAACGCGAATTCGAGGGCGCCGAAGACGACATCTTTATCGACGTTTTTTTCGCGCGCCAGCGCGTCAACCAATAATAAAACTTCGCGGCTCATGCTTTGCGTCCCTTAAAAACCACCTGCGGCACCAAGCGTGCCTTATCCACATCCGCGAGCGTAAACTCCAACATCGCCGGACCATCCTTACCTTCAAATTCCAACGACAATTTATCGCCCACGGGTTCTTGCAAGATCCCCTGGAACGATTTCCGGTTGTTCGTACCCGGCATCGCCACCATCAGCTTGACGATGATTTCCTGGCCTGCGAAACGGACAAAGTCTTCCAGCTTGCGCACCGGACGATCGAGACCCGGGGAAGAAATCTCGAGACGCTCGTAAGGAACGTTCTCTACCGTCAACACATGCGATAACTGGTGACTCACCGTGGCACAGTCTTCGACCGTGATCGGACCTTTTTCAGCGGCATCGGCGGCGCTGAAATCAATAAAGACGCGCAGCAGTCCGCGCTCGGCACGTTCGACATCAACGAGCTCATAGCCCAGACCAGTAACTGTCTTTTCAATTAATCCCAACTGCTGCAAGAAATTCTCCAGAAATAAGGCCCGTTTTCGGCATGACAGCACCACTTGGGCGCCGACAACATGCAAAAACACGCATTCAAGTCATATATGGCCCCTTGCGGAGCCATTACAAACGGTTCAACAAAAAAAAAATGGGCATCTGCCCATCTTCTTGTATTTCCCCAACCAGATGAAAGCACTCCCCACCAAACAACCCTGCGGAGAACTTTTATTAGGCTGCAGATTATAACCTCTTATTAACTTCGCCGCAATGCCGCACACGAGGAGCGGCCCGGCTTACAACAGTTACAAGAGCGCGCACCCGCCGCAGATCGGCGGGTGCGCAAGAAGAAACTCTTCCCGATTAACCTTTGCTGCGGCGGCGCGGCATGCCATCCATGCCGCCGCGATCCATGCCGCCACGCGGCTGGCCACCGGAACGCGCTTGCCCACCGGCACCACCGCCCGTATTGCGGCGCGGACCCGTGTTGGCGAAGCCGAAGGCCGTTTGCAGCGGATCGGGCTGGCGCGGACCGCGCTGCGGCGCGCGGCCTTCGCCGCCACCTGCCGGACGGCCCTGACCCTGGCCTGCCGCACGCGGCGGACGGCCCTGGCCTTGGCCTTGGCCTTGCGCACCGTCGAACGATGCCGACGAGCGGGGCTGGCCACCCTGGAACGGACCTTGCGGCTGGCCGCGGCCAGGACCACGCGCTTCGCCTGGACGGCCGGCGCCGCCTGGACGGCCCTGGCCTTGCGGACGGGCAAACTGGCCTTGCGGCTGACCACGACGCGGCGCGACCGGGAACGGATCGGCGTTGCGGTTGCTCACATCGATGCGGTTGCCATTCGGCTCGTCATCGCGGTCCTTGCGTTCGACCTTGCGCGCTTCGCGGCCCTTGGCCGCGCCAGCGGCACGGGGGTCGCCCGATGCCGGCATTTTCTTTTCGATGCCGTAGGCGGTCAGCAGATCGCGCACGGTGTTTTCATCCATCTCTTCCCAGCGGCCGCGCTTCAGGCCGCTTGGCAGTGTCATGGCGCCGTAGCGGGTACGGATCAGGCGCGAGACGGTCAGGCCGATCGCTTCGAACATGCGGCGCACTTCGCGGTTACGGCCTTCGCCGATCACCACGCGGTACCACTTGTTGATGCCTTCGCCGCCGCCATCGGCGATCTTCGAGAACTGCGCCAGACCGTCTTCCAGCTCGACGCCGGCCAGCAGCTTCTGGCGCATGCCCTCTTCCAGCTCGCCCAGCGTACGCACGGCGTATTCGCGGTCGATGCCGTAGCGCGGGTGCATCAAACGGTTGGCCAGGTCACCGGAGGTGGTAAACAGCAGCAAGCCTTCCGTGTTGAAGTCGAGGCGGCCAACGGCCAGCCACTTGCCTGCCTTCATGGTCGGCAGGCGGTCGAACACGGATGGACGGCCGTCCGGGTCGTTGTGGCTGACGATTTCGCCGGCCGGCTTGTGGTACACCAGGACGCGCGGCGGCTTCTTGCTGACGCGGCGCTGGATCAACTTGCCGTTGATGCGCACGTGGTCGCTCGGCAAGATGCGCTGGCCGATGTGGGCCGGCTCGCCATTCACGGACACGCGGCCCGAAATGATCAGGTCTTCCATGTCGCGGCGCGAACCGAGACCGGCTTCGGCCAGCACCTTGTGCAGCTTCGGCGCATCGTCGTCGGACGTCAGGTCGCGGCGCACGGCCACTTTCTGTACGCGGCCCGTGCCGCCTTCTTCGCTGTCGAACGCGTCGGAGGTGACGAACGAGAAGACAGCATCAGCGTCGCTGAGTTTGCCTGGCGCAGCCTGGCGGCCTTTGCCCTTTTTACGGCTCTTGCCGGCATTCTTGCCAGCGCCCGGTACGTCGTTGCGCGGACCGCGCGGCAGGCGCGGGCCGGAAACGAGGTTGCCTTCGGCATCGAACACGTCGGCGACAGACGCGGCGGCTTGCTCTGCGGCAGGCGCGGCTGCAACGGCTTCGGCGGCCTGCGGTGCTTCCGCGCGCGGCGGCTGGCGCAGCGCGCGTTCCGCCTGCACGCCACGCATCTGGCGCGGACCGCGGGTCGGACGTGCTTCGGCCGGCTTGTCGGCGACGGCTTCGGGCGCCGTTTCAGCGACGGCGGCAGCAGCCTTGGCGGCGGCGCGGGCGCGCGGCGGACGCGGTGCAGGTGCGGCAACCGCTTCAGCAGCCGCTTCGGCGGCGTCGGCCACGGCTTTCAGGGCTGGCTTGGCGCGGGTTTTCTTGACGGCTGGGGCGGCTTCAACTTCAGCAGCGGCGACGGGCGCATCAGCGGCCACGTCGGCTTTCGTGCGGCGCTTCGGCTTGGCTGGGACAGCGTCGCCAGCAGCGGTAGTTGCAGCAGCGGCATCGGCTTCGATCTGAGCCTTGGTGCGGCGCTTGGGCTTGGCAACGATGGCTTCGTCGCTGGCGGTTACTGTCTCGGGTGTGTTCGGATTATTCATTCTTCGTTTCTTGGCTGTGCTGACCTGGCGCAGCGTCAACCGTTAGTTCTGGCGCAGGGTCGTGAGTGTAGGCTTCGTCCGTGGGCGAAGCATCGGGGCCGGCATCAAGGCTTGCTGTCACATCTATATCTGTCACAGCCGTATTGCTACCTGCACCAAGCTGGGGGACAAGCTCATTGCTTGCCTTGTCAAAATTTTCTTGCAGGGCCGCTTCCAGGGCTTCGAGCCCATTGCCCTGCATCTCGCTGATTTGCTGCAAAGGCGGCAGCTGGGACAGCGATTGCAAACCCAGGTCATCCAAAAACTGCTTGGTGGTGGCCAGCAAGGCCGGCCGCCCCACCACGTCGCGGTAGCCGATGGCGTCGACCCAGCCACGGTCTTCCAGCATCTTGATCGTCTGCGAATTGACGGCAACGCCGCGGATTTCCTCGATATCGCCGCGCGTCACCGGCTGGCGGTAGGCGATGATGGCGAGGGTTTCCAGGGTCGCCCGCGAATACTTGGGCGGCCGCTCGGGCGTCATGCGATCGAGATACATCTTCATTTCCGGGCGGCTTTGAAAGCGCCAGCCCGACGCCAGACTGACGATCTCGATGCCGCGCCCTTCCCACTCATCGCGCAACTCTTCCAGCAATTGCTTGATAGTATCGGCGCCAACGCCGACGCCGCGCACGCGGCCATTCTCGTCCGCATCGACGAACAGCTTCTTCAAGCTGTGGATCGTCAGCGATTCACGAGCGCACAGCAACGCGGTTTCGAGGACTTTTTTAGCCTCAATTGTATTCATAGCAATTCTGTGCGGATGTGTGTTGCAATTCGTATGCAGAGAAAGAAATCAAAAACGTTCATTTCAACGTAACAGAGGGCAGACATCGATGATGACGCCGTGCTGGGTTACTAGTTGAGGCTGTTTTTCCGACGCCTTGGCCGATGCGCGCAAAGCGGGATTAAAGCGGATGCAGTGAAAGTCCTGCCATCCATGGTGCTGGCCTTAATTAACCTTCACTAAGTAACCAGCAATGAAACGATCTCCGGAGCAGCTGCTTTTCCCGTGGCGACAAACCAGCCAGACAGGAGAGCGACAGTCGTCGTTTCATCCAACGATGCCAATTGTACCTGATAAAAAGCGGAAAAGCGCAAAACCGGGCAAAACACGCGTTTTACCCGGTTCTGGCGCGACATATCGCCCGCTGCCCGCATCACAGGGAGGCGAGTTTCTCCGACAGAATGGCCGATGCACCCAGGAAAGCTGGGTACTGCGCCGTGATGACGAAGGTCGGCACTTGCGAGACATAATTGGCGAAGCGGCCCTTGCGCTCGAAGCGGGCACGGAAGCCGGAGCGGTCGAAACGCGCGCCCAGGCGTGGCACGATGCCGCCTCCGATATAAATGCCGCCCAGCGCGCCCAGAGTGACGGCAACGTTGCCCGCCACGGTGCCGAGCATGCAGCAGAACGCTTCGATGACGTCGTCGCACAGCTGGGATTCACCAGCCAGCGCGCGGCGCGTGATTTCCGCCGCCGGCAAGTCTTCGGCCGGCACGCCCGCGCGGTCGGCCAGGGCGCGGTAGATCAATTCCAGACCATCGCCGGAAATCAGGCGTTCGGCCGAGACATGCTCGTATTCGCGCCAGGCAAATTGCAGAATGCTCACTTCCACTTCGTTGAACGGCGCAAAGCTGACGTGGCCGCCCTCGCTTTGCAGGGCGATCCAGCCGCCATGCGAAGGAATCAGGCCCGACACGCCCAGGCCCGTGCCGGCGCCGATCAGGCCGATGGCCGTGTTTGGACGGGCCGTGCCCGCGCCCACCTGGTGCTTTTGCTCGTTCGACAACTGCGGCAAGGCGCGCGCCAGGGCCGTGAAATCGTTGACCACGTCCAGGGTCGTGAAACCGCACTCTTCGCGCATGGCGCGGATCGAGAACGACCAGTGGTGGTTCGTCATGCTGAGGAAATCGCCGTCGACCGGGTTGGCGATGGCGATCACGGCATGGCGTACGGCTTGCCCGCCGGCGGCTGCGATATGCGGCAGGGCCAAATAGGCTTGCAAGGCGGCGGACAGGCTCGGGTAATCGGCACAGGGCAACACTTCCACCAGGGTGATGTGGCCGGCGGCCACTTCCAAGGCGAAACGGGCATTGGTGCCGCCCACGTCGGCCAGCAGGCGCGGTCCATCGGCGAAGGCGGAAGTCGGCAGTACGGGAGAAGACGAAGCGCTCATGATTTTAAATGATGAAGTGGGACGCATGGGACGCCAAGCTTAAAGGATGAATGCGCCCGGAGGCAAGCAAAGTTTGTAGTTTAAGTACATCAAAACGAGCCTTTATTGGTAGTTCCACTCCAAATGCAACAGGCAGCGCAAGAATTGCTTGAAAACAATGATTTATAGTAAGTGCTTGCACTCGACAGACGCACGAAAAGCATGTTGCATAGCAGCAGGAATCGCCTTGAAAACACAGTATGCCGGAGTTTGCGCAAAGCCGCTTTGTATGGAACGGCGCAGGTGCGGCGCTCCCGTCCTGGCGGCGCTGCAACGGTGTTTTCGTATTATTACTACCGACTTGCGTGCTACCAAGCAACAGCTATCGGCCAGCAATCAGGCGGATCAGGAAGGCAAACCTTCGCCCAGCAGGCTGGCAGGCGCCGGCTCGTCCGAGCGGTAGGCAGCATTCCAGGCGTCCAGGCCGCCATGCAGGGGCTTGGCCCGGTGAAAGCCGTGCTGGTGCAGCAGCTTGGCCACTTGCGCGGCCGTCACGTCGTTGGGACAGCTGCAATACACGATGATGTGGCGGTCCTTGTCCATGGCGATCATGGCGGGCACCGGTTCCTTGCCGTTGAAGAACAAGGCGCCCGGCACGGCCGGCTCCAGCGCCTGCGCCGTGGCGCTGCGCGCGTCGACCATCAGCGGCTCCTCACCCTGCTCTATGAGTTCGAGCAATTCATCGATGCCGATGCGCTCGATCTGCAAGGCCTGGCGAAAACGCCGGCGTTCGAGGAATTTGTACAGCAGGAACAAGCCCAGCAAGGTGGCCAGCATCAGCAAGGCCGTGCTGCCCATGGTGCTGAGCAAGTCGAGCACCTGCTGCACGCTGGCATGGAAAATCACGCCGACGACGATGCCCGTGCCGCTCCACAGCAAGGCGCCCAGGCCCGCGTACAGAAAGAACAGTCCCGGCGGCGTGCCCAGCGCGCCCGACATGGGCGCGGCCACGGTATTAAAACCCGGCACGAATTTGGAAACGATCAAGGCTTTCGGACCCCAGCGCTTGAATTTGTCTTCCGTCTGGCTGACGCAGTAATCGGGCGACAGCGAGATACGGCACAGCAGCCGCAGGATGCGCTTGCCGAAATGGCGGCCCGCGCGGAACCACGTGAAGTCGCTGATCAGGCAGGCGCTTAGCGCGGCGGCCAGCACCAGTCCCCCATTCATGTCGCCATCGACGGCCAGCGCCCCCGCCACCACGAGGATGGGAAAGGCGGGAATCGGCAGGCCGAGCTGCTCCACCAGCACGATGCCAAAGACAATCAGGACACCGTAATGTTCGAGCAGATAAATGAGGTTGGGCATGGCCGCTATCTTACCGTAAAAAATCCCTTACAACTGCACGCCCTTGGGTATGGCGCTGAGCAGGGTGCGCGTGTACGGATGCACGGGGTTGCGGTACAGCTCATCCGAATCGGCCAGCTCCACCACTTGCCCCTTGTGCATCACCAGCACCTGGTCGGCGATGTATTTCACCACCGACAAATCGTGCGAAATGAAGATGTAGGACAGGCCGAATTCATCCTGCAAGTCCTGCAGCAAATTGAGTACCTGCGCCTGCACCGACACGTCCAGCGCCGACACGGATTCATCGCACACGAGGATTTCCGGCTGCATGGTCAGGCAGCGGGCAATGGCGATGCGCTGGCGTTGTCCACCGGAAAACTCGTGCGGATAGCGGTGGAAGGCCTGTTCCGGCAAGCCGACTTTATCGAGCAGCCAGTAGGCCTTGGCGATGCGTTCCTGGTCGGTCGCGCCGATCTTGTGAATGCGCATCGGTTCCAGCAAAATCTGCCCCACCGTAAAGCGCGGGTTCAAGGACGCGTATGGATTCTGGAAGATGATCTGGATGCGGCGTTTATACGGCAAATATTCCTTGTTCGGCATGGCGATCAGATCCTTGCCGTGGAACATGGCCGTGCCGCCCGTTGCCTGGTGCAGGCGCAGCAGGGTCAAGCCCACCGTCGTCTTGCCGGAGCCGGACTCGCCCACCACGCCCAGGGTCTTTCCGCGTGGCAAAGTGAACGATACATCCTTGACGGCCTGGAACTCGCGCTTGCCGAACAAGCCTACGCGCGTATAAAAGCTTTTACTGAGATTATTCACCACCAGCACGGGCTCGTCACCGGGCGTGTAGCCGCGCGTGCGCTGCTGCATTTCAATACCGGGGCCGGCCTTGCCGTCCATGTAATCGGCAATGACGGGCAAGCGCCACGGGCGCTCATCCAGCGAGGGGCGGCAATGCAGCAGGGCTTTGGTATAAGCGTCGGTCGGTGCTTCAAAGACCTGGCGCACCTCGCCCGTCTCGCGCACTTCGCCGTGGCGCATGACGATCACCTGGTCGGCGATCTCCCCCACCAGGCCCAGATCGTGGGTAATGAACAGCACGGACATCTGATGCTTCTTTTGCAGCGCCGCGATCAGGTCCATGATCTGCTTCTGGATCGTCACGTCGAGCGCCGTCGTCGGTTCGTCCGCGATCAGCAGTTTCGGTTCGCAGGCGATCGCCATGGCGATCATCACGCGCTGCTGCTGGCCGCCCGACATCTGGCTCGGGTAGGCGTCGATCTTGGTGGCCGGGTCGGGAATGCCCACTTCTTCCAGCAGCGCCAGCGTACGCGCGCGCGCCTGCTTGCGGTTCATGCCCATGTGCTGGCGCAGCACTTCGGCGATCTGGAATCCGACCGTAAACACGGGGTTCAGGGACGACATCGGCTCCTGGAAGATCATCGAGATATCCTTGCCGCACATGGTGCGCCGCTCGGCGATCGACAATTTGAGCAGGTCGCGCCCGCCGAAGTGGATGCTCGAGGCGGGGGCTATGATGGTGTTATCCGGCGGCAGCAAGCCCATCACGGCCAGCGAGCTGACGGACTTGCCGCTGCCCGATTCGCCCACCAGCGCGACGGTGCTGTTGCGCGGCACATTGAACGAGATGCCCTTGACGGCTTCGAACGTGGTCTTCTTGTCCAGGCGGAAGGTGACGCGCAGGTCGCGCACTTCCAACAGGTTATTCTGGTCCATGAGCAACTCCTATTTCACTTTGGGGTCGAGCGCATCGCGCAAGGCATCGGTAAACAGCGAGAACGCCGTCACCAGCACGGCCATCGCCGTGGCGGCGGCGGTCAGCTGCCACCATTTGCCCAGGATCAGTTCATTTTGTGCCTCGTTGAGCATGCTGCCCCACGAGACGGTCCCCACCGGCACGCCAAAGCCGAGGAAGCTCAAAATCACTTCCGCCTTGATGAAGCCCACGACCAGAATCGACATTTGCACCAAGGCAACGTGGCTCACGTTCGGGAAGATGTGGGAAAACATCTTGCGCCAGTGCGAGGCGCCTATCGCGTCTGCCGCCATCACGTATTCGCGCGCCTTGTGCTTGATGTATTCGGCGCGTATCAAACGGTACGGCCCCGTCCAGCCCGTCAGCCCCAGGATCAGCACGATGGTCAGCACGCCCTTCTGTTGCAGCACGGCCGCCACCGTCAAGATCATCAGGATCGATGGGATCGACGTGAAAATGCTGTAGAACCAGTTGAAAAAGTCATCGACGACGCCGCCGAAGTAGCCGGACACGGCGCCAAAGATGGTGCCCAGCACCACGGCCAGCAAGGCCGCCACCAGGCCCACGACGATCGACGTTTCGCCGCCCTTGATGGTTTTCTGCAGGATGTCGTGACCCCACTTGTCGGCGCCGAACGGCAGGGTTGCCGCCTTGTGCGTGACGAGTTTCTTGGCCTTGCCCATGCCGGCGCGCAAGGCCGTCAAGTCGTCGGCCAGCGGGTCCGTGACGCCGTACATCTCGACGCCGGCCGATGGATTACTGCCCATCTGGGCCCGCAGTTCGGCGATATCGTCGGCCAGCGGATCGAGCACGTTGACGGGCGTCGGCGCGCTGCGCTCGTCCGTCACGGGCATCGCGCCATCGGCGGCGACGTCCTTGTCGGCGCCCACGAAGGTCGGCGGCGCATAGCTGACGGCCACTTCGTCTTCCCAGTTCGAGGCCACCAGGCCGCTGGCGGACGCCAGCACCAGCAGGAAAAAGGCGCCGACCACGGCCAGCGATACCATTGCAATCTTGTCGCCGCGCAAACGGCGCCACGCCAGGGCCCACAGGCCGGGCGATGTATGAGGTTTCGACATCGTCTCTTTCTACTTCAGTTGTACGCGAGGATCGACCGCCTGGTACAGCAGGTCGGTGAGCAGGTTGAAGAGCATGGTGGCGGCGGCAACATACACGGTGATCGCCTTGATCACCGGAAAGTCGCTGCGCTCGACGGCCAGAATCACTTCACGCCCGATGCCGGGGATGCCGAAGAAGCGCTCGAGCAGGAAAGCGCCGATCAGCAGGGCCGGCAAGTTCGACATCACATAGGTAATGATGGGAATGCCGGCATTGCGCAGCACGTGCACCCACATGATGCGGCCTTCCTTGAGGCCCTTGGCGCGCGCCGTGCGCACGTAATCCTGGTTCGCCTCGTCCAGCACGAAGGTGCGGAACAGGCGCAGGGTCGGTGCGATGGAGACGGCCAGGCCGATCAGGATCGGCAGGGTGGAATAGCGCAGCAGGTTTTCCCAGAAGCTGTCGCCCCAGCCCTGCACGGGGAACAGGCCCAGTTTATAGGCGAAGCCGTACTGGAAGACGATGATGTAGACGAGGATGGAAATCGACATGCCCACCGTGCAGGCGATCATGACGGCGCGGTCCGTCAGCGAACCGCGGACAAACGCGATGGCCAGCGCCAGCGCCACGCCAAAAAACGTTTCCAGCACGGTCAGCGGAATCAAGACCATCATCGACGGCCCCAGGCGCGAGGTGATGATGTGCGACACGGATTCCCCCGTGGCCCAGCTCTGGCCGAAGTCGAACGTGACGATCTGCTTGATGAAGATCCACAGTTGCACGTAATACGGCTGGTCGACCCCGAGCTGGCGGCGGATGTTGGCGATGCTTTCGGCACTCGACATCTTGCCGGCCAAAATGTAGGCGGGGTCACCGCCGACCCAGTTGAACAGGATAAACACCAGCAGGACCACGCCCAGCATGGTGGGCAGCATCTGCCACAGGCGGCGCAGGATATAAGCAAACATAATGATTCCTTGTCGTTATAAGCTGCGCTTATTTAGTGGCGGGAGCCGGAGTAGCCACTGGCGCACCGCTGCTGTCGATATCCATGTACGCCCATTCCTGGAACAGGATCGGGTGCTTCTTGTAGCCTTGCACCGACTTTTGCGCCAGCATGTTGCGGTAGCGCGCATAGCCGATCAGGGCGCCCGCATTGACTTCCAGGCGGCGCGCCATCTTGTGGAACAGCTCGTCGCGCTCGGGGCTGGCCGGCATGGCCTGGCTGGCCGCGTACCATTTATCGTATTCGGGATCCTGGTAGCAGCCATTGTTGTTCTGGTGCGTGTTCGGGCCGTAGAACAGCTGCATGAAGTTGTCGCCGTCCGGATAGTCGGCCAGCCAGGGCGCCGTGCGCGTCTGCATCTTGCACTGCTTTTCCGTCTTTAAAATGTCGGAAAAGATCATGCGGTCGTTTTCCATGCGGATGCCCAGCGAGTTGTAGGTCTTGCGCCACATTTCCGCCTGCAGCACGCCATTGGCTTCGTTGCGCGAAGCGTAGCGGATCAGCAGCGGCTTGCCGTCCGGCAAAGTACGCCAGCCATCGGCGCCCTTCTTGTAACCGAATTTATCCAGCAATTTGTTGGCCAGCACGGGATCGTATTGCAGCAGGGATTTGTAGTGGGGATCGTAGCCTACGACACCGGGCGGTATCGGATAGTCGAGACGCTTGGCCTGGCCATTCCAGATGATGCGGATTTCCTCGTCGATATTGTGCGCCATGGCGATGGCGCGGCGCAGGGCGATCTTTTCCTTGCTGAAGCCGCCCAGGGTCGGGTCTTCCATATTCCAGTAGTAATAGCTGATTTCAGGATCGAGCAGGCGCGACAGTTGCACGCCCTTCTCCGCCAGCTCGGGACGCAGCTTGCCGTTGAGCAGCGCTTTCGGCGCCAGCGGGCCATCGAGCCAGAACACGTCCGTGCCGCCGCTCTGGAACGACAGCCAGCGCGACTGGTCTTCGATCATCACGGAAATTTCGATGCGGTCGATGGCGGGAATGCGTTTACCCTGCATCTGGCGCACGATGCGCTGGTCGTCCGGATCGTCGCCGGCCATGAAGTTCCACGTCTCGGGCAAGTGCTGCGGGTTGCGGTTCAGGACGATGCGGTTGCCGCGCGTCCACTCACCGAGGGTGTAATAGCCGGTGCCGACGGGATTCGAACCCACTTCGCCCTTCACGTCGCCGTATTTGTCCACCACTTCGCGCGCCACGGCGGCTGTCGGCACGTAGGCGAGGATCATGGGGAAATTGAAATCGGTCTTGGTCAGCGTGATGCGCAAGGTGTACGGGTCGAGGATTTCCAGGCCGGCCACCTTCTTGTTGAAGTCGAGCTTGTTCGACTTGGCCGCTTCCTTGGCCAGATCATCGAGGCCCACCACCTTGCCTTCGAACAGCCAGCTGTGCGGCGAAGCCAGGCGCGGGTCGAACAGGCGCTTCCACGAATACACGTAATCGGCCATCGTCAGTTCGCGGCGCTTGCCGCCGAACGCGGCGTCCGGCGTGAACAGGATGCCTTTTTTCAGGCGGATGGTGTAGGTCTTGCCGTCGGCGGACACTTCCGGCATGGCGGCGGCCGCGCCGGGCACCACCTTCACGGGACGCGCCAGGTAATCATAGGTGTACAGGGTGTCGAAGACGGCCTGCGTGATGTGGTTCGAATACAGGTCGCGCGCGGTGGCCGGATCGAAGCCCGTCTCGGCGGCCGGCAGGATATAGCGCAAGGTTTTCACCGGCGCGCCCGCGGCAGGGGCGGCATCGGCGGCAACGGCCGCCAGCGGCAGGGTGGCCAGGCAGGCGAGCAGCGCCACGCGCCGCATCCATGGTGACTTCATGTAATACCCTTCATCTCGATTATCTGTCGCACCGCATTGGTGCGCCTGTACTGGCTTCCCCCTGGGATACAGGATTCCACCGCCAAAACCAGTCCATCCACGCAAGATCTATGCCTTGCTCATCGCCAGCCCCGTCCGCATGCAGGCGCGCTGGAAAAAGGCGTAACGATAACGCATATTTTGTCCGCCGGGCGAAAAGCCGCAGTGTTGGCGTGGCACGCAGCCACGGCTGCCCGATCACGGGGAGAATCTTCCGCAGCGCAACAAAGGCAGCTCGCCACCATGACAAAACGCCTTGGTAATAACCCTTACGGCCCCGAATGACAGCTGTTTTTATGGCAGTACGGAAAATATGCGGCGCAGTGCAACATTGAAATAATTGCAAATATTGAAACAAGTCGACATTATAAAAAACACTGTTGTTTCCATGCCGAAAAAGCATGTGTGCGCGTTGACAGGGTTTCCCGTCAAATGGTCTTATCAATCACGGCAACGCACGATATGCCGTTTGACCCACAGCGATTGCCGACGCAGCAATCTTTATCACCCTGGCAAAGCTGTGCCGCACACAGGCCGGCCGAGCACACTTTCGGAGTTCTGAGAATGATGATGGAAACAGTGATATCCCGCTCCGTACGCCTGATTTTTTCGGGTAGCGTGGCAGCGCTCAGCCTTGGCATCATGGCTGCGCCGGCAATGGCACAAGACGCCAATGTGCAACGTGTGGAAATTACAGGCTCGAGCATCAAACGGGCAACGGCCGAGACCGCATCGCCGGTACAGCTCATCACCCGCGACGACTTGATGAAATCGGGCAAGGCCACCGTGGCCGAATACCTGCAAACCCTGACCGCCGACGGCGCCGGCTCCCTGCCGACGGGCTTCGGCAACGGTTTTGCCGCCGGTTCCACGGCCATCTCGCTGCGCGGCCTGGGCGCCACCTCGACCCTGGTCTTGCTCAATGGCCGCCGCATGGCGCCGTTCGCGCGCGCCGATGACGGCCAGAAGAGCTTTACCGACCTGTCCACCGTGCCGATGCAGATCGTCGAGCGCATCGAAATCCTCAAGGACGGCGCCTCGTCGACGTATGGCGCGGACGCCATCGCCGGCGTCGTCAACATCATCCTGCGCAAGGATTTCGAAGGCCTGACCCTGAAGGCCGACACGGGTATCTCCGGCGACAGCGACGCCAAGCAGCACCGCGCCTCGCTGACCTTCGGCAAGGGCAACCTCGACACGGATAAATTCAATGTCGTCGTCAATGCCGAATACAGCAAATCGGACATGCTGATGAACAGCGACCGCGCCGGGCGCAAATGGATAGGCAAGGGCGACCTGCGCCCGTATGGCTATGCGATCAACACCCAGTTCGCCGGAGGCTACATCAACAGCAACAACGATGCGAATCCCTCGCCGACAGGCCTGATCCGCGACCCCGTCACCAACAACTATGTCTCCCTGCCCGGCTGCTCCACCTTGTCAGTGTCTTCACCGCAAGATCCGAAAGGCGGCTGCGTGTGGCACCACGACCAGTTCCGCTCGATGCAGCCGAAGATCGAATCGGTCAACCTGTACACGCGCGGCACCTGGCAAGTCAATGCCGACACCCAGGTATACGCGGAAGCGGGCTACTCGAAACGCGACACGGCCTTTACCCTGATACCGCCATCGGTCACGCCCACGGTCGCCTTCCCGCCGAACGCCACCAGCCCGACTGGCGTCGTCAACTACGGTTCCGGTGCCGGCACCACCATTGTGCTGGCCGCCAAGCACCCGCAAAATCCGTACGGCGTGCCGGTGCGCGTGCGCTACCAGGCTTTCGACGTCGGCCCCAGCACGCGCCAGGCCAACAACGAGTTCAACCGCATCGTGCTCGGCGTCAAGGGCAATGCCATGGGCTGGGACTACGATGCCGGCTACACGCATTCGGAATCGAAGCTGCACCTCGATTACAGCAACATGCTGAACATGAACGTCGTCAGGGATGCCCTGGGCGATTCCAGTCCGGCCAGCAAGCATTTCCCCTACTACATCGGTGCACAGGCGGGCAAGAATCCGGCCTCGCTGTACGCGGCCATGGTCACCAACGCCACCTCCGATTCGACGACCAAGCTCGACATCATCGACGTCAAGGCCTCGCGCGAGCTGATGCAGTTGCCGGGCGGCGCCCTGGGCCTGGCCGTGGGCGCGGAACACCGCCGCGACAAGCTCGACAATCCATCGCTGACTGGCACGGAAGACGGTTCCATCAACGCCAGTTACGTGGCGGCCAAGGGTGACAGCAAGGTGTCGGCCGTGTTCCTGGAAGTGCTGGCGCCCGTCTTCAAGACGGTGGAACTGTCGGGCGCCTTGCGTTACGACAAATACGACCGTTTCTCGTCGACCACGCCGAAACTGGGCGCCAAGTGGACGCCACTGAAAACCTTCGCCGTGCGCGGCACGTATTCGGAAGGTTTCCGCGCGCCGGGCCCGGCCGAAAGCAATGCCGATTCGCAATCGACGGGCACCGCGACCGTAAGCGATCCCGTGCGCTGCCCGGGCGGCACCCGCCTGCCGGGCGCCAATGCCAGCGACTGCGAACTGCAGGTGGCGGCCGTCAAGGTCGGCGACCCCAGCCTCAAGCCGGAAAAATCCAAGGGCTACACCCTGGGCATCGTGTGGGATCCGTTCAACGATACCAGCCTGTCGCTCGATGGCTGGAAGATCAAGCGCGAAAACGAGATCAATCCCCTGCCGTACAACGAAGCGGCCGCCCTGCCGACCGCCATCCGTTCCGACAGCAACCTGACCATCAATGGCGTGGTGGTGCCGAACACGGGCGTCTTGCTGATCACCAAGGCGCCGTACCGCAACTCCAGCTTCACGGAGATCAAGGGTATCGACCTGGACATCAAGCAGCGCGTGCGCCTGGGCGACTACGGCCGCGCCACGTTCGGCCTGACCTGGACCCACATCGCCTCGTGGGTGCGGGCCGAATCGTCCACCGTGCGCTACCAGTTCGCCGGCACGCATGGCAATTGCGATACCTCCAACTGCGCCGGCACGCCGAAGGACAAGATCAATCTCACCGGCTCGTGGGACCTGGGCAACTGGAACGTCAGCGGCGTGCTGAACTATCGTTCAGACATGAAAAATATCAAGTTTGAGGGCATTCCTTGCTCCTCCAAACTGGCCGACGGCACCCCGGCGCCGAACGGTTGCAAGCTCGCCTCGTTCACCACGCTCGACCTGTCTAGCCGTTGGAACGTCAACAAACAGTTGCAATTGTTTGCCTCGATCAACAACGTGACCGACAAGATCGCCCCGCTCGACCCGCTGACCTATGGCGGCATGAGCTACAACCCGATGGATGCCAGCGGCGCCATCGGCCGCTACTTCAAACTGGGCGCCAGCTACAAGTTCTTCTAAGCTGACGCAGGCATCCTGACGCGAGGCGGTGAGCAATCACCGCCTTTTTTTTGTTCCGACTGTGGCGCGCGGACACGCATCCACATGCCTATTGCGCAAACGCAAACCTTAGCTCCCGCGCGCCTGTAAAACTCCCTTGCAGGCCACTTGGCCAAACCCACGCCACAGGAGTGTCAGATGATGCCAACCCGCAGTCCCTTCCCTGCCTTGCGCCTGCTGTGCGCAGCCTTGCTCGGTGTTTATGGCCATGCGGCCATGGCGCAGGACACCGACACAGCCGGCACGCCCGCCATGCAAAGAGTCGAAGTCACCGGTTCCTCCATCAAGCGCCTCGTCGCGGAAACGGCAACGCCCTTGTCCATCTTCAAGGCCGAGGACTTCGCCAGGCAGGGCTTGACGACGGCCCAGGAAGTGCTCAGTAAAATTCCCGCGAACGCGTCGAGCATGGGCAGCGGCAATGCCGTCGGCGGCAATACCAGCGGCTTGCCCACGGGCGGCCAGGCCAGCGCCGACTTGCGCGGACTGGGCGGCGACAAGACGCTGGTGCTGCTCAATGGCCGGCGCATCGCCAACCATCCGTATGACGGCGCCAGCGTCGACCTGAACATCATTCCCATCGCCGCCCTGGAAAGAGTCGAAGTGCTGCGCGACGGCGCCTCGGCCATCTACGGCACGGACGCCATCGGCGGCGTCATCAACTTCATCACGAAGCGCTCCGTCAACGTCACGAACATCACGGCCGAAATCATCGCCCCCCAGCACAAGGGCGACGACGAGCACCGCCTCAACCTGTCGACGGGCTTTGGCGAGCTCGACACGGACGGCTACAATATTTTTGGCGTGCTCGACTACCACAAGCAAGAAGTGCTGACCTCGCAGGACCGCGCCTTCTCGGCCACCGGCATCATCCCCTCGCGCGGCCTGTCCATTACCAGCGGCACGACCTTCCCCGGCAATTACTTCGATGCGGCGGCCAACGGCGGCAAGGGCCTGGCCGGCAATCCGTATGCGGCCAGCGGCTGCCTGCCGCCGCTGTCGGTGCCGGCCGTGCCGGCGAACGGCACTTGCCGCCAGGATTACACGCGCCAGATCGACGACCTGCCGGCGCAGGAACAGCTGGCCTTCTTCGGCAAGGGCGCCTTCAAGCTGGGCGGCGGCCACCTGGCCACGGTGGAATATCTGCATTCGGAAAACAAGGTGAAGGCACGCACGGCGCCGCCGCCGCAAACAGGCTTGATCCTGCCCAGCACCAGCCGATACTATCCGGGCAATGCGGGCGGCGTGCCGGCCCAGCCGGGCTTGTCGGGCCAGCCCCTGAGCGTCAACTGGCGCCCCGTGGAAGCGGGCCAGCGGCAGATCGATTCCACCGGCAAAGCCGACCGCCTGGTGCTGGCGCTGGAAGGGGAACTGGCGGGTTGGGATTACAAGACGGGACTGAGCCATGCGATCAGCAAGTCGTCGGAGAAATTTACCAACGGCTATGTGCAGGATGCGAGCTTTGCCGCTGGCGTGCTGAACGGCATCCTGAACCCGTTTGGCGTGCAGGATGCCCCCGGCAAGGCTTACCTCGACAGCACGGCCCTGCGCGGCGAAGTGCAGAACGCCAGGGTCACCACCACGGGCTTCGACCTCAAGGGCAGCCGCGAGCTGATGCAACTGGCCGGCGGCCCGCTGGCCATCGCTTTGGGCGGCGAAGTGCGGCGCGAAAAGGCCGACTTCAACGTCAACCGCGACATCGCCGGCCAAGCCACCAGTTCCGGCTTGTCGGGCTCGCTGTCGAAGCGCGGCTCGCGCACCATCCAGGCCGTCTTCGGCGAAATCAACTTACCGCTGATCAAGGACCTGGAAGTGCAGCTGGCCACCCGCTTCGACCATTACAGCGATGTGGGTAGCACCACCAATCCGAAGCTGGCCCTGCGCTACCAGGCCAGCAGCGCGCTGGTGCTGCGCGGCTCGGCCAGCACGGGTTTCCGCGCCCCCACCCTGTTTGAAAAGAATGCGCCGCCGTCGAAGAACGATACCAACGACAGCTATGACGACCCGATTTTGTGCCCCGGTGGCGTGCCGCAACCCGGTGCCAATCCCTTGCGCGATTGCGACTTGCAGCAGTTCAAGCTACAAGGCGGCAATGAAAACCTGAAACCGGAAAAATCCACGACTTTCGCCTTCGGCCTGGTGCTCGAGCCGATCAAAGAAGTGACCGTCGCCATCGACTACTGGAACATCCATTTGAAGGACAAGATTGGCTCCTTGCCCGAGCAATCGATCTTCGGCAACTACGAGAAATACAAGGCCTTGTTCCTGCGCAATCCCGATGGTTCGCCGTACGCCATTCTCGACCTGAACGATAACATCGGTGAAGTGAAAACCGACGGCATCGACGTCAGCCTGAATGCGCGCCTGGCACGCGGCGCGTATGGCGATGTCAGCGTCACGGTCGATGGCACGTGGACCCACAAGTACGACTACCAGAACGAACGCAATGGCGCCTTCATCGCCAACGTGGGCCGCTATGCCGACAACAATCCGGTATTCCGCTGGAAGCACACGGCCACGCTGAACTGGCGCAAGGGCAACTGGGGCGCCACCCTGTCGCAATCGTTCAAGTCGCGCTACACGGACCAGAACCTGGTCGAGCCGCCATACCGGCACGATGTGTCGTCGTACAGCCTGCTGGGACTGTCGGGCAGCTATGCGTGGAAGGGCTTGCTGCTGACGGCCGGCGTGAAGAACCTGCTGGACAGGGAGCCGCCGTTCTCGAACCAGGGCACCCTGTTCCAGAAAGGCTATGACCCGCGCTACACGGACCCGGTCGGGCGGGCGTATTACCTGCGCGGCAGCTATACGTTTTAAGGGGAAAAGTTCAGGTCGACAGCTAAAACAGGCAGCGCTGGCAACAGCGTGCCAGCGACAGAAAAGCGGCGCCATCAGCGATGATGTACGCCGTATTATTTTACGCATCTGAGCAGGACTGACAAGGGTTCACGATACTTTATTGCTGAAGGATTATAAAAAAAACAGGAAAATGTTGCATTTTGTCCAAAAAGTCCGCGCGAAATTGACAATCTGAATGGTGAATGTTTTGATGAGGGCCCTGAAAATTTACAGAATTTTCATTGGTAGATTTGTAAAAAGGCAAATAAATTGTTGGCAAGCAACAAGTTATTTCAAAATAATTGCCGCCTTTATCACAATAACAAGGAATTTCAGATGATGATAGAAAATGTAATATCGCGGTCGCTGCGCCTGATGTTTGCAGGCGGCATGGCCCTGAGCATGCACGCCGCGTATGCGCAAGAAACAACAGATGGCACCATGCAACGCGTGGAAGTCACGGGTTCGAGCATCAAGCGCATCGCTTCCGAAGCGTCGCTGCCGGTGCAGTCGTTCAACCAGAAAGACATCAAGAAAACCGGCGTCACCACGGTGACCGATTTCATTCAGCAGATTCCTGCGATGCAGGGCTTCTCCGTGGCCGCCGATTCGGTTGGCGGCGGCGGCGGCGGCGTCACCACGGCCTCGATCCACGATATCGGCGCAGCCTACACGCTGGTGCTGCTGAACGGCCGCCGCGTGGCGCCATCCAATTCCGGCACCACCATCGACCTGAACTCGATCCCGCTGTCGGCCATCGAGCGCGTGGAAGTGCTGACGGACGGCGCCTCGGCACTGTATGGCGCCGACGCCATCGCCGGCGTAGTCAACTTCATCCTGAAAAAAGGCGCTGCGCCGCTGGAAATCAATGCCAAGTACTCGCGTCCTGAAGAATCGGGCGGCGCCAGCAACTCGATTTCGATCAGCAAGGGCTTCGGCGACATCGACGACGATGGCTACAGCATCTTCGTGTCGGCCAGCCATGACGAACAAAAATCGCTGAAAGCATCGCAGCGCAGCTTCGCGAAAAGCGGCATCATCAATTTCAACGATCCGAAGACCGGCAAGGCGCTGCAATTCATCAACGGTTCCTCGCGTTCGGCCCCTGGCAACGCCACTGTCGATTACAACCGCACCGATCCGCTGACTGGCGCCGTGGTCATCAATCCGAAGACCGGCACGCCCTTCGTCGATAGCGTCAACCTGAACCCGTACGCATTGGCCCATGGCGGCAAATGCGCCGCCAGCAACATGGACTTCTATGGCGACGGCAACTGCTATTTCGATTCGCCATCGACCATCGAGATCAATCCTGAATCGAAGCGTGACGCCATCTTCAGCTCGGGTACCGTCAAACTGGGCAAAACCGGCTTCCAGGGTTTCTATGACCTCGCCTACACCGAAGCGCGCGTCATCGCCAGCATTGCGCCATACCCGGCCGATTTCTCCGTCGACGTCGGCTCGCCGCTGTTCAACAAATACCTGGCGCCGAACCTGACGCCAACGCAATTGGCCAACGCCACGGGCGCCGTCGCCAAATACCGCCTGTCGGAAATGGGCAACCGCGTCTACAACTACGGCACCAAAGCCACCCATATCGTCGCCGGCGTCGATGGCAATGCATTCGGCTGGGACATCAATTCCGCCGTGACCTACTCGAAAAACAAGCAGACGCAACAATACGTCAGCGGTTTCCCCCTGTCGGACAAATTCGATGCGCAATTGGCTGATGGCAACATCGACCCGTTCGCCTACCCTGTGGGCTCGATGCCGGACGCCATGCGCCAGGCACTGATGGGCACGGGCTTCAGCGGCACCTACAACACGCAAACCGTGGAAATGAAGGGCGTCGATGGCCGCGCTTCGCGTCCCGTGTTCTCGCTGCCGGGCGGCACGGCCATGCTGGGCGTGGGCGCCGACTACCGCAACACCTCGTACAAGGTGCAACAGGCGGATGTGGCCAAGCAGGCGCAGATCCTGTTTGACAATGTACAAGTCGACAGCGAATACGCGCGCGACAATGCGGGCGCGTATGCCGAACTGATGCTGCCGATTTCGAAGAAACTGGAAATGACCGGCTCGCTGCGTTATGACCAGATCGGCGCCATCGACAACAAGCTGACGGGCAAGACGGTAGGCAAGAAAGAAAACGCCACCACCTGGAAAGTCAGCGGCAAGTATTCCGCGACCAAGAGCCTGATGTTCCGCGCCGCTGCCGGCACCGGCTTCCGCGCCGCCAGCATGCAGGAAATCGCCGGTCCGCTGGAAGACTGGGGCGTTACCGGTGGTAACTATCAATGCCCATTGACGGCAGCGAACGGCATGGGCGGTCACCCGCTGGCCAACTATTGCGAAGGCGTGGTACGCCAGCAGTTCGAAGCCTTCCAGAGCGGCAATCCGGAATTGAAACCGGAAACGTCGAAGCAATGGAGCATCGGCACCGTGTTCGAGCCGATCGACAGCCTGTCGATGTCGTTCGACCTGTGGAACGTGCAGATCAACGATCAGGTGACACCGGTCTCCGAAGGCTTGATCTTCAGCAATCCAGCCAAGTACGCCGACCTGTTCACTACCAAGCACATCACCTCGACGGGCAAGGACGTGCTGGCCGTCAAACTGCTGCCAATCAACATTGGTAAAGTGGAAAACCGCGGTATCGACTACGACTTCACCCACAAGATGAAGCTGCTGGACGGCCGCCTGACGAGCCGCCTGATGGGTACCTACCTGCTGCGCTCGCGCTACACGACGCCAGGCACGAATGATCAATGGGAAACCAGCCTGAATCGTTACGGTTCGAACGACAAGGTCAGCTTCCGCAACATCATCCGCGCCACCACCACGTTTGAGACAGCCAAGTTCACGCATACGCTGAGCGCCAGCTATCGCAATGGCTACACCGACAAGGAACAGACTGAAAAAGGCTGCGCCGTGATCGTCGCCGGCAGCCCAGGCGAATGCTATGGCATCCAGCTGGAAGTGCCGAGCTACACCACCTTCGACTTCCAGACGGCTTACCGTCCGCTGAAGAACGTGGAAGTCACGGCTGGCATCCTGAACCTGTTCGACCGCGATCCGCCGTTCACCCTGCGTAACACGGGTTCGCATCAAGTGGGCTACAACCCATCGTACTCGAGCGCCCTGGGCCGCCAGTTCTATCTGAGCGGTTCCTACAAGTTCTAAGCTCAACGTGAGCTGAAAACTGAAAAGCCCGGAAAGCTTAGCTTTCCGGGCTTTTTTTCATGCTGCGCGGCGCTTTATTCCGCGTCGCCCTGCAAGCGGCGCTGCTTCACTGCCGCGGCCAGGTTTTCCAGCACGGCCACGCTGGCGCTCCAGTCGATGCAGCCGTCCGTGACGGACTGGCCATAGATCAATTCCTTGCCCGGGATCAGATCCTGGCGCCCCGCCACCAAGTGCGATTCCACCATCACGCCAACGATGCGGCCATCGCCGCCGGCCACCTGGCTGGCGATGTCGGCGCACACGGGGATCTGGTTTTCCGGTTTTTTCGAGCTGTTCGCATGCGAAGCGTCGATCATCAGGCGCGCCGCCAAGCCTTGCGCCCCGATGGCCTTGCACGCCTCGTCCACGCTGGCCGCGTCATAGTTCGGGGTTTTCCCGCCGCGCAAGATGATGTGGCAATCCTCGTTGCCGTTGGTCGAGACGATGGCCGAGTGGCCGCCCTTCGTGACGGACAAGAAATGGTGCGGCTGCGAGGCGGCCTTGATGGCTTCCACGGCGATTTTCACATTGCCGTCCGTGCCATTCTTGAAGCCGACGGGACACGACAATCCCGACGCCAGCTCGCGGTGCACCTGCGACTCCGTCGTGCGTGCGCCGATGGCGCCCCAGCTGATCAGGTCGGCGATGTATTGCGGGCTGATGACGTCGAGGAATTCGGTGCCGGCCGGCAAGCCCAGCTCATTGATGTCGCGCAACAGCTCGCGCGCCATGCGCAAGCCGTCGTTGATGCGGAAGCTGTTGTCCATGTACGGGTCGTTGATCAGGCCCTTCCAGCCCACCGTGGTGCGCGGCTTCTCGAAGTAGACGCGCATGACGATTTCCAGTTCGCCAGCGAAACGCGCACGCTCCTTGACGAGCAGGCGCGCATATTCCATCGCCGCCTTGGTGTCGTGGATGGAGCAAGGGCCGATCACCACCATCAGGCGGTCGTCCTGGCCATGCAGGATACGGTGCAGGGCAATGCGGGCGCTGGCGGCGGTCTGTTCGGCTTGCTCCGAGCAGGCGAATTCGCGGATCAGGTGGGACGGCGGAGTCAATTCCTTCATTTCGCGAATACGCAAATCATCGGTGCGGGGCATCATTTTCTCCAAAATTTAAGGAAGGGTAAAACATCTGGGTAAAAAAAAACCGCCATCAGTGGCGGTTTTTTAGAATTTGCTGGGATCTCGTGTTGCTGCTACGTGAACCGACCGCTACTCCACCGCCTTTGGGTTGGAATTGCTAAAGTAAAAATAAGCGGTAAAAAAGTGGCGAGCGAACATGCGAGTCATCCGTAAGTGATGAAAGACTATAAACCTAAATTGCAAGGGTTGGCAAGCATATTTGTCGGCAAAGCCGCACGCCGCCGCCGTTTTACACTGCACAACACGCAAAAAAGCATAAAAAGTTGCGCGCTGCCGATACCCGCCTGTTCGCCCCTACCGCTGTGCTCGTCGTGGCAACCACGCCACGCCGGCCATTCTATCGACGACAAGCGGGGCACTACTTGATCTAGATCTAGTCCCGGCGTCGCCGCACGGACAAAACTCAAGGACGTATCGATGACCTTTGACCGCCTGACCTTTCCGGAGAACCGCATGATCCCTACATCATCCCTACAGTCCGCCGCCTTTTCACCACCCAGACTGGGCCTGGCACTGGCCAGTGCGCTGCTGAGTCTACCCGTCCTGGCACAGGACGCCGCGCCGATTGCCCGCGTGGAAATCACCGGCTCGAACATCCGCCGCGCGCAAGCAGAAACGGCTTCGGCCGTACAAACCCTGAACGCAGCCGACATTGAAAAGTCGGGCAAGTCCAGCGTGGCCGAACTGCTGCAGACCCTGGCCGTCGACAACCAGGGTTCCGTCCCCACCACCTTCGGCAACGGCTTTGCCGCCGGCGCTTCCGGCGTGTCGCTGCGCGGTCTCGGCACGGCCTCGACCCTGGTGCTGCTGAATGGCCGCCGCGTCGCGCCGTATGGCCTGGCAGATGATGGCCAGAAAGTATTTGCCGACCTCAACATCATTCCCCTGGAAGCGGTGGAACGGGTGGAAATTCTCAAGGATGGCGCCTCGGCCATCTATGGCTCCGACGCCATCGCCGGCGTCGTCAACGTGATCCTGCGGCGCGACTATCAGGGCACGGCCATCAAGGGCAACTACGGCAAGACGAAGGAGTGGGACGGGCGCGATGCGCGCGCCGCCATCACGCACGGCTTCGGCGACATCGACAGCGACCGCTACAACGTGCTGCTGAACCTCGAATACAGCGAAAAGGCCGCCATCTGGAACCGCAACCGGGCCGGGCGCGGCGCCATCGGGCGCAGCGACTTGCGCGACCTGGGCTTCAGCGCGCAGGAGTCGCTGAGCGGCGCGGGCGCCATCACCACCAACAATGCGGCCGGCAGCGCCGTCAACGGCAATGTGCGCAATCCCGACACGCTCGACTACTACAACCGCGGCAACCTGGCCGGCGCGGATTTTACGCGCACCTTCCCCGGCGCCGCCTGCGGCAACTTCACCACGCATCCGCAAGGTGATCCGGGCGGCGGTTGCCTGACCGATGCCGCCCAACAATACGGCCAGATCCAGCCCAAGCAAAAGAACATCAATTTCTTCGGCCGCGCCGCCTGGCAATTGACGCCAGCGCTGCAAACGTATGCCGAATTGAACCTGTATCACAGCAAGTCGAACTCGGCCACCACGCCATCGACGGTCAGCGGCTCGGTCGGCTACCCGGGCGGCCCTGTCAGCAATGCGGGCGTGTCGCTGGGCGCGGCCCATCCGGACAACCCGTATTTCGGCACGGCGGCGCGGCTGCGCTACCTGGCGGCCGACGTGGGGCCGCGCCTGTCGGAAGTCAACTCCACCTTCACGCGTTTTGTCGCCGGCATCAAGGGCAGCGTGGCGGGCTGGGATATCGACAGCGCCCTGCTGTACTCGCAGAACAAGGTGTCAAACGACCTGGACGGCTACCTGCAGCGCGACGTGGCCTTCGCCCTGCTCAACCCGACTGCCGCCAATGTGGCGGCGGCCAGCCTGAACCCCGCGTATGCGGCCCTGCCAGCCGGCAGCCTGTGGCGCATCGCGGAAAACGCGGGCCTCAATTCCGCCGAGCTATACGCGGCCCTGTCGCCGCGCATCTCGAATGACGCCAAAACGCATATCGCGCAGATCGATTTCAAGGCCAGCCGCGAATTGGGCAAGCTCGACGGCGGCAGCCTGGGCGTGGCCGTGGGCGCGGAATTCCGCCACGAATCGACGGAACTCAAGCCCACCACGGGCACGGAACGGGGCAATATCATCGGCCTCGGCTATTCCGCCTACAAAGGCAGCCGCAATGCCTCGGCCATCTATGCCGAGGTGCTGGCGCCCGTGCTGAAGACCGTGGAACTGTCGGGCGCCCTGCGCGCCGACCATTTCACCGACGTGGGCAATTCCTACACGCCGAAAGTAGGCGTGAAATGGACACCCGTGCGCGAACTGGCCCTGCGCGGTACCTTCGCCAAGGGTTTCCGCGCTCCCAGCGCGGCAGAAAACGGCGTCGGCGGCCTTGCAGCATTCTCCACCGCCAGCGATCCGCTGCGCTGCGCGCTGGGTGTGGAAGTGGCGTGCGATCCAGCGGCAATCGCCGTCATCACCTCGCCCAATCCGAACCTGTCGCCCGAGCGTTCGCGCAGCTATTCCGTGGGCGCCATCTGGGACCCTCTGCCGCGTACCAGCATTTCCGTCGACCTGTGGCAAATCCGCCGCAAGAATGAAATCAACCAGGAGCAAACGGATGCGGCCATTGCCGCCGGCAACGTGGCGCGCGACCCCACGACGGCCACCGGCATTCCCGGCGATCCGGGCGCCATTACGGCCGTGCTGGCCAACTATGTGAATTCGGCGCAAACGACGGTGCGCGGCATCGATATCGACGCGCGCCAGCGCTTCAGCCTGGGCAGCGACTATGGCAGCCTGGTGTTCGACGTGAAATGGACGCATCTGTACAAATGGCTGCGCACGGAGCAGGACGGCACGCAGCGCGATTTTGCCGGCACGCATGGTAATTGCGACGTGTCCAACTGCATGGGCACGCCGGACGACCGCATCAACCTGGGCGCCACCTGGGAACGCCAGAACTGGCGCGTCACGGCCAACGTCAATTACCGTGCACCGCTCGACAACGTGCGGTTCAAGAATGACCCGGACGGCTGCGCCACGCATTTCGCCGACGGCACGGATGCCCCACACGGTTGCCGCATCGCCTCGTTCACGACGGTGGACCTGACGGCCCGCTGGCTGGCCACGCCCAAGCTGGAAGTGTTTGCGACGGTGCAAAATCTGTTCGACAAGATCGCCCCGCTCGATCCGCTCACGTATGGCGCCACGGGCTACAACCCGCTCGACTATGCGGGCGCGGCAGGACGGTTTGTCAGCGCGGGGGTGAAGTACAAGTTCTGAGAAATAGCGGTGGTGCCGGGTTACGCGCTTTGCGCTAACCCGACCTACACGAGCAGCATGCCAGAAATGTAGGTCGGATTAGCGGGGCGCAGCCGCGCGTAATCCGACAACCATGTTGGCCTCACAGTGCCCGAAAAATCAGGCCGTGCCGCCAACCGTGATGCCATCGAGGCGCAAGGTCGGTTGCCCCACGCCCACGGGCACACTTTGCCCCTCCTTGCCGCACACGCCCACGCCCGAGTCCAGGCGCATGTCGTTGCCGATCATGGAAACGCGGTTGAGTACGTCCGGGCCGTTGCCGATCAGGGTCGCGCCCTTCACCGGGTAGCTGAGCTTGCCGTTTTCAATCATGTACGCTTCGCTGGCCGAAAAGACGAACTTGCCATTCGTGATGTCGACCTGGCCGCCGCCGAAGTTGACGGCATACAAACCGTTTTTGACGGAGGCGAGGATCTCGCCCGGGTCCTTGTCGCCACCGAGCATGTACGTATTCGTCATGCGCGGCATGGGCAGGTGGGCAAACGATTCGCGGCGCGCATTGCCCGTCACGGGCATTTTCATCAGGCGCGCATTCATGGTGTCCTGGATGTAACCCTTCAGGATGCCATCCTCGATCAGGGTCGTGCACTGCGTGGGGTTGCCCTCGTCATCGATATTCAGCGAACCTCGGCGACCGGCCAGGGTGCCGTCGTCGACCACGGTGACACCCTTGGCCGCCACGCGCTCGCCGATGCACCCGGAAAACGCGGACGAGCCCTTGCGGTTGAAATCGCCTTCCAGGCCATGGCCGATCGCTTCGTGCAGCAGGATGCCGGGCCAGCCAGGCCCCAGCACGATGGTCATGGGGCCGGCGGGCGCCGGGCGCGCGTCCAGGTTCACGAGCGCTGAATTGACGGCGTCCGTCGCGTATTGTTCCAGCACGGCATCACTGAAATAGTCATAGCTGAAACGCCCGCCGCCACCGGCCGAGCCCGTTTCGCGGCGGCCATTCTGTTCCGCGATCACGGTCAGCGAGACGCGCACGAGAGGGCGGATGTCGGCCGCCAGCACGCCATCGCTGCGCAGCACCAGCACCACGTCGTATTCGCCGGCCAGGCCCGCCATCACTTGCACCACCCGGGGATCTTTCGCCCGCGCCATCTTTTCCACGCGCTCGAGCAATTGCACCTTGGCCGTGGCATCCAGCGATGCGAGCGGATCGTTGGGCAGGTACAAGGAACGTCCACCCTGCGCAAGCATCTGGCCCGCGATCTTGATTTTTCCGGCGCCGGCGCGCGCAATGGTGCGCGTGGCCGCCGCCGCTTCCAGCAGGGCCCGCTCGGAAATGTCGTCGGAATACGCAAACGCCGTCTTGTCGCCGGACACGGCGCGCACGCCCACGCCCTGGTCGATGGAAAAACTGCCCGTCTTGACGATGCCCTCTTCCAGGCTCCAGCCTTCGCTCTTGGTCGACTGGAAATACAGGTCGGCATAGTCGACCTTGTGCGTAAACATCGTGCCCAGGGCTTTGAGCAGCTTGTCTTCATCGAGGCCAAACGGCGTGAGCAGGATATCGCGCGCCACGGCCAGGCTGGACAGATTGGGTTCAAATGGCTTCATAACTTTGCACTCGCTAATTATATTCAACTCATTCTCAGTACCTGACAGAAGCGTAGCGAGCGGCAGTGATTTGTGGCCGAGAAGCGCAGCCGTGCTTGAGCACGGTGAGCATCGCAGGCCGCAAAGCGCGACGCGCAGTAGCTTATGTCAGGTACCCTCACATAGTGCGGTGCGCCAGGGCTGGCAGCGACTCGCGCACGCCGGCCAAAAACAGCAGGTCGATCTCGCCGCTGACCACGCCCTCGCCTTCGGGCAACACAGCTTTCACTTCGCCCCACGGGTCGATCAGCATGCTGTGGCCCCAGGTGCGGCGGCCGTTCGGATGCAGCCCGCCCTGCGCCGAGGCCAGCACATAGCACTGGTTTTCGATGGCGCGCGCGCGCAGCAGCACTTCCCAGTGGGCGCTGCCCGTCGTATGGGTAAACGCGGCCGGCACGACGATCAGCGCGCAATCGCCCATGGCGCGGTACAGCTCTGGAAAGCGCAGGTCATAGCAGATGGACAGGCCGACCCGGCCGAACGGCGTCTCGATCGAGCGCACCTGCGCGCCCGGCACGATGGTGCGCGATTCGTTGTACGACTCGGTGCCGCGCGTAAAACCAAACAGGTGGATCTTGTCGTAGCGGCCGGCAGGCGCGCCTTGCGGGTCGTACACCAGCGTGGTATTGAGGACCTTGCCCTCCTCGCCGGAAATCAGGGGCAAGGTGCCGCCGATCAGCCAGATGCCGTGCTGGCGCGCCATCTGCGCCATGCCATCCTGGATCGGGCCGCTGCCGGGCTGTTCCGCATGGGCCAGCTTGTCCGTTTCCTGCTTGCCCATGATGGCCCAGTATTCGGGCAGCACCACCAGCTGCGCGCCAGCGGCGGCGGCCTGCGCCACCAGGCGCCGCGCCGTGGCCAGGTTGTCGACCACGGATGGCGAGGAAATCATTTGTACTGCTGCGACTGTATGCATCATTGCCACCTTTTCTCCATTCGAACGCCTCGCCTATTTCGCCACGGCCTCCACGGCTGCGGCGGCAGGCACGGCGACAGGATCCAATTTACCACCATCGAGCTTGGTTACGACGGGCGATTTCCACGGGCCGGCGATCTGCATGTGGTAGGTGAGCGCCTTCATCACGGGTGCGCGCAGGAACAATTGCGCGAGGAAACTACCCAGGCCGATGACGGGGTTGACGGCCAGCGCGTAGACGAGCGGCCCCGTGCCCAGGTTAAATTCCGGGATCACCACCACGTGCAGATTCGTCGTTTCATTGGCGATATCGGCCGTGCCATCCATCAGCACGGTGGCCGCCACGCCGTGCATCTTGAGGTTGTCGGTGGTGACGACGCCGCGTTTGATGCTGGCATTGGCCGTGATGCCGTCGAAGGCCAGGCCTTCGGAAAACACGTCGTGGAAATCGAGTTTCAGCAAGCGGGGCAAGGCTTGCAGGCTGAGCACGCCCAACAGCTTGGCCGCGCCCGGATCCTGCTTGAGAAACTGGCCCGATTCCACGTTCATCTCGATCTGTCCCGACAAGGTGGGGATATCGAGCGAATACGGCAAACCGTTCCAGGCGATGTCGCCGCTCAGGCGGCCCTTGCCGCGGCGCACCGTGTCGGCAAAGCCGAAACGGTCGAGCAGTTTGCCCGCGTCGACGATATCGAGGCCGAAACGCAGGCTGGTCGTGCTTTGCCCATCCTTGATGACCCATTTGCCATTGCCGCTCAGGGCGCCATCGGGATTCGACAGTTGCAGCTTGCCCACGCGCCACTCGCGCCCGCCCGCCGCCATGGTGTTATAGGCTTGCAACTCCAGCCGGCCGATCTTCTTGTTGAACAATTCAAATTGCTCGGCGACGATATCGAGCGAAGGAATCGACTGGGCGCCGCTCTTTCCCTCCAGCAAATTCTTCACGTCGTTGGCGGCCGACTCCGGAATGATCAGCGACGACAGGCGCGCCGTCATCTTGCCCAGGCCGGACGGCGTTTCCAGCCACGTCACATAGCCCGACACTTGTTTCGCGTCAATATTGGCTTGCCACACATCTTTTTGATGCGTGGCGCCCACCACCACGTTTTCCAGCTTGCGCTCGCCCAGCATCAATTCGCTGGCACGGGCCGCCATCATGTCCGGCACCACATATTGCGCGATATCGGGCGCATCGTCGGCGGCGCCGCTGTCGGCGGGCGTCGTGGCGCTGCCGGCGATCTCGCTGCCGGCGGCGATCCAGCTGTCCACGTCCAGGGTTTTCATGTTGACGTTGAACATCATGCCGCTGTCCGGCTCTGGCGCCGGCACGTTCACGCCGATGCCGCCGCGCACCAGGCGCCAGGCGTCCTTGCCCTGCTTCTGGCGCTGGTAGCGCGCAGCGATTCCGGATCCCAGCGCGATGCGGATATCGTCCGTGCGCAGACCCGCGCCATTGGCCGCATTGCCCGTCAGGGTAAATTTCACGGGCAGGCTGTCGCCGGCCGGTTTTTTCAGGGGGGCGGGGAAATCCAGGCCCAGGCCCGTCAGCGGCGACTCGACATTGACCACCACCTGGTGGTCGCGCGCCGTGATCAGGCCGCTGTAACGGGCGCCGCCATTCAAATGTTTCGCCAGGCGCTGCAGCACGGGCGCCGGATACGTCTTGCGCAAGCCGTCGATGGTCATGTTGCCGGCAATCTTGACCTGGATGGTATCGTCCGCCTGCGTGCCGCCCGAAATGGCCAGCGGCCCGCCCAGCAGGCTGCCGTTCAAGCCATTCAGGTTGACGCCCTTTTCAGTGAATTCGATCTTGCCCTGCGTGCCCAGCACGGGCGGCATGTCGTGGAACAGCACCACGTCGTTGCCCGCCAGCTGCAAGCTGCCCTGCACGGTCGATTCGAGCATGCGCTCTGTCGGCAAGTGCAATTTGAGCGCCAATTTGGCGTTGCCCGTCGCCGTCGTTTCATCCGTGAAATGTTCGATCCAGCCCAGCACAGGGCTGGCCGTCACGTACT
Source organism: Janthinobacterium sp. RA13 (assembly GCF_000745325.1). NCBI lineage: Bacteria > Pseudomonadati > Pseudomonadota > Betaproteobacteria > Burkholderiales > Oxalobacteraceae > Janthinobacterium > Janthinobacterium sp. RA13. Next base: position 5,504,842 of record NZ_JQNP01000001.1, on the reverse strand, counting down.
TGAGAAATTCCTGCATCGGGCCAGCTGCGTTGCCTTCAATATCGAGCAGGGTGTCGAAGACGGTCAGGTCGGGGATCACGGCTTTGACATTCGTCAGGGCCACGCCGCCCGTGGTGGCCGTGTCGCCGCGAATTTCCATGCGCGCCCGTTCAAACACGAAACTGCCCTTGATCTTTTCCGCCTGCGGCCACAGGGGCGCCTTGCCGGCCAGCGGGCCGCTTTCCGCGAATTCACCGGGCGCGTAGTTCAGGCTGCCATTCTCGATCTTGCCGGCCACGCGGAAGTCGCCGCGATTGCGCTGGGCCGGCGTATCGCCCTTGAAGGGGAAATGCTCGAGTTCACCGCGCAGGCGCAGGCTGACATCGCTCGCCACGCCGCCTTCCAGAGCGCCCGTCAGCCAGTGGCGCAGGTGCTCGGGCGTTTGCAGGGGCAGGTAGCGGCCGATGGTGTTGATCTGGAAATTGTCGATGCTGCCCGTCAAGTCGACCTGGCCCAGATTCTTGCCATCGAGCGGCAAACGCTGCGAGCCATGCAAGGCGACTCGCATGCCTTGTTGATTTAAATCAAGCCTGTCCAGGTCGACTTGCAGCATATTGTCTGCTTGGAAAGCCCAGCGTGCCTCCATTTCGAATTGTTCGAACGGCAAGGCGGGTTCACTCAAATAGGAGGCCAGTTGCAATACCAGTCCCTGTGCATCGATATCGATCTTGCCGCCCTTGTCACTGGCGTCGAGACTGCCAGTCAAATGATCGAAACCGGGGATAGCCGGTGCAGCCGCCTGTGCGGGGCTGGTCGCCGTCTTCGCCACAGCCAGGCGCGCCGGCTGCGCATTCAGCCCAAGATCGATGAGCTTGCCGCGCAAGCGGTAGCTGGCCGGCGTCGCCATCTCGCCTTCCCATTGCGCCGAGAAATCCTGCAAACGCCCGCGCGGCGCCAGGGCGTCGAGGCGCTGGCGCTGCTGTTCGCCCAGCGGCAGCTTATCGGCCAGCGCGGCCAGGGTGTGCAGATCGAGCGACTTGGCCGTGATTTCCGTGCGCGCTGGCTTGCGTTTGGTGGCGGCAACAAAGCGTTCGGACAGGGTCGTGGGCGGCAGGCTGAGGCCATCTCGGGTTTCCACCGCGAAATTCGTCAACTCGACCTGGTGCCCATACGCGCCAAACGTCGGCTTGCCGTCGGGCACCTGCGCCGACAGTTCTTCTTTTGCCGAAATGCGTCCGCTGACGGACAACAGGTCGAGCGGCGCGATATGCTCGCCCAGCTGCGCCGTCACATCCGTCAAGCCGACATCGGCCGTGAAGCCGGCCAGGCGCGCGTGATCCAGGCTCAACCAGGCGCGCAAGGCGCCCTTGCCCTGCCTCAGTTCAAACGGGTAATCGAGGTAGCGGCGCCAGGCGGCCAGGTCGGCATTTTTCAGGTCGGCGTACAGCTCGCCTTTCCACATCGACACGTCGGAGATGCGCGTACTGAAAGGCGGGTGCGTGAAGTGAGCGCGCACATCGATGGGCGCGGCCAGGCTGGCCGGTGGCGTGGCTTGCAAGCCCAGTCGGTGGCTGCGCCAGCGGTTGCGCAGCAGCACGTTGACCTGCGATAAAGCCAGCTCGGGGGTGCCGCGCGCTTCATCCGTCCAGCGCACCTTGCCGTCGCGAATGATGATGTCATGCTGCGACAGCAGCCAGTCGGCGCCCTTGCCATCGCTGCCTTGCGTGCTGTCGATCAACACCCCGGCCACGTACAGCTTGCCATCCTTGCTGCGCCGCACGTCCAGGTCGGGCCGCGTGATTTCCAGGGTTGTAAAACGCACGGAACCGAGCACGCTCCACCACGACACGGTGGCCGAAATGCTCGGCAGGCTTAGCGCCTGGCGCCCCGCCTGGTCGCGCAGGGTCACGTCGCCGAGGAAAAGATTCGGCCGCACGCCATGCCACGAGGCATAAATACGCGCAATGCTGACAGGGTTGCCCAGCGCGCGGCTGGCCGCCCGCTCGATATCGCCTTTGTAATAATCGATATTCGGCAAGATGGCGTAGCGCAGGAACAGGAATAGCACGGCGAAGGCGAAATACGCCAGCAGCACCAGTTTGATGGTAAAACCCAACACATGATGGGTAGCCAGATTGGCCATGCGATAGGCGGCACGCAGCCGCTGCCAGCGCAGGGCCAATGGCACATGTTCTGTCACGCTTGCTTCTGGCGGTTTTTGCATCAATAAGCTAATAAACTGGCCCGGCGTCAAATAATGGCAAAAATCGTCTGCATTCGTGGTACGCACCCACATCCCCGCGCTTGCGTCTGAGCAAAGCCTCCCTTACCATCGTCCGGAAGAGCACGTACTGCCGGCGGTATGCTGCCAGCGGCACAATTTTACCGCATCCCCCGCCATTCGCAGCCAAGTTAAACAAGAACATGCACGCCGCATCCACGAGACAGTTACCGATACCATGAGTACACAGCCTTTGATTTCCGCCTCCCGTTTCTACCAGCGCTGGCTGGACGCCGCCCCCGAGCGCGCCGCGCAGGTAGCGCAACTGGTGCGCGCGCCGCTGGACAAGCTCGACTTTGCCGCCGAGCTGGCCGCCCAGGCGAACGCCGCCACGCCGCCGCTGCCGCCCGAGCGGGCCATGCGCCGCCTGCGCAACCTGCTCGTCTGCGGCCTGATCGCGCGCGATCTTGGCGGCCAGGCAGACTTGCACGAAGTCGTCACGGCCATGACGGGCTTTGCCGATTTCGCCATCCGCACGCATGTGGACGCCATCATGGCCGAGATGGTGGCCCTGCACGGCATGCCTGTCGGCGAGGAATCGGGCGAGGAACAGGCCTTGATGGTGTTGGCGATGGGCAAGCAGGGCGGCGGCGAACTGAATGTATCGTCGGACATCGACCTGATCTTTGTCTACCCGGAAGACGGCGACACGCACGTCACCGTACCGGGTCAGCGCAGCCTGTCCAACCACGAGTTTTTCATTCGCATGGGCAAGAAACTGATCGCCGCCCTGGCCGAGATCACACAGGATGGTTTTACTTTCCGCGTGGATATGGCACTGCGTCCGAACGGCAACTCGGGGCCGCTGGCCGCTAGCCTCAGCATGGTGGAGCAATACCTGATCGTGCAAGGCCGCGAATGGGAACGCTACGCCTGGGTCAAGGCGCGCGCCGTGACGGGCAAGCCGGAAGACATTGCCTCGCTCGACGCCATCGTGCGCCCGTTCGTCTTTCGCCGCTACCTCGATTTCGGCGTCATCGACGCCATCCGCACCATGCACGGCCAGATCCGCGCCGAGGTCAACCGCCAGGAGCGCTTGCACCCGGACCGCAGCAACAACGTCAAGCTGGGCCGTGGCGGCATCCGCGAAATCGAATTCCTCGCGCAAGTGTTTCAGTTGATACGCGGCGGGCGCGACGCCGAACTGCGCGAGCGCTCCACGCGCGCCACCCTGCGCACGGTGGCCGACAAGGGTTTGCTGGAACCGGCCATCGTGGAACAACTGCTCGGCTCCTACACTTTCCTGCGCAACCTCGAACACCGGCTGCAGTATCTTGACGATGCGCAAACCCACACCCTGCCCGCGAATGACGCCGACCGCCTGACCGTGGCGCAGATGATGGGCTTGCCTGACACGGCCACCTTGCTGGCCCAGTTGGAAGCGCACCGCGTATTTGTCGCCGGGCAATTCGACGAAATGTTCAGCGACAAGAGCAGCGGCACGCCGCCGGCCGACACGGGCATCGACCCGCAGACGTCGAACGACTGCGCCGCCTCGGACCAGCAGGAAGCCATCGAAGCGCGCTTTGCCGCCCTGGGTTTCCATGAGCCGGCAGCCTGCGCGCGCCGCCTGCTGGCCACGTGGCAGGCGCCACGTTTGCAATCGTTGCCCGAGGCGAGCCGCACGCGACTGGTGGCCCTCGTCAATTCCGCCCTGCCCCTGATCACCGATTGCTCCGTTTCCAATGGTAACGCCAGCCAGCTGGCCACCTTGGGCCGGCTGCTCGATTTCCTGGAAGCGATCGCGCGCCGCTCGGCCTATCTGTCGCTGCTGACGGAATACCCGCATACGCTCGAGCGCGTCGTGCGCATGGTGTGCGCCAGCGGCTGGGCCGCCACCTTCCTCACGCAGCACCCGATCCTGCTCGATGAACTGCTGGACGAACGCATCCGCAACACGGTGCCCGATCCGGCCGCGCTGGCGCTGGATCTGCAGCGCCAGCTCGACGACGCGCCCGGCGACACGGAGCGGCAAATGGATATCCTGCGCGAAATGCACCATGCGCAGCTGTTCCAGTGCCTGGCGCAAGACCTGGCAGGCGACCTGAGCGTGGAAAAGCTGGCCGACTACCTGTCGCAGCTGGCCGACATCATCGTCGCCGCCACCGTGCAAGCCGTCTGGCAAACCTTGCCCACACGCCATCGCGACGTGCCGAAATTCGCCGTCATCGCGTACGGCAAGCTGGGCGGCAAGGAACTCGGTTATGTCTCCGATCTCGACGTCATTTTCCTCTTCGATGACGACGACCAGGAAGCGCCCGGCCTGTACGCCAAGCTGGCGCAGCGCTTCATTACCTGGATGACGTCGCACACCTCGGCCGGCATTTTGTTCGACATCGACATCGCCCTGCGCCCCGACGGCGCCTCGGGCATGCTGGTCTCCAGCGTGCAGGCGTTCGAGCGCTACCAGGGCAGCGCGGCCTGGGTGTGGGAACACCAGGCGCTCACGCGCGCGCGCTTTTGCGCCGGAGATACCACCATCGGCAAGCATTTCGAACGCATCCGCGACACGATCCTGCGCAAGGAACGGCCGGAAAACGGCCCGCTCAAGGGCGAAGTGGTGGCCATGCGCAAGAAAATGCTGGACGCGCATCCGCCCCGCCCCGGCAGCTTTGATCTGAAACAGGATCCGGGCGGCATGATCGACATCGAATTCATGGTGCAATACCTGGTGCTCCAGCATGCGGCGCAGTATCCGCAGTTGACGGCGAATTCGGGCAATATCGCCCTGCTGCGCCTGTGCGGCGAACTGGGGTTGATCGACGCCCAGCTGGCCGCCCTCGTCGCCGACGCCTACCGCGCGCTGCGCAAGCTGCAGCACCAGTTACGCCTGCAGGGCCAGGACCTGGCCCGCGTGGAACCGGAGCGCGTGCGCGTGCATGCGGACAACGTGATGCGCCTGTGGCAAGCCATCTTCGGCGCCGTTGCCTGAGGCCGGCCCGGGCATGCCACTTCATTACCTGTCCCGGCTGAGCGGATCGGCGCGCGATACGCAAGCCAATCTGCAGCTGGGCTGCGTGCTGGCGCTGGTGGCCGGCGCCGTGAATGCGGGCGGCTTTCTTGCCATCGGCGGCTATACCTCGCACATGACGGGCATCGTTTCCGGCATGGCGGACGACCTGGCGCTGGGCAATATCACCGTGGCCCTGGCCGCGCTGGGCGCGTGGCTGGCCTTTGTCAGCGGCGCGGCAGTCACGGCCATCATGGTGAACTGGGGCAAGCGGCGCCGGCTGCACAGCCAGTTTGCCGCCAGCCTGCTGCTGGAAGCAGCCTTGCTGCTGCTGTTCGGCTTGACGGGCAATTACCTGGCCACCATGCCCGACGTGCTGGGCCCCGTCACCATCTTGCTGCTGTGCTTTGTGATGGGCTTGCAGAATGCCATCATCACCAAGATTTCGGGCGCCGTCATCCGCACCACGCACGTGACGGGCCTGTCGACCGACATCGGCATCGAACTGGGCAAGATGGCGTATTACAACCGGCGCCACCTGCCGGACCGCATGGTAAAGGTGAACCGCGGCAAGCTGAGAACGCACAGCCTGCTGATCGCCTGCTTCTTCATCGGCGGCGTCAGCGGCGCCCTGGCCTTCAAGCACATCGGCTTTCCTGCCGCCACCATCCTGCTGGCCGGCGTGCTGACCCTGCTGTCAGGCGTGCCCGTGCTGCGCGACCTGCGCCTGCTGTGGCGTTTTTATAGGCGCCGCCTGCACGCCTGGCGTTAGCAGGAATATTTTTCTTTATAGCAATAAATTACTGATTTTAATGCTAATATTTTTCTGCGTCTGGCCGGTTCACCATGCCTGCCGTGGCGGCCTTTTGATTTGACACCCTACCGTTGTCCAATTGTGAAAGCGAGAAAAATGATTTCCATTAAAAAAGCCCTGTTTGTCTTTGCCATCGCCGTGGGCGCCGCCGCCTCGTTCTCCAGCACGGCCGCCGTGCGCGCGTGGATTCCATCGGAAAACTGCGACTACATCCTCAACATGTGCTACCAGGGCGTCGAGGCGTCGTGCGAGCAGTGGCGCAACCAGTGCGAACCCAATGAATAGTCAGCAATAGACGAAAAAAAAACGCCCCGAAGGGCGTTTTTTTGTATGCTAGTCAGAAATTACTTAGCCGACATCAGCGCAACGGTGGTGTCGAGCATGCGGTTCGAGAAACCCCACTCGTTGTCGTACCACGACGATACTTTCACCAGGCGGCCCGACACTTTGGTCAGGGTCGAATCGAAGTTCGACGAAGCCGGGTTGTGGTTGAAGTCGATCGAGACCAGTGGTTCGGTCTGGTACGTCAGGATGCCTTCCAGGGCGCCTTCCGACGCGGCTTTCATCAGGGCGTTGACTTCTTCCACGGTGGTGTCGCGCTTGGCGATGAACGACAGGTCGACCAGCGACACGTTGATGGTCGGCACGCGGATGGCGAAACCGTCCAGTTTGCCATTCAGCTCAGGCAGCACCAGGCCCACGGCGGCAGCGGCGCCCGTCTTGGTCGGGATCATGCTCATGGTGGCCGAACGGGCGCGGCGCAGGTCTTCATGCATCACGTCGGACAGCACCTGGTCGTTGGTGTAGGCGTGCACGGTGGTCATCAGGCCCGTTTCGATGCCGATGGCGTCGTTCAATGGCTTGACCAGCGGTGCCAGGCAGTTGGTGGTGCACGACGCGTTCGAGATGACGGTGTCGGTCGATTTCAATACCGAGTGGTTCACGCCGAACACGACGGTCGCATCGACGTCCTTGCCGCCGGGTGCCGAAATGATGACTTTTTTCGCGCCGCCCTTCAAGTGAGCCGAAGCTTTCTCTTTGGTGGTGAAGAAGCCCGTGCATTCCAGCACGACGTCCACGCCCAGCTCGCCCCATGGGATTTCAGCCGGGTTGCGCTGTGCGAATACACGGATCGGATCGCCATTGACGATCATGTTGTCGCCTTCGACGGTGACCGTGCCTGGGAACTTGCCGTGCGCGGTGTCGTAGCGGGTCAGGTGGGCGTTCGATTTGGCATCGCCCAGGTCGTTGATGGCAACGATCTGGATATCCTGTTTCTTGCCGCCTTCGTAGAAAGCGCGCAATACATTACGGCCGATGCGGCCGTAGCCATTGATTGCAACTTTGATCGTCATACTCTGCTCCTGATTAAAAAAGAAGGTACATGCACGGCCCCGGCGAGCACATCGCCAGGGCCGTTAAAAATCAATATTAGCCAGCGATAACGGCTTTGACCTTGGCCACGACGTTGTCGACCGTGAAGCCGAAGTGCTTGAACAGCACGCCAGCCGGAGCCGATTCGCCAAACGTGTCGATACCGACCACGGCGCCTTCCAGGCCCACATATTTGTACCAGAAGCTGGTCACGCCCGCTTCGATGGCCACGCGCGGCACGCCTTTCGTCAGCACGCTGGCCTTGTAGGCGGCGTCCTGGCGGTCGTACACGTCGGTCGATGGCATCGACACCACGCGCACGTTGATGCCTTCGGCAGCCAGCGCGCTGGCGGCGGCGACGGCCAGTTCCACTTCGGAACCGGTGGCGATCAGGATCGCCTTGGCGTCCGCCACGTCGTTCAGCACATAGCCGCCGCGGTAGATGTTCTCGATCTGTTCGGCGCTACGTTCTTGATATGGCAGGTTCTGGCGCGAGAAGATCAGGGTCGACGGGCCATCCTTGCGGCGCACGGCGGCGCCCCAGGCAGCGGCCGACTCGACGGTGTCGCATGGACGCCAGTTGTCCAGGTTCGGGATCAGACGCATCGACGAGACGTGCTCGACCGATTGGTGCGTCGGACCGTCTTCGCCCAGACCGATCGAGTCGTGGGTGAACACGAAGATCGAACGCAGCTTCATCAGGGCGGCCATGCGCAGGGCATTGCGGCTGTAGTCGGAGAACGTCAGGAACGTGGCGCCGAACGGGATGTAGCCGCCGTGCAAGGTGATGCCGTTCATGATGGCGCTCATGCCGAATTCGCGCACGCCATAGTTGATATGGTTGCCAGGCTGGCCCGAACGCACGGCCACGCACTCTTTCCAGTTGGTCAGGTTCGAACCGGTCAGGTCGGCCGAGCCGCCCAAAAATTCCGGCAGCGACGAAGCCAGCGCCTGGATGGCGTTCTGGCTGGCCTTGCGGGTGGCGATGTTTTCTTTCTTTTCGACGCAGGAAGCGATGGCGGCGCTCAGGGCCGCTTCGAATGCCTGCGGCAGGTCGCCCTGCATGCGGCGCGACAATTCAGCGGCTTGCTGCGGGAATTCCTTGCCGTAGGCGGCAAAGCGCTCGTTCCAGTCTTTTTCCAGCAGGGCGCCCTGCTCTTTCGCATCCCAGGCCGCGTACACGTCGGCCGGCATCTCGAACGGAGCGGCATCCCAGCCGATGTATTCGCGCACGGCAGCGATTTCCTTGTCGCCCAGCGCGGCGCCGTGGACCTTGTCGCCGCCTTGCAGGTTAGGCGAGCCCTTGCCGATGATGGTCTTGCAGCAGATCAGGGTAGGCTTCGATGCGGTCTTGGCGGCGGCGATGGCAGCAGCCACGGCGGCAACATCGTGGCCGTCGACGGCGCGGATGACGTTCCAGCCGTACGCTTCAAAGCGGGCCGGGGTGTCGTCCGTGAACCAGCCTTCGACTTTGCCGTCGATGGAGATGCCATTGTCGTCGTACAGGGCGATCAGTTTGTTCAGGCCCAGGGTGCCGGCCAGCGCGCATACTTCGTGCGAAATACCTTCCATCAGGCAACCATCGCCCACGAAAGCGTAGGTGTAGTGGTTGACGATGTCGTGACCTGGCTTGTTGAATTCGGCAGCCAGCAATTGCTCCGACAGGGCCATGCCGACGGCGTTGGCGATGCCCTGGCCCAGCGGGCCGGTAGTCGTTTCAATGCCTGGCGTGATATCGACTTCCGGGTGGCCAGGGGTTTTCGAATGCATCTGGCGGAAGGCCTTGATGTCTTCCATCGACAGCTCGTAACCGGTCAGGTGCAGCAGCGCGTAGTGCAGCATCGAGCCATGGCCGTTCGACAACAGGAAACGGTCGCGGTTCTGCCATTTTGGATTCGCGGGATTGTGGCGGTAGTGACCACTCCACAGGGCAACTGCGATCTCGGCCATGCCCATCGGCATGCCTGGATGGCCGGAGTTGGCCTTTTGTACAGCGTCCATTGCCAGTGCGCGGATCGCATTGGCCATTTTGGTAGTCGGGAGCGTAGTTGTCATGATGGTGTGGGTCAGTCGCGAGTTTGGGATTCGTTTGCAACAGCACGGACAAGAAAGAACCCAGGCCGGCCGCTTTATGTAGTCAACTATTTTACCAGACTAGGGGGCCGCAAATTAGAATTGCGGCGTACTGGCCAGCCAAATGGCTATACTTTGACGTCTTTCCACCCTACATATACCCCCGTTGAGGATTTGCATGCCGCGTTTTTTCTGCCCCCAGCCGCTCGTTGCCGGCACCACCATCGCCCTGCCGGAGGCTGTCGCCCATCATATCCAGGTCGTGCGCCTGGCGCCGGGCGACGTCATCACCCTGTTCAATGGCGAAGGCGGCGAAGTGCAGGCGAGCCTGGTGGCGATTGCCAAGCGCAGCGTGACGGCGGACATCCAGACGCACGTAGTGCGCGAAGCGGAGCTGCCCTACGCCGTGACCCTGGCGCAGGCGCTGCCGGAAGCGTCCAAAATGGACTGGATCATCGAAAAAGCCATCGAACTGGGCGCGGCGGGCATCGTGCCGCTGTCGGCGCAGCGCTGCGTCGTGCGCTTGTCCGCCGAGCGGGCCGAGAAAAAACTCGCGCATTGGCAAGGCATTATCGTTTCCGCTTCGGAACAAAGCGGACGCAACCGCCTGGCGCAGCTGGCGCCATTGCAAGATTTTAATAGCTGGAGCCGCCAGCAAGACTTACACAAACGCATCATCCTGACGCCGCGCGCGGAGCAGTCGCTGGCCGACTGGGCCCGCCACCAGCCGCCGCAAGCCATCACCGTGATGGTGGGCCCGGAAGGCGGGTTTTCGGAAGCGGAAGAAAAGGCGGCCCTGGCCGCCGGCGCCATCGGCTTGAGCATGGGCCCGCGCATCCTGCGCACGGAAACGGCGGGTCTGACGGCGCTGGCCACCTTGGCGGCATTGTGGGGCGGGATGTAGAAACAAGCCGTACCTGCGTTTTTCTGGCTGCGGCAAGCATTTGCCTCTCTGCCTCATTGACGCAGCATCTCCGTACCTCGTCAGCCCGGCCCCCATGGCAGGCGGCGGCACAAAGCGCATGCAAAAAAACACCCCGCAAGTGTCGCCACTTTGCGGGGTGTTTTATTTTGCCATCGAACCGCTTGCGCAGGACGCTGGCTGAACAGTCAAGCCAACCAAAAGGTCAACTCAAGCTGTCGGATTGCATCAGAACTTGTGGTTGTACTCGACCGACAATTTGACCGTGCGTGCTGCTTGCAGGGTACGGTATTCGTCGTAGTTAGCCAGAATGCCGGTACCGCTGCCATCATCGTAGGTTTCTTGACGAGCCGTTGCCGTTTGCGAGTTGGTCACGTTGAACACGTCAACTTTGAACTCGACACCTTTCAGTATCGATGGCTTGTAGGCCACGTTCATGTCCAGGCGTTTCTCGTATGGCATACGGCCAAGGCTACCACGTGGGGTCGGTTTGCCGCCGCAGAAGTAGTACTCTGCGCCGTAGCCAGGACCGCCGAATGGATTGTCTTCGCCAGCATCGGCAACCGGGTTGGTGCCCAAGCAAGTTTTCGGACGACCCGATTGGATCAACAGATTGGCGCCAACCGACCACTCGTTAGTGAACTCGTAGTAGCCGAATGCTTTCAACTGATGACGGCGATCGTTCGGCAGCAAGCCCATCGAATCCGGAGTGAACTCGGGGAAGTCCCAACCAGCCGAGGTACCAACGTCGGTTTGACCGGTATCGGAACGGGTTTGACCTTCCATGTTGCCGTAGCTACGCGACCACGTGTAGTTGATCTTGCCATACCAGCCATTGCGGAATGGATGTTCGGCAAACACGTCCAGAGCAGCGTACGTACGTTTCACTTTCGGGAAGCCCAGTTCTTCTTTGGACAGGTGCACGTAACGGCCACTGCCATCGGAACCGTTCAGCCATACCGTTGCATCTTCGCCCGGATTGAAGATGAAGCAAGGAATATCCGTAGCGGTAACAGGAATACCGTTTTTGGCGGCATACGCGCGCAGCGGACGAGTATCGCAGCTATCATCGATACCGGCGCCCAGTTTACGGTAGGTCGCCTTGGCGCCGAAGTTCAGGCTAGGGTTGTAGGCCTTTTCAAAGCCCAGCGTGATTTCATCCTGGTAGTTAGGCTTGAGATCTTTGACAACAACACTGCGCACGTCCTTGCGTTGGCCGTATTCATTGTCTGGCGAGATCGGGGTATTGATAGCAACCAGGCCCGTAGGCTGGCCTTGAGCGTCGATACCGGTATAGGTAAAGTCTTGCGTAATCAAGGTCGAACGGCTGGCGGCACGTGCAGCTACCTGGGTAGGCAATTGCAGGTGATAACGACCGGCGCTACCAAATACCTTCATCGAAGCGTCACCAAAGACGTCCCACGATGCGGCCAGACGCGGAGCGATCTGGTTTTTCACATCGATGAACTTCTCGCCGTCGCCGTTTTTGTTGGTGTATTGCTCATTACGCAAACCAGCCGTGATCAGCAAATTCTTGGTGACTTGATAACGATCTTCCAGGTATTGCGCCGATTGGGTTGCCGAAGCATCCGTCACGCTGGAGAAGTCCGACAGGCGTGCGTAGAAACCGCGCGTGCCGTAACCACCGAAATCACCGACCACGCCAGGACGACCGCCCGACAGGTTGACCGGTTTATTGGCATTAGCCGCACCTACAGTACGATAGCTCCACGAACCGCCACCAGCACGGAACTGGCCAGCGTTAACGGAATCGATTTCGTTGTGATCGACACCGACACGCAGGGTATGGCTACCCAGCTTGTATTCCAAGTCGGCACGGAAGGATTTCACCTTATCGCTACCAGGCTTGGTGATGTTGCCGGTCGCACCCGAGTATTTTTGGTAGCTGCGGTACAGATTCTGCGCGTCCAGCTCCGGTACACGACCAGCCACCGTGGAAGTAACCGAACGCAAGATGCCGTTCACGTCATAGTCTTCGTACGTGGTGCTGCGCGGTGCCTTGGAGATACCATACAAGGTCGTGAAGACCAGATCGTCGGTGAGTTGGCCCGTGTACTTCAGCGCATTCGACTCGGCACCGTTACCGCCGCCGTTCTTGTCGTTCTGTTCCGAGTACTTGACGCCGGTCGACTTGAACGTGTCGGTGTTCAAACCATACGCACGCTGGCGGTCTTTGGTGGTATCGCCGATCGAAGTCCATTCCAGGCGATGGTTATCGGTGATATTCCAGTCAAATTTGGCCAGGTAGCGGGTTTGCTCGACACGGCGGTCGGCCCAGCCATCGCGCGCCAGGGTGGTGCTGGCGGTGCTGTTGGCGATGCCGGTCTTGGTCGCGGTTTGATCCACGGCGACAAACATGAACAGTTTATCTTCCACGATCGGGCCACCCACGTACGCGCCGTAGTAGTTCTGCGTGCTCTGGCTGGTGTCACGACGGAAATGCAGCTTGCCATCCGTATCCGGATTCTCGCCCGTGTTTGGATAGTTGATATTCTTGGAATCCGAACGCATCGAGTTTGGCGTAATGGCCGCTGTTGCGCCAAATTCCCAATTATTGGTACCGCTCTTGGTCGTGACGTTGAGCACGCCACCGATGGAGCGGCCGAATTCGGCACCGAAACCGCCGGTCAGCACTTGCGCTTGAGCAATCGCACCAAACGGCAATTCCGACGAGCCGAGCTGAGTCAACGGATTGGTGACGGGGAAACCGTTGACATAGAACGCATTTTCCGACGCGCCGCCGCCGCCGATACTCGTGCCGCCATAAGCGGAATCAGCACGCGTGGTGTTCGGCGCCAGCAAAATGATCGAACTCAAGTTCGTGGCAACTGGCAACTTATCCAGTTCCTTCGCGGTGAAGATCGCGCCATTGTTGGTATTCGAGACATCGATACGGTTACGGCGGCCAGTCACTTGTACGGCCTGTACTTTGGAACCGAAGGATGCATCCACACCCTGGCCAATCACAACATCCGTTTCCTTCGATTCGATCACCTTGCCGTCGCGAATCAACTCAACTTTGTAGCGACCGATAGGCAATGCCGTGACCGTGTAGCGACCACCGGCCTCTACCGCAACGGTACGCTTCAGTCCCGTATCCAGATTTTGCAGCGACACGGTCGTGCCGGCAGGCGCCTCAACCGTACCGTAAATCGTACCGGATGCATTCGACTGTGCCATGACAGGCGCTACGACCATCGTGGACATGGCGCCGGCACTGAAGGCCAGCGCCAGGGCACGTACTAAAACAGTTTTTCTCAACATGTGGTTTCCTAATTATTAGATTAAGCGTCTCTGGTAGAGTTGCTTGGTAAATTTAAGCACTAAATCATGTTTAATACGTTTTTATTTCCGGTTTTAGTTTTTGATGACTTGACACTCCCCCGCCACTGATAGGACAGGCTTCAGACAAAACAGGAAAAACCTACTTGCCTAAGCGATACATAAAACCATAGGCGATTGTTCACTGTCAACATAGGAGAAAAATATGATGCAAAGATACAACAAAATGAACGGAGCGGGAAAAATGGCAAATGCGTCCAAGATTGTGCGGCAATGCACCATTTTGATGCGCTGCAAAAAAACGCATATTAATATGCGAAAAATTATTGTTTGAAAACACATGACGTTGGGCGCGCCTCGCGTGTATGGCTACAAGCTGAAATGCCTGCCGTGGCGCACCTGCAGCCCTTGGCGCCCTGCCTTTCAAGCACACGAAGCCTATGGGATGGCAGCATGCTTGTTGCAGATTGACAACACACGATGGAATTGAACTATTCAAATCTTAAGTTTTCAATTACATTGTATGAATATCTTCAACGAGAATATTCACATTTGAATATAAGTTATTAGATCCACCAACGATTACCAAAATCTTGCAGTGAAATTTTTATATTCAATATTAAAATAAATAACAAATAGAAATACACCTCGCATTCTCGCCCCTCTGAGAAACAAAAAAAATCAGCACCATCAAAAAATCATATCTGCACAATCAAAAGCAATTAACTCGGAAATGCAATAACCTCACCACTCAGGGAGAATCGCATTAAGTAATTCCGCAGTTATTGAACGTAATAATTTAAAATAAAAAGCAGGTTTGGATGGCCGGTGCCGGTGCGCAGCATCCTTCACGCGTGCGAAGCTTCAATGTGGCAGCGCCAGCAGCACGCTGCCATGCCATGCCACGATGGCAGCCTTCCCGAGGCTGCGAAAAATCCCCTCTCCCCGTATCGCTGCTGCACTTCTTGTCCATTCAACTTAGCAAGAAAATTCAGAATTTGCCTATACATATTGATAATCAATTTATTTGACCGCTAGCCCGCCTGATCAACCGGTACACGGACGTGTGTAATTTGAGCGAGCAAAAACAGCCCCCCCCCCCCAGCACACAAAATGAACTGTGCTCAAAGACAGGTAAAACACCTCGCCATCAACTTTTCAGGCAGAATTTGCCTACCGCATTGCAAATGCCAGCCGAGGCTGTTCAACGACAGGCTGGCGCACCCAAATGGTGCATTGCGGAAGTTTGCTGTCATGCCATAGCCTCATGTAGCCGATGCCACCATGACGTCAGGGGAAGCGCCGCCTCCTGCGCTGAACCCGGCCGCCGGCAACTTCCATGGGGCAGGAAAATGGCCCGACATCCGCCCGGGCAGCCATGCATTGCGTGCCAGAAGGAGTAAAATGCCGCCTTGCGTCGCGCCACGCGGCTGCCCACTCTCCGCTAGATACGGAGCCCTGCACTTTTCGGATAGACACCATGTTGCGACTCAACGAAGTAAAACTCCCCCTCGAACACGACGAAGCGGCCCTGCCTGCCGCCATCCTGGCGCGCCTGGACATAGCCGCCGCCGATTTGCTCGGCTTTACCGTCTTCAAACGCAGCTATGACGCGCGCAAGCGCAGCGCCGTGGTGTTGATTTACTCGCTGCATGTGGACGTCAAAAATGAAGCAGCCGTGCTGGCGCGCCTGCAGCACGATGTGCACCTGATGCCCGCGCCCGATACCGACTACAAATTCGTCGCCGGCGGCGAACAGCTGGCCGGCCACAGCACTGAACCGCGCCCCATCGTCATCGGCACGGGCCCGTGCGGCCTGTTCGTGGCGCTGATCCTGGCGCAGATGGGCTTGCGTCCCCTCATCCTGGAACGGGGCAAGCAGGTGCGCGAACGCACGGTCGACACCTTCGGCTTCTGGCGCAAGCGCGAACTGAATCCGGAATCGAACGTGCAGTTCGGCGAAGGCGGCGCCGGCACCTTCTCGGACGGCAAGCTGTACAGCCAGATCAAGGATCCCAAGCATTACGGCCGCAAGGTGCTGACGGAATTCGTCAAGGCAGGCGCGCCCGAGGAAATCATGTATGTGAGCAAGCCGCACATCGGCACCTTCCGCCTGGTCAAGATGGTGGAAGAAATGCGCGCCAACATCGAGCAACTGGGCGGCGAATACCGCTTCAGCAGCAAAGTAGTCGATCTCGACATCGTGCCGGGCGCCGATGGCGGCCAGGTGCGTGGCGTGGTGCTGGATAATGGCGAAACCATCGCCAGCAACCACGTCGTGCTGGCCATCGGCCACAGCGCGCGCGACACCTTCGAGATGCTGCACAAGCGCGGCGTGTACATCGAAGCGAAACCGTTCTCGATCGGCTTCCGCGTGGAACACCCGCAATCGCTGATCGACAGCTGCCGCTTCGGCCCCAGCGCCGGCCACCCTATCCTGGGCGCGGCCGACTACAAACTCGTGCACCACGCCAGCAATGGCCGTTCCGTCTACAGCTTCTGCATGTGCCCGGGCGGCACGGTGGTGGCGGCCGCCTCGGAACCGGGCCGCCTGGTGACGAACGGCATGAGCCAGTATTCGCGCAACGAGCGCAACGCCAACAGCGCCATCGTCGTCGGCATCACGCCGGCCGACTACCCGGGCGACCCGCTGGCCGGCATCGCCCTGCAGCGCGAACTGGAAGAGCGCGCGTTTGCCCTGGGCGGCGGCAACTACGATGCCCCGGGACAATTGGTTGGCGACTTCGTCGCTGGCCGCGCCTCGACGGAGTTCGGCAGCGTGGTGCCGTCCTACAAGCCGGCCGTGCACCTGACGGACCTGGCGCCGTCCTTGCCCGAATATGCGATCACGGCCCTGCGTGAAGCGTTTCCGGCGTTCAACAAGCAGATCAAGGGCTATTACAAGGCCGACGCCGTGCTGACGGGCGTGGAAACGCGTACCTCGTCGCCGATCCGCATCAAGCGTCGCGACGACAACCTGCAAAGTCTGAACACGCGTGGCCTGTTCCCGGCTGGCGAAGGCGCCGGCTATGCGGGCGGCATCCTGTCGGCGGCCGTCGATGGCATCAAGGTGGCAGAGGCGGTAGCGCTGTCGATGGCCGCCGCCTGAGGCCCGTACAGCAGATCAGGCTGCCAGCGGTAGCCTGATCTGTATATGGCAGCCGGGTGTGCTGTCGATGGCGCACACCTGACCGCCCAGTTGCTGCACGATCGTATAGACGATGTGCATGCCCAGGCCGGAGCCGCCCTGGCCCCGCTTGGTGGTGAAAAACGGTTCAAACATGTGTTCGCGCACGGCGGGCGCCAGGCCGATGCCGTCGTCGGAAAATTCCAGCAGCAGCCAGCGCGTAGCCGCCTCATCACCGTCCGCCTCGATGCGCGCGCGTATCGTGATGCGTCCCGGCCCGCCCTGCGGATAGCCGTGGCGGGCGCTGTTCATCAACAGGTTCGAGATGATTTGCGACAGCTTGCCGGCCGCCAGGCGCACCTGGCAATCGGGCGCGATATCGAGTTCCACGCCCAGCGCCGCCTTGCGCAGTTCCGGGCTGTGCGCCGACACCAGGCCGTGCACATAGTCGTGCAGGGCCAGGTCGGCCACGTATTCGCTGACCTGGTCCACGGCCAGCTGCTTGAAGTTGCCGATCAGGTCGGCGGCGCGCGCCAGGTTGCGCTCGATCAAGGCGGCCGCGCCTTTCAGCGACTCGGCAATGTCGATCAGTTCGGCGCGGCTGACCTTGGCGCCGCCCAGCAGTTGCACCAGCTGGTCGGCATAACTGCCCATGCTCGACGCCGCCGTCAGCGCCACGCCGATGGGCGTGTTGACTTCATGCGAGACCCCGGCCACCAGCGAACCCAGGGCCGCCATCTGCTCCTGCTCGATCAGGTTGGCCTGCGCCGCCAGCAGCGATTCGCTGCGCTGGCGCACGATTTCTTCCAGCTGTCGGGTGCGCTCCTGGTGCTGCAGCTCGGCCGCGCCGCGCGCCGAGAAGATCGACAGCAGCAGCAAGGCCAGCAAACGCTTGTTTTCATCGATGGGCCGCGTGTCGATGGCCGACAGGATGCCCAGGGTCTTGCCGTCGGTATCGATCAGCGGCATGCCGACATAGCTTTCGGCCCGCATGTCGACCAGGAGGCTATCGAATGGAAAGCGACGCTGGATGTCGCTGCCGTGAAAACACATGCTCTGGCAGGTCACGTCCTGGCAAGGCGTGTGCTGCAGGCTGTATTCGATATTCGGCTGGTAGCCATCGCCGCCCCACAGGGCCAGGGTGCGGATGCCTTCGCTGCCATCGTCCAGGCGTACCAGGCGCCCGGCGATCACATAGTGCACGTCGAGCGCTTCGGCCAGGTCCTTGACGAGGATGCGCAGGAAGTCGTCGCCCCGGGCGTGCGCCGTCGAGGCGGTGATCGAGCGCAGGGCCGCTTCCGCCAGGGTGCGCCGCTGCTCGGGATCGAACAGGGGTTCTTGCGAATTCACATCAAACAACGGAATACTCATGAATGCTCCTGCACGGCACCGGCAGCGCAGGCACAGCTGCCAGCGCGGCGATTCTCAGCCATGACCCGCCCCAGCGGACCTGCCGCGATTGTACCCCTGGATATTGTTCAATAATACAGATGCACAGGAATTTTTTACAACCAGCCGGAACGCTTGAACAAGTAATACATATAACCGCAGACACAGCTCATCACTGCCACGGCGGCCGGATAGCCATAATGCCAGTCCAGCTCCGGCATGAACTTGAAGTTCATGCCCCAGATGCCGGCAAACGCCGTGAACACGGCAAAGATGGCCGCCCAGGCTGCCAACTGCTTGTTCACTTCACTCTCGTCGATGGCCACCATCGACAGATTCACCTGGATCGCCGTGCTGATCGTGTCGCGGATGGTGTCGAGCGTGCCGTTGATGCGCGCCAGATGGTCGTGCACGTCGCGGAAATACTCCTGGGTATCGTGGCACAGCGGCGGCACGCGGCCGCCGTGCAGCTTGCCCACCGCTTCCATCAGCGGCGCCACCACGTGGCGCAAGACCATGACCTTGCGTTTCAACTGGTACAGCCGTTCGATATTGTCACGCTCGGTGCCACGGTCGAAGATGCGGTCCTCGATCAGTTCCAGCTCCGATTCCAGCGCGTCGAGCACGGGAAAGTAACGGTCGACGACGGCGTCCATCAGCGCGTACAGCACGAAAGCCGAGCCCTGGCGCAGCAAGTGCGGTTCGCGCTCGGCGCGCGCACGGACGCCGAGGAAACCCTGCGAGCTGTTGCTGCGCGACGAGAGCACGTAATTGGCGCCGACAAAAATGTCAACTTCGCCCAGCACCAGCTCGTTCTCGACCATTTCCACGGTTTTCACGACGGCAAACAGGGAATCGCCATATTCCTCGATCTTCGGACGCTGGTGGCCCCGCTGTGCGTCTTCCACCGCCAGTTCGTGCAGGCAAAACTCGTGCTGCATCTGTTTCAGTTCGTCCGGCGTGGCGTCGAGCAAGGCGACCCAGACGAAACAATCGGGGCGCTCGACGTAATCGCTGATATCGTCGATCGGCAAGTCGGCCAGTTTTTTGCCATCCTGGTAGGCCACGCAGTTTATGAGCATGCTATTCCACAGTTCAAGTTAACACCGGACGAAACAGTCCGGCAGGCGCCAGCTTACCTTATCGCCTGTCATTGTTGTGGGTGTTGTGGCGTGCGAGAAACGCCGCAAGGGAAAGCGGACGGGGCATAAACCCCGTCCAGACGGCAGTCAGTCGTCCTTGGCGCCGTCGATGCCCAGTTCGGATATCTTGCGGGTGATGGTGTTGCGGCCGATGCCCAGGCGCACGGCGGCGTCATTCTTGCGCCCGTGCGTATGCTTGAGCGCCGTCTTGATCAGGGCCGACTCGAATTGCCGCCCCAGCACGGCCATGACTTCCTGCTGCCCTGCGCCCAGCATGCCGGCCGCCTGCAATTCCAGTAAACCAATCCAGCCCGGCGGCGCGCCATTGGCAGGCGCGGCCGCTTCAAAGACCTGGCCGCCCTGCGCATGGGCAACGGCCGCCGGCACAGCTTCGCTCGCCGCCACCGTGGCGGCGCCATCGCCCTGCCCCTGCGTCAGTTCCAGCGGCAAGTCCTTGATTTCCACCGTCTGGCCCGGCGCCATGACGGTGATCCAGTTGCACAGGTTTTCCAGCTGACGCACATTGCCGGGCAAGTCGAGGCTGCTCAAGAACTGCATCGTCGGTTCGCTCATGCGCTTGGCTTCCACGCCCAGCTGACGCGCGCTTTGCACCAGGAAGTGGCGCACCAGAATGGGGATATCCTCGCGCCGCTCCCGCAAACTGGGCAGGCGCAGCCGGATCACGTTCAGGCGGTGATACAAGTCTTCGCGGAACAGGCCGTCGCGCACGCGTTGCTCAAGGTTCTGGTGCGTGGCCGTAATGACGCGCACGTTCGCCTTCATCGGCTGATGCCCGCCGACGCGATAGAAATGGCCGTCGGACAATACGCGCAGCAAGCGCGTCTGCAGGTCGAACGGCATGTCGCCGATTTCATCGAGGAACAGGGTGCCGTTCTCGGCTTGCTCGAAGCGGCCGCGGCGCGTCGTCTGCGCGCCCGTAAACGCCCCGCGTTCATGGCCGAACAGTTCCGATTCCAGCAAATCCTTGGGGATCGCCGCCGTGTTGAGGGCGATGAACGGCTGCGCCGCGCGCGGGCTGTGCTTGTGCAGCGCGCGCGCCACGAGTTCCTTGCCAGAACCGGATTCGCCCGTGATGAGTACGGTGACATTCGATTGCGACAGGCGGCCGATGGCACGAAACACTTCCTGCATGGCCGGCGCCTGGCCGAGGATTTCCGGCGTTTCGGACGGGCCCGACTCAACGCTCGTCTCGCGCAGGCTTTCTTCCAGCGCGCGGCGGATCAGCTCGACAGCCTTGTCGATGTCAAACGGCTTGGCCAGGTATTCGAAGGCGCCGCCCTGGAAGGCTGCGACGGCCGAATCGAGGTCGGAAAAGGCCGTGATGATGATGACCGGCAAGCCGGGAAAGCGCGACTTGACCGTCTGCAGCAATTCCAGGCCGGACGCGCCCGGCATGCGGATATCGGACACGAGCACTTGCGGCGTGTCAAATTCCAGCGCGGCGATGGCGTCGCGCGCATTGGCAAAACTCTTGGTGGCGAGATTTTCCCGCGCCAGGGCTTTTTCCAGCACCCAGCGGATTGATTCGTCGTCGTCAACTATCCAGATTGGCTTCATTAGTGTGTGCGTCCCGCAATGGATTTCATGGGTGGGATACCGCCTCGCTTATGGCAAGGGTAGAACGATCCTGAAATCGGTGTATCCAGGCCGGCTTTCGCACTCGATCACGCCCAGGTGCTGTTGCACGAAGGTTTGCGCCAAGGTCAGTCCCAACCCACTGCCGCCTTCCCTGCCCGACACCAGCGGGTAGAAAATCCGGTCGCGGATCTGGGGTGCGATGCCCGGTCCATTGTCAATGATATGCAAGTCTAATGCCAGGCCGTAACGAACCTTGGCCAGGGTCACCTGGCGCGCCACGCGCGTCTTGAAAATGAGCTCCGCATCGCCCGCTTCGATGCGTTCGGCCAGGGCTTGCGCCGCGTTGTGCGCGATGTTGAGCACGGTCTGTATCAATTGCTCCTTGTCGCCGCGAAACTCGGGAATCGACGCGTCGTAGTCGCGCGAAATGGTCAGACCGCTGGGAAATTCCGCCAGGATCAGGCTGCGCACCCTTTCGCATACTTCGTGGATATTCACATCGCCCACGATATGCGGGCGGCGGTGCGGCGCCAGCAGGCGGTCGACCAGGGTTTGCAGGCGGTCCGCTTCCTTGATGATGACTTGCGTGTATTCGCGCAGCTCGCTCAGGTGCAGGGCCGGCAATTCCAGTTCCAGCAGCTGCGCCGCGCCGCGGATGCCGCCCAGCGGGTTCTTGATTTCATGCGCCAGGTTGCGGATCAGCTCCTTGTTGACCTGGCTCTGGTCGAGGATGCGCTCCTCACGGTCGAGTTTTAATTGCTGCACGTTTTCGCGCAGTTCGATCAGCACGCCGTCGCGCGGCGCGTCGAGCGCGCTGACGATGCTGTGCACGCGCAGCGGCTCGCGCCCCAGGCGCTCCAGGCTCAGGTCCTGGCGCAAGTCGGAAAATTTATGTTCGAGTGCCTGCGCGCAAATGCCGGCCAGCTCCTCGGGATTCAAGAACAGCGCCGTCAGCTTTTGCCGCGACAGGGCCTTCAATGAGCTTTCCAGCAGGTTTTCCGCCGCCGCGTTGGCATAGCTGATGCGGCCGTCGCCATCGAGCAGAATCACGGCCGAGGCCAGCAAATCAAGGCCGGCCAGGTGGGCGGGACGGCTGGAATGGTTGTCTAGTGTCATGTGCTTTACCGAATATTCGCGATCTCGCGTTTCAGGGCCTCGACGTTCTGCTGTGTCCGGCCAATGTTGTCCTTCAACTGCGCCACTCTTTCCTGGTATTTCGCATAGTTACGCTCATTGCCCTGACGTTCGGGCTGGCCGCCATTGAATTCCAGCCGCTGCGCCGCCAGTTTCTGCTCTTCGCTGCGCAATTCGTCCTGCAGGATCTGGCGCCGGTCCAGGTCGCGCGCGCGCTGCTCGGCGCCATCGACCTTGGGAAACGCGCCAGCGACAGGCGCCGCCGTGGCCGCCGCCTGTGTGGCGGGCCGGGCCGGCGCGCCGGCCAGCGGCGCCGTCTTGCGTGGCGGCTCCGTCATGGCGCCCGGCAAATCGAGCAGCTGGCAATGCGCGCCAGCCCGCTTGTCCGTGTACGTCTTGTGTCCTTGCGTATCGGCGCAGACATACAACTGCCCGTGCGCCTGTGCCGCCGCGCCCAGCAATCCTGCCATCAGCGCCATTCTGTAATGCTTGGTCAATCTTCACTCCTGTCGGCTCGTGCCGTATCAATCCTTGGCCGACTATACAACACCGTACTGTCACCGCCTTGGCGTACAGCATAAAAAAAACGCGGGCAAGACCATCGCCTCACCCGCGTTTTTTATTCACTACCGGCATGTTGCCGGCGTGGCGCCATTACAGCGAGTAGTACATGTCGAACTCGGCAGGATGCGTGGTCATGCGCATGCGCTGTACGTCCTGCATTTTCAGTTCCAGGTAAGCGTCGATCATCGAATCGCTGAACACGCCGCCACGGGTCAGGAACTCGCGGTCCTTGTCCAGTGCATCCAGAGCTTCTTCCAGCGAAGCGCACACGGTCGGGATCAGTGCGTCTTCTTCCGGCGGCAGATGGTACAGATCTTTCGAGGCGGCTTCGCCCGGATGGATCTTGTTGGCAACACCGTCCAGGCCAGCCATCAGCAGTGCGGCGAAGCACAGGTACGGGTTCGCCAGTGGATCCGGGAAGCGCGCTTCGACGCGGCGGCCTTTTGGATTGGCCACGTGCGGGATACGGATCGAGGCGGAACGGTTTTTCGCCGAGTACGCCAGTTTCACTGGGGCTTCGTAGCCTGGTACCAGACGCTTGTACGAGTTGGTGCCCGGGTTGGTGATCGCGTTCAGTGCCTTGGCGTGCTTGATGATGCCGCCGATGTAGTACAGGGCGAAATCGGACAGGCCGGCATAGCCGTCGCCAGCGAACAGGTTCTTGCCATCTTTCCATACGGATTGATGCACGTGCATGCCCGAACCGTTGTCGCCAACGATAGGTTTCGGCATGAAGGTAGCGGTCTTGCCATAGCTGTGCGCCACGTTCCACACCACGTATTTCAGGTTTTGCGTCCAGTCGGCGCGCTCGACCAGGGTCGAGAACTTGGTGCCGATTTCATTCTGGCCGGCGCCGGCCACTTCGTGATGATGTACCTCAACCGGGATGCCCAAGGACTCGAGAATCAGGCACATTTCCGAACGCATGTCCTGGAAGCTGTCCACTGGTGGCACGGGGAAGTAGCCGCCCTTGACGGTAGGACGGTGGCCGCTGTTGCCGCCTTCGATGTCCTTGCCGGCCGACCACGAACCTTCGTCCGAACCGATCTTGACGAAGCAGCCCGACATGTCGATCTTCCAGCGCACGCTGTCGAAGATGAAGAATTCTGGCTCAGGGCCGAAGTAGGCGGTGTCGCCCATGCCCGACGATTTCAGATAGGCTTCGGCGCGTTTCGCGATCGAGCGCGGGTCGCGGTCGTAGCCCTTGCCGTCCGACGGTTCGATCACGTCGCACTGCATGAACAGGGTCGTTTCTTCCATGAACGGGTCGATATTGGCCGTGTTTGGATCCGGCAGCAAGATCATGTCGGACGCTTCAATGCCTTTCCAGCCAGCGATCGAAGAACCGTCAAAGGCGTGGCCCGACTCGAATTTGTCCATGTCGAAGTGCGACACGGGAACCGTCACGTGCTGCTCTTTACCACGGGTATCAGCAAAGCGGAAATCAACGAATTTGACTTCGTTTTCTTCTACCATCTTCAAGACTTCTGCGGCTGTCATTGCCATGCGTATCTCCTAAATGAATGTGGGGTGAGCCGACCTTAGTGCGTCTGGGCTGATGAAGCGAAGCAAACATTGCGTGCCACCAAAACTCATAAGGATCATAGCAGATTCCATGCCAGCTTCTGATGGGATGTGGCGGCCCAAGTCAAAACCCGGCCTTGCCAGTGAAAGTTTTCCTGCCCGCGATTTTCCTGCTGTGTTTGCGTCAAATCAAGAATGCACTAAGCAAGTGCAAAAAACGAATAACGCACCATTATCGTGCATTTTGTGCCGATTCTTGAAAAATGCCTCGTTGTGGTGCATACGCGATGCACCATGGTTTTCCGTTTGCGAGGCGCGGACGGCGCACTATAATCGTCCACACCTGCCCACTTTCATCGAGGACGCCATGACCACCGCCGCCGACATCCTGACCACCGCCCGCAGCCGGGCCAATGAAGGTACGCCGTATGCCGGCGCCGTCACGCCGCAGGAAGCGTATGACCTGCTGCAGGGCGATCCCGCCGTCAAGCTCATCGACGTGCGCACGAATGCCGAGCGCGACTGGGTGGGCCGGGTCGACATCGCTGATACCCAGCATGGTGCGGTACAGTGGGCCATCTACCCCGGTGGCGTGCCGAATCCCGATTTTATGCAGCAACTGGCCGCCCAGGCCGGCAAGGACGAGGTGCTGCTGTTCCTGTGCCGCTCCGGTGTACGTTCGCGCCACGCCGCCAAGCTGGCGACCGAGCACGGCTACCTGCACTGCTACGACATCCTCGAAGGCTTCGAAGGCGACAAGGACGCCGACGGCCACCGCAAGCAGATCGGCGGCTGGTGCAAGGCGGGACTGCCGTGGCTGGGCGCCTGACGCTGGCCAACTGACTATCTGAACAGTGTTTGATCTGGCAGGCCACCTTGCGGCCCGCCATCGGCTACAACCATCCATGCGCGCCCGATTTTTTCAACTGCGGCGCAAATTCTCCTTGCGAACATGTACCTTATATAGTACAACGTAGAGGTGCGTCATGGATGCTTCCGGCTTGCGGCAGATTACCCTGCTGTTCTATGCGAACGGCAATGGCGGCGAACCCGTGCGCGACTGGCTCAAATCGTTGCCAGTTGAAGACCGCCATGTTATCGGGCAGGATTTGATGCATGCGCAATGGCGCTGGCCCGTCGGCATGCCCTTGTGCCGCCATTTGGGGCAAGGATTGTCGGAAGTACGCAGCAGCCTGCCCGGCAACCGCATCGCCCGCGTACTGATCTGCCATCATGGCGATTGCCTGGTGGCGCTGCACGGCTTTATCAAGAAAACCCGCGCCACGCCCGATGACGACCTGGCGCTGGCCCGCAAACGCTACAAGGAATTGACATGAACGCCACCGCTCCGCACCTCGGCAGCAGTCTCGACGACTTCCTCAAGGAAGAAGGCATTTTCGAGCAAACGCAAAACCGTGCCATCAAGGAAGTGATCGCCTGGCAACTGACGCAGGCGATGCAGGAACAATCGATGTCGAAGACGCGCATGGCGGCCCTGCTGCAGACGAGCCGCTCGCAACTCGACCGCCTGCTCGACCCCAGCAGCGACGTCACCCTGTCGACCCTGGAGCGGGCCGCCGCACTGGTGGGACGCAAGCTATCGATCACCCTCGTGTAAATCCTCAGGCCGGCTCGCCCGCCTCGGCGGCAGGATGCTCGCCCATCAGGGTCAGGATGCGCTTGCGCACGAAATTGATGTGGCTGCGCAAGCCATACAGGCCATCGGCAAACGACAGGGGAATCGAGATCTGGTTGACCATCTCCTCGATCTGGTCGAGCCGTTTCAATTGCGCCGCATACACTTGCGCACGCAGCTCTGGCGGCACGTCTTCCAGCGCCTGCTCCACCGTGCGCAACTGGCCGTACCAGCGGTACACCCGCGAACGGATGCGCCACACGTACAAGGGCGGCACCACGCGCGACAGCGGTAAAATCAGCGCGCCCAGGGCCACCACCAGCACCCACATACGGTCAAAGAAATTGGCCAGCCAGAAACTCATGTAGCGCTGCAGCACGGGCGCGCCATCCTTGTAGAATTTCAGCGCTTCGGGCGCCACGGGAATTTCCGTGTAGCGCGCGGACGGGAACTGCCCCTGCTGCTGGAACCAGCCCGTGCCGCCATGGATGCCGGCCGCCGCCTGCACGAACAGGTCGATCAGGGCCGGATGCAAGTCTTCGCGCGCGACCAGGGTAGCCGTCGGCGCGATCAAATGATAATCCTGCGCGGGAATATTCTGCCCCAGGTCGACGATGCCACGTGGCAAGACAACATGCGTGAGGAAAGGCAAACGCCGCGTGTAGGCTTCCGCTTGCGAAAAATCAAACAGCTTGATGCCCGGCGTTTGCAGCAGCATCTGGATCAGCGGCGCTTCCGGCGCCGAGCTGAACACGAGACCGTCGATGCGCCCTTCCAGCAGCTCCACCGTGGCGGGCGTGTTTTGCAAGTCGCTCACCGTCAATTCCTTCGCTTCGACGCCATTCACAGACAGCAACTGCCGGAACAGGCCGGGCACGCCCGTGCCCTCCGGCCCCAGGTTGATCTTCAGGCCCTTCAATTGCGTCAGTTCCGTCACGGCCTTGTCTTCGCGCATGAACAGCCAGACGGGTTCCGTAAACAGGCTGCCGAGGGAAATGAGGCCATGGCGCTCGGCATCGTCGTGTTCCGTCGAGCCACTTTGCACGAAAGCAATATCGGTCTTGCCCGCGTTCAGGCGCTGCAGGTTTTCCTGCGAGCCCAGCGACGGCTGCAAGGTCACCTTGATGCCGTGTTTGGCCAGGGTAGCCGCATATTTCTTGCCGAATTCTTCGTACGCGCTATTGTCCTGCCCGGTCGACAGGCTCACCTGGCGTGGCGGTGCCGGGTCGACCAGCCAGTAAGCGAGCGCGCAAAACGCGCCGACCAGCAGCAAGGTGGGACCGGCGGTGGCGAGAAAATCGCGCACGGAAAAGCGGCTGAACGCGAGGATTTTGGACATGTGGTGGCGCATAGGTTTCATGGGTGGCTACGATGCCAAGAAAACCTCAACTATGCAAGGCACTTTCACATGCACGGCGTGGCCAAATCCGCTACAGTGCTGGATCGACCATCTGCCTTCTGGAGCCCTGCATGCTGAAAATTCTTGGAAAAGCCGCCTCGATCAATGTCCGCAAAGTCCTGTGGACGTGTGAGGAACTCGATCTGCCCTATGAACGCGAAGACTGGGGTAGCGGCTTTCGCAGTACCGACGACCCGGCCTTCCTGGCCTTGAACCCGAACGCCATGGTGCCCGTGCTGCTCGACGGCGACCTGGTGCTGTGGGAATCGAACACGATTTGCCGCTACCTGTGCGCCCAGGCGGGCCGCGACGACTTGCTGCCAAGCATGCCCCGCGCCCGCGCGGAAGTGGAAAAATGGATGGACTGGCAAATGGGCGACCTCAACAACAGTTGGCGCTACGCCTTCATGTCGCTGGTGCGCCAGAGCCCGGCACACCAGGATGCGGCGCAGCTGGCAACTGGTATTGCCGGATGGAACAAAATGATGGGCGTGCTGGAACAGCAGTTGCAGCGCACGGGCGCCTACGTCTGCGGCGAAGCCTTCACCCTGGCCGATATCGTGCTGGGCCTGTCCGTCAAGCGCTGGCTGATGGCGCCGATGCAACGCCCCGACTACCCGGCCATCGCCGCGTATCACGCGCGCCTGGAAGATAAAACGGCCGTGTTTGCCGGCTAATCGAGTTCGATTGCCTCGACCGTGCCGCCGATGACATAGCAATCGCCATCGCGGCGCACCTCATCGAGGGTCGCCGGGTCATCGTGCGTGTAGGTGCCGTCGATATCGACGCACCACACGTCGCCGTAACGCAGCAGCTTCACGCCACAGCAGATGCGGTTGATGAAGTTGCCCGGCGTCTTGATCATCAATTCGCGCACGTCGCCCACCGTGATGGCGACCTGGCGCCAGACGTTGCCTTCCAGCCCATGATTTCTTGCGTACAAGACGATGCGCACGGCCTGCACGCCGCCGGGCTGATACTGCTGCTCGATGGACACGAGAGCGCCATCGTCAAAGCGGTGGTATTGCTGAAAAATCTGCTGCGTCTTGTCCAATTGCACTCCTCAAAAAAAAAGCCGGCCTTGCGGGCCGGCGTTCACACAGGCTAGATACTTTTAATTAGTACACTGCTTGGCCACGCCTTCGGCCGGCGCGGGCGCCTCGATCAGCGGCATCAAACTTGGCGCCAGCGACACCAGCAGTTGCACGGGCAAGGCGCTCGTGAAATCGTAGTTTTTCGATTCCGGCCCCCGCACATACGCCGTCATGCTGCCATAGAAGCGCTCGCCGATATTGAACACAAATGTCGCCGAACGGTTCACATAGCGCGACTCGATCAGGCGGCCACCGGCGCCATACACGTCGAAACGCTGGTCGCCCGTGCCCGTCTTGCCGCCCATCGGGATCGGCACGCCGTCGGCGCCGACAAATGCCGTCTTCGCCCGTTTCGCCGTGCCGTCCGACACCACTTCGCGGATGGCCTTGGCCACCGCTTTGGCCACGTCCGGCGACAATACTTGCTCCGCTTCCACCTTCGTGCCCCGCTTGACCATGGTGTCATATGGCGTGTTGGCGGCGAAATGCATGGAATCGATGCGCACGCTCGGTTTGCGCACGCCATCGTTGATGATGATGCCCATCAACTCGGCCAGCGCGGCGGGACGGTCGGCCGACGCGCCCAAGGTCGTCGCATACGACGGCACGAGCGAATCGAAGGGATAGCCCATCTTCTTCCACTGGCGGTGGATTTCCAGGAATCCTTCCACTTCCAGCAAGTTGGCGATGCGGCGGTCCTGCGCATGCTTGCGGTGCGTATTGAACAGCCATTTATAGACTTCCTGGCGTTCCTTCTCGCTGGCCGCCACCATCTGCGACAGGGTGGAGCCTTCGTGCTGGCGCAGATACGCCACCATCCACAGTTCCAGCGGATGCACATTGGCCAGATAGCCGCGGTCGGCCAAGGACCAGTTTTCCATCGCGTACTGCTGGTACATCTTGGCCACGCGCTCGGGCGGCACTTCGTTTTGCGACGTCAAGTTGGCGTTGAGGAAATCGCCAAATTCCGCGACGGTCCCCTTCGGATTGACGGTGCGGAAGATATTGGCCAGGCGCACGGGGGTCGGGCGGATGCTGGCCAGCAGGATTTTTTCCTGCTCGTCGACGCTCTTGCCACGGTATTTCTGATAGAAGCGGTGCAGGAACTCGCGCCCTTCCTTGTCGGCAAAACGGCTCAGGTACTGGGCGCGGCGCGGATCATCCGCGTCCGCCAGCAGCGAAGCCGACGAATCGGGACGCGAGAACATGTAGTAGCGGGCCACGTCGCGCATCAGGCGTACGAACACCAGGTTAGTCGACTGGCGCAGCGCCTGCTGCAAGGTCATGATGCGGCTGTCGTCAAGCTTGGAGAAGTTGCCGAAATGGTGCAAGCCGCCGCCCGTAAAGAAGCCTTCGCCCGGGTTGCCCGAATATTTGCGCTCCATGGCGGCTGCCAGCATGGCCGGCAGGTTGCGCGCCTCGCCGATGGCCAATGGTTTCAGATAGGCAATCGCCCACTGCGACAGCATGTCCTTCGGATCGACGGCAATTTTATTCAGCTCGGCGGCGCCCATGCCGCTGTAGCGCTGGTGCAACTGGTCGATGATGTCCAGGTAGGTAACCAGGGTGCGCAGCTTGGCGGTGGAACCGAGGTCCAGCTTGGCGCCCTCGTTGATGTCGAGCGGCTGGTCATAGTTATCGGTCTGCACGCGCAGCAAGTTGGCCTGGTCGCCCTTTTGCAGCAGGGTAAAGCTGTAGACGACATTGGCAGGGTCGCCATTGCCCAGCATGCCCTTGCCCGTCAGGCCGGCCGCTTTCGCCACTTCCGGGTCGCGCAATTCGCGCAAGACCTTGGTGACGGCGTTTTGCGCCTGTGCATCAAGCGTGCTGACCACTTTCAGGTCGAGACGGTCGAGGTTGTACAAGCGCGGATCGCCCAGCATGCTGGCCAGGTGATTGCGCACGGCATTCGAGGCCTTGCGTGTGACAAACGAGGTCGATGCTTCCGATTGCACGCCGGAGGCCGTCGACGGACGCAGCTTCTCGGCGATGGCCGCATTGCGCAGCTGCGGCGAAATCACGCCCGCTTGCGCCAGCAGGCGCAGATGGCTGTTCGTCAATTCTTCCAGGTCGGCGCCGCCGGCCACCAGGTAATGCGAAGGACGGCGCTGCGCGATCAGCAGGCTCAGCGCCTGCTTGTAGGCCAGCGCACTGCCCGGCTGGTCCATATTACCCTTGAGCAAAGTTTTCACTTCGGCAAACGGACGGCCATACCAGACCCACATGCCGTCGCCAATGCCGTTGACTTCGCCAAAGCCGCTTTTTGCCGACAGCGGCACGGTATTGAGGTAATTGACGACGATCCTGCGCCGCGCTTCCATGGTGTTTTCGCCATCCTGGTACGAGCGCAGGCTGGCCGAAATCATCTGCATCAGCTTGTCCTGCATGGAACTGGTGCGTCCGTCTTCCGAATGGCGATATTTTTCAATCTGCGTGGCCAGGGTGCTGCCGCCGCCACCGCGGTGGCCGCCGAACAGGTTCAGCGCCTTGTCGAGGACAGCCTTGCTCAGGCGGTCCCACTCCACGGCGGGATTGCGCTCGGGCGTGCCCGGGTCCAGCAATTCGCGGTTTTCGATGAACAGCAGGCTTTGCACGAGCGCGGGCGGCGCTTCGGCGAAGCCGTCGAACATGCGCTCGGGATAACTGGCCGCGAACAGCGGCGCGGCGCGGCAATCGAGGATGGTCAGCCCGGCGCGGTTTTTCTCGTGATATGTGGCAAAGATGCCCCGGTCGACCAGTTGCACCATCTTCGGCGACATGCGCGCCTGCGCCGTCACTGCATAGTCGCGCGCGTTGAGCTTGGTGATGAAGTCCGGCAAGCTGGCATAGCCGAGCCGTTCGTCATACGGGCCGTGCTGCGGATAGCGGATGGCGCCCGCCGGTGCGGGGCCGGGCTCGACCTTGAACGCCAGCTGGCGGTCCAGGCGCGTGAAAAACTCCGCCTGCAAGGCCGACGTGCGCACTTCGCGCATGACGAACCACGCCACGCCGGCGATCAGCGCCAGCACGATGATGGCAAAGATGGGCCAGATGCGCGAACGGCGGCGCTTCTTCGGCGGGCTCGCCGGCGGTGGCGCCTCGGCGCCCGTGTCGGAGAGTGGATCAGAAGGGGGCCGCTCTTGCGCGGCCAGATTGACGCCTGTGTCTTTCATGGGATGCTGGGGTAAGGTTGGGTTTGGACGGCGCGGGAAATGCGGTAGCGATACCGCTCCGCGCGGGATAAGACCAGGGCCGGCCAGGGCCGGTCACGACAAAGCTTGCTTAACATGATGTCCATACCGGTGAATCAAAAAAACACGCTGCTGCACAGGCAGGCAACCCCGCGTTCGACACGCCAGGCTCCTGTTCACCATTCCACCACATCGGCATGAGAACGACTGACGAGCGCACACAAAAATCTTGCTTCATTGAAGATTTTCGCAAAAAAACAACGTCTTGGAATGTACGCTTGCGTACTAAGAGCCTATCCCAGTAGATGAATACATCCCCTGCTGGCGCCCCTCAGAAGCGGGGACTGCGTTGATCGTCGTTGCGTGGCTCGCCACGCGTCCTCCTCACGCCTTGTCCGCGCTCCTGATGCGCTGCCAGCAGAAGACGCTCCCTACTGGGATAGGCTCTAAGATGCAAAGCGGGCTGGACGCCAGCGAAAAAGCCGCCGGCGCCGGGCTGGCTGCATGTCAGATGGTGGTGTATTCGGCCTGCAAGGTATCGAGCGCGGCGCACATCTGCGCGAAGGCGGCCGTCGCTTGCGAGGGCTCGCCCTTGACGCCCAGTTCGATATGCCGGCGCGTCTGCGCATCGCCCACGCTGGGCAGGCTGAATACCTTAATCAGCGGAAACTCCGCTTCCAGGCGCACCATCAGCGGCGTCAGCAGGGATTCGGCCGTTTCATACACGAGCAAGGCATGTTCCGCGTGCGGCACCTGGTTGAACAGGTGGGCGTAATGCGTGTCGAGCACCCATTCGATCATGGGCCAGGACATGACGGGAAAGCCCGGCACGAAGTAATGCTCGCGCACGGCAAAGCCGGCAATCTTGTTGTACGGATTCGGAATCAGCTCGGCGCCGTCGACAAATTCCGCCATTTTCAGGCGGTGCAGGTTTTCCGGCGAGTTCAAATCGGCCGGCACGCCCGCCTCTGCTCCCATTTCCGTGATGCGTTGCTGGATATTGACCTTGCCCTGCGGATGCAGCACCAGTGGCAAGCCCAGCGCATCGGCCGCCGCCTGGCGCGTATGGTCGTCCGGGGTGGCGCCAATGCCGCCAAAGCTGAAGACGATGTCGCCGCTGGCAAAGCTGCGCTTGAGCAAGGCAACCAGGCGGGCTGGCTCGTCGCCCACGTATTCCGCCCAGCTCAGCTGCAATCCGCGTTGCTTGAGCATTTGTACTACTTTCGGGAAATGCTGGTCCGTGCGCTTGCCCGACAGGATTTCGTCGCCGATGATGATCAATCCGATAGCCATGAAGCTCCCTCGTAGAATTCGATAAGAATGGTCAGACGTCCGCCGGCGCCACGTCGGTCATGCCGCGTACGCCCCGCAAACGCGACAGTGCTTCCAGGCAGTAATACTGGAACCACAGACCCGTAAAGATAAAGATCAGCACATACAACCAGATGGCGAACGCCGCCAGGAAGGGGAAGAACACCACCGACATCACGCCACCCATCCACAGCATGCCGGGCACGGCGCCGGCCGCGCCGGACACCATGCCGATGGCCAGCAGGGGCCAGCGCTGCTCGCGCATGATGGCGTGGCGCTCGTCCGCGCTGGCGTAGTCGGCCATGGCGTCGTACGCCATCACGCGGTACGTCAGCCAGCCCCACAGCACGGCCTGCCCCGCCAGTGCGGCCGGCGGAAACGCGTACAGGGGCAGCATCAGCACCCAGACCAGGATAAACAGCAGGAATGTCGCCAGCGAAGTGGCGACGCTGCCGAGCAGGCTGCCGCCATGCTTCTTGTCCAGTTGCGGAAAGTGCCGTCCGCCAATATGGCGGCCGATGGCCGGCATGGCGAACAGGCCCATGAAGATCAGCGCCGTCAGGATCATCAGCGGCAGCAGCATGAACATGGCGATCAGCGGCACGATGACGGCTTTCAGCACGCCCAGGCCAAAGGTGGACAACACCTGGCCGCTGGTGCGGAAGAAATCGTACTGCGTGAACAGCGCATGCAGGCTGTCGATCAGCGGCTGCAAGCCCACATACAGCAATCCGCCCCAGAGCACCAGCGAGAGGATGAAGGGCGCCACGCTCAGCAGCAATATCCTGCCATGCAATTGCGACAGGAAAGCACGGCCATACGAATTCAACACATTACGCATCAACGGCGTCCTTTTCGTTTAACTCTTGCAAATTCCACCATGCGGCGCAGGCCCAGCCATTGCTGCTGCCAGAAGCCGCGCCCATAGTGGCGTCCCGGCCTGCCCACGCCGTTGCTGTCGATGCGGGCCAGCTGGTCGCGCACGCCCGTGCGTGCATAGCCCGACGAGAAATTCGCGGTGCCCAGCAGCATATCCCAAATTGGCAAGACCACGCCGAAGTTGCAACCACCCATGCTGCCCTTTCCCTTCGACTCGTGCCCCACGCCGATCGCATGGTGCGTGCGGTGGAAACGGGGCGAGATCAAGAGCCGCTCGCCGATGCGGCCGAAGTGTATCCTCACATTCGCATGCTGCAAGCTTTGCAGAATGCGCGAAATCGACACCAGCAGCACATACTGGCCCGGCGGCACGCCGATACCGAGCGCCACCAGGGCCATCACCACGTCGCGTAAAAAATCGTCGAGCAAGTGGTTGCGGTCATCGCTCCACAAGTTCATGTTTTGCTGGCTGTGATGCAGGCTGTGCAAGCCCCACCACCAGCCGAAATGGTGCGAGGCCCGATGGTAGCAATAGTCGACGAAGTCCAGTATCACAAAATAAATGATAAAACTGAGCAAGGGACTGATGCCGGGCAACAGCGATTCCAGGTTCAAGGGATGAATATTATCGAAACGCAAGGCGCCCGCCAAGGCATCCATCAGCGGATCGAGCGTGAAGAAGACCACGACAGAAAACAGGCCGATGCGGTGCAGCACGGTGTACAAAAAATCGTTCCAGCGGGCGCGCGGGTCGGTGATCTTTTGCGCGGGAATCAGGGCTTCGAGCGGACGCAGCACGAGAAACAGCAGCACCAGTTCGCACAGGCCGATCAGCAGCCATTCCGTTCCCTCGAACGCTTCTTCCGTGAATTCGCCAAAGCCCAGGTGATACACGAGCGGATTGACGATGGTCTGGAACAGCCAGCCTTGCGCCACGCCAAAAGCGTCGACCACCGTGTCGATCACGGGCGTGACGTAGCCGAGGATATCGGCGGCGATCATGGCTGGCCCTTCTTTTGCGCGTAGGCAGGATGCTCGCGCAGGGTGGCAAAGCAGAACCCCTTGTCTTGCAATCCGCCAATCAGGGCGTCGAGGTTGGCCGGCGCCCACGCATCCTTGCGCGACCAGATGCCCATGTGCGCAATGAAAATGTCGCCGCTGCGCAAGTTCGCCAGGGCTTTTTTCAGCAGCATGGCGTTCGGATATTTATCGCTGGGCAGTTCATCGCCCGAATACCCCGCCGGCGCCCAGCCCGCATGCTGGTAGCCGCAGGCGCTGCCGGCCGCCAGGGTGCGCGGCGACGTGTAGCCGCCCGGCGCGCGCCAGAACGGGTCAAGCTTATGCCCGGTCAACTCCTGGAAGCGCGTATCGACGCGGCGCAATTCCTCGCAGAACTGCTTGTCGGTGAAGGAAGCGAGCTTGCCGCCATCCTTGCCGAACTGCGGCTTGACCTGGATCAAGCCGTTGGCCAGATCCTTCTTCCAGTACACGTGGTCAAACGTATGCGTGCCGAATGCATGGCCTTCGGCGACACGGGCTTTCCAGTATGGCGCCCACGAGGCATCGAGCGAATAGTCGCCGCGCGTGGTCTTTTCATTGGCCAGGAAGAAAGTTGCCTTCACATGGCGCTGATTCAGCACGTCAGCGATCAGTTGCGCTTGCGACTGGCTGCCCGTGTCGAAGGTCATGTAGATGGTGCCCTTGCAGGCGGCCGGGGCCGAAGATGCAGCCGGAGCCTGTGCGGCTTTGGCCAGTGCTGCTGGCGCCGGTGCGGCGGCATGCGCGGGTGGCAGCATGGCGCTGGCGCATAGCAGCATGGCGGGCACGCAGCCCGAGAAAGTGAGGCGTTTCATCATCACACCCGCCATCACATGCGCGGCGAGTGGGTGGCGAAATACACGCCATGGGGCGAGCGGCCCACCGGTATGGTCTTGATGACCTTGCGCGTGGTCAGATCGATCACGGCCACTTTCTTGATCCAGCGCAGGGTTACCCACATGGTCTTGCCATCGGGCGTGATTTCCATGCAATCGGGGCCGCCCGGCACATTGATGGTACCCACGTTTTCCAGGGTTTGCTGGTCGATGATGTTGATGGTGTTCGACACGCGGTTCGAGACGAACGTCATGCGGTTGTCACCGAGCGCGCGGAAATTGTGCGTGCCGGCGCCCGCCTTGATGCGCTTGACGGTCTTTTGCGTGCGCCAGTCGATCACTTCCACGTAATCGCTGCCCATGATGCCGACCAGCAAATGCTTGCCATCGGGCGTCATCGTGATGCCGGCCGGCGCCGGGCCGACAGGCATGGTCCATTTGACGGTTTGCGTGGCCAGATCGATGGCGCTGACCTGGTTGCTGCCCTGCTGCGTAATGAAGGCCATGGTGCTGTCGGCCGTGAACGCCATGTGGCTAGGCAACTTCGGCAGCGGGATGCGCTTGGCCAGGGTCAGGTTCTTGCCGTCGTAGCGGTACAGGTCGATGCGGTCCAGGCGCAGCGAATTCGAAATGAACCACTTCTGGTCCGGCGAAAAACCGATCTGGTACGGGTCGAGGATGTTGCTGATGCGGCGCTGGATCTGGCCCGAGACGGGGTCGAGGAAAATGAGCTCGTTGCCGACGGAACTGGCGACGATCAGCGACTTGCCGTCCGGCGTTTCCATCAGATGGTGCGGTTCCTTGCCGACGGCAAAGGTCGACAGGGGAGCATAGGTTTTCTGGTCCAGCAGTTGCACCGTGGCATCACGGGAATTGAGCACCACCACCACTTCGGCTTGCGCCGTCGATATTGCGGAAACCAGGCACAGCGAGGAAAAAACAAGGCGGCGTAGACTGCGGAACATGGAAGAAATCACTGTTAAATACAAAACATGCATTTTACGTGGAACACTGTATTTATTGTGCGAAATCCCCCCTTAAATGCTGCCGGCAGCCACACATCGCCATAATTTCCGTTTTTTCCCTGTGCCGGGCCTGGAATGGCGCTTTGCAACTCATTGCTCTACAATCTGAAGCTTTCATCGCCTACACAAGGATTATCATGACCACCACCACTACCGCTTCCGGCCTGCAATACATCGATACCGTCGTTGGCGAAGGCGCTGAAGCGCAAGCCGGCAACAATGTTGTCGTGCATTACACGGGCTGGCTGCAAAACGACGACGGCAGCGCCGGTTCGAAATTTGACTCGAGCAAGGACCGCAACGATCCATTCGAATTCCCGCTGGGCGCAGGCCGCGTCATCCAGGGTTGGGACGAAGGCGTGCAAGGCATGAAAGTGGGCGGCAAGCGCCAGCTGATCATCCCTGCGGCACTGGGCTATGGCGCACGCGGCGCCGGCGGCGTGATTCCACCGAACGCCACCCTGATTTTCGACGTCGAACTGCTGGGCGTATAAGCTCCAACTGCGCAGCGCTGAAGCGACTGTACCGGCGCCGCCCCTGTTCACGCAGCGGCGGCGTTTTTTGTTTTGAGTGTGCCCTCTAATGCACGGCGCGCTTTTTTCACTATGATGTCAGGCACTGCAGCACGCACGGTGGCCACTCCGCCGGGCCTGCCGCACTTTTCCAGCGATTCCATCAGCACACAGGAGCCATCATGAGTTTACAAGAGCAATTCGAACAAGCGCAGCTCGATTCCAAGACCCTGTCCGAGCGTCCGGACAATATGACCTTGTTGAAAATCTACGCCTTGTTCAAGCAAGCGTCGAGCGGCGACGCCACGGGCGAGCGTCCTGGCATGACCGACTTCGTCAACCGCGCCAAGTTCGATGCCTGGGCGGCCCTGGCCGGCACCTCGAAGGAAGATGCGCAGCAACAATACATCGACCTGATCGAAGACTTGAAGGACTGATCGTCCCTCCCTGCCCCGGCGCCTGTCGGGGCAGTATAATTTCTGCATGACACCATCACTGATTTCCCAGGTTTCGCTGGCGCATGCCGACGACCTGCCCCGTTTGTTCGACGTCTGGTACCTGTCCGTACGCGCCACCCACGATTTCCTCGCCGATAGCGATATCGCCTTCCTGATGCCCTTCGTACGAGAAGAGCTGGCCAGAGTGACGGCCGAACGCCTGCTGCATGTGCTGCGCGCCGATGACGGCGTCGTTTACGCCTTCCTGTGCGTCGAGCACGCCAGGATCGAAATGCTGTTCGTGCATCCCGACCAGCGCGGCAGCGGCGCCGGCCGCGCGCTGGTCCAGTTCGCCATCGCCAGCATGAAAGCCACGGCAGTCGACGTCAACGAACACAACACGCAGGCATATGGCTTTTACCGCCACCTGGGCTTTATCGTGGAAAACCGCTCGCCGCTTGACCCGTTCGGCAAGCCTTTCCCCATTTTGCACCTGAAACTGGCCGAAAACGGCTAAAAACTCACCAAAAACCACAAAAACAGGCCGTTAACGCAAAAGTGGCTACCAAATCGGTAGCCACTTTTCATGTTGAAACGGCGTTAACACTTACTTCTTGGCTGCCGCCAGCGCCTGCGCGATCCAGCCGTCAAACTTTTGCTGGTGGAACTTGATCCAGCCGGCCGTATGGCGGGCGATATCGGCCTGCGTGTTTTCGCCGCGGCGCATGCGCTCATTCTGCGCATTGATGTCCGCCACGGGCAGCTGCATCACTTCGAACAGCTTGGCCGCGGCCGGGTTTTTCTCGGCCCAGGCCTTGTTCGACACGATGCGTGCCGTGTTGACGGAAAAACCGTAATCGCTGCCATCGTCGAGGCGGGTATTCACCTTGTCCGGATTGGCCGAGAATGGCACTTTCAGCCAGATCACGTCCTTGCCCGGCACCAGCACGCCACTGACCCAGTATGGCGTCCACGTGTAGTACAGGATCGGTTCGCCACGCTTGTAGCGGCCCAGGGTATCGGCGATCAGGGCCGCATAGCTGCCCTGCACGTGCGTCACCGTCTCGCGCAATTTGTACGCATCCATGTGGTTCTCGATCAGCGCTTCGCAGCCCCAGCCGGGGTTGCAGCCCGTCAAGTCGGCCTTGCCATCGCCATCATGGTCGAACAGCTTGGCCAGGGTCGGATCGCGCAACTGGTCGATATTCGTGATGTTGTACTTTTCCGCCGTCGCCTTGTCGATCAGATAACCTTGCGCGGCAGGGCCCGCATACTGGCCCGTGCGCAACAGCTTGGCGTCACCGCCCGCATTGTTATAGAAATCCTTGTGCATCGGGTCCCAGTGCACGGCCATGAAGGTGGCGTCGCCGTTGGCGATGGCGATATGCGCGGTCGGGTATTCCACTTCCTTGATCGGCTGCACTTCATAGCCGAGCTTTTCCAGGGCCTTGTCGACCAGCATGGTCTGGAAGGTTTCTTCCGCGATCGAGCTTTGCAGCGGCTGCACCTTGACGCCCTTGCCGGGCAGCGCATCGGCGGCCACGGCCGGGGCCTGCGCCATGGCCAGGCTGGTGGTCAGGGCCATGGCGGCAATCGCCAGGGCGGAAAACAGCTGGAACTTGCGTTGCGATTTTTGCGTCACTTTAAAATTGTCAATTTGATGCATGTGCTTCCTTTATTGTGCGTTGGCCAGCGTAGCTTGCTGTTCAACATTATTTTTCTCTGCATTGCCGCGCACCAGGCGCAGCACGAAACCGGCAGGACCCGTCTGGTACCAGTGGCGCACGCCACGGCGTGGCTGGCCCATCGCTTGCGTCAAGCGGTCCAGGGTGATGGCCAGCAGCACGATGCCCAGGCCACCGACGGTTGCCAGGCCCATGTCCAGGCGGCCGATACCGCGCAATACCATTTGGCCCAGGCCACCGACGGCGATCATCGAGGCGATCACGACCATCGACAGCGACAGCATCAATGACTGGTTGATACCGGCCATGATCGATGGCATGGCCAGCGGAAACTGCACGCGGGTCAGCAACTGCCACGGCGAGGCGCCATAGGCGCGGGCCGCTTCGATCAGGTCGGGACGCACCTGGCGGATACCGAGGTTGGTCAAGCGCACGAGCGGCGGCAGGGCAAAGATAATCGTCACGATCACGCCTGGGGCATTACCGATACCAAACAGCATCACCACTGGCACCAGATAGACGAAGGCGGGCGTCGTTTGCATGGCGTCGAGCAAGGGGCGCAGGATATTCTGCGCGCGGTCGCTGCTGGCAAGGAAAATACCCAGCGGCAAGCCGATGGCCAGACAGAACGCCAGGGAAGTGAGCACCAGCGACAGGGTCGTCATGGCTTCGGGCCAGATGCCCAGCATCGACACGACCAGCAGCGCCAGCACGGTGCCGACGGCCAGGGTGCGGCTGGTAAATTGCCACGCCAGCAAGCCGATGATGGCGATCACCGTCAGCGACGGGGCCGCCAGCAGCACGCCTTCCACGCCGTTCAGGGTGCTATCGATCGGCGCGCGCACTGCCTGGAAGAAAGGGCGGAAATGGGCGACAACCCAGCCCAGGCCCTGGTTGATCCAGCTTTCCAGCGGCAGCGAGCCGTCGAAAATCTGCGTCAGGTGAAAGCCGGTCGCATGTTCCGGCTGCACGGCAGGCGCGGCGGCGTCCAGCCAGGCAGTGCTGGCGTCGGTCGGCGGCGTCAGCGCCCAGGGATTGATTTGCGCGGCTGGCTGCTCAACAACAGCTTCTACTGTGGAAACGGTGCTTGGGTTCATGCTTGTCCTTTCTGTTGTTGTTCGGCTATGGCTGGCGTGTCGCGGTCAAGGAACTTCAGCAAGGTTGTCTTGCTGATGGCGCCGCGGAAGCTGCCGTCATCGGCCACCACAGGGACGGCGTAAGGCAGTTGCGCCACCTGGCCGAACAGGCCGGCGACTGGCTCATCTGCGTTGATGGTCTGCACGTCGGGCAGGTAGGCATGCGCCAGGCCCAGCGGACCAACATGGCCGTCGAGCGCGCTGCGCAGCGAATCGGCCGACACGACGCCAAGGAACTTGCGCTGCGGATTGACGACGTAGGCAAACGCGCGATCCTGCTCTTCCAGCATCGACAGCGCGGCGCGCGAACCGCGGCTCGGCGATTCCGACACGACGATCTGGCTCTTGCGGGCAATATCGCTGGCCTTGAACACGGCCGCCGCATCGACGCCGCGCACGAAGTTGCGCACATAATCGTTGGCTGGTTTGCGCAGGATTTCTTCCGGCGTGCCCACTTGCACCACGTGGCCGTCTTTCATGATGGCGACGCGGTCGCCGATGCGCATGGCTTCGTCGAGATCATGCGAAATGAAGACGATGGTGCGGCGCTTGATTTGCTGCAAGCGCAGCAGTTCCGATTGCATTTCCGTACGAATAATCGGATCGAGCGCGGAAAACGCTTCATCCATCAGCAAAATCGATGGATCGCAGGCCAGCGCACGGGCCAGGCCCACGCGCTGCTGCATGCCGCCCGACAATTCGTCGGGATAGCTGGCACCGTAGCCATCCAGGCCTACCTGCTCCAGCGCTTGCTGGGCCAGCGCATGGCGCTCGGCCTTGGGCATACCCGCCAGTTCCATGCCGAAGGCAGTGTTGTCGAGCACGGTAATTTGCGGCAGCAGCGCGAACGACTGGAACACCATGCTGATGTCCTTGCGGCGCAGGGCGCGCAGCTGGGCGTCCGGCAAGGTATTGATGTCGTTGCCGTCGATCAGGATGCGGCCGGCGGTCGGCTCGATCAAACGGTTCAGCATGCGCACCAGGGTCGACTTGCCCGAACCGGACAGGCCCATGATGACGAAGATCTCGCCCGCTTCAATGGTAAAGGTGGCGTCGAAAACGCCGATGGTGCAATCGGTCTTGGCCAGGATATCCTGCTTGCTGGCGCCTTGATGAACGAGTTCAAGTGCTTCTTCTGGCTTGTCGCCGAACACTTTGAACACATGGTCGATAATGATTTGTTTTGCCACGATGTGGTTCTCCCTCGATTTGACGAATGGAATGAAACCCAGCAAGCTGCCAGCTTGCGGCGGGAATCAGCAAACCCTGTTGCGTCGGCTACGCCACGGCGCAAAAAGCGCACGGGAGCGACAGGAAACAGGGGGTGACACGCGTGTGACCAGCGGATGGCCAAGGCCGGTGCCGGGGTGCCGTGTGCGTGCTAAAAGAGGCTGTGGTTCAGGACTTTTAACAACGCTAGCGCCATGCAAATACATGGCACCAAATGTATTTGACCGAAAAAATCGACCAAGCTACTTTTAACTGGATGCGGGTGTAAAACCCGAAGAATTATTCACCACTCAGCGAGTGGGGAGTACTGCGAAGCAGAAGGTGAAACGCGGTGTAGCTGTTGTAAATATGACTCAAGTATAACGCAAAA
Source organism: Janthinobacterium sp. RA13 (assembly GCF_000745325.1). NCBI lineage: Bacteria > Pseudomonadati > Pseudomonadota > Betaproteobacteria > Burkholderiales > Oxalobacteraceae > Janthinobacterium > Janthinobacterium sp. RA13. The sequence continues at coordinate 5,462,909 of NZ_JQNP01000001.1, read as the reverse complement.
AGCCACCAAAGTCCAATGGCTTTCCAAATAGAAATGTGCTAGCAATGTTCGCCAGCGTACAGTCAGACGTGAAAAAGGCGAAAAGCGACGGGTTTTCATCGTCTTTTCGCCCATCACTGCGACACGTTCCCTAGCACCAAACATGGCGCCAGACAAGCGGCTCAAGCTGGCTCGGTAAACACCTTGCGCATCTTCTCGGCAATCTTGCCTTCAATCGTGGAGGCGAAGGCGCTGAGCATGAAGCCCAGCTTGATTTGCAGTTGCGCCTGCTCTTTTTCCAGGGTCAGCGACCCATCGACGCCGCTGCGCTCGAAACGCAGCACGTCGCCATCCCAGGCGCACGCCAGGTCATATTCCTGGGCCAGCTTGTCGGCCACTTGCTGCGCCGCTGCGCGCGCCTTTTCTGCTGTCAGCTTATGTTGCTGAACTATATTTATATCCGCCATCAAACGATCCTTTTATTATAAAAACGGGTGCCATACGGCCAGCATCATACCAGCCGCCACGTGGCAGCCGCAGCCATGGGGAATGCCGGCACATGGAAAAAACCGCGCTTTCCTGTGCGGCGCTTGCGCCACATCAAACCGAAACCAGCGAAGCAGGCCGACTATCTCCATTCCAGTTGCGAGTGTTTTGGAGAGCTACCATGGACCAGAAAGTCATCGTGCCGGTCGAAGCCGTGCTGACCAAATGCGTGTCCTTGCCCGTCGGCTATGTCCCCACCCCCTCGGCGCCCTACCGCCAGCACCGCAAGAATGCGCAACTGACCCTGCAGCCGGGTCGGCCGCGCCTGACCGAGGCAACGGCCCGCGACTTGGCCGCCGTGCCTGTCGGTTCGCGCGTGCTGATCTGGAAGCAAGACCCGTCCGTGAGCGAGCTGGGCACGCGCAAGACCTTCCTGCCCGGCCTGACCCTGCAAGGCCCGCGCGACGCGCGCATCACGTTTGGCGAACCGGGCATCGCCCGGGTCAGCCCGAACGCCTTTGGCGACTTCATCGTCTCGCCCAACACCGACCAGTTCGACGCCGTGCACACGTTTGCCATCGTGCGCATGACGCTCACCATGTACCAGCGCGCGATGGCCAGCAACGACACGGCGCCGCCCCTGCCCTGGCAATGGAACAACGCCAACAATACGGAACCGCTGCGCGTGTTCCCGCACGGCTTGCCCAACGTCATGAATGCCTATTACAGCCGCAGCGACAACGCCCTCAAGTTTGGCGACTTTATTCCCAGCGGCGCTACCGAACGCGTCTACACCTGCCGTTCGCTCGACATCGTTTCGCATGAAACAGGACACGCCATCCTCGACGGCCTCAAGCCGAATTGGCTGCTCAACAATAATCCACCGCAGACGGGCGGCTTGCATGAATCGTTCGGCGACCTGACGGCCATCTTCCTGGCCCTGTCGCAGCTGGACCAGGTCGAAGCCGTGATCGCGCAAACCAAATCCGACCTCCACGATAAAACCTTCCTGGCCGACCTGGCGGAGCAGTTCGGCCTGGCGCTGGGCCGGCCTAACGGTTTGCGCAATGCAGACAATGACATCAAATTGTCGGAAGCAGGCACGGAAGTGCACGCCATCTCGCAAGTGTTTACGGGCGCCATCTACGACATCCTGGCCGACATCTTTGCCCACGAACGCCAGCCCCAGCTGGAAGACGACGCGGCCGTGCTGCACCGTTGCGGCGACTACCTGCGCAGCCTGGTCTTGCGCGCCCTGGTGGCGTCCCCCGATCACGCAGCCACGTACGCCGACGTGGCTGGCCACATGCTGACCCTGGCGCAGGCCGATGGCTACACTACCTACCTGGATTTCATCCGCAACAGCTTTACCGTGCGCGAAGTGCTCAAGAACGCCATGACGGGGGATGGACAGATGAACTTTGCCGCAGGCATCGTCGATGACGAGGGTGCCGTGCAAGACAGGCGGGCCTGCTGCGGTACCATGAACCATGCGGAATACAGCGAGTCCGATCAATTGCTGGAAGCGGAACGCGAAGCGCTGGCGGCCTGGTGCCGCAGTTACGCCCCCCGATAACGCCGTACGCGCCCACCAGCCAGCAGTCAGCCACAGGCGATGACATGCCGCATCACGTCCCCACCACCATCCTCAAGAAGGAGCAGCATGAAAATTTCAGCCCGCAGCAGCGGCGGCTTTGCCGGCCTGAGCGAACAGTACGAGATCGATACGCAGGCCCACCCGGCCGGCCCCGGGCTGGAAGCGGCACTGGCCAGCAGCGGTTTTTTCACGCACCCGCAAGCCACAGGCGAGCAGGTGGGCGCCGATATCCCCAAATGGCAGATCACCGTCGACGCCCCTGCCGCGCGCCGCACCATCACCTTTGCCGAGGATGGCAGTGCTGAAAATGCACGTTGGCAACAGTTACTGACGCAAATACGCGCCAGCGCCTGATTGTTCCGGCACTTGTTTGGCACATGTTTGGCACTTATTTTTACTGATCTTGATTTGAGTAAAACAAAAACGCCACACGGCAAGCCCTTGCGTCGCCCGCCCTGCACCCCGCACCGGCGGGCGACTGTCGCTTTCTTGCCGCGTTCTTTATGGCAACGTCCCGGATAGTCGCTGAATTGCCCACTCTGCGCGGCAACGGCACTGCCAAAAAATGAATTTGCTTATACGTATTGTATATAAGCGGGATTTGTGAGAAATAGCGAATTGCCTTAAAATACAATGCTTTGCTTTAGTATGCGCCGCCGAGTTTCCTGCAGGCGCTACAGCACCTCCCCAAAAATTGATAGGACTGTTATGACCCACGTTGTCACCGAATCCTGCATCGCCTGTCGCTATACCGACTGCGTCGATGTCTGCCCGGTAGATTGTTTCCGGGAAGGCCCGAACTTCCTGGCGATCGATCCGGACGAATGTATTGACTGCGCCGTCTGCGTGGCAGAATGCCCGGTGAACGCGATTTTCGCGGAAGAAGACGTGCCGGGCGACCAGCAAGCCTTCATCAAGATCAACGTCGATCTGGCGCGTAACTGGCCGTCGATCACCAAGACGAAGGCTGCCTTGCCGGAAGCCGAGCAATTCAAGGACGTCAAGGACAAGCTCGACATGCTGGTGCGCTAAACACACGGCGATGCCGCGGCCGTTCCGGCGGGAAGATTCTTCTCCGCAGGGGCGTAGCGGCAAAAAAATAGACAAAAAGCAGCGGAAACGCTGCTTTTTTTGCTTTTAAAGCATCGTTGCAGGTCTATCCACGCAAGTGTGGCGCGCTGTCACACCAAAGCGCAAACTGTGGACCTATGCGTGGTAATGCACATTTTGTCCTCAACAAATATCGTAAAATTGGATTATGATATTTGAGCCGATATTGGCGCTTGGAATTAAACAAGGACTCTATATGCTTTACCAACTGCACGAACTGCAACGCTCTTTCCTCACTCCGGTGATGCAATGGGCAGACATGTCCTCCAAGTTATTTACCAACCCGGTTTCTCCACTGGCCCACACCCCGTTTTCGCAACGCATCGCAGCCGGCTACGAGCTGATGTACCGCCTTGGCAAAGACTACGAAAAACCACAATTCGACATCAAATCCGTTCTCGTCCAAGGCGAGAGCGTCGACATCCGCGAACACGTTGTCGTCACCAAACCGTTTTGCCGCCTGATTCACTTCAAAAAAGAAGCCACTGGCTTGCAACAGCCCAAAGTTCTGCTGGTTGCCCCCCTGTCCGGTCACCACTCGACCCTGCTGCGCGATACCGTGCGCGGCTTGCTGGCCGAGCACGATGTCTACATCACCGACTGGACGGACGCGCGCATGGTACCGCTGACGGAAGGCCCGTTCCACCTGGACGACTACATTTATTATGTGCAGGAATTCATCCGCCTGCTGGCGCCTGATTTGCACGTCATTTCCGTCTGTCAACCGACCGTGCCCGTACTGGCAGCCATCTCGCTGATGGCGACGGCCAAAGATCCGCACATGCCGAAAACCATGACGATGATGGGCGGCCCGATCGACCCGCGCCGTTCGCCCACGCAAGTGAACAACCTGGCGACGGAAAAGAAATTCTCGTGGTTTGAAAACACCGTGATCTACGCGGTACCACCGAACTATCCGGGCTTTGGCCGCAAGGTGTATCCGGGCTTCCTGCAGCACGCCGGCTTCATCGCCATGAATCCGGGCCGCCACGCGCAAAGCCACCGCGAGTTCTATATGCACCTGGTGACGGGCGACGACGAGCCGGCGGAAGGCCATCGCCAGTTCTACAACGAGTACAACGCCGTGCTGGACATGCCGGCCGAGTACTACCTGGAAACCATCAAAACGGTTTTCCAGGAATTCAGCCTGCCGATGGGCACGTGGAAAGTGGGCGGCCAGCTGGTGCGTCCGCAAGACATCACGAACGTGGCGCTGTTCACGGTCGAAGGCGAGCTGGACGACATTTCCGGCGCCGGCCAGACGCAGGCGGCGCATGACTTGTGTTCCGGCATTCCTGCCGAGATGCAACAAGACTTCGTGGCGCCGAAATGCGGCCACTATGGCATTTTCTCGGGCCGCCGCTGGCGCGAGATTATTTGCCCGAAAATCGGCGAATTCATCCAGAAACACGGCTAATACACGGCATTTCCGTCAAAACGCCACGCCAGCTCACACTGGCGTGGCGTTTTTTTATGCCCAGCTCATGCGCGCGACGTTTCGATTTTCACCGTCGGACGCGTGTTGACAAAAATCTGCTCGACCCGCGGCTCGCCCGGTCCCGGCTTCTTCATCGCATAGCCATTCACGGGCTGCGAGCGGTTCACCCACAGCGCGTAATACAGGTGGTCGGCGCGAGGATCCTCCGTGTTCGGGTGGATCAGTATCGTCAGCCCCAGGCTATTAAGCTGCAGCCACGGCACGATCACGGGCAATAAATCATTGGTAAAGCCGAAATAGAACGACGGCGTCACGTGCGGGCCGCGCGGCTCCAGGTTCCAGTCGCCCAGCTCGATCTGGAAGCGTTCGGCCGCCCAGCGACGTATCAGCGCCGCCTTCTGGTAACTGTCTTCGTCAAAATAGATATGCGCGTGATAGCTCTCGATATCCGTGTAGGCGCGCGGTGTCGACGGCAAGGTTTCCTCGCCGGGCCGCACGCTGACGGGGCGCGGCGTGGGCGCCGTGTCCGTATGCTCGCCCCACGGGCTCTTGCCAAGTGCTGGTTTCGCGCGCTTGACTGCGCCATCCTGCGCCAGGGCCGTCCCCGCCAGGCCGGAAGCGGCCAATGCCGCCACCAGGCCGCCGCCGCGCAAGACCGTGCGGCGCTGCGGCGAGAGGAGATTGGCCCATTCCAGATCGATGGCCGCGTGTTGATTGTTGTCAGACATGGTATTTCCTGTTCTTGATGATAAGTATGAAGAGAAGGCGGATCAAAAATGCACCGTGGCGCGGGCGTAGTAATAAGCGCCGAGAACGCCAAGCGGTCCCGAGTTATCGTAGGCGCCTGTGTACTGCGCCAGATTCGCGGCGCTGCGCGCTGCGCGCGGCAGCTGGCCCGGTTTCTGGTCGAAGACATTGTTGGCGCCCACCGTCACGTTGATGCGCTTGCTGACGTCGTAGCCTAGGCTGACATCCGTCACGAAGGCGGCTTTCAGCTGGTAGTCGCCGCCCGTGATGGCGTTCAGGCGCTTGAGCTTGCCGTAGCGCGTCTCGCGCAGGTTGAACGTCCAGCCGGCTTTTTCATACGCCAGGGTAAGGATTTCCTTGTCGCGCGGGGCCCGGTACAGCAAGTCGTACTCGGCCGACTTGCTCAGGGTGCCGATGTTCGGCAAGCCTTGCAGCACGGCCGGCAAGGCCGCCTTGCCCACCAGGCTCGTGTGGTTGAAATTGGCGGCCGCCGTCCAGCGCAGCTTGCCATCGGCCACGCGCAAGACATCCTCGGCGGTGAAATCGATGCCACGCGTGCGTGTGTCGCCCACGTTGGCAAAGTAATGCGCGACGAGGCCATTGCCTACCGTCAGCCCCGCCGAGCGCAGCAGGTTTTCAATGACGGTTGCTTGCGCCCCCGTCAGCGGCCGGCCACTGCCGTCGAGCGCCACGCCCGAGCTGCGGTCGATACCGATGTTCGACGACACGCCCAGGCGGTCGCTGACCTTGATTTGATACGCGTCAACGGCCAGACGCAGAGTGGGCGTAGGATTGAAGGTCAGCCCGGCCGACAGATTCGTCGATTTTTCCGGCTTTAAGGCTTGCGCGCCCAGTGCCCGCGCAGCGGCCGAGTTCGGCTGCGCCAGGGTATACGGCACGCCCGCATGGTCGGACGTGTTCGAATATGATTGCGTCACCAGGCTCGGTGCATGAAAACCATTGCTGACGGTGCCGCGCACGGCGACCGTGGGCGTGACGTCATAGCGAGCGGACAAACGGCCCGTCGTCTTGCTGCCGAAATCGGAATATTTCTCGGCGCGCAGTGCCGTGTCGAGCAGCAACTGCGGCGTCAGTTTCGCGCCCAGGTCAATGTACGCCGCATAGCTGTGGCGCGCCGTGTCGGATGCATCGACGGGCAGGTAGCCGGCCAGCGCCGACGAGCCGCTGCCCTGCCAGGAAGCGGGCTCGCCCGGGCTGCGCTGCTGCGTTTCATGCGAGTACTCGAGGCCCAGGCTCAAGTCGGCCGGCTCGCTCAAGCCCAGCGGCACGGGACGGCGCACGTCGGCATTGGTGGTCGAGCGGCTGTAACGCTGATTGCCGATGTCAAAATCCGTCTTGCCGCCCGGATAGGTCAGCGAGTAATTGGCCGAGTGCTCCACGCCCACGTCGATATCGTCGCGGCCATACGTCGTGCTCAGGTCCCAGGACCAGCCGGCCGTCTCGCCCTTGATGCCGCCTGTCAGCGAAAAGTCGTTTTCGCTCGTCGTTTCATACGGCGTAAAGCCGTCCGGATATACGGACAGCAAGCCTTTGTTGTTATTGAAAATGGTATTGGGCAGGCGGAAATTCTGCGCCGAGCGGGCATTGCGGTGCGCATACGTGCCGAAGCCGTACAGTTGCACCTCGTTCGACAGGTCATAGCCGAGGTTTGCGCTGAGCGAGGCGGTCGTGCTTTGCGGCACGCCCGTATTACGCCATGGATTGCTGTTGCGGTTTGCTTCTGCCGGGTTCGGCGTAGCGCCGGCAGGCAAACTGTTGTTCGGTCCCAATTTGACCAGCTGGCCATCGCTGTTGCGCACGGCCGGGTACGACAGATAGCCGGGATTCAGCCCGAAATTGCGCACGGCGATGCCCTGGCGCTGGACTTCGGCGCCGAAGTGGGCAAAGCCGTGTTCGCCCAGGCGCGTACCGCCATCGATGCGCGCGGAACCGTTCGTGCCGTCACCCGCGTAGGTGGAACCGAGTTGCGTGCTGAAGCTACCCTTGTCATCCGCTTTCAGGATGATGTTGATGACGCCGGCAATGGCGTCGGAACCGTAGATGGCCGAGGCGCCGTCGCGCAGGATTTCCACGCGGGCAATGGCGCCCGTGGGAATCAGGGCCAGGTCCGTGGCGACGGAACCGGGAAAGCCATCCTCATTGACGATGGCCGTCGTATGCCGGCGCTTGCCATTGACCAGCACCAGGGTATGCGAGGGGTCGAGGTTGCGCAGTTGCCCCGCGCGCACGATGCTGCCCAGGTCGGGCTGCACGCGGGCTGGCAAGTTGAAGGATGGCAAGGCCGTGTCCAGCGCATCGAGCAAGTTCAACTTGCCCGTCGCTTGCAATTGCTGCGCGCTGATCACGTCGATCGGGGCGGCGCTGTTGGCCACCGTGCGGCCCGTGCCGCGCGCGCCCGTGACGATGACGGTGTCGAGAGGGGCTTGTGCATGCGCCACGCCAGGCACCCCCAGCACCAGCACGGCCACCGAGACGGCGTGCGCCAGTTGCCGCAAACGGGGAGCGGGGTCTTGCTTGTGAATCAGTTCCAGCATACGAAAACATCCTTTCAAAGTCGTCAACACAATGGCTGCAGACTAAAGGATGGACAAACAAACAAGAACGAATGCTTTCGTGTTTAGATATTTCGTTTTGGCAACTAACAACAGCGGCGCGCCGTCTCAGGGAGTGGCGGGGGCGGTCGCCAGGCTCTGATCGAGCCGCTTCCAGTAATCGCGTTCCAGCCGGGCCGTATCGATGTCGCGCGCGGCCTCGTTGAAGCGTTTTTGCCGCGCCGCCCCTTCCGCATCGCGCTGGAAGCACACGTGGACGGGGCGCTCCTTGAAGACGGTATCGATGATGGCGATGCGCTCCCGCTCGGCCTTGCTGAAGTTGCGTCCCATCAGCAAGTGCTGCAGGACATGGCGCTCAATGACGATCACGCGGTAACGCTTGATCAGCAGTTTCTTCAGGTTCGTCGCGTCGTTCAAGCCCTCTTCCGTATTCAACTCGCCGCGCGCCACCATGCCATCGAACTGTTCCCCATTCGAGTAGCCGGCCACGGTGCCGATGCGCAGCTTGCCCAGTTCCATCAGGCTGGCGCCGGGCACGCCATCCTCTTTCAGGTAGGCCAGCACACCCTGCGTGTTACCAACCGGCACAGAAAAGTGGCAGAGTTTTTCCCGTTCGGGCGTGCGCCAGACGGCCAGCAGCCCGGCATAGCGGGAACTGGCCAGGCCAAACTGCATGGCGCGCTTCCATGGGAAATATTCATATCTGACCGCATAGCCGAGACGCTCGAAGACGGCGCTGACCATGGCGCCCGACATGCCATCGGCCGGCAGGCTGCGGGAAATGAAGGGCGGCCAGTCTTCCGCCGCGAAGCGGACGATGCGCGAGCTGGCAGCGCCCGGCGCCGCCATGGGAGCAGCAGCCTGCCCGTATGCAAGGGCAAGTGTAGAGTGCATGAACAAACAGAAGGGCAAACCAACTGTCCGGAGGAAACGCATGTTTGGCTCCTATGGCCTGGCGCACCTGGCAATACAGGCGTGGCAACAGGACTGGCGGTCGGTTTTTTTTAATAACGAGCTTGATAAAAATCATGCTCCCACAAAAAAAAGGAATTGCAAAGTTGTTTATTTGCACTTTGACATTCCCATAGGAAATAAAATCCGATTGCGGCGCGCCTGCAACAGGCCCGCCATGGCGCGTGCTATCCCCTCTTGCAAAACAGGTTTTTACTTGTGCGCGCGCCGGATGGCCGATAATGGCGTTTTACCGTGGAAGATGACCGTGCCGCACCCTGCCCCTCCCTCACTTGCCGACCAGATCGAAGACTTGCTGCCGCAAACGCAATGCACCAAATGCGGCTACAACGGCTGCCGCCCATATGCGGAAGCGATAGCCGCCGGCAGCGCCGACATCAACCAGTGCCCACCGGGCGGCGTGCAAGGCATCGCGCGCCTGGCCGGCTTGCTGGGCAAAAAAGTCATTCCGCTCAATCCCGTCAACGGCCTCGAACGTCCGCGATCTGTCGCCTATATCGATGAATCGCTGTGTATCGGCTGTACCCTGTGCATCCAGGCCTGTCCCGTGGACGCCATCGTCGGCGCCGCCAAGCAGATGCATACGGTGGTCACCGATCTGTGCACGGGCTGCGACCTGTGCGTGGCGCCCTGCCCCGTCGACTGCATCGTCATGTACCCGGTCAGCGGCGACGCCACGGGCTGGGATGCCTGGAGCCAGGCCGAGGCGGACGACGCGCGCGCGCGCCACGATTTCCGCACCCAGCGCCTGCGCCGCGAAACAGAGGAAAACGAAGCGCGCCTGGCCGCCAAGGCCGTCGCCAAGATGCAGGAAGTGACGCAGGAAACACCCGCCACACCTGACGAACTGGCGGAGAAGGAGCGCAAGCGCGCCATCATCGCCGCCGCCATGGAGCGCGCGCGCGCCAAGGCCGCCGCCAGCACGGATACCCCCCAGCCAGCCCCCACCACCCCGAAAAAAGACGCATGAACGCCGCCAAACGCCTGGAAATCTTTACGCGCTTTCGCGCCGCCAACCCCTCCCCGAAGACGGAACTCGAATACACGACGCCGTTCGAGCTGCTGATCGCCGTGCTGCTGTCGGCGCAGGCGACGGACGTGTCCGTCAACAAGGCGACCCGCTTGCTGTATCCGGTCGCCAATACGCCGGCCAAGATACTGGCGCTGGGCGTCGACGAGCTGGCCAGCTACATTCGCACCATCGGCCTGTTCCGCACCAAGGCGAAGAACGTCATCGCCACCTGCCAGATCCTGCTGGAGCAGCACGGCGGCGAAGTGCCGCGCGACCGCGCCTCGCTGGAAGCCTTGCCCGGCGTGGGCCGCAAGACGGCGAACGTGGTCATGAACACGGCGTTTGGCGAACCGACGATGGCCGTCGACACGCATATCTTCCGCGTCTCGAACCGCACCGGCATTGCGCCGGGCAAGAATGTCGATATCGTCGAGCAAAAGCTATTGAAGTTCGTACCGAAAGAATTCCTGCACGACGCCCACCACTGGCTGATCCTGCACGGCCGCTACACCTGCACGGCGCGCAAGCCGCAATGCTGGAACTGCATGATTGCCGACCTGTGCGACTACAAGGACAAGTCGCCGATGCCGGCCGTGGTATAGGTAAAAAAAACGGCCCGAATGGGCCGCTGTCGTTGCGTCGTAGGTCGGGTTAGCCCACAGGGCGTAACCCGACAACACCACGGTCCGTGCCAACAATATTGTCGGATTACGCTCCGCTAATCCGACCTACAGCAAGACCATATTGTCGCGATGGATCAGCTCATGGCCTTCCATGTAGCCGAGGATGGACTCGATCTCGGTGGACGGCTTGCGCATGATGCGGCGCGCTTCGCCGCTCGTGTAGTTGGACAGGCCGCGCGCCACGGGCACGCCATCCGCGTCGACGCAGGTGATCACGGCGCCGCGGCCAAATTCGCCATTCACGCCCGTCACGCCGATCGGCAACAGCGACTTGCCTTCCTGGCGCAGCTTTTGCGCGGCGCCCGCGTCCAGCACGACGGCACCAGCCGTATGCAGATGATCGGCCATCCACTGCTTACGCGCAGTCAACTGCCCCGTTTGCGCCCGCAACTCCGTGCCGATCGCTTCGCCCTGGGCGAGGCGACTTAGCACGTCGCTGTCGCGGCCCCAGGCGATGATGGTGTGGGCGCCGGACTTGGCGGCGCGCTTTGCGGCGAGGATTTTCGTCAGCATGCCGCCACGCCCCAGGCTGCTGCCGGCGCCGCCGGCCATCGCTTCCAGGGCCGGATCGCCAGCGATGCCCTGCGTGATCAGATAGGCGTTCGGGTCCTTGCGCGGGTCGGCCGAGAACAGGCCGTGCTGGTCCGTCAGGATGACGAGCGCATCGGCTTCGATCAGGTTGGCGACCAGGGCACCCAGGGTGTCGTTGTCGCCGAACTTGATTTCATCGGTGACGACCGTATCGTTTTCATTGATGATCGGCACCACGCCCAGGCGCAGCAGGGTCGTCAGGGTGGAGCGGGCATTGAGGTAGCGTTCGCGGTCGGCCAGGTCGGCGTGCGTGAGCAGCACTTGCGCCGTGCCGAGGCTGTGGGCGCGGAAGCTGCTTTCATAGATTTGCGCCAGGCCCATCTGGCCGACGGCGGCGCAAGCCTGCAATTCGTGGATATCGGTGGGGCGCTGCTCGAAACCGAGGCGCAGCATGCCTTCGGCGATGGCGCCGGAGCTCACCAGCACGACTTCCTTGCCCAAGGCGCGCAAGCCGGAAATCTGCGCGGCCCAGCGCGCGATGGCGGCATGGTCGAGTCCGCGGCCATCGTTGGTAACCAGCGAAGAGCCGACTTTGATGATGATGCGGGTAGCTTTTTGAATCACGGAATCCATGGGGCGGCGCTCTTCACTTAATAGACGTCAGCGCGCAGGACGCAGCAGCAGCAAGGCCAGCCCCGCCGTCAGCTCCATTGCGCACATGAACAACACAAAACCCTGGGGCAAGCCGAAGCTGATGGCCGCGAACAGACGGCCGGCGGGCTGCGCCAGGACCAACATTGCAGTGATATCGCCGAGGACAGGCGGTTCGCCCTGCCGTGCCGCGAACAGCGCCAGGAGCGCGGTAGCGCCCCAGACACCGACATGAGTAGCGTAGAACTGGCTGTAGCCGTTGACGCCATTGAGGAAGATGCCCATGCCGGCCGCCATTTCATCGGCGAACAGCAGGCAGGCGACCGCGCTCAGCCCGTAAGCATACGCGATCAGATGCAATACACGGCGCTGCCACGCTTGCTTGCGCGCTGGCGCGGCAGCGGCCGTCTGTACCGACATCAGGGCAAAGCCTTAGTCGAGGATCTTGAAACGCGGATCATCCGGGTCGATCGACGAGATACCGCGTGCTTCTTCGGTCATCTGCGTTTCTTCGGCACGGCTTTCGCTGTGTTTCTTCTCTTCCAGATGCTGGTAAATCGCATTCACCAGTTCCGGGCAACCCTGATGGTTCAGCGCGGAGATTTCGAAGACGGGACCTTTCCAGGCGAAACGCTTGAGGAAGTCCTTGACGATCTTCTTGCGCTCTTCTTCCGGCACCATGTCGAGCTTGTTCAACACCAGCCAGCGCGGCTTGTCGACCAGCGACTCGTCGTACTTCTTCAATTCCTTGACCAGCGCCTTGGCTTCCTTGACAGGATCGACGTTGGTTTCAAACGGTGCCAGGTCGACGATGTGCAACAGCAGACCCGTGCGCTGCAAGTGACGCAGGAATTGATGGCCCAGGCCCGCGCCTTCGGAAGCGCCTTCGATCAAGCCGGGAATATCGGCGATCACAAAGCTCTTCTCGTGCGACACGCGCACCACGCCCAGGTTCGGGTGCAGGGTGGTAAATGGGTAATCGGCAATTTTCGGACGCGCGTTCGAGACGGCCGAAATGAAGGTCGACTTGCCGGCGTTCGGCATGCCCAGCAGGCCTACGTCGGCCAGCACTTTCAGTTCCAGGCGCAGTTCGCGGCGTTCGCCTTCCTTGCCCTCGCCCTTTTGGCGTGGTGCGCGGTTGGTCGAGGACTTGAAGTGGATATTGCCCCAGCCGCCTTCGCCGCCCTTGGCCAGCATTTCAGTCTGGCCGTGTTCGGTCAGGTCGGCCAGGATTTCGCCGCTCGCGTTGTCGATGATCAAGGTGCCGACCGGCATGCGCAGGTGGATGTCATCGGCGCCCTTGCCATAGCAATCTGCGCCACGGCCAGGCTCGCCATTGCGAGCCTTGTGCATTTTGGAGAAGCGGAAATCGACGAGCGTGTTGATATTGCGGTCGGCGACTGCCCAAATGGTGCCGCCCTTGCCGCCATCGCCGCCATCGGGACCGCCGAAAGGCCGGAATTTTTCACGGCAGAAAGAGGCGCAGCCGTTGCCGCCATCGCCCGCGATGACTTCGATTTTTGCTTCGTCGATAAACTTCATAATTTTGCCGCCATAAAACTAAAAAGGCTCTACCTTGGGCAGAGCCTTTCGATTGAAGGCTTGCGCCTTACATCATGCGATCATTGCGGAGCGAACTGGCGCTCCGCGATGAATTACGCTGGTACTGCTGCGTTAGGTACAACGGTCACGAATTGCTTCGAGCCAGCACCTTTGACAACGAACTTCACTTTGCCCGCGATCAGCGCGAACAACGTGTGGTCCTTGCCCATGCCTACGCCTTCGCCGGCGCGCACTGGGGTGCCGCGTTGACGAATGATGATGCCGCCAGCATTGATAGCTTGGCCGCCGTAGACTTTAACGCCCAGACGTTTTGATTCTGAATCACGGCCGTTTCGCGTTGTGCCGCCGCCTTTTTTATGTGCCATTTAAGACTCCTTGATAGCTGATTATGTAGACAAACTGCGTCAAACAGCGGCGATTAGCCGTTGATCGAAACGATTTGGATTTCGGTAAAATTCTGGCGATGGCCTTGATGCTTTTGGTAGTGCTTACGACGACGCATCTTGAAAATTTTGACCTTATCATGGCGACCATGCGCCACAACCGTAACCAGTACCGTTGCACCTTCGACCAATGGAGCACCAAACTTGATGCTGTCGCCCGCGCCTACTGCGAGAACTTGATCGATGGTGATTTCGGAACCAATGTCTGCCGGTATCTGTTCTACTTTAAGTTTTTCGCCAGCGACAACTTTGTATTGTTTGCCACCGGTTTTTATGACCGCGTACATGATTTGAAACCTCATCAAATGTTGAAAGAATTTGTCCCACTGCCATGAAAAGCAAGCCGTGCACAACAGGGGGAACCAGCGATTATACACGGACTGAGAAATTGCGTCAAAAACTATTCACAAAGCTTGACGATCGTGGTATGTCGACAACCTGACCACCGTGTCAGGCTAGCGCCAGGCGGACAGCAAAACGCGCGCCAGTGCCAACAAGGTCAATCAATTGCTCTACAGTCATAGGCAAACGTCACGCACGCGCAAGCCTTGTCGTATAATCGCGGCACCCACAATCTAATGCAGGTTCGCCTTGTCTGACGCTAACAAACACGTTAACCAAAACACCATCGTGCAAACGATTGCCGCCGATATGGACGCAGTCAATACGGTGATCCGCCAAAAGTTGCACTCCGATGTGATTCTGATCAACCAGATCGCTGAATACATCATCAGCGCAGGCGGCAAACGCATCCGTCCCGTGCTGATTTTGCTGGTGGCCAATGCCCACGCCTATCGCGGCACGGCGCACCATGAACTGGCCGCCGTGGTCGAATTCATCCACACCGCCACCCTGCTGCACGACGACGTCGTCGACGAATCGTCGATGCGCCGCGGACGCCAGACGGCCAATGCCCTGTTCGGCAATGCCGCTTCGGTGCTGGTGGGCGACTTCCTGCACTCGCGCTCGTTCCAGTTGATGGTGTCGCTGAACAACATGCGCGTCATGCAAATCCTGTCCGACGCCACCAACGTGATCGCCGAAGGCGAAGTGCTGCAGTTGCTGAACATGCACGATCCGGACGTGACGCAAGAAAGCTATTTGAACGTCATCCGCTCGAAGACGGCCAAGCTGTTCGAAGCATCGGCGCAACTGGGCGCCCTGATCGCCGGCGCCAGCGAAGACGACATCGAAGCGGCTGCCGAATACGGCCGCTCGCTGGGAACGGCCTTCCAGCTGATCGACGACGTGCTCGACTATGCAGGCGACGCCGCCGAGATCGGCAAGAATGTGGGCGACGATTTGCGCGAAGGCAAACCGACCATGCCGCTGATCTGGCTGATGGAAAACGGTACGCCGGAACAGCGCGAACTGGTGCGCAGCTGCATCGAGCAAGGCGACGAACAGCATTTCGATACCGTCCTGGCCGCCATCACCAATAGTGGCGCCCTCGACTACACGCGCAAGCAGGCGGAAATCGCCGGCCAGCGCGCCGCCGACGCCATCGCCGGCTGGCCGGACAGCGTCTACAAGCAATCGATGCTGCAACTGTGCTCGTTTGCCGTGGACCGCAATCACTGATCGCGTTGCACTGTCAACAATACAAAACGGCGCCACTGGCGCCGTTTTTTTATTTCACAGGCTTGCCATCGGCGCCGACCACGGCCTGGCCGTCTTCCTTGGCAAACGCGCCTTGCTGCGGCAGCGGCAATATCTCCAGCACTTTTTCCGACGGCCGGCACAGGCGCACGCCCAGTTGCGTGACGACGATGGGGCGGTTGATCAAGATAGGATGGGCTTGCATGGCGTCCAGCAGGACCACATCGCTGAGCTCAGGATTGGCCAGGCCCAGTTCGTCGTACAGGGCACCCTTGTCACGCATCGCCGCGCGCACGGACAAACCCGCGCGTGCGATCATGTCGACCAGCTCTTCACGCGAAGGCGGATGCTTGACGTAATCGATGATGACGGGCTCGACGCCCGTGTTGCGGATCAGGGCCAAGGTATTGCGCGAGGTGCCGCAGGCCGTGTTGTGATAGATCGTGATCGTCATGTCGTGATGTCCTTCAGTTAGTGGGTTCGCTGACGCAACAAGGCGCGCCAGCGCAGCAGTTCTCGGTCAAAAAGGCCAGCAAGCCGTTCATGCCCGCATAATTGGCGGCATAGATGATGGAGCGCCCCGCCTTGCTTGCCGTCACCAGATTGGCATGCGCCAGTTCTTTCAGGTGAAACGACAGCGACGAGGGCGCGATCGCCAGCGCTTCGGCGATTTTCGTCGCCGCCATGCCTTCCGGCCCCGCTTGCACCAGCAGGCGGAACACGGCCAGCCGCGATTCCTGTGCCAGCGCAGCCAGGGCTGCGATGGCGGCCGCACTCGTCAATGGCGCAGTTTGCGTTGCGATTGTCTTTTCATTTTCCATATTTCAATAATAGTCGAATTATTGAATCGTTTCAAGCGACACCTCTTACGTAACCCAGCGCACCGACTGTCATGGTCTATCGGTCTATCTTGAAGAAAAAATCACTGCGATTGGCATCCCCATGACACGCTCAACCCCGCTCAAAATCCTCGGCTGGAGCCTGGCCGCCCTGCTGGCCCTGATCGCCATCGTGGTCATCTTCGTGCTGACCTTCGACTGGAACCGCGCCCGCCCCTACATCAACGAGAAGGTGTCGGAAAGCACGGGCCGTACCTTCGTCATCGGCGGCGATCTGCAGGTGAAATGGCAGCAGGGCCTGAAAACGGAACCGGGCTGGCGCCGCTACGTGCCGCGCCCCGTCATCAGCGCGCAGGACGTGCGCATGAGCAACCCGGACTGGGCGACGGCCGGCCCGCAACTGGCCAGCGCGAAACGCATCGACGTGGCCATCCATCCCTTGCCCCTGTTGCAGCATCGCGTGGTGCTGACAGACCTGGCGCTAGCCTCTCCCAACATTGCCCTGCAGCGGCGCGCCGATGGCAGCAACAGCTGGACCTTGAAAGACAACGGCCCTTCGGCATGGGACGTGGAAATCCAGCGCATGGCCTTCGGCGACGGCGTCATCCGCTACCTCGACGAAGGCATCGCGCTGGACGTGCACGCCAAGGTCAGCTCGACGGCGCCCGACGCCACGCCGGGCGATGCGCCAGGCAACGCTCCCGTGCAGAAATACGGCATCGCCTTCACCTTGGGCGGCAGCTACCGCAAGGCACCCGTGACGGGCGGCGGCAAGGCCGGCGCGGTGCTGTCCTTGACCGACAACAACACCGTGTATCCCGTGCAGGCGCATGCCGTGCTGGGCAAGAACAAGGCCAGCATCGACGGCACCTTGACGGATCCACGCTCATTGTCGGGCATCGATTTGCAGCTGAGCCTGGCCGGCGCCAGCATGGCCGACCTGTATCCGCTGACGGGCGTACTGCTGCCGGAAACGCCGGACTACGCGACCAAGGGCCGCCTGCTGGGCAAGAAGGACGGCGCCAGCTGGAACTGGACCTATCAAAACTTCAAGGGCACGGTGGGCCAGAGCGACCTGGCTGGCACCCTGCAATATTTGCCGCGCCAGCCGCGCCCCCTGCTGCGCGGCGAAGTGACGTCGCAGCAACTGCGCCTGGAAGACCTGGGCCCCACCATCGGCGCCGACAGCAATGCGCGGAAACAGGCGCGCGGCAAGGCGCCCGTGCAACCCGATAACAAAGCCTTGCCCGTGGAACAGTTCAACACGGCCAAATGGAATGCGCTCGACGCCGACGTGAAATTCACGGGCAAGAAACTGGTGCGCACGCACGATATCCCGCTCAACAATGTCGTTGCCAACATCCACATGAAAGACAAGGTGCTGAGTTTGACGCCGCTCAACTTCGGCATGGCCGGCGGCGACATCACCTCGAACATCACGCTCGATGGCCGCCAAAAAACCATCGCCGCGCAAGCCAAGGTGGCGGCGCGCCACCTCAAGATACGCGAACTGTTTCCCAAGCTGCAATCGATGCAGGCGAGCTTCGGCGAAGTGTATGGCGATGCGGCGCTGACGGGCCACGGCAATTCCGTCTCGGCCATGCTGGCCAGCGCGAATGGCGAACTGGCAGCCACCGTCAGCGAAGGTTCCGTCAGCCAGTTCATGCTGGAGCTGGCGGGCCTTAACCTGGCCAACGCCGTCTTCGTGAAAATCTTTGGCGACAAGCAAGTGCACCTGAACTGCCTGGCCAGCGACTTCGCCGTGACGAATGGCCAGGCCGACGTGCGCCGCTTCGTGCTCGACACGGACACGGCCGTGGTAAATGTCACGGGCAACGTCAACCTGGCCACCGAAACCCTGGACCTCGACGTGCGCCCCCGTACCAAGGGCGCCCGCATCATCACGCTGCGCACGCCGCTGTACGCAAAAGGCACGTTCAAGAACCCGGACGTGGGCCCGCAAAAAGGCCCGCTGGCCCTGAAAGCCGGCGCCGCCGTAGCCTTGGCCACCGCCGTCACGCCGCTGGCCGCCCTGCTGCCGCTGGTCAACGTCGACAAAGCCCCCGACACGGACTGCGCCGCCGTCATGGCACAAGCCAACGCCACCCGCAAAGCCCCGACTTCGCCGGCAACGAATGCACCAGCGAAAAAAGTCAGCGAAGCGGAAATCAAGAAGGCGCAGCAGGAAAAGAAATAGAGGTTGATGCAGCCGCTTGAAACCCGCCCCGCCATCTGCTGTAATAAAGGAAAGCGGGGTGTGGCTCAGCCTGGTAGAGCGCTGCGTTCGGGACGCAGAGGCCGGAGGTTCGAATCCTCTCACCCCGACCAAATTTCTTTTTTGCAAATCAAGAACTTAGAAAAGCCACAGCTACTGGGCTTTGTCATTTTTAGTCCGTTAGTGGCAAATTAGCGTAGCTGTTCGGTGTTCCACTTCTAGTATCGGTTCGCCGTGGCCGCCGACAAACGGCAGATTGGCTGGCCCGAGGCGGCATGTTCGTCGCGTCGAGCACAAGGCTCGTTTCGCCCTCTTGCATGGTTCTGACTCCTTGAATTGATGGAGCCCGATTCTGGATGCCAAATGATCAGCAATGAAAAATGGGAGTAAGTAGCGCACTTGCGTACAATTTCCTGAATTGGCATGATGAAGTTGTTTCATAGTAGTTTGACACAGAGCTCTGACCGTCCACTCGAACGAGCCCAACAGGTTCATCAGCAGCGCGACACAACGCATAAACAATCTCAACTGGAATCCCCAGGCTCGGTCTGGCCGGAATCGCACCCAGCGCCAATCGGCCGACTTCGACTGATAGTCGTGGAGGCAAACATTGCCAGGTCAACAGCACTGCATCAGCCTGCTCGAACCAGAATACAGCCGTGAGGACAGGTGTTCCATGATTCACCTCGCCCGCCGTTCGCCAGCATGACGGAAGTAAGCTGATCCCCTAAATACCCCGAAGAAACTAATGATGATATTGTCCAAAAACAAGATGGGTTCGGAACTATCAAAGCAAAATGGCATCTCGGAATAGACAATCCGTACGTCTGCAGCTTGGCTTGGTTAGTAGCCTCATCCGGGCAGAGTTGAGAGGCTGGCCGCGTAACGGTGCGCCGATTTGACCAATTAACGGCCCTCGTCTTGTTTGGGCAATGGAAATCAATATGCCGCATGAACATGTTGCCGCGCGTACCGCCCTGGTATTGGAGACGAATAACCTGCGCGGCGGCGCCGGCTTGGATGCGGCCGGCGCCAGCCTGCTGCATGTGATCGGCCTGCTGGCGCAACAGAGCGTCGCACTAAGCGCACTCGCGCAAGTGATCGTCACGCACGACGGCTTGTGCGAGCGCATTCGCACAAGCGCGGAGCGCCTGGCGGGCCGCGACATCGACTTCGTGCGGATCCATGCCAGCACCGGCTACTACCAGGCCAAGAACGACGGTTTCGACGCCGTCCATGCCGACCGCTGCGACTACGTCTGCTTCGCCGACGCCGACTGCAAGCCCGAACAAGACTGGCTTGAACAGCTGATCGCGCCGCTGACGGACGCAGCGCCACCGGCAGTGGTGGCCGGCCGCACCAGCTACGCTGCCACTGTGGCAGGCACCGCCCTCACCACGATTGACTTCATGTACTTCCCCAGCCAGCTGCAAGCTCGCGCGACGCGCAACTTCTACGCCAACAACGTGGTGTTCTTGCGCGAGCTGTTCGCGCAGCACCGCTATCAGCCACTCGACGGCGTGTACCGCGCGCACTGTCAGGTGCTTGGCCTGCGCCTCCAAGCTGCGGGCGTGGCTCTACACTACGCCGTGCGGGCGCACACCGTGCACAAGCTGCCCGATACCCGCTCCGAGCTGTTCAAATTGCGCTGGATGCGCGGGCAGGACACGCTCGGTCTGACGCCCCACCTGGTGCGCACCTATCTGCCACGGTCCATGCAATGGCTGGCAAATAGCGGCCCTGTCGGACCGCTCTGCGTGCTGACGGCGCGGCTGTGGTACAGCCTGCGCGCACTCAACCATCAGGATGCAACGCCGGTGCGCGGCCTGCGCTGGGTGTCGGCCGTCGTTCTGATCGGGTTTTTTTCCGGGCTGGACATGCTTGGCGCACTGTGCCGGGGCCTCGGCATCCGCAGCGCTGCCGCCGAGGGCGCCGACGCACAATCGCTGTCCTACCATGAACGCTAACCACGGAAAACCCTACCATGACCTTGCACCGTTCCTACACCACTTTGCAATGGGCAGCCCTGAGTTTGCTGGCGCTGACCGGTAGCGCCCGCGCCACCGACCTGGAGGGGCGTGGCGTTCATTATTTTGCATCAGCCAGCGGCTGCCCGCTTCCCGAGGTGAACACGCGTGCCGAGATGTGTAACCGCATCGGCCTCGACGACCAGGCCACCACGGCAGCTGTCGACACCAGCTCGTACCAGATTCACTTCAACAACGCCCGCAGTTATGGCAAAAAGACCATCGTCGGCGATGTGCTGTTGCAAGGCTCGGCACTGGACGAAGCGGGCCGCCGCGTACCGGTCAGCGTCCACCTGATACTGAGTAAATCCGGAGACAGTTGGTCAGTCAGCAGCCATGCGCATACACCGGTCAAGGGGGCATTCAGCGCGGTACGTGTCGACCCCTATCTGGTGGACGTGCCGGCAGCAAGTGGCCGACGTGTGCTGGTATCGTTCGAGCAAGCCACAAAGCTGGTGTCCGATCCCGCCCTGGCCGCGCGCCTGTCCAGCCACCTGGTACAGGTACGTGACAACCGCGGCGCGAAGCCGGGCGATCCCGACATCACCATCGCGCTCGGTGCAGGTAAGGTAGCCAAGCCTGTGATGCGCGCACGGCTGCACAGCGATCCGCTAGGCGCCGGCAACGCCGGCGCCCTGCTGGCGCACGGCACTTGGTCATTCGAGCTCGAAGCGCTGACCGGCAAAATCCCCGACCAAGTGGTCCAGCGCGAACTGTTCCTGTACGGCCTGAGCGACCACCCGCTGCTCAAGCCGATGATGAAGCGTGGCTTCGCCGCGCGCGACAAGCTGACCATCGGCGCCGTGCACGGCCAGGGCTACCTGCGTTACGGCGACCAGCAACAGGCCTTTGCCGGGGCCGGCAATGCGGCGGCGGCTTTCCTGCAGCAAAGCTTTATCGGGCTCGTGCTGGGCAATCAGCTGGCGGCGGGCGATGCGCTTGCACGCTGATGGATGGCCGCTGCCGGCCCGCTTGGCAGCGCCGCCACTATGCGGCTTGCCGGCCATGCAGGCGCGCTGGGTCGACCGCATCAAGCGTGCCGCCCTGCGCCAACTGCATGCCAGCGTGGCCGGTGAACGGCTGCTGTTGCGTATCTACCTGATAGGCGAGGAGGCCAGCGAAATCGCGCTGCAGTCTGACCTGCTGGGCCAGCCGCCGGCCTGGCTGGCGCGACAAATGGAAAAGCACCTGGCGGACGAACGGCGTCATGCTTCGCTGTTTGCGGCTGCGCTAACGGCGCGGGGCGGGATAGCGCCGGTGCCTTTGTCCGCGCGCCCCGATGCGCTCACCCTACGCAAGATCGCGCAATGGCGCACACTCGCGCATCGCTACAGTAGCAGCTTTTCCGCAGGCCACCTCATCCCGGCGTTCGCTATCGGCTTGTGCGCCGAACAGACGTTCACCCGCGTTCTGCGGCGCCATTGCGCGCTGATTGGCGCAGTTCATCCGCTATATCCCCTGTTGGTTGGTGTGCTGTGCGATGAAGACCGCCACGTTCGCTTGTGCCAGCATACGCTGGCACGTCTGGTGCTGCCGTCCGAACACGGGAGCCTGGCATCGCTGCTCGATGAGATTCGCGCCATCGATCGTGCCTGGGGCGTCTCCAGCGCGCTCATCATGTATCTGGCCGGCGCCGCGTTGCGGCTGTGGCCCGCACGTCCATGAACACCATCAAGGTGACCTATCTGGCAACGGCCGACGCCCGCGGTCACCTGATGCGCGCGCAACTACTCACGCATGCGTTGCGCGAATACGGCGCCGATGTCGATGTACTGACCACATCGGACGAAGGCGTCGCTTTCCTGGCCGGATTCGGCATCACTGCGCAAGTGCTGTCGCGCCACTACGCAGTCCAGTTTGACACCCGGCAAAACATGCTGTCCGCAGAAACCGACGCAAATATCGCCAACTATCTGTTTCGACCGTCGCGGATGTGCCGCGACATGATGCAACTACGCATCGCTCTGCGCAGCGCGGACTTAATCATCAACGACTCATTTCACCCGGCATTGCTGTTCATGGGCTGCATGCCGGCATGGCGGGGCAAGGTGGTACACATCTACGGCACCAGCTTGCGGCAGGCGGTTCAAAACAATTTTTCCGGGCGACTACCAGCTATCCTCTCACGCCTGTTCCATCGCATCGTCGGATGGCAGATCAACGCCAGCTTAGCGCGCATTGAGCACGACTTCAGCTACGAGGCGACTTGCGACGGCGCCACATTCCGCCTGCCGACTCCGGTCGTTGTGGCCGCGCTGTTTGACGCCGCAGTGCCGCGCGTGCAGGCAAGCGCAGCCGTCTACCTCAATCCCCATTTCCGCGACCCCTGCCTGGCCGATGGGATCGAAACCGGCTTGCTCCTCGCCGGCATGCACGCAACGCTGGTCGGCGAGGGCTATGCCGGACGCGCGCGATGGAAGGCGCAGGACGCCGACTGGGTGCGGCAAGCTGCCGCCAGCAACCTGATCGTCTCGGCACCCGGCATGGCGGCGTTGTCGGTGGCACTGGTCTACGGTCGGCCCATCGTTCTGGTGCTAACCGAGCAGCCGGAGCAGAAAATCAACGCAGCGCGCGCGGCGGCGCTGGGGCTGGCGCATCGCATCGTCGTCTGGCGCGGCGACGCGCCAACGTTCGCCCAAGACCTGTGCAGCGCGTGCGCCGATCTGCTACAAAGCGCCCCCACCTTGCCTGCGCCGGACGGCCGCGCGGTAGCCGGCGCACGCCTGCAGAGCTGGGTAGCGGTGCTGTACGAGCTGGCCGCGCGGTCTGTCCACCGATGAGGCGTCCATCATGAGGCCCCCATTACCGGCGCATCTCACAACGATCAGCAATCCGCGCGCACTACTCGCCGTCGCGCTTGACTGGGCGCTGATTGCTGCCTGCTTCGCCGCGGCTATCCGCTTTCCCTATCCGCTGGTGTTCCTGCTAAGCGCGGTCCTGGTCGCCCGCACCCAGCTCGCGCTAGCCGTTCTGATGCATGAAAGCGCTCACGGTACCCTGCTGTCGCATCGGCACCTGAACGACATCGCAGGCCAACTGTTCGCGGCAGCGCCACTTCTGCTGGTGATGGATTTTTATCGCAGCGGCCACTTGCAGCATCACCGTGCACCGATGGTAGCCGACGATCCGGTCGCCACCATATTCGGCATCGACGACTACCCCGTGACGCGTAGGGAATTGGTGTGGCGTTTGTTCAAAGATGCCACAGGCATTGGATACTTCCTCAGCGCGCGCAATCTGGTGCGCGCCAGGCTGCGTGGCCGCAATCCGCACAAGGCTGCCGGCCACAGCAAGAGGTTCTACGCAATCGCCAGCATCGTTGCGGTACAGGGCGTGATGATCGGCCTGCTCGTGGCGGCAGGACATGCAGCGCTGTATTTCGGGCTTTGGATCTTACCAGCGCTGACCTTGCTACCGCTGTTCGGGCGCATACGCGCGATCACCGAGCACGCGGGCTACCGGGCGTCGGAAGATCAGCGATTCAGTGCGCGTACCGTCGTACGGCGCAGCTGGCAAACTTTTTTCGTCGGACCGCATCGTATCCATTACCATATCGAGCATCATGAATATCCACACGTACCCTTCTATCGCCTGCAGCAGGTGCATGCGCTAATGGCGCAACAAGGCCGCCTGCCGGCGGCCAACTTGTATCGATCGTATGGACAGGTGCTGAGAGACGTCAGCCAACTCAAGCAAATTGCTGAACACTGACCGCATGCTTTGCATTCGAACACGATCAATGTCTGAGCTAAGCGTTGATTTAATTTTGAATACCCTGACGGTGGAGTCGCGCCAAGTGGAATTGCCGCGGCCCGACCATGTCGGCGTATCGGATTTTCTTTGCTTTTCAACGTATAAGCAAGTTCGAATCCTCCCATCCCGGCCAGCATCCTGAAATGCCATCGGCATCCTTCCTTATCTGAATTCGCGTGACAAGTCTGCGTCGCTGGTTGATATAAATTTCTGAGAAGGCGTCCAAGCCATGATGAACCATCCGTCGAAGCAAGCGGCAAGCAAGAAGAAAGCCTATCTCCTTGGACTGCTCACTGGATTTCTCCCGATCCTCGCCTTTTTCCTGCTCCTGATCGATCATCCGACTGAGTTTCTTGGGATATTCACAGGTATCAGCGTGCCACGTTTCAATGACCGGCCACTGAAAATCCCACTTGCATGCCTCGCACTGTGCCTGTTTATTTGGGCATGGGTCAAGCTGGGGAAAACAGGAAGAATCACGATCAGTGAACAGTATGGATTGCTTTTTATTGCGACACTGATTGTCATGGTACGGTTCTTGATTTTTATGCATCAACTAGGGGAGGCATTGAAAGGCATGGCTTGGTAATTAATTCGAAGGAAGTCCAACGGCCGACGCGACGCTTAGACAGGCAGAAGGGCAATTCGAATACTTTTGTCCAGAGTCACTTTACCCCCTTGCTTTCTTGCCCACGCAATCTTCAAGCACCTTTACCTGCGCGTTAGCGTGTGCCCGCGAAGTGTGATATTAATTGAATAATTGATTAATTAAACACCTTCATCGCGCAAGGGCCCAGCCATATGTCTTTCCTGATAGTTCTGGCCGCACTGGCCTTCCTCATGCTGGCCGCCTACCGCGGCTATAGCGTGATCCTGTTTGCGCCCGTCGCCGCGCTCGGTGCCGTGCTGCTGACCGATCCGTCCGCCGTGCCGGCTGTCTTCAGCGGCATCTTCATGGAAAAGATGGTGGGCTTTATCAAGCTGTATTTCCCCGTATTTTTGCTCGGTGCCGTGTTCGGTAAACTAATTGAGCTGTCCGGCTTTTCACAGTCCATCGTCGTGGCCGCCATTCGTTATATCGGCAGTGCGCGCGCGAATGCCGTCATCGTTGCCGTGTGCGCAGCCCTGACGTACGGCGGCGTGTCGCTGTTCGTGGTGGTGTTCGCCGTCTATCCATTTGCTGCTGAACTGTACCGCCAGAGCAATATCCCCAAGCGGCTGATGCCGGGCGCTATCGCCCTGGGCGCGTTTTCCTTCACCATGGATACCTTGCCGGGCACGCCGCAGATCCAGAACATCATCCCCACCACCTTTTTCAATACGACCGGCTGGGCCGCGCCGTGGCTGGGCACGATAGGCGCCGTGCTGACGGTGATCATGGGACTGGCCTTCCTCGAATGGCGCAGGCGCTCCGTCATGGCGACGGGCGAAGGTTATGGGGCCGAGGCCGACAAGGCCACGGCCGACATGGGCGACTTGCCCCATCCGCTGCTGTCGGTGGCGCCTCTGGTGCTGGTCGGTGTGGCCAACTTTGCGCTGACCAAACTGATTCCCCAATGGTACGGCGACAGCTACGTGCTCACCGCCGACGCCCTGCCCGGCTTGCATGCGCCCGTGTCGACGTCGATAGCCTCCGTGACCGGCATCTGGGCCGTGGAAGGCGCCTTGCTACTGGGAATTTTGCTCGTCTGCATTACCGCCTTCGGGCGCATCCGCGCCGCCTTTGCCGAAGGCACCAAGGCGGCCGTGGGCGGCGCCTTGCTGGCGGCCATGAATACGGCATCCGAATACGGCTTTGGCGGCGTCATCGCCGCGCTGCCCGGCTTTCTTGCCGTCAGCAACACCCTGCGCAGCGTGCCCGATCCGCTCGTCAACGCGGCCGTGTCCGTGACGACCCTGGCCGGCATCACGGGCTCGGCCTCGGGCGGCATGAGCATCGCGCTGGCAGCCATGTCGGACAGTTTTATCCAAGCCGCGCAGCAGGCGCACATTCCGCTCGAAGTCATGCACCGCGTGGTGGCCATGGCCAGCGGCGGCATGGATACCTTGCCGCACAATGGCGCCGTGATCACCCTGCTGGCCGTCACGGGCCTCACGCACCGCCAGTCCTACCGCGACATTTTCGGCATCACCGTCATCAAGACGGTAGCCGTGTTTTTAGTGATCGGTATTTACTACCTGACAGGGCTGGTATGATCGCGTCTTCCCCGACGCTCACTCGCACCGCTCCATGAATCATTTCCAGGTATTGATCGCGGCCGTCTCGGCCGTGGTGCTGTTCTTGTACAGCTTGCAAGCTTTCAGCCGTGAACTGCAAGCGATGGGCGGCGCGGGCATGCAAGCCTGGCTGGCCAGGGTCACCACCAACCGCTGGTATGGCTTTCTCGTCGGCGCCATCGCCACGGCGCTGGTGCAGTCAAGCAGCGCCACGACGGCGCTGGCCGTCGCCCTCGTCGATGCGCAGGTGATCAGCTTTGCGGGCAGCCTGGCAATCCTCCTGGGGGCGAATGTCGGCACGACGGCCACGGCCTGGCTGGTGTCGATGAAGCTGACGGGCATCGGCCCGCTGTTCATCATTGCCGGCGCCCTCGTCTCCAGCCTGCCCAGCAAGATACAGGCGCTGGGCAAGGCGGCGTTTTACTTTGGCTTGATCTTCTTCGCCCTGGACCTGATCTCGAGCGAACTCAAGCCGCTGCAGGCGCAACCGTGGTTTGTCGATACCCTGGCGCAGGCGCGCGAACCGTGGATCGCCTTGCTGATGGGCGCGCTATTTACGGCGCTGGTGCAATCGAGCAGCGTATCCACCGGCCTGGCCATCGTGCTGACGCAGCACCAGCTGATCCCGGCCGAAGCGGCCATCGCCATCGTCGTGGGCGCGAATGTCGGCTCTACCTCGACGGCGCTGCTGTCGAGCCTGCAAATGAGCGCCAACGCGCAAGCTACGGCCAAGGCCAACTTCCTGTTCAACCTGGCCGGCGCGCTGGCCTTCTTCCCCTTCATTCCCGCCCTGTCGGACGCCTTGCTGCCGCTGGCAGGCACGGCCGTGGCGGCCGCCCACCTGATTTTCAACCTGTGCGTGGGCCTGTGTTTCCTCGTGTTCCTGCCCTACCTCCAGCCGCGCCTGATGCGCTGGCTGAAGGCGGCTCCCGCCTAAGTCTATTTCACGGCCGGCGCGGTACCCACCGGCTGCGCCGGCTTGAACACATGGCTAATGCCCATGGTCAGCAGCGGACCGGCCAGCGCCAGGTAGGAACTGTCCACGCCGTACGGATTGCCCGCCAGGAACCAGCCAATCGTGGCGATCACCGAGACGATCACGCCGACAAAGGCGCCGCGCGGCGTGCCGAATTTCGGCGCATAAAAGGCCATCAGCACCAGCACGGCCAGCGTGGCGCGCAGGGCCTTGCCCAGGAAGGCGATCATCAGCAGTTTTTCCGCATACAGCGCCAGCACCAGCGGCAGCAGGCCCGCCACGACGATGGCGATGCGCAGGAACATCAGCGATTTCGCGTCGTTCTTCGCCTTGTTATACCAGGGATCATAAAAATCCTTCATGGCCAGGGTGGCCGATGCCAGGGTGGTGGCGGAAATACCGCCGAACAGGGCGCCGGCCAGGCCGACGATCATGATGCTGGCGGAAAACGCCGGCATGTGGGCGATCATCGTGGGAAACGCGTCGATCGACTTCATGCCCGGATACAGTACGGCGCTGCACATGCCGATCAGGGCCGCCATCAGGCCGAACGGGATCATCAGCGACGACACGTAATAGCAGGCGCGCTTGGCCACGGCCGGGTTATCCGTGCTGACCAGCGCCTGGATCACGTATTGCGTGGCGAAGATGGAACCGATGCCGCCGATCATCCAGGCGATGATCTGGCCCCAGCCGATCTCGACCCAGTTGAACATCTTGGCCGGCAATTGCGCCTGCAACTCGCCGATGCCGCCCGTCGCCTCCAGCGCATACGCCAGCGCCAGGATCACGCCCAGGTATTTGACGATGGAATGGGCGAAATTGGTGTACACGACCGAGCGCATGCCGCCCAGGCTGACATAGATCACGGTGATGGCGCCGACCAGCAAGATGGCGACCGTCTTGTTGATGTGCAGCACGGCCGCCAGCACGGCGCCGCCGCTCGCATACAGGGCCACGGCAACGATGCTCAGCGCGACGATGGTGAGGATGGACGCCGCATAGCGCACTGGCTCGCCATACGTTTGCGCCAGGATGCCGGAAATCGTCGACTGCCCGCTTTCCTTGTATTTTTTCACCAGCACGATGGCAAGCAGGAAAAAGCCCAGCGACAGCGCCACCAGATTCCACGCGGCGGAAATGCCCAGTTCATAGCCCTTCTGGGCCGTGCCGATGCTGACGGAGCTGCCGATGAATTCCGACAACAAGAGCGCCCCGATCAGGAAGGCGGGATAATTGCGCCCGCCCGCCGTCATGCCCTCGGCGCTGTTGGCATGCTTGCGCACGCTATAGGTAATGTACGACATGAGGGCGAAATAGCCCACCGTGACCGCGGCGATGATGATCAATCTGTTTTCCATCCGTCTACTCCAAGTCTGCTTTTCTTATTATTATTTTTCAAGAAAGCCTCCCCTGCCGCATGCCGCATGCCAGTCTTGCCGGCGACGCTGCTCAGGGGAAAACCACATTCCCGCCGTACCGATACGGTACAGCAAGCCTCACACTAAAAAAGTCCGCAATTGTTCTGTAAACAAGTCCGCCGCTTCGATATTCGAGATATGCGAAGCGGGCAGGCTGGCCAGGCGGGCGCCCGCGATCTGCTGCTGCAGCCAGCGCCCGTCGTCGATGGTGGTCACGGGATCGTGCTCGCCCGCGATGATCAGGGTCGGCACGGCGATCGTGCCGACGGCGTCGTGCAAATCCGTCTGGGCCAGCACGTCGCAGCAGGCCGCGTAACCGCTCGCATCCTGGCGCAGCAAAATGCCGGCCAGGCGCGCCACCGTGTCCGCTTCGCGTTCGATGAACTGCGGCGTGAACCAGCGCGCGGCCGCGCTCTCGGCCACCGCGGCCATGCCGTCGCGGCGCACCTGCTCCGCCCGCAACTGCCACGGCGCGGCGCCGCCGATGCGCGCCGCCGTATTCGCCAGCACGAGGTGCGTCAAGCGCCGCGGCTGGTGTATGCCCAGCCACTGGCCCGTCAAACCGCCCATGGAAATGCCGCAGAAGGCGGCGCGTTCGATATCAAGATGGTCGAGCAGCGCCACCACGTCCTGCCCCAGCCGTTCGATGCCGAATGGCGCGCCGCCGCTGGCCGACTGGCCATGGCCACGCGTATCGTAGCGCACGACAAAAAATTCGTCGCTCAGCGCGGCCGCCTGCGCCTCCCACATGGACAGGTCCGTGCCGAGGGAATTCGACAGGACCAGGCAAGGCTTGCGGCGCTCGCCATCCGTGCGGTAATGCAGGCGAATACCGTCCACCGAGCACGTTTTCCCCACAATATCGTTGCCTATCATTGCATGTCTCCTCAGGAATCGTCGTCGCGCACGGACGAGGGATGGCGGCACAGCGGCATCACGTCGATCTGCATGTAGGGGAAAAGCGGCAAGGAAGTGAGCAAGTTGTGCAGCTCGTCCACGCTGTCCACGTCGAAGACGCTGACGTTGGCGTACTGACCGGCGATGCGCCACAGGTGGCGCCACTTGCCCTCGTGCTGCAGACGCTGCGCCAGTGCCTTTTCCGTTTGCTTGAGCTGCGCCGCCTGCTCGGCGGGCATGCTCAATGGCAGATTCACGTTCATGCGTACATGGAATAACATGGTTTCTCCCTTGACTGACTTATTGACGCTGCATGACGCGCAGCTTGTCCATATCGATCTCGACGCCCAGGCCCGGCCCTGTCGGCACCTGCAGCATGAAGTCGCGGTACACGAGCGGCTCGCGCAAGACTTCCTGCGTCAGCAGCAGTGGCCCGAACAGCTCCGTGCCCCAGGCCAGTTCCGCGAACGTGGAGCACACGTGGGCCGTGGCGGCCGTGCCGATCCCGCCTTCGAGCATGGTGCCGCCGTACAGGCCCACGCCGGCCAGACGCGCCACGGTGGCCACTTCCAGCGCCGGCAGCAAGCCGCCCGACTGGGTGATTTTCACGGCATACACGTCGGCCGCATCGGCTTGCGCCAGCGCCAGCGCATCGGCCGGGCCATGCAAGGCTTCATCGGCCATAATGGCCACGTCGAAACGCTGCTTCAGGCGCGCCAGCGCGGCGCGGTTGCCCGCCTTGACGGGTTGCTCGATCAGGTCGACGCCGCCCGCTTCCAGTGCGGCGATACCGCGCACGGCGTCCGTCTCGCTCCAGGCCTGGTTGACGTCGACGCGCACGCTGGCCCGTTCGCCCAGCGCACGCTTGATCTCCAGCACGTGGGCCACGTCATCCATCACGTCGCGCAGACCGATCTTCAACTTGAAGATGCGGTGGCGGCGCAGTTCCAGCATCTTTTCGCCTTCGGCGATATCGCGCGCCGTGTCGCCGCTGGCCAGCACCCAGGCCACGGGCAGCGCATCGCGCACGCGGCCGCCCAGCAGTTCCGACAGCGGCACGTTCAGGCGGCGCGCCTGCGCGTCCAGCAGGGCCGTTTCGATCGCGCACTTGGCGAAGCGGTTGCCCTGGATGACCTTGCGCACCCTGGCCATCGCCTTGGCCACTTCGCTCGCTTCCATGCCGACCAGCAGCGGCGCGATATAGGTGTCGATATTCGTCTTGATGCTTTCCGGGCTTTCGCCACCGTAGCCCAAGCCGCCGATGGTGGTGGCCTCGCCCCAGCCCGTGATGCCGTCGGCGCAGCGCAGCCGCACCAGCACCAGGGTCTGCGTATTCATGGTGGCGACCGACATGCGGTGCGGTCGAATGGTAGGCACATCGACCAGGTAGGTCTCGATATTTTGAATCATATTTATTCCGTATAATTCTGTGGAGTGGTGACACGATATGCCCCGAATCTCCCCACGTCCAACACCGAGTTGGTATCAAACCTATACCTGAAAGGTATGAAGATGGAATTACGGCACTTGCGCTACTTTGTTGCGGTCGCGGAGGAAAGGAACTTCACGCGGGCCGCCGCGCGCCTGCACATCGCGCAGCCGCCGCTGAGCCGGCAGATGCAGCAGCTCGAAGAAATACTGGGCGTGGCGCTGATCGAAAAGGGGTCACGGCCGCTGCGGCTGACGGAAGCGGGCGAGTTTTTCCTCGCCCATGCGCGGCCCCTGCTCGACCAGGTGCGCGACCTGCAGGCGATGACACAGCGTGTCGGCAAGCTGGAACGCACGCTGTCGATCGGCTTTGTCGCCTCGACCCTGTATGGGGAGTTACCCGACATCGTGCACCGCTTTTGCGAGCGTCATCCCGAGGTCGACGTGAGCCTGCATGAAATGACGACGGTGCAGCAGTTGAAGGCCCTGAAGGAAGGCCGCATCGACGTGGGATTCGGACGATTGAAAAGCGAGGACCCCAGCATCCGCCGCATCCTGCTGCGCGAAGAGCGCTTGGTGGTGGCCCTGCCGCCGGGCCACCGGCTGGCGAAGGGGGAAGGCGGATTGCGCCTGACTGACCTGGTCCACGAAACCCTGCTCGTGTATCCGAAAGCGCCCCGCCCCAGCTTTGCCGACCAGGTGCTGGCCATGTTCAGCGAAGGCAATGTCACGCCCGGCCCCGTCACGGAAGTGCGCGAGCTGCAGATTTCCATGGGCCTGGTGGCGGCTGGCCAGGGCATTTCCATCGTGCCGGAAAGCGTGCAGGCCATGCATCACCGGAACGTCGTGTACCGCAAGCTGGACGACAAGCACGCGTTCTCGCCCATTTTATTCAGCATGCGGCATATGGACCGCTCGCCGGAACTGGAAAACCTCCTCGCTGCCGTGTACTCGATCTACGATGAACACGGCATCGCGCACGTCAAGGAAAGCCTGTAGCCGTCACTACGCGGCGTCGGCCAGCAATGCCGGGCGCAGCGCGCGGATGCGCAGCTCCGTAAAATAGCCGCCCGCCTCGTTGTAGCGCAGGTAGTGGCGGCCGCAGTTCAGGCAGCGGGCCACCTGGCTCAGGTTCGCGGGATAGTAGCGCGGGGCGATGGGCGCGTCCACGCTGTCATAGCGCGTGCCGTGCGGGTGGTATTCGGCAAACGTCGGTTCTTCGTACGGGTCTTCGCGCAGGGTGCCGACTTCTTCAAAGCGGTCCAGCTCCAGCGAAGTGGGAAGGCGCTGCCAGGCGTCCAGCGGGACGGCGCAGCAGCTGCATTTTTTGGTCACCAGCGCCGACGCGGCGGCCAGTGCGGACAAGGCGGGAAAGTCGATGAATACCATGTTCAGCCGTTACAAGGGGGCGGCCCATGGCAACGAGCCTGGCCGCACCCCTTATTCTAGCGCAGTCGCACCCTGCCGATACGCGCACCGCATTTCGCCAGGAGCAGCTCCAGCAACAACAGCATGCCGCCGGAAACGAGCAGCAGCGGCATCAGCGCGCACATGCCGGCCGCCGCCAGCCAGGCCAGCATGGAAGGCGAGGTCCAGGCGCCCGGCAGCAGCTTAGGCAAACCCAGCGAGCCTGGCAAGCGCCGCTTGAAAAACATCACCCAGCCCGACACCAGCGAGAACAGCACGCTGGCGCCGAACAGCAGCAGCAAGGCCTGGTTCCACCAGCCAAATTCGCCGCGGTGGAATGGAATGCCGATGGCCGTGGCCTTGCCGAACGCCGTCTGCGCTTCCCAGCCCGCATAGTACAAAGGCTTGCCGCTGTAGGCATCGAATTGCAGATCGAAGCGCAAGGTGGGCTGGCTGCGGTCGGCCATGGTGGCGCGCCACACATCGTCCTGGCTGGCCGGCGCCGTCAGCTGCACGGCGATGGCGGGCGCATGGCTGCGCGCCACTTGCCACGCATCCTGCCAGTCGAGCGGAGCGCCCGCCTCGGCCGAATGCAAGCCGCGCGGCACGGGCGGCGGCGCCTGGCCGCTGACGTCGCGCAGCGCGCGGATGCGCCCGCCCGCCTGCTGGCTCCACGTCAGCCCCGTCGTCAGGATCACGACGCTGACGATACCGAGCGCCACACCGAGAAACGCATGCCACTGGCGCCAGCCATTGCGGCCCCGCGCGCCCCGTTTTGGCAAGCCCGATTGGGCGCCGCGCGGCCACCACAGCACCACGCCCGTCACCAGCATCACCATCAGCCAGCTGGCGGCCAGTTCGATCATCCAGCGCCAGCCATCGTTTTGCAGCAAACGCGAATGCAGCTTTTTCGCCCAGTTGCCGAAGCGCTCGCTGCTGGCCAGGCTGCCCAGCACACGCGCGTCATACGGATTCACATACACGATGATGGCTTGCGCGGGCAGGCCAAACTTCGGCTTGGCCGGCGCGGCATGTCCGCCATGGCCCGCATGTTCATCCTGCGCGCCGCCGGGCGGCGCAAAAGCCACCTGCACCGCGTCATCCGGTTGAAACGGCGGCACCACGTGCTGCACCGTCCAGCCGCGCGACGCGGCCCGTTCGGCCGCCGTCACGGCGGCGTCCAGCGGCAGCATCGAGTCCTGCGGCGCCACATGATCGAGGTGCTGGTACAGCCTGGCCTCGATCTGCGGCGTGAACACATACAACATGCCCGTCAGGGTGGCCACCAGGGCAAACGGCGAGGCGATCAGCGCGGCCCAGAAGTGGATGCGCCAGTACAGGCTTTTACGCCGCGCGATGAGAAAGGTGAAATCGTCCATGGCCATCCTCACAGTGCGTTGAAGGTATAGCCCAGGCCCAGCATCACGCTGCGCGGCGCGCCGGGCGTGTACTGGTTCTGCGTATTGGCCGCGTAGCTGCCCGTGCCCGCGTAACTGCTGCTGGCCGAATCGGCATAGCGTTTATCTGCCAGGTTGCGCACCTGCGCCCACGCTTCCAGCCCGCGCGCGAGCTGGTAGCTGGCGCGCACATTCAGCAGTGCATGGCCCTTGTATTCCACCGTGTTGGCGTTGTTCATCCAGTAGCGGCCCTGGTGCACGGCTTCAAGTGCGATACGCGCGCCGGCCACGGGCTTGTAGCCGATCTCGATCGACGTGATGTCGCGCGGCGCCTGCGGCATGGCGCGGCCGCTGTAATCGAGAGTGGCAGATACCTGGTAGCGCAGGTAGCGGTGGCGCGCGATGGCCGTGGCGAAGCGCGCGTCGAACGGGCCGCTGTCGTAGTTCAGCCCCAGCTCCAGGCCCTCGCTACGCGTGCGCCCCGCATTGCGGTTTTCGCTGTTGCCCGGCGAGACCGTATAGCTGACGATGGTGTCGCGCCCGTCGAGCCGGTACAGGGCCGTGTCGAGTTTCAGCCGTCCTTGCAGGAAAGCCCAGCGCAAGCCCAGCTCATAGTTGTTGTAGACGGACGGCTGCAGGTCGGCGATGCCCGTCTTGCCATACAGCTGGCTCACTTCGGGCGGCGTGAAACCCTGGCTGACGTTTGCATACGCGCTGCCCGCATGGCCGATGGCGTAGGTGGCGCCCAGCTTCGGACTCACATGCGAAAAGCTGCGCGACTCGTCGGGCGCGCCGTAATTGACGCTGCCGCCCGGCGCCAGATGATTATGGTAGTCGTAGCGGATGGCGTCCGAGCGGCCGCCCAGCACCACGCGCGTGCCAGGCAGCGGAGAGAACTCCCATTGCGCGAAGACGGCCGTGTTGAGGATGTCCGTCTGGTAGTCGCGCACGCCCTGCGGATTGCTGGCATTGGCCAGCGAATAGCGCAGGTAGCGGCCTGTGGCCGCATCGCGCACGATGGACAGGTTGTCGCTGACGAAGGGATTGTCGCTCTTGTCCACATAAACACCGGCGATCAGGCGCGAACGCAGCCACGCGAATTCCTGCTGGTGCTTCACGTCCAGCCCCAGCGAATCGACGTGGTTGTTGTTGATGACGCCCTTGCACAGCATGCCCGCGCAACTGCCTATGGAATACGCGGGAATCTGCCCATGGTCGTTCTTGCGCGTAAACACGGTGACGGTGCTCGTGCCATTGGCCGTCGTCGCACCCTCCCACGCCAGATTCATGCGCGTCGTCTTGTCCTTGCGGTAGGTGAACGTGTTCAGGCTCTTGCCGCGATTATTGCGGTAATCGTTTTCGAACAGGCTGCCCGTCATGGCCGCATCGAGATCCGTGTGGACGATGGTGGCGCGCAGCTGCGACGTGGGACTGAGCGCATAGTCGGCGCGCAGCGAGAACGAATCCTTGTCGCCATAGCTGTACTCTTGCCAGTTGTCGCGCGAACGGCGCGAACTGTAGTGGGAAAAGCGCAATCCCAGCGGGCCCCAGGTATCGCTGGCGGACGTATCGTAGCGGGTAAAGCCAGCCACGCTGTCGCGCCGCACGCCGACCTTGGCCGTCGGCGTGGCGCTGGCGCCGGCCGAGAGGAAATTGACGGCGCCACCGACGGCATTGCTGCCATACAGCGAGGAGGCGGCGCCCTTCACCACTTCCACCCCGCTGGCCCCCGCCATGTTCATCTCGTTGAGCGAGTTATGGTTGAAGACGCCCAGCGGACGGATGGGGATGCCGTCTTCCAGGTACTGGTAGACGGCATTCGTGCCGATGGGCTGGCGGATGCTCATGCTGTGCTGCTCGTTGCCCAGGTCATTCCAGTACACGCCGGCGATGCGGTTGAGGATATCGCCCATGGTCTTGGGCTTGTCGCGTTCCAGCGTTTTGGCGCTGACGACACCGATGGCCTGCGGCGTCTCGGACAGCCACGATTGCGCACGCGAGCCGGAAACGACGACGGTGTCGATCGCGTGGTCGGTTTGCTCAGGTTGCTGCGCCTGCGCACAAGGGTAAGCCACAGTGATGGCAGCAGCCAGCACCAATAATGTCTTGTTCATGTGATTCTCGTTTAAGTGTGCGGATGCGGCGCCTCACACCGCAAGGTGGACAGCGCCAGCATTGGAAAGGCAAAAACTTAAACGAGGGCGGGCGGCGCGCGCGACTGCGCGGTGGACCAGATGAACAGGGGGGATGGGGACTGGTAGTACAGGGACGGGAAAATGGCCGTGCCGCTGGCCACAGGCAGCGGCAGCACGGGGCTGGCGGGCGGCAAGCCGACGGAACCCGCATGCGTGGAACAGAAGGCGCAATGCTCCATCTGCATGGCCTTGCCGCCAGATTTTCCGTCGGCGGCGCCATCATCATCGGCCTGCACAAGCTGGACGAAACGGATGCCGGCCACCGAGCAGATTTCCGCCCAGCCGGAGCCGGATTCCTGCTTGGCGTTGGCGACGGCCTGGGAAATCGATGGCGCGAGCGCCGCCAGCAGGATCGCGAAACAGGCGATCCAGGCGGCGAAGCGGCGCGTGAACAAGGTCATTCCCATGGCCGCATTTTACCAGCGGCCGCCGGGACTGGGTAGCGCAATGCCGCTCAGGCGGCCGGGCAGGCGGCGTTGCCGTTGTCAAAAGCGCGCACGACACTTGCCGCATCGGCGGCGATGCGGTTCACGGCGCGGCGATGGCCAAGCACCAGTTCATCGTAGCCGGCGCCCACCTTTTCATTGGCGATCGTGCGGCACGTCACCACCTTGCTGGTGGCCAGCTGGCGCACGCTCCACACGGCGTCGATCAGCGCATACTGGCCCATCACCGACTCGAAACGCTGCACATTGGTGCTGATGCGGTACACGGGCAAGTTGTCCGGATGCGGCGTGCGGAACACATCGATGGCGCCCAGGTCGTTCGTCACGGCCGTCGACAGGGCCTGGCCGATTTCGCCGGCCAGCGGCCCGGCCCAGCGCTGCTGCTCCAGCAATTCGATGCGGCCCGACGGCGCCGTCACAACAAACTGGTTGCGGCTCACCTGCTGCGGCACGCTGACGGCCAGCACCTCGACATAGTATTTGACGGGCTTGGCCGGCTGCGCATCGGCGCCGCCGCTGAGCGTATAGAAATGCTCGGGCTGGGGCGTGGAGCAGGCGCCCAGCAGGCTGGCCGCCAGCAGCGCGGAAAAAATTGGTTTCATCATTTTTTTTCATCTCCTTTTTTACCGCGGATCAGGGACTCGGGATGACGTTCCAGGTAATCCGACAAGGCATTGAGCGATTGCAGGGTTTGCGTCAGCTGCTGCAAGGCCTGGCGCACGTCCGACTGCAGCGGCGAATCCTTCTGCAGCACCTGTTCGGCCGAACCGAAGGTCTGTTTCGCCGCCGTCAGGGTATCGCGCATTTCCGGCACCACCTGGCCATCGAGCTGCTTGAACAGGGTATTGGCCTGCTTGATGGTGGCATTCAGGTTGTTGCCGATCTCCGCATACGGCACCTGATCGAGCTTGCGGGCGATGCTGGCGATCTGCGTCTGCAGTTCATCGAGGGTATTGGGCACGGTAGGCACTTCCAGCGGATACCTGTTCGGATCGAGCGCCACCTTCGGCGCTTTCGGGAAGAAGTCGAGCGCGATGTACAGCTGGCTGGTGAGCAAGTTGCCCGTGCGTAGCTGCGCGCGCAAGCCGCGGCTGACCATGCGTTCGAGCAGCTGGTGCCCGGCCGAGCCTTCCTCATCGTCGACGGCGGCCTTGAAGCGCATGCCCAGACGGGCCGGGTACAGGTTGACGGTGACGGGCATGCGGAAGTTCTTCTTCACGGGATCGAACTCGATGCCCACCGAACGCACCTCGCCCAGCACGATGCCGCGGAAGTCCACCGTGGCGCCAGGCTGCAAGCCGCGCAGCGACTGGTCGAAATAGAATACGGTGGTGATCGCCTCGCCATCGGGTTCGCGCATGGCGCTGGCCTCGTCGGCCGCCAGGCGGAAATTGGTATTGGCCGGCGCCGGCTCTTCGGGCTTGCGGCCATTTTCCGCCTCGAAGGCGATGCCGCCCACCAGCATGGCGGCCAGCGATTGCGTATTCAGTTTGAAGCCGTTGGAATCCAAGCGCACGTCGACGCCGCTGGCATGCCACCAGCGCGCGTTCTTGCCGACGAACTGGTCGTACGGCGCATTCACGAAAACGGACATGGTGATGCCGTTGCCATCCTTGTCCAGCGCGAAGCTGACCACCTTGCCCACGCGCAGGCGGTGGAAGAACAGGGGCGAGCCCACATCGACGGAACCGAGACTGTCCGCGTGCAGGGTGTAGAGCTTGCCCTTCTGGTCACCGGCCACGGCTGGCGGATTTTCCATGCCGACGAAGTTGTCCTTTTTGGCTTCCGACTTGCCCGTATCGACGCCGATGTAGGCGCCCGACAGCAAGGTGCCCAGCCCCGTCACGCCGCTGGCGCCGATCTGCGGGCGCACCACCCAGAAGCGCGAATCGGCGGTGGCGAAGCGGCGCGCTTCCTTGCTCATGTCGATCGTCACGAGCACCTTGCTCAAGTCCTCGCCCAGGGTGATGGCGCGCACCTGGCCGATATCGACATCCTTGTATTTGACCTTGGTCTTGCCCGGCTCCAGGCCTTCGGCGCTCTTGAAACTAACCGTCACCGTGGGTCCCTGGTCGAGGATGGATTTGGCGGCCAGGCCGGCGCCGATCAGCGCGGCCAGCAGCGGAATGAGCCACACCAGTGACGGCAGCCAGCGGCTGGCCGGATCCACGTCGGGTTCGGGCAGAGGCCGTGCGCCGGTTTCGGCAAGGTCGCCCGTTTCTTTGTCAGCCATGCTGTTCTCCAATCACTGTATTGTTTCCGGTATTTGCCACCACCACGGGTTCTTCCTCGCCAGGCACCTGCCCGTCGACGGGATCCCAGATCAGGCGCGGGTCGAACTGCATCGCCGCCAGCATGGTCAGCACCACCACGGCGCCAAAGGCCAGCGCGCCGGGTCCAGCCGTGATCACGGCCAGCGACTTGAAGCGCACCAGCGCCACCGTCAGGGTGACAACAAAGATGTCGAGCATGGACCAGCGGCCGATGAATTCAACCATGCGGTACAAAATGGTGCGCTGGCGCGGCCGCCAGCGCGAACGCCGCTGCGCCGTGAACGCCAGCAGCGCCAGCACGCCCAGCTTCAGCATCGGCACGACCACGCTGGCGATGAAAATGATGATGGCCAGGCCCTTCGAGCCGCTGGTCCAGAACAGCACCACGCCGCTCATGATGGTGTCGTCCTGCGCGCCGAACAGCGATTGCGTCACCATCACGGGCAGCAGGTTGGCGGGAATGTAGAGGATCATGGCGGCGATCAGCAAGGCCCAGGTGCGGTTGATGCTGTCCGGTTTGCGCACGTGCAGGGCCGTGCCGCAGCGCACGCACGCCAGGTGTTTGCCCTTGCCCAGCGGCGGCGCCACCAGGCCGCACGCATGGCAGGGCAAGACCTTCTCGCCCGGTGCGAAGGCCCTGTAGCGGATGCCGGGCAGCGCCTGGCGGGTCAGGTCGTCGCCCAGGTTCCACAGGGCCTTGGGGTCGAACGAGACGACGATGGCCAGCATCAGGGTCAGCGCGCCAAACGCGAACAGCCCCGGTTGCGGCAGCACCGTGGCCAGGCTGGTCATCTTGACGACGGTGATCAGGATGCCGATCATCAGCACCTCCGTCATGCCCCATTCGCGCGCCGTCTGCACGGCGCGCAGCACGCGGTTAAAGCCTGGCACCTTGACGCCGCCGCGCAAGCCCAGCGCCACATACAGCAGGGAACCGAGTTCGATGGCGGGAAAGAGTATGGTAAACAGGAAGACCATCGTCGCCACGATGTGCATCTGCTCGGACCACAGCACGCGGATGGAACCGAGCAGGGTGGCGCTGGAGGTCAGGCCATTGACGTCGAGTTCGACGATGGGGAAAAACTGGGCGATCAAGAAGACGAAGGCGGCGCCCAGGGTCAGCGCCACCACCTTGCTCAATTCGGCCGATGCGCCGCGCGCGTGGGCGCCGCGATACAACACCGAGCGGCAACGGATGCAGCGCGCCTTTTCGCGTGGACGCAGCGGACGTTTGCGGTACAACACGCCGCAGTCATGACAGCTAATCAGGTCGTATCGGTGCACAGTGTGAAGTTTGCCGGCGCCTGAAGCGCGACTTTCCCATGTTAATGCCAGCCATCATGACAGAGTTGGCATTTTCCTGCACTACGGTATTACTCTTTTCCACTCCCGCGCAACAGCGCCTCCACGGCGCGGCCGATTTGCAGCACCTGATCGTCGGCGCCGGCCAGACCGCAAATGCCCAG
Source organism: Janthinobacterium sp. RA13 (assembly GCF_000745325.1). Taxonomy (NCBI): domain Bacteria; kingdom Pseudomonadati; phylum Pseudomonadota; class Betaproteobacteria; order Burkholderiales; family Oxalobacteraceae; genus Janthinobacterium; species Janthinobacterium sp. RA13. The sequence goes on along the minus strand of NZ_JQNP01000001.1, from coordinate 5,422,568 downwards.
CCCCACGGGCAGCTCACCCTCCGCATGGCAAGGCAAGGACAGCGCGCAGCCGTCGAGGAAGTTGATCACGCTGGCGTTGCGCAGCACCAGACCGTTCGTGGCAAAGAAGGTGGCATCATCCGCTTCCAGCGGCGCGACTTCCGGCGCGAGTACGGCTACGCTGGGCATCAGCCAGGCGTCGAATGGCGCCAGACGCTGCTTCGCGATGGCGATCAGGCGCGCGCGCGCATCGAGCAGGTCGATGTAGTCGGCTGCGCCTTGCTGCTGGCCGCGGCGGATGCGCGCCGCCACGCGCTGGTCGTATTGCGCGCCCTTCTCTTCCAGCCGCGCCCTGTGCCAGTGCCAGGCTTCCGCCGCCACCAGGCCGCCACCGCCATTGATCGTCGGCAGCTCCAGCAATTCCGGGAAATCGAACTGCTCGACCAGGGCACCGGCCGCGCGCAGCTTGTCCAGCGCACGGTCGAATGCCTGCTGCACCTGCGGCTCGACATGGGTGCCCACGTAGTCCAGGGTAAAGCCGAAACGCAGTCCTTTCAACGCTGGCGCGCCATCGGCAAGCTTGCGGCCCGACAGCGCCGCGTAAAGCACCGCGCAGCAGTCGACGCTGTGGGCGATGGGGCCTGCCGAATCGAGGGAGCGCGACAGGGGCACTGTGCCAGCCAGCGGCACGGAAGCGGCCGTCGGCTTGAAACCGGTCAGGCCGCAAAAGGCGGACGGGATGCGGATCGACCCGCCCGTGTCCGTGCCCAGCGCGCCGGCCGCCATCGCCAAAGCCACCGTCACGGCGCCGCCCGAGGTGGAGCCGCCCGCCACGCGCGCGCCGTCCAGCGGATTGCGCGGCGTGCCGTAATGGGGATTCAAGCCCAGGCCGGAAAACGCGAATTCGCTCATGTTGGTGCGGCCCAGCAGGATCGCGCCGGCCGCGCGCAGGCGCGCCACGGCAAGCGCATCGGCCACGGCGGGCGGCGCGTCGGCCAGCGCCAGCGAGGCGGCGCTGCTGGTTTGCCCCTTGACGTCGAACAGGTCCTTGATCGAGATGGGCACGCCTGCCAGCGGCGAGGCAACGATGCCGGCGGCGCGCGCCGCATCGCTGGCCCGCGCCTCCATCAGCGCCTGTTCGCCATCGAGGCTGACATAGGCATGGCCGCCCTGCGCCCGGTGCGCCTCGGCGCGCGCCAGCATCTGCTGTGTCAGCGCCACGCTGGTGATGCGGCCGGCGGCCAGGTCGGCCGCCAGCTCCCTTATCGTCCTCTTGCCAGTCAACTCCATGCTGCCTCCGCGATTGTCCAAGCATGCATCTTACCGGATGCATGCGGCATAGTCGCCGCCCTGTCAAGCGCCCAGGAAGTCGAGCAAGGTCAGGGCGACGATCTTGCTGGCCTTGCGCAAATCGTCGAGCGCCAGGCGCTCGTCGGCCTTCTTCGCATTCGATTCGGGCACCGTGCGCGGGCCGGCGCCATACAGCACGGCGGGGATGCCCCGCTCGCCATACAGGCGCGCATCGGCATACAGCGGCGTGCCGACGGCGGGAATCGTCTCGCCCAGAATAGCTTGCGCGTTTTTCTGCAAGCTGCCAACCAGCTGCTCGGAACCAGGCAAGGGGCGCAGCGCATGCGACAGCAGCAGGCGGCGGATCTCGATGCGGATGCCAGGTTCGCCGCGCACGGCATTCTCGATCAGCGCGCGCACCTGCGCCTCCACCGCCACCGGGTCTTCTTCCGGGATCATGCGGCGGTCCATCTTCATGACGACCTTGCCCGGCACCACATTGGTATTCGTGCCGCCGTCAATACGGCCCACGAGCATGGTGGGCGAGTCGATGCCGGCCACTTTGGACTTGATCTTTTTCAGCTCCGGCAACTGGCCATAGATGGCGTTGAGGATCTTGTTGGCCGCCTGCAGCGCATCGTGCCCCGTCTCCGGCATGGAGCCGTGGCCCGACTTGCCATGCACGGTAATTTCCAGCTGCAGGCAGGCGTTGTGCGCCGTGACGATGCCGTAGCTGAAACCGGCGGCGATGACGAAATCGGGCTTCGTCAGTTGCTGTTCCAGCAGCCAGCCCGGCCCCAGCAAGCCGCCGAATTCCTCGTCGTACGTAAAATGCAGTTCCAGCTGGCCTTTGAGCGGAATGCCCAGGGCTTCGAGCGCGCGCGCGGCAAACACATAAGTGGCGAAATCACCTTTCGAGACGGCCGTCGCGCGGCCATATATATAGCCGCCGTCGATCTGCCCGCCATATGGCGGATACGTCCAGTTGTCGCCGGGCGGCACGACGTCGCCATGCGCATTCAGGGCCACGATCGGCCCGCCCGCGGCATATGGCCGGCGCACGATCAAATTGGTGATGCTCTGCATGCCGTACGCTTCTACCTGGTCGGCAGGGACCGCGTGTTTTTCGGCGTGCCAGCCATACGCCTGCAGCAATTGGGCCACCAGCTCCGCATGGGGCGCGTTGTTGCCGGGCGGCGTATCCGTCGGCTGCTGCACCACCTGCTGTAAAAAGGCGACTTCCTCGTCGAAGTGGTCGTCGATCCAGGCCGTGATTTTTTCTGCGTGCGTCGTCATTTTGCTCCTTGCATGGTCTGTTGCAGCCAGGCGCCCAATTCGCTGCGCTCGGCCTCCGTCATATTCGTCAGGTTCCCGATCGGCATGGCCTTCAATTCGATGGCCTGCTTGTAGATTTGCGCCGCGTGCTGGCGGATTTGGGTTTCATTATCGAGCATCATGCCGGACGGCGCCGTGGCGAAACCGGCTTGCGTGGGCTGGGCCGAATGGCAGGTGGCGCAGCGCTGGGCGATGATGGCATGCACGCTATTGAACTGCGCGACAGGGTCCACCGCCGGCGCGGCCGACACGGCCACGGGTGCTTTCGGCGCGATGGCGATAGCCACGGCCAGCAGCAAGGCCACGCCGATGGCCGGATAGCGCCACTCGACACGTCCCTTGTGGCGCAGGTTGAAGAAGTGGCGAATGAAGACGCCGGCCGCCATGATCAGGGCCAGCACCAGCCATGCGTGGTCGTTACGGTAAGTCATCGCGTAGTGGTTGCTGATCATGATGAACAGCACCGGCAACGTGAAATAATTGTTATGCACGCTGCGCTGCTTGGCCTTCAGGCCGTGCTTGGGGTCGGGCAGCTTGCCGGCCGCCATGGCCTCGACCATCTTACGCTGGCCGGGAATGATCAGCATCAGCACATTGGCCACCATGATGGTGCCGATCATGGCGCCCACGTGGATATAGGCGGCGCGCCCGCTGAGCAAATGCGTGAGCACGTAGGCGGCGCCGACGATCAGCGCGAACACCATCACGCCGAACCACAGTTCATATTGCGCCAGCTTCGAGCGGCACAGCAGGTCGTACACGGTCCAGCCGATGACGAGGGTGGCGATGCCGATGCCGACGGCCTGGCCGCTGGAGATGTCCGCCACGGCCTTGTCGATCATCATGGCCTGGGCATTGAAGTAATACGCGATGGTCAGCAGCGCGAAACCGGACAGCCACGTGGAATACGCTTCCCACTTGAACCAGTGCAGCTCCTTCGGCAGTTCAGCGGGCGCCACCAGATATTTTTGCGGGTTGTAGAAGCCGCCGCCATGCACAGCCCACAGTTCTCCCGACACGCCCTTCTTCGCCAGCTCGGAACCGGGCGCGGGCGGGCGGATCGAGTTATCGAGCCAGACGAAATAAAAGGAAGCACCGATCCAGGCGATGCCCGTGATGACGTGCAGCCAGCGGACGATCAGGTTCAGCCACTCAAGGCCGTACGGGATCAGGTAGGCAAATACTTCCATAAATTTCCTCTAGTCAGACCGAACCAATATTCGTGCCAATCTACACAAGATAAACGGATTTACCGCCCATCACATGAAATATATCGTATATTTGACATATTCAAATCGATATACAACAGAGGCGCCGCCACATGTCAAGCCTGCCGCAACACCTCGACCTGCACCTGATCCGCATTCTCTACCTGCTGCTGGTGGAAAAGAATGTCTCGCGCGTGGCATTGAAGCTCAATCAGCCGCAGCCCTCGATTTCCGCCTCCCTGCGCAAGCTTAGAGAACTGACGGGCGACCCGCTGCTCGTGCGCGGCGCGCGCGGCATGGTGCCGACCCAGCATGGCGAAAGCCTGCTCAATCCGGCCAAGCGCATCCTCGACCAGACGGAAAGCCTGTTCGTCAAGAAGACGCCGTTCGTGGCGCAGGACGAGGCGCGCACCTTTCATATCGCCGCGCCCGACTACCTGGACAGCCAGTTCCTGCCCAACGTGGTGGCGCTGCTGCGCCGCGGCTCGCCGAAAAGCCGCGTCGTGCTGCACAGCCTGGGGCCGGGCATCGACCATATCCGCCAGCTCTCCGATGGTGGCCTGGACCTGGTGATCGCCAACTGGGACGAGCCGCCCGCGCACCTGCACATCTCGAAGCTGTTCGAAGACCCCATCATCTGCGCCATGCATGCGGAAAACGCCTATGCGCGCCGCACGGCCAGCGACGCCATGACCCTGGACGATTATCTGAGCCTGCCCCACGTGGCGCCGTCGCAGATGATGCCCGGCTACCACGGCGTGATCGATTCCTTCCTCGAACGGCAAAACCTGCAGCGCAACGTGGTGGTGGAATCCGCGTATTTCGGCCTGATCCCCTACATGCTGACGCAGACGGACCTGGTGCTGACCACGGGCCGGCAATTCATGCGTTTCTATGAAAAGACCCTGCCGCTGAAAACGTATACCGTGCCCTTGAAATTTCCGCCCATGCGCTTTTACCAGCTGTGGCACCAGCGCGTGCACCAGGCGCCCGAGCACAAATGGCTGCGCGACCAGGTCAGCGCGGCCGCCAAGGCGCTGGTGCAGCGATAGCCGCTATCAGCACGCGCATATAATGGACGCAGGAACGGGGCGCTATCATCACCGCTTGCATGATCGGAAAACCATGACCACCCTTTCAGACCTGAACGCCGGCAGCCCGGCAGACTTTATCGCACGGCTGCATGGCATCTATGAACATTCGCCCTGGATCGCCCAGCGCGCGGCCGCCGCCCGGCCGTTTGCCAGCCTGACGGCGCTCAAGACGGAGCTGCAGCGCGTGCTGGCGCACGCCTCGCCCGAAGAGCAACTGGGGCTGATACGCGCCCACCCGGAACTGGCCGGCAAGGCAGCCATCGCGGGCCAGCTGACGGCGGAATCGACGCGCGAACAGGCCAAGTCCGGCCTGAACCTGTGCAGCGCCGACGAATTTGCCACCCTGCAGCGCCTCAACAGTGAATACAACGCCAAATTCGGCTTTCCCTTCATCCTGGCCGTCAAGGGCCCGACGGGCGAAGGCTTGACGCGCCAGGACATCATCGCCACATTTGCCCGGCGCCTGAAGAACCGGCGCGCCGATGAACTGGCCGAATCGCTGCGGCAGATCAAGCGCATCGCCGAGCTGCGCCTGAACGACCTGTTCGACGTGCGCCTGGACTTCGGTCCGGCCATCATGCAGCACGCGGAAACCTTGGCCGGCTGGAGCGACAGCGATTACAACCTGACCTGCGCCTACCTGACGCCGGCGCACCAGAGAACGGCCGCGCAGCTGGCCGACTGGATGCGGGACGCCGGCATGCAGGTGCACATCGACGCCGTCGGCAATGTGGTCGGCCGCTATCTGTCCGATATCCCCGGCGCGAAGACCCTGATGACGGGATCCCATTACGACACGGTGCGCAACGGCGGCAAGTACGACGGCCGGCTGGGCATCGTGCTGCCGATCGCCGTCGTGCGCCACCTGCACGAACGGGGCGAAAAGCTGCCTTTCCACTTCGAGGTCGTCGGCTTCGCCGAGGAAGAGGGCGTGCGCTTCAAGAGCACGTTCCTGGGCAGCACGGCCATCACGGGCAAGTTCGACGTGTCGCTGCTGGAACAGCGTGACGCGGATGGCGTGAGCATGCGCGACGCGCTGGCCGCCGCCGGCCACGAGGCGAGCGCCATCGGCGCCATCGCGCGCGATCCGGCGGATTTGCTCGGCTATGTGGAAGTGCACATCGAGCAGGGTCCCGTGCTGCTGGAACGCGACCTGCCGCTGGGGATCGTCACGGCGATTGCCGGCAGCTCGCGCTACCTGGTCAATCTTGGCGGCGTGGCCAGCCACGCGGGCACCACGCCCATGACCATGCGCAAGGACGCCGCCAGCGCGGCCGCCGAAATCATCCTGCTGGTGGAACAGCGCTGCAACCAGGGCGAGGCGCTGGTGGGCACCGTGGGCCAGCTGCACGTGCCGAATGGTTCCGTCAACGTGATCGCCGGCGCCTGCACCCTGTCGCTCGATATCCGCGCAGCCGTTGATGCCGTGCGCCAGGCGGCCGTCGACGATATCCTTGATGGCATCGCCGCTATCTGCGCACGGCGCCAGATCGACTATCATCTGGAGCTGCTGCTGTCGGCGCGTGCGGCGCCGTGCGCGCCGTGGCTGATGGCGCAGCTGGCGCAAGCCGTGGAATCGGTCGGCATCGCACCGTATGCGCTGTTGTCGGGCGCCGGCCACGACGCCATGGCCATGGCCGCCATCACCGATGTGGCCATGCTGTTTACCCGCTGCGGCAATGGCGGCATCAGCCACAACCCGCTGGAAACCATGACGGCGGACGACGCCGACATCGCGGGGCGCGCGCTGCTGGCGTTCTTGCGCAGCTTCCAGCCGAAGCCGTAAGGCTACACCGCCACGGCCCGCTCCAGCATCGCGTGCAGCAGCACGTTGCAGCCCGCTTCCAGGTGCTCGGGCTTGGCGTCTTCGATTTCATTGTGGCTGATGCCGTCCTTGCACGGCACGAAGATCATGCCGGCCGGCGCCAGCCTGGCCGCGTAGATGGCGTCGTGTCCGGCGCCGGAGACCACGTCCATCACCGAGTAGCCGAGCTTTGCCGTGGCGTTGCGCACGGCGCCCACGCAGTCGGGGTGGAACGGGCATGGCGGGTAGTAGGACACCCTTTCCAGTGAAATGCCCAAGCCTGACTTCTCGCGCGTGGCATCGATAAAGGCCGTGATCTCGCCATGCATGGTGTTGAGCAGTTCGTCGTTCACATTGCGCAGGTCGATGCTGAATGTGACTTCGCCGGGAATCACGTTGCGGCTGTTCGGGAAGACTTGCACCATGCCCACCGTGCCGCGCCCATACGGCGGGTAGCGGTTGGCAATGGCGACGACTTCCTGCATGATGGTCGTGGCCACTTGCAGCGCATCCTTGCGCAAGCCCATGGGCGTGGGTCCCGCATGCGCTTCCATGCCCGTCACCACGCAGTCATACCACGACAGGCCCATCACGGCAGGCACCACGCCAATCACCTTGTCCGCGTCTTCCAGCACGGGGCCCTGCTCGATATGCGTTTCAAAGTAGGCGCCTATCGGATGGTCGCCCGGCACCTGCTCGCCCTTGTATCCGATGCGCGCCAGCTCCTCGCCCACCGTTTTGCCTTCCGTGTCCTTGGCAGCATACGCGGTCTCCAGCGAGAAGGCGCCGCAGAACACGCCGGACCCCATCATCACGGGCACGAAGCGCGAGCCTTCCTCGTTGGTCCAGAAGGCCACCTCAATGGGCGCCCGCGTCTTGATGTGTAAATCGTTCAGGGTGCGCACCACTTCCAGGCCGGCCAGCACACCGTAATTGCCATCGAACTTGCCGCCCGTGGGCTGCGTGTCGATATGGCTACCCGTCATCACGGGTGGCAGCGTATTGTCGGTGCCGTCGCGGCGCATGAAGACATTACCGATCTGGTCGATCGTGATGCTCATGCCCGCTTCGCGGCCCCAGCCCACCACCAGGTCGCGGCCCTGTTTATCGAGGTCCGTCAGGGCCAGGCGTTTCACGCCGCCCTTCGCTGTCGCGCCGATCTGCGCCAGTTCCATCAGGGCCGCCCACAGGCGCTCGCCATTGATACGCAATGCATCCATCATCAACTCCTTAAGCTGTCGTGGCGGAAAAAGCGGGCCGTTCGACATAGCGCCCTGCCCCTTCGACGGCCATCAGCTCGCCCTTGTGGAACACCACCTTGCCAGCGGCAATCGTGGTGCTGGGGATGCCGCGCACGGTGCGCCCTTCGAAGACGTTGAAGCCTCCCTTGGCGAACTGCGTAGCGGCGGAAATGGTGCGCGTGCCCTGCGGATCCCATAGCACGATGTCGGCATCGCTGCCCGCGGCGATGACGCCCTTGCGCGGATACATATTGAAGATTTGCGCCGCATTGGTGGAACTCACCTTGACGAATTCGGAAGGCGTCAGCATGCCGGAATTGACGCCAGCGTCCCACACCACGGCCATGCGTTCCTCAACGCCGCCGCAACCGTTCGGGATGCGCGTGAAGTCGTCCTTGCCGGCCGCTTTCTGCTCGGCGCAAAAGGTACAGTGGTCGGTGGCTGTCGTGTGCAGGTTGCCGCTTTGCAGGCCGTGCCACAAAGCTGCCTGATGGTGCTTGCCGCGAAACGGAGGGCTCATGACGTGGCCCGCCACGTAGTCGAAATCGTCGCTCTGGTAGACGCTGTCGTCGATCACCAGGTGGCCCGCCAGCGCTTCGCCATACACGCGCTGGCCGTTGGCGCGCGCCCGCGTGATGGCGTCAAGCGATTCGGCGCACGAGACGTGCACAATGTAGACAGGCGTATTGAGCACGTTGGCAATGGCGATGGCGCGGTTGGCCGCCTCCGCTTCCACGGCCGGTGGGCGCGACAGCGGGTGCGCCTGCGGCCCGGTGATCCCCTTCTTGAGCAAGGCTTGCTGCAATTGAAAAACCAGCTCGCCATTTTCCGCATGCACGGTGGGCAGCGCGCCCAGCTCCAGCGAGCGGGTAAAGCTTTTCACCAGCGTCTCATCGTCGGCCATGATGGCGTTTTTATAGGCCATGAAGTGCTTGAAGCTGTTCACGCCATGCTCGCGCACGAGGGTGCCCATGTCTTCATGTACCTGCTCGCTCCACCAGGTGATCGCCACGTGGAAGGTGTAGTCGCCAGCCGCCTTGGCCGACCACTCGCGCCACTGGTGATACGCCTCGATCAGCGACTGCTTGGGCGCGGGAATGACGAAGTCCATGATGGTGGTGGTGCCGCCCGCCAGACCCGCCGCCGTGCCCGTGAAAAAATCGTCCGACGTCACGGTGCCCATGAAAGGCAAATTCATGTGCGTGTGCGTGTCGATCCCGCCCGGCATCACGTACAGGCCGCCCGCGTCGATCACGGTAGCCCCTGCCGGTACGGCCAGGTGCTCGCCGACGGCGGCGATGATGGCGCCCTCGATCAGCACATCGGCGCGAAAGGCGCGGTCGGCGTTGACGACGGTACCGCCACGTATCAGTGTAGTCATCTTGTCTCCTTCAGTGATTACGACTGCGGCGCCTGCTGCACGTGCGCCACGGCCTTGCCCTTCATCATGACGCCGTACACGACGGCGGCGATGGCCACGCCCACGAACCAGGCGTAGGTGTAGATGGTTTTGAATCCTTCGGCTACGCCGGGAAACGCCGCGGGAAAGGCCGCATTCAAAAAGCCCGGGATGTTCGGCAGCACGGCGATGACAAAGGCGATCAGCGCCGCCATGTTCCAGCCATTGCCATACGAGTAGACGCCGTCGTCGCGGTACAGCTGCTTGACGTCCAGCTGCGTCTTGCGCACAAAATAATAGTCGACGATGAGGATGCCGGCGATGGGTCCCAGCAGGGCCGAGTAGCCGATCAGCCAGGTGAAGATGTAGCCCTGCGTCGACTCAAGCACCTTCCACGGCATCATGACGATGGCGATGAAAGCCGTGATGTAGCCGCCCATCTTGTACGAAATCTGCTTCGGCGCCAGCGAGGAAAAGTCATACGCGGGGCCAACCAGGTTGGCGGCCAGATTGACGCTGACCGTGTCGATCAGGAGGATGATCAGGGCGATCAGCACGGCGGCGCCCGTCATGCGGCTGGCCAGATCGACGGGATCCCAGATGGCCTTGCCGTACATGACGACGGAGCCTGCCGTGACGATCACGGCCAGCATGGCCAGGAGGCCCATCGGCACCGGCAAGCCGATGGACTGGCCGATCACCTGGTCGCGCTGCGTCTTGGCGAAGCGCGTGAAGTCGGGGATATTCAATGCCAGGGTGGCCCAGAAACCCACCATGGCCGTCAGCGATGGCCAGAAGACGCTCCAGAACTGGCCCGCCTTTTTACCGCCAGGGATGAATTGCGATGGCTGATCCAGCAGGCTGGCCACGCCGCCGGCCTTGCTGTGCACCCAGTACAGCAGCACGAAGCAGATCAGGATTTTCAGCGGCGCCGTGTAGGTTTCGAGCTTGCGGATCGACTCCATGCCATGCAGGATGTAATAAAACTGGATGGCCCAGAAAGCCAAAAAGCACAGCAACTGGCTGCCGTTGATGCCCAGGCCCGCGATCTTCTCGCCGCCCAGTTCATGGCCCACCAGCACGCCCATCAGGGTATAGATCATCTGCCCGCCGAACCAGGTCTGGATGCCGTACCAGCCGCAGGCGACGATGGCGCGCATCAGGGCGGGCAAGCGCGCGCCCATGGTGCCGAACGAGGCGCGCGCCAGCACGGCATACGGGATGCCGTACTTGGTGCCCGCATGGCCGATCAGCAGCATGGGCAGGAGCACGATGGCGTTGGCGAGAAATACCGTGAGCACGGCCTGGTAACCGGACATGCCGCTGTCGATCAGGCTGGCCGACAGGGTGTAGGCGGGAATGCACATCACCATGCCGACCCACAGCGCGGCAAAGTGATACCAGCGCCAGGTGCGCTGCGCCGCCGTGGTGGGCGCCAGGTCTTCATTCCAGAGTTGCGTGTTGCCTGAATAGTCGTGGTTCACAGGTATGCTCCATCGGTTGGGAGGGGATCGGTTTTATAGAAACGGCGCGACCTTTAAGTCAATCTAGCTTACCGCAAAGGCCGGCCGCTGTTTACAAATAAAACGCACGCAATAACCGTGCCCTATGCCGACTCCGCCAATGCCCGAGGGTTGCGCGGATCCTGCGTCCAGTTCATGTACGGCTTGCCTGTCGTCTGCGGCACCATCGTGATGCAACCCTGCACCGGACAGGTGATTTCGCACAGATTGCAGCCCACGCATTCGTCCTTGATCACTTCATAGGTGCGCGTGCCGGCCGCGTCGATCAGCTGCGCAATCGACTGGTGCGAGGTGTCTTCGCAGGCCACATAGCACTTGCCGCATTTGATGCAGTCGTCCTGGTTGATCTGCGCGATGACCTGGTAATTCATGTCCAGGTATTTCCAGTCCGTCGTGTTGGCCACGGCCTTGCCGGAAAAATCGCTGATGCGTGCATAGCCCTTCTCGTCCATCCAGCGCGACAGGCCATCCTTCATCTCGTCGACGATGCGAAAGCCATGCAGCATGGCGGCCGTGCACACCTGCACGCAGCCGGCGCCCAGGGCGAGAAATTCGGCCGCGTCGCGCCAGTTGCCGATGCCGCCGATGCCGGAAATGGGCAAACCGCGCGTCTGAGGATCGCGGGCGATTTCGGCCACCATGTTCAGGGCGATCGGTTTGACGGCAGACCCGCAATAGCCGCCGTGCGTGCTGGCGCCGCCGACGATGGGCAAGGCCACCATGCGGTCCAGGTCCAGCGAGGTGATCGAGTTGATGGTGTTGATCAGCGAGACGGCGTCCGCGCCGCCCGCCTTGGCCGCGCGCGCCGGCATGCGCACGTCCGTGATGTTGGGCGTGAGCTTGACGATGACGGGCAAGCGGCTATGCTTCTTGCACCAGGCGGTGACCATCTGCACGTACTCGGGCACCTGGCCCACGGCCGCTCCCATGCCCCGCTCCGGCATGCCGTGCGGGCAGCCGAAATTGAGTTCGATGCCATCCGCTCCCGTCGCCTCGACCTTGGGCAGGATGTCGGCCCAGTAGTGCTCTTCGCACGGCAGCATCAGGGAGACGATCATGGCGCGGTCGGGCCAGTCCTTTTTCACCTGCGTGATTTCGCGCAGATTGATCTCCAGTGAGCGGTCGGTGATCAGTTCAATGTTGTTGAAGCCCACCACTTCGCGGTTCTTGCCATACAGGGCGGAATAGCGCGACGAGACGTTGACGGCGGCCGGGTCTTCCCCCAGGGTTTTCCACACGACGCCGCCCCACCCCGCCTCGAACGCGCGCACCACGTTGTAGGCCTTGTCGGTCGGCGGTGCGGACGCCAGCCAGAAGGGATTCGGCGCCTTGATGCCGCAAAATTCGATGCTGAGATCAGCCATTATGCAGCCTCCACTTTATTGATCAAATCGGAATGGATGGCCAGTGCGGCCAGCTTGCCATGCTGGACGGCTTGCACCGTCAAGTCCTGCCCCGGCGCCACGCAATCGCCGCCCGCATAGATCCCCGGCAGCACCGTGCGAAAGCCCCCATCGACGGCGATCTTGTCGCCTTCGCGTTTCAGCAGCGAGGCCATCGGATCATGCAGCACCTCGGTGTCGAGGCTCTGGCCGATGGCCTTGAAAATGGCGTCGGCCGCCACGTCGAATGTTTCGCCCGTGCCCGCCAGACGCGTGCCCTGCATCCGCGTTTTCTCGAAACGCATGCCGGCCACCTTGCCAGCCGCGCCGAGCAGCACTTGCTGCGGCTGGGCCCACGTCAGCATGCGCACCTGGTTGGCCTTGGCGATTTCCTGTTCATGGTGGGTGGCCGTCATGGCGTCGAAACCGCGCCGGTAGACGAGGGTGACTTCCTCGGCGCCCAGGCGCTGTATCTGCACGGCCATGTCGATGGCCGTATTGCCGGCGCCAATCACGATCGCCCGTTTCGGCACGGGCAGCGCGGCCAGGTCGTCGGCCTGGCGCAGCGCGCTAATGTAATCGACGGCGGCCAGGAGTCCCGGCGCCTCCTCGCCCGTCAAGCCCAGCTTGCGGCTGGCGCCCAGGCCCAGGCCGAGGAACACGGCGTCGTACTGCGCGTGCAGGTCGCGCAGCTGCAGGTTCTCGCCCAGCACCTGACGACATCGGATCTCGATGCCGCCGATGTCCAGCAGGAAGTCGATTTCCTTTTGCGCAAAGTCGTCCGTCAGCTTGTATTTGGCGATGCCGTATTCATTCAGGCCGCCCGCCTTGCCTTCCTTTTCAAAGATCACCACGTCGTGGCCCAGCATGGCCAGCCGGTGCGCGCACGACAGGCCGGCGGGACCCGCGCCGACGATGGCAATCGTCTTGCCCGTGCTTGCAGCCCGCTGGAACGGATGGCGGGTGAAGTGCATGTGGTCGACGGCATAGCGCTGCAAGAGACCAATCTTGACGGGCTGGCCTTCGGCGTCGTGGTTGCGCACGCAGACGTCTTCGCAGAGGATTTCCGTCGGGCAGACCCTGGCGCAGCTGCCGCCCAGGATATTCTGCTTCAGGATGCCGGCGGCGGCGCCGTTGATGTTCTTGTCGTGGATGTTGCGGATGAAGCTGGCCACGTCGATTTCCGACGGACAGATGCGGCTGCACGGCGCGTCGTAGCAATACAGGCAGCGGGCGCTTTCGATGGCGGCCTGGCGCGCCGTGAGCGGTGGCGCCAGATCCGTGAAGTGGCCCGCCAGTTCCTCGTTGGGCAGGGTGGGATGCGGCAAATAGTTCAAAGACTCGATCATCGCGTATTCCTCTTGTTATGTGCGGCCGGCTTGTGATTTGAAACCTTTACTTCATCTGGGGAAAAGCAAATTCCACACCAGCGCTTGCCGTGTTCGGCCAGCGCTGCATCACGGCCTTGTGGCGCGTGTAGAAACGCACGCCTTCGGGGCCATAGGCGTGGTGATCGCCGAACATGCTGCGCTTCCAGCCACCGAAACTGTTGAAGGCCATCGGCACGGGCAAGGGGATGTTGACGCCCACCATGCCGACCTGAATCTGGCGCACGAATTCGCGCGCCACACCGCCGTCACGCGTGTAGATGGCCACGCCGTTGCCATACTCGTTGGCGTTGATCAGCTCCACCGCGTGCACCACGTCAGGACACCGGAGCACGCACAGCACGGGGCCGAAAATCTCTTCCTTGTAGATGCTCATGTCGCGCGTGACGTGGTCGAACAAGGTGCCGCCGACAAAGAAGCCGTTCTCGCGGCCCGGCACCACGTGGTTGCGGCCATCGACGACCAACGTCGCGCCCTGCTCCACACCAGAGGCGATGAGTTTTTCGATACGCTGCTTGGCGGCCAAGGACACGACCGGTCCCATTTCCGCACCATCTTCCATGCCGTCGCGCACTTTCAGTGCGGCCGTGCGCGTTGCCAGTGCATCGATCAATTTGTCGCCCGCGTCGCCCACGGCCACCACGACGGAGATGGCCATGCAGCGCTCGCCCGCCGATCCGTAGGCTGCGCCGATCAGCGCATCGACCGTCATGTCCATGTCCGCGTCGGGCATCACCACCATGTGGTTTTTCGCGCCACCCAAGGCTTGCACGCGCTTGCCGCTGGCGCTGCCGCGCGCATAGATATATTCGGCGATTGGCGTGGAGCCGACAAAGCTGATCGCCTGCACGACGGGGTGGTCGAGCAAGGCGTCGACCGTCACTTTATCGCCCTGCACCACGTTGAAGACGCCGTCGGGCAAGCCCGCTTCTTTGAGCAGTTTGGCGTGCAGCAGGGACGCCGACGGATCGCGCTCGGACGGTTTCAAGACGAAGGTATTGCCGCAAGCGATAGCGACGGGGAACATCCACATCGGCACCATCACGGGGAAGTTGAATGGCGTGATGCCGGCCACCACACCGAGCGCCTGGCGCATGGACCAGGCGTCGATGCCGCGCGAAATCTGGTCCGTGAATTCGCCCTTTAACAACTGCGGAATGCCGACGGCAAACTCCACCATCTCGATGCCGCGCGCCACTTCGCCCTGCGCATCGGCAAAGGTCTTGCCATGCTCGCGCGTGAGCATGGCGGCAAATTCGTCCGTGTGCTGCTGGCACAGCTGCAGGTAGCGGAACAGTACCCTGGCACGCGTCAGGGGAGGCGTGGCCGACCAGGAAGGAAAGGCGGTGGCGGCCGCCTGCACGGCCGCGTCGACGTCTTCCACGGTGCCCAGCGCCACCCGGGCGACGGGTTCGCCGAGGGCCGGGTTGTAGACGTCGCCGTAGCGGCCACTGTGGGTGTCGACTTTGGCGCCGTTGATGTAGTGGGTAATCGTGTCGAGATCAGTCATTGGTATTCCTCTTTATAAACCCAAAAAATGCTGGGGTCAGACCCAACGGGTCTGACCCCGGGTTGACGCCGTCTCAATCGAGATTTTTGAGTACCTTGGCCAGCTTGCCAAACAGCTCGTCGACATGCTGTTTTTCCAGCACCAGCGGCGGCGACAGGGCGATGATGTCGCCCGTCGTGCGTATCAGCACGCCGTCGGCGAAGGCTTGCTTGAAGGAGTTGAAGGCGCGCGTGCCCGGTTTGCCGGCGATGGGATCGAGCTCAATGCCGGCGATCAGGCCGATGCTGCGCAAGTCAATCACGTGCGGCAGGCCCTTCAGCGAATGCACGGCGTCGCTCCAATATGCCTGCATCGCTTTGGCGTGACCGAGGATGTCCTGTTCCTCGAACACTTGCAGGGTCGCCAGCGAGGCGGCGCAGGCCAACGGGTGGCCGGAATACGTGTAGCCGTGGAACAGTTCAATGCCGGGCGGCGCATCCATGAAAGCGTCATGGATATACTTTTTGCTGAACACGGCGCCCATTGGCACCATGCCGTTGGTCAGGCCCTTGGCCGTCGTCATCAGATCCGGCTCGACGTCGAAATAGTCGGCGGCGAACGGCGTCGTCATGCGGCCGAAACCCGTGATGACTTCATCGAAGATCAAGAGGATGCCGTGCTTGGTGCACAGTTCGCGCAAGCGTTTCAGATAGCCTTTCGGCGGAATCAGTACGCCAGTGGAACCGGCCACCGGTTCGACGATGACGGCGGCAATCGTCGAGGCGTCATGCAGGGCGACGATGCGTTCCAGTTCATCGGCCAGGTGGGTGCCGTATTCGGGCTCGCCCACCGTGTAGGCGTTCTTGTCCAGGTTGTGTGTGTGCGGCAGGTGGTCCACGCCGGGCAGCAAGGGGCCGAAGGTCTTGCGGTTGCCGCCGATGCCGCCAACGGAAATGCCGCCGAAGCCCACGCCGTGGTAACCGCGTTCGCGGCCGATCAGGCGCGTGCGTGCGCCCTCGCCGCGCGCCCGGTGGTAGGCCAGCGCGATCTTCAAGGCCGTGTCGACGGCTTCGGAACCGGAGTTGGTGTAGAAGACGTGGCCAAATTTATGCCCCGTGTAGTCCATCAGTTTTTCCGCCAGCTCGAAGGCGGCCGGATGGCCCATCTGGAAGGTGGGCGCGAAGTCCAGCTGGCCCACCATCTCGCGGATGGCGCCGACGATTTTCGGCTGCGCATGGCCGCACGGCACGCACCACAGGCCCGCCGTGCCGTCGAGGATGGCGTTGCCATCGACGTCCTTGTAGTACATGCCTTCGGCCGACACGAGCAGGCGCGGGTTGGCCTTGAAATCACGGTTATTCGTAAACGGCATCCAGAATGCCGACATCGATTCCGGCCTTGTTTCGTTCATGACCTTCTCCTTGGGATGGGGGCTGGCGCGGGGCCAGGATCGTTTTTGACGAAGCGTAAAATAATTTACCAGTTGGCAAAAAGCTGATGTAATAATAGACAGGCCATCCCCAATGGCACAGATACACAAACGGCAAAGTACCCCAACCGTACAGGTCGAAAAACCACTACAGTTTTGTGCAAGGCAGCATAAGGAGCCACCGTGAAGCACAGCGACAGCACAGACGATGCCCCCGAGCAAGCAAGCGGCTGGCCCGTGCTGGACATCGACCGCCAGAAGAAGGGCGGCCTCGTCGAGCAGATCGTCATCGCCATCAGCGTCATGGTGGGCAGCCGCACCCTGCGCATCGGCACGCGCATGCCGTCCGTGCGCCAGTTCGCCCGCTGCAATGGCGTGTCGACGTTCACCGTCGTCGAATCGTATGACCGCCTGGTCAACCTCGGTTTGCTGTCGTCGCGCCGTGGTTCCGGCTACTTCGTCGCGCGCCACGATATCGCCGCCTCGCCGCAGGCCGCCGTCCACGCGAGTCCCACCGCCATCGATGCCCTCACGCCGGATCTATATTCGGGCGTGTCCGACGCCCTGCCCGTGGGCGCGGGCTGGCTGCCGCCCGAGATGTATGGCGAGGCGACCGTGCTCGATGCCGTGCGTCAGGCCATGCGCATTCCCGCCAGCCGGCTGCGCGGCTATGGCCATCCTCTCGGCTTTCCCTCGCTGCGCCAGCACCTGGCCACCAGCCTGTCGGAAGAGCTGTTCCAAGTGGAGCCGGACCAGGTCTTGCTGACGCACGGCGCCACGCACGCTTTCGATCTGATCCTGCGCAGCCTGACCAAGCCGGGCGACACGGTGCTGGTGGAAGACCCCGGCTACAGCAATCTGCAATCGCTGATCCGCCACCACGGCTGCATCCCCGTGGGCATTGCGCGCGGCGAGACGGGCCTCGATCTCGATGCGCTGGCCGTTGAAGCCGCGCGCACGCAGCCCAAGCTCATGTTCGTCAACACGGTGCTGCAAAATCCGCTGGGAACATCGCTGAGTCAGGCGCAGACGCACCGCCTGCTGGCACTGGCCGAGCAATTCGATTTCTGGCTGGTGGAAGACGATATCTACCGCGAACTGGCGGCGCGCGGCGAAGCGTCACTGGCGGCCATGGATGGCTTGCGCCGCGTGATCCGCGTGGGCAGTTTTTCCAAGACCCTGTCGCCCGTGCTGCGCGTGGGCTCGATTTGCGCCTCGCCGTCGCTGGTGGCCGAACTGGTGCGCGTGAAAATGCTGGCTGGGCTGACCACGTCAGAAATCAACGAGCGCGCCGTCTACCACGCCGTGTCCGCGCGGCCCTACAAGCGCATGGTGGAACGGCTGGTGGCGCAGCTCGATGCGGCCCGCGAGCGCAGCATCGACTGCCTGGCGCAGGCGGGCATGGCGCCCGTGGCGCGTCCCCGTGGCGGCATGTTCGTCAGCGCTGGCTGGCCCACTATTCAGACACCGGAATGGAATGGCAAGGTCATCGCCGACATGGCCTTGAAGGCGGGCATCCTGCTGTCGCCGAACGAATTTTTCATGCTGCGCGCACCCGAGACGGTGTGGTTCCGCTTCAACGTGGCCTACACCGATACCCCCGTGCTGCAGGCATTCCTGCAATCGATACGCCCACGCTAAAGAACCCGCCATGGCCAGCGACAAATCCCCTGCCCCTCTCGTGAAAAATGCCGGCGGCCGGCGCCTGCAAAACCGCGATCGCCTGGAAGCGGACATCCTGGCACAAGCCGTGCGCGTATTTGCGGAAAGCGGCTATGAAGGCGCGTCGATCGCCACCATCGCCGAGCGGGCCGGCCTGTCGAAGCAAAACCTGATGTATTACTTCCCGTCCAAGCAGCTGCTGTACCAGCGCGTGCTCGACGACGTGCTCGACGACTGGCTGGCACGCATGGACATGCTGGCCAATGAACACGACGAGCCGCGCGACGTGCTGCGCGCGTACATCGGCGCCAAGCTGCGTTTTTCGCGCGAACAGCCGTGGGCTTCGCGCGTGTATGCGCTGGAGGTGATCAATGGCGCGCCCCTGTACGGCGCGCAGATACGAGAAAGAGTCGTGCCCCTGCTGCGCAAGGATATCGCCGTCTTCGAAGCGTGGATCGCCGCCGGCAGGATCGCGCCCGTCAACGCCACGCACCTGATGTTCGCCATCTGGGCCATGACGCAATCGTATGCGGATTTTTCAGCGCAGATGACCCTGGTGCTGGAGCGCAAGCAGCTCACGCGCAAGGATTACGAGGACGCGGAAATCCTGCTCACGCACATGGTGCAGGCGGCCATCGCCCTGCCTGGCGCTGCGCCGGGCACGTGATGAAATTTCCAATGAACAATCTGGCAGTGATAGCATGACGCGCTGGAGCGCTTGCATTGGCGGCGCCATATCGACAGGACAAGGAACAGGCATGAAACAATGGTCATCGGCGCGCACCGCGTCATTGCTGGGCAAAGCTGCCTGCGCGGCGCTGCTGGCAGTGGCGGGCGCGGCACAGGCGCAGACAGTCGGCATGATAGAAAATCAGCCGCTGAGCGAAACCTGGCTCAACGCGGGCTTTTATTCGTATCACTTTCAGCGCGACAAGAACCTGAACGACAGCAACCCGGGCCTGGGCGCCGAATACCGCTTTTCCACGGTCGCCTCGGTCACGGCTGGCCGCTTCTACAATAGCGACCGCGCCTACTCGAACTACCTGGGCGTGTACTACCAGCCGATCAAGGTGGGCCCGCTGCGCGTCGGCGCCGTCGTTGGCGGCTTCAGCGGCTATCCGAAGATGCGCGATGGCGGCTGGTTCCCGGCCCTGGTGCCCACCATCAGCTATGAATATCAGCGCGTGGGCGTGAATATCGCCATCGTGCCGTCCTACAAGGACCGCCTGTATGGCGCCCTCAGTTTCCAGCTGAAACTCAAGGTGTTTGAATAACCGCTTGTCCCGGCCTGTCGCCGTTCGGTCCGCCATTCCTGCCATTCGTCGCATACGCAATGCTCGGCAGCAAGGTTTTGCCTATAGTGAGTTCATTGCCAGCATGCATACGGCAGCGGCACCCACACGACAGGAGAACGGCATGAAAGACATCAATTCGGCACCGGGCAGCACTTCCTTCAGCGCTTTCTGGAACGAGCTGTGCGCTTACACGCGCCAGGGCATGGCCGCCTTGCGCGCCATGTCCTGGCCGATGCTGCTGGCATGCTGCCTGGGTCTGGCGTTCCTGATCACCATCTTGCCGCTGGCCATCATGCTGTTTGCGCTTGTGATGCTGCTCAGATGGGCAAGCAACGGCGACGACACGGACACGGATACGAAGGCAGCGAACTCGTCGCAGTCACCGCAATAAAAATTTGCGTTATGGCAAGAGTGCAAGGATTGTTCTATGGCACTATGGAGGGACGTAGCACTGACGGGCATCAACCCTATCCCGATGGTTGGTATGGATATGGAACGCCAGACAGTATCCATGATCGAAGCTACTCCCCCACAGCCATAGGAGTTTTCTGATGACCACGACAGCAAAAGCGACAGCAGCGACAACCATACCCTGCCTGCGCTACCGCGACGCGCCCGCCGCCATCGAATGGCTGTGCAAAGCGCTCGGCTTTGAAAAACAATTGATCGTGCCAGACGGCAACGGCGGCGTCGCCCATGCGCAACTGAGCTTTGGCAATGGCATGGTCATGGTGGCGCCAGCCATCGACAGCGACTATGGCCGCCTGATGAAACTGCCTGGCGACATCGGCGGCGCCAACACGCAAAACTGCTACCTGGTCGTCAGCGACGCCGACGCCGTCTACCGCAGCGCGCGCGAAGCCGGCGCCGAGATCGTGCTCGACATCAAGGATGAAGATTACGGCGGACGGGGCTTTACCTGCCGCGACCCGGAAGGCCACATCTGGAGCCTGGGCACCTACGATCCATGGTAAAACGGAGAACAATGATTATCAGTACCCTTGCCGCCGCCAGCCTTGCGCTAGTCGGCGGTTTCCTGTCCGCTCCCGTCCTCGTCGACGAGCACCTAAACCGTGTCCATCCGCCGTCCGGCAAGGCGCCATCGGCAGCCACTACGGCCCTGCACCAGAGCCTGTGGATCGCCGACCTGCACGCCGACAGCCTGCTGTGGCAACGCAATCTGAACCGCGACAGCCAGCGCGGACATGTCGACTTCCCCCGCCTGCAGCGGGCCAACGTGGCGCTGCAAGCCTTTTCCGTCGTTACCAAGACGCCGCGCAAGATGAATATCGAGCGCAATGGCAGCGATACGGACAACATCACGGCCCTGGTGGTGGCGCAAGGCTTGCCGCCCGCCACCTGGAACAGCCTGCTGGCGCGCGCCACTTACCAGGCCGGCGAGCTGCGCCAGCAAGCAGCCAGGAGCGATGGCAAGGTGCGCGTGATCGGCAGCCGCGCCCAGCTGCGCAGCTTCATCGCCGCGCGCGAAAAAGATCCGAACCTGGTGGCCGGCTGGCTGACCCTGGAAGGCGCGCATGCGCTCGAGGGCAAGCTGGACAATCTCGATACCCTGTACCGGGCCGGCTACCGCATGGCCGCGCCCACGCATTTCTTCGACACGGAACTGTCCGGTTCCCAGCACGGCTTGAAAAAAGGCGGCCTGACGCCGCTGGGCAAGCAATGGCTGCGCGCCATGGAGCAGCGCAAGATGATCGTCGACCTGGCGCACGCCTCGCCGGCTACCATCGACGACGTATTGACGATGGCGAAACGCCCCGTGATGGTGTCGCACACGGGCGTGCGCGGCACCTGCGCCAACGGCCGCAACCTGAGCGACGCACAACTGAAACGCATCGCCGCCCAGGGTGGCCTGGTGGGTATCGGTTTCTGGAATACGGCCGTCTGCGGCAAGGACGTGGCGTCCATCGCGCGCGCCATCAAGTACACGGTCAAACTGATCGGCGCCGACCACGTGGCCTATGGCTCGGACTTCGACGGCGCCGTCACCACGGCCATTGATGCGACGGGCTTGCCGCGATTGACGCAGGCGCTTCTCGACGCTGGCCTGTCGCAAGCGCAGATACGCCGCGTGGCGGGCGAGAACGTGCGCGACTTTTTACTCAAAAATCTGCCGGACGATGATGCTTAGCCCAGGGCGCTGATCAAGTCCAGACTCGCCACCTGGCGCGGCCGGATGCGTATCAGCTTGCGGTACAGCGGCGGCATCGACTCGCACAGCGCCAGCAGCGCGTTTTCCTCCATGGCCGGGCGCACGTACTGGAATTGCGCGGGATTATTCTCCGGCAGCGCGCCTTCCATGGTGGAGCCGTAGGCGCCCAGGGTCATGAAACTGGCGGCGCCGTCGTCCGGGCCGATGGCCAGCACGAAGGTGCCGTGCTTGGGATGGCCCAGATAGCTTTTGATTTCTTCCTGCAGCGCCGGCGCCGCATTCGTCATCAGTTCAAAGCGCAGCTGCGCGTACTGGCGCGTGCATTCCATGAACGGCGTGCGGATGACCGACTGCGCCAATTTTCCGGGCATGCACAGCAGCAGGTTGCCGAAGGAATCGAGCAAGGCGGCAGCGTCGCCCTGTCCGCCATCGCGCACATCCTGCTCCATGGCCGCTTGCAGGAACGGTGCCAGGCCGGCATCGGGCGCGTGCGGCGCGCAACGGTAAGTCAGGGCGTCGGGATAGCGGCGGCGCAGGGCGCGCACCACGGCATGCTCGGATGGCAAGGTGGCGGGATCGCGCAAATGCACGTCGTCACCCGCGTTCAGCAGCTGCATTACCTGCGCCGATGTCGACTCGAACACAAGCGAACACAGTGCCTGCGTCGCCTCGTGGATGCTCTTGCCGATGAAAAAAGATTTGGGCGCGGCGCCCGATGGCAGGCGCGCATACTCGGTGGCGCCGCGCACGGCTGGATAACAAAAACTGCGGCCAGCCTGCGCCTGCAGCGGCGCCGGCAAAGCCGTGAACGTGGCGCTGCCATCGTAATTGATGCCCGCCTTGACGTCGGGCGCGGCCACCACCACGTTGAAACCGGCCGTCAGAATCGCCCCCGTGCACATGCAGCAGGGGTCGAGCGAGGTGACGATGGTCAGTTCGCCCGGCGGCGGCAAGGGCGTGCCCTTGGCCCGTTCGGCAAAATACCAGTCCACCAGCTG
The DNA here is from genome assembly GCF_000745325.1 of Janthinobacterium sp. RA13. Lineage (NCBI taxonomy): Bacteria > Pseudomonadati > Pseudomonadota > Betaproteobacteria > Burkholderiales > Oxalobacteraceae > Janthinobacterium > Janthinobacterium sp. RA13. The sequence goes on along the minus strand of NZ_JQNP01000001.1, from coordinate 5,399,882 downwards.
GCGTTCGCCATGCGCCGTGGGGTCGAACACCAGACCCTGGCGCACGACATTGTTATGCATCGATTGCAGCACGTTGCCGGCGCCATCGAGCAGCACGCCGCCCACGCCGAAGGTGCCCTGCGTCTTGGCGGCCATGGCTTCGGCCGCGGCAATCGCCACGGCGGCCTGGATGTCGATCGTCTTGTTCAAGCGAATCCTGTTACTTCATGTCCAGGTCGGAATTGCCGAAGCCGTGCGGCAGCAGCCAGCCCGCCGTCACTTCCATGACATCGTTTTTCAGGTTCGTCAGGATGACCGGCAGGTCGGCGCCGCCCATCTCGAAGATCACCTGGCGGCAGGCGCCGCACGGCGAGATCGGTTCGACCGTGTCGCCCGTGACGGCCAATTTGGCGAAGTCGCCCGGCTTGCAGCCATGCGCGATGGCGCTGAAAAACGCCGTGCGCTCGGCGCAGTTGCACAGGCCATACGCCGCATTTTCCACGTTACAGCCACGGAAGACGCGGCCATCCTTGCACAGCAGCGCCGCGCCCACCTTGAAACGCGAGTATGGCGCGTAGGCCAGTTCACGGCCGGCATTGGCTTCGGCGATCAGTTCTTGGTTGTTCATTTGATTTTCTTTTCAACCCCAGCAGCAAGATGCTGGGGTCGTACCCTGAGGGTACGACCCCAGACTTTGCTTCTGGGTTTAGTTTAAGGTCGTATCGTACGGTAAATCACCGGATTGCCCGTCAACGCCACCGCGCTGATGGCATACGCTTGCTGGATTTCCCTGACGGCTTGCTGCGCCGCCGCTTCCGTGCGCGCGTGCACCATGGCCAGCGGCTGACCCACGGCCACTTGCTCGCCCAGGTTCACGAGGTCCGTCAGGCCGACAGCGAAATCGATGCTGTCCGTCGGACGGCGGCGGCCACCGCCCAGGGCCACCACGGCCAGGCCGATGGCGCGGCAATCGCGCACGTTGGCAAAACCGGCTGACAGCGCTGGCGCCGGCACGATGAATGGTGCTGTTTCCAGGTGCTTGTCCGGATGTTCGACGATATCCGCCGGGCCGCCCAGGGCCGACACCATGCGCGAGAAGCGCTCGGCCGCTTCACCCGAATCGAGGGCCGCCGTCAATTTCACACGCGCTTCCTCTTCGGTGGCGGCCAGGCCGCCCAGCACCAGCATCTCGGCGCACAGCGCCAGGGTCACTTCATGCAGGCGCGCGGGACGCGAACGACCCGTCAGGTAATCCATGGCGCCGCGCACTTCCAGCGCATTGCCCGCGTACGGCGCCAGCGATTCGTTCATGTCCGTCAGAATGGCCGACGTCTGCATGCCCGCGCCATTGCCGACGGCGACGATGCTCTCGGCCAGTTCCACCGATTTGTCGTAGGTCGGCATGAAGGCGCCCGAACCCACTTTCACGTCCATCACCAGCGCGTCCAGCCCGGCCGAGAGTTTCTTCGACAGGATGGAGCCGGTGATCATGGCCACCGATTCCACCGTGGCGGTGACGTCGCGGATGCTGTAGAAACGCTTGTCGGCCGGCGCCAGCTGCGCCGTCTGGCCGATGATGGCCACGCCGATATCCTGCACCACCTTGCGGAACAGTGCATTGTCCGGCACCGTGCAATAGCCTGGAATGGCGTCGAACTTGTCCAGGGTGCCGCCCGTGTGGCCCAGGCCGCGGCCCGAGATCATCGGCACGTAACCGCCGCATGCGGCGACCATGGGACCCAGCAGCAAGGAGACGACGTCGCCCACGCCGCCCGTCGAATGCTTGTCGACGATGGGGCCAGGCAGGTTCAGCGAGCGCCAGTCCAGCACCTGGCCGGAATCGCGCATGGCCAGGGTGAACGCCACGCGCTCGTCCATGTTCATGTCGTTGAAATAGACGGCCATGCCCAGCGCCGCGATCTGTCCTTCGCTGACGCTGCCGTCAGTGATGCCACGCACGAAAAACTGGATTTCCTCGGCGCTCAATACGCCCTTGTCGCGCTTTTTGCGGATGATTTCCTGAGTTAGAAACATGATAGCTCCCGATGTCTTGTTCAAATACTGATGTCGATCCAGCGGCCTTGTCGGATTACGCCCTGCGGGCTAATCCGACCTACACGCCTTGCTGGCGAAAGCAACTTGGGGCCGGTGCCCCGGCGCATCGCTGCGCGGGAGAACCGGCCCCACTGTCCTGCTTTACAAACTTAGACGCCGTAAGGAATCCACACGTTTTTCACCTGCGACGCATGCGCCAGCACGGCGCGGCCGCCACTTTGGGCGGCGCTGTACCAGTCGCGGCCCTTCGCACCACCGACCCAGGTGCGCTTCAGGGTGCCGGCCGACAGGCGCTCGACTTCGGCGCAACCTTCAGCGGAACCGTCATGGCGCCAGACGGCGTCGATGTCGGCGTGCGTGGCCAGGGTGCGCGCCAGTTCATCGGCGTTGCCGCTGATGATGTTGACGACGCCGCCCGGCAAGTCGGACGTGTCGAAGACCTGGTACAGGTCCAGCGCGGAAAGCGGATGCGCTTCCGATGGCACCACCACCACGCGGTTGCCCAGCGCGATGGCAGGGGCGACGAGCGAAATGAAGCCCAGCAAAGGCGCTTCGTTCGGGCAGACGATGCCGATCACGCCGACCGCTTCATTCAGCGCCACGGTGATGCCTTTCGTTGGCGGCTGGTGCGCCAGGCCGTCGTACTTGTCGGCCCAGGCGGCGTAGTAGAACAGGCGTTCGATCGATGCCTGCACTTCCTTCTCGGGGTTTTTATTGCCCGTCATGGCGGCGATGCGGGCGGCGAATTCGTCGGCGCGCGCAGCGAGGTTTTCAGCGATGTAGTACAGCACTTGCGCGCGGTTGTGCGCCGTGGCGCCGGTCCAGCCGGACGCTTTATGGGCCGCTTCGACGGCGTTGCGGATATCCTTGCGGCTGCCCACGCCCACTTCGGCCAGCAGGGCGCCGTTCGCGCCAAACACCGGGGTGCTGTAGGCGCTGTCAGGGCGCGCCTGCTTGCCGCCGATGTACATCTTGGCCGTGCGGTCGATGGCGAACGGATCGGCTGCAGCCGGCTTCGCATTGCCCTTGGCCTTGACTTCCACCACCGGCAAGGCTGGACGCGCATCTTCGGCCAGGGCCGTCATGTATTCCAGCATGCCTTCGCGGCCGCCTTCACGGCCGAAACCAGATTCACGGTAGCCGCCGAAGCCGCATGCCGCATCGAACTGGTTGGCGCTGTTGATCCACACCACGCCAGCCTTGATGGCGGGAGCGATATCGAGGGCCAGGCTGATCGACTCGGTCCACACGCTGGCGGCCAGGCCGTACACCGTATTGTTCGCCAGTTGCACCGCTTCGGGCGGCGTGCGGAAGCTCATGGCCACCAGCACGGGACCGAAGATTTCAGCCTGTGCCACGGCGGCCGAGGTCGACGCGCCCGTGATCAGGGTCGGCGGGAACCACGAACCGTCGGCCGGCAATTCACACGCCGGTTGCCACACGTCGCAGCCTTCGGCACGCGCCGAATCGACCAGCGCGGCGATGCGCTGGCGCTGCACGGGGTCGACCAACGCGCCCACGTCCATCGATTTGTCCAGCGGCGAGCCGAGGCGCAGGTTTTCCATGCGGGCGCGCACCTTGTTCAGGAAGCGCTCCTGGATCGATTCCTGCACCAGCAGGCGCGAACCGGCGCAGCACACCTGGCCCTGGTTGAACCAGATCGAATCGACCAAGCCTTCCACGGCGCCATCGAGGTCCGCGTCTTCAAAGACGATGAACGGCGACTTGCCGCCCAGTTCGAGGGAGAGCTTCTTGCCGCTGCCGGCCGTCGCTTCACGAATCAGGCGGCCCACTTCCGTGGAGCCCGTAAACGCGATCTTGTCCACGCCAGGATGCTTGACGATGGCCGAGCCCACTCTGCCGTCGCCGGTGACGATGTTGACGACGCCAGCCGGCACGCCTGCCTGCACGCACAATTCGGCGAACAGCATGGCGGTCAGCGACGTGAATTCGGCCGGCTTGAAGACGACCGTGTTACCGGCCGCCAGGGCCGGGGCGATTTTCCACGACAGCATCAGCAGCGGGAAATTCCACGGCACGATCTGGCCCACCACGCCCACGGCGCGGTAGTCGGCGAATTCTTCCGACTGCAGCTGCGCCCAGCCGGCGTGATGATAGAAGTGGCGCGCGGCCAGCGGCAAGTCGATATCGCGCGTTTCGCGGATGGTCTTGCCGTTGTCCAGGGTTTCGAGCACGGCGAACAGGCGCGAATGCTTTTGCAGCAGACGGGCCAGCGCGTACATGACTTTCGCGCGGCCGTGGCCGCCCATGCCTTGCCAGACGGGCAGCGCGCGGCGCGCCGCTTCGACGGCGCGTTCGACGTCCGCGTCGGTCGCTTGCGTCAGTTCGGCCAGCTGCGCGCCATCGGCAGGATTGGTCGAGGCGAACAGTTCCGCCGGCGCGCTCCAGGCATTGTCGATGAACAAACCGAATGTGCGCTGGTGGCCATCGAGCCACGCTTGCGCTTCTTTTTGACTTTCGGGAGCAGGGCCGTAGTCCATAGTATTGAGAATCTCGTTAATTGTTGGCATGACGATTGTTCTTTAAGGTTGTGCGTGACGATTATTGGCCGAGTAGCTGCCGGTGACGTAGTGCTCGAGCTGGCGCTCGATGTCGGTCAGCAGGCTGGAAGCGCCGATGCGGAACAGGTGCGGCTGCAGCCATTCGTTGCCCAGTTCTTCCTTCATCAGGGTCAGGTATTGCAGCGCGCTCTTGGCCGAGCTGACGCCGCCGGCTGGCTTGAAGCCCACCTGGAAGCCCGTCTGCTCGTGGTATTCGCGGATCGTGCGCACCATCGTCAGGGCCACGGGAATGGTGGCGTTCACGCCCTCTTTACCGGTGGAGGTCTTGATGAAATCGGCGCCTGCCATCATGCAGACCCACGACGCCTTGGCCACGTTTTCCATGGTCAGCAAGTCGCCCGTGGCGAGAATCGCCTTCACGTGGGCTTCGCCGCACGCCTTGCGGTAAGCGAGCATTTCGTCGTACAGCACTTGCCAGTTGCCGTTCAGGACGTGCTGGCGCGTGATGACGATATCGATCTCGGAAGCGCCGGCAGCGACCGACAGCTCGATCTCCCGCAGCTTCGTTTCCATGCTCGTCAGTCCGGCCGGGAAACCCGTCGACACGGCGGCGATGGGCAAACGGCCCTGGATGACTTTCACGGCTGGCTGAATCATCTCGTGGTACACGCACACGGCGCCGGTGCTCAATTGCGTCAGGCCCAAGGCGTCCATCAGGTCGGCGCGCAGCGGGCGCATGGCCTTCATGCACAGGCGTTCCACTCTGCCCGGCGTATCGTCGCCGCCCAGGGTGGTCAGGTCGATCATCTGGATGGCTTTGACCAGCCAGGCGGCCTGGTATTCCTTTTTCACCGTACGGCGGTTCGCCAGGCTGGCCGCGCGGCGGTCCGTCGCGGCGCGGTTGACGCGGATCTGGTTGATCCAGCCCAGGTCGAGGCCAACGGCCTCATTACGCTTGAATTCGGGGTGCATGAGTGTCATAACAAGCTGGTTCCATTAGCAAGTGGTGGTACGCCAAGGTGTTTGGCGAGGGTTTGGCCAATATCGGAGAAGGTCTCGGAAATACCCAGTGCGCGCGGGGCGACACCGGGGCCGAAGAAGATCATCGGTATGTGTTCGCGGGTATGGTCGGAGCCGTGCCAGGTCGGGTCGCAGCCATGGTCGGCGGTGATCACGACCAGGTCGCCTTCCTTGAGCTTGGCCATGAATTCCGGCAGGCGACCATCCATTTCGCGCAGCGCGTCGGCATAGCCTTCGACGTTGCGGCGGTGGCCGAAAGCCTGGTCGAAATCGACGAAGTTCACGAAGGTGAGCGACTTGTCCTGCACTTCATCGGCCGTCTTCAACAGCGCTTCGAACAGCGCCATGTTGTCAACGCCCTTGACGACGCGCGAGATTCCCTGGGTAGCGAAAATGTCGCTGATCTTGCCCAGGCCGACGACTTCGCCGCCCGCATTCTTGACGTGGTCGAGCAGGGTCGGCGCGGGTGGCGCGACGGCGTAGTCATGGCGGTTGGACGTGCGCGTGTAGTTGCCATTGCTGCCGGTGAACGGGCGGGCGATGACGCGGCCGATGTTGTACGGCTCGACCAGCTTGAAGGCCATTTCGCACACTGCGTACAGGCGCTCGAGGCCGAACGACTCTTCGTGCGCGGCGATCTGCATCACCGAGTCGCCCGAGGTATAGATAATCAGCTTGCCGGTGGCGACGTGCTCGTCGCCATGCTTGTTGATGATGTCCGTGCCCGAGGCATGGCAGTCGCCGAGGAAGCCCGGCACGCCCGACATGGCTTTGAGCTTGTCGGTCAGGTCGGCCGGAAACGACGGCGTGGTGCGGGGGAAATATCCCCAGTCGAATTCGACGGGCACGCCGGCGATTTCCCAGTGGCCGCTCTGCGTGTCCTTGCCGGTGGAGCGCTCGCGCGCCGCACCATAGGCGCCGGTGAAGCCGTCGCGCTGGTCGAAACCGGTGGCCCATTCGCCGCTGGCCAGGTGCGCGGCGGCGCCCAGGCCCAGGCGTTCCATGTTCGGGAGTTTCAAGGTCTTGCCGCTTTTGGCGACAGTGCTGGCAATGTGGCCAAAGGTATTGGCACCTGCGTCGCCATACTTGGCGGCGTCTGGCGTCGCGCCAAGGCCGAAGGAATCAAGCAGGAGGATAAATGCGCGTGACATGATAAGGCTCGCTTTATGGATGTAATGCGGGATGATGCGAACAGTGTAGGCCGGATTTTCCCGGCCTGCCGCGCGGCAGCGCCAGTAGATGGCGCGCCGCTACTGCATAAAAAAGTGCTTAGGCTTGCGGCTTTTCTGCGACTTTGGAGAGGAAGGCCAGGATCAGCTTGACCAGGTCTTTCGCGCCGATGGCCGCGTATTTCAGGGTTTGCTCATGCGACAGGGCGAATGGCGACATGCCTTCGGCCAGGTTGGTAATCACCGACACGCCCACCACTTTCAGGTCGCAATGGCGGGCCGAGACCACTTCCGGCACCACGGACATGCCGACCGTGTCGGCGCCCAGGCGGGCCATCATGCGGATTTCGGCGGCCGTCTCGAAGTTCGGACCAGGGTAGGCGACGAACACGCCTTCATGCAGGGTGATGCCGTTCGAAGCGGCCGTGTCCTTGACCAGATTGCGCAAGTCCGCATCGTAGGCGTTGGCCATGCTGAAGAAGCGCGGGCCGAAGCGGTCATCGTTCGGGCCGACCATCGGCGTGCCTGGCAGCAGGTTGATGTGATCGCTGATGGCCACCAGGCTGCCGGCGTCCACTTCAGGGCGCAGGGAGCCGGCGGCGTTGGTGACGAACAGCATTTCGCAGCCCAGAAGTTTCAGGGTGCGGATGGCGCTCGTCATCACGCCCATGCCATAGCCTTCATAGAAGTGGCCACGGCCCTTCATACAGACAACGGCGACGCCCGACAGGGTGCCGATCACCAGTTCGCCGGCATGGCCGTGCACGGTGCTGATCGGGAAGCCTGGCAATTCGTCAAAGCTGATGCTGACGGCGTCCGTCATCTGCTCGGCCAACACACCCAGGCCGGAGCCGAGGATCATCGCCACGCGCGGCTTGAAATTTTCAGGAGCGCGGGCACGGATGATTTCGGCGGCGTGGAAAGGGGTGTTGTTCGACATGGTTATCCTCTGATTGACTAATGGTGATGGGTTGCTGCCTGCGCGACGGTGTACGAAAAGTATCGCCCAGGTATCGGGTATGTATGGGTATGTATGGTGTTACAGGTATATCGAAATGCGTATTGCCTCTATTTGCCGCCACTATGCATCAAACGGAATATGTATGGCAAATACCATTTTTCTTGCCCATTTATACAATTCAAATATAAATCGCCGATATTATAGTCGAGGCATGCCCAGGCCCGCCATGCCCGGGAAATCCGTGCATACAAGCTCCATACGAAGGTTTTTCGCATGCACTTGACACGCGCTTGACATCAGAAAGACAAATGTTTACAGTTCCAGACAAATGTTTAAACCTCAGCGAAAACCCTGTGACCGATACCAATAAAAAAGACCAGCTGTACACGCTGATCCGCAACAACCCCTTCATCTCGCAGCAAGACCTGGCGAGCGAGCTGGGCTTGTCGCGCTCGGCCGTCGCCGGCCACATCGCCGGATTGATCCGCGAGCGGCGCCTGCTGGGGCGCGCCTACGTGCTGCCCGACAGCCGCCCCGTGCTGTGCATAGGCGCCGCCAACCTCGACCGCAAGATGCGCACCCTGGCGACCTTGCAGATGGGCACATCGAATCCCGTGCGTTCGGAAGAAGTGTTTGGCGGCGTGGGCCGCAACATCGCGGAAAACCTCGCACGCCTGGCTATCCCCGTGGCCCTGCTGACGGCGCTGGGCGACGACGCGGCCGGCCACGCCCTGCAGACGCACGCGGAAGACGCGGGCATCGACATGCGCGGCAGCTTGCATCTGAGCAACACCAGCAGCGGTACCTACACGGCCGTGCTCGACGAGCATGGCGAAATGCTGCTGGCGATGGCCAACATGCAACTCTATGAACAGCTGACACCGGCTTTTCTGCACAGCCGCCAGCCACAGCGCGCCGCCGCCGCCCTCACCGTCTGCGACCTGAACCTGGGCCACGACAGCGTGCAGGCCCTGCTGGCCGATGCGCGCCAGGATGCGACGCACGCGACGCCGCTCGTCATCGTCGCCGTCTCGCAGCCAAAGATGGCGCACTTGCCGCAAGACCTGACGGGCTTGCATTTGCTGATCCTGAACCGGGGCGAACTGGAAACGCGCGTGGCGCGGGCCTTGCCCACGGCGGCGGATCTGCGCGCCGCCTGCCGCGAAGTGCAACGCCAGGGTGCGCGCCAGGTGATCGTCACCTGCGGCGGCGAAGGCGTGTACTTCACGGATGGCGACAGCCTGGACGCCCCCATCGTGCATCTGGCCGCGCGCGAAGTGGACGCCGTCGACGTGACGGGCGCCGGCGACGCGTTTTCCGCCGCCGTCTGCTGGTCGCTCTACCACGACAGCAGCGATTTGAAACTGGCCTGCCGGCGCGGCCTGAAACTGGCCGCCATGACCCTGGAATCGGCTGCCACCGTCTCGCCCCAGATTTCCGCCGGCGCGCTCGACAACATTGACGACGCCGACCTGGCGCCGCCTCCCCCTACCCTCTTTCAACAGGACTGAACCATGACCCAATTACAGAATTTCCTCTTGTTCTCGCAAGAAGTGCTCGACGCGCGCGCCGCCGGCAAGGCCATCGTGGCGCTGGAATCGACCATCATTTCGCACGGCATGCCGTATCCGCAAAACGTGGAAATGGCGCGCGAAGTGGAACAGATCATCCGTGACGGCGGCGCCGTGCCGGCCACCATCGCCATCATCGGCGGCAAGATCTGCGTGGGCCTGTCGCCCGAGCAACTGGAATTGCTGGGCACCTCGCCCGACGCCATGAAGGTCAGCCGCCGCGACCTGCCGTTCGTCCTGTCGCAGGGTAAACTGGGCGCCACCACCGTGGCCGCCACCATGATCTGCGCGGAACTGGCCGGTATTGCCGTGTTCGTCACGGGCGGCATCGGCGGCGTGCACCGCGGCGCGGAAACGAGCTTCGATATTTCCGCCGACTTGCAGGAACTGGCGCAAACCTCGGTGGCCGTCGTCTGCGCGGGCGTCAAATCCATCCTCGACATCGGCCTGACCCTGGAATACCTGGAAACCCACGGCGTGCCCGTCATCAGCGTAGGCCAGGAAGGTTTCCCGGCCTTCTTCACGCGCGAAAGCGGCTTCAAGGCCGATTTCCGCCTCGACACGGCCGCCGAGCAGGCCGCCTTCATCGGCACCAAGTGGCAGCTGGGATTGAAGGGCGGCGTGATCGTCAGCAACCCCGTGCCGGCCGCGCAAGCCATGCCGAAGGAAGAGATCGATGCGATCACGGCGCAAGCGCTGCAGGAAGCGGACGCGGGCGGCGTAAAGGGCAAGCAAGTCACGCCATTCCTGTTGTCGCGCATCAAGCAACTGACGGATGGCCGCAGCCTGGCGACGAATATCGCGCTGGTCAAGCACAATGCCCAAGTCGGCACGGCGCTGGCCATTGCCATGCAGGCAGTCGTGGCACGATAATAGGACTGCTGTAAAGAAAGCGCGCGTACCTTCACGGGTCTGCGCGCCGTTCCATCGCCAAGCACCACGCAACGCCAAGGAAAGCATGTCCATCGATCTGAAACAGTTAAAGTATTTTCTTGCCGTTGCCGAGGAGAAAAGCTTCAGCCGGGCCGCCGAGCGCCTGCATATCTCGCAGCCGCCGTTGAGCCAGCAGATCATGAAACTGGAAAGCGAACTGGGCGTGCGCCTGTTTGCGCGCACCACGCGCACGTTCGAGCTGACCGTGGCGGGCAAGGCCCTGATGAACGAGGCGGCCGACCTGCTGGCCAAGATGCGCATGACCATCGACACGATCCGCCAGATTGACCGCGGCGAAGTGGGCCGCTTGCGCGTGGGCATCGTCGGCTCGGCCATGTGGGGCCCCATCCCCAGCTTGCTGGAAGAATTCCAGACCAAATTTCCCCGCGTCACCTGGACCATCCATGAGTTCGGTCCCACAGTCCAATATGAAGCGCTGCGCGCCAAGCAGATCGACGTGGGCTTCTGGCGCGAACCCAAGCTCAACGACGACGACTTACGTCACGATAATCTGCGCCAGGAACTGTGCTTCCGCGAAAACGTCTGTGTGGCCGTCAATGAACATCATCCGCTGGCGAAAAACACGTCCATCGAGCTGATCGACATCGCCCACGAGCCGATGCTGACCCTGAACCTCGACAAATCCGCGTTTCCCCGCTATCTGGTGCAATGCTGCATCAACGCCGGTTTCGAACCCGTGATCTTCCAGGAAGCGAGCGAACCGCAAACCCTGCTGGCCATGGTGGGCGCGGGCCTGGGCGTGACCCTGGTGCCGGAAACGACGAGCCGCATCGGCTGGCCCGGCGTCGTGTTTCTGCCGATCAAGACCAATCCGCCGTCGGCGAATCTGTACATCAGCTACACCACGCTCGACGACGCGCCAGTGGTGCGGGCCTTCCTGAATATCCTCAATCCCCCGGCTAATTGAAGCAAAACCTCAAGTGACATCAAGTAACGCGACCCCGAAAAGCAGCAAGACCGGGGTCGGACCCTGAGGGTCCGACCCCAGCCCTTCATTTTGGGTTTGCACTCCAATTTATATGGCTTTCATATAAATAGTTAAACAAAAACGTATTTGTCATACATATCTGGCATGATGCATAGTGATTCGGACGCCCATCGCGGCGCCGGTCCCGTGCTTGCCCTGCCCGTCATCTGACGGCGCATCCCAGCCCGCTCCGGCAGCCCCATTCGATGTTGTACCTATAAAAGAGACGGGGCGCGACTGTTGCATGAGCATCACACTGACGGCATGAAAGCAGACGAGGTCAGCAATGATCTTGTGCAATACAGTGCAATGTTGATAAGGAATTATCACCTCGTGCATCAAAAACAGGCTAAATCGGCCCCAAATTATATGTTTCACCTATAAAAAATATACAATATCGATCTTCCAGGAGCCAATTCATGAAACTTACACAATTTAGTTTGACGATCGCAGCCGTATTTTTGACTGCTCAAGCGTCCGCGGCTACCCCAAAACTGGGTGTCGTGTATGACGCGGGCGGCAAGTTCGACAAGTCGTTCAACCAATCCGCTTTCGAAGGCGCCTCGCGCTTCAAAAAAGACACGGGCATTTCCTTCATCGAAGTGCAGGCATCGAGCGATACGCAGGCTGAACAAGTCATGCGTGGCCTGGCCCGCAAGAAACTCGACATGATCGCCGCCATCGGCTTTGCGCAAACGCAAGCCGTGCAAAAGGTCGCCAAGGAATTCCCGAACGTGAAATTCGTGCTGATCGACGGCCAGGCCGCCGGCAGCAACGTCAATTCCGTCGTCTTCAAGGAAGAAGAAGGCTCCTACCTGGTGGGCGTGGCTGCGGCCATGGCCAGCAAGAGCAAGAAGGTCGGCTTCATCGGCGGCATCGATATTCCCCTGATCCGCAACTTCGCCTGCGGCTACGCGCAAGGCGCGAAAGCCGTCAATCCGAAGACGGAAATCACGCAAAACATGGTCGGCACCACGTCAGGCGCCTGGAATGACCCGGCCAAGGGCGGCGAACTGGCCCGCTCGCAATTCGAGCGCGGCGTCGATGTCGTCTTCGCCGTCGCTGGCGGCAGCGGCATGGGCACCTTGCAAATGGCCAAGGAAAAAGGCAAGCTGGCCATCGGCGTCGATTCGAACCAGAATCATCTGTATCCAGGCAGCATCCTGACCTCGATGGTCAAGCGCGTCGACAACACGGTCTACGACAGCTTCATGCAAGTCAAGAACGGCACCTGGAAGGGCGGCGTCAGCTATAAAGGCTTGAAAGAAGGCGGCGTGGATTGGGCGCTCGACGCGAACAACCGCAAGCTGATCACGCCGGAAATCGAAAAGCGCGTGTTGGGTGCGCGTAAGGACATTATCGATGGCAAGATCAAAGTGATCGATTACCGCGTCGGCAGCAGCTGCCCGGTTTAATTTTTCTCCGTATCTTTTAGCGCGCCGCCGGGGCCAGTCTCCGCGCGGCGCGTTTCCATGAAACTATCCAGTTATGAACCTATGCAGCCAGCAGTAGAATTTCGCAGCATTTCCAAGCAGTTTGGACATGTGAAGGCGAACGCCGACGTCAGTTTCTCCATCGCCAAGGGCAGTATCCATGGCCTGGTGGGGGAAAACGGCGCCGGCAAATCGACCTTGATGAGCATCCTGTACGGGTATTACCGTGCCGACGGCGGAGAAATCCTGCTCGACGGAAAAGTACAGCCTATCCGCAACAGCCAGGAAGCGATCAACCTCGGCATCGGCATGGTGCACCAGCACTTCATGCTGGTCGAGAACTTCACCGTTCTCGACAATATCATGCTGGGCACGGAAGGCGGTTTTCGCCTGGCCAGCCACCGCACGGAAGCGGAAGCGAAATTGCGCGAAATTTGCGCGCGCTACCGCCTCGACGTCGACCCGCTGGCGAAGATCGAAGACCTTTCCGTCGGGGCGCAGCAGCGCGTGGAAATCCTCAAGCAGATTTACCGCAGCGCCAATATCCTGATCCTCGACGAGCCGACGGCCGTGCTGACGGCCCAGGAAACGGCGTCGCTGTTTGAAATCCTGCGCCTGTTCAAGGAACAAGGCAAGACCATCATCCTGATCACGCACAAGCTGCAAGAGATCCTGGAAATCACCGACAACGTCACCGTCATGCGCGGCGGCACGGTGGTGGGCGCCGTGGCGACGGCCGGCACCTCGAAAGAGGAACTGGCCAACATGATGGTCGGCCGCCCCATCCAGAGCCACTTGCCCCGTGCACCGTACAATCCGGGCGCCACGGTGCTGGAAGTGGACGGTCTGCAACTGGCGGATGAGCAACAGGTGAAACTGCTGGCCGACATCGGTTTCAACTTGCGCGCCGGCGAAATCGTCGCCATCGCGGGCGTCTCCGGCAATGGCCAGAGCGAACTGCTGGAAATCCTCTCGGGCATGCGCTTGCCCACCTCGGGCAAGCTGCGTTTTCTCGACAAGGACTTGCCGTTTGCCAAACGCCACGATGCCGACGGCTTGCCGCTGGCCTTCCGCGAGCTGGGCATCGCCCACATTCCTGAAGACCGCTTGCGCGATGGCGTGGTGAAAAATTTCTCCGTCATGCAAAACACCATCCTCGGTTACCAGGATCACCTGAAAAACCGCTGGGGCCTGTTCAACTTCAAGGCCATCGGCGCCCGCTGCGCGGAACTGCTGAAGACTTTCGACGTGCGCCCGGCCAATCCTGACTTGCGCATCGGCTTGCTGTCGGGCGGTAACCAGCAAAAAGTGGTGATCGCGCGCGAAGTGCTGGCCAAGCCGAAACTGATGCTGGTAGGCCAGCCCACGCGCGGCGTCGACATCGGCACCATCGAAAGCATCCATACGCAATTGCTGGCCCTGCGCGACGCGGGCGTGGCGATCCTGCTGGTGTCCGTCGAACTGGAAGAAGTGCGGGCGCTGGCCGACCGCATTCTCGTCATGTGCGGCGGACGCATCACCGGCGAACTGAAAATTGAAGAATTCGATACCACCCGCATCGGTCTGTTGATGGGGGGAATGCATAAATCATGAATAACGACTTGCCACGCTGGGCGACAGCCTTTGTCATGCCCATGTTAAACCTGCTGTCGGCCTTGCTGGTCGCGGCCCTGGTGATTTATATGCTGGGCGAAGACCCGGCCGAATCGCTGTCCATCCTCGTCCACAGCGCCATCCTCAATCCGGAAGGCTTGAGCTACACCCTGTTCTACGCCAGCACCTTCATTTTCACGGGCCTGTCGGTCTCCGTGGCGATGCAGGCCGGGCTGTTCAATATCGGTTCCGAAGGCCAGATGTATATCGGCGGCCTGGGCTTGACGGTGGCCATGCTGGCCTTCGACCAGACCCTGCCCGCCTGGCTATTGATTCCAGCGGCCATGATAGGCGCGGCCCTGTTCGGCGCGCTGTGGGGCTTTTTGCCTGGCTACCTGCAAGCGAAGCGCGGCAGCCACATCGTCGTCACCACCATCATGTTCAACTTCATCGCCGCCAGCCTGATGAACTTCGTGATCGTGAAATACCTGATCCCACCGGGCGAGCAGAACACGGCCAGCCGCGTGTTTGCGGAAAGCGGCGAAATGCCGCGCTTAAGTACCTGGTTCCCATCCTTGGGCGACACGCCGTTGAACATCAGTTTTATCCTGGCGATCGCCGCGCTGGTGATCTACGGCGTGATGGTGTGGCGCTCGTCGTGGGGCTTCAAGCTGCGCGCCACGGGCCTGAACAAGCACGCGGCGCACTATGCGGGCGTGTCAATCAGCAAGATGATCATCATCGTCATGCTGATCTCGGGCGCGCTGGCGGGCCTCGGTTCCGTCAATTCCATCATGGGTTCTACGCATTATCTGTCGCTCAATTTCGTCGGTGGCGCCGGCTTCATCGGCATCGCCATCGCCCTGATGGGCCGCCAGCATCCGGTCGGCATCTTCCTGTCGGCCGTGCTGTTCGGCGCGCTGATCCAGGGTGGCTTCGACTTGTCGCTGGAAAAACCGAATATCCCGACGGAAACTTTCATTTTCATCCAGGGCTTGATCATCCTGTTCTGCGGCGCCATGGAAAACTTCTACGCACCGGCCATTTCCGCCCTGCTCAAGCGCACCAAAGGCTAACACCATGACACTCGACGACTTTCAATTCGCCAGCATCCTGGTATCGACCGTGCGCAATGCGCCCGTCCTGATCTTTGCCGCCATGGCCGGCCTGTTTGCCGAACGCAGCGGCATGATCGACATCGGCCTGGAAGGCAAGATCCTGGCCAGCGCCTTCGCTTCCGCCGCCGTGGCCTACACGACGCAAAACCCGTATTACGGCATGGCTGCCGGCATGCTCGTGTGCGTCGCTCTGGCCCTGCTGCAGGCCTACGTCAGCATCACGCAAAAGGGCAACCAGCTGGTGGCCGGCATGGCGATCAACATCGCCATGAGCGGACTGACGTTTGTGTTGGCGCAATTTTTCTTCCAGCAAGGCGGCCGCACGCCCGACCTCGGTTCGGCGCGGCTGTTCGACGTGGTCTTGCCGGGCACGCAGTATGTGGAACATATCCCGTTCATCGGCTGGGTGTATGCCCATTTGATCGGCGGCCATTCCATCCTCGTCTACGTGGCGTTCCTGTTGATCCCGCTCGTGCACTGGTTGCTGTACCACACGCGCTTCGGCCTGCGCCTGCGCGCCTGCGGCGAAAACCCACATGCGGCCGACTCGGCGGGCGTGAGCGTGGAAGCGACGCGCTACCTGGCCATGCTGGTGGCCGGCATCCTGTGTTCGTTCTCGGGCGCCTATCTTGCCATAGTGCAAAGCGGCTTCTTCCTGCGCGACATGTCGGCCGGCGCCGGCTACCTGGCCCTGACGGCCATGGTGTTCGGCAACTGGCGTCCCGTCTACACCTTCCTCGGCTGTCTGATGTTCGGCTTCTTCGCCGCCATCCAGATTCAAATTGAAGGCGTGGACTTGCCGGTCGTGGGCCGCATCCCCGGCTCCTTGATCCAGATGGTGCCGTACGTGGTTACCGTCATCGTGCTGGCGGGCTTGATGGCGAAATCCATCGCGCCAAAAGCGATCGGCATTCCGTTCGTCAAGTCCCGCTAAGTTTCAGCGAGCGCTGGCAAAAAAGCGAAGCTCACGGGCTTCGCTTTTTTTACGCCTGAAGAATTGCGTCCAGCGAGAAATACGCGGGCAGCCCCAGGCTGCGCGCCACTTCCACCATCTGGTCGGCGCCTTGGGACGCACCGCCGAGGCGCAGCACGGCATCACAATGGCTCAATAAACGCGTCGCATGCGCGTGAAATAATTCCTCGTACACGGCGTCGCCCACTTGGCTTGAACCGGCCAGCGCCAGCATGGGCAAGGCCAGCCATTCACCGAGCACGGGCATGTGGCCCCTGGCATACAGGGGCAGGCAGACGGCTTGCATGGCCGCCACATTCGCCGCCATCAGGGCCGGATCGTCGCCCGTGCCGGAGCGATACGGGCCGGCAACGAGGATCTGCATGCCTTGTTTGACCGGCATCAAATGCAGCTGCGCATGCTGTAGCAGCATGATGGTCTTGCCGTCGCAGATGCGGCCATCGGCCACCATGCGCATGGCCTGCGCCAAGGGCAGCTCCAGTACTTCGATGTCTTCGCCCTCGTGCGCCAGGCCGCCTCCGTCGCCGATGCGGCTGGCCGGGTCGTACTCGGCGACAAAGAAATGCAAACGCTCCGTCACGGAACCGGGACTCATGAAGGCTTCGAAGACCTTGTGCACTTGTCCCACCCGGTAACCGGTTTCCTCTTCCACCTCGGCGCGGATGCGCTGCTCCGCGCTGGCCTCTTCCAGCAAGCCGGCCGCCGCTTCGATGAGGAAACCATCGTGGCCATCGCGGTAGGTGGGAAAGCGGAACTGGCGGATCAGGATCACCGTGCGTTGGACTTTGTTGTAGAGCAGGATGGTGGCGCCATCGCCACGGTCATAGGTTTCCCGCGTCTGCGTCTGCCATTCACCATCGTGACGCAGATAGTCGAACGTGGTCTTTTGCAGCAGATACCAGTCATGCGACAGGGTTTGCACGTTCTGAATGCGGACCCGTTCCTGCTTGCTGTTTTCTTCGCGCATAGTGTCTCCTTGTGCTTGTCTTTGTCGACTTTATCATGCAAACTCGTGCAATATCAAGAAAATACAAGAAAAACCATGCTGACACATCAACGCAAACAATACCTGCTGGACTTGCTCCAGCGCGAAGGGCAGATCGTCGCCAGGGCCGTCAGCGATAGCCTGGGCTTGTCGGAAGACACGATACGGCGCGACCTGCGCGAACTGGCAAAAGATGGGTTGTTGGAGCGCGTGCATGGCGGCGCCCTGCCCTTGCTGCCGCGCTCGCCCGCGCTGGCGCCGTTTGCGGGGCGCGAACAGATTTCGCCCGAAGCCAAGCCCGCCATCGGCCGCGCGGCGGGCGCCATGATACAAACGGGACAAGTGGTGTTCCTCGATGGCGGCACTACCGCCGTGCAGCTGGCGCGCCAGCTGCCGCGCGACTTGCGCGCCACCATCGTCACGCACAGCCCCTCGATTGCCGTCGAACTGGTGCATCATCCATCGATCGAGGTGCTGATGCTGGGCGGGCGCCTGTACAAGCACTCGATCGTGGGTGTCGGCGCCGCCACAGTGGAAGCCATCGGCCGCATCCGTGCCGACCTGTATTTCATGGGCGTGTCCAGCCTGCATCCGCAAGCGGGCATCACCACCGGGGATTATGAAGAAGCGTGCGTGAAACGCGCGCTGAGCGAGGCGTCAAGCCGCACCATCGTGCTGGCGTCGCCGGAAAAATTCAATACGGCTTCGCCGTTCCAGATCGCGCCCTTGAGCCAGGTCAACGATATCATCGTGCACCGCGACGTGGACGACGCCCTGCTCGCGCCCTACCGCGAGATGGGAATCGCCATCACACTGGCATGAAAAAAGCGGCCCGCAGGCCGCTTTCGAATGACATCTTACTGCGGCCAAATTACTGCGGCCAGATCGCCTGCAGCACGGCGGCCAGATGATAGCCGCCCTCGATCAGCTGCTGCTTCGCCAGTGCCGAGCTGGGCACGGGATAGTTGTCGGGCACCGTCAAGCTCCAGACGTTGTAGACCTCGCCCTTGCGGCTCGTCTGCTGCGTGGCAGAGCCAGCCACCACATCCGTGAAAGCAAGCTTCGATGCCGCCAGCGAGGCATCGGCCCACTGATACGGCCAGGTGGCAGGGTCGCCGCTGTTGGCGCTCACTACCGGCGCGCTGGCGATCACGGTGCGGGCGAACTGCTGCGGCGTGCGCGTGCTCAGGCGGCGCATGGCGTAGTCGACCACGGTCGTATCCCAATACGAATGCAAGGGCTTGGTGGGCGATTTCGGATAGCTGCTGGCAGGCTTGGCCGCGCCATCCTCGGCCGGCAGCGGCGCAGGAATCACGGCATCGGACAAGGCCGTCATCTTCGCATCGTCAAGCAGTAAATCGTTGCCGCCGCGCGCGTTGAAAATGGCGACGTCATCGATCTGCGCCTGCGTGGCGGGCACGAAAAACTGGCCATCCTTGCCGAGAAACGCATTGCCCACATGCAAAGGCTGGTGGATATCGCCCACCAGGTGCGTGATCAGGATCAGGGCTTCGCGCTGGCTGAAGCCGTGCGGATTGCTGGCCGCATCAGCCTTGCCTTGCAGCACCAGGATCGCCTGCTTGAGCGTTTGCACGATATCGTCATCGGCCGTGCCCACGCCATGGTCGTGATAGTGCGCGTTCTGGAACGGCACGTTCGTGTAATGGTATTCGCCGTGTTTCGGGTTCGCCGCCACATACGTCAGCATTTCCGGTGTTTGCGGGCCGCAATACGTGCCTTTCACGCAATCGGGCCAGTTGGCGATCTTTTCCAGGCTTTCGCCCGGCAGCAGCAACTTGGCCACTTGCGCCTGGGCCGCGCTACCCTTGAGCAATTGATCGGCGATGGCGCCCACGGCGCGGTGGCCGTCATTGCCCCAGGCCAGCACATTGCCGGACGCAAAAGCGGCGCCCAGCGCCAGCACGCTCAGCAGTTTTTTCATGTTCACTATTACTCCTTGCCTTGCGGCGCAGCCTTGGCCGGCTTCGGATACTGCTTGTTGATGTCGATGGGCTGCGCATACGCCGAGCTCCACGTCTGCTCATGCAGCGCGGCAATGCGCTGCGCCATCTGTTCGTTGCGCAGCACCACTTCCAGGTTGCGCGAGAGGTCGAAATAACCGCCCGCCCAGTTGCTCGTGCCGACCCAGGCCAGCTTGCCGTCGATGGTCATGGTCTTGCTGTGGATCACGCGCGCGAACGGGATGAAACCGGTCGACGCCGCGGGAATCGTCACGATACGGATGTCCACGTTCGGCACCAGGGCCAGGCTTTTCAGGTAGGCGATGGCCGGCGCTTCCGTGTTCCAGCTTGACACCATCAGCTTGATTTTCACGCCACGCTGGGCGGCCGCGCGCACGGCATTGTCGATCACGGCGTAGTACGGCCGCGTACGGTTCGGACCGTAGGACAGCGGCGCGTAGTCGAGCAACTGGATGCGCACTTCGTTTTTCGCTTCCGCCAGCAAGGCGGGCAAGCCCGTTTCCGAGTCGCCCACGCCGGCCGGGTTGTAGGCATTCGGGCTGGCCAGCAGGAAAGCGTTTTGCGCGTAATTGGCCGGCACCACCTTGCTGTTAAGTACCGTGGCGCGGCTGCCTTGCGACGTCAATGCCTGGGCTTGCCAATCCTGCTCGAAGATGGCTTGCACCTGGCTCACCATGGCGGCTTCCGTGATTTTCAAGCCCGTCTCATGGATGTGCTCGAACGAGCGCCAGTCGAAATTCTGGCTGCCGATGTACGCCACCTGGCCATCGACGGCCAGGTATTTGGCGTGCACGATGCCGTTGCCCGTGACTTTATTGAAATCGATGAGGCGCAAGTCCAGATTGGGAATCGCTTTGATCTGCGCGATGGTGGCCGCTTCCGACAAGCCCACGCCCTTCTGGTCCAGCAGGAAGCGGATCTTCACGCCGCGCTGGCCGGCCGCCGTCAGGCTGGCCAGCACTTTTTCAAAAACCGTACCCGGCTTGCTGACAGCATAGAACTGCGCGATGACGATCTCTTTCTTGGCCGAATCAAACAGCTCGCTCCACACGGCAACAGGCTCGCGCAGGTCGGGATTCGTCAGGGTGGTTTCCACGGGCGAGGTGTGCACCAGTTCAAAGCCGGGAATGGTGAAGTCCGCGTGGGCCGTGCCCGCAAACAGGGTAGTGACGAGCAGGGAAACAAATAAACGACGCATGGTTTTTCCTTGTAAATTATTTGACGCGCACGATGCGGCCGGCCGCCGTGGGGCTGCCGGCCGGCTTGCCGGCACGCGCGCGGTCGATCAGGTAATTGCTGAAGGCGTCGATGTCGCGCACGCCCGTGTCGAGCCGGCGCGTGCCGGCCGCCAGCACGGTGAAGCGGTCGCCGCCGCCGGCCAGAAAACTGTTGGCGGCGACTCTGTATTGTTGATTGTCGTCAAGGGGAATGCCATTGAGCATGATGCTGCCCGGCAGCACACGCTGCCCGTGCGGCTTGGTGCTGTCCCAGCGATAAGTAAAACCTTCGGATACTTGCAGCAGATTGCCCTCGCCCGCCTCTGCTCCTGGCCATTGCTGCTCGAGCAAGGTACGGATTTGCGCACCGGACAGACTCACGACGATCAGCGTATTGCCGAACGGGACAACTGCCTGGTTCTGGCCCACGTTCGTCATCAGGTCGGCGCCCGCTTCCAGGTCCTTGCGGATGCCGCCATTGTTCATCAAACCGATTTGCGCACCGGCGGCGCGCGCGCCGAACAGGGTGCTGTCGGCCACCAGGTCGCCCAACGGCGAAGCGCCGCCACCCTTGGTGCTGCGGCCCACGTTCGGCACGGCGATGGCGGCCACGGGACGCGACAATTCCGCCGCGCTGCGCTGCTTGACCGATTCCAGGTAGGCTGCGACGGCCGGGTCCGGCTCATACATGCCTGGCAGCATGACGACATTTTGCGCGCTGGCATCAACGACGGCATTCTTGACGGGATCAACCTTGAGCTTGATGCGCGTCAACATATGTCCACCCATCTGCGCTTGCGTCACGAGGCGGCCATCGACACGGCACAGATAACCCTGGTGCGAATGGCCGCTGATGACCAGCTGGATGGCCGGGTCGAGGCGTTTCACCACGTCGACCACTTCGCCTTTCAACTGGTTGCAGTCGGGCTGGTCGACGGCTTCCTTCGTCTCGCCGCCCTGGTGCAGCAGCACGACAAACACGCCCACACCCTGCGCGCGCAGTTGCGGCAGGGTGGCGTTGATGGCGTCCGCCTCATCGCCGAACTGCAGGCCGGCAATACCGGCGGCCGTCACGACGGACGGCGTATCTTTCAGCACGGCGCCGATCAGGCCCACCTTGACGCCATGCGCCTCTTCGATGCGGTAGGCCGGCAGCAGGGGCTTGCCCGTTTGTGTATCGATGACATTGGCCGCCATATAGGTGTAGCTGGCGCCCTTGAAGTCCGGCGTAAACTTGCACGCCTTGTCGGCGCGCGACGATTCGCAGCCACCGTGCTGCTGGCGCAGCAATTCCGCCTTGCCCTGGTCGAATTCGTGGTTGCCGACAGAACTGGCCTTCATGCCCAGCATGTTCATGGCCACGATGCTCGGCTCGTCCGCCCACAGCGCCGACATGGCGGGACTGGCACCGACCAGGTCGCCATTGCCGACAAAAATCAGCTGCGCATCTTCGCGCCGCCATGCGGTGAGGGCGCCGGACAAGGTATCGATGCCGCCAGCCTGCACCGTCTTGCGCTCGGCATCGGCAACGCTCGTGTAGCTAAATTTGCTGCGGTCGAGATTGCCATGAAAATCGTTCAGGGCAACCAGGTTGATGTCGACGGGCGCCACGGGATGGGTGGCGCAACCGGACATGGCGGCGGCGATGGCCACCGCGATCAGGGATAAGGGCAGTGTTTTCATAGGCTTCGCAGCATAGCGCAAGGGCCGGGATACGGCATTGCGCAAACGGGTTAAACAAGGTCCGGCTGCACAACGCCGGCAGAAAAGAAAAACGGGCCCTGAGGCCCGTTGCAACACATCGCGCGCAGCCTGGCCTGCAGGCTGCGCGTCAACGCCGATTAGATATCGATCGACAGGGTGACCGATACGAAGCGTGGTGCGCCCAGGTAGTAACGCTGGGTATCTGGCGTTAATGTTATGCCTGGGATTGCCTTGGTAAACCTTGCCGAGCTTGAGGACGGATTGCGGTACTGCTTGTCCGTGATGTTGCTCAGGTTAAACGTCAGCTTCGGACGCTTCAAGTAACCGAAGTTGGCAAAGGTGTAGCCGCCGTCGATACCGAAGGTGGTGTAGCCTGGTGCCGTTTCATCATTGACCATCGATGCTTGCTGCTGGCCGGTGGCGCGCGCTTTCACGCGGGTCCAGAACGACCCATTCTGGTACTCGATCGACAGGCCGGCTTTCTTTCGTGGCGTATTGATCATTTCCTTGCCAGCGGTAGGCAGGAATTGGTTCACGCCAACCTGCATGTTGTCCTTGATCTCGCTATCATTGAAACCCAGCGAACCGTACATCGCCCAGCCATTGATCGGCGTATTGCCGATTTCAAATTCCAGGCCCTTGTTGCTGACGCGGCCCACGTTGCTGTAGCTATTCGTTTGTGTAATGGAATCAAAGCTGGTTGCCTGGCGATCCTTGAAGTCGACGAAGAACGCCGTCACCGAAGCGATGAACTTGTCATCTTGGTGGCGATAGCCGATATCGGTGTTCCACGACGATTCTTGTTTCACGTCACCAATAAAGCTGGCGACGCCATTGACCACTTTCACGTTGCTGCCGATGTTGCCGAACACGAAGTTAGGTGGTGCTTTGACGTTCTTAGCGACCGAAATGAACAGTTGATCGTCGTTGGTGATGCGGTAACGGGCACCCAGTTGCGGCAGCAGGGTGCTGTACTTCTTGACCATGTTGTATGGCTTGACGTTGTTGTTTTCGTCACCGTAGTTGGTGAAGTCACGCTTCACGTTGGGGCTGCGCACGCCGATATTGATCTTCAGCTTGTCATCATTCAGGCTGATCGTGTCTTGCAGGAAGAACTGATAGGCGGTCGAAACCGACATCCAATTACGGCTTTGCGCTGGCGTGCCATCCGGACGCAGTATCTGGCCGTTTTGCAGGTAAGGATCCTGCGAGATACCATCATTGCTCAATGCCAGCATCGGACCCGTTTGCTGATGGCGTGCACGCTCGTACCATAAGCCACCGAGCACCTCGTGGTTACCCGACGACCAGTTCAGCGACGCGGTCACACCTGGACGGAAGGTCTTGGTGACGCTGGCGTTGGCGACCACGACGGTGTCGATCGTATCGCCGTCGCCGTTCAGGTCCACGCCGCTATTGCGCAGGCCAGTGGTCGCGTCATAAAAACCTTTTTCCGACTGCGCACGCTGTTGCACGCCGCCGTTACCGTAGCCGTACCAGATGTATGGCAATACTTTCAGGTCCAGGTTCTCGTTCAGGCGGAACTTGGCCGTTGCCGAGGCGATGGCATTCTTGAATGGATTGATGCCCAGCTTGTAGAAGGCTGGGGACTGGTTTTTTTCAACTTGCGGCAAACCACCTTTTACCGGTGTCAGATGGCCTTGGAAAGTATCGGCATAGTCAAAGTTATAACCGTTCTTGTTGATTTCAGCCAAGGTCAGGTTATTGATGTTGTTGTTCATCGCCTCGTTGTACAGCAAGGTGGCGTGAATATAGTTGAAGCGATCCCAGTCGTAGTTGATGCCGGCATCGATATGGTCGCGCTTGGCGCCGCCCTTGCCTTTCCATTTGTCGGCTTCGGCATGCGAAGCGGACACGAACATCTTGGTGCGCTTGTCCGAGAACAGGCCAGTGTCGACGCGCACGAAGGTTTTCTTCATGTTCAATTGACCGAAGGTCTGCATCATGCGCAGGCGGTGCTTATCTTCAGGATTGCAGGTATTGATACCAAAGTTGCCGCCGGTAGCGCCCACTTGTGGCGAATCGGCATCGGTCGAACCCTGGGTCACGGTTTGCGAGCAGGTATTTTCCTGGTCGACATATTCTTGTGGGTAGATGGCAAAACTACCGGAGTCATTCACCGGCACGCCATTGATCGTGGCGCCGATCTGGTCGGAGTTAAACCCGCGCAGTGTCAGGCCGCCGCCGAACAGGCCGGTTGCATCGTAGTTGTAACTATTCACAGCTGGCAACATCTCCAGGGCTTCGTACGCATTGCCCGTTGGACGCTGCTTTTCCAGTTCTTCTGCCGTAATCGTGCTGCGTGCTTTTGGCGCATCTTCCGTCACCATCAGGCCCATACCGGTTTTTTTCGCGGTAATGACCACTTTTGTGGCTTCGTCAGCACTTTGCGCATGCGCAGTAGAGATGCCGAAGCAAGCCAGTTGGCATGCCACTGCGATCATACTTAGTCGCAATTTTGGTTGTTGAATGAACTGCATTTGAACCCCCTAGAGTGTGTTGTAACTTACAAGATTTTGACTTGCTTATATTGTGGTGAAACACGGAAACTATCCAACTAGACACGGCAGTATAAAGATCGAATATTTCAAATCCGTTACACGGATATGACCGCAATGTGACAGGAGCCGCTAGACATCCTGAATTGTCACAAAAGCGATAGCAAAAATGACTTATTCAACTCTTCGCCGTCCAACTATGCATTAAGGTCTGTAGGCTGACAAATACGTTTTTTTTTAATAATTTATATATAAAAAATATAAATCACCGCTGGAAGCCGCATTTTTTGTATCAACCGAGCAAGCTCACCTCATCGGGGCGAAATTATAGATGAGCGGCAACACTTGGAAATTGTTTCAGAAAATAATTGCAAGAAAGCACTACCAGCGCATCATTTTTTGTCGTAAAGACACAACAAAATGGATAAAAGGAGGGTTTTGTAACTATGAAGATCAGAAGCTTACGCGACCGCTAGTTGCGGTCGCGTGGCAGGCAGGAGGGGTGAAATACTTTTACGGTTTTACAACAATTGCTTTGCGATCACTATTTGCGATCAAGGCTTCAAAACGGGTGAAACGGGCATCGAGTGCTTTCAGCAAGCGTTGCTTGTCCGCTTCCGCCAAAAACGAATAACGCAGGCTGTTGTAGGACAGCTTTTTGATTTCCGCATAATCGGTCTTGTACTGGCTGGCAAACAGCACGTATTCATTCGACAAGGTATTGCGCGAAACGCCCGCGTCATCGGTGGAAATGACGAAGGGCACGCCATACTTGCGGTACAGGGTGATCGGATGTGCCTGCCCCTTGATACCAAGAATGTAATCGTTGCTGGTCAGGTTCACTTCCACGGGAATGTTACGCTCGCGCATTTTCTGCATGGTCGCCAGCGCATTGTTTTCGTACGCGATATCCATGCCGTGGCCGATACGGTCGGCACCGGCCACATCGACGGCTTCGGCGATATGGAACGTCATGCCTTCCGGCGGCACCATGCCCAGCGCCAGTTCGCCGGCGTGCAGGGCGATCTTGACGTTCGGATACTTAGCCTTGAGGAATTTGAACATTTCCATGTGCAGGCTGTAGTCGCGCATGGACACGTTCACGCTTTCCTGGCCCACGATGTTTACGCCCACCAGCAGCGGATTCAGGCTCGCTGCCTTGAACGCAGCCACCATGGACGAGAACACTTGCGAGGGCGACAGGAAACGCAGCACGTACGCCTGGTAACGCATGGTGAAGTTCGCATCGTCGATGCCGGCGCTGCTGGCGTTGACGTTGTCGTTGTAGGCGGTGATGCTTTTCTGGAAGCTGGCGTCTTGCTCCAGGTTTTGAGTCCAGTTGGCCAGCACGGCTTGTAACGCCGCTGGCTGCAAGCCCGGCGCCAGCACTTGCTGGTCGAACTGCGTGCTTTGCACGAATGGCGACAGTTCGAAAATCGTCTCGATGTAGCTGAGGTTTTCCGCGATGGCGCGCTGCTTCAGGGTTTTGAGGCCATCGGCCGTGTTGCTCGACGCGACGGGGCCGAAGTAGCCGAAGGTGTCAAAAAAAGTGCGGTCCGGCGGCGTCTGGATGGCGCCGTGGTTATAGAAATCCTTGGTCGACCAGCGCTGCAGTAATTCCGCATACAGGCCCGCATCGGCAAACACTTCCGTAGACGACAGGCAGCCGCGCTGCAAGGCCGGCTTGGCGCGCTCAGCCGCCACGACGTCCTTGTTGCTTTCGATGCGATAGGTCGTCTTGTTGACGCAATAGTTTTCCTTGTCGACCCAGTCAAGGAATTGCTCGGCGTAAATGGCGCCCGAGTAATGATGATGCAGATCACCGCCCTTGGGCATCATGGAAAAGAACAGGCTCAACTCGGCTGTCTTCGGCTGGGTGCCCGAGACCAGGGCGGCAAAATGGCGCGCGGTGGCCGCTTCGTTGGAAGACGGGGCGGCCTGCGCCGTTCCGGTCAATGCCAGCGCGGCGCCAAGCGCCAGGCCAGTGAGTTTCTTGTGCATTCGCGTTCTCGCTCAGGATAAATCGTATGGAACAACGGGTAGGTCAGCCCTGCCCCCGCACATGCACGCATTGCCCGCCTGAATAGGTGGCGGCCACGGCGCGGTCATCGCCCAGCAGCGCAAAGGCAAACAGCAATTCCTCCAGGCTTTGACAGCCAGCCGTGCGGCGCTCGAGCAGCGGCGTCGATTGCTTGTCGAGCACAATAAAATCCGCTTCCGTGCCTGCCGTGAAATTGCCCAGCGTGCCTTCCAGTTGCATGGCGCGCGCGGCGCCCAGCGTCGCCAGGTAAAACATGCGCAAAGCGGGCAGATAGCTGCCTTTCAAGCGTGCTACTTTATAGGCTTCGTTCATGGTTTGCAACATCGAGAACGAGGTGCCGCCCCCCACATCCGTCGCCAGCGACAGCAGCACTTTCGCCGCATCGGCCCGCTCGAAATCGAACAGGCCGCTGCCGAGAAACAGGTTTGACGTAGGACAAATAGCGGCCGCCGACGATGTTTCGGCCATGCGCGCGCGGTCGCGCTCGTCGAGCCAGATGCAGTGGCCAAACATGGCGCGCGGGCGCAGCATGCCGTACTGGTCATACACATCGAGGTAGCTGCGCGCCTGCGGATGCAGTTCGCGCACCCAGCGGCATTCATCCTCGTTTTCCGATACATGCGTCTGCAAATAGGTATCCGGGTAGGCGCGCGCCAGCTCGCCTGCCAGATGCATCTGTTCATTCGTCGACGTCGGCACGAAACGCGGCGTGATCGCATACAGCGAGCGGCCGTGCTTGTGCCAGCGCTGGATCAGCTCCTCGCTGTCGCGCGCGCCGGACTCGGCCGTGTCGCGCAGGAACTCGGGACAGTTGCGATCCATCATGACCTTGCCCGCCACCATGCGCAAGCCACGCGCCTCGCTGGCGCCAAAGAAGGCATCGACCGATTGCGGATGCACGCTGCCATACACCATGGCCGTCGTGGTGCCGCAGCGCAGCAGTTCATCGAGGAAAAACTCGGCGACGTTGCGCGCATGGGCAGGGTCTTCAAACGCGCGCTCGGTAGGGAAGGTATAGGTTTCCAGCCACGGCAGCAAACCGGGCGCGGGCGAGGCGATCATTTCCGTCTGCGGGAAGTGTAAATGGGTATCGATGAAACCTGGCACGATCAGCTTGCCCCGGTAATCGACGATCTGCGTGCCGGGCGGCAAAGTCGGCTGCAGCTGCGCATAATCGCCGGCGGCCACGACCTTGCCATCGGCCACGATCAGCAAGCCGTCCGCATGCCAGGCGTGCGCCTCCTCGCTAAAGGCGGGATCGGCGTGGAAGTGCAGCAAGCTGGCACGGTAAGCTTGCAATGTGGCAGGAACAATCGGCATGACTTCTTTCTATAACGGGTGAATGGCGGCGCGTAGTTGGCGCCGCGGTGGCGCGCCGGCAGAGGCCAGCCGCAGCGGTGCGGCCAGGGCGGCCGCAGCCGTTTCCTCCCACACCATCAGTAATTGACAGGCAACGGAGGCGGCGATTACGGCCGGCGCCTTGTTGCGGATGCCGGGCATGCCGATCGGGCACACCATGGCGGCGATGCGCTCATCCGGCACGCCGCGCGCCTGCAGGCGGTGCTCGAACTGCTTGCGTTTCGTGTGCGAACCGATCAAGCCGAACCAGCCCGCATCCTCGCGCTCCATGATGGCTTGCGTCAAGCGTTGATCGAGCGCATGGCTATGCGTCATGACAAGAAAACTGCCGCCCGGCGGCGCCATGGCGACAAACTCCTCGGGCGTATCGGTGGCGGCGATGCGCACATTATCGGGTAGTTGCGCGGGAAACATGTCTTCGCGTTCATCGACCCAGGTGATAGTGCAGGGCAAGTGGGCCAGCGCGCGCACGATGGCGGCGCCCACGTGGCCAGCGCCAAACAAGGTCAGGTGCGCGCGCGGCGCCAGGCACGGGTCGACCAGCCAGCGCCGCCCTTCACTGCCCTGCGCCACGTGGGTTGCGCGTTCGCGGGAAAACGTGTCGGGTGCCTGGCCTGGCATGCCGGCGATCAAGCTGCCGGCGGCATCGAACAGAACGGACGCGCTCTCGCCGTCGAGCGCCGTCAAACGCCAGCTGTCTTGCTGACGGCGTTCGCGCAAGGCGGCCAGCAATGCATGCAGGCTGGCATCGACATATTCAAAAGCCAGGTGAACGACGCCACCGCAGCATTGCCCCAGACTGGGGCCAAGCGCGAAACGTTCGAGCCGCGCATGGGTATCTGCCGTCGCCAGCATGGTCTTGGCGATTTCCACGGCGCGCAATTCCAGGTGGCCGCCACCGATAGTGTCCATTTGACCATCGAGCGTGACGCGCATCTTCGCACCCGCCTCGCGCGGTCCGGAACCTTCCACCAGGGCGACCGTCACCAGCACGGATGCCCGCGTGTCATTCTCCATCGCTGTCAGCCAGTCGCTCATCCGCGTCTCCTAGGCGCCGGCATGCGCCGCTTGCACGGCCATGACCGCCTTGAGGATTTCCTCGCTGGTGGCAGGCGCATTCAACGGTGGCTGCACGGCATGATGGCCCACGCTGGAAATGGCGTCGCGGATGGCAAAGAACACGGAAAACGGCAGCAACAGCGGTGGCTCGCCCACGGCTTTGGAACGGTGGATGCTGTCTTCCACATTGCGGTTCTGGAACAGGTTCACACGGAAGTCTTCCGGGCAATCGGAAATGCCGGGAATTTTATACGTCGATGGCGCGTGCGTCATCAGCTTGCCCGCCGCATTCCACCACAGCTGCTCCGTCGTCAGCCAGCCCATGCCTTGGATAAATGCGCCTTCTACTTGACCCAGATCAATCGCGGGATTGAGCGACTGGCCCGCATCGTACAAGGCGTCCGCGCGCAGCAACTTCCATTCACCGGTCAGGGTATCGACCACCACTTCGGCCACGGCCGCGCCATACGCATAATACGAAAACGGATGCCCCGTCATCGTCTTTGCATCCCACGACAAGCCCGGTGTGGCATAAAAACCGTCCGACCACAGTTGCACACGAGCCAGATAGGCCTTCTGCACCAACTCGGCAAATGGCACGGCATGGCCATTCACGTGGATATGGTTGTCGAAGAAACGCACGGACACCGCTTCACCGCCGTACAGTTTGACCGCGTAATCGGCCAGGCGTTCACGGATCTGGCGCGCCGCATCCTGCGCCGCCTTGCCGTTCAGGTCGGCGCCAGTGGACGCCGCCGTAGCCGACGTGTTCGCCACCTTGCTGGTGTCGGTGGCCGTGGCCCGTACTTTGTCCAGGTTCAGCCCCAGCTCGTGCGCCACGACTTGCATGACCTTGGTATTGATGCCCTGCCCCATTTCCGTGCCGCCATGGTTGACCAGCACGGAGCCATCCACGTACACGTGCACGAGCGCACCGGCCTGGTTCAGATGCGTGACGTTGAAGGCGATGCCGAATTTCAAGGGCGTGAATGCCAGGCCCTTCTTCAACACGGGACTGGCCTCGTTGTAGGCATCGATGGCGCGGCGGCGCGCCCGGTAATCGCTGCTCTCTTCCAATTCGGCAACGAGTTCATGGATCACGTTGTCGACGATTTTCTGGCCATACGGCGTGACGTTGCGCCCTTCTACATCGTTGCGGCCGTAGAAATTGAGCAGGCGGATATCGAGCGCATCGCGTTGCAAGTGGCGGGCGATTTCATCGATCACGTACTCGATGGCAATGGCGCCCTGCGGCCCGCCAAAGCCGCGGAAAGCCGTGTTCGACTGCGTGTTCGTCTTGCCGCAGGCGGCGCGGATATCCACGTCGGACAAATAATAGGTGTTGTCGAAGTGGCAGACGGCGCGCGTGGCAACGGGGCCGGACAGATCCGCCGAGTAGCCGGCGCGCGTGGTCATGTCGACCTTGGCGGCAAGGATACGGCCATCGTCGTCGTAGCCCACTTCGTACTCATAATAAAAACAGTGGCGCTTGCCCGTCACCAGCATGTCGTCGTCGCGGTCGGCGCGCAATTTCACGGGACGCTTCAGTTTCGCCGCCGCGATCGATGCGGCCGCCGCCCACAGGGCCGACTGCGATTCCTTGCCGCCAAAACCGCCGCCCATGCGTCGGCATTCCACGGTGATGTTATGCGAATGCACGCCCAGCGCATGCGCCACCACGTGCTGCATCTCGCTCGGATGCTGCGTCGAACACAGTACCAGCATGCCCTGCGCTTCCTTCGGAATCGCGTAGGAAATCTGTCCTTCCAGATAAAACTGTTCCTGTCCGCCCACATACAGCTGCCCCTTGACCACGTGCGGCGCGCCCTCGAACGCGGCCTGGTAGTTGCCGCGCGTCAGTTGCATCGGCGGCAGCACGTACGATTGCGCGGCCTTGGCCGCTTGCGGCGTCATGATCGCGGGCAATTCCTCGTACGATACCTGCGCCAGGCGGGCGGCGCGGCGCGCATGGTCATGTGTATCGGCCACCACGATGAAGATGGGCTGGCCCACGTATTGCACCAGTTCCGCAGCCAGGATGGGATCGTCATGGATGATGGGGCCGCAATCATTGGTGCCGGGAATGTCGTGTGCCGTGTAGACGGCAATGACACCCTGCGCGTTGCGCACGGCCGACAAATCCATGGCCGTGATGCGCGCATGCGGCTTTTGCGACAGGCCCAGCGCTGCGTGCAAGGTACCCTGTAATTCGGCGATATCGTCCGTGTACGTCGCTTGCCCCAGCACATGCAATTGCGCCGACTCATGCGGGCGGGGCTTGCCCACGGCGGCCCAGACGGCTGCTTGCAATTCGGGCGTGGCAGGATGGTTCATGCTGGTCCTTTCAGGCGCGGCAAGCGTAGGCGTTGACGGCGGTGCGTTGCAAAGGCGCACCGGGGCGTGTTTCCAGCCAGAAGCGGCGCAACAGGTTTTGCGCCGTCGTCATGCGGTAGGTATTCGACGCGCGCATGTCCGACAGGGGCGCGTAATCGTCGGCCAGCAAGCGCATGGCGATAAGCAAATTGTCTTCCGTCCACGCCTGTCCGCGCAAAAACGCTTCCGTTTGTGCGGCGCGCTGCGGCGTGCCCGCCATGCCGCCAAAGGCGATGCGCGCGTCAACAATGCGCTCGCCATCGAGCTCAAAGGCGAACGCGGCGCACACGGCCGAAATATCCTGGTCAAAGCGTTTCGCCAGTTTATACGTGCGGAAATGCACATCGGCACGCGGCAAGGGCACGCGCACGGCTTCGACGAATTCTCCGGGCTGCAAATCTTTCTTTTGGTAAGCCAGATAGAAGTTTTCCAGCGGCATGATCCGCTGGCCACCTGGACCGCGCAACACGATTTCGCTGCCCAGCGCTATCAGCCACGGCATCGAGTCACCGATGGGCGAGCCATTCGCCACATTGCCGCCCAGGGTACCCGCGTTGCGTATCGGCAAGGAAGCAAAGCGCTGCCACAGCTCAGACAGCTCATCAGGATAATGCTGGCACAGCGCCGCATAGGCATCGTTGAGGCTGGCGCCGGCGCCGATGTGCAGCTTGCCATCGTCCACGGCGATGGTTTTCAGCGCCGCGACGTTGCCCAGATAAATAATGTCGCCCAGGTCGCGCAGCTGCTTGGTCACCCACAAGCCGATATCGGTGGAGCCGGCCAGCAGACACGCTTGCGGCTTTTCCGCGCGCAGCGCCACCAGTTCATCGATGCTGCGCGGCGCGTGGAAGTGCTGGCCGCCATGTTCATACGTAGTCAGGCTGCTACGCTGCAGCGCCTGCAATTGCACACGCAACGCATCGCGGTCGAACATGACGTGCGGCAATTCGCCCATGCGTTTGGCCGCATCGATGATGGGCCGGTAACCGGTGCAACGGCACAGATTGCCCGACAGGGTGTCGTCAATTTCACAGCGCGTGGGCGTCTCGCCGTTTTTTGCCAGATACATGCCCCACAAGGACATGACAAAACCGGGCGTGCAAAAACCGCACTGGGAACCGTGGCATTCGACCATCGCCTGCTGCACCGGGTGCAAGGCGCCGTCGGGTTGCTGCAAGTCTTCCACGGAAAACAGGGCCTTGCCATCGAGGGTGGGCGTGAGCTGGATGCAGGCGTTGACGGCTTTCATCTCGACCTGGCCATCGACCAGGCTGCCAATGACCACCGTGCAGGCGCCGCAATCGCCCTCGGCGCAGCCTTCCTTGGTGCCCGTGCAATGCAAGTCCTCGCGCAGGTGCTGCAACACAGTCTGCGTAAGGGCGGCGTCGCGTACTTCCTGTACGGCACCACGGTAGTAAAAGCGGATCGGTTCTGACATGCTGGCCTCGGTATAGTCCCAGTATAGGAGATTAACACCGGCATATGAGACAACTATATGCAAAGACTGATTTTACTTATCATCTTATCTCAATAGAACTCAGTCCTGGAATGGATGCGTCGCATGCCAATGTTCGGCGATATCGATGCGGCGCGTGATCCACACCTGCTCATGGCCCTGCACATAGTCGAGGAAGCGCGCCAGCGCCGCGGCCCGTCCAGGCCGCCCAACCAGGCGGCAATGCAAGCCTACGGACAACATCTTCGGCTGATTCAAGCCGTTCGGATCGCCTTCCGCATACAGCACATCGAAGGCATCCTTCAGATAATCAAAAAACTGCGTGCCCGAATTAAAGCCCTGCATGGCGGCAAAGCGCATGTCGTTCGTATCCAGGGTGTAGGGCACGATCAACTGCGGCTGCACGGCCGGCATGCCGGCGGCATCCATGTACGCCACTTTCTCCCAGAATGGCAGGTCGTCTCCGTAATAATCAGCGTCGTAGCGGAAACCGCCATGCTCGACTACCAGTTTGCGCGTATTCGGCGAATCGCGCCCGGTATACCAGCCTTGCGGAGCGGAACCCGTCAATTCGCGAATGATCTGCACAGCTTCGCGCATGTGTTCGCGTTCCGTCGCCTCGTCCATGTTTTGGTAGGAAATCCAGCGCAAGCCGTGGCAGGCGATTTCATGCCCCAATTGCTGGAAGGCGGCTACCGCCTCCGGATTGCGTTTCAAGGCCATCGATACGCCGAAGACCGTCAATGGCAGGCGCCGCTCCTCGAACATGCGCAGCAAGCGCCACAGCCCGGCGCGCGAACCGTATTCATAAATCGACTCCATGCTCAGGTGGCGCGCGGGAAAGGCGGCCGCACCGATCATCTCCGATAAAAACGTTTCCGACGCGGGATCGCCATGCAGCACGCTGTTTTCCGCCCCCTCCTCGTAATTGAGGACGAATTGCAGCGCGATGCGCGCCTTGCCCGGCCATTGCGGATGGGGTGGCGTGCGGCCATAGCCGATCAAGTCGCGTGGATAATCTTCGTAATTGTTCATGCGGAGGCGCGCCTATAAGAGGACAATGTTGGCTATATGCCCAATCATATAGCCAGGCGCAGTCGCCGGTATATGATTTGCACGATAAGCACATTCACTCACCCTATATACAGGATAGCAAATGGGAAAACTCAGCACGCATGTACTCGATATCGCCCACGGCAGGCCGGGAGCCGGCGTCAAAGTGGCCTTGTTTTCAGTTGCGCCGGAAGGAAAAGTGCTATTGAAGATGGATATGACCAATAGCGACGGCCGCTGCAGCACGCCATTACTGGAAGGCGACAGTATGAAAGCGGGCCAGTATGAACTGGTGTTCAATGCAGGCGACTATTTCGCCGCCCAGGGCGTAGAACTGCCATCGCCCCGCTTCATTGACCTGGTCACCCTGGCCTTCGGTATTGCGCATACGGATGAGAATTACCACGTGCCGCTGGTGGTGTCGCCCTGGTCGTATTCTACTTACCGCGGTAGCTGATGCCACGAGGCCAACAATGTTGTCGGATTACGCTACGCTAATCCGACCTACCGGACTTTACATGACCGTAGGTCGGCTTAGCGCGCAGCGCGTAAGCCGACAAGCAACACCAGCGTCAAACAAAACCACCAGACGTAAAAAAACCCCAACCAGATCACCGGAAGGGGTTTTTTCGAATAACAAGCCTGACGATAACCTACTTTCACACTGGTTGCAGCACTATCATCGGCGCAAAGTTGTTTCACGGTCCTGTTCGGGATGGGAAGGGGTGGGACCAACTTGCTATGGTCATCAGGCATAACTTGTACTGGCATTTGTCCTCAGTGGAGCGACAAAGCCTGAATCTGGAAGAAGCAAAGATTGGGTAATGAATAGTAGTATCAACACACACGCAACGTTGTACCGTCTTATCCTCTGTACCTGCTAAGGTTATAGGGACAAGCCGTACGGGCAATTAGTACTGGTTAGCTTAATGCATTACTGCACTTCCACACCCAGCCTATCAACGTCCTGGTCTCGAACGACCCTTCAAAGAGCTCAAGGCTCTGGGAAATCTCATCTCAAGGCAAGTTTCCCGCTTAGATGCTTTCAGCGGTTATCTCTTCCGAACTTAGCTACCCGGCAATGCCACTGGCGTGACAACCGGTACACCAGAGGTTCGTCCACTCCGGTCCTCTCGTACTAGGAGCAGCCCCCTTCAAATTTCCAACGCCCACGGCAGATAGGGACCAAACTGTCTCACGACGTTTTAAACCCAGCTCACGTACCACTTTAAATGGCGAACAGCCATACCCTTGGGACCGGCTACAGCCCCAGGATGTGATGAGCCGACATCGAGGTGCCAAACTCCCCCGTCGATATGAACTCTTGGGAGGAATCAGCCTGTTATCCCCAGAGTACCTTTTATCCGTTGAGCGATGGCCCTTCCATACAGAACCACCGGATCACTATGTCCTACTTTCGTACCTGCTCGACTTGTCAGTCTCGCAGTTAAGCACGCTTATGCCATTGCACTATCAACACGATGTCCGACCGTATCTAGCGTACCTTCGAACTCCTCCGTTACACTTTAGGAGGAGACCGCCCCAGTCAAACTGCCTACCATGCACTGTCCCCGATCCGGATAACGGACCAAGGTTAGAACCTCAAACAAACCAGGGTGGTATTTCAAGGTTGGCTCCACGAGAACTAGCGTCCCCGCTTCAAAGCCTCCCACCTATCCTACACAGATTGGTTCAAAGTCCAATGCAAAGCTACAGTAAAGGTTCATGGGGTCTTTCCGTCTAGCCGCGGGTAGATTGCATCATCACAAACATTTCAACTTCGCTGAGTCTCGGGAGGAGACAGTGTGGCCATCGTTACGCCATTCGTGCAGGTCGGAACTTACCCGACAAGGAATTTCGCTACCTTAGGACCGTTATAGTTACGGCCGCCGTTTACTGGGACTTCAATCAAGAGCTTGCACCCCATCATTTAATCTTCCAGCACCGGGCAGGCGTCACACCCTATACGTCCACTTTCGTGTTTGCAGAGTGCTGTGTTTTTATTAAACAGTCGCAGCCACCAGTTTATTGCAACCCTTTCACCCTCATGGAGTAAACCAATCAAGCTACCGGGGCGTACCTTTTCCCGAAGTTACGGTACCAATTTGCCGAGTTCCTTCTCCCGAGTTCTCTCAAGCGCCTTAGAATACTCATCTCGCCCACCTGTGTCGGTTTGCGGTACGGTCTCGTATGACTGAAGCTTAGAGGCTTTTCTTGGAACCACTTCCGATTGCTTCGTGAACAAGTTCACTCGTCTCAACCCCTTGAATTCCGCACCCGGATTTGCCTAAGTGCCTTCTATGAGCCAAAAACCAACTATTCCAACAGTTGGACAACCTTCCGCGATCCGTCCCCCCATCGCATCATACGACGGTGCAGGAATATTAACCTGCTTCCCATCAGCTACGCATCTCTGCCTCGCCTTAGGGGCCGACTCACCCTGCTCCGATGAACGTTGAACAGGAAACCTTGGGCTTACGGCGTGGAGGCTTTTCACCCCCATTATCGCTACTCATGTCAGCATTCGCACTTCTGATACCTCCAGCATCCTTTACAAGACACCTTCGCAGGCTTACAGAACGCTCTCCTACCATATATATCTGTGATAAATCACAGAACAATATCCGCAGCTTCGGTGACTGGCTTAGCCCCGTTACATCTTCCGCGCAGGACGACTCGATCAGTGAGCTATTACGCTTTCTTTAAATGATGGCTGCTTCTAAGCCAACATCCTGACTGTTTTAGCCTTCCCACTTCGTTTTCCACTTAGCCAATCTTTGGGACCTTAGCTGGCGGTCTGGGTTGTTTCCCTCTTGACGCCGGACGTTAGCACCCGACGTCTGTCTCCCAAGCTCGCACTCATCGGTATTCGGAGTTTGCAATGGTTTGGTAAGTCGCAATGACCCCCTAGCCATAACAGTGCTCTACCCCCGATGGTGATACTTGAGGCACTACCTAAATAGTTTTCGGAGAGAACCAGCTATTTCCAAGTTTGTTTAGCCTTTCACCCCTACCCACAGCTCATCCCCTAATTTTTCAACATTAGTGGGTTCGGACCTCCAGGGCGTGTTACCGCACCTTCATCCTGGCCATGAGTAGATCACTTGGTTTCGGGTCTACACCCAGCGACTGATCGCCCTATTCGGACTCGATTTCTCTACGGCTTCCCTATATGGTTAACCTTGCCACTGAATGTAAGTCGCTGACCCATTATACAAAAGGTACGCAGTCACGGAACAAGTCCGCTCCTACTGTTTGTATGCACACGGTTTCAGGATCTATTTCACTCCCCTTCCGGGGTTCTTTTCGCCTTTCCCTCACGGTACTGGTTCACTATCGGTCGATTACGAGTATTTAGCCTTGGAGGATGGTCCCCCCATATTCAGACAGGATGTCACGTGTCCCGCCCTACTTGTCGTACGCTTAGTATCACCGGTCCAATTTCACATACGGGGCTATCACCCACTATGGCTCCTATTTCCAGAGGATTCTGTTATCGGTCCGACTATCACGTACAGGCTCTTCCCATTTCGCTCGCCGCTACTTTGGGAATCTCGGTTGATTTCTTTTCCTGCAGCTACTTAGATGTTTCAGTTCGCCGCGTTCGCCTTGCATACCTATGTATTCAGTATGCAATACCCTAAAAGGGTGGGTTGCCCCATTCGGAAATCTGCGGATCAAAGTGTGTTTGCTCACTCCCCGCAGCTTATCGCAAGCTACTACGTCCTTCATCGCCTGTAATCGCCAAGGCATCCACCATGTGCACTTATTCGCTTGTCCCTATAACGTTAGCCTCTGATTACCTAAATAATCAAAGATCGCTACAGGGATAAGAAAGTACAACGTTGTTGCTTGTTTGTTGATACATACAATCATTACCCATCGATTCGCTTTTTACGGCAAACCGATCAATAAATAATCTTTACTTCTTCCAGATTGTTAAAGAACATACAGCACTTGATCTCGAAAAGACCAAACCTAAATCCCGGTGTTGAACTCAACACTGATTTACGTTTGAACTTTTGGTGGAGGATGACGGGATCGAACCGACGACCCCCTGCTTGCAAAGCAGGTGCTCTCCCAGCTGAGCTAATCCCCCTATGGGTATTTCCAGACTACAGAAACTGGTAGGGCTGGTTGGACTCGAACCAACGACCCCCGCGTTATCAACACGGTGCTCTAACCAGCTGAGCTACAGCCCCAAATGCTGTTCTTTATATTAACAGCCGATAAGTGTGAACATTTGATGCGTGAATCATTGCTGATTCGTGCAAACTCTAGAAAGGAGGTGATCCAGCCGCACCTTCCGATACGGCTACCTTGTTACGACTTCACCCCAGTCACGAATCCTACCGTGGTAAGCGCCCTCCTTGCGGTTAAGCTACCTACTTCTGGTAAAACCCGCTCCCATGGTGTGACGGGCGGTGTGTACAAGACCCGGGAACGTATTCACCGCGACATGCTGATCCGCGATTACTAGCGATTCCAACTTCATGCAGTCGAGTTGCAGACTACAATCCGGACTACGATACACTTTCTGCGATTAGCTCCCCCTCGCGGGTTGGCGGCGCTCTGTATGTACCATTGTATGACGTGTGAAGCCCTACCCATAAGGGCCATGAGGACTTGACGTCATCCCCACCTTCCTCCGGTTTGTCACCGGCAGTCTCATTAGAGTGCCCTTTCGTAGCAACTAATGACAAGGGTTGCGCTCGTTGCGGGACTTAACCCAACATCTCACGACACGAGCTGACGACAGCCATGCAGCACCTGTGTACTGGTTCTCTTTCGAGCACTCCTCAATCTCTCGAGGATTCCAGCCATGTCAAGGGTAGGTAAGGTTTTTCGCGTTGCATCGAATTAATCCACATCATCCACCGCTTGTGCGGGTCCCCGTCAATTCCTTTGAGTTTTAATCTTGCGACCGTACTCCCCAGGCGGTCTACTTCACGCGTTAGCTGCGTTACCAAGTCAATTAAGACCCGACAACTAGTAGACATCGTTTAGGGCGTGGACTACCAGGGTATCTAATCCTGTTTGCTCCCCACGCTTTCGTGCATGAGCGTCAATCTTGACCCAGGGGGCTGCCTTCGCCATCGGTGTTCCTCCACATATCTACGCATTTCACTGCTACACGTGGAATTCTACCCCCCTCTGCCAGATTCTAGCCTTGCAGTCTCCAATGCAATTCCCAGGTTGAGCCCGGGGATTTCACATCAGACTTACAAAACCGCCTGCGCACGCTTTACGCCCAGTAATTCCGATTAACGCTTGCACCCTACGTATTACCGCGGCTGCTGGCACGTAGTTAGCCGGTGCTTATTCTTCAGGTACCGTCATTAGCAAAAGATATTAGCTTTCACCGTTTCTTCCCTGACAAAAGAGCTTTACAACCCGAAGGCCTTCTTCACTCACGCGGCATTGCTGGATCAGGCTTTCGCCCATTGTCCAAAATTCCCCACTGCTGCCTCCCGTAGGAGTCTGGACCGTGTCTCAGTTCCAGTGTGGCTGGTCGTCCTCTCAGACCAGCTACTGATCGATGCCTTGGTAGGCTTTTACCCTACCAACTAGCTAATCAGATATCGGCCGCTCCACGAGCATGAGGTCTTGCGATCCCCCACTTTCATCCTTAGATCGTATGCGGTATTAGCGTAACTTTCGCTACGTTATCCCCCACTCTAGGGTACGTTCCGATATATTACTCACCCGTTCGCCACTCGCCACCAGAGCAAGCTCCGTGCTGCCGTTCGACTTGCATGTGTAAGGCATGCCGCCAGCGTTCAATCTGAGCCAGGATCAAACTCTTCAGTTTAATCTCTGTTACTTTGCCGTTTTACCGGCACCATCATTGCTGATGGGTCGCTCACTCAAAAAACTGACAGGCCACTACTTTCGTAGCGCCTATTTCATTATTTCTTGTGAACATTTGATATTTTAAGTTTTACAGCGATCCGAAAATCGCTGCTGCACTTACATCAAATGCCCACACTTATCGACTGTTAATTGTTAAAGAACTGTATTCGGTACTGCTTTCGCGCTATCGACAAAGCGTTGTGTTTGTCAGCTGCGAAGAAGGAAGAGTATGAAGCGTTTGCAGCATTTCGTCAACCTTCTTTTTTCACCCTGCCTTACTCTGCATTTGCATGCGTCGTTCAGCGAGGGGGCGAATTATAGCCCTGCTCCGCGTGCCCCGCAAGGGCTATTTTTCCGTCCTGCGAAACGGCCCTGGCACCACACTTGCTTATACAGCCCTATGCACTGTCCACTGAAAGGAGCAACTCTGGGCCTGGCAGCAACACTGGGGATAGCCCGGTTCGCTTTGCTTTGCTCCCATCTGTGACAGGTGCTACATTATGGAACACTCTCGATATTCAAAAGAGCGCCCGGTACAGGGCCCAACGGAGGCAACGAGATCATGTATCAACCGTCAGCTACTTACCGTAGCGCACCGTTTTCGTCCATCGCGGACGCGAACATTTTGCCGGCAGGACAGGACAACGTCCCCGTCATCATTGAAACTTCCCATCAGCGCTCCGTCGCCTTTGGCCTGTCGCCCACGGCCACGCCCGACTTTACGCCGGCGGGCAAATCCGACCTGTCCTTGCTGATCGAGCAAAACCGCTTGCTGCACGCGCATGCGCTGCCCGCCATGGAAACTCTGTACCAGCAAATCGTCAATACGCACAATATGGTGATCTTGACGGATGCCAACGGCGTGATCGTGCATTCGCTGGGCGATGATGATTTTCTGGAGAAAGCCAACCGGGTGGCTTTGCAGCCGGGCGTGGCATGGTCGGAACAAAGCCGCGGCACGAATGCCATCGGCACGGCCATCACGGAAAAAGTACCGACCCTGGTCCATGCGGACCAGCATTACCTGGCTGCCAATCATTTCCTGACCTGCTCCGCCGCACCGATCACCGACCACCGGGGCAACGTCATCGGCGTGCTGGACGTATCGAGCGACCAGCGTAGTTTCCACAAGCATACGATGGCCCTCGTGCGCATGTCGGCGCTGATGATCGAGAACCAGCTGTTTTCCGCCACCTTCGAAGATGCCATCACCGTGCACTTCCACGCGCGCCCCGAATTCATCGGCACCTTGATGGAAGGCATCGCCTCGTTCACGCCGGGTGGACGGTTTTTATCGGCCAACAAGAATGGCCTGTTCCAACTGGGCCTGTCATTTGCCGCGCTGCAATCACACACATTCAGTTCCCTGTTCGGCTTGCCAGTTTCGGCCCTGTACGACCATTACCGCACGGCCTC
This sequence comes from Janthinobacterium sp. RA13, assembly GCF_000745325.1. Lineage (NCBI taxonomy): Bacteria > Pseudomonadati > Pseudomonadota > Betaproteobacteria > Burkholderiales > Oxalobacteraceae > Janthinobacterium > Janthinobacterium sp. RA13. The sequence continues at coordinate 5,358,550 of NZ_JQNP01000001.1, read as the reverse complement.
GCCCGGTTTGCTGAACCTGTGCATGCACAGCGGTGTGCGCGTGTATGGGCGCGCGCAGTTGCGCCTGTCCAATAGCGTCTTCCAGCACGGCTTTGCTGCCAGCACCGATCAGAGCGATATCAACGCCGCATCGGCCCAGGTTCCCGCACCGGCCAGCCATGCGGCCAACGCGGCGCGCCGCCTGTCCGGCCTGCGCTATCTGCGCACGGGTGACCCGCAACTGGAACTGGTGATCGAAAAGGTCAACAAGGTATTGGGACGCGACATCCCCATCCTCGTCATGGGCGAAACGGGCACCGGCAAGGAATTGCTGGCGCAAGCCATCCACAACGATTCGCCACGGGCCATGGGACCGTTCATTGCCGTCAATTGCGCATCGATTCCGGAAACCCTGATCGAGTCCGAACTGTTTGGCTATGAGGACGGGGCGTTTACGGGTGCGCGCAAGAAGGGTGCCATCGGCAAGATCCTGCAAGCCAATGGCGGCACCCTGTTCCTCGATGAAATCGGCGACATGCCGTTTGGCTTGCAGGCGCGGCTGTTGCGCGTGTTGCAGGAACGCATGGTTACGCCGCTGGGCAGCAGCAAATCGATCACCGTCAATGTGGAACTCATTTGTGCCACGAATCACAACTTGCGCGAACGCATGGCCAAGGGCCTGTTCCGCGAAGATTTGTATTACCGCCTGAATGGCCTGGTAGTAAAACTGCCGCCGCTGCGCGAGCGCACGGACCTGGACACGGTGGTGAAAAAAATCCTCGCCACGGAAGCGCCCGACACGCGCTACACGGTGGCGCCGGATATTCTGCGCATGTTCCACCAGCATAAATGGCCGGGCAACTTCCGCCAGTTGACGAACCTGTTGCGCACGGCCATCGTCATGGCGGGCGACGAACATGAAATCTGTCTGCGCCACATGCCCGATGATTTCCTCGACGATATTGAAATGACGCAAGCGACTGCCGCCAGCGCCAGCACGGACCGTATGATCGCGGCCGGCGCCAATCTGGAAGAAATGGAACAAAGCGTCATTCTCAAATCGCTCGATGCCCACGGTGGCAATGTCTCGGCCACGGCGCGGGCCCTGGGCGTGTCCCGCAACACGATCTATCGCAAGGTGCCGCATCTGAAATAGCCTACATTAGAAGGGAAAAGCCGGGCGACATCTCACGCCGGCCCTGCTTGTCGATGGTCATCAGGTCAACGCCTTCCATTTGCGCGGCCATCGCATGCGCGCGCGCCGCGCCCGTCACCATGAAGGTCGTCGACAAGCCATCGGCCAGCAAGCCCGTGGGCGCCAGCACGGTCACGCTGGCCAGTTCGCGCGGAGAATCGCCCTTCGATGGATCGAAAATGTGGTGATGTACGAAGTCGGGCGTGAACGTACACTCGTAATCGCCCGACGTGGCCACGCTGCGCCCTTCCACTTTCAAGGTGGCCGCGAGTATTTCTGCGTCACGCGGATCCTGGATACCCAGGGTCCACGGGCGGCGTACGGAACGCTGTCCGCGCGCAACGAATTCGCCCGTGTCCAGCAAGGCGTGCCGTATGCCGCGCGCCTGCACGGCGGCCAGCGCCATGTCCGCCGCATAACCTTGCGCCAGGCCATTCAAGGTCAGCGCCATGCCAGGCCGAAGGAAACGCACTTCCCGCCTATCCCACGCCAGTTGCCGCCAGCCTACCCGCGCCTGCGCTGCGCGCCGCAATGTGTCCGTCGGCAAGCTTGCCTGGTCTGCCGCCGCGCGAAACAGCTGCCATAAAGGCTGCACGGTGATATCAAACGCCCCATCGCTCCATTGCGACAAGGCTTGCGCCTGCGACAGCACGGCCAGCAGATGCGCGTCCGGCCGGGCCAGGCGGCCATCGCGGTTCAGCTGAAAGACTTGGCTGGCCGGGCTGTAAATACTCATCAAGCGGTCGATATTCCTGGCCGCATGCAAGGCGTCTTCAACGGCCAGTTCCGCCTGGCGCTGATCGTGGTGCAACACGGTGATGGCGATCGTCGTGCCAAACGCCAACGCGGCGCCTTGATAAGGCCGCACGCCGGATGCCGTGGCCGTGCCGCGCGCCATGCTGCCAGGCAAAATAACGCCCGCCATGCCGGCCACGCTGCCGATCGCTGCGGAAATAAACGTTCTACGCTGCATCGCTGCTCTCCTCTGCCGTGGCCCGGACGATGGGAATGGTGCGGGCACGCTTGATTTCCAGCATCAAGGGTGCGCATTTTTCATCGCTGGCGTAAATCACCACGCAATCCATGCACTGGAAACACTCACCGTAATCGATTTTCCCACTGGGCGCGATGGCGTGATGTTCGCAACGGTGGCGGCAAGTCTGGCACGGTGTGCCGCATTCCTTGCGCCGCGGAATCCAGTTGAACAGGCGAAAGCGCCCCAGCAGCGCCAGCGCCGCGCCAAACGGGCACAGGTAACGGCAAAAGAATTTATAGGAAACACTGCTGAGCAGCAGCAAACCCACGGCATACGCAACGAAGGGCCAGGCGCGCACGAAATTCAGGGTAATGGCCGTCTTGAACGGCTCCAGCTCGACCAGCTTGTCGGTGAACTGGCTGGGAAATAGGCTGCTGCCAAGTATGGCCGCCAGCAAGCCATACTTGATCCATTTCAAGCGCCCATCGAGGCGCGGCTTGATCTTCCACTGCGGCAAGCGCAGCCACTGGCCCAGCTTGCCAGTGAATTCCTGCAGCGCGCCAAAGGGACACAGCCAGCCGCAAAACGTGCCGCGCCCCCAGACCAGCAGGCTGAGCAGCACGAACGCCCACAGGATCACCGTCATCGGATCGAACAGGAAAAAGCCCAGGCTGCGCCCCGCCAGCAGCGCCTGGATGACACCCGTGATATTGACAATCGATAACTGCCCCTGCGCGTAATAGCCGATGAAGCCGATGGTAAACAACAGGAACAGACGGCGGAACCAGGCAAATTGCCGCCCGTCGCGCACCAGGCGTTTCTGCCAGGCCAATGCGCCGGCCAGCAGCGCCAGCCCGGCGGCCAAGAACAGCAACTCAGCCTTGCGGTTTTTCCACGTGCCGCGCCACGTGGCATCGTCGCCTTGCGGCGCCGTATAAAAATCAGCCGGCAGGCGGTAATTGAAATCCACGTTGCGCGCGATGCGTTCCGGATACACGATGCCCTTGCTGCGCGTGATCGGTAGCGTGAACGCCAGCGGACTGGCCGCATCGAGCCCCGCCTGGCTGATGATGCGAAACACGGCGACATTTTCCGTCGGCAACGTAGCCGTATCGGACAAGCTCAATTCCAGGTCCAGGTCGCGCATGTCGATGGGCAAGCCATCTTGCTTCAGTAACAAGCGGTCCGGCACGGTGCCGCGCACGAAATCGTCGCCCAGCACGCTGTAGCGCCCGCGCGACATGATGAGGATGGCGTGGTCGCCCTCCTCCAAGCGGTTGCGCAATTTGTTCCAGCTGCGTTCCGTCAACAGATTGCGTCCCACGCTGGGCACGGATACATACGCCAGGTACAGGTCGATGAACACGCCGTCCGGTTCGCGCGTGGCTTCCACATCGAGTCCCGCGCCGGGGCTGCCGGCAAACAGGCTCTCCACATCCTTGTTGCTTAAGCGCACATGCTGGATCAAGCCCTGTGCGAGCATCTGCGTCACGCTGCGCTTCTCGAATACCTCCATGCGGATGCGGGCGATCTGGTCCGGGTCGCGGCCTTGCGCGAAACCCAGTTTTTTGCGCGACACTTTCAATGCCGACGCGAGCACACTTTGGTTGATGATGCGCACGGAGGCCGTGGCCTTCGACACGCCATCGATATCGGCATGGGTCGCATCTGGCGCGCGTTTGGTTCTTGCATCGATGGCGATATTCTGTTTCAGCGACAAGCCCTGGTACTGTTTGACGAATTGAAACAGCGGCGCTTCACCTAGGCCATCGAGAAACACGGGTTCGTGCTGCGACAGTACGGCGACGTCGAGAAAGCTGCCTTTCGGATCGATGGCGATCAGCAGATTGACGGGCACGCCGGAAAAGCCGGGAATCGACGCCAGGTCCACCGATTCGAAAACGTAGCCGGCCAGTTCCGTGGCCGTGGCATTTTGCCGGAACAAGGGCCAGACGGGCAAATCGGCCTCCTTGTCGCCCACGACGATGGGCGCAGGAAAGCGCCGCGCCAGTTCGGCTTTGGTCAGCACACCGGCCCAAGCCTGTCCCAGGATAAACAGGAATAGCCAGCAGGCTATGAACAAGCGCAGTATCCGCATTCACTAAACTCCGTGCGGCGCCCTGTCGCAAGGCGCCGCATTTATTGGTTAGAAGAAAATAATGCCGCCCAGGGACACGCCATTCATCTTCGCTTCGCCGCCCGCAAAGCCTTTCGAGCGCGTCTGGCCCAGCTCGCCCACCAGGGTGATCGCGCTGTTGAGCGAGTAGTACGCGCCCAGAGTCAGGTTGGCGTTCGACTTCAAGCCGCCCGTGCCCACCGTGTTGTCGTCGTTCTTGCTGATGCCGTAAGACAAGCCCAGCTTCAGCTTGTCCGTCGTTTTATACGTGCCTTGCAGCAGCCAGTTCTTCGACTTGGTATCGCCCTGGTCCGCATCGGACAAGATACCGAGCCCTTTGCCGCCCTGGAAGTTGAGCAGCACGCCAGCTGGGCCCATCTGGTACGAGCCGCCCACTTCCACGCCGCGCATGGTCAGGTCATCGACACCTGGCGTCTTCGACGTGAATTTTTGCGACTTCACGCCGAGCCAGGCTTTCAAGCCTTCTTGCGCATACGTCAGCTGCGCCTGCACTTGCGGACTCGACTTCGAAGAATAGGTTGAGCCTGCCACGATGGGCGTATCGGAGACGGGGCTGACCAGCGCCACGTCAACGCCAACGCCGCCCGACTTCGGCGAGCTGTACATGATCTGGCCATAGTTGCCCAGATACGTGTAGCCGGCGCCGATATGGCCCAGGGTCACCCGCCCCCGCTGCGTCGCCTGCACCGGTGCGCCCGAACCCAACAAGGTCATGTCGGACAAAATCGCATTTGCGCCGAAAATGCCATAGTCGCGGCCCAGCTTGAAGGTGCCCATGCGTTCATTGCCAAACGTAAAGAAGGCCTGGCGTACGTCGACCACGCTGTTCTGGCTGATGGCGCTGTCCGTGGCCGTCGAGTTGTAGATCCCGATCAAGGCTTTCACGTCGTACTCGCCCAGCCGCGATGAAGCCGAGGTGATCAAGCCGTTCGGCAGCAAGCCATTGCCGATGGTGGTGCGGTCCTTCTCGCCGCCGCAACCGAGCGCCTGGCCGCCCAGCGCCAGCCCGCCCACCGCATCGCCCGAACACGACACTTGCGTGTAATAGGCGTTGACGATGCCGCCTACCGATACGGTCCAGTCGCCGGCCTTGATATCGACGGCTTGCGCCTGTCCCACCGCTGCGATTGTCATGACACCCAGGCTCCCCAGCTTGATCCATGTGTTCATTGCGTCTCCTCTTTCTTCTCTGTTTTTAGTGTGCACACCAATGATTGATGTACCTCAAGCTTTGGCAATAAGCGTGCCCAGCACGGCTCAGAGGGAGAAAGAGAAAAAGCGTATTTAAGGTGTGCAGCAGCGGATCAATCGCCACTGATAGTGTTCATTTTTTGACCGCAAGTAGGCGTATCGGGCATACAAGTAGGCGTATCGAGCATACAGGTAAACAAAAAACTGACGGCCTGGACCGTCAGCAAAAAGAAAACACCCGGCGGACAGGGAGACACCCATCCGAGTGGCCCGGATGCTTCACCCCGTTACTTCGATGCCAGCTTGAAAACCCACACGGAACCGCCCTGCTCCAGGAAGTTGACTTTCTTCGCCACTTCGCCGCCCCACAACGGCACCGCGCCGCCCCAGCCGGAAACGACGGCTACATATTGCGTGTCGCCATCCTGCCAGGTGACGGGCGGCGCCACGACGCCGGAGCCCGTCTGGAATTTCCACAGTTCCTTGCCCGTCTTCGCGTCGACGGCTTTCAGGAAGCCTTCCGGCGTGCCGTAGAACACCAGGTTGCCGGCAGTGCTCATCACGCCGCCCCACAGCGGCGCGTTGTTCTTGATTTCCCACACGATCTTGCCCGTCTTCGGATCGACGGCGCGCATGGCGCCGATGTAGTCGTCAAACAAGGGCTTGATGGTGAAACCGGCACCGAGGAAAGCGCCGCCCTTCTTGTAGCTGATCGGCTCATTCCAGATATCCATGCCCCATTCGTTCGCCGGCACATAGAACAGCTTGGTTTGCGGCGAGTACGCCATCGGCATCTGGTTTTTGGCGCCGAGGAAAGCGGGCGCGGCAAACACGGTCGTGCCCTTCTTGCCCTCCTCTCCCTTGGTCGGGTCGCCAGGGCGGCCGGCGGCGATGTAGTTCGGCCGGCCCGTCTTCAGGTCGATGCTGCTGGCCCAGGTGATTTTCTTCACAAACGGAAAGGCGTTCTGCAGCTTGCCCGTGCTGGCGTCGATCACATAAAAGAAACCGTTGCGGTCGGCCTTGCCGCCGTAGCGCTTGCCATCCATGTCGAAGGTGACGAACTCGTTGGCGCCGTCGAAATCCCAGGCATCGTTCGGCGTGTTTTGATACGCCCATTTGATCTGTCCCGTTTTCACGTCCAGCGCCACGGTGGACGACGAGTACAGATTGTCGCCGGGACGCAAATGGCTGTTCCATGGCGCCGGGTTGCCGGTGCCAAAATACGCGAGCTTGGTTTGCGGATCGTAAGTGCCGCCCATCCACGTCGAGGCGCCGCCCGTTTTCCACAAGTCGCCCGGCCAGGTCTTGTTCACCGTTCCCGAAATGCCGTTATCGATGGCCTTGCCATCCTTGTCGTAGCGGTGGCCCATGTGTCCCTCTACCGTTGGCCGAGTCCACACGAGGTCGCCCGTCATCGGATTGCGCGCTTCGACCCGGCCGACGATGCCAAATTCCCCGCCCGACACGCCCGTCAGCAGCAAGCCTTCGGCGATCAGCGGCGCGGCCGTCATCGAGTAGCCGGCCGCATAATCGTCGACTTTTTCCTTCCAGACGATCTTGCCCGTGTTCTGGTCCAGCGCCACCAGGTAGGCGTCGAGCGTGCCGAAAATCACCAGGTTGCCGTACAGGGCCGCACCGCGGTTGACCACGTCGCAGCATGGCATGATGCCGTCCGGCAAGCGATGCTCATATTTCCACAGCTTGGCGCCCGTTTTCAAGTCGACGGCAAAGATGCGCGAATACGAGGCCGTGACGAACATCTTGCCGTTGTGAATCAGCGGCTGCGATTCCTGGCCACGCTGCTTTTCGCCGCCAAACGAGAACGACCAGGCCGGCACCAGCTTGGCCACGGTCTTGTCATTGATTTGCGTCAACGGCGAATAACGCTGGCCCTGCGTGCCCATGCCAAACGACAGGACACTGGCCGGATTCTTCGCCGTGCTGTCGAGCATGGCATTCGTGACATTGCCCACGTCGGCCGCCTGGGCCAATGAGGCCAAGGATGCCAATCCCAAACCGACGAGTATCCCCATGATTTTTTTCTGCACAATCATCTCCCTCTGTTTTATTAGTATGTGTGTGTGTCAAGTCTTGCGGTGCTCATGCGGCTGGGCATGCAACAGCGCGCACTCTTCATCGGTGAACAGGCGCGAGCGCGTCAAAAAGCGCTTGCCCGTGCCGTTGTCGAGTGAAAACATGCCGCCATTGCCATCGACCACATCGATAATCAACTGGGTATGCTCCCAGTACTCGAATTGCTCGAGTCCCATGTAAAACGGTGTGCCATTCAAATTGCCGAGATAGATGTCGGTGTCGCTGACATCGAACTCGCCCAGCGCGTAGCACATGGGCGCGCTGCCGTCGCAGCAACCGCCCGACTGGAAAAACATCAGCGGGCCGTGACGCTGGCGCAACTTGTCCATCATTTCCAGCGCCGCATCGGTGGCGACCACCCGGGCAATTGCTGCACTCATGGCATCCCTTTCTGCGCGCCGCGCCCGGACGACAAGCGCGGCGCGTGTACCGGTTTAGAAGAAGCCCAGCGCTTTCGGGCTATAGCTCACCAGCAAGTTCTTCGTTTGCTGGTAGTGATCGAGCATCATCTTGTGGTTTTCGCGGCCGATACCCGATTGCTTGTAGCCGCCGAACGCGGCGTGGGCCGGATACAGGTGGTAGCAATTGGTCCACACGCGGCCCGCCTGGATGGCGCGTCCCATGCGGAAGGCGCGCGAACCGTCACGCGTCCACAGGCCGGCGCCCAGGCCGTACAAGGTGTCGTTGGCGATCGCCAGCGCTTCGGCCTCATCCTTGAAGGTCGTGACGGACACGACGGGCCCGAAGATTTCTTCCTGGAAGATACGCATCTTGTTATTGCCCTTGAACACGGTCGGACGCACGTAGTAGCCGCCTTCCAGGTCGCCCGCCTGCGTGTTGCGCTCGCCGCCGGCCAGCACTTCGGCGCCTTCCTGGCGGCCGATGTCGAGGTAGGACAGGATTTTTTCCAGCTGCTCCTGCGACGCCTGCGCACCGATCATGGTGGACGAGTCAAGCGGGTTGCCCTGCTTGATGGCCGCCACGCGCTTCAGGGCGCGTTCGATGAATTTCTCGTAGATCGATTCCTGGATCAGCACGCGCGACGGGCAGGTGCATACTTCGCCCTGGTTCAGCGCGAACATGGTGAAGCCTTCCAGGCACTTGTCGAAATACTCGTCGTCCGCATCCATCACGTCTTCAAAGAAGATGTTCGGCGACTTGCCGCCCAGCTCCAGGGTGACGGGAATCAGGTTTTGCGCGGCGTAACCCATGATCAAACGACCCGTGCCCGTTTCGCCCGTAAAGGCGATCTTGGCGATGCGCTTGCTCGACGCCAGCGGCTTGCCCGCTTCCAGGCCGAAACCATTGATGATGTTCAACACGCCCGGCGGCAGCAGGTCGCCGATCAGCTCGATCAACACCATGATGGACGCTGGCGTCTGCTCGGCCGGCTTGAGTACCACGCAATTGCCAGCAGCCAGGGCTGGCGCCAGTTTCCACACGGCCATCAGGATCGGGAAATTCCATGGAATGATCTGACCCACGACACCGAGCGGCTCGTGGTAGTGGTAGGCATAGGTTTCCGCATCGATTTGCGCGACGGAACCTTCCTGCGCGCGGATGCAGCCGGCAAAATAACGGAAATGGTCGATGGCCAGCGGAATGTCGGCATTCATCGTTTCGCGGATCGGCTTGCCGTTGTCAATGGTTTCCGCCGTGGCGATCAGGCTCAAGTTCTGCTCGATGCGGTCGGCGATGCGGTTCAGGATATTGGCGCGCTCGGCAGGCGAGGTCTTGCCCCAGGCATCCTTGGCGGCATGCGCGGCGTCCAAGGCCAGCTCGACGTCCTCCGCCGTGGAGCGGGCGATTTCGCAAAACGGCAAGCCGGTGATCGGCGTGATGTTGGGAAAGTATTCACCTTTTACTGGGGCAACGAACTGACCGCCGATGTAATTGTCATAGCGTTGTTTGAAGGGATTGGCTACGCCCAGTTTGCTGATATCTGCGAGATTCATGTCGTCCTCTATCGGGTTAATTAGAATGGAATTACTTAATTAAAGTCAAACGTCCTGGTACAGATGGGGTGAGTACACGGAGTCTTCCGCAAATGCCGTGCCAGCTCGCCATCCCACTACAAACTTAGCCGGTTTTACCCTTGTTGCAAGGGCGCGGTGTCAATACCGGCCCGCTTTTCAGCGCATGCCCGGGCTTGAGCCGCTGCACAATGGAACAGGTGTACCAGACTGGAACACCTGCGCCTGTGCCACTAGCGAATCACCACGCCCCATGGCAATTCGCCCACGGCAATATCGGCCACCTTGCGCGCGCTGGCCGTGTCGATGACGGAAACGCTGTTCGAGCGGCCATTGGCCACGTACAGCTTGGCGCCATCGGGCGTGATGGCCATATTCCACGGGCGCTTGCCGACGGGAATGGTGGCCGTGACCTGATGACTGGCCGTGTCGATCACCATCACCGTGCCGTCGATACCGTTCGAGACATACACCTGCTTGCCGCCGGGATGGACGGCGATGCCATTCGCATTCTTGCCCGCAGGAATGGTGGCGATGGCCTTGCGCGCGGCCATGTCGATGACGTAGACGGCATTGACCAGTTCGCACGCCACGTAGGCACGGCCCGAGTCCGGACTGAAACCGATGCCGCGCGGGCGCAAGCCCACGGCAATGGACGCGACCTGGCGGCGTTGTGCCACATCAATGACGTCGACTTGCTCGGCCTCTTCCGCGCTGACCAGCAGCCAGCGCCCATCCGGGCTAAAGACTGCATGTTCCGGGTTACGTCCGTGCACCTTGATATCGGCAAGCAAGCTGCCGGTATGCCCGTCGAGCAAGGCCACGCTATTGTTTTCCTCGACGGCCACGGCCACATGACTACCATCTTGCGAGGCACTGACACCTTCCGGCGACTTGCCCAGCGCCACCGTGCGCACGGGCGCCTCGCCAGCGTTATCGATCAGCAGCAAGGCGCTGTTGGCCGCGTCCGTGACAAACAATTGCCGCCCGCTGGGGTCGGCGGCGATGCCGCGCGGACGCTTGCCCGCGGCGATCTGGCGCACGACCTGGTCGGTCGCCGTATCGATCACGCTCAAGGTGCCCGATTTTTCATTAGGAACATAGGCAAAGGGAGCGGCCTGGACGGCGGTGCTGGCGAGCGCAGGCAACAGCCAGAAAACTTGGCGCAAGCGCAGGAAGAAGTTGGGCATAATCACCTTTCGATGGCAAAACACAGGAAAAGCGCGCGGCATCGGCGCATCTGAACATTGCTGCATGCAAACGCCGTGCCACTGACACGCGTATAATTTCAGCCCACCAATGGAGACATGGCAGGCATATTGCTTGATACAACTATGCAGACCTGCGCCGCGCACGCGACCAAAGCAGGCTTTTATTCACATTGGAGAATCCGCATGCAGCATCGTTTCCGCCTGAACACCATCGCCAGCCTGTTTGTCGCCGGCAGCGCCACCCTCGCCCCCCACGTCTTTGCCGCCGAGGCAGCTGACCTGGCCAACGGGCAACTGATGGATACGGTGGTCGTCAGCGGCAGCCGCATCGCCCACCCCAGCCAGGAAGTGCCGGCCTCGATCGACGTCGTCGACAGCGCCCGCATCCAGGATGGCCAAATCCGCGTCAACGCGTCGGAAGCGCTGGCCGCCGTGCCAGGGCTGGTTGTGCAAAACCGCCAGAACTTCGCGCAAGACTTGCAGATCTCGTCGCGCGGCTTCGGCGCCCGCTCGGCCTTCGGCGTGCGCGGCGTCAAGCTGATCAGCGATGGCATTCCCGCCAGCATGCCCGATGGCCAGGGCCAGGCCGCCACGTTCAACCTCGATACGGCCGAGCGCATCGAAGTGCTGCGCGGACCGTTTTCTGCCATCTACGGCAACCATTCGGGCGGCGTGATCCAGCTGTTTTCCAAAGATGGACAAAATCCCCCGTCCGTCGAATTGAATGTGACGGGCGGCAGCTACGGCACCAACAAGGTGGACTTGACGGCACAAGGCCAGGCAGGCGGCATCGGCTACGTGCTCGACGGCTCGCGCTTCCGCACCGATGGTTTCCGCGACCACAGCGCCGCCACGCGCGAACAGGCGTTCGGCAAGATCACCGTCAAGCCGACGGCGGACAGCAAGCTGACCATCGTCGCCAACAGCCTGCATCAGGGCAACACACAAGATCCGCTGGGCGCCACCTGGGCCACGTTTGCCCGCGACCCGCGCGCCGGAGAAACCGATGCGAGCGACACGCAGAACCCGAAGCGCACCCTGGCCGAGCGCTACAACACGCGCAAGAGTATCGACCACCAGCAAATCGGCGCCACCTATGAACAGTCGTTCGGCGACGACCGCCTGCATGTGATGGTGTATGGCGGCAACCGCGACGTGATCCAGTACCAGGCTTTTACCAAAGGCTTCCAGGCACCGCCCAGCCATTCAGGCGGCGTGGTCGACTTCCAGCGTGAGTTCTACGGCATCGACACCAACTGGCTGCACGTGAACCAGTTGGCAGGCGGCAAGCTGAGCACGACCATCGGCATCGATTACGGCCGCTCCAGCGACGACCGCACGGGCTATGAAAATTACATCGGCAACACGTTTGGCGTAAAAGGCAAGCTGCGCCGCGACGAGCAAAATGTCGTCTCCAGCCTCGATCCCTATATCCAGGCGGAATGGCAAAGCGGCCCATGGCTGCTCAGCGCAGGTTTGCGCTACAGCAAGATGAAAGTGGCGGTCGACGACCATTTCCTCGGCAATGGCAACGACAGCGGCAGCCTGGAGTTCAGCCACACGACACCGGTGCTGGGTCTGCTGTATAAACTGACGCCGAACGTCAACGTCTACGCCAGCGCCGCGCGCGGCTTCGAAGCGCCCACCTTGAATGAACTGTTTTACTCGGGCACCGGTGGCGGCTTCAATTACCAGCTGAAACCGGCCACCAGCACCAACCTGGAAGCGGGCATCAAGGCCAGAATCGCCAACAACACCCACGTAAACGCGGCCGTGTTCCAGATCAAGACCAACGACGAGCTGGTGGTCGACAAGTCCAGCGGCGGGCGCACCAGCTATCGCAATGCAGGTAAAACCTTGCGTCAGGGTATGGAAGTGTCGCTGGACTCGAACTTGCCATATGGCTTCACGACAAAAGTAGCCCTCACCAGCCTGCACGCCGTGTATGACCAGGCGTTTGGCAGCGTGCGCGAAGGCAGCCGCTTGCCGGGCGTGCCCAGCGCCAATCTGTTCGCGGAACTGGCCTGGAAAGACACGCTCGACCGTTTTGGCGCGGCGCTGGAAAGCCTGGCCAGCAACCAGGTCTACGCGGAAGACAGCAACATCGAAAAACCGGCGCCCGGCTATACGGTGTTCAATGCGCGCTTCAACGCCAAACAAAATGTGGGGAATTGGCGCTTCAAGGAATTTGCCCGCCTGAACAATCTTTTCGACAAGACCTACGTGGGCTCCGTCATCGTCGGCGACAGTAACAAACGCTACTATGAAGCGGCGCCGGGACGCAACTGGTTGTTAGGTGTCAGCGCGCAGTACAGTTTCTAAAACAAAAAGCCCGTACATCTTCCGATGTGCGGGCTTCACATACAGCATGGACTGTTACGGCCGCGCTTCCTTCATCCCATATTTTTCAAAGATCGCCTTTAGTTCACCGCTGGCCGCCATCTCGTTCATGGCTGCCTGTAGCAACTTGGCCACGTCGAGTTGTTGCTTGCTGACGGCCAGGCCCACGGCCCAGCCCGCGCGCGGCAAGCGGGCGAACGCCACTTCGCTCAAGGGGAAAGCGGGATCGCTTTTCAGCACCGATTCGATTTCCGAACGGTTCGCCAGCACGGCGTCGAGCTTGCCCGCCTGCAATTGTTGCAAGGCTTCGGCCGCCGTATCGAAAATGCGCACGTCGTCGCGGTACTTGCCATTATCTTCGCCCAACATCAGCATGGCCGCGATCGATACCTTTTCCACGCCGATGCGCTTACCAGCCAGCGTAGCGACGCCGTCGAATTGCGGCACGGCTTGCGCACTGCGCGCCAGGCGCACGGTTTCCACGTAATACGGCGCAAAAATTTCGACCTTGTCGTTATCCGCCATCAGCTTCTTGTCGACGGGCACATGCAACATCACATCGGCGGGACCATAACCGAGGTAATGCCCCTTCCACACCATATTGCGCAAGTCATCGTTCAGGTTTTCGCCGGCGGGAAATGGCAGCAAGCTCAGTTTCAAGCCCAACTTTTTCGCCAGCGCTTCGGCGATGTCGATATCGATGCCAACACCCTTGTCGGAAAATGGCGCGAACTCGTTGTACACAGCCACTTTCAGGCTGCCCGACTGCCGCACTTTCTGCCAGTCGGCACGCGCCGGCGCGGCTGCGCACAGCGCCAGGCAAGCGAGCGAGATCATCGCGCGCGCGCTGCGGAATTGAAATGAACGCATGGGACTCCTTCGTGATCAGTTCGATTCTCTACGGGTTTCCAGATAGGTCTTGATGGCCCACATGGCTTCCTGATTGAACACGCCTTCGAACGGCGGCATGTACACGGCGCCATTGCGCACTTTACCGTGGCGGATGGTGGTCAGGTAGTAATTGTCCGTCTCCTTGTAGCAAGCCTGTTTCTTTGTCTCATTCTTGATACCAAAACAATCGCGGTCCAGCTGGCGCAAATCCGGCGCGATGCCGCCCGAGATGGCTTCGATGCCGTGGCAGCGCGCACAATTCTGGTTGTAGGCCGAGGTGCCGACCGTCAAGGCCAGCTTGTTGCCCCGATACGGATTTTGTTCGAGCCACTTGTCGCCCACCTTGGGCAAGCCGGTGGTGTCGACGCCTTGCGGCGTGACATTGCCGTGCGCATAGGCATGCGGCAAGGTCAGCAGGGAAGTGAGGGCAACGGCGCCGGCGGCGGCAACGCCGAGCAGGGTACGAATGGAATAGGTCATGCTGGTCTCCTTGGTTTTTTAGTCAATACCCAAGAAGAGCAAATGCCATGCCATGCACTTATGCCCCACATCCGGCCGCCCATGTATCAATTTGGAACAGCTGCAACACGTATTTGTGTCACCGCACGTGTAATCCGACAGCGCCAGACAAAACCACCAGACGTAAAAAAACCCCAACCGGATCACCGGAAGGGGTTTTTTCGAATAACAAGCCTGACGATAACCTACTTTCACACTGGTTGCAGCACTATCATCGGCGCAAAGTTGTTTCACGGTCCTGTTCGGGATGGGAAGGGGTGGGACCAACTTGCTATGGTCATCAGGCATAACTTGTACTGGCATTTGTCCTCAGTGGAGCGACAAAGCCTGAATCTGGAAGAAGCAAAGATTGGGTAATGAATAGTAGTATCAACACACACGCAACGTTGTACCGTCTTATCCTCTGTACCTGCTAAGGTTATAGGGACAAGCCGTACGGGCAATTAGTACTGGTTAGCTTAATGCATTACTGCACTTCCACACCCAGCCTATCAACGTCCTGGTCTCGAACGACCCTTCAAAGAGCTCAAGGCTCTGGGAAATCTCATCTCAAGGCAAGTTTCCCGCTTAGATGCTTTCAGCGGTTATCTCTTCCGAACTTAGCTACCCGGCAATGCCACTGGCGTGACAACCGGTACACCAGAGGTTCGTCCACTCCGGTCCTCTCGTACTAGGAGCAGCCCCCTTCAAATTTCCAACGCCCACGGCAGATAGGGACCAAACTGTCTCACGACGTTTTAAACCCAGCTCACGTACCACTTTAAATGGCGAACAGCCATACCCTTGGGACCGGCTACAGCCCCAGGATGTGATGAGCCGACATCGAGGTGCCAAACTCCCCCGTCGATATGAACTCTTGGGAGGAATCAGCCTGTTATCCCCAGAGTACCTTTTATCCGTTGAGCGATGGCCCTTCCATACAGAACCACCGGATCACTATGTCCTACTTTCGTACCTGCTCGACTTGTCAGTCTCGCAGTTAAGCACGCTTATGCCATTGCACTATCAACACGATGTCCGACCGTATCTAGCGTACCTTCGAACTCCTCCGTTACACTTTAGGAGGAGACCGCCCCAGTCAAACTGCCTACCATGCACTGTCCCCGATCCGGATAACGGACCAAGGTTAGAACCTCAAACAAACCAGGGTGGTATTTCAAGGTTGGCTCCACGAGAACTAGCGTCCCCGCTTCAAAGCCTCCCACCTATCCTACACAGATTGGTTCAAAGTCCAATGCAAAGCTACAGTAAAGGTTCATGGGGTCTTTCCGTCTAGCCGCGGGTAGATTGCATCATCACAAACATTTCAACTTCGCTGAGTCTCGGGAGGAGACAGTGTGGCCATCGTTACGCCATTCGTGCAGGTCGGAACTTACCCGACAAGGAATTTCGCTACCTTAGGACCGTTATAGTTACGGCCGCCGTTTACTGGGACTTCAATCAAGAGCTTGCACCCCATCATTTAATCTTCCAGCACCGGGCAGGCGTCACACCCTATACGTCCACTTTCGTGTTTGCAGAGTGCTGTGTTTTTATTAAACAGTCGCAGCCACCAGTTTATTGCAACCCTTTCACCCTCATGGAGTAAACCAATCAAGCTACCGGGGCGTACCTTTTCCCGAAGTTACGGTACCAATTTGCCGAGTTCCTTCTCCCGAGTTCTCTCAAGCGCCTTAGAATACTCATCTCGCCCACCTGTGTCGGTTTGCGGTACGGTCTCGTATGACTGAAGCTTAGAGGCTTTTCTTGGAACCACTTCCGATTGCTTCGTGAATAAATTCACTCGTCTCAACCCCTTGAATTCCGTACCCGGATTTGCCTAAGTACCTTCTATGAGCCAAAAACCAACTATTCCAACAGTTGGACAACCTTCCGCGATCCGTCCCCCCATCGCATCATACGACGGTGCAGGAATATTAACCTGCTTCCCATCAGCTACGCATCTCTGCCTCGCCTTAGGGGCCGACTCACCCTGCTCCGATGAACGTTGAACAGGAAACCTTGGGCTTACGGCGTGGAGGCTTTTCACCCCCATTATCGCTACTCATGTCAGCATTCGCACTTCTGATACCTCCAGCATCCTTTACAAGACACCTTCGCAGGCTTACAGAACGCTCTCCTACCATATCTATTGCTAGATATCCGCAGCTTCGGTGACTGGCTTAGCCCCGTTACATCTTCCGCGCAGGACGACTCGATCAGTGAGCTATTACGCTTTCTTTAAATGATGGCTGCTTCTAAGCCAACATCCTGACTGTTTTAGCCTTCCCACTTCGTTTTCCACTTAGCCAATCTTTGGGACCTTAGCTGGCGGTCTGGGTTGTTTCCCTCTTGACGCCGGACGTTAGCACCCGACGTCTGTCTCCCAAGCTTGCACTCATCGGTATTCGGAGTTTGCAATGGTTTGGTAAGTCGCAATGACCCCCTAGCCATAACAGTGCTCTACCCCCGATGGTGATACTTGAGGCACTACCTAAATAGTTTTCGGAGAGAACCAGCTATTTCCAAGTTTGTTTAGCCTTTCACCCCTACCCACAGCTCATCCCCTAATTTTTCAACATTAGTGGGTTCGGACCTCCAGGGCGTGTTACCGCACCTTCATCCTGGCCATGAGTAGATCACTTGGTTTCGGGTCTACACCCAGCGACTGATCGCCCTATTCGGACTCGATTTCTCTACGGCTTCCCTATGCGGTTAACCTTGCCACTGAATGTAAGTCGCTGACCCATTATACAAAAGGTACGCAGTCACGGAACAAGTCCGCTCCTACTGTTTGTATGCACACGGTTTCAGGATCTATTTCACTCCCCTTCCGGGGTTCTTTTCGCCTTTCCCTCACGGTACTGGTTCACTATCGGTCGATTACGAGTATTTAGCCTTGGAGGATGGTCCCCCCATATTCAGACAGGATGTCACGTGTCCCGCCCTACTTGTCGTACGCTTAGTATCACCGGTCCGATTTCACATACGGGGCTATCACCCACTATGGCTCCTATTTCCAGAGGATTCTGTTATCGGTCCGACTATCACGTACAGGCTCTTCCCATTTCGCTCGCCGCTACTTTGGGAATCTCGGTTGATTTCTTTTCCTGCAGCTACTTAGATGTTTCAGTTCGCCGCGTTCGCCTTGCATACCTATGTATTCAGTATGCAATACCCTAAAAGGGTGGGTTGCCCCATTCGGAAATCTGCGGATCAAAGTGTGTTTGCTCACTCCCCGCAGCTTATCGCAAGCTACTACGTCCTTCATCGCCTGTAATCGCCAAGGCATCCACCATGTGCACTTATTCGCTTGTCCCTATAACGTTAGCCTCTCATCATTTGCATAATGAAAGAGCGCTACAGGGATAAGAAAGTACAACGTTGTTGCTTGTTTGTTGATACATACAATCATTACCCATCGATTCGCTTTTTACGGCAAACCGATCAATAAATAATCTTTACTTCTTCCAGATTGTTAAAGAACGAAACAGCTTTGATCGCTAAAAGATCAAACCTAAACCCAAGTCTTATTGACCGGCTTACGTTTGCACTTTCGAGTAAAACGTGGTGGAGGATGACGGGATCGAACCGACGACCCCCTGCTTGCAAAGCAGGTGCTCTCCCAGCTGAGCTAATCCCCCTGAGATACTACTAATTAGCTGGTAGGGCTGGTTGGACTCGAACCAACGACCCCCGCGTTATCAACACGGTGCTCTAACCAGCTGAGCTACAGCCCCAACGCGGAACTACTACGACTACTGTTTCTTCTTCATTTAACAGCCGATAAGTGTGAACATTTGATGCGTGAATCATTACTGATTCGTGCAAACTCTAGAAAGGAGGTGATCCAGCCGCACCTTCCGATACGGCTACCTTGTTACGACTTCACCCCAGTCACGAATCCTACCGTGGTAAGCGCCCTCCTTACGGTTAAGCTACCTACTTCTGGTAAAACCCGCTCCCATGGTGTGACGGGCGGTGTGTACAAGACCCGGGAACGTATTCACCGCGACATGCTGATCCGCGATTACTAGCGATTCCAACTTCATGCAGTCGAGTTGCAGACTACAATCCGGACTACGATACACTTTCTGCGATTAGCTCCCCCTCGCGGGTTGGCGGCGCTCTGTATGTACCATTGTATGACGTGTGAAGCCCTACCCATAAGGGCCATGAGGACTTGACGTCATCCCCACCTTCCTCCGGTTTGTCACCGGCAGTCTCATTAGAGTGCCCTTTCGTAGCAACTAATGACAAGGGTTGCGCTCGTTGCGGGACTTAACCCAACATCTCACGACACGAGCTGACGACAGCCATGCAGCACCTGTGTACTGGTTCTCTTTCGAGCACTCCTCAATCTCTCGAGGATTCCAGCCATGTCAAGGGTAGGTAAGGTTTTTCGCGTTGCATCGAATTAATCCACATCATCCACCGCTTGTGCGGGTCCCCGTCAATTCCTTTGAGTTTTAATCTTGCGACCGTACTCCCCAGGCGGTCTACTTCACGCGTTAGCTGCGTTACCAAGTCAATTAAGACCCGACAACTAGTAGACATCGTTTAGGGCGTGGACTACCAGGGTATCTAATCCTGTTTGCTCCCCACGCTTTCGTGCATGAGCGTCAATCTTGACCCAGGGGGCTGCCTTCGCCATCGGTGTTCCTCCACATATCTACGCATTTCACTGCTACACGTGGAATTCTACCCCCCTCTGCCAGATTCTAGCCTTGCAGTCTCCAATGCAATTCCCAGGTTGAGCCCGGGGATTTCACATCAGACTTACAAAACCGCCTGCGCACGCTTTACGCCCAGTAATTCCGATTAACGCTTGCACCCTACGTATTACCGCGGCTGCTGGCACGTAGTTAGCCGGTGCTTATTCTTCAGGTACCGTCATTAACAAGAGATATTAGCTCTCACCGTTTCTTCCCTGACAAAAGAGCTTTACAACCCGAAGGCCTTCTTCACTCACGCGGCATTGCTGGATCAGGCTTTCGCCCATTGTCCAAAATTCCCCACTGCTGCCTCCCGTAGGAGTCTGGACCGTGTCTCAGTTCCAGTGTGGCTGGTCGTCCTCTCAGACCAGCTACTGATCGATGCCTTGGTAGGCTTTTACCCTACCAACTAGCTAATCAGATATCGGCCGCTCCACGAGCATGAGGTCTTGCGATCCCCCACTTTCATCCTTAGATCGTATGCGGTATTAGCGTAACTTTCGCTACGTTATCCCCCACTCTAGGGTACGTTCCGATATATTACTCACCCGTTCGCCACTCGCCACCAGAGCAAGCTCCGTGCTGCCGTTCGACTTGCATGTGTAAGGCATGCCGCCAGCGTTCAATCTGAGCCAGGATCAAACTCTTCAGTTTAATCTCTGTTTAATGTCATTTCTGACAGGTCGGACAGTATCACTACCATCCAAATCTTTTGCATTGCAAAAGATTTGCTCACTCAAAAAACTGACAGGCCACTACTTTCGTAGCGCCTATTTCATTATTTCTTGTGAACATTTGATATTTTAAGTTAGACACCAATCCGAAGATTGACGCTGCACTTACATCAAATGCCCACACTTATCGACTGTTAATTGTTAAAGAACTGTATTCGGTTACTGCTTTCGCGCTATCGACAAAGCGTTGTGTTTGTCAGCTGCGAAGAAGGAAGAGTATGAAGCATTTCGCTAAATCCGTCAACTCCTTCTTTTCTCTCGTTTCACTCGACATTTGCATGCGTCGTTCAGCGAGGGGGCGAATTATAGCCCTGGCCCGAACTCCCCGCAAGCGCTAATTTGCATCTGGGCAAATATTGCTGTGTGATATCGTAGTGCCGACCATACCCTGCCTCATCCATATAGATTCCCATGCCTATCCCACACATTACCTCTACCGCCAATCCCGCCCTGGCCAGCGCACTCGAACACGCCATCAATAGCAAGACCAAGCCGCTGGGCAGCCTCGGCATGCTGGAAACCCTGGCCCATCAGATCGGGCTGATCCAGCAAGACACGCAACTGGCATTGCACCAGCCTGCCATCATCGTTTTTGCGGCCGACCATGGCGTCGTCGCCGAAGGCATTTCCGCCTATCCGCAAAGCGTGACCTGGCAAATGGTGGAGAACTTCCTCGGCAACGGCGCCGCCATCAATGTCTTCGCCCGCCAGGCCGATTGCGCCCTCTATATAGTAGACGCTGGCGTGAACCATGATTTCGGCCCGCGCGACGGCTTGCTTGACCGCAAGCAAGCCCCCGGCACCCGCAACTTCGCCCAGGAACCTGCCATGAGCCAGGAACAATGCCTGGCCGCCATGCAGGCGGGCATGGACCTGGTCGCCACCCTGGATGGCAATGTGCTGGGCTTTGGCGAAATGGGTATCGGCAACACCACCGCTGCCGCGGCACTGATGCACAAGCTGACGGGCACGCCCGTCGCCGATTGCGTGGGCGCCGGCACCGGCCTGTCGAAAGATGGCGTGTTGCATAAACAACGAGTGATCGAAGCGGCCGCGGCCCATCACGCGGCACTCAATGAGCCGCTCGACGTGCTGGCCACCTTTGGCGGCTTCGAAATCGCCATGATGGCCGGCGCCATGCTCAAGGCAGCCGAACGGCGCATGATTCTGCTGATCGACGGCTTCATCGTCAGCAGCGCCCTGCTGGTGGCGGCCCGGCTGCAGCCGGCCATCCTCGATTACTGCGTGTTTTCGCACTGCTCCGATGAAAACGGCCATCGCCAGTTGCTGGCCAGCCTGGGCGCGCGTCCGCTGCTGCACCTCGATTTGCGCCTCGGTGAAGGCACGGGTTCGGCGCTGGCCTTGCCGCTGCTGCACGCGGCCGTCAACTTCATGCGCGAGATGGCGACGTTTGCCTCGGCCCAGGTCAGCGAAAAGTCCACGCCAGACTAAGACGATGACTAATCCCGTTTCCGCCGCAGTCCACCAGTGCCGATTGTTCTTCATCGCGCTGCAGTTCTTCACGCGCCTGCCGATACCGCGCTGGGTGGGTTTCGAGCCGGCCTGGCTGCAGCACGCCTCGCGCTACTTTCCACTGGTCGGCGTGGTGGTGGCGGCCATCAGTGGCGCCGTGTATCTGGTGGCCAGCTGGCTCCTGCCTTCGGCGGTGGCCGTGCTGCTGGCCGTCGCCGCCGGCATCTACCTGACGGGCGCCTTCCATGAAGACGGTTTTGCCGACATGTGCGACGGTTTCGGCGGTGGCATGACGCGCGAGCGGGTGCTGGAAATCATGAAGGATTCGCGCATCGGCGCGTATGGCGCCATCGGCATCCTCTGCCTGCTGGCGATCAAATGCGCGGCGCTCGCTTCACTGCCGCCTGCAAAGGTGGTGGCGACATTATTCATCGCCCACCCGCTCTCGCGCCTGGCCGCCGTGTCGCTGATCTGGCTCATGGACTACGCACGCGACGAAGGCAAGGCCAAGCCGATGGCACAGGAGATGACGACGGGAGAATTCATCATCGCCACCCTCTGCGGCCTGCTGCCCGCCATCGCCTGCGGCCTGCTGGGCATATTTGACTGGGCCACGCTGGTCTTTGCCGTCGTGGCGGCGGCAGCTGCCGCATTCTGGCTGGGCCGCAAATGCCAGCGCCGCCTGCAAGGCTACACGGGCGACTGCCTGGGCGCCGTGCAGCAGGTGGCGGAAGTGGCGATTTACCTGGCCATCCTGTCCAGCTTTCAACCTCCATTGCGCTTCTACTAAACAAGCATGCGCCTGATCCTCGTTCGCCACCCCACGCCGCAGGTAACCAGCGGCACCTGCTATGGCCGCAGCGACGTAGCGGTGGCGCCGCACGAAATGGCCACGGTGCGCGCCAGCCTGCAAGCGACTTTGCCGGCCGGCGTGCCGCTCTACGCCAGTCCGCTGCGCCGCTGCGCCAACCTGGCGACAGCCTTGGCGCAAGACCTGCCTTCCAGCGCCCTGCGCCTTGACGCGCGGCTGGCCGAGATGGATTTCGGTGCGTGGGAAATGCAGCCCTGGCACGCGATTGCGCGCGCGGACATCGATGCCTGGGCGGCCGACCTGGCCTGGTACCGCCCCGGTGGAGGCGAGAATGTGCTGGCGATGGCCACCCGTGTCGATGCGTTTTTAGGCGATCTGTTGCGCGAACAACACGAAACGGCCATCCTCATCTGCCATGCTGGCACCATCCGCCTGCTGTCGGCACTGCAAGCCCGGCTGCCATTGGAGGAAGCGGCTCTGCTGGCCGCCCGTTCCGCCCATAAAATCGCCTACGGTGCGACGGTCGTCGTCGATTTCTGATATCGAATCGTCCAGCCAGCCATTTCAGTCCACGCCTGCTGCACGTATAATGGCGGGGTTTTGGTGCCCGCGTTCATGTCCATGAGCGCAGTTAAACGGGAAACACGATGCCGCAACCGCGGCGAACGTGTGCTGCCCCCGCAACGGTAAGCAAGTGTCCCCCCTCGCAACAGGAAGCGGGCGACAAGCTATCTCTGACAACCACTGTGCTTGCAATCATCGAGCATGGGAAGGTGGGATAGCGGTACTTGCCAGCCCGGATACCGGCCAGGACAGGTGGAAGTGTGCGAACGGGGATGTTCGCGATCCGAATGGCCCATGGCCATCTTCGATCGTCATCTTCAGTTCCCACTTCTGTTCAATCTGGCCTACGGGGACGTCGGCTGGTTGCATATTACTTACTGAAAACTATCATGACCCATGCTGTTTCCCGCCACGCGGCGCTCACGTCGCTCGCGCTAGCCATTGCCGCGCCTGCCGCTTTCGCCCAGACCACGTCAAACACATTCGATCCGGTGATCGTCACCGCAACCCGCACCCCGCAAAAAACCAGCGAGCTGCTGGCCAATACGGCCATCATCACCAGCGAAGATATCGCCCGTTCGGGCGCAGGCTCGGTCACCGAGTTACTGCAAAAACAGCGTGGCATTGAAGTCGTCCGCAATGGCGGCGCAGGTACGGCGTCGTCGGTATACATCCGTGGCGCGAACGGCACCCAGAATATCGTTCTGGTGGACGGCATCCGCATCGGTTCCTCGACCCTGGGCACCGCCAACTGGAGCCCGGTTCCACTGGCCAATATCGACCGCATCGAGATAGTCTACGGTCCATTGAGTACCCTGTACGGCGCCGATGCCATCGGCGGCGTCATCCAGATTTTCACCAAAAAGGGTAGCGGCGCGCCCGTGGTTGGCGCGTCGGTCGGCTTTGGCAGCGATGCCACGCGTCAATATGACGCCAGCGTTTCGGGTGCAACCGGTGGCTACAATAGCCTGAGCTACTCGCTAAACGTCAGCAAGGAAAAAAGCGACGGCTTTTCGGCCATCAAACCAGGTAATTCCTCTTATAACGCAGACAAAGACGGCTACGACAAGAAAAGCGTCACGGGCCAGGTAGGCTTCCAGTTGGCCAAGGGGCACGACTTGGGCCTGGTGTTCATGAACAGCAAACTTGAAGCCCAGTACGATAGGGGCCCTGGCTACGATACGCGCAGCAATCAAAAACTGAAAAACATCGGCGTATTCATGAACAATGAATTCGTGCAAGGCTGGCACAGCAAGGTACAAGTTGCCGAAGCACGCGACAAGGCCAACGAGGACACCTCTGCGGGCGCGGCCGGCAAGAGTTCTCTGGAAACCAAGCAATCGACTTTCGACTGGCAAAATGACATCGCCATCGGCATCGACACGCTGCAATTGCTCGCCAGCTACCGTAAGGAAGAAGTCGTCTCCAGCAGCGAGCCGATCTTGAATCGCTCCCGCGACACCAAGTCGCTGGCTGGCTCCTACACCATGCAGCGCGACCAGCACATGCTCAGTGCCAGCCTGCGCCGCGACAAAATGTCGGAAACCGGTTCGACCAACACTGGCAGCCTTGGTTATGGCTACCAGATCAACAATGCCTTGCGCGCCACTGCCAGCTATGGCACCAGCTTCCGCCAGCCTACCTACAATGAACTGTATTACCCAGGCTACGGCATCGCCAGCAACCGTCCGGAAAAAGGCCGCAATGCGGAAGTTGGCCTGCGCTACGATGATGGCAAGACGCAGCTGAGCGCCGTGTACTATCACAATCGCGTGACTGACTTGCTGATTTATGCGAATACCTGCCCGGTTGAAGTGGCCACGCATCCGTTCGGCTGCGCTTACAACGTCAACAAGGCACTGCTGGAAGGCATCACCCTGACCGGCCGCCGTAAGTTTGGCGACTTTGGCCTCAGCGGCAATATCGACCTGCAAGATCCGCGTGATCAAACCCTGGAAAAATCGCTGGTGCGCCGCGCCAAGCGTCACGCCAACTTTGCAGCTGACTACAGCATCGGTCAACTGAACACGGGCGCCGAATGGCAATTGTCGGGCAAGCGTTTTGAAGATGCAGCCAACCAAACCACTCTCGGCGGTTATGGTCTCGTCAACCTGTTCGCGACCTATCAAGTGGCACGTGACTGGTCGGTGCTGGCACGCTGGAACAATATCACTGACAAGAAGTATGAACTGGCACGTAACTACAATACCGCTGGCTCCAACTTCTTCGTCGGACTGCGTTACGGCTCAAAATAATCATGTAGTAATGATGTAAGCTGCGGGCGATGGCATGCCGCCGTCGCCCGCAGATGCAGTTCTGCAGTCCCCGTTTTTAAGGCAGTACATGCACCCATTTTTCCGCAATATGCGCCACCGCGCCACCGTGATCCTCACGGTGCTGATCGTGTGCGCGATTGCCAGCTTGATTTTCTCCGGCATGATCGGTTCGATCGCGATCCCGCTCGCCGACCTGCCTTCCGCCCTGCTCCATGTCGTGCAGGGCAAGACCGACACTCTCGCCGCCACCCTGCTTGACCTGCGCCTGGGCCGCGCGCTGACCGCCTTTGTCACCGGCGCGGCGCTGTCGCTGGCCGGCGTCATGATGCAGGCGCTGCTGCGCAATCCCCTGGCCGACCCGTACGTGCTGGGCATTTCCGCCGGCGCCTCCGTCGGCGCACTGGCCGCATTGCTGTTCATGTGCGCGCTGTGGGTGGTCGATGCGGCCGCCTTTGCCGGCGCCGTCGGCGTATCGATGCTGCTGTACTTTTTTGCCCGGCGCGACCTGCGCGGCGGCATGGCGGCCGAAGGAGGCGCCTCGCTTTTGCTGCTGACGGGCGTGATCCTGGCCTCGGCCTGCATGGCCATCGTCACCCTGATGCTGTCCATCGCCCCGGAAAGCCGCTTGCGCAGCATGGTGTTCTGGATGATCGGCGATCTGTCCGGCGCACCTGCACGGCTGATGCCATGGCTGGTCCTGGCCGGCGCCCTGGTCTTCGCCTTGCGCTGCGCGCGCTCGCTGAACGTCATGGCGCTGCATGCGGAAGCGGCCAGCACCCTGGGCGTGCGCGTGGGGGCGCTGCGCAAGGGCCTGTTCTTCTGCTCCGGCCTGCTCACGGCCAGCGCCGTCACCAGCGCCGGCAGCGTGGGCTTCGTCGGCCTGATCGTGCCGCATGCGCTGCGCTTTGCCTGCGGACCCGATCATCGCCTGCTGATACCGGCCGCCGCGCTGGCCGGCGGCACCTTCCTCGTGCTGGCCGATACCCTGGCGCGCACCGTGCTGGCACCGTTGCAGTTGCCAGTCGGCGTGGTCACGGCCATGATAGGTGCGCCCGTCTTCCTGTACCAATTGCACCGCTTGCGCAGGGGATGAAAAAAGCATGATACGTACTTACCAACTCGGCCTGAAGGCGGGCACGCGCTGCCTCGTGGAAAACCTCATCTGGCACATCAGGGATGGCGAATGCTGGAGCGTGATCGGCCGCAATGGCGCCGGCAAAAGCACCTTGCTGCGCACCCTGGCCGGCTTGCGCGAACCGGATGCAGGCCACGTGACGATACAGGGCCGCGCCCTGATCGACTGGCCGCTGGACGCACTGGCGCGCGAACGGGCTTTCCTGGCGCAGGCGCGCCACGACGCGTTCTCGTACCGCGTCATCGAAACCGTGCTGTCGGCGCGCCACCCGTATCACGACAACCATTACTGGGAAGGCAGCGACGACCAGCGCATCGCCTTGGCGGCGCTGGCCTCGATGGAAGTGGAACACCTGGCCGAGCGCGACGTGCGCAGCCTGTCCGGCGGTGAACGCCAGCGCGTGGCGATCGCCGCCATGCTGGCGCAGGACACGCCCTTGCTGCTGCTCGATGAACCGGCCAATGCGCTCGACCTGGCGCACCAGGTCAGCGTCATGGGCCTGCTGGCTAAGCTGTGCCGCGAACAGAATAAAACCGTGGTGATGGTGGGCCATGACCTGAACCTGGCGCACAGCGTCTCGACCCATGCGCTGCTGCTGATGGGCGATGGCGGCTGGCTGGCCGGTCCCGTGGCCGACGTGATGCAGGCATCCATCCTGGGCGACTACCTGGGCCACCCGATCGAGATCATCGAGCACGGCAAACGCAAGATATTCATACCAAAAGAGGATCAACAATGAACGATAACAAACCCGTCGACGCGGACACCGCCGCCATCAACGAGCGCCACCGCGTGCGCATGGAGCGCAAGAAGGCCATCATCGACGCGGCCATCGCCAAGGCCGACAAGGAAATCGGCATCATCATCGTCAACACGGGCAATGGCAAGGGCAAGAGTTCGAGCGGCTTCGGCATGGCCATCCGCGCCATGGGCCACGGCATGAAAGTGGGCGTGGTGCAGTTCATCAAGGGCGCCATGTCGACCGGCGAAGAAAAATTCCTGCGCCGCTTCCCCGACGAAATCAGTTTTCATGCGATGGGCGAAGGCTATACCTGGGAAACGCAGAACCGCGAGCGCGACATCGAAAAAGCCGAACTGGCATGGGAGCAGGCGAAGACCTTCCTGGCCGACCCCAGCTACGGCCTGGTGCTGTTCGACGAACTCAATATCGCGCTCAAGTACAACTACCTCGACGTGCATAAAGTCATCGCCGACCTGCTGGAACGCCCGGCCATGCAGCACGTGGTCATCACGGGCCGCGGCGCGCCCGATGAATTGATCGCAATCGCCGACACGGTCACCGAAATGGCCGTCGTCAAGCATGCGTATGCGGCCGGCATCGGCGCACAAATCGGCACCGAGTGGTAACAGCGCCATGACGCGCACCCTGGTCTTCGGCGGCGCCCGTTCCGGCAAGAGCGCCCATGCGGAAAAGCTGGCCCGCGAGTCCGGCAAGGAGGTACTCTACCTCGCCACCGCGCAGGCGGGCGACGGCGAGATGGCCACGCGTATCACGCATCACCGTGCGCAGCGCCCGGCCGGGTGGGTGACTATCGAAGAACCGCTGCGCCTGGGCGACGCCATCCTGCGGGAAGCACGGCCCGGCCGCCTGCTGCTGGTCGACTGCCTGACCCTGTGGCTGACGAACCTGATGTTTTCCAGCGGCGAGACGTATCCGGACGTGGGCGACATCGCCCTGCCCGAACTGTTCCACAGCGAGCGCGCGCACCTGCTGTACGCGCTGGCGGAAATCGAAGACACAGCTTGCGACATTGTGCTCGTATCGAATGAAGTGGGCATGGGCATCGTGCCCTACGGCGCCATTTCGCGCTGCTTCACCGATGAAGCGGGCCGCTTGAACCAGGCCGTGGCGGCCGTCTGCGACAAGGCCGTTTTTGTCGCCGCCGGCTTGCCCCTGCACCTGAAAGGCGGCCCATGCTGAGCGGGCTGTCGCTGCCCATGCTGGCCGCCTTGATGACGGCCGGCGTGCTGCTCGACCTGCTGCTGGGAGAAACGCGCCGCTGGCATCCGCTGGTCGGCTTTGGCCGCTTCGCCAGCGCTCTGGAACGCCTGCTGAACCGGGGCCGTGGGCGTTTGCTGCGCGGCGCGCTGGCGTGGTCGCTGGCCGTGCTGCCCATCAGCTATGCCGCCTACTGGCTGTGCGGCCTGGCCGGTGCCGCCCTGCACGTCTTCTTGCTGTATCTATGCCTGGGCTTGCGCAGCCTGCGCGACCACAATCAGCCGATCGCCGACGCCCTGGCCATCGATGACCTGGACAACGCACGTCTGCTGACGGCGCGCATCGTCAGCCGCGACACGGCCAATGCCGATGCAGCCAGCCTGGCCAAGGCCAGCACGGAATCCCTGCTGGAAAACGGCAACGACGCCGTCTTTGGCACCCTGTTCTGGTTTGCCGTGGCGGGCGGCCCCGGCGCCGTGCTGTTCCGCCTGGCGAACACGCTCGACGCCATGTGGGGTTACCGCAACGCACGCTACGACTGGTTCGGCTGCTGCGCCGCGCGCATCGACGACGTCTTGAATTACCTGCCGGCGCGCCTGACGGCCATCTCCTATGTCATGCTGGGCAAGAATATGGCCGACAAAAAACGCGCCTGGCACTGCTGGCGCACGCAGGCGCCCAACTGGGGCAGCCCGAACGCCGGACCCGTGATGGCCAGCGGCGCCGGCGCCCTGGGCCTGGCTTTGGGCGGCGACGCCATCTACGACGGCGAGCTGGAACGCCGCCCGCCTTTGGGCAGCGGCCGTCCCGCCGAAGCGCGCGACATCGACCGCGCCTGGCGCCTGGTGGCCGAGACGGCCGTGTTGTGGCTGATCTGGATGGCGCTGCTGGCGGGCCTGTTCTACCTGAAGGGGAAATACCTTGCTTGAACATGGCGGCAACCTGCGCGACGCCGCGCGCGAATATGGACGGCCCATCGCCGACTGGATCGACCTGTCGACGGGCATCAACCCACACTGGTATGCAGCGCCAGCACCCGACGCCAACGCCTGGCACCGGCTGCCGGAAGCCGATCCCGCGCTGGCCGCTGCCGCCTGCGCGTACTACGACGCGCCGGCCATGCTGCCGGTCGCCGGCACGCAAGCCGCCATCCAGGCCCTGCCCCGGCTGCGCGCACCGTCGCGCGTGGTGGTGGCCGCGCCGTCGTATGCGGAACACGCGCACCACTGGGGCCAGCATGGTCACGAATTGCGACAAGTGCCGTATGCGCAGCTGGCCGATGCCGTCGACCACTGCGACGTGCTGGTCATCTGCAACCCGAACAACCCCACCGGTGAGCGCATCGCGCCCGCACTGCTGCTGGAATGGGCAGGCAAGCTGGCCGCGCGCGGCGGCTGGCTGGTGGTCGATGAAGCGTTTGGCGACACGGAAGCGCAAGCCAGCCTTGGGCCGCACACAGGCCAGCCGGGCCTGATCGTGCTGCGCTCGGTGGGCAAATTCTTTGGCCTGGCGGGACTGCGCCTGGGTTTTGTCGCCGCCCATCCCGCGCTGCTGGTGCAACTGGCCGACATGCTGGGGCCGTGGAGCGTCAGCGGCCCGGCGCAGCAGGTGGCGCTGGCTGCGCTCACCGACACGCACTGGCAGGAAGCGATGCGCGAACGCCTGCGCGGCGAAGGCGCCCGCTTGCATCAGCTGTTGGCCGCGCACGGCATCGCCAGCAGCGGTACGGCGCTGTTTCAGTGGTGGCCGGAAGCATGCGCCGAAACGTTCTGGCGCCACATGGCGGAAGCAGGCATCTGGGTGCGCCTGTTCCGCCACGCGGCCCACGGCATCCGCCTGGGCCTGCCCCCCGACGAACACGCCTGGCTGCGCCTGCAGCAGGCCCTCACCACATGGAAGCACACATGAAAATCCTGAAAATATCGCTGCTGCTGGCTGGCTTGGTCTCGCTGCAAACACACGCCGCCATCAGCGTGCGCGACGACGACGGCAATACCGTCACCGTGGAAAAGCCGGCACAGCGCATCCTGGCGCTGGCGCCGCACGTGACGGAGCTGCTGTTCGCGGCCGGCGGCGGCGAGAAGATCGCCGGCGTCGTCAGCTACAGCGACTATCCGGAAGCGGCAAAGAAGATCACGCAAGTGGGCGACAACCGCCAGTACGACATGGAGCGCATCATCGCCCTGAAGCCGGATCTGATCGTCGTGTGGATGCATGGCAGCGCCGAACGCCAGATCGCCATGCTGCGCCAGCTGAAGGTACCCATCTATCACAGCGAACCGCGCAAGCTGGCCGACATCCCCGACAGCATGGAACGCCTGGGCCAGTTGATGGGCACGGAGAAAACCGCCAAGCCAGCCGCCGCCCAGCTGCGCGCCAAACTGGCCAGCTTGACGGCGCAATACGCGCAGCGTCCGCCCGTGCGCGTGTTTTACCAGGTGTGGGACAAACCGCTATATACATTGAGCGGCGCGAGTATCATCAGCGACTCCATGCGCCTGTGCGGCGGCCAGAATGTGTTCGCCGCGATGAAGGTAGTGGCGCCCGTCGTCACCCCGGAAGGCGTGCTGCAGGAAGACCCGGAAGTCATCTTCGGCACCAGCGAAAAAAGCGATCCGCGCAGCGAAGGCGGCCTGGCCATGTGGCGCGCCTTCCCGTCGATGACGGCCGTGCGCAAAAATAACCTGTTCCGCCTGAATGGCGACCTGCTGAACCGCGCCGGCCCGCGCATGATCGACGGCACGGCCGCCATGTGCGAACAGCTGGAAGTGGCGCGCCAGCGCCGCACCAGCAAGGCGGCGCAATGAGCCACTACCAGCGCATCGCCTGTTTGTCGACGGAAGCCGTGGAGACGCTGTATGCGCTGGGCGCGGAAGACGTCATCGCCGGCATCTCCGGCTTTACCGTGCGCCCTCCCCGCGCGCGCGAGGAAAAGACCAAAATCAGCGGCTTTTCGTCCACGAACCTGGAACGTATCCTGGCAGTGAAGCCGGATCTCGTGATCGGTTTTTGCGACATGCAGGCCGATATCTGCCGCGACCTGGTCAAGGCCGGCATCGAAGTGCACCAGTTCAACCAGCGCACGGTGGAGGGCATCCTGCGCATGATCGCCGTGCTGGCCGCCCTGGTGCAGCGCGAAGAAGCGGGCAAAGTACTGATCGCCAGCCTGCGCGCCGACATCGCCGCCGCCCGCACCCGCGCCGCCCCCTGGACGCGCAAGCCCGTGATGTACTTTGAAGAGTGGAACGATCCCCTGATGAGCGGCATCGGCTGGGCGGCGGAATTGATCGAGATCGCCGGCGGCACGGACGCCTTTCCGGAATTGTCCGCGCATCCTGGCGCGAAGGAGCGCATCATCGCAGATCCTTTGGCCGTCGTGACGCGCGCGCCCGACATCATCCTCGCCAGCTGGTGCGGCAAGAAGTTCCAGCCGGCGCAGCTGGCGGCACGCCCGGGCTGGGATGCAATTCCCGCAGTGAGAAACCAGATGCTGTTCGAGATCAAGTCGCCCGACATCCTGTCGCCCGGTCCGGCGGCGATTACCGAAGGGCTGCGCCAGATCAGTGACATCATCGCAGCCTGGCAAGAGCAGCAAACATGAAGAGTCCCTTTCCCGCCCTGATGGTGCAAGGCACGACGTCCGACGCGGGCAAGAGCACCGTCGTCGCAGCCCTGTGCCGATTATTGAAACGCCGTGGCGTGACGGTAGCACCGTTCAAGCCGCAAAACATGGCCTTGAATAGCGCCGTGACGAGCGACGGCGGAGAAATCGGCCGCGCGCAAGCCTTGCAGGCGCTGGCCTGCGGCATCGCGCCGCACACGGACATGAACCCGGTACTCTTGAAACCGTCGTCGAACACGGGCGCGCAGGTGATCATCCATGGCAAGGTGCGCGCCGAGATGGATGCGCGCGACTACCAGCAATATAAAACCATCGCCATGGACGCCGTGCTCGAATCGTACGCGCGACTGCGCCAGCAATATGCCGCCGTCATCGTCGAAGGCGCGGGCAGCCCCGCCGAAGTCAACCTACGTGCGCGCGACATCGCCAACATGGGCTTTGCCGAAGCCGTCGACTGTCCCGTTATCCTGGTGGCCGATATCGACCGTGGCGGCGTCTTCGCCCACATCATCGGCACCCTGGCGTGCCTGTCCGACAGCGAGCGGGCGCGCATCGTCGGCTTCGTCATCAACCGCTTCCGCGGCGACATCTCGCTGCTTACGCCCGGCATCGAATGGCTCGAGCAGCAGACGGGCAAGCCCGTGCTGGCCGTGCTGCCCTATCTGCACGGCCTGTTTCTCGACGCGGAAGACGCCGTCGAAGCGATGCAGGCCGAACGGGGCGCCTTCAAGGTGGTGGTGCCGCAACTGCCGCGCATCAGCAACCACACGGACTTCGACGCGTTGCGCGCCCACCCCGAGGTCGACCTGCAATTCATCCAGCAAGGGCAGCCGATTCCAGCGGCCGACCTGGTGATCCTGCCTGGCAGTAAAAACACGCGCGGCGACCTGGCCTGGCTGCGGCAGCATGGCTGGCCCGCCTATCTGGCGAAACACCTGCGCTACGGCGGCAAGGTGCTGGGCATCTGCGGCGGCTTCCAGATGCTGGGGCAAAGCGTGCGCGATCCGCTGGGCGTGGAAGGCGCAGCGGGAGAGTCAACGGCGCTGGGATTGCTGGACATGGTGACGGAACTGACAAGCGAAAAACGCCTGGAACAGGTGAGCGGCCGCTGCGCGTTTGCCGGCGCGGCCGATGCGCGCGTCGCAGGCTATGAAATCCACATGGGCGTCTCGCATGGCGCGGCGCTGGCGCAGCCGGCCTTTGTCATCGATGGGCGGCCGGAGGGCGCCGTGTCGGGCGACGGGCAAATCCTCGGCAGCCATTTGCACGGCATGTTCGATACGCCCGCCGCGTGTTCGGCGCTGCTGCGCTGGGCGGGGCTGGACTCCGGCCACACGGTGGACACGGCCGCCCTGCGCGAGGCCAGCCTGGAGCGGATTGCCGACGCGGCGATGCCGTTGATGGATGCGCTGGAACGACTGCCACGTTGATGGTGGTGTCGGGTTACGCCGTACCGGCTAACCCGACCTACTCACACAGGCACGTGGCAGCACCCCTTAATTTTTCAGGCACGTGCCCATATACGAGCGGTCGGTCGAGAATTCGACCGCCATGCTCGACGACACCGGCATGAACATCGAATAATCCGCCGGCACGTCGGCGGGATCCTTGAACACGGCGACGCCATCGAAATCGACGGCCTGCGCGCCCAGGCCCAGCTTGTTGACGGTGATGGTTTCGGCGTGCGTCTTGCCAGCGGTGTTGTTGGTGATGGTGGCGGTGCTGCCGGCAACGACGATCTTCGCGCTGATGCCAGGCGCAGCGCAAGCGTAACTGCCGGCGATTTCGGTGCCGATCTTTTGCTGTTTGGCCGCCACGATGGTGCCCACGCGCAGCACGTTCTGCTGGTTGCGGCTGTAGCGGTCGATGAACAGCGCCAGCCCACGGTCGCCCGCGTGCACGTGCACGATGCCGAAGTCCTGGTCACCCTGGCGGGCGACGAGCAAGCCATTCTTCGCATCCTTGACCAGGGTCAGGCTGGCGTTTTCCGCTTCCAGCTGCGGCGATACCGCGGAACACACGCCTTGCGCATTGAACACGCCGCCATTGCACAGTTGCGCACTGCCATCGGCCGCCACCTTGAGACTTCCTTTCGGATTGAAACGGTCGCCGCCGTTCGAGGCATTGCGCATGGCGCCCAGGAAAATATAGCTGCCGGCCAGCTTGGCCACGTCCGTGACGGCATAGCCGCTGCCGCTGACATTGGAATTCATGTTGCCCAGTTTCACAGTCCCTGTCAGCAAGCGCGTGCGCGCGTCGACACTCAGGCTCAGGTCGGTGCCGGCATAGGTCGTGATACTGCCGGTGGTGGTGGCGCTGAACGTGCCGCTGCGGTCGACCAGGCCGAACTGCGTCGACAGCACCTTGACGTTGAAGGTTTTTTTGGCGCTGTCGAACGTGATGCGCCACGTGTCGCCGATATCGGCGGCCACGTCATACACGCTTTCATCGGCACTGGCGCCGGCGATGACGCTCAGGCCAGCCTGCTTGGCCACGGCTTCGGATGCCACCGTCACGCTGTCGGCGGGAACGACGGGAGGCGTGACCACGACGGGCGGCGTGACGGGTGCATCCGGCGTGCCGCCATCGCTGCCGCCACCGCATGCGGACAGGGCCGCGCCAAATAAAACGATCGAAATTGCATTCTTCATCAGTGACCTTCCAGGATTGCGGGACAAATTGCGAATGACACAGGACTCGCAACGACAACGCTCATGCTAGATCCGGCTGGAAGTTATTACTATAGGACAATTGTTCTATGGACTTTCTACGGCAACATCTCGGTCAGCACAGTCAGCGCCGCGGCCAGCGCCGTCTTGTTGCCGACATCGAGCTTGGCATATACGCTGTGCAACTGATTCCTGACGGTGGCCGGCGATACCCCTTGTTGCCGGGCAATATCCTTGTAACTGAGGCCGGTGGCCGCCAGGCGCGCCACAGCGCTTTCGACGCCGGTCAGCGACCGCCCCGCCGGGCGCTGCGCCAGCTGGATATACAGGTAGCCGCCCAGTTCCGTCACTTGCGCCACCAGGGTTTTGCCCGTGTAGCGGCCGAGGCCGGGGCGCCGCAATTGTGCAACAAAGTCCGCCGGCAACATGGGCGGGTCCCATTCGGGCCACTCCCGCTGCAGCATGTCGGCGGCAATCGGCTCCATATATTGCAGGCAGCCATTCAGGCTGGCCAGCAGGCGCACACTGCCAGGTGACGGCTGCGTATCCGTTGCCAGGAACAAACGGCTGTTGATCGCCTGCGCCTGGGTCAGGTGCGGCAACAGCAGGTTGCCCAGTTCAATTTCAGTAGCGGAATAGGCGCGTTCCGGCCCTGCCCGCCACAAGGCAATCAGGTCCAGGTTGGCATGGTGGGTGGCCGGTGAAATCAGCACCATGCTGTGGGCAATCGCATATTTCCTGCAGTAGGCATGCAAGTCCAGGTAGCGCCGATCGATCTCGGCCGACGCCATCGTCACGCAGCGGCCGCGCGAACGGCAGGCATCGGCCAGGATCGTGTCCGGGCTGACGAGCGCCTTGCGGTCCGCCAGTTTCTCTATCGGTTGCTGATACATGTGCAGGCTGTGCAGCGAAATCGCCATGTCAGGAGAAAAAGAGGCGGCGATGATGGCGGCGGAATCGAAGGAAAGCGCCTGCCTCAGCATGTCGAGCGCCTGTCCCTGGAACTCGCCCGTCGTGCATTCCTGCGCACTGCCATACAGATTCAGGATCAGGTGATTCAATTCTCTCATCGTACCGAGTCCGTTTTCATCCAGGAATGGCGGCATTGTGCTGCGCGGCAAGAGGCATGTCAACATAGCAATTATGGCCAAGCAGAGGGCACGGACGGCACGCCGGCGCCATTTATGTGACAATTCGTCGTACTGTCGGCTCCGTTTTTCCTCCTCAGGCTCGCATCCATGACCAGTTCCCCGATTAAAAGCTACCTTCCCTGGGTGGTCGCCACCGCCCTGTTCATGGAGCAACTCGACTCCACCATCGTCAACACCGCCATCCCCGCCATGGCTGCCAGCCTGAACGTGACGCCGCTGAGCCTGAAGGCCGTCGTCACCAGCTACATCCTGAGCCTGGCCGTGTGCATTCCCATCAGCGGCTGGATGGCCGACCGCTTCGGCACGCGGCGCGTGTTTTCCGCCGCCGTTGCCATCTTTACCCTCGCCTCCATCCTGTGCGGCCTGTCCGTGAATGCCCCCATGCTGGTGGCCGCGCGCCTGCTGCAAGGGGTGGGCGCGGCCATGATGATGCCGGTGGGCAGGCTCACGATCATCCGCACCTTTCCCAAGTCGCAATTGCTGGCGGCCATGAATTTCGTCATCATCCCCGCCCTGATCGGTCCCCTGCTGGGACCCACGGTGGGCGGGCTGATCGTGCACTGGCTGTCGTGGCGCGAGATTTTCTTCGTCAACGTGCCTGTCGGCCTGGTGGCGCTGTACCTGGCGCACCGCTACATGCCCGATTACTATGGCGACAAGCCCCGTCCGCTGGACCTGATCGGCCTGGTGCTGTTCGGCACGGGCATCGCGCTGCTGTCGTGGCTGCTGGAAATCTTTGGCGAGCACCGCATCGACGGCACCTCGTTTGCCGTGCTGCTGTTCATTTCCATCAGCCTGCTGGCCGCGTATGCCTGGCATTCGAGCGAAGTGCTGCACCCGCTGCTGCGCCTGACCCTGTTCAAGATCCGCACCTTCCGCGTCTCCGTCGTGGGCGGCTTCGTCACGCGCCTGGGCGTGGGCGGCCTGCCCTTCCTCTTGCCGCTGCTGTACCAGCTGGGCCTGGGCTTGCCCGCCTGGCAGTCCGGCTTGCTGATGATGCCGTCGGCCGCGGCCGCCATGGGCATGAAATTCATTTCCGCGCGCGTGCTGGCACGCTTCGGCTATCGCCAGGTACTGATCGTCAACACCGTGCTGATCGGCGTCACCATCGCCATGTTTTCACAGGTAAGCGTGGGCACGCCCCTGTACGTGATCGTCGCCATCAGCCTGTGCATGGGCTTTTTCAATTCGCTGCAGTTTTCCAGCATGAACACCATCGCGTATGCCGACGTCGACAAGAGCGATTCGAGCATGGCCAGCACCATCGCCAGTTCGATGCAGCAACTGTCGATGAGCTTTGGCCTCGCCTTCGGTTCGCTGATCACGGGCTGGTACCTGGGCGACATGCCGCAGTCGGACCGCGCCATGCTCAGCACGGCCCTGCACCATACCTTCCTGACCCTGGCCGCGCTGACGGTGCTGTCTTCGCTGACCTTCTGGACCTTGCGCCGCGACGATGGCGAAAGCATCAGCAAGGGCACGGACAGCGACGAGGACGATGCGGCCGACGTGAAGGCCCAGGCCGTTGTCCAGACGGAAGTGCAAACCACGAAAGGCTGAGCCACATCAAGCTTGCCGCCAGCGCCGCTGGCGCTTTGGCCTGCCACTGCTACCGTGACGGCAGGAGGTGCACATGGCGGCCGAGCGGCGCTTTGCGTGGAAGGGCACGGACCGCCATGGCCAGGCGGTCGATGGCGTCTTGCGCGCCGCCGACGCCAGCGCTGCCAAGGCCGCACTACGACGCCAGGGCATCCTCGCGAAGCGGGTGCAGGCTGCGCGCAGCGCGCCCGGCAAAGCCATCACGCGCAAGGATATCGCCCTGTTCACGCGACAGTTGTCGACCATGATGGCGGCCGGCGTGCCGCTGCTGCACGCCTTCGACATCGCCGGCAAGGGCCACGCCAAACCGGCCGTCACCGAGCTGATGCGCGACTTGCGCCACGACATCGAAGCGGGCAGCAGCCTGCAGCAGGCATTTCGCCAGTTTCCTCTGCTGTTTGACGAGCTGTACTGCAACCTGCTGGCGGCCGGCGAACAGGCGGGCATCGTGCAGGAATTGCTGGCGCGCCTGGCCACGCACCAGGAAAAAGCCATCACTCTGCGGCGGCAGGTACGCGGCGCGCTGATGTATCCGCTCGTCATCGTGCTCGTCGCCATCGTCGTCACGGCCATCATCATGAGCGTGGTCGTGCCCGCATTCCGCCAGGTCTTCGACAGCTTTGGCGCGCCCTTGCCGCTGCCCACCCTCGTCGTCATGGGCGTGTCCGCCTTTGTTGTCCGCTACTGGCTGGCCTTGCTGGCGGCGCTCGTGCTCGCTTGCCTGCTGCTGCACCTGGCCTGGCGCCGCTGGCCCGCCTTGCGGCGCGACACGCAACTGCGGGCGCTGCGCCTGCCCGTCTTCGGTCCGCTCTTGCGCAAGGAGGCAATCGCCCGCTGGACGCGCACCCTGGCGGCCATGTTCGCCGCCGGCGTGCCGCTGCTCGACTCGCTCGGCCTGGTAGGCGCCGCCTCCGGCCACCCGCTGTACCAGGAAGCGACGACGCGCATCGAACGCGAAATCCGCGCCGGCGGCAGCCTGGCCCTGGCCATGGAACACAGCGCCGTGTTTCCCCCGCTGCTGACGCAGCTGGCCCTGATCGGTGAGGAATCGGGCGCGCTCGACGCCATGCTGTCGCGCGCGGCCGACATCATCGAGGCCGACATCGACGCCACCGTGGCCACCCTTTCCACGCTGCTGGAGCCGGCGCTGATGGTCGTGCTGGGCGTGCTCGTCGGTTCCCTCGTGATCGCTCTGTATTTGCCGATTTTCAAGCTGGGGGCGGTGATTTGACCATACACCCTGCGCAAAACGTCCCCATGCATCGGCAGATGTTTTACACTGCGGCAGTGCCAGGCAATGTTTGCGCGGCAACATCATCACCTCAGACTAGTCCACCATGCTGCAAGATACCCTGCTGTTCGCCGCGCCCGGCAATCTGCCCGTCGCCCTCGCCGCCGCCCTGTTCGGCCTGATCGTCGGCAGTTTCCTGAACGTGGTGATCCACCGCGTGCCGAAAATGATGCAGCGCGAATCCGATAATTACGTGGCGGAAGAAAGCGGCTTGCCCTTGCCGCACACGGACCGCTACAACCTGATGCTGCCGCACTCGAACTGTACCGCTTGCGGCCACCGCATCACGGCCATGGAAAACATTCCCGTCCTCAGTTACCTGCTGCTGCGCGGCAAGTGCAGCGCGTGCAAGTCGCCCATCTCCGTGCGCTACCCGATGGTGGAAGTGCTGACGGGGGCCCTGTCGGCTCTGTTGATCTGGCACTTCGGCAGCGGCTGGACCGGTCTCGCCACGCTCGTGTTTGCCTGGCTGCTGATCGCCATGACCTTCATCGATGCCGATACGCAAATGCTGCCCGACGACCTCACCTTTCCTCTGCTGTGGGCGGGACTGCTGGTCAATATCAACGGCACTTTCGTGCCGCTGCAAGACGCCGTCATCGGCGCGGCCGCCGGCTACCTGGCCTTGTGGGGCGTGTACTGGGCCTTCAAGCTGGCGACAGGCAAGGAGGGAATGGGCTATGGTGACTTCAAATTGCTGGCGGCGCTAGGTGCGTGGCTGGGCTGGACCATGCTGCCGACGATCATATTATTGTCATCGCTGGTCGGCGCCGTGGTCGGCATCGGCCTGATCGTGTTTGCCAAGCGCGGGCGCGACAAGCCGATTCCGTTCGGCCCCTACCTGGCGGCTGCGGGCCTGATCGCCCTGCTGTACCGCACGCCCCTGTCACAACTGACGCTGGGCCTGGCCGGCTGATGGCCTTCCTTTGGAAACAGACATGCACATACAAAACGCCCCCTATTTCAGCGTCGGTCTCACGGGCGGCATCGGTTGCGGCAAGAGCACGGTGGCCGACATGTTCGCCGCGCGCGGCGCCTCCATCGTCGACACCGACCTGATCGCGCACAGTCTGACGGCGCCAAACGGTGCGGCCATGCCTGCCCTGGTGGCGGAGTTCGGCGCCGACTACGCGGACGCGCGCGGCGCCCTCGACCGTACCAAAATGCGCAACCTCGTGTTTGCCGACGCCGCCGCCAAGGCGAAACTGGAAGCCATCCTGCACCCGCGCATCCGCCAGGCCACCCTGGCGGCGGCCGAAGCAGCAACGGGCAGCTACGTGATCTTTGCCGTGCCCCTGCTCGTCGAGTCGGGCGGCTGGGTAGAGCGGGTCAACCGGGTACTGGTCATCGATTGCCTGGAAAGCCTGCAAGTGTCGCGCGTGATGGCGCGCAATGGCTTATCGGAAGAACAAGTCAAAGCCATCATGGCCACGCAGGCCACGCGCGCCATGCGCCTGGCGGCGGCGGACGACGTGATCGACAACAATGGCGATTTGGCGTCCCTGGAACCGCAGATTGCCCAGTTGCACGATTTATATCTGGCATTTTCAAAAAGAATGGCCGGAATGGCCCCGCAACGTTTGTAATTTGTCGACGCTTGGTTCAAAATCACGGGATTGTTTGCAGGTCCTTACTTAAGGGAATTATTTTGATTGTCTACGAATACCCTTTCAACGAACGCATACGTACCTTGTTGCGGCTGGAAGACCTGTACGACAAATTCAAGTTCTTCATCCAGCAAGAACATGCAATGCAGCACCATGTTGCCTTGGCAACTATTTTCGATATGCTCGAAGTGGCCGGCCGCGCCGACCTGAAGTCCGACCTGCTGCAAGAACTCGAACGCCAGCGCCAAAGCCTGCTCGGTTACCGCAGCAATCCGAATGTGGAGCCGGAAACCCTCGATGCCATCTTGGCCGAACTCGACAGTGTCAGCGGCGCCCTGGTGGCGGCGCAGGGCAAGACGGGCCAGAATATCCGCGACAATGAATGGCTGATGAGCATCCGCGGCCGCACCATCATCCCGGGCGGCGCCTGCGAATTCGACTTGCCATCGTACTTTGCCTGGCAAAAACGCAGCTCGGAACAGCGCCTGACCGATATCCACGCGTGGTTCGCCCCGCTGGCGCCGCTGTTCGATGCGCTGGCCCTCGTATTGCGCCTGCTGCGCGATTCCGGCGGACCCGTTAAACTGATCGCCAATGGCGGCAGCTACCAGCAAATGCTGCAAGGCAAGGTGTACCAGATGCTGCGCCTGAGCCTGGATGAAAACAGTGGCGCCATCCCGGAAATTTCCGCCAACAAATACATGCTGTGGGTACGCTTCACCACCCAGGGCGGCGACTTGAAACCCAAGCCGCTGGAAGAAGATGTCCCGTTCGAGCTCACGCTCTGTAATTTTTAACTGTTACTTATTGCCCCATCATGACCGTCGTTAACTGCCCTACCTGTGCTGCAAAAGTCGAATGGACTGAAGCCAACAAATTCCGCCCCTTCTGCTCGGAACGCTGCAAGCAGATCGACCTGGGTGCCTGGGCCGAAGAGAAATACACGATCC
The DNA here is from genome assembly GCF_000745325.1 of Janthinobacterium sp. RA13. NCBI lineage: Bacteria > Pseudomonadati > Pseudomonadota > Betaproteobacteria > Burkholderiales > Oxalobacteraceae > Janthinobacterium > Janthinobacterium sp. RA13. Next base: position 5,317,508 of record NZ_JQNP01000001.1, on the reverse strand, counting down.
CCGCCGCCGACCCGTTTGAAGATCCCCTCGCGGACGAAGACAACAAGCCGCAATAAGCCCTAATAAGCCACCATAAGCCTCAAATAAACGGATTTTCCAGGCGCAGCCCCTGCGCCGCGAAACTGTCGAGCCTGCCGCTGGCCACCGTCAAGCCATAGGCGATGCCCATCGCCGCGATCTGCCTATCGACGCCGTGCGCGTGGCCACGGCCATGCAGGCGCGCGCACACGAGGGCGCAATCGAGGTCGAATTCCAGCAAACGGGGCGCATATTCCGCCAGCACGGCTTCCAGCCAGCCTTCCAGCGCCAGTGCTTCCAGCGCCGCCTCGCGCCGCCAGCTGCACTGTATCCCTGCGCGCAATTGCGCGATCACTTGCACCGGCACATAGCGCATCTCCGGCGCCACCCGCTCGAAAAAACCGGCCACGCCCGCCGGCACGGCGCTGCCCTTGCGCGCAGCAACGATCACATCGGCATCGAGCAGATAGCCGGGCATCAGCGTGGCAATTCAGGAGCGGCGCTCGAAATCCGCATCCAGCCCCACGTCGGGCATGCTGCGTAAAATATCGTCGAGCGGGCGCTTCGGCAGGGGACGCAAGGCGCTGCGCAGGATGTCGCGGTGCTCGTCTTCGATGCTGCGCCCATGCGCGCGGGCACGCTTGTGCAAGGCGGCGATCAGCAATTCATCGGTATCGGTAAAGGTCAGTGTCAGCGGCATGCGAGACTCCCCGGTGCGTGATGAAAGCACTGTAGCGCAAAGCGCGCGCGATACAAGGAAAGTAAGAGGAAAGCTTGCGCCAGCACGCAGCATGCTGCTGCCCGCTGGCACAAGTGTGGGGATCAGGCGGGCAAGAGGGATTCCCGGCGTACCTCATCCAACCATTCCAGCAGGGGAATGGTGGCCGGCAGCAGGGGTTCCACGCCGACCGTGCCCTGCCAGGCGAACGCCTGCCCTTCCAGGCTTTGCGGCTCGCCCCGCCATTCGCGGCTGATGTAGAAATGCAGGCGCACATGGGCGTGCGGATACACATATTCGACGCCGCACCAGGCTTCGGCACTGTCGATATGCAGCCCCAGCTCCTCGACGAACTCGCGTTTCAAGGCATCAAAAATGGCTTCGCCCGCTTCGACTTTACCGCCAGGAAATTCCCAATAGCCGTCATACGGCTTGCCGGCCGGGCGCTGGCCCAGCAGCACGTCGCCATTCGGCTTCATCAGGATGCCGACGGCGACGTCCACCGGTTTGATTTTCACGTCGCTCATTGCGGCAACTTTCCCGCAGGAAGTTTCCCCGCATAGTCGCGTGCAAATTGCCACGCGACACGGCCCGAACGCGAACCGCGCTGCAAGGCCCAGCGCAGGGCGTCGCCGCGTGCTCCCGCAATCTGTTCCGGCGTGCAGCCAAACGAGGCCAGCCAGTGCGCCGCGATATCGAGGTAATCGTCCTGCTTGAACGGGTAGAACGACAGCCACAGGCCGAAGCGCTCGGACAGCGAGATTTTCTCTTCCACCGTCTCACCCGGATGCAGATCGCCATCATCGTCCGTCTTGTAGCTGCTGTTGTCCGACATCCGTTCCGGCATCAGGTGACGGCGGTTCGAGGTGGCGTAGATCAGCACATTGTCCGATTGCGCGGCGATGCTGCCGTCGAGCGCCACTTTCAGCGCCTTGTAGCCGCTCTCGCCTTCTTCAAACGACAGGTCGTCGCAAAAGATGATGAAACGCTCGGAGCGCGCCGCCACCAGGTCGACGATGTCGGGCAAGTCGGCCAGGTCGGCCTTGTCGACTTCGATCAGGCGCAAGCCCTGGTCGGCGAACTGGTTCAGACAAGCCTTGATCAAGGAGGACTTGCCCGTGCCGCGCGCGCCCGTCAGCAGCACATTGTTGGCCGGACGGTTACTGACGAACTGGCGCGTGTTCTGCTCGATCTGCGCCTTTTGCGTGCCGATATTGTGCAAGTCATCCAACGCGATGTTCGACACGTGGGCCACGGCCTGCAAATAAGGCAGCGCGCCCTGGCGCCGGCGCCAGCGGAAGGCAAAGCTGTTCCAGTCGGTGGCCGGCAAGGCCGGCGGCAAGATCGACTCGAGGCGCGCCAGAACCCGCTCGGCACGGATCAGGAATTGATCGAGACTGGTCATGAGCGGTAGTCGGCGTTGATCGACACGTAGTCATGCGACAGGTCGCACGTCCACAGGGTGGCCGTGGCATCGCCGCGCGCCAGCTTGACGCGGATGGTGATTTCGCTTTGCTGCATCACGCGCTGGCCATCCTGCTCCTGGTAGTCGGGATTGCGGCCGCCATTCTTGGCCACCCACACGTCGTCCAGGTACAGGTTCAGCTGGCCCACGTCCAGGTCGTCCACGCCCGCGTAGCCGATGGCGGCCAGGATGCGGCCCAGGTTCGGATCGGAGGCGAAGAAAGCCGTCTTCACCAGCGGGGAGTGGGCGATGGAATAGGCGATCTTGCGGCATTCTTCCACGTTGCGGCCGTCTTCCACCGTGACCGTCATGAATTTGGTCGCGCCTTCGCCGTCGCGCACGATGGCTTGTGCGAGAAAAGTAGACAGTTCGGTGACGGCCGCCGCCAGTGCCGCATAGTGCGGCGAATCGATGGAATCGATCACCAGGCTGCCGGCGCCCGTGGCCACCAGCATGAACGAGTCATTGGTGGAGGTGTCGCCGTCGATGGTGATGCAGTTGAACGATTTGTCGGCTGCCTGCTTCACCAGCTGGTCCAGCACCGGTTGCGCCACGGTGGCATCGAACGCGAGGAAACCGAGCATGGTGGCCATGTTCGGCTTGATCATGCCGGCGCCCTTGCTGATGCCCGTCAGGGTCACCGCGTGGCCGCCGATGGTGACTGTGCGCGAACCGGCTTTCGGCTGCGTATCGGTGGTCATGATGGCTTCGGCGGCCGAGAACCAGTTGTCCGACGTCAGCGCGGCCACGGCTTGCGGCAAGCCGGCGACCAGGCGCTGGACCGGCAAGGGTTCCAGGATCACGCCTGTGGAAAACGGCAGGATTTGCTGCGGCGTGCAGCCCAGCAGCTCGGCCAGCGCGGCGCAGCTGGCCTGCGCGTCGGCCAGGCCCGATTCGCCCGTGCCCGCATTCGCGTTGCCCGTATTGACCAGCAGCGCGCGGATAGGCGCGGCGCCGGCCGTCACTGCCGCCAGGTTGGCTTTCGAAATTTGCACGGGCGCGGCGCAAAAGCGGTTCAAGGTGAACACGCCGGCCACGGTGGCCGTCGGCGCCAGTTTCAATACCAGCAAATCCTTGCGGTTGGGTTTCTTGATGCCGGCTTCGGCAACACCGATTTCAATGCCGGCGACGGCTTTCAAGTCGGCGGCGACGGGCTTGGGAGAATTGACGGCCATGGTGAGTTCTTCTGCGAGGGAAAATGGAAGCGCTATTGTAGCGCCTTCGCGGCGCCGGTGAACATGCGCGCCGACAGATGCGCGCGCGTCAATTGAAACGGCATAAAAAAACGGAGACCGCGGTCTCCGTTTTTGCTCAAGCTGTCAAACCGGCTTTACGCCAATTTTCCATGACAAGCTTTGTACTTCTTGCCGCTGCCGCAAGGGCATGGGTCGTTACGCCCCACTTTGACACCCATGCTCACGCTCATGTCGTCGACGTTGTCCATGTTGCCGCCGGCCACAGGCGCCAGCAGTTCTTCCGGCGCCGCGTTCGGGTCGAATTCAGCGTGCTGGTAATGCACGTTTTCCACGTGCGACTGCTGCATCGCCTGTTCGGCCGCATCGACTTCTTCGCGTGACTGGATGCGTACCGTCATCACGTGTTTCGTCACGTCGTTCTTGATCATGTCGAGCATCTGGCCAAACAGTTCAAACGCTTCACGCTTGTATTCCTGTTTCGGGTTCTTCTGCGCATAACCGCGCAGATGAATACCCTGGCGCAGGTGATCGAGCGCCGCCAGGTGTTCGCGCCAGTGGCTGTCCACGCTTTGCAGCATGACATTGCGTTCGAAGCCGCCAAACGATTCCTTGCCGACGATGTCGATCTTCGACTGGTACACGGCGTCGGCCGCGGCCAGCACTTTGTCCAGGATCTCTTCGTCCGTCAGGGTCGCATCGGCTTCCAGCATTTGCTGCAGCGGCAAGTCGAGCTGCCATTCGCCGGCCAGGGTGTTTTCCAGGCCCTTGATATCCCACTGCTCTTCCACCGATTCATGCGGCACGTACTCGTGCACCAGGTCGGTGAACACGCCATGGCGCAGGGAAGCGATCATGTCCGAGATATCGGTCGTTTCCAGCAGCTCGTTACGCTGCTGGTAGATGACCTTGCGCTGGTCGTTGGCGACGTCATCGTATTCCAGCAATTGCTTGCGGATGTCGAAGTTGCGCGCCTCGACCTTGCGCTGGGCCGATTCGATCGAACGCGAGACGATGCCTGCCTCGATCGGTTCGCCTTCCGGCATTTTCAAACGATCCATCACGGCGCGCACGCGGTCGCCGGCGAAGATGCGCAGCAGCGCGTCGTCGAGCGACAGGTAGAAGCGCGACGAACCCGGATCGCCCTGGCGGCCGGCACGGCCACGCAATTGATTGTCGACGCGGCGCGATTCGTGGCGTTCGGTGCCGATGATGTGCAAGCCGCCCGCATTGACCACGTGGTCGTGCAGCGATTGCCATTCATCGCGCAAGGTCTGCGACTGGGCTGCCTTGTCGGCGTCGCTCAGTTCAGCATTGGCTTCGATGAACTTGATCTGGTTCTCGACGTTACCGCCCAACACGATGTCCGTACCGCGACCGGCCATGTTGGTGGCGATGGTGATGGCTTTCGGACGGCCTGCCTGGGCGATGATTTCCGCTTCGCGCGCATGCTGCTTCGCATTCAGCACGTTGTGCGGCAAATTGGCCTTGGTCAGAATGCCCGACAGCAGTTCCGAGTTCTCGATCGAAGTCGTACCGACCAGCACGGGCTGGCCGCGCTCGTAGCAGTCGCGGATGTCGTTCAACATCGCGTTGTATTTCTCGGCCGACGATTTGTAGACCTGATCCTGGCGGTCCTTGCGCTGCAGCGGACGGTTTTGCGGGATCACGACCGTTTCCAGGCCGTAGATTTCCTGGAATTCGTATGCTTCGGTATCGGCCGTACCGGTCATGCCGGCCAGCTTGGCGTACATGCGGAAGTAGTTCTGGAAGGTGATCGAGGCCAGGGTCTGGTTCTCGTTCTGGATCTTGACGCCTTCTTTCGCTTCGACGGCCTGGTGCAGGCCATCGGACCAGCGGCGGCCCGTCATCAGACGGCCCGTGAATTCATCGACGATCACCACTTCATTGTTCTGCACCACATAGTGCTGATCCTTGAAGTACAGCGCATGCGCGCGCAGGGCCGCATACAGGTGATGCACGAGCGTGATGTTGGCCGAATCGTACAGCGACGCGCCTTCCGGCAGCAGGCCCATTTCCATCAGGATGCCTTCGGCCTTTTCATGGCCGGCTTCCGTCAGCAGCACCTGGTGCGCTTTTTCATCCTTGGTGTAGTCGCCCGGCACGTCAACCTTGCCCTTGCCGTCCGGCGTTTCTTCGCCGATCTGCAGGGTCAGGCGCGCAGGCACTTCATTGATCTTGTGATACAGGTCGGTATGGTTCTCGGCCTGGCCCGAAATGATCAATGGCGTACGCGCTTCATCGATCAGGATCGAGTCGACTTCATCGACGATGCCGAAGTTCAGGCTGCGCTGCACGCGTTCGCGCGCTTCGTAGACCATGTTGTCGCGCAAGAAGTCGAAACCGAATTCATTGTTGGTGCCATACGTGATGTCGGAGTTGTACGCCTGCTGCTTGGCGCTGTGCTCCATCTGCGACATGTTCACGCCAGTCGACAGGCCCAGCCATGCATACAGACGGCCCATGGTCTCGGCATCGCGCTGCGCCAGGTAATCATTGACGGTGACGATATGCACGCCCTTGCCCGACAGGGCATTCAGGTAGGCTGGCAAGGTGGCCATCAGGGTCTTGCCCTCGCCCGTGCCCATCTCCGCGATCTTACCGAAATGCAAGACCATGCCGCCGATCATCTGCACATCGAAATGGCGCATGCGCAGGACGCGCTTGCTGGCCTCGCGGCAGACGGCAAATGCTTCCGGCAACAAGGCATCGAGCGATTCGCCAGCGGCGATGCGTTCCTTGAAGGCAGGCGTCTTCGCTTGCAGCTCGGCATCCGACAGCTTTTCGATGGCCGGCTCGAGCGCATTGATCTCGCGTACCGTTTTTTGGTATTGCTTGAGCAGCCGCTGGTTGCGGCTACCGAAAATCTGGGTCAGTAATGACATGCTTGAATTCTTGAAAAAACGCCGTTAAAAAAAGCTCGGTAGGGAACAACGAGGGAGTAATCGCGTCACCGCACGGAGTTCGACTATGGCAAAAGACGATGATTTTATCATGCGTTCCCGACATGGTTGGGGTAATGCGCCATATAACAATAGCTTAATGACAAACAAATGGCAGAAATTGCGGACATTTTCCATACTGTAAGGCAATACGGCCCGCCCACCCACGCCGCACCCGCCGCCGCACTCGTCATGCGCGGGCGAGTGTGCTATGTTTCGGCCATGCGAACTCCCACTTATTCTCCGGCGCCGCGCCGCGGCTACGGCTTTGCCCGTTCAGGCCCGGCCGTCACGGGCGCAACCGATTTTCTGCGCGGCAACGCGACGATGGCCTCATTGATGCCCACCGTCACGCGCCTGGCCGCCCTGCAAAAGGATTGCGCCAAGGCCTTGCCGGCCATGTTCGAGCATTGCGACATCCTGCAATTCGAAGGCGGTCAACTGGTGCTGGCCACGCCGAACGCAGCGCTCGCGGCCAAGCTCAAGCAACAATTGCCGAAGTTGCAAGGGGAACTGGAAAGAAAGGGCTGGCAGATTTCAGGCATCAAGCTGAAAGTGCAAGTCATCAAGAGCATCGCACCCATCGTGCATACGCGGGCGCTGGTCTTGCCGGAAAAAGCCATGTCTGCCCTGGAAGAGCTGAGCACGGCCCTGCCCGCGTCAAAACAGAACGAGCAATTGATCGCGGCGCTGCGCAATATGGTCCGCCACCACCGCGAACCAAAGGACTGAGAATAACGGCGCTAAATTAACGCATATCGCGTAGGTCGGATTAGGGCCTTCGGGCCGTAATCCGACAACACCACGATCAGTGCCAACATGGTTGTCGGATTACGCGGGGCGTCGCCCCGCTCATCCGACCTACGTCAGCGACCACTCACGCTCCATCTGGCGCAAATACGATTGCGGCGCCGCCTCGTTCGTGGCGAACGAGACGATTTCATACGCTTCCGGCTGTTCCAGCAGCGCCAGCAGCAGTTGGTTGTTCAGCGCGTGGCCCGACTTGTGCGCCGTGTAGTACGCGAGCAAGGGGTGGCCCACCAGGTACAGGTCGCCGATGGCGTCGAGGATCTTGTGGCGCACGAACTCGTCTTCATAGCGCAAGCCGTCCGCATTCAGGATGCGGTATTCGTCCATGACGATGGCGTTTTCCAGCGAACCGCCACGGGCCAGGCCCATGCCGCGCAAGCTTTCCACGTCCTGCATGAAACCGAAGGTGCGTGCGCGGGCCACATCGTGCACGTACGACACGTCGCCGAAATCGACCGAGGCGCGCTGCATCGTGCCATCGACGGCCGGATGATTGAATTCGATGAAGAAATCGAGCTTGAAGCCGTCGTACGGCGACAAACGCGCCCATTTCTCCGCGTCGCCCTTGCCGTGACGCACTTCCACGGGCTTGACGACCTTGATGAATTTCTTCGCCGCCTGCTGCTCTTCCACGCCTGCCTGCTGCAGCAGGTAGACGAAGGACGAGGCGGAACCGTCCATGATGGGAATTTCTTCCGCATTCACGTCGATAACCATATTGTCCACGCCCAGGCCGGCCGCGGCCGACATCAGATGTTCCACGGTAGACACCCTGGCGCCATCCTTGATCAGCACGGAAGCCATGCGCGTGTCGCCCACGGCCATCGCGCTGGCGGGGAACTCGACGATGGGATCGAGGTCGATGCGGCGAAACACGATGCCCGTGTCGATCGCGGCAGGACGCAGGATCAGCTCGACCTTGGTGCCGGAGTGCAAACCGACACCGATGGTGCGGACCTGTTGTTTGATGGTGCGTTGTTTTAACATGGCACGATTATATCCAGTTGCGGCGTGGAATGCTGACCGGCAAAGAAATGCTAGGGATGCTCACTTTCCACATGCACGGCCTCGCGCCGCACCAGGTAGATGCCGCTGGAGATAATGATCGCCGCGCCAAGCAAGGTATAGCGATCCGGCAGCGCCTGCCACAGCAGCCAGTCTATCGCCACGCCCCAGGCCAGCGCCGTGTACTCGAACGGCGCCACGATTGACGCCTTGCCGGTGCTGAAGGCCTTGGTGATCGCCAACTGCCCGAAGAAGCCCGACAGCGCCAGCACCATCAAGATTGAGCCATGTTCGGCACGCACAGGCACCCAGATATTCCACGCCAGCGTTACTGCGCCAACCGACATCAGCGTCAGCAGCCAGAACATCATCGCCTCGGTGCTGTCGGTGCGCGCCAGCACGCGCGCGCTAATGGCCGACACGGCGTAGCAGGCAGCTGCCACCAGAATCGCCAGCCCGCCCAGCGACAGGAAGCCGGTGCCTTCGGGGCGCAGCACCACCAGCACGCCCAGCAGGCCGACGCCAATCGCCACCCACTGCCCGCGGCCCACGTGCTCCTTCAGCACCCACACCGACAGCGCCGTGATCAAAGCCGGCGCGATGAAGAAGATCGAATATGCCTCGGCCAGCGACAGCGACTTCAGCCCGAAGGCAAAGGTGGTCAGCATGGCGATGCCGAGTGCGGCGCGCAACAGGTGCATCGGCCAGCGTATGCGCAAGATGCCCTTGAACGCACCGCGGTACAGCATGTAGCCGCACAGCAGTGGCAACGAACTGAGCGAGCGCATCGCCGTGACCTGAGTGGCGGGATAATGGGCAGACAGCAGCTTCATGGCGGTATCCATGCACGAGAACATGGCGACCGCAATCAGCATCGCATAGATGCTGTGCAGATTTTCTTGACGAGAAGACAGGGAAAGCTCCTTACGACAGGCCCGGGGCGGACCACTGGGAACGTCATTATGGCGACGTCCGGAGCCAGCACAGCGGAGGCGCTGCCGGGATTGATTATAGCAAGCCGGCCAGCTCATCAGGGGCGACGACGAAAACAGTGCCTGGATCAAGTACTGCCGCAATCGCGGCGGCGGTGCCTGAAATGCTTGATCCACGTCATCGTTTTTTTAAAAGATGTATGTAAAATGCCTGTTTATAATTTTGCAACGATGGAGAACGAGAGATGGACAGCAAGAAGATGGATACCACCAACGACACGCCGTCGAGCCGCCGCGGCTTTCTCGGCAAGAGCGCCGCACTGGGCCTGGCAGGCGTCACGCTGGGCCTGGCCGGCTGCAAGGAGGAAGCTGCCGCCGGCGGCAAGAGCGCTGCCGCACCGGCCGCACACCACGGCACCGAGATCGCGCCAGGCCAGCTGGACGACTACTATGCTTTCATCAGTTCCGGCCATTCGGGCGAAGCGCGGGTGCTCGGCCTGCCTTCCGGGCGCACGCTCAAGCGCATCCCGGTGTTCAACGTCGATTGCATGGTCGGCTGGGGTATTACCAATGAATCGAAAGCCATCATCGGCACCAAGCCCGACGGTACGCTGAAATACATCACCGGCGACACCCACCACGTCCACGGCAGCTACAAGAACGGCACGTATGACGGCCGCTGGCTGTTCATCAACGACAAGCTGCATTCACGCGTGGCGCGCATCCGCATGGACACCATGGAATGCGACAAGATCACCGAACTGCCGAATGTGGCCGGCTTCCACGGCCTGTTCCCTGACAAGCGCGATCCGGTCGACCAGAAGATTGACTACACCACCCGCGTGTTCTGCGGCGCCGAATTCCATATCCCGTTGCCGAACGACGGCCGCGACCTGGACAATCCGGACAAGTGGGGTGCGTTGTTCAGCTGCGTCAGCGCAGAGACCATGGAAGTGATGTGGCAGGTGCGCGTTGACGGCAATATGGATCTGTGCGCCACCTCGTACGACGGCAAGCTGGCCGCCTGCAACCAGTACAACGTGGAAAACGCCGCCGACCTGAACGGCATGATGGCGGCCGAGCGCGATGCCTGCGTGTTCCTGCATATCGAACGCGTCGAGGCCCTGGTCAAGGCAGGCAAGTTCACCACCATCGGCAGTTCCAAGGTCCCCGTGGTCGATGGCCGCAAGGCTGCCAATGCCGATCCGAAAAGCGCGATCTCGCTGTACGTCCCGGTCAGCAAGAACCCGCATGGCGTCAACGCCAGCCCGGACGGAAAATACTTCGTCTGCTCCGGCAAGCTGTCGCCGACCGCCACCGTGATTGAATTGAGCAAGGTGCTGCAGTGGTTCGACGGTAACGTCAAGGATCCGCGCGACACCGTGGTGGCCGAACCGGAAATCGGCCTCGGCCCGCTGCACACCGCCTTCGACGGCAGGGGCAACGCCTATACCTCGCTGTTCCTCGACAGCCAAGCCGTCAAATGGAATGTGGATGCAGCCATTGCCCAGTTCAAGGGCGACAAAAACGCCAAGGTCATCATCGAGAAGCTGGACGTGCACTACCAGCCGGGCCATAACTACTCATCGATGGGTGAGACCAGGGAAGCTGACGGCAAATACCTCAACTCCGGCAACAAGTTCTCCAAGGACCGCTTCCTGCCAGTCGGCCCGCTGCATCCTGAAACCGAACAGTTGGTCGACATCAGCGGCGCCAGCATGAAGCTGATAGCCGATCACACTGCCTACCCGGAACCGCACGATGGCATTATCGTGCGCCGCGACGTGGTCAAGACGCGCCAGATCCACACCATGACCGACTTCCCGAATGCCGTCACGCCGGAAAACGCCGGCATCGAGCGCAAGGGCAACAAGGTGCATGTGCGTCTGATGTCGCAAGCGCCGGCGTTCAGCATGCCGGTCATCAAGGTCAAAAAAGGCGATGAAGTCACGCTCACCCTGACCAACTACGACAAGGTCGAAGATTTGACCCACGGTTGCGCCATCCCGACCTACAACATCAACTTTATCGTCAATCCGCAGGAAACCAAGTCGGTCACTTTCAAGGCCGATCACGCCGGTGCGTTCTGGTTGTATTGCACGCACTTCTGCCACGCCCTGCATCTGGAAATGCGTAGCCGTTTCCTGGTTGAAGCCTGAGTTGTCCCGCAAGTCCATGCCGGCTGATGCGTCAGCCGGCATGGCATATTCTCATGACGACTACTTTAAAAACCTTGTTCAATTCGCTGGCGTCGTGCTTGATGTTACTGGCTATGCTGGCGCCGCCCATCGCCGCCGCCAACATCTACGACGCTGAACTTTCCTCCGAACTGTTGCACGGCGCCGACCTGTGCGCGCATGCCGCCTGCCGCGACGTGATGCCGCAAGCACAGCGCTTCTCGCAGCGCATGGGTTCTCCACGCTATGTGCAAGCGCTGGACGCCGGCGGCAAGCTCGTTGGCTACGTTTTCCTGTCAACCGACGTGGTGGATATTCCCGCCTATTCCGGCAAGCCGGTCATTACACTGATCGGCATGGACACCGCAGGCATCATTACCGGCGTGCGCGTGATCAAGCATTCCGAACCGATCCTGCTGGCCGGCATACCGGAATCGGCGCTGCTCAAGTTCATCGGACAATATGTCGGCCTGCGCGGTGACGCCAGGCTGGAAATTGGCCGTGGCGGCGATGGCAGCGTGGGATTGGACGCGATCAGCGGCGCCACCGTGACGGCCATCGCCGAGAACCAGGTAATTTCCCGCAGCGCCTATGAGATCGGCCGCCAGGTCGGCATCTTCACTGCGGCGGCGCGGCCGCCAGCCCGCTTCACGCCGCTCGACGAGCGCCTCAACTGGGGCAAGCTGGCCGACGAGGGCTCGGTCGGCCGCCTGACGATCACCGCGCGCGAAGTCGGCGCCGACAGCGCACGCGGCGACTACATCGATCTCTACTTTGGCTACCTCAACACGCCGACGCTGGGCAACAGCCTGCTGGGCGAGGACAACTACCAGCGCCTGATGCGCGACCTCAAGCCGGACGAGCATGCAATCTTCGTCATCGCCAGCGGCCAGACATCGTTCAAGGGCTCGGGCTTTGTGCGCGGCGGCATCTACGACCGCATCCAGGTGCGGCAAGATCCTGAAACCTACACCTTCCGCGATACCGACTATCTCAATCTGTATCACCTGCAGCCCGGCGATGTGCCCCAATACCGCGAATCGGGCATCTTCATCGTCCGCTCGAAACACTTCAATCCGGCGTGGCCCTGGACGCTGACGCTGCTGGTCAATCAGGTGGACGCCAAGGGCGCCAAGACCTTCACCCACTACGACCAGACATACTGGCTGCCGGCCCGCTATCTGGAAGGCGGCCATCCGAAAGTGGTGACGGCGCGCCCGGCGTGGCAAAACATCTGGCTGGACCGGATTGCGCAAATCGGCTTCTTCGTCGCCACCCTGTTGTTTACCGCCATCTGGTACGCACGACGCGACCGGCTGGTGCGTGCATCGACGCGCAAGCACAAGCCTTTGATCAGCTGGCCGCGGCTGGTGCTGTGGATCATCAGCGCCGGCTTCATCGGTTTCTACCTGAAGGCGCAGCCCAGCATCACGCAGATCATGACCTGGCTCCATTCGCTGATCCATCAATGGCGCTGGGAGCTGTTCCTGTCCGATCCCTTCATCTTCCTGTTCTGGTGGTTCATCATCATCACGGTGCTGATCTGGGGACGCGGCCTGTTCTGCGGCTGGTTATGTCCATTCGGCTCGCTGCAGCACCTGATGCTGAAACTCGGTTCCGCCATCGGCCTGAAACGCTGGCAGAAACTGCTGCCAAAGCCACTGCACGACAAGCTGCGCTGGCTGAAGTACGTCATCTTCTTCGGCCTGATCGGCGTATCCCTGTTCTCAATGGAGACGGCCGAACATCTGGCCGAAATCGAACCCTTCAAGACCACTTTCCTGGTCGGCGTATGGAACCGCAGCTGGCCATTCTGGCTCTTTATCGGCGCCATTCTGGGCCTGTCGCTGTTCAGCGAGCGCCCCTACTGCAAATACCTGTGCCCGATGGGCGCGGGCCTGGCGCTGCCCGGCAAGTTCCGTCTGTTCGGTCTGAAGCGCAAGGCAGAATGCACCAGCTGCCACGCCTGCGCCGCCGGTTGCGGCTCGCACGCCATCGACAGCCAAGGCAAAATCGATCAGATGGAATGCATGCTGTGCCTGGACTGCATGGTGATGTACTACGACGATCACGCCTGTCCACCCCTGGTGAAAGAGCGCAAGCGGCGCGCTGCCAAGGGCGAAGCGCTGACGCGTATCGGCGCCGACGGCTATTTCCTTACGCTCGACAGCTTGCGCTCAACGCTGCCGTCGCAAGGCAAGGAAGACGCATGAGGCTGGCGCCTTCCGCCCTGCTGGCGCTGATGCGCACGCTGGTGCTGGCAGTCATACTGGCCGGCTATGGGCCGGGCCTGGCCGCCGCCGTGCTGGAAGTGGCGCCGGGCACGTCGATCAATGCGGCCATCGCCAGTGCGCAGAAAGGCGACACACTGCTGATCGCACCCGGCAGGTATAACGAACACGTGCTGGTCGACAAGGCGCTGACGCTGCAAGGGCGCAGCCATCCCACCATCAGCGGCCAAGGGCACGGCGACACCATCCGCATCACCGCCCCCGATGTCACCCTGATCGGCCTGATCGTGATCGACAGCGGCGCGGACCTCACTGCGCAGAACGCCGGCATTTATATCGTGCCTGGCGCGCATCGCGTACAGATCAACGACTGTCGACTGGTCGCCAACCTGTTCGGCATCTGGCTGCAAGGCGTTGACGATGCGCGCTTGCTGAACAACACCATCACCGGCCGGCGCGACCTGCAATCGGCGCAGCGCGGCAATGGCATCCAGGTGTACGACACGCGCGGAGCGCGCGTCACCGGCAACGAAATCAGCGGCACGCGCGACGGCATCTATGTCGACGTCTCGCGCGACGCGCAATTTCGCCACAACCGCATCCACCATGTCCGCTACGGCACGCACTACATGAACACCCACCACAGTACCTGGGAAGACAACGAGGTATATCTGAGCCGGGCCGGGCTGGCGCTGATGGAGGTGCGCAGCCTGACCGTGCGCCGCAATATCGCGTGGGGCAATACCGATCACGGCATCATGCTGCGCACCATCCAGGACTCGCTGATCGAAGACAACGTGGTGGCCGGCAACGACCGTGGTTTTTTCATCTATGACGCCGAGTACAACACGCTGCGCTACAACCTGATCATCAATAACCGCACCGGCGTGCACCTGTCGGCCGGCTCGTCGAACAACCAAGTCGATGGCAACGACTTCATCGGCAACCAGGAGCAGGTGCGCTTTGTTGCCGCGCGCGATGTCGAATGGGGCAAACAGGAAGGCAACTACTGGAGCAATTACAACGGCTGGGACCAGAACGGCGACGGCCAGGGTGACGTGGCGTATGAAGCGAACGACCTGGTTGACCGTCTGAACTGGCAATACCCGCTGCTCAAGCTGCTCGGCGCCAGCCCCGCGCTGCAGACGCTGCGCTTTGCCGCGCGTCAATTTCCGCTGCTGCGCGCGCCAAGCGTAGTCGACCGCCATCCGCGCATGCGCCCGCTCTCACAGAATTGGAAGAAATGGAATGACATCACTCCCCGCATCGAATACAACTGAAGCCGCCGTCAGCCTGCGCGGCATCCGGCATCGCTACGGCGCGCTCACGGTGCTGCAGGACGTCAGCTTTGACATCGCCCATGGCGCCATGTTCGGCCTGATCGGCCACAATGGCGCCGGCAAGAGTACGCTATTCAAGCTGATGCTCGGTCTGATCACGCCCTGCGCCGGCACGCTGCACGTACTGGGCCAGAACGCGGCCGAACCTGCCTTTCGCCAGACGCGCCGGCGCGTCGGCTATCTGCCGGAAAGTTTTCTCACCTACGATAACCTGAGTGGCCAGGAAGTACTGCACTTTTTTGCGGACTTGAAGCACATTGCGCGCGCTGCTTGCGCACCGTTGCTCGACCTGGTGGGCCTGACGCATGCCGCCGCGCGGCCGGTACAGGGGTACTCCAAGGGCATGCGCCAGCGGCTCGGCCTGGCGCAGGCTCTGCTGGGCGAGCCGGACCTGATCTTCCTCGATGAGCCGACCAACGGATTGGACCCGCAAGGCATCGCCGACTTTTACGCCATCTTGCGCACCGCGCAGGACCGCGGCGCCACCATCATCATCACCTCGCACATCCTGGCAGAGATCGAGCACAGGGTCGACCAGCTGCTCATCATGCAGAGCGGCACGGTGGCCGCGCAAGGCACGCTGAGGCAGCTGCGGACGGGTACCCATGCGCCCCGGATGCTGACCATTACCGCCACGATTGCGCCTGCGCTGCAGGCGGGCGTGCGCGCGGCGCTGGCCGCGTTGCCGCTGGAGCTGGCGCTGGAGGCGCATGGCGAACAGCTGCACGTGCGCTGCGCCAGGGCCGACAAGATGGCGGTGCTGCGCCAGCTGGCCGCTTGCGCCGACGACATCGCGATTCAGGAATCGACATTGGAACAAGTATTTCTCGGCTACGGAGGCACCCATGCGCGCACGCATTGAATGGCGCCAGGTCGGCGTGCTGGCCGCAAAAGAATGGCGTGACCGGCTGCGCAACCGCTGGGTGCTGGCCGTGGCGCTGGTGTTTGCCTTCTTCGCGCTGGCCATCGCCTACTTCGGCGCAGCCCAGCAGGGACAGGTTGGTTTCCACGGCATCGACGCCACCATCGCCAGCCTGTCCAGCCTGGTGATCTATCTGGTGCCGCTGATCGCCCTGATACTCGGCTATGACGCGATTGTCGGCGAGCGCGAGCGCGGTGCGCTGGAACTGCTGCTGTCGATGCCGGTGACGCCGCTGGAAGTGCTGCTCGGTAAATATCTCGGCCTGGCGGCGGCGCTCACCAGCGCCACCGCGATCGGCTTTGGCGCCGGCCTGCTGCCGCTGTTCTCGCAACTGACTGTGGCCGAGGGCTGGCGCTACGCCCAATTCGTCGCCAGCGCCGTGCTGATGGGACTGGCCTTCCTCAGCATTGCCATGCTGGTATCGGTCAGCACCCGCGACCGCGTCCGCGCCAGCGGCATTGCACTGGCGCTGTGGTTCCTGTTCGTGCTGGTGTTCGACCTGCTGCTGATGGGGGTGATGGTGCTCAGCCAGGGCCAGCTCGGTAGCGGCCTGTTCGCCGCCATGCTGATGCTGAACCCGGCCGACGTATTTCGCCTGCTGAACGTGTTCAGCTCGGACCAGGCGCAAGCCATGTATGGCCTGGCCACCGTGATGCCGCAAGGCTGGACCCACCCGGCGCTGCTGTCGGGCGTGATGCTAGCCTGGATTTTTTTACCGTTTTCTATCGCACTCAGGAGATTTTCATGACTATTTTCCACCTGCGCAGGAGCGCGCTGGCCGCACTGGCCACCCTTGCGCTGGCCGCCTGCACGTACAGCGCCACCAGCCTGCCAGCCATTGATCCGTCCGACGAAGCCGCGTGTGCGCTGGACGGCATGCTGCTGCGCGACTTCCCTGGGCCGAAAGCGCAGGTTCGCTTCGCCGACGGCAAGACCAGCTACTTCTGCGACGTAAAAGAACTGCTCGGTGAAATGCTGGCGCCGGAACAGCGTCGCGCCACCAGCGCCTTCTACGTACAGGACATGGGCAGCGCCAACTGGCAACAGCCGCAAGGCCACTGGATCGGAGCACACGACGCGCTCTATGTATTAGGCAGCAAGGCGCAGGGCTCGATGGGCCCGGCCATCGCCTCGTTCAGCCGGCAGGTGGACGCGGAAGCGTTTGTTCGCAAGGAAGGCGGCCGCGTGCTGCGCTTCAAGCAGATCACGCCGGCCCTGCTGAACGAAGCCAGCGGCGCCATGCCGACGCACGCCATGGCGCATTGAAGCACCACCGCCTGGGCCGGCATTGCCGTTCGGCGGAAAGCGCCGGTCCGTTTTTACCCCGGCATTTGCCGACTTACTTTTGAAAAGAGACAGACCATGAAGAAACTACTTGCACTGGCAGCAATGCTGGCAGCCATCACCTCTGCCACCAGCGCCGCCGCCGCGCCGGACGCCGCCAAGGTTGAGAAAACCTACTCCACCACCTGCCTGGCCTGCCACGGCAGCGGCATCATGGGCGCGCCCAAGGTTGGCGACAAGGCGGGATGGAAACCGCGTATCGCCAAAGGCAAGCCGGCGCTGTACCTGAGCGCCATCAACGGCGTGAAAATGATGCCGCCACGCGGCGGCAATCCAGGCCTGAAGGATGATGAAGTGAAAGCACTGGTCGACTACATGGTCGCCAAGAGCACTTAAAACTGCTGGCCGCCGCCTGCGCGCGGCGGCCACACCCGGAGACATTCCATGTTCACCCGCACGCTGCTGGCGCTACTGCTGTTCCTGACTGCTTGTTCCGGCGAGGAACGCCTCTACAAAACCCGGGGCCACGTGTTCGGCACCACGGTCGACATCACCATCTACGGTGGTTCGCAGCAGCGCGCCGACCTGCTTGGCGCCGAGGTATTGAGAGAATTCGATCGCCTGCACCGTAAATTCCACGCGTGGGAGCCAAGCATGCTCACCGCCCTCAACGACAGCATCGCCAAAGGCGAGCCAATGCGCGCCGACGCTGAAATGGTCGGCCTGCTAAAATCGGCCGAGAAGCTGTCAGTGCGTTCCGGCCTGCTGTTCAACCCCACCATTGGGCATCTGATCAGGCTGTGGGGCTTCCAGAAAAACGACATCGGCGCGCAGGGACCGCCGGCCGCCGAGATCAAACGCTGGGTCGACGCGCGGCCATCGCTGTCCGACCTGCGCTACAACGGCAACATCATCAGCAGCGTCAACCCTGCCGTCATGATCGACCTCGGCGGCTACGCCAAAGGTTACGCGCTCGACCGCGCCGCCGCGCTGCTGCGCGAAGCGCACGTCAAGGCGGCGCTGGTCAACATCGGTGGCAACGTCATCGCCATCGGCCAGCCCGGTGAACGACCGTGGCAGGTCGGCATCCGCGATCCGCGTGGCGCCGGGACAGTTGCGCAGATCGCTTTGCGCGACAACGAAGCGATCGGCACCAGCGGTGACTATGAACGCTACTTCATGAAGGACGGCAAGCGCCGCCCGCACATCATCGACCCGCGCAGCGGCTACCCGATCGATCTGGTCGCTTCGGTCACCATCATCGCCAGCGGCGGCCGCGACCCTGGCCTGCGCTCGGACGGCCACTCCAAACCGCTGTTCATCACCGGCCCCCGAGACTGGCAAGCGATGGCGGAAAAACTCGACCTGAAAGAAGTGCTGATGGTTGACGCCCAGCGCAATGTCCACATGACAGCAGCCATGCAAGTGCGCATTGCAGGGGCAGAGCGGCACAAGCACGCCGGGACCTGGCAAGCACGCGAGTGACGTCTACGACACAGGCAACAGCATCACCAGCTTCAGTTCATGCTGGCGCGCCAGGTGCAAGGTCACCTGATTGAAACTGAGCGCACCCTGCAGCGGATGCTGGAAGCTGCGCAAGCCGCCATCGCGCCCCAGTACTTGCTGCGCACTCCACCACAGCCGGAATTCCAGGCTGGCGCCGGTCAGTTCCGCGATCAGGCCGGCCAGTGGCGCCTGGTCTGCGTGGCGACCGATATCGGCGCGGAACTCCGCCACCAGGCGGCGCGCCCGCTCGGGCCAGCCGACGACGAGCTCGCGCGCAGCCGCATCGAGGAACATGAAGCGCAGCTGGTTCGGCGCGGCCGCGTCACTGCGCAGCCAGCCCGTAAACAAGGTGGACGCCGCCCCGTTCCACGCCACGGCATTCCACTCGCGGTCGAGAATGTAGGCGGGCGCGTCGATGGCAGCCACGATGGCGGCCAGCTCGGCGGCAGCTGGCCTCCCGCCCTCGCCCGTCCCATGACTGGGGTCATGCTTGTCGGCCACCTCGAACAGATAGGCGCGCTCGGCCGCGCTCAGTTGCAGCACCTGCGCCAGGCGGACCAGCATCTTGGCCGATGCCGATACGGGCCGCCCCTGCTCCAGCCACGTCAGCCATGTGGGACTGACGTCGCACAGCTGCGCCAGCTCTTCACGCCGCAAGCCCGGCGTGCGCCGCCGCCCGCCACCGGGCAAGCCAGCCATGGCGGGGGTGACGGCTTCGCGCCGGGCGCGGATGAATTCAGCGAGTTTGTTCGACATGGCAAGGCTGCATGGTAGTAGATATACCAGTATAAGTTATGGTCTTGTTACAGGATAATTTTATCCCTATTCTGCAGGAACTCACCCATCACCAGGAGAAAACCATGCAGCAGCACGATGTCGTTACCGAACAGTTTGGCAAAACAGCCAATGCCTACCTGAGCAGCGCCGTCCACGCGCAAGGCGCCGACCTGGTGCTGATGCAGGAATGCGCGCGCCGCCATGGCAAACCGGTGGTGCTCGACCTGGGCTGCGGCGCTGGCCACGCCAGCTTTGCCGTCGCTCCCGTGGCGCAATCGGTGGTCGCCTACGACCTGGCACAGCCCATGCTCGACGTCGTCGACCACGCGAAGGCGCAGCGCGGCTTGCACAACATCAGCACGCAGCAGGGCGACGTGGCGCGCCTGCCGTTTGCCGACGCCAGCTTCGACATGGTCGTCACGCGCTTTTCCGCGCACCACTGGAACGACGTGGCGGGAGCCTTGGCCGAAGCGTGGCGCGTGCTGCGCCCGAACGGCACCTTGCTCGTGGTCGACATCGTCGCGCCCAAGACGGCCCTGTACGACAGCACCTTGCAGGCGGTGGAAATGCTGCGCGACGCGTCCCACGTGCGCGACTACCGCACCTGCGAATGGGGCGCCAAATTCAATAACGCGGGTTTTAGCCACAGCTTGCGCAGCGTGTGGAAACTGACGATGCAGTTCGATGAATGGGTGGCGCGCATGCGCACGCCAAACGAGCGCGTGGCGGCCATCCGCAACCTGTTCGATGGCGCGCCCGAGGAAGCGAGAACATATTTCGCGCTGCAGGACGATTATTCGTTCAGCATCGATGCGGCCATGTTCGAGGCGACCAAGCCGTCGGTACAGTAAACGTTAAAACGGCGCCGATGGCGCCGTTTTTTTTGCGTAGCTTGGGTAGGTTGGGTAGGTTGGATTAGCGCAGCGCGCGTAATCCAACAATGCTGAAGCAAACGCGGTGCGAACGTAGCACGTCGGCTTACGCTGCGCTAAGCCGACCTACGCCGGCCTACACAGGCCTACCCAGCCTACGCTCTGCTTAAGCCAACTGGCCCAGCAGCGTCTCGGCATTCGACACTTCAAACTTGCCGCCTTGCTCGATGTTCAATTGCGTCACGACGCCATTGTCGACCAGCAGCGAGTAGCGCTGCGAGCGCGTGCCCATGCCGTGCTTGGAAAAATCGGCGTCCAGGCCCAGTGCCTTGCTGTAGGCGGCATTACCGTCAGCCATCATGCGCACGACGCCGGTGGCTTTCTGATCGCGGCCCCAGGCGCCCATCACGAACGCGTCGTTGACGGAGATGCACCAGATTTCATCGACGCCTTTGGCTTTCAGGTCGGCAGCGTGCTGCACGTAGCCTGGCACGTGCTGTGCGGAGCAGGTCGGGGTGTACGCGCCTGGCAGGCCGAAGATGGCGATCTTCTTGCCCTTGACCAGGTCTTGCACGTTGAACGTGTTCGGGCCCAGTGCGCAACCTTCGGTTTCGCTTTCGATGAATTCGGCCAGGGTGCCTTCTGGCAGGGTGTCGCCGATCTTGATGGTCATGTTGACTCCTTGTGTACTGTCGGTTGAGGATGCTGCCGGCATGATGCCGACACTGCGCGATAGTATGCCTGACTTGCCGTATTTGTGCAGAAAATGGCCGGAAAGGCAAAGTCAAAAGTCAAAAACCGGCAAAAAAACGGCGGCCCTCAGGCCGCCGTCATCGTTGCATACATCAAACCACCTTAGTCAGCCTGTTTGCGCAGGAAGGCTGGAATGTCGTAGGTCTCCATGCCATTCTTTTCCATCGCGCGCACTTGCTCGGAAGCCGATTCGCGGCGCCATACCGCCGGCGCCTTCATGCCGTCGAAACCGGCTGCCGGCGTGGCCACGCCAACCGTCGTCGTCGCCGCCTGCGCGCTACCCATGGCAGCCGATGGGGTCAACGGGCTGTTGTGGGTACCGGTGCGGAGCACTTGCTGCGGTACCAGCTGGATGTTTTTCTTCGCGCGGCCCAGGCCCGTCGCCACCACGGTCACGCGGATGTCGTCGCCCATGGCGTCGTCGTAGGCGATACCCTGCGCGATCGACGCGTCCGGCGCGGCAAACGCGCGCACGGCAGCCATGACTTCCTTGATCTCTTTACCTTTCAAGCCACGGCTGGCCGTGACGTTGACCAGCACGCCGCGCGCGCCGGACAGGTCGATACCGTCCAGCAGCGGCGAAGCGACAGCCTGTTCGGCGGCGATGCGCGCGCGGTCGACGCCGGACGCCGTCGCCGTGCCCATCATGGCCTTGCCCTGCTCGCCCATGATGGTTTTCACGTCGTTGAAGTCGACGTTGATATGACCAGGCACGTTGATGATCTCGGCAATGCCGGCCACCGCGTTGTTGAGCACATCATCGGCGTGCTGCATCCATTCCAACATACTTTCGTCTTCGTAGATCTCTTCCAGCTTTTCGTTGAGGATGATGATCAGCGAATCGACGTGCAGGGACAGCTGCTCCAGGCCTTCGTCGGCGATGTCCATGCACTTCTGGCCTTCGTACGAGAACGGCTTGGAAACCACCGCCACCGTCAGCGCGCCCAGTTCCTTGGCCACTTCGGCCACGATGGGAGCGGCGCCCGTGCCCGTACCGCCGCCCATGCCGGCGGCGATGAAGACCATGTGCGCGCCGCGCAACGAATCGGCGATGCGCGCGCGCGATTCTTCGGCCAGCTGGCGGCCGACGGCAGGCTTCATGCCGGCGCCCAGACCGGTATCGCCGATCTGGATGATGTTGTGGGCCTTCGATGTCGACAGGGCCTGTGCGTCGGTGTTGGCGGCAATGAACTCCACACCCGACATGCCTTTGTTGATCATGTGTTGGACTGCATTGCCACCCGCACCGCCGACGCCGACGACCTTGATGACGGTACCTAAAGCTGTGTTATCGACCATATCGAACTCCATGATGTGCTCCTATCAGATGCGGTTTCCAAGCGCCAGGCCTCATATTGGTAGGAGAACTGGAGATTGAAAACTGCGGTTAAATATAAAATAAAGTTATGTGTGTGTACCTGCGATGCTGCCAAAAAACCTGTACTGCCGGGCGCAAATCATGCCCTTAAAAATTCCCTAAAAACCATTCCTTCATGCGCTGCCAGACTGCCTTCACCGAGCCGTCCTGACGCGTCACGATGTGGCCGCGCAGGTATTGCTTCTTCGCTTCCAGCAGCAAGCCAAGCACCGTGGCATAGCGCGGACTGCGCACCACGTCGGCCAGCTGGCCCCGATACTCGGGCGTGCCAAGGCGCGCCGGTTTCAGGAAAATATCTTCCGCCATTTCCACCATGCCGGGCATGATGGAGGTGCCGCCCGTAAGCACGATGCCCGACGACAGCACGCCCTCGTAGCCGGATTCGCGCACCACCTGGTGCACCATGGCGAACAGTTCTTCGACGCGCGGTTCGATCACTGCCGCCAGCGCCTGACGCGACAGGTTGCGCGGGCCGCGGTCGCCCAGTCCAGGCACTTCCAGCGATTCGCCAGGGTCGGCCAGGACCTGCTTGGCCACGCCATAGCGGATCTTGATTTCTTCCGCTTCCGCGGTTGGGGTGCGCAAGGCCATGGCGATGTCGTTGGTGATCTGGTCGCCGGCGATGGGAATGACTGCCGTATGGCGGATCGCGCCATCAGAGAATACCGCCACATCGGTCGTGCCGCCGCCGATGTCGATCAGCACCACGCCCAGTTCCTTCTCGTCGGGCGTAAGCACCGCATCGGCGGACGCCATCGGCTGCAGGATCAGGTCCGACACTTCCAGGCCGCAGCGGCGCACGCACTTGACGATGTTCTGCACCGCCGATACGGCGCCGGTGACGATATGCACCTTCACCTCCAGGCGGATGCCGCTCATGCCGATAGGCTCGCGCACGTCTTCCTGGCTGTCGACGATGAACTCTTGCGGCACCGTGTGCAGCAATTGCTGATCGGTCGGAATGTTAACCGCTTTTGCCGTCTCGATGACGCGCGCCACGTCGGTCGCCGTCACTTCCTTGTCCTTGATGGCCACCATGCCGCTGGAATTGAAACTGCGGATATGGCTGCCCGCAATGCCCGCGTACACATTGCGGATCTTGCAGTCGGCCATCAGCTCGGCCTCTTCCAGCGCGCGCTGGATGGACTCCACCGTGGCCTCGATATTGACCACCACGCCTTTTTTCAGGCCCTTCGATTCGTGCTGGCCCAGCCCGATCACTTCGTGGCGCCCGTCGGACATCACTTCGGCTACCACCGCCACCACTTTCGAGGTGCCGATGTCGAGGCCGACGATCAGGTTTTTCGCGTCTTTTGTCATTTCTGTCGCCTACTGTATGGGCTATAAATTAAAATTATTCGGTTAAGTCGGTTTTTTAACCGGACTACTGTTTTTCTTCTTCATGACTGGCTTGCCATCCTTGCCTTCGGCCGGTATCACCAGGCCGGCGGAACTGAGCGCCAGGCCATTCTGGTAGCGCATATCGATCGTGTCGATATTTTCCAGCCGGCTCGCCAGTTGCGGATAGATGCCCACCAGCCGGTCGACCCGCGCCTTCAGGGTCGTATGATTCTGTTCGCGCCCCAGCGCCACGCTCATGCCGTTATCCAGTTTCACGGTCCACGCATAGCGGCTCGACAGCGACAGGGTTTCCGGCACCATCTTCAGCGGCGCAAACCACTTGGCCAGCTGCACGTAGGTGGCCAGTACTTCCTTTTCGCTGCCATCGGGGCCGGCAAACGCTGGCAATTCATGGTCGTCTTCCGCTTCGGCCACATTGGCCGTAAACACGTCGCCCTTGACCGACAGCAAACGCCCGTCCTCGCCCCAGGTGCCCAGCGCTTCGTGTTCTTCCAGCGCCACGATCAGCTGGTTCGGCCACTCGCGCCGCACGCTGGCACGGCGTACCCAGGGCACCGATTCAAACACGCCGCGCACGCTTTCCAGGTTGGTCGTGAAGAAATTGCCCTTGATGCGGCCCAAGGTGCCGCTACGCAGGGTCAGGTAATTCACGTGGCGCAGGCCCTTGTCGTCCGCGCTTTCCACCTTGATCGTGCGCAGGTCGAACATGGGACGCTGCGACACCCACCAGACGCCGGCGGCCACGCACACGACCAGAACCGCGGCCAGCAAGCCGTTGGCAGTCGTATTGAGGCTTTTAGCGTCATGCCACATATCAGCGCTGTCCCTTGTGCATTTTCAAGCTTGCGCCGGCGACGATTTCCAGGCACAGGTCTTCATAGCTGGTGCCTTCCGCGCGCGCCGCCATCGGCACGAGCGAGTGACCCGTCATGCCGGGCGAGGTATTCACCTCCAGCAGGAACAGCGCGCTGTCGGCCGTGCGCATCAGCACATCGACCCGTCCCCAGCCTTCGCAGCCGAGGGCGCGGTAGGCGGCCAGCGCGATGCGTTCCATCTCGGCGATGATCGCCGGGTCCAGCTGCGGCGGGCAGAAATACTGCGTATCGTCCGTGAAGTACTTGTTCTGGTAATCGTAATTGCCTTGCGGGGCGACGATTTCGATCGGCGGCAACGCGCGCGCCGTGGCACCCTTGCCCAGGATAGCGACGGTGAATTCGCGGCCCTTGATGAATTCCTCGGCCAGCACCGAATCATCGAGACCGGCGGCGATGTCGTAGGCCGCCTGGAAGGCCGACGCTTCGTTGACGGTGGTGATGCCGATGCTCGAGCCTTCATGCGGCGGCTTGACGATCAGCGGCAAGCCCAGTTCCGCGGCCACCTTGATCAGGTCGGAGCTATCGTCCAGCACCGCGTACTTTGGCGTCGGCAACTGGTGCATCAGCCAGATCATCTTGGTGTAAACCTTGTCCATGCCCACCGAGCAAGCCATCACGCCGCTGCCCGTATACGGGATGCCCAGCTGCTCCAGCGCGCCTTGCAGGCTGCCGTCTTCGCCGAAACGGCCGTGCAGCGCGATGAAGACGCGGTCAAATTGTTCAGCGGCCAGTTCGGCCAGGCTGCGTTCGCCCGTATCGAAGCCATGCGCATCCACGCCATGGCTTTTCAGAGCGGCCAGCACGCCCGCGCCGGACATCAGCGACACTTCGCGCTCGGCCGAACGGCCGCCGAACAGGACGCCGACTTTGCCCAATTGTTTAACGTCGATAGCTGAAGCTTGGTTCACGTCAGGCCTTTACAGTGTGAGATTGATACGTAGTCAGTTGTTGCGGGATGCCGCTGATGGAGCCCGCGCCCATGGTCAACACGACGTCGCCGTCGCGCGCCACGCTCATGATGGTGTCGGCCATGTCCGTCATGGACTCGACGAAAATCGGTTCGATCTTGCCGCGCGCGCGCAGCGCATGCGCCAGAGCGCGGCCGTCCGCGGCGACGATGGGCGCTTCGCCCGCCGCATACACTTCGGACAGCAGCAACACGTCGGGCGCACCGAGCACTTTCACAAAATCTTCGAACAGGTCGCGCGTGCGGCTGTAGCGGTGCGGCTGGAACGCCAGCACCAGGCGGCGGCCCGGATAGGCGGCGCGCGCGGCGGCCAGGGTCACTTCCGTTTCCACAGGGTGATGGCCGAAATCGTCGACCAGCGCGAAGCTGCCGCCGTTCGGGAGCGCCACGTCGCCGTAGCGCGTGAAGCGGCGGCCCACGCCGGAGAACTCCGCCAGGCCTTGCTGCGTGGCGCTGTCGGCGATGCCGATTTCGCGCGCGATGGCGATCGCCGAGCAGGCATTCTGCACATTGTGCATGCCGGGCTGGTTCAGCACCACGTCGAGATCCGGATAGCCTTCCTGCAGCACCGTGAAATGCATTTCCAGGCCCACGGCACGCGCGTTGATGGCGCGCACTTGCGCGTCTTCCGCGAAACCGTAGGTGGTGACGGGCTTGGTGACGGACGGGATGATGGCGCGTACGTGCGGATCGTCGATGCACAGCATGGCGCGGCCATAGAAAGGCAAGCGGTGCGTGAACTGCACGAAAGCCTGCTTGAGCTTTTCAAAATCGTGCTCGTACGTATCCATGTGATCGGCGTCGATATTCGTGATCACTTCGATCATCGGCGTCAGGTTCAGGAACGAGGCGTCCGATTCATCGGCTTCGGCCACCAGATAGTCGCCCGAGCCCAGCTTGGCGTTCGCGCCGGCGCTGGTCAAACGGCCGCCGATGACGAAAGTCGGATCGAGACCGCCTTGCGCCAGCACGGAAGCGACCAGGCTGGTGGTCGTCGTCTTGCCGTGCGTGCCGGCAATCGCAATGCCGCGTTTCAAACGCATCAACTCGCCGAGCATCACGGCGCGCGGCACCAGCGGAATCTTGCGCGCGCGCGCGGCCGCCACTTCCGGGTTGTCTTGCGGGACGGCGCCCGACGTCACCACCGCATCGGCGTCGCCGATGTTCTCGGCCGCGTGGCCCAGCATGACGGTCGCGCCCAGGCTCGCCAGGCGCTGCGTCGCCGCATTGCTGCCCAGGTCCGAACCCGACACCTTGTAGCCGAGGTTGACCAGCACTTCGGCAATGCCGCTCATGCCGCTGCCGCCAATGCCGACAAAGTGGATATTGTTTACTTTATGCTTCACAGAGCTAACCTCATGCCAGTTTTTCCAATACGTGTGCGATCGCCTCATTGGCGTCGCGCTTGCCTGCTGCCAGCGCCGCTTGCGCCATGTGCTGGCAGGTATCCCGCGTCAAGGACGCCAGCAAGGTGCTCAGCGACGCGGCACTCATTTCCGTCTGCGGCAGATGAATCGCCGCGCCTTGTTTTGCCATCCATTGCGCGTTGTCGCGCTGGTGGCTGGTGGTCGACGCCACCAGCGGCACGAGCACGCTGGCCACGCCGGCCGCCGTCAATTCCGACAGGGTGATCGCGCCTGCGCGGCAAATCACCAGGTCGGCCTCGGTATACGCCTTGGCCATGTCGTCGATGAAGTCGACCACATTGGCTTGCACGCCCGCCTGCGCATATGCGGCATGCAGGGCGTCGATATTCTTCTTGCCCGACTGGTGCGTCACCAGCGGACGCTCGGCTTCCGGCATCAGCGCCAGCGCGGCAGGCAGATTGTCATTCAGCGCTTTCGCGCCCAGGCTGCCGCCGACCACGAGGATGCGCAACGGTCCGCTGCGGCCCGTGAAACGCATGGCAGGCGGCGCCATGGCGAGGATCTCGGCGCGCACGGGATTGCCCGTGACGACGGCCTTGCCGGCGGCGCTGCCGAAATCGGCAGGGAAACCAAAGCACACCTGCTGCGCCAGCGGCACCAGGGTCTTGTTCGACAACAGCAGCGCCGCGTCGGCATTGACCAGCACCAGCGGCACGCCTTTGAGGCGCGCCATCAGGCCGCCCGGCACGGTGACGTAGCCGCCCATGCCCATCACCACGTCAGGCTTGCGGCTGGCGATGAAACGGCGGATGGCAAAAAAACTGGCCAGCATTTTGAAGCCGCCCTTGAGCGTATGCGCCAGGCCCTTGCCGCGCATGCCGGAAAATGCAATGGCGTCCATGGGAATGCCGCTCTTCGGCACCAGGTCCTGCTCCATGCCATGGGTCGTGCCCAGCCAGCTCACTTCCCAGCCGCGCGCGCGCATCGTCTGCGCAATCGCCAGGCCCGGGAAAATATGGCCGCCGGTGCCGGCCGCCATGATCATCAGTCTTTTTGTCGTTTTCAAGTTCGTCACGTTGTTCATAGCCGGCCCCCGCGCATCAGGATCCGGTTTTCGTAGTCGATGCGCAGCAAAATCGCCAGGCCGATACAGTTAATCAGTACGCCCGTGCCGCCATAGCTCATCAAGGGCAAGGTCAGGCCCTTGGTCGGCAGCAGGCCCAGGTTCACGCCCATGTTGATGAAGGTCTGCACGCCGATCCAGATGGCGATGCCCTTCGCCGTCAGGCCCGCAAAGGTCTGGTCGATGGCGATCGCCTGGCGGCCGATGTCGAACGCCCGCTTGATAATCCAGTAAAACATGCCGATCACGACCAGCACGCCGACCAGGCCCAGTTCCTCGCCGATCACGGCCAGCAAAAAGTCCGTATGCGCTTCGGGCAGGTAGTGCAGCTTTTCCACGCTGCCGCCCAGTCCCACGCCAAACAGCTCGCCGCGCCCGAAGGCGATCAAGGAGTGCGTCAGCTGATACGCCTTGTTCAGCGCATTGTCTTCCTGCCACGGATCAAGATACGCAAAAAACCGCTCGCGGCGGAATTTCGACAAGGCGATGATGGTGACGAAGATCGCCGTCAGCATGGCGCCGATGCCGCCGAACCAGATGGCGTTGACGCCGCCCAAAAACAGAATGCCCATGGCGATGCAGACGATCACGCCGAAAGCGCCCAGGTCGGGCTCCATCAGCAGCAGCAGGCCGACGAAGCTGACGGCCAGCGCCATCGGCATGAAACCCTTGGTCAGCTTGTGCATGTATTCCTGCTTGCGCACCGTGTAGTCGGCCGCGTACAGCACCATCACCACTTTCATCAGCTCGGAAGGCTGCGGCCGCAGGCCCGGCAGGTTCAGCCAGCGGCGACCGCCATTGACCGACACGCCCAGGCCCGGTATCAGCACCATCACCAGCAGCACCAGGGTGCCGATGAACAGCCACGGCGCCATCTTTTGCCAGGTGGCGACGGGGATGCGGAACACCAGCGCGCCGACAATGATCGAAATACCGATGAACAGCGCCTGACGCACGACGAAATAATTGTTCGTGTAGGCGGCGAACTTGCGCGCGTCCGACAGCGAAATCGACGCCGAATACACCATCACCATGCCCAGCAACATGAGCAGCAGGACGACCCATACCAGCGGCTTGTCATAGTCCATCATCTTCGACTGCCGCGCGCGGCTATCCAGCGGCTTGGCAGCCGAGCCGGAACCAAAGCTGAAGGGCAGTTGGAAGGCCATCAGATATCCTGTCCGTTTTCCAGGGCGATGTCGCGCACGGCGTCGACAAACACCTGCGCGCGGTGCGCATAGTTCTTGAACATGTCCAGGCTGGCGCACGCGGGAGACAGCAGCACGCAATCGCCGGCCAGCGCCAGGCTGCTGGCGCGCTTGACGGCTTCCGGCAAGGTGGCGCAGTCGACGATGTCCACGCCGGACGGTTCAAGCGCCGCGCGCAAGGCTGGCGCATCGCGCCCGATCAGCACCACGGCGCGCACGTAGCGCGACACAGGTTCGGCCAGCGGCGAGAAATCCTGCCCCTTGCCGTCGCCGCCGGCGATCAGCACCAGGCGCTGTTCCGCGCCGCCAAACGCCTTGCCCAGGCCAAACAGGGCGGCTACCGTCGCGCCCACGTTCGTGCCCTTGCTGTCGTCGTAATACTCGACTTCATTGACGGCCGTGATCAGCTCCACGCGGTGCGGCTCGCCCTGGTATTCGCGCAAGCCATGCAGCAGCGGCGCGAATGGCAGGCCGATGGCGCGGCACAGGGCCAGCGCCGCCAGCGCATTCGCGGCATTGTGCTGGCCGCGGATTTTCAGCGCGTCGGCCGGCATCAGTTTTTTCGCCATCGTCGGCACCGGTTCCGGCGCCGGATCGTTCTTCCTGCGTTTTTTCTCGATCACTTCTTCG
The DNA here is from genome assembly GCF_000745325.1 of Janthinobacterium sp. RA13. Taxonomy (NCBI): domain Bacteria; kingdom Pseudomonadati; phylum Pseudomonadota; class Betaproteobacteria; order Burkholderiales; family Oxalobacteraceae; genus Janthinobacterium; species Janthinobacterium sp. RA13. The sequence goes on along the minus strand of NZ_JQNP01000001.1, from coordinate 5,287,632 downwards.
CTGGGCACGGCCTGCGCCAGCCAGAAGATGCCCCGTTCATTCACCAGGCCAAAGCTGTCGACTTCCGCCGGCTCGCCCGTGCCGAAGGTGATCGTCTCGGACAGCGGATCGGCCATGTGCATCACAAGCGCATCGTCGCGGTTCAGGATGCGTACGGTCTGGTCGCCGAAGATGCGCGCCTTGTCGGCAGCGTAGGCCGCCATGTCGCCATGCCAGTCCAGGTGGTCCTGCGACAGATTCAAGACCGTGGCCGCATCGGCCTGCAGGCTGAACGTCGTGTGCAGCTGGAAGCTCGATAGCTCCAGGATCCACGCCTGCGGCAAGGTGCTGGCGACGGCTTCGGCGGCTTCTTCTCCTTCAGCGACAGGCTGCGGCGCCGGTTCGGCGTCGAGCACTTCGCGCAGCACGTCGAGCGCGGCCGGGCTGATATTGCCGGCCACGCGCGTGGCCAGGCCCGCACGTTCGCACAGCAGACCTGCCAGGCTGGTGACGGTCGTCTTGCCATTCGTGCCAGTGATGGCGATGACTTTCGGCGCATAGCCGCGTTCCGTTTTCAGCGCGGCCAGCGCCTGCGCGAACAGTTCGATCTCGCCCCATACGGGGATATTTTTTTCAAATGCGGCCGGAGCGATGTGCGCCAGTTCGCGGCCAGGTGCCAGGCCGGGGCTGACGGCGACGAAGTCGACGCCATCGAGCAGGTCGGCCGTGAAGGCGCCGGCGATGAACTGCGCCTGCGGCACGGCGGCCTGCAAGGCTGCCAGGCGCTCGGGCGCCTCGCGCGTGTCGGCTACCCGCACGGTCGCACCGCTGCTGGCCAGCCACAGGGCCATGGCCAGGCCTGACTCCCCAAGGCCCAGTACCAGTGCGGTTTTAGCGTCGTACATCATCAGCGCAGCTTCAAGGTGGTCAGGCCGAGCAGCACCAGCATCATGGTGATGATCCAGAAACGCACGACAACCTGCGTCTCTTTCCAGCCTTTTTGTTCAAAATGGTGATGCAATGGCGCCATCAGGAAGACGCGGCGGCCAACGCCAAAGCGCTTCTTGGTGTACTTGAACCAGACGACCTGGATGATCACGGACAGCGTTTCGACGACGAAGATGCCGCCCATGATGAACAGGACGATTTCCTGGCGCACGATGACGGCGACGGTACCCAATGCGCCGCCCAGTGCCAGCGCGCCCACGTCGCCCATGAACACTTTCGCGGGGTGCGTGTTATACCAGAGGAAGGCCAGGCCGGAACCGGCCAGCGCGCCGCAGAAGATCACCAGCTCACCGGCGCCAGGAATGTGCGGGATGAACAGGTAGCGCGCATACGTGGCGTTACCCGTCAGATAGGCGAACAGGCCCAGGGCCGTGCCTACCATCACGGTCGGCATGATGGCCAGGCCATCGAGGCCGTCGGTGAAATTGACGGCATTGCTGGTGCCGACGATGACGCAATAGGTCAGCGCGATGAAGCCCCACACGCCCAGCGGATAGCTGATGGTCTTGAAGAACGGGACGATCAGATCGGCCTTCGGCGGCAAGTCCATGGCGAAGCCCGATTGCACCCAGGCGTAGATCAGATTCCACACCTGGCCGGCATTGGGCTCGGAGATCGAGACGGAAAACGCCAGGTAAAAGGCGGCGGCGAGGCCGATCAGCGACTGCCAGAAGTATTTCTCGCGCGAGCGCATGCCTTCCGGATCCTGGTGCACCACCTTGCGGTAGTCGTCTGCCCAGCCGACGGCGCCAAAGCCCAGGGTGACGATCAATACGGGCCAGATGAAGCGGTTCGACAGGTCGGCCCACAGCAAGGTCGAAATGCCGATGGCGATGAGGATCAGCACACCGCCCATGGTGGGGGTGCCGTGTTTTTTCAGATGCGTTTGCGGGCCGTCCGTACGCACGGCCTGGCCGACCTTCATGCGCGTGAGCATGCGGATCACGGCGGGACCGGCGCACAGGCCGATCAGGATCGCCGTCAAGGTGGCGAAGACGGCGCGGAACGTGATGAAGTTAAAGACCCGCAGTGGGCCAATGTCGTCCTGGAAATAATGAGCGAGCCAGAGCAGCATGATTAGTGAGCTTCCTTGTTATTGTTGTTTGAACCAATCAAATGCTGCACGGCCCGTTCCATCTTCATGAAACGGGAGCCCTTGATTAATACTGTTGCATCCGAACGGCCGGACAAATGCGCATCGAGCGCCGCCAGCAAACCGTCGAACTGTTCGAAATACTCCACGACCGTGCCTGATTCCTGGCTCGCGGCTTCCTGCGCCGGATTGACCAGATGGCGCGCCAGGCCGCCCGTCGCCAGCACGTGTTCGATGCCTTTGGCGGCGGCGTAAGCGCCGATCTCTTCGTGGAACTGCTGCCCCTGCGTGCCGACTTCGCCCATCTCGCCCAGCACCAGGATGCGCGGTGCCGCGGCCTGCGCCAGCACATCGATGGCCGCGCGCGCCGAATCGGGATTGGCGTTATACGTGTCATCGATGATGGTGGCGCCGTTGGCGGCACGTTTTTTCTGCAGGCGGCCATTCACGGGAGAAAACGCCTCCAGGCCCTGCTTGATCTGTTCTGGCGCGATGCCGGCGCCGATCGCGCATGCCACGGCCGCCAGCGCATTGCGCACATTGTGTTCGCCCGCCGCCTGCAAGCCGACAAAGAACTGGCGCAAACTGCCATCCGGTGCGCGTACGCTGACGAACAGGTCGCTGCCAAAATCCTCGGCAGCGCGGTGCGTGCAACTCACGTCCGCCTCTTTCGACAGGCCGAAGGTGATGACGGCGCGCGCGCCGGCCAGTTCGCGCCACACGGGCGTATATTCATCGCCATGCGGGAAGACGGCCACGCCGTCATGCGCCAGGGCTGCCAGCGCGGCGCCGTTCTCGCGCGCCACGGCTTCCACCGTATGCATGAATTCCTGATGCTCGCGCTGCGCGTTGTTGACCATCGCCAGCGTCGGCGCGGCAATCGCGGCCAGGCGGGCGATCTCGCCCGGATGGTTCATGCCCATCTCGATGACGGCCGCCTTGTGCTGCTCGCTCAGGCGGAACAGGGTCAATGGCACGCCGATTTCATTATTCAGGTTGCCGCGCGTGGCCAGCCTACCCTCTTCGCCAAAGGCCGCCGCCAGGATGGACGAAATCATCTCCTTGACGGTGGTCTTGCCATTGCTGCCGGTGACGCCGATGACGGGTACATTGAAACGGCCGCGCCAGTGGCTGGCGATGCGGCCCAGCGCCACCAGGGTATCGGCCACCACGATGGCCGGCACCTTGCCGCTGTCCCAGCCTTCAGGCAAGCGCTCGACCACCACGGCGGCGACGCCGCGCGCGGCCACCTGGTCCAGGAAATCGTGGGCGTCGAAACTCTCGCCGCGCAGGGCGACGAACAGCGAACCGGCTGGGGCGCTGCGGCTGTCGGTGGAGACGCCGTCAAAAACGGCGTCGCCCGTCAGCTGCGCGCCTTGCAGCGATGGCATCAGTTCCGTCAGGGTCGTGCGCATCAGTTCGTCCTCATCATCGTCAGGCGCGCGGACAGGGCCAGCTGCGCATGGTCGGCATCGGAGAACGGCAGTTTCTTGCCCTTGATTTCCTGGTACGGCTCATGGCCCTTGCCCGCCAACAGGATCACGTCCGGCTTGGCGGCGTGCTTGATGGCCGACAAAATGGCGCCGGCGCGGTCTTCGATGGCTTGCGGCTGCGGACCGTCGGCACGCATGCCGGCGACGATCTGCGCGATGATGGCGTGCGGGTCTTCGCTGCGCGGATTGTCGCTGGTGACCAGCACATGATCGGCCAGCTGCGCGATGGCGCCCATCTGCGGACGCTTGCCCGGATCGCGGTCGCCGCCGCAGCCGAACACGCACCACAGCTGGCCGCCACGCTCCTGCGCCACCTGGCGCAAGGCAGCCAGGGTTTTTTCCAGCGCGTCCGGCGTATGCGCGTAATCGATGACGACCATAGGCGCTTCCTGACCGCCCACCTGCTGCATGCGGCCCGGGGCCGGCTGCAGCGATTCGATGCCGTCGATGGCGGCGCGCAGGCCGGTGCCGTGCGCCAGCAAGGCGCCCAGCACGGCCAGCGCGTTGCTGATATTGAAGTGGCCCACCAGCTGCGTCTTGATCAATGCCACGCCCAGCGCGCATTCCAGGTGGAAGTCGGTGCCGGCATGGCGGCTGCGGAACTGGCTGGCGCGCAGCATCAGCACGCCCGGCAAATCGGGCAAGCTGGCCGCATCCTGCAAGGTGTAGCCGATGACGGGATATTCACCGGCCAGCTTGCCGTCCACGTGGCGCGCCAGGCGCAGACCCATGGCGTCGTCCAGGTTGATGACGGCCGTTTTCAGGCCGGGCCAGTCGAACAGTTTGACTTTGGCCGCCTCGTAGGCCGCCATGTCGCCATGGTAGTCGAGGTGGTCGCGCGTCAGATTGGTAAACATGGCGACGTCGAAATGCATGCCGGCCGCGCGGTCCTGATCCAGGCCGATCGATGACACTTCGATGGCAACGGCCTTGGCGCCGGCGGCGCGCATGGCGGCCAGTTTGCGCGCCAGCAGCACGGCATCCGGCGTGGTGTAGCCGGTGACGTCGAATTCGATGGCGCCGCGCGGCTTGCACAGGCCCACGCCCAGGGTACCGATGACGGACGATGTTTCACCGAGGCGCGCCAGGGCTTGCGCCAGCCACAGCGCGCACGAAGTCTTGCCATTCGTGCCCGTCACCCCGGCGCTGAACATGGCGCTGTCGGGCATGTCGTAAAAGGCATGCGCCACGGGGCCGGCCAAGCGTTTCAGGTCGCTGACCAGCAGGTGCGGCACGCTCCAGGCGGAGTTCCACTCCACGGCGTCATGCACGATGGCGGCGGCGCCCTGCTCGATGGCGGCTTCGATGAAATGGGTGGCGCCCGCATAGGCGAAAAACACGTCGCCGCGCTGCACGCGGCGCGAATCGGACGTCAGCTGCCCGGACGGGGCAGCCGTTTTGATCCACAAACTGATGTCTTGTATGGTCATGAGTGACTTCACATGGCCTCCGGGCCGGCATTGGCCGGGACCACGATTTCGGTAACGGAGGAATCGGGCGGAACGTTCATCGCGCGCAGCGCGTTGGTCGCAATCGCCGCGAAAGCGGGAGCGGCAACCTGGCCACCATAGTGGGCGGGGCCGGTTGGTTCATCGATCATCACGGCAATGATGAAGCGCGGCGCCGACATCGGCACCATGCCCACGAAAGAGCCGATATATTTGCGCGGCATCGCATAGCGACCGTTTTCCACTTTATAGGCGGTACCCGTCTTGCCGCCCACGCGGTAGCCGGCGACCTGGGCGCGCTTGGCCGAGCCGTGCGCGCCGGAGACGACGAGTTCGAGCATGGCGCGCATTTCGGCGGCCGTCTTCGGCTTGATCACTTGCTGGCCCACGGGTAGTTCATTGACCTTCTGGAACGACAGGGGAATCGTGTCGCCATCGCGCGCGAACATCATGTAAGAGCGCGCCAGCTGGATCAGCGAGACGGAAATGCCGTTACCGTAGCTCATGGTCGCCTGCTCCACCGGGCGCCACGATTTATACGGACGCACACGGCCGGCCACGGCGCCGGGGAAGCCCCATTTCGGCTGCTGGCCGAAACCCACCTTGGTAAACATTTCCCACATTTCCTGCGACGGCATGCCCAGCGCGATTTTCGAGGTGCCGATGTTCGACGACATCTCGATGATTTCGGAGACATTGATCACGCCGTGCGGCTTGGTGTCGGTGATCGTGCGGTCGGCGATGGTGTAGCGGCCCGGGCCCGTGTCGATCAGGGTGCCCGGCTTGACTCTGCCCGTGTCGAGCGCCAGCGAGACGGTGATCGGTTTCAGGGTCGAACCAGGCTCGAAGGTATCGGTCATGACGCGGTTGCGCAGCTGCTGGCCCGTGAGCTTGCGGCGGTCGTTCGGGTCGTAGCTGGGGTAGTTGGCCAGGGCCAGCACTTCGCCCGTGTGCACGTCGAGCACCACGGCGCCGCCGGCCTTGGCATTGAATTTTTCCACCGCTTCCTTCAACTGCGTGAAGGCGATGTACTGGATCTTGCTGTCGACGGACAGGGTCAGGTCCTTGCCGTCATGCGGTTCGTGGATGAAGCCGATGTCTTCGACGATGTGGCCCAGGCGGTCCTTGATCACGCGGCGGCTGCCGGTAGTGCCGACGAGGGTTTTCTGCTGCGCCAGTTCCATGCTTTCCTGGCCCACGTCTTCCACGTTGGTAAAGCCCACCACGTGGGTCATCACTTCGCCCTGCGGATAGAAGCGCTTGTATTCCTTGCGCTCGTCGATGCCGTCGATGCCGAGCTTGGAAATCTTGTCGGCCACGTCCATCTCGACCTGGCGTTTCAGGTAGACGAAGCTGCGGTCCGAATCTAGCTTCTTGCGCAATTCGTTGACGTTCATTTCCAGCAGGCCGGCCAGCGCATTGATTTTTTCGGGCGACGCCTGCAGCACGTCGTCAGGGATGGCCCAGATGGCTTTCACGGGCACGGACGAAGCGAGCACCTGGCCGTTGCGGTCGGTGATCTTGCCGCGCGTGGCAGGCAATTCCAAGGTGCGTTCATAGCGCGCCTTGCCCTGCTTTTGCAGGAACTGCGTCGACACGCCCTGCAGCCACAGGGCGCGCGCGCCCAGGCCGGCGAAAGCGAAGAACAGCAGGAACAGCACGACGCGCGAACGCCAGACGGGCAGACGCACCGCCAGTACGGGGTTCTTCGAGAATGGCACGCCTTTCGATGCCGCCACCCGGCCGTTGCTATTACCGCCCAACTTCATTATTCGCCCTCCGTCAGGTATTGCGTACGCGCCGCCGTCAGCGGCGTCATGCTCAGGTCGCGCCGCGCGATCGATTCGATGCGTTCATGCTTGCCCAAAGTGGACTGGTCCAGCTGCAGTTGCGCCCAGTCGATGTCGAGCTGGCGCGACAGCGCTTGCGCGCGCTCCAGGTCGATCAGCAGGTGGCGCGACTGGTACTGCGCGTTCACCAACGACAGGCCACAGCACACCAGCAGGGCCGACAGCACGACACACAGCTTGCCAGTCATCGGGCGCCGCCACTAACTGGAATGGGCAAACGCTGCGCCACGCGCATCACGGCCGAACGCGAGCGCGGGTTGCCCTCGATCTCGGCGTCGGACGGTTTCATCTTCGAAATCAGCTTCATTTCCGGCTGCGGCAAGTCGACCGCGCGGATCGGCAGGCGGCGGTCAGGCTGCTCCACGTTCGCCTTTGAGGCGAAGAAGCGCTTGACCATGCGGTCTTCCAGCGAGTGAAAGCTGATCACGGCCATGCGCGCGCCGGGCGCCAGGCAGGCATACGCCTGATTCAGGCCGATCTCGAGATCCTCGAGCTCTTTGTTAATGAAAATGCGTATGGCCTGAAAGGTGCGGGTAGCGGGGTCCTTACCCTTCTCGCGGGTCTTGACGGCGCCTGCCACGATGCCGGCAAGCTGTCGTGTGCTTGAAATTGGCTGGACTGCCCGGCCAGCAACAATCGCCTTTGCAATCTGAAAAGCAAACCGTTCTTCCCCATAATCGCGTATCACTTTCTCTAAATTCTGCTCGGTTTCCACCGCCAGCCATTCGGCTGCGGAGATGCCGCGCGTGGTATCCATGCGCATGTCCAGCGGTCCGTCATTGCGGAAGCTGAAACCGCGCGCCGCGTCGTCGACCTGCGGCGACGAGATGCCCAGGTCGAGCAAAATGCCGTCCACCTGCCGCACGCCGCGCTCGGCCAGGCTGGCCGTCATGGTGGCAAAGCTGTCGTGGACGATCTGGAAACGGGGGTCGGCGATCTGTTCGGCCGTGGCAATCGCTTGCAAATCCTTGTCAAAGCCGATCAGGCGCGCGTCGGGCGCCAGGCGCGACAAAATCAATCGGCTATGGCCGCCGCGGCCAAACGTGCCATCGACGTAAACGCCGTGCGCGCGGTCGCCCGACAGGTCGAGCGCATCGACCGCTTCATCGAGCAGCACCGTGCGATGCTGAAATTCCGGCACCGTGAGTTGTGTCATTACGGAGCCTTAGAAAGAAAAATTGGAAAGTACATCGGGGGTGCCGGCATCGATCGCCTGCTGTTCTTTTTCAGCCAACTTGGCGGCATCCCATATTTCAAAGTGGCTGCCCATGCCGATCATCATGACTTCGCGCGCCAGCCCGACGGCGTTGCGCAATTCAGGCGAGATCAGCACGCGGCCGGCCGAGTCGAGCTCGACGTCGACGGCGTTGCCGAGGAAGATGCGCTGCCAGGCGCGCGCCGACATGGGCCAGGCGGCGATTTGCTGGCGGTGGCTTTCCCACACGGGACGGGGGAAAAACAGCAGGCAGCCATCGGGGTGTTTGGTCAGGGTCAAACGGCCTTCGCATTGAATCGCCAGCGCGTCACGGTGCTTGGCAGGGATAGACATCCTGCCTTTGGCATCGAGATTGATTGCGGACGCGCCTTGAAACACGGAAGACCTTTTTTGAGCTTGGGTTGCGACGCTTGCGCATCACGATGAAAAGGGAAAATTTCCCACAAAAACACACTTTTTCACACAGTTGCCCACTTTAGAGGAAGCAAAGATAGTGGTCAAGCGGTTTCCGATTGGCAAAACAGGAATTTTATTAATGAAATTAAGGACTTAGCGCATATCGTTGAAGGAGTCTCAAATAAAAATATATCGATAAATTAGATACTTATGAAAGATAGTGAATGTGGTACCTCATCTGCACACATGTGTTTTCCTACCGTAAACATCGAAAAAAACGAAATCGAAAAATTGAATTTTTTACAGTTAGTTGACACATGACAATACTTTCGTCATCCGGGCACAACAGCAATCAGCCGCTGCGAAAGACTTGGTTTAAAGCAAAAAATAATCATCCATGGCGCGTACCGGCCCTGTTTTCGAGGGCTGACCTGACGCAGGAAAACTATTTTTGCAATGCAGCAATTAATTGTAGGCGGGAAACTTTAACCAATTGTTCACTTTTAGTTGTATATACAACTTTATCTTAAGTACTATAATTTTAGAAACAAAAAAAGCCCCGTTGCGGGGGCTTTTGGGGTGGCGCGCGGCAGGCAAAGCGCCGCGGCCGGGATGCCCCCTGGCAAGCCAGGGAACAGGAATTCAAGTGAAGCAGGCCGGTAGGCCGGATTTTGTTACGGCGCCTTCCCTTGCAGGTCGGCGCTATGACAGTCATTCCTCTAGGCGCCAGATTACTCGGGCGCTCAAGCTTTCTACCCGCACGCTCCGCGAGCAGCATCATCGCGTGCCTATTTGAAATTGCACCAGGTGGAGGTTACCGCGTTTCACCGTAACTTAATACGCTCGTCTCTGTGGCCCTATTCCTCGCCTTATACTCCCCCAACATACAAGTACGCCGGGTCGGCTTTCAGCGGACGGCCGTTAACCGTCACCCCGCTCTATGGAGTCCGGACCTTCCTCCCGCCAACGCATTGCTGCGCCGGCCAGCGACTGTCTGGCCTGCTTCACCCGCCATTGTACCGCGCCGCAGCATGTTTCTGCAAAAGCGCGGCACGCCAGTCGGGGGATTGTGTAATTCGGTGTCGCCATTTCAAAAGCCGGGCCAAATCGGCTCACATAGAATGAGGCAAGCTGCTTGCATGCAGGCGCATGCAGGCGCATGCAAGCAGCTTGCCCCATTTCTTTGCCACCCACTAGAATATAAAGAGCCGAACATGACGCAACAACCCCGTACCGGCGGCCAGATCCTGGTCGATGCCCTGCAGATCCACGGTGTCGACACCGCCTTTGGCGTGCCTGGCGAAAGCTACCTCGACGTGCTCGACGCCCTGCACGATTCGGGCATCCGCTTCATCATCAACCGCCAGGAAGGCGGCGCCGCCTTCATGGCCGAAGCCTACGGAAAACTGACGGGCAAGCCGGGCATCTGCTTCGTCACGCGCGGACCGGGCGCCACCAACGCCTCGATCGGCGTGCACACGGCCTACCAGGATTCCACGCCGATGATCCTGTTCATCGGCCAGGTGGGCAATGATTTCGTCGACCGCGAAGCGTTCCAGGAAATCGACTACCGCCGCATGTACGGCCAGATGGCCAAGTGGGTGGCGCAGATCGACCGCGCCGAACGCATCCCCGAATACCTGGCGCGCGCCTTCCAGGTGGCCACCAGCGGGCGCCCCGGCCCCGTCGTGCTGGCCCTGCCGGAAGACATGCTGATCTCCCTGGCCACAGTGGCCGACACGCGCGCCTACCAGCCGGTGCAGGCGGCGCCGTCCAGCGCCCAGCTGCAGCAGTTGCGCAGCATGCTGGCGACCGCCAAGCAGCCGCTGGTCTTGCTGGGTGGCACCACCTGGACGCCGCAAGCGTGCGCCGACCTGCAACAGTTCGCGGAAAGCAATCAGCTGCCCGTCGCCTGCGCCTTCCGTTTCCAGGACTTGCTCGACAATGCCCACCCGAACTACATCGGCGACGTCGGCATCGGCATCAACCCGAAACTGGCCGCGCGCGTGAAAAATGCCGACCTCGTCATCGCCATCGGCCCGCGCCTCGGTGAAATGACGACGGGCGGCTACACCCTGTTCGACTCGCCCGTGCCGCGCCAGCGCCTGGTGCACATCCATACGGATGCCGAGGAACTGGGCAGCGTCTACCAGGCCGAACTGATGATCAACAGCGGCATGCCGCAAGTGTGCGCCATGCTGGCCGCCATGGCGCCCGTCGATGCGTCCGCCTGGCAGCATACGCCAGCCGAAGCGAAGGCCGAGCTGGCCGCCTACCAGAAGCAGCCGCCCATCTTCCAGGATGGCCAGGCGCCGCTGAACCTGTGGCAAGTCACGCAAGAAATCATGGCGCAAGTGCCGGCCGACACCATCCTGACGAACGGCGCCGGCAATTACGCCTCGTGGGCACACCGTTTTTATCGCTACGGCGGCCTGCGCACGCAACTGGCGCCGACCAACGGCGCCATGGGCTACGGCGTGCCGTCCGGCGTGGCGGCGAAGATCGTGCATCCCGAGCGCACCGTGATCACGTTCGCCGGCGATGGCGAATACATGATGAACGGCCAGGAACTGGCCACCGCCGTGCAATACCAGGCGGGCGTGGTCATCATCGTCTTCAATAACCAGATGTTCGGCACCATCCGCATGCACCAGGAACGCGATTACCCGGGCCGCGTGTCGGGCACGACCCTGCACAACCCGGATTTCGCGGCGCTGGCGCAAGCGTATGGCGCGCATGGCGAAGTGGTGAATACGACAGAAGCGTTCGCCCCTGCCCTGCAACGGGCGCTGGCGCACGCCAGGGCGCACAATCTGCCGGCCTTGATCGAGCTGCGCTACGACGGCAATCTGATCACGCCAAACGCAACGCTCGCCACCATCCGCGCCACGGCGGAAAAGGCGCAGGCGGCAAAGTAAGCCCCTTGCAACGCTGAAAATAACAAAGGCCCGGTCGATACCGGGCCTTTTTCTTGTTGACAGCGGCAATCGCTCAGGCAGCGGGCGCTGGCGCGCTTTCCTCGGCAGGCACTGTCTCGGCCGGCGCTGGCGGCATCGGCGGGCATGGCGTGCAGTTTTTCAGGGGACGGCCGAAATCGCGCACGCGGCTCAGCTTCATGGGCATGCGCACATTGCCGCCACAATAATCGCCTTCCAGGGTCAGGGTCTGCCCATCCTTCGAAAACTTGCCGACGATGGTGCGTTCTTCGCTGTCGGCGCCAGCGATGGTGAAGTCGAAAGCGCCCGTGGCGGCGTCCAGATTGACGTCGTTGGCCACGATGGGCCAGCTCAGGGCGCCTGCCGTGAATTCATAGATGACGGAATCGGCCTCGGCAAAGCGGTGCAGGGTGACGCGCTGGCCGCCGATTTCGCCGCTATCCTTTTGCAGGCACAGGTCGGAATAGACGGCCACGCCGTAGCGTTCCAGTCCGGCCGGTTTCTTGCCCTTGACGGCGGCGACAGCGGCGCCCGTGGCGCCCGCGAGCAGCAGCGCGGCCAGCAAGGCGGCCAGGCGTGGCGAGGTGTATGAATACATGGCATTCCTTTACTTGAGTAACGGCGCCATTATAACTGGCGCCGCCAATGCAAAAACGCGCCGCCAGGACTAGCCTGGAGACGCGTTTCCTTGCTTATCAGCATCCCCGAAGGGATGCTGGCAGCGGTACTAAGCTTCGCTTGCGCGAATATTAGAACGAGTGACGAACACCAACGTTGAACGCTTGGTCGCCCGAACCAACATTGCTGTTGTTACCAACGGTGTAACCAGCGTTGTTTTTGTTCGAGATTTTAGCGTACGAAGCGTAGGTGCTGGTGCGCTTCGACAGAGCGTACGAGTAGCCCAGTGCGAACTGGTTCGCATCGGCGTTGATGCCCGATTTGTCGTTGACGTGGATAACCGAAGCCATCACGGTGCCAGCTGGACCAACTGGTACGGTTGCGCCGATCAGAGCGGTGGTGCTGTCGTCGCTAAAGCCGCCACGCGATGCGGTGTTGTAGAAATCAACATTGCCGTTGTTACGCAGCGAGCTGTTTGCACCTTTGTTGACGCCGTATGCAGCATACGCTTTCACAACGGTGAAATCGTAGTTAGCGGCTACCAGCCAGTTACGTGCGCTGCCAGCATCGCTGATTGCGGTTTCGTTGCTGGTGGTGTTGTAAGCAACACGTGCGTTCAAAGGACCGTTGGTGTAGCCAACCGATGCGCCCATTTGGCGACCGATTTTGCTGGATACCAGGCTCTCTTGGTCTTTGTTACCGGCGCTGTAAGCAACGTCAGCGTCAAAGCCGCTGAAGTTTGGCGAGGTGTACAGCACGGTGTTGCTGGTACGGGTCGTGGCTGCTGGGAACAAGTTCTTGGCCGAACCGGAGTAACCAACTGCGAATGGATCAGCAACTTTCGACAGGGTGTTGTACCAAGGGGTGTATTGACGACCCAGGGTTACGGTACCAGCCGTTTTGCTGCTCAGGCCAACATAGGCTTGACGGCCAAACAGAGCGTCGCCTTCTTGCGAACCGGAATCAACTTTGAAACCCGATTCCAGAACGAACAGTGCCGACAGGCCGCTGCCCAGATCTTCGGTGCCTTTGAAGCCGATACGCGAAGCCGAAGCAATGCCGCTATCGATTTTGTTGACGGTGCCGGCTTTGCCGCCGCGCTCGCTGACGAAACCAGCGTCAACGGTACCGTAGATAACAACGCTCGATTGAGCTTGGGCTACGCCAGTGGCTGCTGCCAGAACTGCCAGGGTGATCAGAGTTTTTTTCATTGCGATTTCCTTTAATTTTGAAGCAAAAAGTAATACAGCCTATGCATCTCGAGCTGCGCTCTAACAGAGCGCTTTTTATGAGTGAGGGCAAGGTCTCCACCTGCCACATTGCTGTTCCGGTCAGGGGAACAATTCATATCGGTATCGGCACGCTATTGCACCGATAAGCTTGAAGGCTGCAGAGCGACCGTATTTTCATGCGCCGGTTCGGTGCTCAAAGGGCACCGGAAGCGGCACTATAACGACCGTTTCACATTCCATCAAGTTCCAACATGTTACTTCCGGTACCAGGCCGAGTGCTTTTTCAGGCATCCCGGTCATCGCCAACCGTACTACGCGATAGAGCCAGTGCCCCTTGCCAACCAATGCATTGGCCTGATTGACCATTCCATCATAGCGCATGCCTTGTCGACACCCGTTGTATTAGTGCAACAGTATCAGGCGCATGATTAAAACATCAACATGCTTTACCCATCATTTGGCCTGCATGATTTACGCGACAAAGCGCACAATTTGTCAGGCGATAATGGATAAACGGTACGAAGCATACACGGCATCGCCATTGTTTGCTGCCGGACGCCCGAAAACGGGAAATAATGCGCCCTGTTTTGGTGCGTTGCCGCATGATTCAGGGGCGTAGACGCGATTTCCGACGTCGGCATGCGCATCGAAAAAATGGGCAGAGTAGCAACACAATTACTGACTTTCCGGTAATTTAAATTGCTCACATAGAAATGTTTTTCAAGTTTTCCGGCACGCGCGCCGGGTACCGGGCGGGAACGGATGAGGACGACTCTTGCTTGCAAATTGCGCATCAGTTGAAACAATTTCTTACAATGTTGCCTTCTCAATATTTTGATATATTTGTGTCAAAAAAACGACACATTGAGCGAAATCAAGTTTTCTCCGACTCAATTCCACACAATTTACTTTTTCTTTTTAGCATTTTTTGCTTAAAAGCATCAACAAACACGCTTAGCGCTGGCTTGCGCGCCGGAGCATGCGCATGAAACCACCGAGCACAGGCAGTTTTTCATACAATTCTTCCGCCGCATCCCAATAATCGCGGTGCAATACCACCCTCCCCTGCGCATCGAAACGCAGATGTGTTGCTCCACGGATACATTGTTCGCCAGCCACCAGGCGTTTCATGCGAAAACGAAACTCCCACGTGAGGAAGGCTTGCTGCCCCTGCCCCAGGCTTTCCAGCACGACAAAGCGGGGCGCATCGACTTGCACGAACATGTGCTCGAAGATGGCCAGGATGGCGGCATGCCCCACCACCTCGTTGAACGGGTCCTTGAACTGGGCGTCTGGCGCGTACACGGCGCCCAGCTGAGCCAGGCTCTCGATGCTCAGGTGCTCGTAAAACGCCACCAGACGCGCCAGCGCACCTTCCATGGTGGTGTTCATAAGCCCGTCACCTTGCGGATCAGCCAGAAATAGGCGCGGTACGGCAACAGCCGCGCCAGGCGCAGGGTATTCGTAAAGCGCTTGGGAAAGTGGATGTGGAACTGGCCCCGCTCGATGCCGTCGAGCATGGCGGCGGCCGCGTCCCGCGCCGTCATCAGGGCTGGCATGGTGAAATCGTTGTTCGCCGTCAGGGGCGTGGCGACAAAACCAGGGTTGATCTGATACACGCCGATGCCGCGCGGATGCAAGTCCAGGTACAGCGACTCCGTCAGGTTGATCAGTGCCGCCTTGCTGGCACCGTACGCGAGCGCCTTGGGCAAGCCGCCATAACCGGCCACCGAGCCGACGATGCCGATGCCGCCGCTGCCCTGGCGCAACAGCCACGGCAAGGCCTGGTCCAGGCAATTGAAGACGCCGCCCACGTTCAGGGCCAGCAAGCCCTGGGCCGCCTCAAGGTCGAAACTATCGGCGCGCATGACCTGATAGCCGCCGGCGACCACCAATATCAGGTCGATATGCGTCCACTGCTGCTGCAATTGCGCGCTGACGGCCCGCAGCTGCGCATGCTGGGTGATATCGAGCGGCAAGGCCTGCGCCAGCGGCTGTCCCTCGCATAACCGTTCGAGACTGGCGCGGTGGCGGGCAGACAAGGCTACGCAGGCGCCCTGCTCCAGCAGCAAGGTGGCGCAGGCGGCGCCGATGCCGCTGGACGCGCCGATGATCCACACGCGCTTGCCGGCCCAGCTGGTGATCTTGCGATTCATGGGGCCGCCTGCGGACGCTTGCTGAACGACAAGGTGACGGCGCCCAGGCTGAAGCCGAACTTGCTCATGGCGGCGCGGTTGAGCATGACCTTGTCATCCATCAGGAACATCCAGTCCTCGAAGTCGACGTGGTAGACCGTGCCATCGACGGGCAAGGCCAGTACGTATTGCCAGCGCAGCGCATTGCCGGCCACTTCGCCGACGGCCTCGCCGATCACGTCGGGCGCGGTGCCGATGAAGCGCCCGGGCGCCGTCTTGCGCAAGGTCCACACGCGGCGTTGTTTGCTGCCGTCGGAATACGTGAAATCCTCGTCCAGGGTGCCCGTCTCGCCCGCCCAGCTGGCCCGCATCACGACCGTGAAGCGCTTGACCACCTTGCCGGAGCGGTCCTGGAAAATGCCGTGGGCATCGAGCGTGCCATTGAAATACTGTTGCAGATCCAGTTTCGGCAATTCCTGCGCGTAGGTGGCTGGCGTGGGCGGCGTGGAGCAGGCGGCCAGCGCCAGCAGCAAGGCCGCCAGGGCGCCGCGTTTGCAAAATGTCATGAGGCGCATGTGCGAGTCTCCGAAGGTTGTGTATATATATGTTGCAGGGGCGCGCGCCACAGCAGCAGCGCGGCCAGCAGTTTCAGGACGCAGGGCAGCAAGGCGTAGGCGGCGGACAGGGCAGGCAAGCCGCCGCTGCCGCCCGGCACATAGCCGAGCCAGGCCAGCAGGGGCAAGGCGATGCCGGCCGCCAGCGCCAGGCTCATCTGCACGCCCCAGTTCCACCAGCCGAAATACGCAGCCTCATGCCGCCCGGCATGGCCGGCCGCGCCGATCAACCCTGCCAGCAGGGCCGGCGGCAAGGCCAGGTCGGCGCCCAGCGCCAGACCCGACAGCAGGCAGATGCTGGCAAAACCCCAGGCCGCGCCCGCGCCCAGGCCATACGTCCAGACAAACACGGTCGCGGCCAGCAGCATGGCGCCGCCCCAGGCGCGCGCCTCGCCAAAACGGCGCGCCAGGGCCACCCATACGGGCATCGAGGCGGCCGCGGCGCAAAAGTAAACGATCAAAAATGGCCCCGCATAATGGCCCAGGCGCAAATAGTCGGTGGCAAAGAACAGGAACAGGGTGGCGGGAATGGCGGCCGCCACGCCATTGACGAGCAGGACGGCAAACAGCCAGCGGAACGCGCGCTGGCGAAACGGCAGGCGCCAGGCGCCAGCGAGCAACGCCTGCGTACCTTGGCGCAAAACCGGACGCGGCGCGCGCGCCAGCAACAGCGCGCCCGCCGCCAGCAGGCAGACGGCAAAGGCCAGCGACAAGCCGTCATAGCCGAACACGGAAGTGAGCCCAGCCGCCAGGATGACGCCCAGCAAACCGCAGCCTTCGCGCACGGCCGCTACCCGCGTCCGCTGCGCGCGCAGCTGGCTCAAGGCCGCGCCCCAGCTCTGGTGGGCGATGCCGGCCAGGCCATAGGCGGCGTAGACAAGCAGCAAGGCGGCCAGGAACCAGGCCAGGGTGGCCGCTTCCTGCATCGCGGGCGGATGGAACAGGGCGCCAAAGCCCAGCAGCAGCAAGGGCAGTGAGGCGCCGATCACCACGGCATAGCTGCGCCCGCCGCGCGCCATCCAGGCACCGAGGGCCGGATCGATGAAAGCGGCGGCGATGCGGGCCGCCAGCAGCACGGCGCCGATCTGCGCCAGGTCCAGGCTGCTGCGCTGCGCATAAAACGGCGCGACATATATATAGATGGGCAGCGCCAGCATGGCCAGTGGCAAGCCGAACAGGCCATAACTGAACAAGGCAGGCAAGCTCAAGGCGCCGCCCACGGCATTCATGGCAGCGGCGCCGCGCTCTGCAGCAAGGCCGCGCGCAGCTTCGGCGCCGTGGTCGACGGCGACAGCCAGATGGCGAAGAAGGCGCGCGCGAAGTCGCCGTCGCTCACGTCGGCCAGTACCTTGCCATCGAGATAAAAGCGCACGCCGGGCGCGATGCCGGCCCGGTAGACGCCCGCGATGCGCTGGTCTTCCTTAACGTCAGGAAAGATACGCTGCATGGTGGCCAGCCAGGCCAGGCGCTGCTCGGGCGTGCCGGCGCCGATTTTCTGCATCTGTTCATAACTGGCTTCGGCGATCTTCTTACCGTCGAGCGCGCGCGCGTAGCGCAGTTCCAGCACAAACGGCGCCGTTGCGGACGCCGCGCCCTGGTAGCCCTGCGGGCCCACCCAAAGTTGCGCGCGATAAATACGCATGCCGAACCACGTGTATTCGCCTTCGCCCGCCAGGCGGGCTTCGGGCACGTCGGCGGCGATAAAGGCAGGCGGCGCGGCCGCGGCGCCCAGCATGGTCAAGGACAGGACGACAGTGGCAAGCAGGCGGCGCATGGTCAGTCCTTGATCAGGGTAAATTGCATCACATCCGTGTTATGCGCCTGGAAGGCGGCCTCGCAATACGCGAGGTAAAACTCCCAGGTCAGCAGGAAACGGCCATCGAAACCTTGTTTTTCCAGCGCCGTGCGCTGAGCCAGGAAGCTGGCGCGCCACTGGCGCAAGGTTTCCGCGTAATCGAGGCCAAAGCTGAAAGCGTCTTCCACGCGCAAGCCCTGCGCCTCGGCGGCGCGGCGAAACTCGGCCGGCGACGGCAGCATGCCACCCGGAAAAATATACTGTTGAATAAAATCCGTGCTCTTGCTGTAGCGTTCGAACAATTCATCGGCGATGACGATGGTCTGGATGCAAGCGCGTCCGCCCCGCTTCAGGTTGCGCGCCACGCATTCGAAATAGCCGGGCCAGTAGCTTTGCCCCACGGCTTCGAACATCTCGATCGAGGCGATGGCGTCGTACTGGCCGGCGCTGTCGCGGTAATCGCACAGCTGCAGGTCGGCCTGCCCTGCCAGCCCCGCGTCGTGCAGGCGCTGGCGCGCATAGGCAAGTTGCTCCGTGGATAGAGTCAAACCCGTCACGTGCGCGCCGTGGTCGCGCGCCGCCGTTTCCGCAAAGCCGCCCCAGCCGCAGCCGATTTCCAGCACCCTGGCGCCTGGCTGCAGCTGCAGCTGATCGGCGATGCGCCGGTATTTCGCACCTTGCGCCTGCTCCAGGCTGGCGCCTTCGGTGAACAGCGCGCTCGAATACGTCATCGATGGATCCAGCCACAGCTGATAAAAGGCGTTGCCGATGTCGTAATGGGCGTGGATATTCTTCTTGCTGCCGGCCCGCGAATTGCGATTGAGCAAATGCCGGACCTTGTAGACCAGGTTGCCCCACCAGTTACCGTAGATCAGCGATTCGATGTGCGCGCGGTTGCGTATCATCAGCTCGATCAAGCCCGGCAAATTGTCCGTGCGCCAGTCGCCGGCGATAAACGTTTCCGCAAAGCCAATGTCGCCCGAACGCAGGACTGCCGCACACAGGCGCCAGTTGTGCAAGTCCAGGGTGACGGGGTGGCTGCCATCGCCGTACAGCAAGATGCTGCCGTCCGGCGTGCGCAGGCGCAGGGCGCCATGCTGCAATTTTTCCAGCAAGCGCAAGATCACCCGTCCGGAAGCAGGCACGTCCAGGTGCGTGTGATCGGCCGTGTGGTCGGGACGGACGCAGGCGCGCGCCTGCAGGCCGGTCGGCAGGGAATCGGAGCTCATCGGGACACCTTTTCTTGTGGGGGAAGGGGTTTGCTGAAAAACGGCACGCGGCGCAGCCACAGGCGCAAGGCTTGCCAGTGAATGCGCGCCATCACGCCTAACGTCATCAGGGGGTAGCGCAGCAAGGCCCAGGCGATGGCGCCATCGCGCAGCGGCTGCGCCGTGCCGGACAAGCTCGTCTGCAGCAGCGGGCCGTCGAGGTCGTCGTAGTCGACTCTGGCCAGGTGGCGTTCGCCGTCCTGTTCGCTATTGCGCAGGAAACGGAAGCGATACCTCCCCTCCACCTTGCAAAACGGCGACACGTGGAAAATTTTCTTGGCGACCAGTTCGTTGCCATACGCGATGGCGCCGCCCTGTTCGAGCAGGTACAGATGGCGTTCGCCGAAGGTATTGCGCACATCGCAGACCACGGCGCGCAGCGCGCCATCCGGGCGGTGGCAAAACCAGAAACTGACGGGATTGAAGACATAGCCGAACATGCGCGGCATGGTTTGCAGCCAGATTTCGCCGCCCGCGTCCGACACGCCATGCTGGCGCAGCAAACCGTCGATCCAGTCCAGCAGCGGCGTCGCACCATCGCCGTGGTCGCTGTCGCGGAAGGACAGCACATTGGCGCCGTTGCGCGAAATCAACCTTGCAGGAAAATCGTGAGCACCCAGGCTGCGCAGGGGCAGGCGCAGATAAAACATGCCATAACTAAAAGCATGCGCACGCGGACGCAAGCGCGCATGGCGCACCAGTCCCAGGCACAGCTGCGGCTGCGGCTGCGACGGCTGCGTGGGATCACGCGGCATGGCCAAGCTCCGCCGCCGCCATGCCATTGAGTACTTGCGCCACGGCCAGGCCAGACTTCAAGCCGTCTTCATGGAAACCATAGCCCGTCCACGCGCCCGCGAACCACGTGTGCTGCGCGCCCTGGAAGCCGGCCAGGCGCGCCTGGGCGGCAATGGCCGCGCCATCGAACACGGGGTGGGCATACGAAAATTCGTCGATGATGCTGGCCGGAGCGGGCTCGTCGAGGGGATTGAGCGACACGATGACGGGCGTGGTAAAGGGCAAGGGTTGCAGCTGGTTCAGCAAATAATGCACGCACACTTGCGGCGCCTCGCCTTCCGCTACCGCCGGCCGTCCCTGGTAGTTCCAGGCCGACCAAGCCTTGCGGCGCTGCGGCAGGCAGGACGCATCCGTATGCAGCACAGCGCGATTCGGCTGGTAGCGCACGGCTTCGAGCACGGCGCGCTCGTCGTCGCGGATATCTCCCAGCAGGGCCAGCGACTGGTCGCTGTGGCAGGCGAGCACGACGTGATCGACATGCTCGACGCCGGCGGCCGTGTGCAGCTCGACCATGCGCGCGCCACCGTGCGGCTGGCGGCGCACGGCCAGCACGGGGCAAGCCAGGCGCTGCTGCGGGATACCTGCCAACAATTTTTTCACATACTCGCGCGAGCCGCCACGCACCGTGCGCCATTGCGGCCGGTCGCTCACTTGCAGCAAGCCATGGTTGTGGCAGAAACGGATGAACGTGGCCAAGGGAAAGGCCAGCATCTGGCGCGCCGGGCACGACCAGATGCAGGCGGCCATCGGCAGCAGATACCAGTGGCGAAATTCCTCGCCATAGCCGTGCAGGTCGAGAAATTCACCCAGCGGCATGGCCGGCGCCGGCACGCTGGCCGTCGCCAGGGCGCTGGCCTGGCGGTTGAAGCGCAGAATATCGCGCAGCATGCGCAGGAAGGCGGGGCGCAGCAGGTTGCTGCGCTGGGCAAACACGGTATCCAGGTTGGCGCCGGCCCATTCCAGCACGCGGGCATCGGACGCGGTGCCCAGTGGCATTTTGACGGAAAACGACATGTCGCTGTCGGCCGCCTCGACGCCGAGCTCGTCAAACAGTTGCACCAGGTTCGGATACGTGGCGTGATTGAATACGAGAAAACCCGTGTCCACGCCATGCGTGACGCCATCGAGCGTGACATCGACCGTATGGCTGTGGCCGCCAAAATAATCGCCCGCCTCGTACAAGGTGACGTCCTGGCCAGCTTGCGCCAGGCGATAGGCACACGACAATCCTGCGATTCCTGCTCCGACGACGGCAATTTTCATGAGTGCACCTGTATTAAGTTTGTCCTGGACAAATAAGACTCATGGATAATCGATGAAATATTGATTTATGTCAATGAGCGTCCTGAGCCGTTCAGAAACTTATACGTAGGCAATTCCTAATCGGATTCAGCTATTTGGTACGGGGCGGCGGAAGGCGTAAAATGCATGCCACGTTCTTCCGCAAGCGAGCAAAGCCACCCTGGTATGGATACTGACCTGCAACCTACTTCCGCCTTCAGCATCAGCGATGTCGAACGCGATACCGGACTGGCCAAGGAAACCTTGCGTGTGTGGGAGCGCCGCTACGCCTTTCCCCAGCCCCAGCGCGACGCCTTTGGCGAGCGCAGCTACCCGGCCGAGCAAGTGCAAAAATTGCGCATGGTCAAGCGCCTGCTGGACCTCGGATTTCGTCCGGGCAAAATCATGCAGCACAGCACCGTGCAACTGCAGCAGCTGGCCAGCGCCGGCAGCACGGCACCGTCGACGCCGGCGCCCCAGCTCGAACACTATCTGGCCCTGTGCCGCAGCCACCAGATGGAGGAACTGGGCGGCGCCCTGCGCCAGGCACTGGCCGTGCTGGGCCTGAAAGCGTTCACCATCGACGTCATCGCGCCGCTTACCGGCATGGTGGGCGAAGCGTGGGCTTGCGGCGAGCTGGCCGTGTATGAAGAGCATCTGTATAGCGAAACCTTGCAGACGGTGATGCGCCACGCCATTTTTTCCCTGCCGCAAGCGAGCAGCCCGTCCACGCGCACGCCGCGCATCGTCCTCAGTACCTTGCCGCAGGAGCGCCATGGCCTGGGCCTGCTGATGGCCGAGGCGCTGTGCGCGGCGGCCGGCGCCCATTGCATGTCGCTGGGGGTGGAAACGCCGCTGACGGACATCGTCGCGGCCGCCCGCGCGCAGCGGGCCGACATCGTCGCGCTATCGTTTTCCAGCGCCAGCAAGCAACGGCAGACGCGCGACAGCCTGCAGCAACTGCATGCAAGCTTGCCGCCAAGCATGGAATTGTGGGCCGGTGGACGCAGTCCCGTGTTGTACCGCCAGCCGCCGCCCTTTTTGCATGTGCTGGACTTGCGGCAAGTCGACGAAAGCATCGCCGACTGGCGCCGCCGCCATCAGGCGCTGGCCCTGCAAACCCATTGATCCCACTGGAAAGCGCGGCAACTGCGGCGATCTCCGTGGATAGCCGCGCAATGTTGCCAATCGAACAGTAAAGCATGAAGGGCCGGGCGCGCTCTGGTAGAATAGCCCGTAACACAGTGTCCGGCGCCGCCGGGCCTTAGGTCAGCACCCGCCACCACACATCCATGTTTAGTTTCTTCAAGAAAAAACCCATCGCTCCCGAGGCTGCGCCAGCCGAGCCCCTCGTCCTTCCCGCCGCCACGCCGCCTGCACCGCAGCCTGCCGCTGCGCCCCTGAGCGGCGCGCCGGCCGAGCTCGTGCCCGTGATCGTGGCCGCCGAACCCGAGAAAAAATCGTGGATGACGCGCCTGAAGGCGGGCCTGTCGAAAACCTCGAACACCTTGTCCGTGCTGTTTGTCGGCGCGAAGATCGACGACGCCCTGTACGAAGAGCTGGAAGCGGCCTTGCTGATGTCCGACGCCGGCATCGACGCCACGGAATTCCTGCTCACGGAATTGAAGAAAAAGGTCAAGGAAGACAAGCTGCTCGACGCGGCCGCCGTCAAGGCCGCCCTGAAAGTACTGCTGATCGACCTGCTCTCGCCGCTGGAAAAGCGCTTCGAGCTGGGCCGCCACAAACCGCTGGTGATGATGATTTCCGGCGTGAATGGCGCCGGCAAGACCACCACCATCGGCAAGCTGGCCAAGCACATGCAGTCGAACAACCAGTCCGTGCTGCTGGCTGCGGGCGACACCTTCCGCGCCGCCGCGCGCGAGCAGCTGATGGTCTGGGGCGAGCGCAACAACGTTACCGTGATTTCGCAGGAATCGGGCGACCCGGCCGCCGTGGCCTACGATTCCGTGCAATCGGCGAAAGCGCGCGGCATCGACGTGGTGATGGTCGACACGGCAGGACGCTTGCCGACGCAGTTGCACCTGATGGAAGAATTGAAGAAAATCAAGCGCGTGATCGGCAAAGGCATGGAAGGCGCGCCGCATGAAACCCTGCTCGTCATCGACGGCAACACGGGCCAGAACGCCCTCACGCAAGTGAAAGCGTTTGACGATGCGCTGCAGTTGAGCGGCCTGGTGATCACCAAGCTGGACGGTACGGCCAAGGGCGGCGTGCTGGCGGCGATTGCCCGCGTGCGTCCCGTGCCCGTGTATTTCATCGGCATCGGTGAGAAAATTGAAGACTTGCAGCCTTTCGTGGCTGCCGAATTTGTCGAAGCGCTGCTCGGATAAGCCCATACATGATTGAATTTCAGCACGTCTCCAAGCAATACTCCCCCGATGCCGTGGCGCTCAGCGACATTTCGCTCAGTATTGCCAAGGGCGAGCTGGTGTTCCTGGCCGGCCCGTCCGGCGCCGGCAAATCCACCTTGCTGAAAATGATCGCCGCCATGGAACGCCCCACGTCGGGCAAGCTGATCGTCAACGGCCAGGACATGGCGAAGATCAAGCCGGCCGGCGTGCCGTTTTTGCGCCGTAACATGGGCCTGATCTTCCAGCAGCAAAAATTATTGAACGACCGCTCCATCCTGGCCAACGTCATGCTGCCGCTGCTCGTCGTCGGCGCGCATAAAGTTGCCGCGGAACAGCGCGCGCGCGCCGCGCTCGACAAGGTGGGATTGCTGGACCGCGCCATGGCGCGTCCGCTGTCGCTGTCTGGCGGGGAGCAGCAGCGCGTGTCGATCGCGCGCGCCATCGTCAACCGGCCACAGATCATCCTGGCCGACGAACCGACGGCCAACCTGGACCGCGCCAGCGCCAACAAGGTGCTCGACGCCCTGAAAGCCTTCCACTCCGTGGGCGTGACTTGCCTCATTTCCAGCCATGACGAACAGATGCTCGACGCGGCCGCCCGCGTGATCCACCTGAAAAACGGCCAGCTGGTCGCCATCGACAAGGCCACGCAGGCGCCCGTCTTCGCGCCGCCCGATCCCGATTTCGCCCCTGGCCTGGACGACGGCGAAGGAGAACAGGCATGAGAGGCTGGTTCCGTCAACACCGCTTCGCGCTCGGTTCGGCGCTGATTCATTTGCGCAAATCGCCGGGCGGCTTTTTATTGAACGTCGTCGTCGTCGCCATCGCCCTGTCGCTGCCGTTCGCCGGCTTGACCATGCTCGACAATGTACGCCCGATGTCGGAACAGATGTCGGTCGACCCGGAAATCAGCGTCTTCCTGAAGATCGACACCCCGCGCGAGCAAGCCGTGGCGCTGGCCAGTTCCATGCGCAAGATCGTCGGCGAGCAAAAGGCGAAAATCGTCTTCATCCCCCGCGAACAGGCGCTCGACACCCTGAAAAACAAGAGCGGCCTGGCTGATGTGCTGAGCACCCTGGGCGACAATCCCTTGCCCGACAGCTATGTGCTGAAACTCGACGCCTTCAGCAGCGCCAGCGAAGCGCAGGACGTCGATGCCGTGGCGGAACAGTTGCGCCAGTTGCCAGGCGTGGAATCAGCGCAAGTCGATTCGGCCTGGGTCAAGCGCCTGGCGGCCCTGCTGGGCGTGCTGCGCCTGGTGCTGTTGCTGCTGGCCATTACTTTGGGCGTGGCCGTGATCGCTGTTGTCTTCAACACCATCCGCTTGCAAGTGATGCAGCAGCGCGATGAAATCAGCATCTCGAAACTGATCGGCGCCACCGACACCTTCATCCACCGCCCCTTCTATTACACAGGCGCCCTGCTGGGCCTGTGCGCCGGTGCGCTGGCCCTGGGCGCCGTGGCGCTGGCCTTGCAACCGCTCAATACCGCGATTGCCGAGTTTGCCCGCCTTTACGCGTCCGAATTCCAGCTGGTGCCGCTGGCGCCGCTGCCGATGGCCGGCTTGCTGGCCGTCAGCGCCGGCCTGGGCCTGATCGGCGCCTTCCTCTGCGTGCAGCGCCACCTGGCGCGCCTGAACTGACCTTCCCTCCCATGGCGGCGCTTCGGCACCGCCATGCGTCCCTGCACTGCTATCATCTTGATATTAAGCAAGTATTCTTAAGGTTCGCTTCAGCCAGAGGCCGTAGACTGATTACGTGTTCAAATCACTGTTCAGATGTATATCAAGCATTAAATCGCCATAGCATTTAGGCTATCAGGCCGATTAAATGTGCTGATTGGCACTCTCAAGCAGAGAGTGCTAATATAGGGACATACCAAAGGCAGAAGCGCCATGGACGCCAGATGAAGATGGTGCCGCGCTCTGCAAAGTGCAAGACCGAATACGCAAACAGACAACCGGACCACGTCGCGTGACGTGGCCAACTGGAACAAAGCAAGACTACGAGGGAGAAAACATGACTATGATGTCCGCAACGTCCGCATTGGTTCCGACCAAAAGTAATGCGCTGGGCCTCGGTTTCACTGGCAATCTGGGCAATATCGACGCCTATATTTCGGCCGTGAACCGCCTGCCCATGTTGACCCACGACGAAGAAATTTCGCTGGCGACACGCCTGCGTGAAAAAAATGACCTGGCCGCCGCGCAAGAACTGGTGCTGTCGCACCTGCGCCTGGTGGTTTCGATTGCCCGCGGCTACCTGGGCTATGGCTTGCCGCACGCCGACCTGATTCAGGAAGGTAATATCGGCTTGATGAAAGCCGTGAAACGTTTCGATCCGGACCAGGGCGTGCGCCTGGTGTCGTACGCCATGCACTGGGTGAAAGCCGAGATGCATGAATACATCCTGAAAAACTGGCGCCTGGTCAAGGTTGCGACGACGAAAGCGCAGCGCAAGCTGTTCTTCAACCTGCGCAGCCACAAGACGGGCCTGGACGCGATGACGCCGAAGCAGATCGATGCGCTGGCCAAGCTGCTCGACGTGAAGCGCGAAGAAGTGATCGAGATGGAAACGCGCTTGAGCGGCCGCGACATTGCGCTGGAATCGCCGACCGACGATGAAGACGACAAGTTTTCGCCGATCGCCTACCTGTCGTCGGAGCAAAGCGAGCCGACCAAGGTGCTGGAAGCGGAACAAGTGACGCGTTTGCAATCGGAAGGCCTGGAAACGGCCTTGAGCAAGCTCGACGCCCGTTCGCGCCGCATCATCGAAGCGCGCTGGCTGGCCAACGACGACGGTTCCGGCGCCACCCTGCACGCGCTGGCGGAAGAGTTCGGCGTATCGGCCGAGCGCATCCGCCAGATCGAAGTGGCGGCGCTGAAAAAAATGAAGGGCGCGCTGGCCGCCTGGGTGTAATCGAAAGCAATGCCGCAATGCAAAAGGCGCCGCAAGGCGCCTTTTAGTTTTACCACTGATATTTATCAACAGATAAACATTGTCAGCCCTTACGCTGCAGCCAGGCCCTTGACGAGGACTTCGGCAACCAATTCATTCAGATCCGCGCCGCGTTCCTTGGCCAGTGTCTGCAATTGCAAGACCAGATCGCTGTTCAGCTTGACGGCGAACGGCACCAGGCCCAGGGCCTGATCGCGCTTGCGCTGCTCGCGGCGGTCGACGACCACCGCTTCCTTACCGAATGCACCGGCGCCGGGAACATTCATCTTTCCCATCAGTTTCTTGGCATCGCTTTTGGCCAGGTCGGTTTTTTTCATGGTTGTTTCCTGATTTTCAAAACAGCCATTTTACGCAGTAATCGGCGCGCCGCGTGGCCGGCGCGTCAATTCATCGGCAGCACGCCAATAGTGCGCCTGAAAAATATCATTTTGTTACTATCATTTCATCCCGCGCGTGAACAAGCACGCCGGAACGCTCTACCTGAAAGGAAAAACATGCATTCTCTGACCCACTCTTATCGTAGCGTGCTGCGGCCCCTGTTCTTCGCCTGCCTGGCCGTGCTGGCCGGCTGCGGCGCGGCCGGCAGCGCCGGCGACGCGGAAAACACGCCGCGCAGCGTCACCCACGTGCTCTCGCCGGGCGAACAGGTCGCCATCACGGCCACCGATACCCTGAAACTCGAGCGCGTCAACGACAGCCGCTGCCGCAAGGGCGCCGTATGCGTGTGGAAAGGCTACGTCAGCTACAGTTTCAGTTTGCTCAACAGTGCAGGCGCCACCGACATCGTCCTGTCCGATTCCATGCCCGGCGCCGCCAGCTCCGTCACCGTCAACCACCTGACGTTTACCTTGCTCGACGTCGACCCGGCCACGCCGCCGGCCCTGAATGCGGCCGAGCCCACTTACCGGGTCAAGGTGAAAATCACGCAGGGCGCGCTGCCCCGCTAAACGCTGTGGCGCTGGCGGCTGTCGGCCGGCGCCTGTTCCCGGTCCAGCATGCCGTAATCGCGCACCACGGCGGCGATGCGCAGCCGGTAATCGTCAAACACGCCCTGCCTGCCGGCCGACTGCGCCGCGCGGTGCGCTTCCAGCTGCCGCCACCGCACCAGCGCCGCCTCGTCGCGAAAGAAGGATAGCGACAGCAATTTACCTGGCTCGCTCAGGCTGCTGAAGCGTTCGATGGAAATAAACCCATCCACTTCATCGAGCAAGGGCCGCAGGGACGCCGCCAGGTCCAGATAGTGCTGGCGCCCTTCGGCGCTGGGCCAGACTTCGAAAATCACGGCAATCATTTCATTTCTCCTGGGCTAAAGACAGGGATGCGGGCATTCAGCGACGGCAGGTAACGCCACGCCAGCGGCAGGCGTTGCAACGCATCGGTCCACGTCTGCAGGCAAGCCGTGGCGATGGTGTGCGCGATGGACTGGCCCGGACAACCGTGGCGGCCATGGCCAAAGCCCAACTCCGCATCGCCAGCGCTGGCCAGCACGACGACGATCATCTGCCCGGCCGGCACGCGCACGCCATGCAATTCCACGGCATCAGCCGTGTAGCGGCGCGTGTTGTGGATGGCCGGATCATTCCGGCTGACCTCGCGCAGCATGGCCGGCCATCGCTGGGGGGCGGCGCGCAGTGACGGCAGCAAGTCAGGCTGCGCGCGCAAAGCCACGATGGCATTGCCCAGCAAGCCGGCTGTGGCGTCGCAGGTCTGCGACAGCAAGCCCACGAGGTTGGCCAGCATGCCGCTCCCCATGGCATCGGTCTCGGCCACGATACTGGCCAGCAGGCTGCCGGGCCTCGCGTTGCCCTCGCGCAGCAAGTGGCCAAAACCTTGCAGCAGGGAATCGGCCGCCACTTGCGCGCCGGCCAGTTGTTTTCCATTGCTCAACGGCGACAGGCAAGCGACAAAATCTCGCGTCCAAACGGCCAGCGCCGGCCATTGCGCTGGCGCAAAGCCCAGCAAGTCCGCCATGGCGAACAGGGGCAGTTGAAAAATCGCATCGTTGAGCTGGGCGGCGCTGCCGGGAACATAATCACGGGC
Organism: Janthinobacterium sp. RA13; assembly: GCF_000745325.1. Lineage (NCBI taxonomy): Bacteria > Pseudomonadati > Pseudomonadota > Betaproteobacteria > Burkholderiales > Oxalobacteraceae > Janthinobacterium > Janthinobacterium sp. RA13. The sequence goes on along the minus strand of NZ_JQNP01000001.1, from coordinate 5,259,106 downwards.
AAGATGCATCGCCCGCTCCTGCAGGCGCGCCAGATCCACCTGGCCCAGCGCGCGCGCCAGCACCTGTTTCGGCACGGCATGCCGCTCGCCATCGTTCATACGCACCAGTTCGGCAAAAATCGCGCCGCACGGCGTGCCAGCCAGAGTATCCGGTACAGGCTGTCCTGTCGGGCGCACGCGGCAAGCGGGATGCGCCAGCACGGCTTGCACGCCGGCCGCACCCGTCGCCAGCCAGCAGTCGAGTGAGGCCTGGAAACGCAGCGGCGGGCCATCCGCCAGGCGGCGATAGTAATCATATGGCGCCGCGTGGGTAACGGCGGCGAAAGGGTCGGCGGGGTCGATAACAAAGTCGGTGGACGGCATGCGCATTCCATTGCAGTGAGGGTGGGACACGAGTATGCTGGTCCTTCCACCACAACACTTCGCCCACGAACGAATCATGGATGACAAACTTCCCTCGGCCGACATGGGTCTGGCGCAACTGGCCGGCGCCATCGCCGAACCGGCCCGCGCGCGCATGCTGTGCAGCCTGCTCGACGGCCATGCGCGCACGGCCACGGAATTGGCCACGCTGGCCGAAGTGGGCGCCTCGACGGCCAGCGCCCATCTGAGCCGCTTGCGCGACGATGGTTTGCTGTCGATGGTGGCGCAGGGCAAGCACCGCTATTACCGCCTGGCCAGCACGGAGGTGGCGCGAGCGCTGGAAGCGCTGCTGGTGGTGGCCGGCGTGCCGGCGACGCCCTTTACGCCTTCCACGCCCGACCGCCTGCGCCATGCGCGCACCTGCTACGACCACATGGCCGGCACGGTGGCCGTCACCGTGCACGACCAGTTGCTCGCCCGAGGCTGGCTGCTCGATGATGGCGGTGGCGGAGAATATCGTTTGTCGGAAGCGGGCACGGCCGGCATGGCGGCGCTGGGCATCGACGTGCCGCAATTACACAAGCAGCGCCGCCGCTTCGCCTGTGCCTGCCTGGACTGGAGCGAGCGGCGTGCCCACCTGGGCGGCGCGCTGGGGGCCGCCATCTTGCAACTGGCCCTGCGCCAGCGCTGGGCCGAACGCGAACTCGACAGCCGCGCCCTGCGCCTCACGCCCGCCGGTGAACGGCGCCTGCTGGCCGCCTTTGGTGGTGGCTGAACGGCGCAGGCATTTTGTATCTCGGAAGCAACGAAAAAGATAAAAGTGTGCTTTTATCATTCTTTTCATTCATCATAGGCTGCGCCCTTGAGCGATCATTTTTTGGCCATGGAAAGAGTTCATCTTGAAAACAGTGTCATCCAGCACCTGCCATAACTGCAATACCGATGCGCCAGGCAACTTCTGCAGCGCCTGCGGCCAGACGACGACCCTGCACATGCCCAGCGCACGCGAATTCCTGCATGAATTCGTTGCCCATTATGTGGCGCTCGAAGGCAAGCTCTGGCGTACCCTGGCCCTGCTGCTGTTCCGTCCTGGCGCGCTGAGCAATGAATACATCGCGGGACGCCGCGTGCGCTACGTGGAACCGCTGCGCGTCTACCTGACCTTCAGCATCCTGTTCTTTGCCATCCTCAAGTTCAGCAGCCCCGACATGTTTCTCACCGTCCACGGCCAGCAAGCCCAGGCAAGCGCCCACGGCCCCCGTCAAACTCAGGAAAACAAACCATCACCTATACAGCTCAGCATCCTGGGCCAGACACCCACCCTGCCGCAGCAATGGCAAGACTTCGAGCAACTGCCCACGGCGGAGAAACAAAAACTCGTGGTGGACAGCTTTTACCATTACGCGCCGTACGCCATGTTTTGCCTGATGCCGCTGTTCGCCCTGTTCCTGAAAATCCTTTACCTGGGCAGCGGAAGGCGCTATGGCGAACATTTCCTGTTCGCCCTGCATGCGAATGCCTTCGCCTTCATCACGATGGCGCTGATGACCTTGATCCCCGTCAACATTATCCGCATCGCGCTCGGCGCCTGGCTGCTGGCCTATCTGCCCTGGGCCATGTGGCGCGTGTATCGAAGCGGCAAACTCGCCACCGTCTGCCGCTGGCTGGTATTGATGGCAGCCTACGGCATCGCCATGAGCCTGGCGATCCTGGCCTGCATCGCCATCGGCGTCATGCTGCGACATTAAGGGACGCGCCAGCGGCACCGTCTCGGGCTATCATCCTGCACGCTATCTTTTTTGGGATGCACGATGATTGCCTTCGAAGGCTTGTCCAAACAGTACGGCACGTTCGAGGCCGTCAAGCCGCTGACCTTGCAAGTGGGCAAAGGAGAAGTCTTCGGCTTCCTGGGCCCGAACGGGGCGGGAAAAACCACCACCATCCGCATGCTGATGGGCATCCTCGTGCCCAGCGCCGGCCGCGTGCTGGTCGATGGCTTCGATTGCCAGCGCGACGGCGCCGCCGTCAAGCGCAAGGTGGGTTACCTGCCAGACAATCCCATCTTTTACGATTATTTGCGCGGCCGTGAAATCCTGCAATTCGTGGCCGAAATGCATGGTTTTTCGCGCACGGAAGCGGCCGCCCGCGCCGCGCGCCTGCTGACGGAATTCGGGCTCGATGAAGCGAGCGAGGATTTCGCCGTCAATTATTCGCTGGGCATGAAGAAAAAACTGGGCCTGGCTTGCGCGCTGATACACGATCCGGCCGTGCTGATCCTCGATGAACCGATCAACGGCCTCGACCCGCGTGCCTCGCGCGACGTGCAGGAACGCTTGCTGCGCCGCGCCGCCGCCGGCACCACGATCTTCGTGTCCACGCATTTGCTCGATATGGCGCAAAAGCTGTGCAGCAGGGTCGCCATCATCCACCGTGGCACCCTGGTCGCCACAGGCAGCCTGGACGATATTCGCCAGCAACTGTCCAGCGATGGCAGCCTGGAAGAGCTCTTCTTGCAACTGACCGATGAAACCACATGACAACGGCGCCGCCCACCACCTGGCGCGCCGTCTGGCTGCTGACCCGCTTGCGCCTGCAGCGCCTGCTCAACGTCAGCGGCCGAGGCCTTTCCTTCAAGAAAAACAGTAAAAGCCGCCCCGCCACGCCGGGCAAGCGTGGCGGGCGCTGGCTGCTGGGCGCGCTGCTATTGCTGCCCATGCTGTTTTCCTTCGGCAGCATCGCCCGCCATAGCGTGCTGAACATGCATTGTTTGCTGGACCAGGTCGCCGCCTGCCAGGCGCGTGGCAGCCTGCACACGGGCAGCCACCTGCTCGACCCCGTCATCGCGCAGCTGATGGCCGCGCCCTTTAGCGCGGTGCTGACCGGCGGCCTGACCCTGCAGCTGGCGCTGCTGTGGCTGGTCAGCGTCCTGCTGCCGCTAGGCATGGGAGAACTGTCGAAGCCGGACTGGGACCTGGAATGGCTGGTCACCCTGCCCGTCGAGAAAAGCACCTTGCTGTGGGCGCGCGTGCTCGAACGCACGCTCGTCAATCCAGCCGGCTTGCTGGCCCTGTGGCCCGGCACGACCGTCATCGCCTGGTATTCGGGCCAGGGCTGGTTTTCGCCACTGTCCGGCCTGCTAGCCAGCCTCGTCCTGCTGGCCCTGGCCGCCATGCTGCGCACCCTCGTCGACACGGGCTTGCGCCTGTCGCTCACGCCATCCCGGCTGGGCAACCTGCAGGCGGTCATTTCCCTGGCGGGCCTGTTGCCCATGTATCTGGGCATGTCCTTCGGCATGGGCACGGGCGGCTTCGCGTATGCGTGGGCGGCCACCATGCCCGCCTGGAGCCACTGGACGCCGCCGGGCCTGCTGGTGCGCCTGCTCAACGCCGATGGTGTGGCAGCCTTGCTGCCCGCCGTCCTGCTGCTGGCGCAATCCCTGTGCTTGATGCTGCTGGGCATGGCCATCCTGCGCCGCCAGTTGCGCCACGGCGTCGTGGGCGCGGGCCAACGCGAAGCGGCGCGCAAGCGGGCTGCGGCGCCCCTGCCCACACGGCGATGGCGCCCGCGCCTCGGCACGGCGATCCAGCGGCGCGAACTGACGTTACTCTTGCGCGACCGTAATTTCCTCGTGCAAACCCTGCTGATGCCCTTGCTGATCCTTGGCGGACAAGCCGTGGTGACGGGCCAGGCGCACGACCTGCACGCGCTGCTGGATCATCCCGTGCTGCTGGCCTCCACCGGCTTTTTCCTCGGTACCTATGTACTGCTGATGTCCGCTTTCCAGACCCTCAACAAGGAAGGCGGCGCGCTGTGGCTGCTGTACACGTTTCCCCTTTCCATCGAGCAGGCGCTGCGGCAAAAGGCCCAGCTGTGGGCCGTGCTGGCCCTGCTGTACCCATTGGTCCTGTTCGGCGTGGCGCTGGTCTGGCTGCCCGCCTGGTCGTGGCAGACGGCGGGCCTGATGCTGCTGGCCCTGGCCGCCATCCCCCTGTATGCGCTGATCGCCGTGGCGCTGGGCGTATTTGCCAGCGATCCGCTGGCCACCGAAACAACGGCAAAGCTGCGTCCCATCTATACGTACCTGTATTTGCTGCTCACCGGCCTGTACATTGCCGCGCTGGCCGCCGGCAGCCTGGTGCAGCAACTGGTGTTTGTCGTGCTCACGTGCGCGCTGACCGCGGCCCTGTGGCAAAAGGCGCGCGACGCTCTGCCCTACCTGCTCGACTCCGCCGCCTCGCCGCCAGCGAGAGTAACGGCGGCGGACGGCCTGATCGCCGCCATGCTGTTTTTCATCTTGCAAACACTGGCCTTGATCCTGCTCAAAGCTAGCAATGCGGCGCCGCTGGCCATCGCCTTCGGCGCGGCCGGCGTGCTCACGTATGCGCCGCTACGCCTCGTCTACTGGCGCGCCAGGACGGCCGGCGTGCCGCGCATCGGACAGGGGCGCCAGCCATGGCGCCGGGGAGTCGCGGGCGCCTGTGCCGCGGCGCTGTTCGGCATCGCTTATGCGGCCCTGTTGCCGCCAAGCGCTTCAACATTGATGCAGATCAATAGCGACGGACTGTGGCTGTTGGCCGTAGGCGTGCTGGCCGCGCCCCTGTGCGAGGAATTCCTCTTCCGCGGCTTGCTGCAGGGAGGCTTGCGCCGCTCTCTGCCCGCCTGGCAAGCGATCGGTATCGCCGCCGCGCTGTTTGCCCTCGTGCATCCACCGGTCGCCATGCTGCCCGCCTTCGTGCTGGGCCTGTGCGCGGGCCATGCCTACGAGCGCAGCGGCGCGCTGCTGGCGCCCATGCTCGTGCACGGGCTCTACAACGCGGCCCTGCTCGGCTGCCAGCTGAATAGGTGATTGTTGCCGAGTTTGCTAGAATCGCACACGTTTCCGTCCGTATCCCAACCCCTGACTACGCACAGATCACGCATGAATCCACGCTTGTTCGTCCCATTTATCCTCGTTGCACTGTTGAGCGGCTGCACGGTACTCGCCCTGCGCCCCAACCGTGGCGTCGAAAACCGCACGTTTACCGTGCAGGAAACCCCGCGCCTGCGCATTGACGCGCCCAAGGCGCGCATCCAGAACCCGATGCCCAACGACCATTTCATCGGCATCGCCCTGTCCGGCGGGGGCAGCCGCGCCGCCAATTTCTCGGCCGCCTCGCTGGAGCAGCTGGAGCAGTTCGGCCTCGTCAGCGGCGCCTCGGCCATTTCCGGCGTGTCGGGCGGCGCCATCGCGGGCGGCTACTATGCGCTGCATGGCAAACAGACGGACTGGCCCTTGCTGCGCAGCAAACTGAAAACGGATTTCTTTGGCCAGACCATCTTGAAACCGGCCAACCTGACGACGATGTTGTTGACGAACAAGACGCGCACCTCGTTCCTGTCCGACGTGCTGGACGATGTGCTGTACGACAAGAAAACCTACCAGGACTTGCCGCACGACGGCCCCATCTTCCTGGCCAACGCGACGGACGCCACCGATGGCGGCAAGCGCGTGGTGTTTTCCTACGAGTATTTCTACAGCACCCTGCATTCGCCGATCCAGGATATTCGCCTGGCCACGGCCGTCGCCACCTCGGCCGCCTTTCCCGGCGTCTTCGATTCCGTCACCTTCGAACGTTTCCGTCCGAAAAACAGTTTCGTGCCGGAACTCGGTTCCGAGTCGCGCGAATCGCCGTCGTATGTCCACCTGTTTGACGGCGGCGCGGCCGACAACCTGGGCGTGGAAACCCTGTGGGACGTGGCCCTGACGCAGCTGTACGGCAACGACATGGCCGTCGTGCCGCCACGCCTGAACAGCAAGCCCTTCATCCTCATTTCCATCGACGCCAACGCGCCCAATTCCAGCGCCGTCTTTGAAAAGATGTCGGACGAGCGCCAGCCGCTGGACCGCATCTTCAACAAGAATATCTACGACGCCGTCGACGCCCTGTTCTCGCGCCAGCGCAAGGAAAACCTTGTCAAGATGGGCTTTGGGCAAGCCCGCTTCGATACCATCACACATGAAAACTTTGGCGACCTGAGCCAGAAATTCGTCAAGGGCAAGCGCACCTCGGCCTTTGCCATCCCCGTGCTGTGCCGCCCCCACCTGGGCCTGTACCGCTGCGAAGTCGATGCGGCCGATCCCTTGCCGGGCCAGATCCGCACGCGGCTGGAAGGCTTTGCCTGGCATATCTCCATCGACCAGATCGCCTCGCTGGCGCTGCGCCTGGCCAGCGAAGACGTGCACGTCGATGGTGCCCGCAAGGAAGAGCGGGCCGCCCTCGTCAAGCTGCAACGCCTGGCCACGCAAACGAAAACCCATCTGAAGCTGACGGGTCCGGAAAATTGCAGCCCGGAAGTCTTGCAATCGGCCCTGTACAGCGCCGCGCGCGTGCTGATCCTCGACGACGAGGAATCGCGCTTCGCCCTGTGCGACTACATGCTGGCGGGCCAGCTGATCAATGACGACACCGTCTGCAAGCAGCGCTATGTCCACGCCGTGCCCCGCTTTGCCATCGAAAGCGAAGATTTGCAGTACCGCAACCTGAGTTCGGACGGCAATTCCGTGAACGTGCCGATACGCTGCAAGAAGTGAGCGCCCACAAAAAAGCCCGCACGATCACTCGTGCAGGCTTTAGCGCAAGGATTCCAAGCGCCCGATTAACTTAAATCAACCGACTGCGCCTGCGCATGTAGCTGCGGCTTAACGCGCCTTCCAGTTCCTGCTCCGTTTTATGCTGGTTCACCGTGTACAGGGCCCACAGGGCCGCCGGCGCCCAGCCGATCACAGTGCACTGCAAGATCAAGGCGGCGGCACCGGCCAGCGGGCGCCCCAGCATGAAAAACGTGAGACACGGAAGTAGCAAGGCTATCAGCAATCGCATCACGACATACTCTCCTTCAATATAGAGCAGCGGACAAGGGCCGGTATCCGGTCCGTCCCCCGCCCGCTGCGTACTGCTCCTTATAGATGCACGGCGATTTGCGGCATCAGGTCGTCAAAAGTGCGACCGTTGCCGTTTTCTCCGATGGCGTGCATCTTCCATTCGCCGTTATGGCGGTACAGCTTGGCCATGATCTGTGCCGTGTGGGAACCTTGCACAGACAGGTTGAAACGCGCGACTTCCTGGTTATTGCTGGCATTCAAGATGCGGCAATAGGCGTTTTCTACCTGCGAGAAGTTCTGGCCAGTAAAGCTGTTGACGGTGAAAACCAGGCTTTTCACGTTCGCCGGCACTTTCGACAGATCGACATTGATCTGTTCGTCGTCGCCATCGCCCGCGCCCGTGCGGTTGTCGCCCGTGTGGACAATGCTGCCGTCCTTGCTTTTCAGCTGGCGGAACCAGACGATGTCGGACGTGCTCTTGTTTTCATCGAACATGACGCACGACGCATCCAGGTCGACGGCTTCCGTCTTCGAACCGAAACCGAGGAAACCCTTGGTCTTGGCCGCATCCCAGCCCAGGCCCATGGTGATACGGGTCAGGGTGGTACCAGCTTCTTTGTCCAGAGAAATCTTCTGGCCTTTGCTCAAATTGACAGACATACGCATAGCTCCTGTTAAGTGTTTACTGCTTGATTACGCCGGCTTGCTTTGGGTCCAGGCGAGGAAGGCCGCGCGGTTGCGCGAGCACACGAGGATTTTCCCCGTGCCTGAAAACTTCAGTACCATGCCCTCACCGCTGGTCTGGCTATTGATCAAATTGCCCAGAAAGCCGCCGCTGCTGCCGGTCGTCATGGAAATTTCGTATTGCAGGCGGTTGTCCCAGCACACAACGTGCGAGTTATCGATCACCACGTCCTTGCCAGGCGTCACTTCCAGTATCGACATCGCGCCAAAACCGGACACCGCCAACTGGCCGCTGCCTGCCGTCTCGGTAATGAAAAAACCACCGCTCTGGGCAAACAGCGCATTGCCAAGACTCTGCGTGCGCACCTTCAATTCCACGCCGGCACTGGCCGCCACGAAGGCGCCGTCGCTGATCATGTATTGTTCGGCGCCCACCTCGAGCACCCGCATCGCGCCGGGCAAGGTAGGCGACAGCAAACAATCGCCGTCGCCCCGCATGGCCTCGATATGCTGCTGAAAGAACGATTCCCCGTTGGCAAAGGTGCGCATCAGCGCGGCGCCTATGCCGCCCGTCATCTTGCCTTTCAGCTCAAGATTGGTTTCCATCATCACCATCGCATTGGATTCGCAATAAATCTTCTCGCCCTTGGCAAGCGACACATGCAGGAACGGGTCGACGTCCCCGGTAATACTAAAAACTGGCATCTGACGATTCCTTCCTCAACTCGGTAATGATGGGGGCGGTCCACACAGCGGACCGCCTTGACTGCTTACAACTTATACGCCGACGCCGAACGAGGCGGCGAGTGGGCCCAAGCCGCCCTTGTAGCCCTGGCCGATGGCCTTGAATTTCCAATCGGCGCCATTGCGGTAGATTTCACCGAAGACCATGGCCGTTTCCGCCGAACCGTCTTCCGACAGGTCGAAGCGGGCGATTTCCGTGTTGCCGTTGGCATTCACGCAGCGTACGTACGCCTTCGATACCATACCAAAGTTTTGCTTGCGCGCTTCGGCATCGTGAATCGTGACGCAGACGGCGATCTTGTCGATCTCGGCTGGCACCGTGGCCAGGTCGACGATGACGGTTTCATCATCGCCATCGCCAGCGCCGGTGGTGTTGTCGCCCGAGTGGGTGACGGAGCCGTCGCTCGACTTCAGGTTGTTGTAGAAAATCATGTCGACGTCGGCGCGAACCTTGCCGTCGGCCTTCAGCATGAAGATCGAACCGTCGATGTCGAACGCGGCGCCGTCGGTGGCGCGGGCATCCCAGCCCAGGCCGATGATCATCTTCGAAATGCCAGGGGCTTCTTTGCTCAGGTTGACGTTGCCGCCTTTTTGCAGACTGATTGCCATGATGTATTTCTCCTATGTGGGTTGTATATGACCAAACACCTGGCGTCCTCCACCGGCCTGACTCCCCAGGCCGGCGGCGACGCTTGCTACAACTTGCCGACAAACGGGTGTAGCGTTTGTCGCGCATTCTTTACACTGCCGTTGCCTTGACCGCTTCCAGCACTTCCGTCTTGTCTTCTTCGAGGGCCATCCTGCGCTTGTAGCGGATCGACGACCACAGCGAGGCGAGAATGAAGGCCACGCCGATCAGACCCGTGAAGATCTCGGGAATGTGGAACTTCATGCTGACCAACATGATCACGGCCAGGATACCGATCGCATAGTGCGCGCCGTGCTCCAGATAAACGAACTCGTCGAGCGTACCCTTGCGCACCAGGAACACCGTCATCGACCGCACGAACATCGCGCCGATTGCCAGACCCAGCATGATGATCACGACATCCTTGGTGATGGCAAACGCGCCGATCACGCCGTCAAAGCTGAACGAAGCGTCGAGCACTTCCAGGTACAGGAAGCCGCCAATACCGCCGCGCTTGATGATGTCGCCCATGTTGCCGTCGCCGTTATCGCCTTCCAGCAAGCCGCTGATCACATCGACGCCCACGTAGGTCAAAATACCCCACAGGCCGGCCGTCAGCACCACCAGTTTCTGGCCTTCTTCGATCATCGACAGGCTGACCATCAGGGTGCCCAGCGCGATCATCACGGAAATCGAGGAGATCTTGCCCAGCGCGCCCAGTTTTTCTTCAATACGGCCCAGCCAGTGGGTTTCTTTTTCCGAATCCAGCAGGAAGTTCAGGAACACCAGCAACAGGAAGATGCCGCCAAAAGCCGCCACTTCCGCATGGTGATTCGTCAGGTGCATCGAATACTGTTCCGGATTGCTCAGGGCCAGATTCCATACTTCCATCAAGCCCAGGTCCGCCGCTTGCGCCACGATGACCAGCGGGAACAGCAGACGCATGCCGAAGACGGCGATGATGATGCCGACGCCGAGGAACAGGTTCTGCCAGAACTTGTCCCAGTTCTTCAGCACCGAGGCATTGACCACCGCGTTGTCAAACGACAGCGAGACTTCCATCACGCCCAGGATCACCGCTATGCCCAATGCCGACAGCATGGTCGACACGCCACCGTGCGTGTAACCCCACCAGGCGGAAATGCCCAGGCAGATAAATGTCACTAGAAATGACACTCTGAAATGTTTCATCGATAGTTCCCCGTTATCCAAATTCAATGGAACGTAGTATAAGGACATGTGACACATTTAAAAATGGAAGATAATGGAAGTATTACTTCGCAAAAACAGAAGATAGAGGATGCAGCGATGAAAACCACGGGTTTCAATTACCGCCATTTGTACTTCTTTTGGGTGGTCGCCAAGGAAGGCGGCGTGACGCGCGCGGCCGAACGCCTGGGACTGGCCGTGCAAACCATCAGCACACAGCTGGCCCTGCTGGAAAAGGAACTGGGCAAGTCCCTGCTGCAGCCGCAGGGACGGCGCTTGGTGCCGACGGAAGCGGGCCGTCTGGCGCTCGGCTACGCGGACCAGATTTTCTTGCTGGGCGAACAGATGCAGGAAGCGCTGGCCGACACGGACGCGGAAAAGATGCGCCTGACGGTGGGCATTTCCGATTCCCTGCCGAAACTGATGGCCTACCGCATGCTTGACGCCACGCGCAGCCTGGACCAGCCCATCAAACTCGTGTGCCTGGAAGACGAGTTCGAATCCCTGCTGGCCGACCTGGCCCTGCACAAGCTGGACCTGGTCTTGACGGACCGCGCCGTGCCGGCCGGCGCCAGCTTGCGCGTGTCCAGCCACCTGTGGGGAGAGAGCGCCATGAAGCTGTTCGGCATCCCCGCGCTGGCGGAACAGTACCGCGACAACTTCCCGCACAGCCTGCACGGCGCCCCGTTTCTGCTACCGGCGCGCAACAACGCCTTGCGCGGGCGCATCGACGAATGGATGGTGCAGCAAGGCGTACGTCCCGACGTGGTCGGCGAATTCGAGGACAACGCCATGCTCAACGCGTTTGGCCGCAAGGGCCTGGGCCTGTTTTTCGCGTCCGCCAGCCTGGCGGCCGATATCGAGGAACAATTCGGCGCCGTGCTGGTCGGCGACGCCTCGTCCCTGCGCGAGCAGTTTTACGTCATTTCCAACGAGCGCAAGATCATGCATCCGGCACTCGACGTAATCCTGGCGGCCATCCAGGGGACGACAAAGATTCACAAGGAAACCTGATAAATCCATTCGAAAATAACGTTTGAATAATCAATCAAAAGCGATTGTAATAAAGCCTGAGACAAACACGCGCCCATCCCTCGCCGGCAGGGCGCGATCACCATAAAAAACAGGAGCGGCACCATGTCCACGGCAGGCAAGACGATCGATATTCCCGATCTCATCAATAACAACAAGATCGGCTCCTTCCAGATCGGCATGCTGATCCTGTGCGGGCTGTGCGTCATCATGGATGGCTTCGACGTGCAGGCGATGGGTTACGTGGCGCCCGCCATCATCGCCGACTGGCATGTGAGCAAGGCCAACCTGGGTCCCGTGTTTGGCGCTGGCCTGCTGGGCATGCTGGTCGGCTCGCTCGTTTTCAGCATCACGGCCGACAAGTTCGGCCGCCGTCCCGTGCTGATCGGCTCGACCATCTTCTTTTCCCTGTGCATGCTGGTCACGCCGCTGGCCACCACCATCGAGCAATTGCAGCTGATCCGTTTCATCACGGGACTGGGCCTCGGTGCCGTGATGCCGAACGCCATGGCGCTGGCCGGCGAATACAGCCCCCTGCGCAAGAAAGTTACCCTGATGATGCTGGTCTCGTGCGGCTTTACCCTGGGCGCCGTGCTGGGCGGATTATTGTCCGCCGCGCTGATTCCCGCCTTCGGCTGGCAATCCGTGTTTTACGTGGGCGGCGTGGTACCGCTGGTGATCGGCGTGCTGATGTTCTTCCTGCTGCCGGAATCGATGCAATTCCTGGTGCTGAAAAAACGCAAGCTGGACAAGGTCGCGCAGTGGCTCAAACGCATCGATCCTACCATCAACATCACGGCCGGCACGCAATACGTCGTGCATGAGAAGGAACACAAGGGCGCGCCCGTGCTGCAATTGTTTACGGGCGGCCGCGCCAAGATGACGGTTTTGTTGTGGGTCATCAACTTCATGAACTTGCTGAACCTGTATTTCCTGTCCAACTGGCTGCCGACCATTGCCAAGGAAGCGGGCTTGTCGACGGCGAACGCCGTGCTGGCCGGCACGGCCCTGCAAGTGGGCGGCACCATCGGTACCCTCGTCATGGGCCAGCTGATCGACCGCTCCAGCTTCCGCCGCATCCTGCTGCCGTGCTTCCTCGTTGCCGCCGTGGCCATTGCCCTGATCGGCCGTCCGGACGTGTCGCTGGCCTTCCTCTTCATCACGATCTTCATCGCCGGTTTTTGCGTGGTGGGCGGCCAGCCGGCCGTCAACGCCCTGGCGGCCAGCTACTATCCGACCACCCTGCGCTCGACGGGCATCGGCTGGAGCCTGGGCATCGGGCGCATCGGCTCCATCATCGGCCCCGTGCTCGGTGGCGAGCTGATCCGCCTGAACTGGCCCAACAGCACGATTTTCCTCGTCGTCGCCATCCCCGCCATCGTCTCGGCCGTCATGGTCTTTGCCATGCGCGGCGGGCCGCAAGCGGCCCCCGCCAAGGTAGCGGCCTGAGGCCGGCGCATCGCGCCGGTTCAAGCGTACGCCGTCACAAAGTTGCATGTTTTATACTCAAATACTCATCCATTTCAGTGTACCGACATGACCAACCTTGCCAATGACGGCGCCGCAAGCAGCCTTCTGGAAACAGCCTGGACCCAGCGCGAAGAAACACTCTACAAAACCCTGTTCGGGGACCTGGGTCCGGGCATCTATCCGCTCAGCATGTCCCTGTTTGAAGAGCTGTTCAACTGTACCGAAGTCGATCCGCGCTGGCTGCATATCGGCGTGTTCGAATGCCCGCCAACACCCACGCGGTCGCATTGGGCCTACGTGTCGTCGGGCCTGTCCAATCCATGGGACGACGAACCGGATAAGGATGAGGAATGGACGGGACTGGGCCGCGAACTGCTGCTGGAATGCCCGCAACAGTCGCCATGGGCGCTGGCGCTGGTGCGCAGGTTCGCCGCGTACCAGATGCTGCTGGCGGCTGGCCGCTTCGGCGACCAGGAACCGCTGGACGCCTGGGACCGCATGTCCGTTGGCGGCCCCATCGATGGCCAGCAGTCCGCGCTGACCGCCATCATCATGGTGCCCAGCGAACATTACCCGGAAGAATACCAATTGGTCTCGGGAAAATTTGCCTTCCTGCAGATTATCGGCCTCAGCGGCGCCGAGCTGGCGCATGGCCGCGCGCACGACTTCGGGGACTTGTTGCAGACGCTGGGCGAACAGGGCGCCGCGCCGCTGGTCGACGCAGCACGCCGCAGCATCGTGTAAAACCGCAGGGCCGATTTGCCGGAAATTAGGATACTGCGCCCTTCGTCGTTTAAGATGTCGTTTTACCAGCCCATCTTCTGCGCCCCCATGCACAATGTCTTGCTAGTCCTGCTCGCCCTCTTCCTGGTCGCGCTGAACGGTTTTTTTGTTGCCGCCGAGTTTGGCATCGTCACCTTGCGGCGCACGCGCATCCGCGCCATCGCCAAGACACAAGGGCTGCGGGGCCGCATCCTGGCCAAGGTGCATGGCCAGCTGGACGCCTACCTGTCCGCCTGCCAGCTGGGCATCACCCTGGCATCGCTGGGCCTGGGCTGGGTCGGCGAACCGGCGTTTGCCGGCTTGCTGGAGCCGCTGTTCGGCGCCATCGGCGTCACGTCGCAAGAGCTGATCCACGGAGTCTCCTTCGTCGTCGCCTTCAGCGTGATTTCCTTCCTGCACATCGTCGTGGGCGAACTGGCGCCCAAATCGATGGCCATCCGCAACCCGGAAGCCGTCGGCTTGTGGAGCGCGATTCCCCTGTACGGCTTTTACTGGGCCATGTATCCGGCCATCTACCTGCTCAACGCCAGCGCCAACTGGGTGCTGCGCATGGCGGGCCTGTCCGGCAAGGGCGGCCACGATGCCCACTATTCGTCCGAGGAACTGAAACTGATCCTGCGCACCAGCCAGCCGGGCGAAAAGTTTACGCGCGACGAGCGCAACATCCTGGCCCAGTCGCTGGATTTCGAGCAGATGACGGTGTCGGACCTGATGCGCCCGATCAATGAAGTGATCGCCCTGCACGCCTCGAACACGCTGGAAGAAAATCTCGACACGGTGCTGCGCAACCGCTTCAGCCGCTATCCGTATTTCGACATGAATGAAGACGACGTGCTGGGCGTCGTGCACTTGAAAGACCTGTTCTTTGCCCAGCAGGCAGGCAAACCGATCGCCTCGCTCACGCCATTTTTACGTCCCGTGGACATCATTTCCGCGCGTACGCCGGCATTGGAACTGTTCCGGCGCTTTCGCGACGGCGCGCCGCACTTCGCGCTGATCGGCGAAAAGGGCAAGCGCCCGCTGGGTTTCATCACGCTGGATAACTTGCTCGGCGCCATGGTCGGTGAAATCCGCGACGAATTCCGCCGCAATGAAAACGACTGGCTCAAGCAGAGCGACGGCACCCTGATCGGCAAGGCCAGCCTGCCCATCTTCTCGCTCGAACGCATCCTCGGCATCGATATCGAAAACGAGGAGCTGGGACTGGATGACGTGGAATCGGTGGGCGGCTTGATCATGGTCAAGCTCGGTGACATTCCGAAGCAGGGCCAGCGCATCACCTTTGTCGACTTCGACATCGTCGTCAAGAAGATGAACGGGCCCCGCATCGTGCTGATCAAGGTGATCCCCAAGCAGGAACGCGACCTCGATGCGGACTTACGCGATTAATCTTTTTTCAAGGTAATCGTATCTTTTCCCTGCGGCACGGTAGTCTCTCCCACCGTCCACGTTTGCAGCAAGCTGTACAGCACCGCCAGCAGGGTCGGGCCGATAAAAATGCCGACGAAGCCGAAGGCCAGCACACCGCCCAGCACGCCGAGCAGCACCAGCAAAAAAGGCAGGCTGCTGCCGCGGCTGATCAGCATGGGTTTCACGACGTTATCCACGCCGCTGATCAGCAGCGCGCCCCACACCAGCATGAAAATGCCCCAGCCCGTCTGGCCGTCGGTAAACAGCCAGATGGCGGCGCCGCCCCAGATCAGAGGCGGCCCGACAGGAATCAGCGAAAAGATGAAGGTGGCCACGCCCAAGAGCGCCACGGCCGGCACGCCGGCGATCAGAAAACCCACCACGGCCACCAGGGCTTGTGCCAGCGCCGTGCCCAGCAAGCCGTACATGACGCCGCGCACGGTACGGCTGATGGTCAGGCCCACGCCCGGCGCGCTGTCGCCGATGATGCGGCCGGCGCCCGTCATCAGGGCGCGGCTCAGCTGCTGGCCGTCGCGGTAGAGGAAGAAGCTCACGAACACGGCCAGGCTGGTCTGCGCCAGGCCCGTGCCCAGCAGGATGCCGCCGGAAGCGAGGAAGTGGCGCGCCGGTTCCAGCATGGTCTTGCCTAAATTGAGTAATTCCTCGCGGTCGGCGAGCAGGCGTTCCACGTAGCCGGCGATGGTTTCGCCCACCACGGGAATGCTGGCCAGCCAGGCCGGCGGGTGCAGGCCGCCCGATTCCAGCGCGGCGCGCAGCTGTTCATAGATGCGCGACACATTGTCGGCCAGGTTGTAGGTGACGAGGGCCAGCGGCAGCACGATGACGAGCAGCAGCGACAGGGTCATGATGGCGGCCGCCCAGTTGCGCCGGCCTTTCAGGCGTTCCAGCAGGAGGATGTACAAAGGCCAGCTGGAAATGCCCACGCAGGCGGCAAACAGCATGGCGGCGAGGAAGGGCCGCAAGACGAAAAAGCAGCCGATCAACAGAAAGATGATGGCTGCCAGGCGGGCGTGCGGCTCGAAACGTTTGTCCATGTACTGCATATCCTGAAGATGGCGCCCTGAGGCGCGACCGGGTCAGGATAGCAGAAGTTTAAGATCGTGCGCGATGGCGGCAGGCTTTTCGCCGTGGCGCACGAACAGGCGGATCTTGCCTTCGCGGTCGAACACATAGGTGCCGGCCGTGTGGTCGACCGTGTAGCTGCTGTCCGTCTCGCCCTCGACCTTGGCGTAATACACCTTGAATTCCTTGGCCACCTTGGCTGTCGCGGCCGCGTCGCCATACAGGCCGACGAAACGCTTGTCGAAGGCCGGCACATACTGCGCCAGCAATTGCTGCGTGTCGCGCTCGGGGTCGACGGTGACGAACAGCACTTGCACCTGCTCCGCCTGCGGACCCATTTCCTGCATCACCTGGGCCATGTCGGCCATGGTGGTGGGACACACGTCCGGACATTGCGTGTAGCCGAAGAACACCAGCACCAGCTTGCCCTTGTAGTCGGCCAGGGTGCGCGGGTGGCCCGTGTGGTCCGTCAGCGCGAACTCGCGCGCGTAGCCAAGGCCCGTCACGTCCGTGTTCTTGAAGGCCAGCTTGGGCGCGGCAGGCTTGCCGCAGCCGGCCAGGACGGCGACCAGCGCGGCCGCCAACAACAGAGTCAGGGTTTTTTTCATGTGCCGAGTGGAATGTAATGGTCGACCAGCAAAGCCGCGAACAGCAATGCCAGGTAGATGATGGAAAACGTAAAGGCTTTGCGCGCGATCAGGTCCGTGTAGTGGCGGTACATCTTCCACGCGTAGTACAGGAAGCCGGCGTTGAGCACCACGGCCGACGCCAGGTAGATCAGGCCGCTCATGCGCACGGCGTACGGCAGCAAGGTGGTGGCGGCCAGCGCGATCGAGTACAGCCAGACGTGAAATTGCGTGAATTGCATGCCGTGCGTGACGGGCAGCATGGGCAAGCCCGAGCGCGCGTAATCATCGCGGCGGTACATGGCCAGGGCCCAGAAATGCGGCGGCGTCCAGACAAAAATGATCAGCACCAGCAGCCACGCCTGCATCGGCACGTCGTTGGCGACGGCGGCCCAGCCCAGCGCGGGCGGCATGGCGCCGGACAGGCCGCCGATGACGATGTTTTGCGGCGTGGCGGGCTTGAGCACCATGGTGTAGATCAGCGCATAGCCGACAAAGGTGACAAAGGTCAGCCACATGGTCAGCGGATTGACGAGGTGATACAGGATCGCCATGCCCAGGCCGCCGATCACCAGCGCGAACACCACCGTCTGTTTCACCGTGATGTCGCCCATGGCCATCGGGCGGCGCGCCGTGCGGGCCATGCGCGCATCGATTTCGCGCTCGGCCAGGCAATTGACGGCAAACGCGGCGCCGGCCAGCAGCCAGATGCCGATGGTGCCGAACACCACCGCGTGCCAGTCAGGCAACTCCTCGCTGGCCAGGAACATGCCGATGACGGCGCAAAACACGGCCAGTTGCGTCACGCGGGGCTTGGTCAGCGCCCAATACTGGGCGATGCGGGGGGATGGTTTACGGCTGATGGTCTGAGTAGTCATTTATGCGGTACGGGAAGAACTGGCTTGTGCCGAGGGCACTGGCGCGGAGGCGCAAGCGCGCTTAACATTGCGCGCTACATCGAGTTGGAATTTAGCCTTGTAGTTTAACATGGTCAGCAATAACACGAGCAGCGCCGCCCCGCCGTTATGCATGACGGCAATCGACAAGGGCCAGCTCAGGTAAATCGTCGCCAGGCCCGTGGCCGCCTGCAGGGCCAGCACCAGCGCCACCCAGCGTGCCGTGCCGCGCAAGGACGGCAGCTTCCATGCGCGAAACACGGTATAGCTGATGCCGGCCGCCACAATGAAGGCGAAATTGCGGTGCACCCAGTGGATGGCCGTCAGCGCGGAAAACGGCAAGTAGTGGCCGGCGGCCGTCTTGCCCAGCTCGCGCCACAGATGGAAACCATGCTCGAAATCCATCTCCGGAATCACCTTGCCGCCGCACAGGGGGAAATCCGTGCAAGCCAGGGTGGCGTAGTTGGTACTCACCCAGCCACCCAGCGCGATCTGCACGGTCAACAGCACGAGCGAAAAGATGGCCAGCGCGCGCACGGGGCGCAGCACGGACTCTTCCGCATCGGCGCGCAGCACGGGTTTGACGGCATGGTCCTGGCGCCCGCCCAGCCACGTCAGCATGGCCAGCAAGCCCATGCCCAGCAACAAGTGGATGGTGACGATCACCGGCTGCAGTTTCAGGGTGACGGTCCAGGCGCCGAACGCGCCCTGCAGGCAGACGAACAGAAACAGCGCCGTCGGCAGCGCCGGGGCGAATTCTTCGCGTTTGTTTTTCCTCCACTGGCGCCACGCCTGCACCATCATCGCCACGATCAAGACGCCGATGGCCATGGCCAGGTAGCGGTGCGTCATTTCGATCCATGCTTTCACCACCGTCACGGGGCCCGTCGGCATCAGGGTTTCCGCCGCCACGATATGCTCGTGCGCAAGGAAAGGATTGGCAGAACCATAGCAGCCGGGCCAGTCAGGACAGCCGAGGCCGGAATCGGACAGGCGCGTAAAGCCGCCAAACATGATCAGGTCGACCGTCAAAAAGACGGCGATCCACACGAGCTTGCGGTATTTATTGGCGTCCGCAGACACCCAGACCATGGTCAGCGGCAGCAGCGCCACCAGCAGACCCGTCAAGCCCAGCTGGGCCAGCGCGGAGAGATGCATCGTCGGCATGCAGACTCCTCAACCGATCGCCGAAGCTTTGAGCAGCTTGGCGATGTCTTTCTTGATCTTGTTCGGGTCCGCGTCTTTCGGGAAGCGCATCATCAGATTGCCCAGCGGATCGATCAGGTAGAAATGGTCGCTGGTCTTGCCGCCCGGCTCTACGGGCAACCACGCTTTCAAGGCGTCGCTATTGACGCGCAGCATGCTGGTGCCGTCGAACTCGCGCATCACCAGGGTGTCGAGCGGCTGGGCATCCGTCACCAGCCAGACTCTTTCCAGGCGTTCGCGTTCCTTGCCCTGCATGAGGCGCAGTTGTTGCATGTCAAACAATTGCTTCTTGCATGCTTCCTGGCAATCGGATGGCCCTGTCTGCAGCAGCACCCACTTGCCCTTGAATTGCGCCAGCGGCGACGCCTTGCCGTCGAGTTCCGTCACCTGCAGCTGCGCTTCCGGTATCGGATGCAAACGCGGGTCGATCAGGGCGCCATAGTTGTTGCGGCCAGTGGGCTTGATGATGTAATACGTGAAATACGAGGCGATGATGGGAAACGCGCACACGGCCACGACGGCCAGCAGCTTCCAGCGTCCCGTATTCTGTGCCTGTTTATTGCTGCTGTCTTGCGTTGCGTCAGGGTTGTTTGTTTGCACGTCGAAATCCTGTAAAGACAAAAAATAGAAAAGCCATCAGTGCCAGTGCGTACCACTGGAATGCATAGCCGCGGTGCTTGTCGGCGCCCAGGTCCGGCGCCGGCCAGTCGCGCACGGGAAGCTGGCCGGACGCTGGCGCCGTTGCTGTCGAATCAACTGTTTGTTCGAGAATGAATGGTTGCAAGGCCAGGCCGCTGGCCTGTGCCAGCTGGCCGATATCGGCATTTTGCACGATGGCGTGCGGCGCCAGGGCCGGCGCCGTGCCCAGTTCCATCACATGACCCGCGTTCAGGCGCGCGATGCCGGAAATCGTCACCGTGCCGGCAGGTGTCGGGTAATCGGGAATGCGCGTACGCTCGGCATTGTTGCGCGGCAGCCAGCCTTGCGCCACCAGCACGTGCATGGTCGAACCGTCGATCTGGAATGGCGTGAGCACGTGGAAACCGGCCTGGCCCTTGTAGGGGCGGTTGTCCAGGTACACCGTCCAGGCGGGCACGAAATGGCCGGTGACGGTGACCCGGCGATATTCAATCGCTTGCGCATCGCTCGGCAGCATGGGCGCGGCCGTCAATGCCAGCGGAGCGGCCAGGTTGCCCGCTTCCAGCCGGGCGGCGCGGGCGACTTTCTCGTCGCCACGGCGCTGCTGCCATTGCGCCAGCGACACGCCCAGGGCCACCAGTAGCAGCATTACAACAAATGGAATCCATCTAAAATGGAAGCGGATACGCATTACAATGAAACCTCCTCAAGCCTGGCGCTACCATCCATGAAAATCCTCGTTGCCATTGCCTTCATCCTGATCCTGGGCAGCCTGGGCTCAGCTCTGTTCTTCCTCATGCGCGACAAGGGCAAGAGCAACCGCACCGTGCAGGCGCTGGCCCTGCGCGTGGGCTTGTCGATCACCCTGTTTTTACTGATCCTGCTGGCGCACAAGCTCGGCTATATCCAGCCGACGGGAATTCATTAAGACCCGACATTGCCTGATTGGCAAATTCTTCACACTAAGAAAAAAGCCGTACCCAGGATCTCCCGGTACGGCTTTTTTATGGTGCCGGCGCACGCATCAACCGCGCGCGCCCTGCCCCGCCATTATAACCAATACACGACCACGTACAGGCCCAGCCAGACGACGTCGACAAAGTGCCAGTACCAGGCGGCGCCTTCGAAGCCGAAGTGGTGTTCAGGGGTAAAGTGGCCTTTCAGCACGCGGTACAGGATGACGGACAGCATGATGGCGCCCAGGGTCACGTGGAAGCCGTGGAAGCCCGTCAGCATGAAGAAGGTGGCGCCGTAGATGCCGGACGTCAATTTCAAGTTCAGTTCGCTGTAGGCGTGCATGTATTCGTAGACCTGGAAGCCCATGAAGATGGCGCCCAGCAAGATCGTGGCGAACAGGAACAGGGCCGTCATGCCGCGGTGGCCGGCGCGCAGCGCGTGGTGCGAGATGGTCAACGTGACGCCCGACATCAGCAGCAAGGCCGTATTGATGGTCGGAATCCAGAACGGCGTCATGGTGGTGAATTCCTGCACCGTGCCGGCCGGGCCCGTATTGCCCCAGTGGGCGGCGAAATCGGGCCAGATCACCTTGTGGTCGAGGTCGGCCAGCCATGGCATCGAGATGCTGCGCGCATAGAACAGGGCGCCGAAGAAGGCGGCGAAGAACATGACTTCCGAAAAGATGAACCAGCTCATGCTCCAGCGGAAGGAATGGTCGATGCGCTCGCTGTACAGGCCTTGCTCCGATTCGCTGATGGCGTCGCCGAACCAGAAATACAGCACCAGCAGGATGCCGGCCAGGCCGATGTAGTTCAGGTACGGGCCCCAGGAGACGTCGTTAACCCAGGCCGAGGCGCCGATCATGGTCAGCAGCAGGCTGGCGCCGCCCAGCATGGGCCAGCGCGACGGGCCGGGCACGAAATAATAAGGTACGGCGGCGTGGTTGGAACTCATCATCATCTCCTCAAAAACTTATAGGGTGGTTTTTTATAATTTATAAAACGACGAATTTAACAATTGAAATCAGGATGCCGATCAGGCAAGCCACCACCAGGAAGCCGGCGATGACGATGTGCACGGGATTGAGCTTGGCCGAATCCGTGTCGAAATCGCTCTTGCGGCGCAAGCCCGTGAATGACCACACGACGGCGCGCAGCGAATACAGGAACGACGCTTTTTCAGGCTGCTTGGATTCGCCCATGCCACTCTCCTATTGGACGGCCGGCGTCTGAGCCTGGCTCAGACCGGCGATCTCGAAAAACGTGTACGACAGGGTGATGGTTTTCACCTCTTTCGGCAGGGCCGGATCGAGGAAGAACACCACCGGCATCTGCCGCGCCTCCTTCGGTTTCAAGGTCTGCTGCTTGAAGCAGAAACACTCGACCTTCTTGAAATGCGGCGTGGCGCTCTGCGGCGCATAGCTGGGAATGGCTTGCGCATTGACGACGCGGTTTTGCGTGTTGACCACTTCATACATGACGGTCACCAGTTCGCCCGGATGCACCTGCATGCTCGACACGGTCGGGCGGAAGCGCCATGGCCCCTGCGCATTGCCGTCGAACTCGACGGTGATGCTACGCGTCGTGTCGACCTGCGTATTGTTGTCGTAAGCTACCGTGCCATCTTTTTGCGTCAGCACGTTAATGCCCATCACTTCGCAAATCTGCTTGTAGACGGGAATCAGGGCATAGCCAAAGCCGAACATCAGCACGGCAATGACGAGCAGCTTGCCCAGCATCTTGCGGTTCAGGCCGCGTGTTTCCTGTTGGATCGGCGTCGTCACGTCAGAGCCACATGCGCTTGACGAACACGGACAGGAAGAATAAGGCCGCCAGGCCCCCCAGTATCAGCCCGGTACGCAGGTTGTTCGGTTTTTTACGCTCAGTTTTCACTTCGGTCATGACAGGCACTTTATTCAAGACGGGCCGCGCAACACGCCGGCCCGGGATACCTTATTTCACTGTCGGCGGCGTTTCAAACGTGTGGAAAGGCGCCGGGCTCGGCACGGTCCATTCCAGACCTTCCGCACCTTCCCATGGTTTCGCTGGCGCAGCCTTGCCGCCGCGGATGGTCGGCAAGACCACGAAGAACAGGAAGTACACCTGCATCAGGCCAAAGCCGAAGCCGCCGATCGAGGCGATCATATTAAAATCCGTGAACTGCGCCGGATAGTCGGCATAGCGGCGCGGCATGCCGGCCAGGCCCAGGAAGTGCATCGGGAAGAAGGTCACGTTGAACGTGATCAGCGACAGCCAGAAGTGGATCTTGCCGCGCGTCTCGTTGTACATGTGGCCCGTCCATTTCGGCGACCAGTAGTAGAAGCCGGCGAACAGAGCGAACAGCGAACCGGCCACCAGCACGTAGTGGAAATGCGCCACCACATAATAGGTATCCTGCAACTGGATGTCGATCGGCGTGACGGCCAGGATCAGGCCCGTGAAGCCGCCCATGGTAAAGACAAAAATGAAGCCGACCGAGAACAGCATCGGCGTCTCGAACGTCATGGAACCCTTCCACATCGTGGCGATCCAGTTGAACACTTTGACGCCCGTCGGCACGGCGATCAGCATGGTCGCGTACATGAAGAACAGCTGGCTGGTCACCGGCATGCCGGTGGTAAACATGTGGTGCGCCCAGACGATGAAGGACAGGATCGCGATGGAAGCGGTCGCGTAGACCATCGACGCATAGCCGAACAGCGGTTTGCGGGCAAACGCGGGCAGGATCTGCGAGACGATGCCGAAGGCCGGCAGAATCATGATGTAGACCTCGGGATGGCCGAAGAACCAGAAGATGTGCTGGTACATGACGGGGTCGCCGCCGCCTGCCGCGTTAAAGAAGGAGGTGCCGAAATGGCGGTCCGTCAGGGTCATGGTGATGGCGCCGGCCAGCACGGGCATGACGGCGATCAACAGATACGCGGTAATGAGCCAGGTCCAGCAGAACATCGGCATTTTCATCAGGGTCATGCCCGGCGCGCGCATGTTCAGGATGGTAACGATGATGTTGATCGAACCCATGATGGACGAGGCGCCCATCAGGTGCATGGCGAAAATCGCCATGTCCATGCCAGGGCCCATCTGCGTCGACAGCGGCGCATACAGGGTCCAGCCGGCAGCCGTGGCGCCGCCCGGCACGAGGAAGGACGTGGCCAGCAAGATCGCGGCCGGTGGCAGCAGCCAGAACGAGAAGTTGTTCATGCGGGCAAAGGCCATGTCGGACGCGCCCACTTGCAGCGGGATCATCCAGTTGGCGTAGCCGACGAAGGCCGGCATGATGGCGCCGAACACCATCACCAGGCCGTGCATGGTGGTCAGTTGATTGAAAAATTCCGGGTGGAAGAATTGCAAGCCTGGGTGAAACAGTTCCGTACGGATCATCAGGGCCAGCACGCCGCCCGACAGCAGCATGATGAACGAGAACCACAGGTACAAAGTACCGATATCCTTGTGGTTGGTGGCAAACAGCCAGCGGCGGTAGCCAGTCGGGTGGTCGTGGGCATGGTCGTGATCATGACCGGCGTGATCCAAGGTGCTAGTGCTCGTGCTAGTACTCATATACGGCTCCTAATTACTTGCGTGCAGCCACGATTTCGGCTGGTTGAACGATGTTCTCTGCGGCCTTGTTCGACCAGGAATTGCGCGTGTAAGTGATCACTGCGGCAATTTCCGTGTCGGACAGCTGTTTCCAGGCTGGCATTTCAGCGGGATACTTGCCGCTCTTTTGCCCGTTCAGCAAGACGTGGATCTGTTCCGCTTTCGGACCGTTCACCACGGCCGAGCCGTCCAACGGCGCGAACGCACCGGGCACTCCCTTGCCTGTCGCCTGGTGGCAGACCACGCAGTTGGCCGCATACACTTTCTCGCCCTTGACCTTCAATTCATCGATGGTCCACACCTTGCTTGGATCATCAGCCAATGCCGCCATTTCCTTTTGTTTTACATCAACCCAAGCCTTGTAGTCTTCGTTGGACACGACCTTGACGACGATGGGCATGAACGCATGTTCCTTGCCGCACAGCTCGGCGCAATTGCCGCGGAAAGTGCCGATATGGTCGGCCTTGAACCAGGTGTCGCGCACGAAACCGGGAATCGCATCCTGCTTGACGCCGAAGGCGGGCACGGACCAGGCGTGGATGACGTCGTTGGCCGTCAGTACCACGCGGATCTTCTTGTTGACCGGCACGACGACTTCGTTGTCGACTTCGATCAGGTAGTTTTCGCCGCGTTTTTCCGTCGGCGGCACGCCTGGCGCACCCACTTGCGAGCGCGGCGTGGCCAGGTTGGAAAGGAAGGAAATGCCTTCGCCCTCGCCTTTCAGGTAGTCATAGCCCCATTTCCACTGCATGCCGGTGGCCTTGATGGTGATGTCGGCGTTCGAGGTATCTTTCATGCCGACGACGGTGCGCGTGGCAGGCAGGGCCATGCCGATGACGATCAGGAAAGGCACGACGGTCCAGGCGATCTCGACGGTGGTGCTTTCGTGGAAAGTGGCCGGCTTGTGGCCCAGAGACTTGCGGTGCTTGAAGATGGAATAGAACATGACGCCGAACACGGCCACGAAGATCACCAGGCAGATGATCATCATCAGGGTGTGCAAATCGTAGATTTCATGGGCGATCTGTGTCGCCGGCGGTTGCAGATTCATTTCGAACGGCACGGGACCGCCGGTGCCGGGATAGGTGCCGGCAGCCGGTGCCGCCGTGGCCCATCGCCCGATGCCAAACGCTGTCAAAGACAGCCCGAGCAGCAACGATTGAAGTCGCTTTGCATGTGTCATGTTTTCCCCAACCACCCAAAAAATAATGATATTTTAAACGGCTGCGGACTTCTCCGTACTGGACCGCTGCCGCTCCTCCATGAAAGCAACACGGCCAGAATGCGGCCATGTGCGTCAAGCACCAGCGAATTCCATGCTGGCTGCCGACGCCAAAACGCTGACGGACAACCATGCTGGAACCCTGTTTTTCTTCCCCACATCGAAATGGCCTCGTGTGGAAGATGGTTACTATACTAATGCAGTAACTTCGAATTCGTCTCGCTTTGTTTTTTTTATTTTGTATGCAGCCCTTGTTTTTTACACTTATTAAGCTGACAAACAATCAACGATTATAATCAAGTAAACTTGAATCCATCAAGCAATAATCGGCTTTGTGCGCGCCCTTCTCCCGGCCGCCGCGCGCTTTGCAACGCTTGCTGCAACATTAACGCGCGGATGGCGACCAAGTGTCGGTTTCTTTAGCCTTTTATTTGGGTTTGCGCGGCAAATCAAAGCGGATGATCGCCTCGCCATTGCGCGTCACGCGCGGCGCCGGACGGAAGGCGTGGCCATAGATCACCTCGAAACTCAGGCCCAGCTTGCCGTCGGGACGGCGCGTTTTTTCCAGCGCGGCCAGCATGCGCTGCCAGGCCGCCTTGCCCATCAGGCCGCGGCGGCGCGTGGTCAGCGGGTTGCCGCCAAAGGCGCGCACGTCCGCCAGCAGTTTTTCCGCCGTATCGTAGGTCACCGTAATGATTTCCATATCCAGCACGGGCGTGGAAAAACCCGTCTCGACCAGCATGTCGCCAAAGTCGTGCATGTCGACAAAGGGCAAGGCGTGCGGATATAAATCGGCCTCGGCAAAGGCATCGCGCACTTCGCGGAAGGTGTCGGGACCGAAACAGGAAAACATCAGCAAGCCATCGAGGCGCAGCGCGCGCCGCCATTCGGCAAACACGCGGTCGGGTTGCGCATGCCAGTGCAGCGCCAGATTCGACCACACGAGGTCGATGCTGCCCTGCGCCAGCGGCAAGTCACCGAGGTCGCCGCACAATAAATCCACGCCCGCCTTGGCCGGCAGCAGTTTGCTGAGGAACTGGTTCAAACTGGCCAGTTTCGACGCGGGCGCGCGCGCCGCCTGCATCATCGCTTGCGCTGCATCGAGACCGATAATCTGCGCGGCGGGATAATCCTTTTGCAGCTGCGCCAGATCCGCACCCGGACCGCAGCCGGCGTCCAGCACGCGGTGCGGCGTGATTTTCACCAGCTCCAGGCGCTCGTGCATGCGTGCCGACACTTCGCGGCGCAGGAAGTCCGACGGCGCGACGCGCGCCGGACGGGAAAAGAAATCGCGTACTTGCACCGCATCGATGGGCGCACTCATTTTGGGTGGATTGGCGGGAACAGGCATGTTGAAACCGGTGAGGTGAGATAATGTCGGCAGTGTACATGGAACGACGCCATCGCGATGCGGACGGCCACCCAACTCCGCCTTGAGGCCGCCTGGCAGGCGTTGCGCCAGTGGCTGGGCGCCACGGTGCTGCCGGCCCAGTGCGCGCTGTGCGGCATCGGCTGCCCGCAAGTGCTGTGCCCGCCCTGCCGCGCGCAATATCTGGGGCAAGGACGCGGACAAGTGCGCCCCCGCTGCCGCCAGTGCGCCAATCCGCTCGACGATGTGGCAACACTGTGCGGACGCTGTTTGCGCCAGCGCCCCGCGTATGACGCCACGATCACGGCATTCGATTATGCGGCGCCCGTCGACCAGTTGCTGCTGCAACTGAAATTCGGCGCGCGCCTGGCGCTGGCGCCCCTGTTGGCGGAATTGCTGCATGTTGCCATTCAGCAACAACCAGCTTGGCAAGCGCCGCAACTGCTGTGCCCGGTGCCCTTGGGCCCGGCCCGGCTGGCCGAACGGGGTTTTAACCAGGCGCTGGAAATTGCCCGCCCGCTGGCGCGCCTGCTGGACGTGCGTTTACATCCGCGCCTGGCGCTGCGCGTGCGCGACACCCGGGCGCAAAGCGGCGTGGCGCCGCAGGAACGGCAAGCCAACCTGGCGCACGCGTTCGCCATCGCGCCCGAACACGCGCCGTCATTGCAAGGGTGTCATGTGGGCATCGTCGACGACGTGATGAGCAGCGGCCATACCGTCAACGCGCTGGCGGCCGCCTGCAAGAGCGCAGGCGCGGCCAGGGTCAGCATACTGGTGGTAGCGCGCACGCCGCCGCATTGAATTAGTTATATATATGAGGAGAGCATTTTGTTTCACGTTGTTTTGGTAGAACCTGAAATCCCGCCCAACACGGGCAACGTCATCCGCCTGTGCGCGAACACGGGCGCGCAGCTGCATCTGGTCGAACCGCTGGGCTTTCCGCTCGACGATGCCAAGATGAAGCGCGCCGGCCTCGATTACCACGATTACGCCAAGATGAAGGTGCACAAGAACTGGGATGCGTTCCTGGCCGACACCCAGCCCGACCCGGCCCGCATGTTCGCCATGACGACGCGCGGCTCGCGCCCGTTCGGCGACGTGGCCTTCCTGCCGGGCGACGTATTCGTGTTCGGCTCGGAAACGAAAGGCCTGGACCCGGCCCTGCGCGACGGTTTTCCCGCCGAGCAACGCATCCGCCTGCCGATGCGACCGGACAACCGCAGTTTGAATTTATCGAATACGGTGGCGGTCGTCGTGTATGAAGCGTGGCGCCAGCATGGGTACGCCGGTGGCGCTTAACTAACGCAGCGCCAATTGCGGCGCGGCGCCGTCCGCATCCAGCATCACCAGCTGCGTGCGCAAGTCGCGCGTGGCGGCCAGCTTGCCGTTCACGTACAGATTCGTCCTGACGCCATACACGCCTTGCGACACGCCTTCCGGAAAGGTCAGCTGGAACGAGTTTTCAAAGCGCCCGCCCGACTTGTTGTTGCTGGCCAGGGCCTTCGAGCCGGACTTGAATGGCTGGCCTTGCGGGTCGAGCACCACCAGCTCTTCGCGCACGTCGGTGACGCTTTGCGCGCTGCCGTTGACCAGCTCCACCACCGAATTGACCTTGAACGGCTGGCCGCGCTTGACGGTCGACGCGCTCAGCTGCGGCGTGTACGACACCACTTGCGGCTCGCGCGGCAGCGCGCCGCGCGTGCGGATGTAGTCGCGGTCCGCCTGCGCCGCCGTCTTGGTCTGGCGCGAATTGACATTGATGGCCAGACAACCGGCCGCCGCCAGTCCCCCGCCGATGGCCGCGCCCTTCAGCGCAGCATTCTTGCCGCCCGCCAGCGCGCCCAGCAATGCCCCCACGGCTGCGCCGGCGGCGGCCGTCGCGCCCATGCTGCACGGGTCATCGTCCGTTGCCGCCTGGCTTCCACCTTGCGGATAGGAACCGTCCTGGCGCACGCCGTTCGGGCTCATCGGCGCCGTGGCGCAGCCGGCCAGCATGGCCGCGATGGTCAGCGCGGCAGCGGCGCGCACAGTGGTGTGATTCAGCATGTTGACTCCCAGGATTGCTAATTGATCGTTGTTTCCGTCTGCAGCACTTGCCGTTCGCGCTCGCGGATGCGGCGCGACAGATTGTCGATGCGCGCATTGCCCGGATCGACGCGGCGCGCGCTTTCCAGATACGTCTTGGCCGCATCGAACTTGCCTTCCAGCAAAGAGCGCTCGGCATCGCGCAGGAACGATTGCGCCATCTCGTTGCGCATGGCCGCGCCGCTATCGACGGGCGACGTTTCCAGCGGACGGCGTTCGGCCACCGCTGAACGTTCGACCGCGTGCGCGGGCACAGGTTCCTGCTGTGCCGGCGCCAACACGGGGGCCGGGGCTGCAACGGGTGTCGCGGGCGCCGACAGCGCCAGCACGTCTGCCTTCAACTGCGGCAATTCCACCGCTTCGCGGTCGATGGCTTCCAGCCTGGCGATGCCATTTCTTGCCGCCGTCGCATCCTTGCCGTCGAGCGCCTGGCGCACGCCCACCAGCACGGACGCGGCTGCCGCCTGCTGGCGCGCCAGCTGCTTGCGCAAGGAGTCGACGCTCGCTGCGCCCGCGCAATCGGCGTCGAGCGCGGCGATGCCCTTGGCCGCGCTTTGCAATTGATGGCCGTCGATGGCGCGCTCGATGGAACGCACGCCGCGCTGGCAACCGCTGGACGCGGCGCCGGCCTTGCCGATGGCCGCCTGCAAATCGTCCGCCTTGGCGCTGGACTTGCCCGTACATACATTCTTCGCCGTCGCCAGCTTCTGCCGGGCGCCGTCCAGGCTGCCATCCGCCACCAGTTTCAAGCCGCTGTCGATGGCGTCGTTGCAGGCCGACTCATTCTTGCCGCCCGGCTTGCCGTTCATGTAGACGATCACCAAGGCCAGTACGGCGATGCCACCGAGCCAGCGCAGCCACTTGCGCGGCGGCGATGACCGTTCGGTTGACGCCGGTGGCGCTGCCGGCGCGGGCTTGGGCACGGCTTTCGGCTGAGCCGGCTGGACCTGTTTCGCTGGCGCCGGCGGCGGCACGGCAGCCGGCTTCGGCGGTGCTTTCGGCGCAGGGGCCGGTGTCACCGGCACGGGCGGCGGCTTGGGCGCTACCGGCGCCGGCGCGGGTACAGGCAGCGGCGGCACGGCCGCGGCTGGCCGGGCCGCGCCAGCCATCGCGTGACCGCAGTACGGACAATGGCTGACAACGGTCCACAGGCCCGTCTTGCATTTGTTACAGATATCCAAAACTAATCCTTCATTCCAACGTCATTCCAGCGTTCACAGAGGCGGCGGCATCAACGGTGGCGGCGCGCTGAGGAACAGGGGCGCCAGTTCCGGGAACTGGGCCAGGTCGGCCCAGGCCGGCAAGCCGGCGCGCCACACCTTGGTGGTGCCTGGTGCGACCTGCCCCGCCTGCACGTATTGCACGATCTGCTGGGCCGTGAACGGTCCCTGCTGCTGGCCATTGATGCCCAGGAAATACTGGTATTCCACCAGCGGCGGCGGCATGCCGCCCAATGGTGGCGGCGCCATGCCGAACACGGCCGCCGCCGGGGCAGCGGCCGCGCCGGCCGGGCGCAGCAATTGCTCGAGGCGCCCCGCTTCCAGCATTTCCCCCTTGATCGCATACTTTAACCGCGGCTGCCCGTCCGCTTCCGGCTCGCGCACTTCCCAGTCGTAGGCATCGCTGTCGGAGTCGCCGATGACGTTCGCCCACTCCTTCAGGCGGCCCAGCAGGGTTTGCACCGTGCGGTCGAGCTCATCGCTGGCCATGCCCTTGCGGCGCGCCGATTCGCGCAGGCGCGCGCCCACTTCGGCGGAAATGGCGCTGCCAAAACCGACGTACGGCAGTTGTGAGCCGTCGGCCTGCGCCACCAGCTTGGGCGCATACACGGTGCGTTCATAGTATTTTGCCAGCGCGGCCATGGCCGCTGTCTGCACGGCATCAAGCGCCGTCAATTTTTCCTCGATGCGCAGGGCGATATTTTTCTCGTACGAGGCCGGCATGCCGTTCTGGCGGATGGCCCGTTCGTTGCCGATGCGGCGCAAGTCGCCCGGTTCGACGGCAAACTGGTACTGGCCCGGCGGCACCACGCGGCCCGTGTGGCGCGTCAGTATGCCCAGCATGATGGCTTGCAGGAACTCGCCGAAGTCTTCTGCCAGACGCTTCATCTCGTCCGTGTTCGGCGCGATCGGATGCGTAAATTGCGTCGGATCGATATGCGTGTGGGTCGGCGCCTTGTCGTTGTCGCCTTCCTTGCGGTAACTGGTACGCCAGCCTTCCAGGCCGCGCAGCACCGTCATCGGCACGCCAGCCAGTTCGCAATAGCAAACGGCGCGCCCGCGGATGCCCGTCTCGACGATTTCCAGCTGGCTCACCGTGATGCCCACCTGGGTCGGCACGCACGATTCGAGCTCGGCGCCGAACTTCGCCTTGAAGGCGGCCGCGTTGGCCACGCCGATCACGCACTTGAACTGGTCCGACACGACCGTGAAGTCACCGGCCATATTGGCGTCGATCCACGGCATGGAGCAGGCCAGCAGCTTGCGGAAGCGGTCCAGGCGTTCGGACACGTCCATCTGTTCCAGCGCTTCGAACAGCGGGTCGGGCGTGCTCGTCGCGCCTTCGGTCAGACCGGCGCTGGCGATCATGTTTTCCGCCATGCGCGTGACCTTGGCCAGGATCAAGCCCCGTTGCGCCGGTTCGGCCAACATGGGGAACAGCGCTTTCGAGCCGCCCATGTCCTTGAACGCTTCATCGGCCCACTGGCGCAAGGTGGCCGCCGATGGCAGCGCGATGTCTTTTTCCGTGACGGGAATGACGATCAGGGTCGCGTGTTCCTTGTCCAGGTCCTTTTGCAGGATGGTATTGGCCGTTTTGAGTTCCGCCAGCATGGCCAGCACACCTTCGCGGCCCGTTTGCAGCTCGCCCACGAGGCCATTCCACTGCGCGCGGCCCTGTGCGTCGACGCCGACCCGGTTGCCCAGCCAGCGCGACAGTTCGCCCAGCAGGATGACGGACTCGTCCGCCGCCTTGGCGCGCAAATGGAATTTCAGGGCATTCGCCATTTCCGTGCGCAAATGGTCCATCACTACGCCGGCCTGCTTTTCGCCATTGCTGAGGAAACCGAAGGTGCTGCGCGTCTGCTCCAGGTTGTTCAGCAGGCGCTCGTATTCGCGCGAACGCACGGCTTCCTTGATTTCGCGGTAGCGTTCGGCATTGTTGCCGATCTGCGCCGTCAAGCCGCTGCCCGGCGCCTCGATGCGGTCCTTGATCTGTTCCACCAGCGACAGCACGTATTCCAGGCCGCCGAATTCTTTATTATCAAGATAGCCATACAGCTGGTCGCGCACGACTTTCTTGACGTCTTCCAGCACTTCGCGGCGGCGCTTGCTGATGCGGTCTTCCGTCGTGTCGGCCGTGGAATCCTGGTCGCGCACGGCGTCGCGTTCCAGGTGCTTCATGGCGTCGCGCACCTGCGCCGGCCACTCGCTGCGGTCAAAACCCGTGCGGATATCGTTGATGCGCGTATTGACCCGGTTTTCCACGCCGGCCAGCAAGTGGCCGTGGCGGTCTTCCAGCAATTCGTCGACGACGCGGAAATCGATGAAGTCGCCGCTCGAACGCTTCAGTTCGATGCTCTTGTCGGAAAACTCGGGGAAGTCGCTGAAAGGCGTGCCCTTCAGGAACATATTGGCGGCGAGGAAATTGTCGCGCTGCGTATCCGTGGCCCGGTTGGCGCCCGCATCCGTGCCGCCCACGCCAAAGAACGCTTGCAGCATGGCGCCGGCCCAGCGGTGAGCCCGCTCGTCGCGCGCCGCTTCCTGGCGCGTATCGAGCACGGCCATGCCGAACGAGGAAAAGCGCTTCGAGAAATACAGGCGCATGTCGCCGAAACGGTCTTGCGGCACGGGCGCGTTGTACAGCGAGTTCTTGTGCTGCGCCTGGTTGACGGCGATCGAGCGCTTGGCGCGCGCGAAGTCGGCCGAGGCGAAATCCTCGAACAGCGAATCGGCCACCATGTGGTAGACGTCGCTGACATCCTTGGTGTGCTGCTGGGCAAGGTTGCCCGAATCAATCAGGTAGACCTCGCTGTACGGCTCGCGCGTCAGTTCCGGACGGTCATACGCATCCCAGCGGCCCACATAGCCCTTGTTGCCCATCATCGCCGATTCCAGCTCCATCAGTGCCGCATAGCCGTTGGCCTCGACCCGGTCCTTGTTGGCCTTGGTGTAGCCGGTCGGCAAGAACAGCATCAGCTCCACGTCGGCCGCGCCCACTTCGCTGCGCGCCAGCCAGCGCGCCAGCAAGCCCATGTCGAGGAAGGAGCCGGAACCCGTGCCACCGGCCACGGAACCGACGATGACGATGCGGAAACGGTTCGTTTCCATGCGTAAACCCAGCTCGGCCAGCTGGCGCTCGTGTGACAGGCCCGCCTTCAGGGCTTTCAATTTCAAGCGGATCTTGTCGCGGATCTTTGCATACTTGTCAAAGAAATACAGGCGCGAGACGGCGCGGATCTGGCCGGCGCCGCTGCTCATGTCGAAACGCAATTCGCGGATGCGCTGCGGCGTCAGCGGCAGCCACTCCTTGATGTGCGGATATTTTTCCAGAGAATCTTCATCGCGGCTGTACTTGTCCATGTCGAACGATTCGACCACCTTGTCATCGTCCGTGAACTTCACCTGGTCGAACTGCAAGTCCTTCGCCTGCGACTCGCCGCTCTCGATCACGGCGCCATTGTCGAGGTCGAAATGGATGAATTGCGCGATGGGAAAGTCGGCCAAGCCCTCGATGCGCGTGCGGTTGCCCGCGCCGCCCCACAGGGTGTTGAGGACGCGCCGGCGCACGCGCATCAGCACCTGCATGCCCGTGCCGCCGATGCCGATGAACAGGGTCGGGCGCAGTTCGATGATCTTGTCCTGCTTGCGCTCGCTGGCGCCGCCGGTGATGGTTTGGTTCAGGTTCTCTGCCATGGTGATTCCTTCGATGATGCGTGTTACGGCGTGTGCTTAACGGCGGCTGGAGGTAAAAGTCAGCAACAGGGCGACCAGGCCCACCAGCACCAGCGGTCCCATGAACAGTGGCGCGAGGAATTTATGCGCGTTCACGGCGGCCAGCACGACACCGGTCGCCAGGCTGGCCAGGAAGATGAACAGCCACCAGCCCGAGGCATTGGCCTTGTTCGGCGGCACGCGCTTGGCCACGAGGCCATTCGCGTAGGCATTCTTGGCAAAGAAAAAGGCGATGAACAGCAGCAACAGCACGACGCCGCCGATCAGGGTGTCGCGCGACGAAGTGTCGGTCGTGCTGGCAGGGTCGAGCGCGGGCGCAGGTTCGGTGGTGGCCGTGGTGGCGGCTGCGCTTGCCGCCGGTGCGTCCGCCGCGGGCGGCGCGGACGCCGGGGCCGGCAGGATAAAACCAGTGTTGTCTTTAGGAGTCTCTTGCGCCATGGTATGCCTCTGGTGGATTTGAATAGTTTAAAAGGAAATCGTGATCAGGCCAGGCTCAGGGTATGGCCTTCAGCCACGCGCACGACGGCCGGCTTGCCCAGGCCCCGCTTGAGTTCGCCAATATCGCGGCCGTCGTCATCGCGGATCTGCACGCTCTTGAATGGTTTTAATAGCACTTGCCGCTGCACGCCGTCGGCCATCACCTTGTAGCGCGTGGCGCGCGTACCAAGCAAACCCAGCGCCAGCAAGCCCAGCACGAGCGCCAGCACGCCGCCGAGGATCACCAGCACGGGCAGCAGCGGATACTGGATGCGCACCAGCAGCGGTATCGTTGCCTGCGAGGCGCGCACGCTGTCGGGCGGCGTAAACATGCTGGATATCGGGTCGCCCGGGAACAGTTCCTGCAAATCCTTGCCAAAGCTGGACGCCAGCGCCAGCCGCTGTTCCGACAGGCCCACCTGCGCCTGCATCGGCAGCATCACCTGCTTGCCCATGGCGGCGATCGCCTGCGCCGACCATGGCGACGGAATTTGCGCCATCGGCAGGGCAAACTGTACTTGCACGGACTGGCTGGCGCCCGGCTGCAGCTGACGGATTTGATCTGGCACAACGTGCAGCGGTGCGTTCTGTCCCGCCAGGCTGGCGTGCACTTTGGCGCTATCGATCACGTACGGGAAAAACATGTTTTGCAGGGACGCCTGCAACACCACTTGCGGCACCAGCTTGGCCGCATCGACGTCGAGCACGATGGTGCGCCCGTCGCGGCCCAGGCTGGCGTGCACATTGGCGCTGTTCTTGACGGACTGGGGCACAATGCGCACGGCATCCTGGTCCACCGGTTTCAGGCGCGCGGGCGGGCGCGTCAGCACTTGCGACAGCCGCCCTTCGGCCAGGATGCGGTTCAGGGCCTCGGACGCCGGCTGGCCGTAGGCGAGCGCATACACCATCAAGCCCTTGGCGCTGTACAGCTTGCCCTGCACGGGCATACGCAAGGGAAACACCACCGTCTTGGTGATCGACGGTTCCAGGTGCAGCAGGCGGTAAAAGTCGCGGTTGCGCTCGGCCGTCTGGCTGTCGTTGTTGGGACTGTTCTTGTTATTCGTAAAGATCCACACGATGCCGGAGGCGGACTGGAACGGTCCCGTGATGGTCTTGGTGACGGCTTCCTGGAAATCCGTGTCGGCCAGCGTGCCGCCGGCGCTCTTGCGCGCCAGGCCCAGGCTGGCCAGCTGGCCCGCCACGCCGGCGCCGCCCTGTCCCTGCCCGATCAGTGCGGGCGACACATTGCTGCCGCTGCTCTGGCTGAAGGCCAGCGTGTAGACCTTGTCGGACGGGCTCGTCGCAGCCTGCGCCACGGCGCCCACGAGGGCTTTCAGTTGCGACTGTTCATCCGTGTAAAACGGCTCCATCCAGCCCGAGTTTTGCACGAGGAACGCTTGCTGGATGCCGGCGGCCTGCACGCCGGCGGTGGCGAAGGCGAGCAAGGCGGCGCCGGCCGCGATCAGGGCGCGCGCCTTCATGCCTGCAAGGCCCAGCCATCGATGCGCGACAGCAGCGGGTGATACGCCCACAGCATGCCTTCATGCACAAACAGGCGCACCCGCCACGGCTCGCCGACGGCGAACGTGTGGAACACGGTTTCGCGCAATTCATCGTCCTGCACCAGCTGGGCGGCCAGGCGCTCGTTCGAGCGCAGCACGCTCGACAGGCCGGCGCTGGTGGCGAACTTAACGCCAAAAACGCTGTTGCCAACGCCTGACTCCAGCAGCGGCATGACGGCCTGGTTCTTGCCGCCATCGTCGCCATGTTCCGGCTCTTCCCACGGCGCCGTTTTCAGCTTGGTGGCAAAGCGGTAATTGAAGCTGCCCGAACACAGGCGCGGCGCCAGCGCGTCGGCACGTTCGGACTGCGCGCCCAGTTTCACGTAAACATAGGTGCCGCGGCTGCGCTCGAAGCACAGCTGCCACAGGCCGCCATCGCGCGACACGTAGGGGCTGCCGAATTCGAAATGCGGCACCAGCCCTTCGGGCCAGGGCGTAAACGAGGCGGCCACGTTGCCATCCGGCTGCAGTTGCAGGCGCAGCTGGCCGTTGGCGCAAGGCCACACGGCCATGCGGTTGTAGGCGACGGGCGCGCTGACGTTGCCCAGGTCGACCAGGCCGTCGAGCAGCACGTCACTGCCCGGCTTTTGCGCGGCATCAAGATTGACGAAGCGGAGGCGGCCGTCGTCGTCGCGCAGCGGCGCCCACAGCCGGTTCTGGAACCAGACGGGCGCGGCCGCACACGGCGCGCCGCCCACGTGCTCGACCACGTAGGTCAGCGAAGGCACGTCAGGGCGGATACAGGCCAGGCCATGGCTGGTCGGCAAGACCAGCACGCTATTGAACTCCGGCACCAGCTCGGCGCGCCAGGCGCCGTGGGCCAGATCCGATTCAGCCAGCAGGCTGCCATAGTCGGGGTCCAGCGCCAGCCAGCGTTTCGAGGCGGGCAGCCAGGCGTGCAGGACGGCCTTGCGCGGGTCGAGCGCCAGCAGCGCGGGCGCGCTGGTGCCAAACTGCGCGGAAAAAAATTCGTATTCACCGGGCGGCGGCATGGGCAGCGAGGCATCTGCCTGCGCATGCTCTTCGCGCGCGCGCTGGTCGGCCAGTTTCAGCGCTACGCTGGCCTGGCGCAAGCCGGACGGGCCGGCCGGCGGCACGTCGCTGACGGGATAGGCGCCGTAGGGCGGCACCCACGGCGGGCTAATTGACGTGTCGGGCGGCACTTGCAAGGCCGCGCCCGAAGCGGGGTCGAACGCAAATTCGGGCGGAAACTGCCGCACGGGTGCGTCGGCCGCCGCGGGCAGGCGCCGCGCGAGCATCAGCTTGCCGATATCGGCATCGCTCACCAAGGGCGAGACGTTCTGGCCGTCCGCGCTGCGCTGCATGCTCCATGCGCCCTCGTCATCCACGTGCCAGGCGCCGGAAGGCAGTGGCCAATCCCCAGAAGTTTTATGGTCCATTTATTTTCTATGACTAGCAATGCATTCAGACGGTGTAACGTGCTGGGGCTGTCGAAACCAAGTCGCAGCCCTAGCAGTTCTCATAGTAACGTCTTTTTATCTGTATGGAAACATTGACGACAGTCCTCAGCCTTGCTGCGTCCGCACTTTCGTCAACAGCTTGGTGGTCGAGCGGTCATGCTCGAAATCGATGGCCACGGCCTGGCCGCCATACGCGAGCACGGCCTTGCCTTCGGGGATGGCCGCCATGTCGTAGTCGCCGCCCTTGGCATAGATTTCCGGTTCGATGTCCTGCACCACTTCCAGGGCGCTGTCTTCCGAGAACGGCACCACCAGGCTCACCGCTTCCAGCGCGGCCAGCACGGCCATGCGGTCTTCGCAGTTGTTCAGGGGGCGGTCATCGCCCTTGCCCAGGCGTTTCACTGAAGCATCGGTATTCACGGCAACGATCAGCGAGGCGCCCAGTGCGCGCGCCTGCGCCAGATACGTTACGTGGCCGCGGTGCAAAATGTCGAACACGCCGTTCGTCACCACCACCGGTTTCGGCAGGGCCGCGGCGCGGGCGCGCAATTCGTCGCGGCCACACAGTTTGTTTTCAAAGTCAGGCATGAATATCTCTTGTAGGGTTAAATAGGGTCACGCTATGGTCACGCTCAGGCGTGGCTATCGCCTTGGATGCCGCCGGCATCGCGGCGCCAGGCGTCGATCAAGGCCAGAATGGCCGGTTCCAGGCCCTCTTCGGCGATGCAATCTTGCCGGTT
The DNA here is from genome assembly GCF_000745325.1 of Janthinobacterium sp. RA13. NCBI lineage: Bacteria > Pseudomonadati > Pseudomonadota > Betaproteobacteria > Burkholderiales > Oxalobacteraceae > Janthinobacterium > Janthinobacterium sp. RA13. Next base: position 5,221,090 of record NZ_JQNP01000001.1, on the reverse strand, counting down.
GTAAATCATCAGCGCATACACGCCGGCCAGACGGCTGACGGGCGGCGACAGCGCATATTCATTGCCGCGCGCCGGTTGCCTGGCACGCCAGTAATTGATTGCCGCTTCCAGCGCCTGCATCCGCAATTCCATCACAGTCTCCCTTCGCCGCCCGGTCCCGCATTATAGGGGGCGATCCGCTACAATACGCCATCGGCGCCACAGTTTCACGTTTGCGCCACCTTTCATTCATTGCAAGTAAGTACTTCCTGTGTTTCAATCAACCTATGACACTGACTGAACTGAAATATATCGTTGCAGTCGCGAGAGCGAAGCACTTCGGCCATGCCGCCGAAGCTTGCTTCGTTGCCCAGCCCACCCTGTCAGTGGCCATCAAGAAACTCGAAGACGAATTGGGCGTCGTCCTGTTCGAACGGGGCGGCGCGGAAATCTCCGTCACGCCCCTGGGCGCGCAGATCATCGCGCAAGCCGAGCGCGTGCTGGAACAGACGGCCGCCATCAAGGAACTCGCCAAGCAAAACAAGGACCCGCTGGCCGGCCCGTTGCGCCTGGGCGTGATCTACACGATCGGCCCCTATTTGCTGCCGCCGCTGGTCAAGGCCATGATAGACCAGGTGCCGCAGATGCCCTTGATCTTGCAGGAGAATTTCACGGTTCGCCTGCTCGAATTGCTGCGTCAGGGCGAACTGGACGTGGCCATCATGGCCCTGCCCCTGCCCGACCACGGCATGGCGATGCAGGAACTGTATGACGAACCGTTCGTCGTCGCCATGCCGCGCCAGCATCCATGGACGGCGCGCGACAAAATCGCCGCGCAGGATTTGAAATCGGAAACCATGCTGCTGCTGGGCAATGGCCACTGCTTCCGCGACCAGGTGCTGGAAGTGTGCCCCGAAATGGCGCGTTTTTCCTCGCCCGGCAACGGCATGCAGCGCACGTTCGAAGGTTCTTCACTGGAAACCATCCGCCACATGGTGGCCAGCGGCATCGGCCTGACGGTCTTGCCGCGCGCCTCCGTTGCCAATATGCACGCCACCGACGGCATGCTCGAATACCGGCCCTTCGCCGCCCCCGTGCCATCGCGCCGGGTAGTCATGCTGTGGCGCAAGAGTTTTACGCGCAAGGCCGCCATCGACGCCTTGTGCGCGGCCATCGCCAGCTGCAACTTGCCGGGAATTACGCCGCTCTGCGAAGACGACGACTAGCGCCCCAGGCGCAAAATAGTACATTTACATACTATTTGCGATAATCGACCTTTCTCTTCAACAAGATCGAGTCTTCCATGAACAAGCTGGCGCTGTATTTCCGCCTGATACGGCTGGACAAGCCTATCGGTACCGTATTGCTGCTGTGGCCTACCCTGTGCGCGCTGTGGCTGGCGCAGCAGGGCGTGCCGGACTGGCGGCTGCTGCTCATCTTTACTCTTGGCACTTTCCTGATGCGCTCGGCAGGCTGCGCCATCAATGACTACGCCGACCAGGATATCGACAAATTCGTCAAGCGCACGGCCGAGCGCCCCATCACCAGCGGACGCATCAGCGGCAAGGAAGCGCTGGCCGTGGCCGGCGTGCTCACCGTACTTGCCTTTTGCCTGATCCTGCCCCTCAATGCGCTGACCAAGCAGCTGTCCGTGGCGGCCGTCATCATCGCCGGCACCTATCCCTACTTCAAGCGTTTCTTTGCCATCCCGCAAGCGTATCTCGGCATTGCCTTCGGTTTCGGCATTCCCATGGGCTTTGCCGCCATCACGGATGCCGTGCCCGTCGTCGCCTGGCTGCTGCTGCTCGGCAATGTTTTCTGGGCAGTGGCCTACGATACGGAATACGCGATGGTCGACCGCGACGACGACTTAAAAATCGGCATCAAGACCTCGGCCATCACCTTTGGCCGCTACGACGTGGCCATCGTCATGTTCTGCTATGCCGTTTTCCTGCTGCTGTGGCTGGCATGCGGCTGGTATCTGGGCTTGCGTTACTGGTTCGTCGCGGGGCTGGTGGTGGCGGCCGGCTGCGCCGTTTACCACTACACCTTGATCCGCGCACGCGAGCGTATGCCGTGTTTTGCGGCATTCCGGCATAATAACTGGCTAGGAGCGGCGGTGTTTGCGGGCGTGGTTCTGGACTTTGCTTTCCGTTAAGCAATCATCCTTGCGCCGCGGTAGCCCTTGAGGCGGCGCAAGACAGCCTGGCCGCAGCTGCCTACACTGGTATTTCACTGTGCAGTTTCACTTCCATGAGGTAATACATGAGCTCGATACATACCGGAAAATCCAGCAGCGACAGCATCCTCGCCGACGCCGACAAGGCCCGCGACAAACTGGTCGGCGACCTGAAAACCGTCATCAATGAAGCGGAAGGCTGGCTCGACGGTGCCAAGGATCAGACGGGCGAGAATGTCAAAGCCGTCAAGGACAAGTTCATCGCCACGCTGGAAACGGCCAAGAAAGACTTGATCAAGCTGGAAGAAGACTTGCTCGAACGGACCAAGAAGGCGGCCAAGGCCACCGACGAATACGTACAGGACAATCCGTGGAAAGCCGTGGGCGCGGGCGCCGTCGTGGGCGTGCTGTTCGGCCTGCTGCTTTCCTCGTCACGCCGCTAGTCAGTACCGACGCAGTACCGACGGCCTTGGCCGTCTCCTGACGCGAAAGGCAGCATATGGCTATCGTGCACCATGTCGCCCAAGTCGCAGCGACGCTCGCCGCCATCGTCCAGACCCGTCTGGCCCTGGCGGCCGTGGAAATGGAAGAAGAGTCGCTGCGCTTCCTGTCCTATCTGGCGCTGGCCATGCTGGCACTGCTGTGCCTGTTCGTCGGCCTCGTATTGATCGTGTTCCTCGTCATCGTGCTGTTCTGGGATACGCACCGCATCGCCGCCATCGCCATCACGGCCGCCGTTTTCATCGTCGCCGCCATCGCCACCCTGCTGGGCGTGCGCGCCAGTTTCCGCAGCAAGCCGAAACTGCTGTCCTTCACACTTTCCGAACTGAACAAAGACCTGGACGAGCTGCAATTGCTGGCCCGCCGGGGAGCGGAGCGGCCATGACCACGCATCCCACCAAGTTGTCGCATGTGCACACGGCCGCTAGCCTGGCGCAGCGGCGCGACGCGCTGCTGGCCGAATGCGCGCTGCAGCGCCTGGCCCTGGGCGTGCAGACGCGCCAGTTGCTGGAACCGCTCACGGGCGGCAACCTGCGCCACACCCTGGCCACGCGTTTCAAAATTCCCCTGATGATAGGCGGCGGCGTGCTGGGTTTGCTGCTCGTGCGCCCGCGCCGTTTCCTGCCGCTGTTGCGGGCCAGCGGCGCGCTGCTCAAGCATGCCACCACCGCCATGCCCGTCGTGCTGGCGCTGGCGCAGCGTTTCAGCAAGAAAGACACGCCGGACTAAAATATTTTTTCCTGGCTGCATCCAAATGGCAAACCCCTGCGTAGTAATGGTATCAACCAGCCGGTTGAGCCAACTACCAGGAGTTCGCCATGCTTGCCTTCACCGCCCCACGCCACACCGTTCCCGCACTGACTTTGCTGGGCGCCGCCCTGCTGCTGACGGCTTGCGCGCCCATGAGCGCGCGCTATTCGCAGGAACAATTGCCGAACGCCGTCAAAGTGCCCGATGGCCACCAGGTCGCCATGCAAACGGTGGGCGTGGGCAAGATCGCCTACGAATGCAAGGCCAAGAAAGACATGACGGGCCATGAATGGGTCTTCGTGGGACCGGACGCAGCCTTGAACGACCGCAGCGGCATGCAGGTCGGCACGTATGTCGGCCCGCCTGCCACCTGGGCCAACCTGGACGGCTCGAAAGTGACGGCGACGCAAGTGGCCGTGGCGCCGGCCGGTGCGGGCAACATCCCGTATCAGCTGGTGAAAGCCAACCCTGCCACGGGCAGCGGCGCCATGCAGGGCGTCAGCTACATCCAGCGCGTGGCCACCAGCGGCGGCGTGGCGCCAAGCAGCCCCTGCGGCATGGAGTCCATCGGCGCCAAGCAATGGGTACCTTACCAGGCCGATTACATCTTTTGGAAAGCAGCATAAAAGCGTGAGCGTGACGGTTGGCAAGCTGGTTTCTGGCCTATACTCGGTCTTGAAAACTTGCTAACCGTTAACTCCAACGATTGCGCCAACCTTGCCAACCCTAGCCACCCCTTACGATTACGATGCCGCCCTGCGCGCCTGCGCCAGGGGCGAGCAGCAGGCATTGCACGGCCTGTACCAGCAGGAAAGCCGCTATCTGCTGGGCGTGGCTCTGCGCATCGTGCGCCAGCGGGACCTGGCCGAAGACGTGCTGCACGACGCCTTTCTGAATATCTGGCGCCGCGCCGGCAGCTTCGACGCCACGCGTGGCAGCGGCAAGGGCTGGATCTATGTCGTGGTGCGGCACCAGGCGCTGGATGTGGCGCGCGCCCGCGCCCATGAAGTATCGGCCGACGAGGATACCGTGGAAACCCTGCTGCACGAACGCCAAGGCCATGATGCCGGCGATGCCTATGCCGACCAGGCGGATCTGGGCAAGCTGCACGATTGCCTGGGCCACCTGGAGGAAGGCAAACGCAATAGCATCCTGTACGCCTATGTCGATGGCTGTTCCCATAGCGAAATCGCGCAGCGGCTGCAAGCGCCGCTGGGCACGGTGAAAGCCTGGGTCAAGCGGGGCCTGGCCGCCTTGCGGGAGTGCATGGGATGATCGACAGCGACGATGAATTGCAACGGCTGGCCGGCGAATACGTGCTGGGCACCCTGGAACGGGCCGAACGGGCGGGCGTGGAACAGCGTTTGCCGCGCGACGCCGCCTTGCGCGACGCCGTCGACGCCTGGGAACAGCGTTTGCTGCCCTTGACGACACTGGCGCCGCCCGAAACGCCCTCGGCGCAACTGTGGCCGCGCATCGGCGCCAGCCTGTTCACGCCAAAAGCCGTGCGGCAGGCGGGCGGCTGGCAGGCGTGGTGGAACAACCTGGCCTTTTGGCGAGTGCTGGCCGGCGGCGGCCTGGCGGCCACGGCTGTGCTGGCCGTGCTGGTCACTATGCAACTGCAGGCGCCAAGCGGACCCGGCTATCTGGTGGTGCTGGTGGCGCCGCAAGATAAATCGCCTGGCTGGATCGTGCAGGCGGGCGGACGCGGCGGCAAGAACCGCGACCTGAGCCTGATCCCGCTGGGACCAACAAACGTGCCGCAGCAGAAAGCCCTGCAATTCTGGACCAAGGGCAAGGACTGGGGCGCGCCCGTCTCGCTGGGCCTCGTCAAGCCGGGGCAAAGCCTCAAGCTGACGTTGGACAAGCTGCCGCCGCTGCAGCCCGATCAACTGTTTGAAATCACGCTGGAGCCGCAAACAGGCTCGCCGACGGGCCGGCCGACAGGGCCGATCCTGTATATCGGCCGCGCCGTCAAGGTCATCTGATTACTTGGACAGCTCGTCCCCCATCTCGCGCCCGCGCTGCGCGGCCGCCTTGATGCCCTTGACGATGGCCGCCTTCACGCCGCTCTCTTCCATGCTGGTGAGGGCCGCGTACGTCGTGCCGCCCTTTGACGTGACCCGCTCGCGCAGCAAGGATACGGGTTCGCTGGAGTTCGCCGCCAGCTGCGCCGCGCCCGTAAAGGTGGCAATCGCCAGCTGCGTGCCCTGCTCCGGCGTGAGACCCAGCTCGGCCGCCGCCTGCTGCATCGCTTCGATAAAGTAAAACACGTAGGCAGGGCCGCTGCCGGACACGGCCGTCACAGGATCGATCTTGGCTTCGTCATCGAGCCAGACGGTCTGGCCGACGGCGCGCAGGATGGCGTCCGCCGCCTTTTTCTGTTCTTCGCTCACGCCGCCGCTGGCCACCATGCCCGTGATGCCCATGCCGATCAGGGCCGGCGTGTTCGGCATGCAGCGCACGATGGCGGGGTAATCGCCGAGCCAGCGCGACAGGTCTTGCGCGCGTATGCCGGCCGCGATCGACAGGATCAATGGCGCCCGGTCACCATCAAGGAAAGGCAGCAACTGCGCCGCCACCTCGCGCATGCTTTGCGGTTTCACGGCCAGCACGATCACGTCCACGGCGCGCAGCGCGTCGCTGGCGGAGGTGGCCGTCGTCACGCCGAATTGCGCCTGCAATTTTTCCAGCGCGGGGGCGTGCGGGTCGATCACGTGGATGTTGCCGCCCAGGGTTAGCTTGCCCGCCAGGCCGGCGATCAGGGCGGCGGCCATGTTGCCGCCGCCTACGAATGCGATATTCAATTCTGTCGTCATGCTTGTTCTCTCTTTATCAGGAATAGTTGCGGGAACCGAAAATGGCGCTACCCACGCGCACGATGCTGGCGCCTTCCAGCACGGCGGCGCGCAAGTCGGCCGACATGCCCATCGACAAGGTGTCGAGCGCCAGCCCGTCGGCCTTCAATTGTTGGTACAACACGCGCAATTGCGCAAAGGCAGCCCGCTGCAGCGTGACATCCGTTTCCGGCTCGGGGATGGCCATCAGGCCGCGCAAGCGCAAACGGGGCAGCTGCGCCACGGCATGCGCCAGCGCCGGCAATTCGGCGGGTGCCACGCCGCTCTTGCTCGCTTCGCCGCTGATATTGACTTGCAGGCAGATATTCAGGTCCGGCAAGCCGGCCGGGCGCTGTTCCGACAGGCGCGCGGCGATCTTTTCCCGTTCCACCGTGTGCACCCAGTCGAAGTGCTCGGCAATGGGGCGCGTCTTGTTGCTCTGGATGGGACCGATGAAATGCCAGACGGGTGCGCCTTGCGGCAGCGCAAGCTTGACGGCGGCAATCTTGTCGAGCGCTTCCTGCAGATAATTTTCGCCAAACGCCGTCTGGCCCGCGCGCATGGCGTCCAGCACAGCGTCCGCGCCAAAGGTTTTCGACACGGCCAGCAGGGTCACGTCGGCCGGCGCACGCTGCGCCTCAGCGGCGGCCTGCGCAATACTGTCTCGCACGGCTTGCAAGTTCTGTTCGATTGTGGACATAATCATTTTCTAGTGTATAGGGGCGGCGGCACAGTGCGCCAGCCCATCAATGCAGGCACAGGGATTATAAATGGACATCTCCGAACTACTCGCTTTCTCCGTCAGCAACAAGGCTTCCGACTTGCACCTGTCTTCCGGCCTGCCGCCGATGATACGGGTCAACGGCGACGTGCGCCGCCTGAACGTGGCCCCGCTCGAGCACAAGGAAGTGCACAGCATGATCTACGACATCATGAACGACAGCCAGCGCAAGGCGTATGAAGAAGCGCTGGAATGCGATTTCTCGTTCGAGATTCCCGGCCTGGCCCGCTTCCGCGTCAACGCCTACAACCAGGAACGAGGCGCCTCGGCCGTGCTGCGCACGATTCCGTCGAAAGTGCTGACCCTGGAAGAGCTCAACGCGCCGCGCATCTTCGGCGAGCTGGCCATGCGCCCGCGCGGCTTGGTGCTGGTGACGGGTCCGACCGGTTCGGGCAAGTCGACCACTCTGGCGGCCATGGTGAACCACGTCAACGAGCGCCTGAACCACCATATATTGACCATCGAAGACCCGATCGAATTCGTGCATGAACCGAAAAAATGCCTGATCAACCAGCGCGAAGTCGGTTCGCACACGCATTCGTTCAGCAATGCGCTGCGCTCGGCCCTGCGCGAAGACCCGGACGTGATTTTAGTGGGCGAATTGCGCGACCTGGAAACCATCCGTCTGGCGCTGACGGCGGCCGAAACGGGCCATCTGGTCTTCGGCACCCTGCATACCTCGTCGGCGGCGAAATCGATCGACCGCATCATCGACGTCTTCCCCGCCGAGGAAAAGGAAATGGTGCGCGCCATGCTGTCCGAATCCTTGCAAGCCGTCATTTCGCAGAACTTGCTCAAAACCAAGGATGGCGCGGGCCGCGTGGCCGCGCATGAAATCATGCTGGCCACGCCGGCCGTGCGCAACCTGATCCGCGAAGCGAAAGTGGCGCAAATGTATTCGGCCATCCAGACGGGCAGCAATGTCGGCATGCAGACGCTGGACCAGTGCTTGAGCGACCTGGTGCGGCGCGGCACGATCTCGGCGGAAACGGCCCGCTCGGCCGCCAAAGCCCCTGAAAACTTCCCCGGATAAGCCATGCAGACGACGCACGAACACTATGGCGCCATTCACGCGCTGCTGGCGCAGATGCGCGCACGGGGCGGCTCGGACCTGTTCATCACGGCCGGCTTTCCTGCCGCCATCAAGCTCGACGGCAAACTGACGCCGCTGGCGGACGACGCACTCGATGCGCAGCAAGCGGCCGGCTACGTGCGTGCCGTCATGAACGAACGCCAGGCGGCCGAGTTCGAATCCAGCCGCGAAGCCAATTTCGCCATCAGCCCGGACGGACTCGGGCGTTTCCGCGTGTCCGCCTTCGTGCAGATGGGCCAGGCAGGCATGGTCTTGCGCTTGATCAATACCGCCATCCCCACCCTCGATGGGCTCGGTTTACCCGCCATCCTGCAAGACGTGGTGATGAGCAAGCGCGGCCTCGTCATCATGGTGGGCGCCACGGGCTGCGGCAAGTCGACCACCCTGGCGGCCATGGTGGGCCACCGCAACGCGCACAGCCATGGCCACATCATCACCATCGAAGACCCGGTGGAATTCATCCATCCGCACGGCAACTGTATCGTTACCCAGCGCGAAGTGGGCGTCGATACGGACGACTGGGGCACGGCCCTGAAAAACACCCTGCGCCAGGCGCCTGACGTGATACAGATCGGAGAAATCCGCGACCGGGAGACGATGGACCACGCCATCGCGTTTGCCGAAACGGGCCATCTGTGCTTGGCGACCTTGCACGCAAACAACGCCAACCAGGCGCTGGACCGCATCATCAACTTCTTCCCCGAAGAGCGGCGCCAGCAGTTGCTGATGGACCTGTCACTCAATTTGAAGGGCATGATTTCGCAGCGCCTGATTCCCAACAAGGACGGCGGCGGACGCAAGGCGGCGCTGGAAATCCTGCTCAATTCGCCGCTGATGAGCGACCTGATCTTCAAGGGCCAGGTACACGAGATCAAGGAATTGATGAAAAAGTCGCGCGAGCATGGCATGCAGACCTTCGACCAGGCCCTGTTCGACCTGCACGAAGCGGGCGCCATCAGCTATGAAGACGCGCTGCGCAATGCCGACTCCGTCAACGACCTGCGCCTGACGATCAAACTCAAGGGCGCCACGGCGCCGGAACCGGCCCCGCAAGCGGGCGCCACCAAACTGGGACTCCTCTGACATGACCAGCATCCATGATTTCCAGGCCGAGGCGCTGGACGGCACGCCGGTCGACCTGGCGCGCTACAAAGGCAAGGTATTGCTGATCGTCAACACGGCCAGCGCCTGCGGCTTCACGCCGCAATACCAGGGACTCGAAACGCTGTACCGCGAATTTCACGAGCAGGGCCTGGTCGTGCTGGGTTTTCCCTGCAATCAATTCCGCCAGCAAGAACCGGGATCGAACGGGGAAATTGGCGCCTTTTGCGAGAAAAACTTCGGCGTCACCTTTCCCCTGTTTGCCAAGGTCGACGTGAATGGCGCGCAGACCCATCCCCTGTTTGCGCAATTAAAACAGGAGGCGCCCGGCATATTGGGCACGCAATCGATCAAATGGAATTTCACCAAGTTTTTGGTGCGCAAAGATGGCAGCGTATTTCGCCGCTATGCGACGGCCAGCAAACCGGCCAGTCTGGCGGCCGACATACGGCAATTGCTACAGGAGTAAAAACGGATTGCTTTGATTTAAGACAACAATCATGTGAAATCCATAAAACTGCATTTATTTCATGCTTGATATCAATATTGTGTTTCAAATAGCAAATATCGGTGATAATGTTTACATAATTATTCGCAGATATCGATCATAAAACGATGCCAGTCTTTGGGAAAATATTATCTTCTTGGATGCGGATGGGCAGTTATCCCCGCCTTTTCATCCCTATTACCTTCCTGATACTCGCCGTTTCCGCCGTTCGCTATCACGCCCTGCTGGGTACCGAAACGGCGCTGGCCAATGCGCGCTACCAGAGCGACGCCCGGCAACTCGACCTGTTCCTGGCCAATAGCGTGCTGCCGCTGGCCGTGCACACGGACCGGCATGCGACGCACGACAGCGTGCGGCAGGCGCTGCGCAGCGCCCTGCCGCTGAACCGCAGCCTCGTTTCCGCGCGCTGGGATACGGCTGGCGCGCATGTCGAAGTGCTGGCCGACAACAAGCCAGGCGACACACTGGCCGACGGCGTGCCGGCGTGGTTTGCGCGCCTGGCGGGCATGGCGGCCATCCGCAGCCGCCTGACGGTGGCGCTGCCGGACGGCGGCGACGGCATCCTCGACCTGCACTACACGCCCGGCCGGCCTCTGGCGCAGGTGTGGCAAAGGGTGCTCGAGCAGGCCGTCCTCAGCAGCATCAATATCGTCCTCGTCTTCCTCCTGCTGGGCTTGATCCTGGCGTCGCACCGCAAGCTGCTGGCGCGCTTCGTGCAAGCGACCGACCATTTTCGTGATGGCAATTTCGCCGTGCGCCTGGCGGCTGGCGCCACGCCCGAGGCGCAAGCCGTGTCGCAGTCGTTCAACGGCATGGCCGGCGATATCGAAGGACTGCTGACTTCGCTGAAAACCAGCCAGCGCCAGCTGGGCGAACAGCTGAACGAAACCGTGCACATGCAGCAAGCGCTGCAAAAGCTGTCGTGGCAAAACTACAATGACGTGCTGACGGGTTTGCCCAACCGTGCCGCGCTGGCCGCCCGCTTCGAGCAGGAACTGTTCCTCGCGCGCGAACGCCAGCGTCTGCTGGCCGTCTGCCTGTTCGACCTCGACCACTTCCAGGCCATCAACGACCGCTACGGCGCCGAGGCCGGCGATGAAATCCTCAAGCAGGTGGCCGGCCGCCTGCACGGCTTCACGGGCCAGGTCCATTACGCGGCGCGCCTGGGCGGCGATGAATTCGTCATGCTGCTGTGCGGCCAGGCCAGCATCGCCAGCATCGAACAGAACATCACGCAATTGATGCAGGAACTGAGCCGCCCCTACCAGTGCGACCAGCAGGCGCTGCACGTGACGGCCAGCGCCGGCATCGCCGTCTACGCGGGCAAGGACCTGAATACGGAAAGCCTGCTGCGCCACGCCGACCACGCCGTCTACCAGGCGAAACTGACGGGGCGCAACCAGTACCACTTCTTCGACACCAACCTCGACGAGGAAGTGCGCACGCACCACAACCAGCGCACGGAAGTGCGCCACGCCCTGATCAACGGCGAACTGCGGCTGTACTACCAGCCCAAGGTGAACATGCGCGCTGGCACGGTGGTGGGCATGGAAGCGCTGCTGCGCTGGCAGCATCCGCGCCGCGGCGTGCTGTCGCCTGCGCAATTCCTGCCGCTGGTGGAGCAGACGGATTTGATCATCGACATCGGCGAATGGGTGCTGCGCCAGGCCCTGTGGCAGATGCAGCGCTGGGTGGCTTGCGGCAAGCACTGGGTAGTCAGCGTGAACATCGCGGCACGCCACTTCCAGCAAGCCGACTTTGTCTCGCGCCTGGAAACCATCCTCGGCGAATTTCCCGGCGTGCGCGCCAGCATGCTGGAACTGGAAATCCTCGAATCGTCAGCCCTGCACGACATCGAAGACGTGCGCCGCATCATCCGCGCCTGCCAGGCGCTGGGCATCACCTTCGCGCTCGACGATTTCGGCACCGGCTACTCGTCGATGTCATATTTAAAACGCCTGCCGGCGAATATCGTCAAGATCGACCAGAGCTTCGTGCGCAACATGCTCAACGACCGCGACGACCTGCACCTGGTGCGCGCCGTCATCGGCCTGGCCCGTTCCTTCAGCTTGACGGTGATCGCCGAAGGCGTAGAAAGCGTCGAGCATGGCGCGCGCCTGATCCAGCTGGGCTGCGACCTGGCGCAAGGCTACGGCATCGCCCGCCCCATGCCGGCCGACGCCGTGCTGGAGTGGGCTGCGAACTTCGTGCCGGCGCCCCAATGGCGCATTGCGCAGTACAGCGAAGCGCCTATTTAGGCGTCAAGGCGGAGTCGATCAGCTCGATCCAGTGCCGCACGGGCGTCTCCGTGCCTGACTGCAGGTGGCTCAGGCAGCCGATATTGGCCGACACGATCATCTCCGGCTCGCACGCTTCCAGATTCGCCACCTTGTTGTCGCGCAGCTGCTGCGACAGTGCCGGCTGCAGTATCGAATACGTGCCCGCCGAACCGCAGCACAGATGGCTGTCGGCGCACAGGCGCACGTCGACGCCGACGGCGCGCAAGACCTGCTCCACCTTGCCGCGCACCTGCTGGCCGTGCTGCAGGGTGCATGGCGGGTGATATGCCACCCTTTTCCCGATGCGTCCTTTCAGCAGCGCCGCCAGCTCGTTTTCAAACGCCGGCATGATCTCGGACAGATCGCGCGTCAGTGCCGCGATGCGCCGCGCCTTCTCCGCATACTGCGCATCGTGCGCCAGCAGATGGCCATACTCCTTGACGGTGGCGCCGCAGCCGGAGGCCGTCATGACGATGGCTTCGGCACTTTCCACGCTGTCTACGTAAGGCCACCAGGCGTCGATATTGCGGCGCATGTCGTCCAGCGCCGCGTCCTGGTCATTCAAGTGATGGCGCAGCGCGCCGCAGCAGCCGGCCTTGGGCGCGACGATCAGTTGCACGCCCAGCGCATCGAGCACGCGCGCCGTGGCCGCGTTGATGTTCGGCGACATGGCCGGCTGCACGCAGCCGTCCAGCAGCAGCATGCTGCGCGCATGCTGGCGCGTGGGCCATACCCCCGCTTGCGCGCCCGGACGCAATTTATCCTGCAAGCTTTTCGACAGCAGTGGCCGCAGCGCCTGCCCCGCCTTGTACACGGGCGTAAACAGCCAGCGGCGCGGCAAGGCTTCCTTCAGGGCGAAGCGCAGCGCGCGTTCGCGCAAGGGGCGCTGCACGCGCTGCTCGACGACGTTGCGGCCGATGTCGACCAGGCGCCCGTACTGCACCCCGGACGGACAGGTCGACTCGCAGTTGCGGCAGGTCAGGCAGCGGTCCAGGTGCGTCTGCGTCTTGGCCGTGACGGGCGCGCCTTCGAGCACTTGTTTGATCAGGTAAATGCGTCCGCGCGGGCCATCGAGTTCGTCGCCCAGCAACTGGTAGGTGGGACAGGTGGCCGTGCAAAAGCCGCAATGCACGCAGGCGCGCAAAATGGCTTCGGCTTCGTCGCCTGCCGGCGTATTCTTGATGAAATCGGCGAGATTGGTTTGCATGCGCTCAATCCATTCTGTGCGGGTTGAAGATGCCGGCCGGGTCGAAAGCCAGCCGCAGGCGCTGGTGGATGGTGGCGATGGCGGGCGCCAGCGGGTGGAATACGCCCACGGCCTTGTCGCCGCCGCGAAACAGGGTGGCGTGGCCGCCGGCGGCCGCCACGGCCTGGCGAATCTGCGCGCTGCTGGCCGCATCGGCGTCGCCATCGAGCTTGAGCCAGCGCTGCGCCCCGCCCCACTCGATCAGCTGGCGCCCCTTTAAAATCATGGCGCTGGCGTGCGGCGGCAGCGACAAGCGCCACAGGCTGCCCGCGCCCGCGAAGAATGCGTGCGTTTGCTCGCGCACGGCCAGCCAGAAGGCGGCCGCGTCATCGTGCGTCAGCACTTCGCCTCCCAGCGATTGCAGGGCCGCCGAGACAGCCGCCTCGGCGCCGGACAGGCGCACCGTCAACACGCCATCGTGCCAGCAGCTGGCCGATATCGGCAGCGGCTTGCCCGCCCACTCATTGAGCATGCGCAAGGCGGCGATTTCCGCGCAGGCCACGCGGAACGTCGCTTCGCGCAGCGGCAAGGGCAGCACCTTCAGCGACACTTCCAGGATCAGGCCCAAGGTGCCCAGGGACCCCGCCAGCAGGCGCGAGACATCGTAGCCGGCCACGTTTTTCATCACCTGTCCGCCAAAGGCCAGGCGTTCGCCATGGCCATCCATCAGCACGGCGCCCAGCACGAAATCACGCAAGGCCCCCGCGCTGGCCCGGCGCGGGCCGGACAAGGCGCTGGCGACGACGCCGCCCACCGTGGCGCCAGCGCCGAAGTGCGGCGGCTCGAACGCCAGCATCTGGTTGCGCGCGCCCAGCGCCGCCTCGATTTCCACCAGCGGCGTGCCGCAGCGGGCCGTGATCACCAGCTCCGTCGGTTCATAGTCGATGATGCCCGCATACGCGCGCGTGTCGAGCACCTCGCCTTCGAGCTGCTGTCCATACCAGTCTTTCGTGCCGCCGCCGCGCAGGCGCAAGGGGCTGCCCGCCGCGCTGGCCGCCAGGATCTGCTGCCTGAATTGTTCCACGATTGCTTGCAAAAGAGTCTCCGGCGGATTAAAAACGGGGCAGGTTGGCGAACGGCAGGCGCCCCGCCGTCACATGCATCTTGCCGAATTCGGCGCAGCGGTTCAAGGTGGGAATCGCCTTGTCCGGGTTCAGCAAGGCATGGGGATCGAAGGCGCGCTTGACGGCGAAGAAGGCATCGAGTTCGGCGCGCGTAAATTGCACGCACATGGAATTGATCTTTTCCATGCCCACGCCATGCTCGCCCGTGATGGTGCCGCCCACGGCCACGCACAGGGCCAGGATGTCGGCGCCAAACGCTTCTGCGCGCTCGAATTCGCCGGGCATGTTGGCGTCGAACAGGATCAAGGGATGCAGATTGCCGTCGCCTGCGTGGAACACGTTGGCGCAGCGCAAGCCATGCGTCGTTTCCATGGCGGCGATACCCGTCAACACTTCCGCCAGTTTCTTGCGCGGGATGGTGCCGTCCATGCAGTAGTAATCGGGCGAGATGCGACCGGCGGCGGGAAAGGCGTTCTTGCGGCCGGACCAGAATTTCATGCGCTCCGCTTCCGACTGCGACACGGCAATCGCGCTGGCGCCCGCCCCTTCCAGCACGGCCGTCATGCGCGCGATTTCCTCTTCCACTTCCTCGTGCGTGCCATCCGCTTCGCACAGCAAAATGGCGGCCGCGTCGATGTCGTAGCCGGCCTTGACGAACGGTTCGACCATGCGCGACGACGTCTGGTCCATCATTTCCAGCCCGGCCGGGATGATGCCGGCGGCGATCACGTTGGCCACCGCATTGCCACCCGTGACGACGTCGCCGAACGACGCCATGATGACTCTGGCCGTAGCAGGCTTCGGTATCAGTTTCACGGTCACTTCCGTGACGATGCCGAGCATGCCTTCGGAGCCGATGAAGACGGCCAGCAGGTCGAGGCCCGGAGCGTCGAGGCATTCGCCGCCCAGTTCCAGCACGTCGCCAGCGATGGTGACGACGCGCACGCGCAGTACATTGTGCACGGTCAGGCCGTATTTCAGGCAATGCACGCCGCCCGAGTTTTCCGCCACGTTGCCGCCGATGCTGCAGGCGATCTGCGAGGATGGATCGGGCGCGTAATACAAGGCATATTGCGCCGCCGCTTCGGAGATGGCCAGGTTGCGCACGCCCGGCTGCACCACGGCGATGCGGGCATACGCGTCGACGCGCACGATGCGGTTCAAACGCGCCGTCGACAGCACCACGCCATCGGCGATCGGCAAGGCGCCGCCCGACAAGCCCGTGCCGGCGCCGCGCGGCACGATCGGCACCTTCAATGCACGGCAGACGCCGAGGATGGCGATGACCTGTTCTTCCGTGTCCGGCAGGGTCACCACCATCGGCAGCTGGCGGTAGGCGGCCAGGCCATCGCATTCATACGGGCGCGTATCTTCGGCCTCGGACAGCACGCAGCGTGCCGGCAGCACGGCCAGCAGGGCAGCGACGACGGCTTGCTGGCGCGCGGCGGTCAATCCGGATTCAGGAGCGGTATTGAGCATAAGATGGAGGACAAATGAGCATGGGCGTGCAACGATTGTAAGCACAAACGTGGCGTGCAGCGCATTTTTTGTCACAATGGCGGGCAAATGCAGGGCCAGGCGGCGCGCGGTGTCGTATGCTGCCCCCATTCTTCTTTACAGGATCAGCATCATGGGCAACCGACTTTCGAAAATCGCCACGCGCACGGGCGACAATGGCAGCACCGGCCTGGGCGACGGCAGCCGCACCAGCAAGGACAGCGCCCGCATCCATGCCATGGGCGACGTGGACGAACTCAATTCGAATCTGGGACTGCTGCTGTGCGAGGCCATGCCCGACGCCTTGCGCGAGGATCTGGTGGCCATCCAGCACGACCTTTTCGACCTGGGCGGAGAAATCTGTATCCCCGGCTACCAGCTGATCAAGGAAGAACACGTGCTGCGCCTCGACGACCTGCTGGCGAAATACAATGCGGACTTGCCGGCGCTCTCCGAATTCATCCTGCCGGCCGGCTCGCGCGCCGCCTCGCTCGCGCATGTATGCCGCACCGTGTGCCGCCGCGCCGAGCGCAGCATCGTCGCGCTGGCCAATGCGGAACCACTGCACGAGCATCCGCGCCAGTACGTGAACCGCCTGTCCGACCTGCTGTTCGTGCTGTCGCGCGTGCTCAACCGCTTTGCCGGCGGCAGCGACGTGTTGTGGCGGCATGACCGCACGCGGGGTTAAAGCGGCCTATGCCGGTCTGACCAGCGTACTGGCCAGCCGGCAATCATCATTTACGGCAAGTATGGATCGCAGCTTTTAGTGCACATCCGGTGAATCTTGGTGCACGCGCCTGGTGCCGTCGGATGATCCGTCATGCACTGCACCAGATCGTCGTCACACTGCGAATAGCATTCCGGCTCGCCGCCGCCGGCGATCGCATACGAGGCGCTGACGCCCATGGCAAACAAAAAGAAACCCAGCTTTTTGAACATAAGTACTCCTTTGTAGAAACGAGGGACTGCGGACGGATGAGGTGATTCAGCCAGACCTTCCAGGATACTGGCAGGCCGGTAATTTACGGCAAGTCTGGAGCGCAGCGGTCATTGCACAGCATGTATGCCTTATTGCAGATACCTGGCGACATCGGATTTTTAATCATGCACTGCTCCAGATTGTCATCGCAGGTGAGATAGCATTCCAAATCGCCGCCGCCAGCGATCGCATACGAGGCGCTGACGCCCATGGCAAACAAAAAGAAACCCAGTTTTTTAAACATAAGCACTCCTGTTGAATTGACAGACGATGAGTAACAGCCATGGCGCGCCGTCTCTTACGCGCCATCGATAAGCCGGTATTGCCTCCGCGCGTCAATGACGTGGCGGATGCAGGCATTCCTTCTGGCAAGCCTGATAATTTTCCATGCAGGCCGGCTGGCCGAATTCCACGCAATCGAGCAGGTTGCGTTCGCAGACAAAGGTGCAGTCAGGGCCAAATGCCTGGGCACTGAAGGACAACGCGGCGCCGGCGGCAAACAGGAACGCGGCAATCTTTTTGAACATGGTCAGCCTTTCGAGTTAACGATTGAAACGTCAGATTTTCTTCAGCGCCGCTTCCAGCGCGCCCGTATTGAAACCCTGGATCTTGCGGTTGCCGATCAACACCACGGGCACGCCGCCGCCACCGAGTGCTTCATGGGCTTTTCGTGCTTCCGGGGATTTTTCGATATCAAGATCGGCGAAATCGATCTTGTTTTCCTTGAAGTACGCGCGCGTCTTGGCGCAATAGCCGCACCAGTCCGTGCCGTACAACACCACTTTCGTCTGGGCGTTCGGGAAATACGCGGCGTAATTGCCCTCTGTGTAATTCGACTTGAGCAAGCCGGGCAACAGGGACAGGCCATAACCGCTGCCCAGGCCGGCGGCCAGTATCAAGCCATACATGGCAATGGTTTTAATTTTTTTCTGCATCATAAGTATTGTCAGAGGCGTCAAGAATCGAGGGCGACCGGTGCAGCATGCGCTTGCCGGCCGCCTCGCAATGCAAAAACAGCTATCAGGCGCCGGCTTGGCAGGCTCTCAGGCAGGCTTTGTAATTGTTGCTGCACAATGGGGATCTGTCGCCATACACCATCTTGCATTCCCGCAGTTCCTCCTCGCAGCTATAGCAGTCGATATCGGAGGCGATGGCATAGGAAGCGCTCAGTCCCAGGGTAAAAATAAACGCGGCAATCTTTTTCATTTACTACTCTCCATGTTGGCGATTGCACCAGGCAAAGCCGGCAATCGCGTCAGATCAGTCGTAAAAAATCCATACAGATTTCGTCTTTGCTTGCTACGAAAACGAATATAGACCGCACTTATTTTAGAGTCAACGTTTCCTTTCGATAAATTTCCAGTTTGGAAAATATATCGGGAAAGCCCGTGAAATGTGGAATTTGGAGAGATTGGCAGGCGTCAAACGTCTATACAATATCGGCGCCGCAAGCAGAAAAAGGCCGGTTGCGGGCGCAACCGGCCGAGCGGCCATCCGTTAGCGCGAGGATGTCACCGCGCTATCGACCGCCAGCACATGCTCGCGCAGCAAGCCGCGCAGCAGCTGCACCTGGGCCACGGCATCGGCTTGCAGCGGCGTCAGGCTGTCGGCAAGACACGGGCCAGGCGCGCCGGCAGTGGCTTCACCGCGCAGCAAGGCATCGATTTCCCCGCTGACCTCGGCAATCCACCGTTGCAATGCGGGCGGCGCCGGCTCGGCCTGGGGACTCAGGCTGATGCGCGCCGTGCTGCCTGCCACGCGGCGCAGCAGCGGCAAGGTGCGCAGCGCCGCCAGGCCCACGCCACTGCTGCGGTCCAGGCGGCGCTCGATGCGCAAGCGCTGCAGCACCTGTTCCGCGTTATTGCTGGCCAGCCCAGCCTCGCGGCGCAGGCGCGCGATGGCGCTGTCCCATTTACCACCGGCGGCCAGCACGGCCAGCAAGTATTTCAGGTTGGCCGACACGGCTTGCGCCAGGCGCTGATCCAGGTCGTCCGCCTCGCGGTCCGGCCACAGGAAAAACGTGGCCAGCAAGGCCAGCACGCAGCCGAGCACATTGTTGCCCAGGCGGCTCATGGCGTACACCATCTCGCTGGCCGGCGCCGCATAGTCGGCCACCAGTACGAAGGCGGGCGTCATGAACAGCACGTGCAGGCTGTAGCTGACACGGCGCAAGGCCATGGTGGCGACAATCAGGGGAAACACCACCAGCGAGATGCCGAGCGGCGTGTAAATGACCAGGCCGATCAGCACGGCCAGCACGGCGCCCAGCACGCTGCCCGCGACGCGCTCGATGCCGCGCGGCCAGGTGGTCGACACGGACGGCTGCAGTATCAGCAGGGTCGCCATGGTGGCCCAGTAGCCGAACGGAATATGCAAGGCCTCGACCAGCAGGAAGCCGGCCGTCGTCGCCAGCGACACGCGCGCCGCATGGCGCCAGCTCAGCGACTGCGGCGTGGCGTTGACTTTCGCCGTTTGCCACGCCTGCCCCAGCGCCAGGAAAGCGGCCTCGCGCCACGGCAGCTGCGCCGCGCGCGGCAAGCCCAGTTCCATGAAATCCACGTTCAGGCGCAAGGGCAGCAAGGCGCCCAGCGCCGCCTCCAGGCGCCTTCCGCAGCCCGCCAGGCGGCGCTGCAATGCCAGCGGCGGCGTTGCCGGCTGGCGCTGCACGGCTTGCCCCAGGCGGCGCAGCAGCACGGCCATCACTTCCAGGCTGCGCCGCGCGCGCGGGTCCTGGCGCAGGCGCTGCTGCTCGCGCTCGCACGTATGCGTGACGGCGATCAGATAGGCGAAGATGCGCTCGGCATCGCTGAGCGCCAGCAGCAGGTTGTCGTACAGGGCGCTGCGTCCCGCGCGCGCCGGGGGCACGGCGGCCAGCGCCACCCGCGCCGCTTCCAGCGCGGCGCGCGCCTGCGAACGGTAGCTGGCGCCATGCGCGGCAACACCCGCCTGCGCGGCGTCATGTTCGAGGAAACGCGCATTGTCGCGCGCGATGCCGGCCAGGCGCGAATACGCGGCACGGATGGCGCGTCTGGCCGGGCTGAACGGGTGGATGCGCCAGACGGTAAAACTGAGCACGGTGGCGAACAGGCAGCCGAACATGTACAGGCCCAGGAAAGGCGCCGTCTGCGTCATCGATTCCAATGGGTGCGTGACCATCACCACGCAGGCCGTGGCCGCCAGGATGGCCACCTGCGCCGTGGCCGCACCCCAGATGCGCGCCAGCGCGCCTGCCCAGGAAAACAGCAGCACGGCGATAGCCGCCGTCGCCACGCCATGCCCGGCCGCCAGCGCCGTCAGGCCGCCAGCGACCGTCGACAGCAAGCCGAAGCCCACCATCGAGACGAAGCGCATGCGCCGCGTGCCGGCCGCGTCGGCCAGGCACGTCCAGAAGGCGCCGATGGCGGCCCAGGAAAAATCGGGGTGGTCGAACAGCAGGCCCAGCAGCAGCATGGCGCTCGAGGCGCAAGCGGCCCGCAGTCCCTCGGACAGATTCGTTTCATCGATGGCCAGGCTGACCATCCACAGGGGACGGCGCTGCGCCAGGGTATCGGTATAGGCGTGCATGCCCGTCAGCCAGCGGCCGGCCAGTGCGCGCGAACGGCGGTGAAGTTTCCTGAAATGCAAGTTGGACTTTGAAAGGGTATCAAAGCGTCATCGTAGCATTCCCCGGCAGAAAATGTTGCAGTGCAGCGTAAAATTCCTGCGGACGAAAAAAAAGGCTATGTCACCGTCAAATGTGGGAATGCGCCCAGCGTTGCTTTCAATAACGTTTCCGGTGAGCGGATACGCCTGGCGTCGAGTATCCAGCGCCATCCCAGGTAGTTCGGCAGGTAGCGCGTCGCCACGCCA
The DNA here is from genome assembly GCF_000745325.1 of Janthinobacterium sp. RA13. Classification (NCBI taxonomy): domain Bacteria; kingdom Pseudomonadati; phylum Pseudomonadota; class Betaproteobacteria; order Burkholderiales; family Oxalobacteraceae; genus Janthinobacterium; species Janthinobacterium sp. RA13. The sequence goes on along the minus strand of NZ_JQNP01000001.1, from coordinate 5,200,447 downwards.
TGAAACGGACCCAGCCATTGCCGCAAACGGCTGTGATAGGCATTGACGTTCTGCACATGGGCGGCGCCCTGCACGCGGATGCCGGCGCGCAAGTTGACGGCCTGGTGGCTGATGCCCGCTTCCCTCGCAAAGGCCCGGTAGGCGGCATGGCCATCAGTCACCAGCAGCACGTCCTTGTCGATGACAGGCAACAAGCAATGATGCAGCTGCGCTTTCGTCAACGCCCCTTTCCCCGTGACAAAATCGAGCGTCTGCCCCGTGCGGTCGCGTGCCACCAGGATGCAGACCTGTTCATTGGAAATGCCGCGCTTGTGGGCATGGCCGCCCCGGCGGCGCGCCGGACGCGTCATGTTTCTGGATCCCTTTTCCGATTCCAGCAGATATAACTCGTCGGCTTCGGCAATGCCGTGCAAACCATGCGGTCTGTCCGTCTTTGCCAACGACAAAAACCGGTGGCGCCAGCGGAACATCGTGTTGCGGTGTACGCCCAGCTGTAACGCCGCCTTGCGCACGGAATCCGATGCCAGCAGGTAATCGGCATAATCGAGCCACAGCGCCTTGTGGCGCAAGCGGGCCAGCGGCGTGCCCGTCAAGGCATTGAAGGTGCGGCCGCAGGACACGCAGCGGTAGCGCTGCAAACCGTGCGCATGGCCATGCCGGTGCAAGTGGTCTGAATGGCAGGCGGGACAGGCCAATCGCGGTTGGGCCACACTTTCCAGCAGCGCGACGGTCGCGTCGTGTGGCGCGCTGCCACACAGCAGGGCAATGCTTGCTTGCCGCTGACGCTGGCTCAACTGAGCAAACTGCGCAATCAAGGTGATCCATTCGGCTGGCCGCATGATCTGCTCCTGCAGGGTGGGTATGCAGAGTCAGACAGCACGGTCACAGGAAGATTCCGGCATTTCCCCTACTTGCCGATGACAGAGCCAAAAAAAGCGGCACCGCAGTGCCGCTTCTCAATATGCAGGCAAACTTAGCTGACGGCGGCCAGGCGCGGCTGCGTGCCGCCAAAACGCTGCTCGATCGACGCGGCGATGCCGTTCGCATCGAGACCCACGCTTTTCAGCAACTGCACGGGGTCGCCATGGTCGATGAAGACGTCTGGCAAACCCAGCATCAGGATCGGCTTGACGATCCCTTCCGCCGCCAGCGCTTCGGCCACGGCCGAACCGGCGCCGCCCATGATGCAGCCCTCTTCCACCGTCACCAGGTAATCGTGTTCCGCAGCCAGCTGTTTCACCAGCGCCACGTCGAGCGGCTTGACGAAGCGCATGTTGGCGACCGTCGCGTCGAGCTTCTCGCCCGCCGCCACGCTCGGCGCCACCATCGAGCCGAAGGCGAGGATGGCGATGCGCTTGCCGTGGCGCTTGAGCTCGCCCTTGCCGATCTCGATGCTGGTCAGTTCCGGCACGATGGCCACGCCCGCACCGGCGCCGCGCGGATAGCGGATGGCGGCCGGGCCCGGATAGTGGTAACCCGTGGTGAGCATCTGGCGGCATTCGTTTTCGTCCGACGCGGCCATGACGACCATGTTCGGGATGCAGCGCAGGAACGCCATGTCGTAGTTGCCCGCGTGCGTGGCGCCATCGGCACCCACCAGGCCGGCCCGGTCCAGCGCGAACGTCACGTCCAGGTTTTGCAGGGCCACATCGTGGATCAATTGATCGTAGGCGCGCTGCAGGAACGTGGAATAGATGGCCACGACGGGTTTCAAGCCTTCGCAAGCCAAGCCCGCGCCGAAGGTCACGGAATGCTGCTCGGCGATGCCGACGTCGAAATAGCGGTTCGGGAATTGCTGTTCGAACTTGACCATGCCCGAGCCTTCGCGCATGGCCGGCGTGATGCCCACCAGGCGCTTGTCGTGCGCGGCCATGTCGCACAGCCAGTTGCCGAACACTTCGGTGTACGTCATCTTGGCCGGCGCCGTGGCTGGCTTGATGCCTTCCGCCGGATTGAACTTGCCCGTGCCGTGGTACAGGATCGGTTCCGCCTCGGCCAGCTTGTAGCCTTGCCCCTTCTTGGTGACCACGTGCAGGAATTGCGGGCCCTTCAATTGCTTGATGTTTTGCAAGGTCGGGATCAGCGAATCGAGGTCGTGGCCATCGATGGGGCCGATATAGTTAAAACCGAATTCCTCGAACATGGTGGCGGGCACGACCATGCCTTTGGCGTGCTCTTCAAAGCGCTTCGCCAGCTCCAGCACGGGGCCGGGCAAGACGGACTTGCCGACATTTTTCGCGGCCGCATAGAACTGGCCCGACATCAAGCGCGCCAGGTGGCGGTTCAGCGCGCCGACGGGCGGCGAGATCGACATGTCGTTGTCGTTCAAAATCACCAGCAGATTGACGTCTTCCTGCACGCCAGCATTGTTCATCGCTTCGAAGGCCATGCCGGCCGTCATCGAGCCGTCGCCGATCACGGCGATCGCGTGCAGCGGGTCGCCCTTGATCTTGGCGGCCTGCGCCATGCCCAGCGCGGCCGAGATCGACGTCGACGAGTGCGCCGTGCCGAAGGTGTCGTATTCGCTCTCGTCGCGTTTAGGGAAGCCGGAAATGCCGTCTTTCTGGCGCAGGGTATGCATGCGCTCGCGGCGGCCCGTGAGGATCTTGTGCGAATAGGTCTGGTGGCCCACGTCCCACACGATGCGGTCGTGCGGCGTGTTGAACACGTAATGCAGCGCGACGGTCAGCTCGACCGTGCCCAGGTTGGACGACAGGTGGCCGCCCGTCTTGGAAACGGAATCGAGCAGGAAGCCGCGCAATTCCTGCGCCAGCGGCACCAGTTGCGAGCGGGCCAGCTTGCGCACTTGCGCTGGTTCATTGATGGTTTCTAACAGTTTCATTTATGCCTTCCGCTGCACGACCAGGTCTGCCAGCTCGCGCAGACGGCGTGCCTTGTCCCCGAATGGCGCCAGCGCCGCATGGGCGTCGCACCGCAATTGTTCTGCCAGGGCTCTCGATGGTTCCAGCCCCAGTATCGATACGTAAGTGGGCTTGTTGGCGGCCGCATCCTTGCCTGCCGTCTTGCCCAGGGTGGCCGAATCGGCCGTGGCGTCGAGCACGTCGTCGACCACCTGGAACGCCAGCCCGACGGCGCGCGCATACGCGTTCAGCGCCGTCATGTCGTCTGGCGTCAAGTCCTTGCCGGCCAGCGCGCCGAGAATCACGGCCGCGCGCAGCAAGGCGCCCGTTTTGAGTTGATGCATCTGTTCCAGCTGCGGCAAGGTCAAGGCCAGGCCGACGCTGTCGAGGTCGATCGCCTGGCCGCCGCACATGCCGCTAGACCCGGAAGCCTGTGCCAGCAGGCGCACCATGGCCATTTGCCGCGCCGGCGCAATGGCCGCGCCTTCGGCCAGCAGCATGAAGGCCTGCGATTGCAGGGCGTCGCCGACCAGCAGGGCCGTCGCTTCATCGTAGGCGATGTGCACGGTGGGTTTGCCACGGCGCAAGGCATCATCATCCATGCACGGCATGTCGTCATGCACGAGCGAATACACGTGAATCATTTCCAGCGCGCAAGCGGCGCGCGCGAGGGTATCTTGATCGGCATCAAACAATTCGCCAGCCGCCATCACCAGCAGCGGGCGCACGCGCTTGCCGCCACCGAGCAGCGCATAGCGCATGGCCGCGTGTAGCTTGTGCGGCACGACGTCCGCCGCCGGCAGGAACTGGTCGAGCCGAGCTTCCACGCCGGACTGGGTCGCTTGCATCCAGTCGCCGAAGGTCACGCCGTCTTGTTGCACGCTGGCCATCATAGTGCGGCCTCGCCGGCATCCACGAACGGTTTCAACATGTCGCCTTCGAGTACTTTCACCTGCGCTTCGACACTGTCGAGCTGGGTAGCGCAATACTTGACCAGTTCCGAGCCGCGCTGGTAGGCCGCGACCGATGCTTCCAGCGGCAACTGGCCCGCTTCCATTTGCGTTACCAGCTGCGCCAGTTCCGCCATCGCCTCTTCAAACGAGGCCGGCGCTGCGGCAGCGGCAGTTAATTTCTTCGACATAGACTCAGATCTCTTCGTGGCACGAGGGGCTTGTAGGGAGACGCCGGGGATTCCCGGCCAGCATAGAAGCGTTATTTTAGAACAAACCACACTATTAAGTGAAAACTAAAGCGCAATCGGCGCGCTCAAAGTCAATAGCGTTGCCAGCTTGGCAGTGAATTTTAGCGCAATCGCCCCCATCTACCGGAAATTGCGCGCCAAATGACAATGTTTCTCATTAAAGTCATTATTTGCCGGGGGGTTTTGGCAATGCCGAGGCCGATACGCGCTATAATCGCCGGTTCTGTCCGAAATACCGTTTCAACAAATTTGAATTCAGGTCTTTGCGGATTCTTTCTCTCTGTAGCGGCTGCCCAGGGAATGGCCTGGGGCACTGCTGACCGTTGTACATTTATGGGGGGTTGGGATGTCCGATCTGGCTACTCACGCCAAGCTGGCGCGCTCAAACGCGCAACTTCCGGTCCACGTCTATTTTGACGAAACGCTGTTGCAGCGTGAAATGCAGCAATTGTTCCAAGCCGGCCCGCGCTATGTCGGGCATGAGCTAATGGTGCCGGAAACCGGCGATTTTGCGACCCTGGCGTCTGAGAACGAAGGGCGCATGCTCGTGCGCAACGCCAATGGCATCGAAGTGCTGTCCAACGTGTGCCGCCACCGGCAGGCGCTGATGTTCAATGGCCGCGGCAATGCAAACAACATCGTCTGCCCGCTGCACCGCTGGACCTACGACCTCAAGGGCGAACTGATCGGCGCGCCGCATTTCCCCGAGACGCCGTGCCTGAACCTGTCAAAAACGCCGCTGCAAAGCTGGAATGGCTTGCTGTTCGAGCAAAATGGCTACAACGTGATGGAAAAATTGAAAGATTTGTCCGTCTCGAAAGAACTCGATTTTTCCGGTTACATGTTCGACCACGTGGAAATCCACGAGTGCGACTACAACTGGAAAACCTTCATCGAAGTCTATCTGGAAGACTATCACGTCGAACCGTTCCATCCGGGCCTGGGCAGCTTCGTCAGCTGCGACGACCTGCGCTGGGAATTCGGCAAGGATTACAGCGTGCAAACCGTGGGCGTGCACCGCGGCTTGCAACAGGCCGGTTCGCCCGCCTACAAGAAGTGGCAGGAGCAGGTGCTGCAATTCCGTGGCGGCGAAGCGCCACCGTATGGCGCCATCTGGCTGACCCTGTATCCGAACATCATGGTCGAATGGTATCCACACGTGCTGATCGTCTCGACCCTGTGGCCCGACGGTCCGCAAAAGACGCGCAACGTGGTCGAGTTCTATTATCCGGAAGAAATCGTGCTGTTCGAGCGCGACTTCGTCGAAGCGGAACGGGCCGCCTACATGGAAACCTGCGTCGAGGACGATGAAATCGCCCTGCGCATGGACGCCGGCCGCAAGGCCCTGATGGCGCGCGGCGTGAGCGAAGTGGGCCCTTACCAGTCGCCCATGGAAGATGGCATGCAGCATTTCCACGAGTGGTACCGCAATAATATCGAACTATAATTCCCTCCAGGGCCGCATTGCGCGGCCTTTTCTTTTTCATCATCAGGATTTCTCATGCAATCGCTTTGGATGCTATTTGCCAGTTTCATGTTCGCCATCATGGGCGTGTGCGTCAAACTGGCGTCGGATATGTATTCAACGTCCGAAATCGTCATGTACCGCGGCATCATCGGCATGACCGTCATGAGCTGCACGATTTTGTACCAGGGCGGCAGTTTTAAAACCACGATGCCGGGCCAGCATCTGTGGCGCGGCGTGGTGGGCGTGATCGCCCTGTGGCTGTGGTTTTATGCCATCGCCATCCTGCCGCTGGCCACGGCCATGACGCTCAACTATATGGCGCCCATCTGGATCGCCGTGATCCTGCTGGCCGGCGGCTGGTGGAAAGCAACAAAACAAGTCGAGTGGCCGCTGGTGGCGGCCATTGCCATGAGCTTTGTCGGCGTGACCCTGCTGCTGCAACCCGTGTTCGAAACGGACCAGGCGGCCGGCGCCATCACGGCCTTGATTTCCGGCATGCTGTCGGCCCTCGCCTATTTGCAAGTGCGCAAACTGGGCTTGCTGGGCGAACCCGAATACCGGGTCGTGTTTTATTTCTCGGTCGTCAACTTCCTGGCCGGCGTGATCGGCCACGTGGCCAGCGCCGGCGGCGGCCCTGTCGTCTGGCACGCGCACACGAGCGGCTATGGCATCGGCTTGCTGGCCGCCATCGGCCTGTGCGCCACCATGGCGCAGATGGCCATGACGCGCGCCTATCGCCTGGGCAAGACCCTCGTGGTGGCGAACTTGCAATACACGGGCATCGTCTTTTCCAGCTTCTGGGGCGTGGTGATCTTCGGCGACCTGTTCGACTGGCACGGCTGGGCCGGCATCGGCATCATTCTCGCGTCCGGCATCGCGGCAACCTATTACAATACCCGCAACACGGCCCGTGGCGCGGCGATCGCGCGCACGGATCCGATTGCCAGCGAAGTGTAAAGGAGCGTTTCCGATGTACACCACCTTGTTACAGGCCAGCGAACTGGCCAGCCACCTGAACGACAGCAACTGGGTCATCCTCGATTGCCGCCACGACTTGCTCAACCCGACCGCCGGCAGCGACGCGTTTGCCGCCGGCCATATCCAGAACGCGCAGTTCGCCGATATCGACACGGCCCTGTCCGGCCCCAAGACGGCGCGCGGTGCGGCATTTACGGGCCGCCACCCCTTGCCCGAGCGCAACGCCCTGCTGGCCACTCTGCGCGGCTGGGGAATCAATGACGACACGCAAGTGATCGCCTATGACGGCCAGGGCGGCATGTTCGCCGCCCGTGTGTGGTGGCTGCTGCGCTGGCTCGGCCACCCGGCAGTCGCCGTGCTCGACGGCGGCCTGGCCTCCTGGCAGGCGCAAGGCTTGCCACTGGTCACGCCCGTGGCGCCCCGCCCTGTTGGTAACCTCACGGAAAAAGCCAGCCTGACGCGCACAGTCAGCGTGCAGGACGTCATCGCCAACCTGGAAACCCAGGCCTTGACCGTCATCGACGCGCGGGCACCCGACCGTTATCGCGGCGAAAACGAAACCATCGACCCCGTCGGCGGCCATATCCCCGGCGCGAAAAACCGTTTTTTCAAGGATAACTTGCAAGCGGACGGCCGCTTCAAAAGCGCGGACGAACTGCAGCGCGATTTCAGCGCATTGTTTGACGCACCGCAAGCGGCCGTGCTGCAATGCGGCTCCGGCGTGACGGCTTGCCACAACCTGCTGGCCCTGGAAGTGGCAGGTTTACCTGGCGCGGCCCTGTATCCGGGCTCGTGGAGCGAATGGTGCGCCGATCCGGCGCGGCCTGTGGCGACGGGGAATTAAAAAATGGCGGACCAACTGGTCCGCCATTTTCTTACCAGTGGATAACTACGACGTTATCCCCAGCGCTTGATTCAAACGTTCCAGTTCCGCCAGCCACGCCTGCTGGCTGGCCGGTTTCTGGTGGCGCGGCTTGCGGGCCAGGTCCTCGGCCAGCAATTGCTCCAGTTCGCACAAGCGCTCCAGCTGCACGTCGAGGTCCGCCAGTACCGCGGATGCACGCTCCACTCTTGGCGCGGGCGTCAGCGCTTGCCCATCTTCCGCGCTCAGCCGTGCATACGCGCTGGCCGCATCCGGCCACTCTTCCAGCCCGCCATCGGCTACCACCCAAAAACGGTTGCACGCCGTCTCGATCAGGTCGCGGTCGTGCGAGACCAATAAACAGCCGCCAGCAAAGCTGAGCAGCGCTTGCCCCAGTTCCGCCTTGCCCTGCATGTCCAGGTGGTTGCTCGGTTCATCCAGCAGCAGCAAGTGGTAGCTGGCCAGCGACAGCCCCAGGAATAGCAGCCGCGCCCGCTCGCCGCCGCTCAGGGTCGCTACCGTCTGGCCATGGCGCGCATACGGAAAGCCAGCCGCAATCAAGGCCTGCTTGCGCGCCACCTGGCTGCGGGCAGCCTCGTTTTGCACGGCAAACGGGTACAGGGCGTCGGACAAATCCGCATCGTCCGCCAGTTGCTTGAGCGACTGGTCGTAGTAACCGATGTTGGCCGCCTTGTGGTAGCGCAAGTCAGGCCGCTCGTCCTGCGCCTGGATCGCTTGCCAGAACAGGCGCAACAAGGACGACTTGCCGCTGCCGTTGGCGCCCAGCAAGGCGATGCGGTCACCCGGTTTCAGCCACAGCTGGCCGACCCGGAATAGTACGGCAGACGTGGGCACGGCGCGCACATCGAGTTCGTCCAGCGCCAGCAGCTGGTCGGCCGCCAACGCCTTGCCGCGCAGGCTCAAGCACCACGGCGCGCCGTCGCTGACGAACGATTGCACATCCTTCAATTTATCAATGCGCCGCTGCATGGTCTTGGCCTTGCGCGCCAGGTCTTCATTGTCATAGGTGCGGCCCCACAGGGCCAGGCGGGCGCTGCTGGCCGACAGGCGGTCGATTTCCTTCTGTTCGGCCGCATAGCGGGCGGCCGCGGCAAGATCGGCTTCGGCCAGCGCCGCCAGCGCGGGGCCGCACGGCAAGTCGAAGTCGTACAGGCGGCTATCGCGCAAGATCCAGCTGCGCGTGGCAACATTGTCGAGCAGGCGCTGGTCGTGCGAGACGAGGATGAAGGCACCGCGCCAGGCCAGCAGGAATTGCTCCAGCCACAGCAGCGACGGCAAATCCAGGTGATTGCTCGGTTCGTCGAGCAGCAGCACGTTCGGTTCCTGCAGCAGGGCCCGTCCCAGCAGCAGCCGCGTGTGCTGGCCGCCGGATAAAGAATGCACGGGCACTTGCGCGGTTTCCTGGTCGAAACCCAGTTCAGCCAGCAGGCTGTCGACCCGCCAATGCAGTTCCGGCTGCTCCAGCACGGGCGCCAGCAAGGCGTCGTACAGGCTCAGGCTGGCAAGTTCCGCCGGCAAATGCTGTTCCACATGCTGCAAGCGGCAGGCACGGGCGTAGTGGATGGTGCCGGACGTGGCTTCCCGCGTGCCGCTGAGCAGACCCAGCAAGGTGGATTTGCCGCAGCCATTGTGACCGATCAGGCCGATGCGGTCGCCCTGGCGCAAGGTAAAGGCGAGTTCGTTGAACAGAAAACCGTCGTGGGTATCCAGTTGTAAAGCTTGTGTCGAGATAAGGGTAGTCATGGCTCTTGTCTTTGTTCGGGATGCAAGCATCCGCGTTAACAGGAGCGCTAACGACAACGGAGTACCAGGAAAGGACTCGTGGAGGAGGGTAACTTTGCTCTGGCCAGGTTATCGCAGCGCGATAGAACGTGGGCAAGAGCTGGCAAATGTGCTTAAAGAACGCGCATCCCATAGGGCGAGCATAAAAATTTCCATATTTTCCTCCTTTCTGTGCAAGTTAGTCAGAAAGGCAATACTACACCCACACAGTCAGTACATCAACCGCCGTGGCGCTTGTGCGTCAGGAACAGCACGATGCACACGCCCAGCGCGATCAAGAGCACTTGCGGAATGGTTTCGCGCAGGGTGGCGCGGCGCTGCATCTGCGGCATCAGGTCGCTCAAGGCGATGTAGATGAAACCGGACGAGGCGAACACGAGCACGTAAGGAATCAGATTGCTGGCGCGGTCCAGGGTGAAATAGCCGAGCAGGCCGCCCGCCACCGCCATCAGGCTGCACAGCAGATTGAAGATGTAGGCACGCAGGCGCGAGAAGCCGGCGTTGAGCAGCACGATAAAATCGCCGATTTCCTGCGGGATTTCATGCGCGATGATGGCCAGGCCCGTCACCAGGCCCAGCTTCGGGTCGGCCAGGAAGGCGGCGGCGATCAGGATGCCGTCCGTAAAGTTGTGCATGCCGTCGCCGACGAGAATCATCCAGCCGGCCTTGCCCGCCTCGTGCTTGTCGTGGCCGTGCGCATGGTGGTGTCCATCGCCTTCGTGGTGGTGCGAATGGCGCAGGATGGCGAATTTTTCCAGCATGAAAAAGGCCAGCAAGCCCGCCAGCAGGGTGGCGAACAGGCTGCGCGGGTCCGCCTGCGATTCAAACGCTTCGGGCAAGGCGTGCAGCAAGGACGTCGACAACATGATGCCGACGGACAAGCTGACCATGCGCTCGACCACTTTGGACAGGAATGCAAACGAAAAGATCGCCGCCGCGGTAATGCTCAACACGCCCGCGATCGTGGTCGCGAGCAAAATGGATATAAGGACGGGATCGATGATTTTCTTACCTCAAAATGGCGCCGGGTCACTGGCGCCCGCGATGCTGGCGTCTGGCCTGATGAATGCGTTGTTATCTATTGTTTACATTTGCGCGTCTGGCGGCAGCGTCGCGCGATGAAGATGCAATTGTACTGCATTGGCGCGCAGCGGGCATTTTACAGCCCGGTGCACCTTTCGCGTTAACTTCTGGGAAATGCGGTGTTTTTCTGTTGCAGATCACGCCACGCCGTGCTGCTTGAACCAGGCCAGGCAGCGCGCATAGCCGTCTTTCGCATCGGCCGCCACATAGCTGGGGCGGTAATCGGCATTGAAGGCGTGGCCCGCATCGGGATACACGACGAATTCCGACTTGTTGCCGCCCTTGGCCAGCGCATCCTTCATTTTGCCGATCGATTCCTGGCTGATGCCCGTATCCTTGCCGCCATACAAACCCAGCACGGGGACCTTCAGGGTGGCGGCGATATCGATGGGGTTGCTCGGCTGCAAGGGAGTCGGTTCGCCCACGAGGCGGCCGTACCAGGCCACACCCGCCTTGACGGCCGGATTGTGCGCCGCGTACAGCCACGTGATGCGCCCGCCCCAGCAGAAACCCGTGATGCCCAGGCGGCTCGTGTCGCCGCCATTCTGCTTCGCCCACGCCACCACCGCATCGAGGTCCGCCATCACTTGCGCATCCGGCGTCTTGGCGATGATGCCTTTCATCAGCTCCGGGATGCTGCCCACCTTGGTCGGATCGCCCTGGCGCACGAACAAATCAGGCGCCAGGGCCAGATAACCCTGCTTGGCGAAGCGGCGCGCCATGTCGGCGATATGTTCATGCACGCCAAAGATTTCCGAAATGACCAGTACCACGGGCAAACCCGTCTTGCCTTCCGGCTGCGCCGCGTACACGGGCACGGCCTGGCCATCGACCATCACCGACATGCTGCCCGTGACAAGCCCGGCGGAATCCGTCTTGATGACGTTTTGCGCCGCCACGGGCAGCACGGCCACGGCAAAACCCGTACCCAGCGCCACCTTCAGGAAACCACGCCGGCCATCCGGCCCGGACAAGCTGCTCTGGCCCAGCAAACTTTCACAATCGGTGATCATGTCGCTCATGCGTTTCTCCTGAAGGGGGTGTTCACAAAAAATGTCGGCTTACGCGCTGCGCGCTAAGCCGACCTACGGTCATTGCCGCTATGTCAGATGGTTAATGCGCTTCGTCCCAGTTTTTGCCGACTCCGACTTCCGCCGTCAGCGGCACCTTCAACTCGGCCACGCCAGCCATCAGTTCCGGCAGCTTGCGCTTGACCAGTTCCAGCTCGGCGTCCGGCACTTCCAGCACCAGCTCATCGTGCACCTGCATGATCATTTTTGTTTGCAAGTTGTCCGTTTCCAGCCAGCCTTGCACGGCGATCATGGCCAGCTTGATCAGGTCGGCGGCCGTACCCTGCATCGGCGCGTTGATCGCCGCCCGTTCCGCACCCTGGCGGCGCGGGCCGTTTGGCGAATTGATTTCCGGCAGCCACAAACGGCGGCCGAACACGGTTTCCACGTAGCCGCGCGCCTTGGCTTGCTGGCGCGTGTCTTCCATATACTGTTTCACGCCGGAAAAACGGGCGAAATATCGGTCGATATAGCTTTGCGCGGCCGTGCGGTCCACGCCCAGGTTGCCGGCCAGACCGAATGCGCTCATGCCGTAGATCAAGCCGAAATTGATGACCTTGGCGTAGCGGCGCTGTTCGTTCTGCACTTCCGCAGCCGGCACGCCAAAGATCTCGGCGGCCGTGGCGCGGTGAATGTCGATGCCGTCGGCAAATGCGCGCAACATGGCTTCATCACCCGAGATATGCGCCATGATGCGCAATTCGATCTGCGAATAGTCGGCCGAGACGATGTGGCTGCCGGGCGGCGCAATAAACGCTTCGCGGATGCGCCGGCCTTCCGCGCTGCGGATGGGAATATTTTGCAAGTTCGGGTCGTTCGACGCCAAGCGACCCGTCACCGCCACGGCTTGCGCATAGTTCGTATGCACGCGTCCCGTCGTGACGTTGATCATCTTCGGCAATTTATCGGTATAGGTCGATTTCAGCTTGGCCATGCCGCGGTATTCCAGCAGCACTTTGGGCAGCGGATAATCCTCGGCCAGTTTTTGCAAGACTTCTTCATCCGTCGATGGCGCGCCCGTCGGGGTTTTCTTGACCACCGGCAGTTTCAACTTCTCGAAGAAAATTTCACCGATCTGCTTGGGCGAACCGAGGTTGAACGGCTGCTCGGCCAGTTCGTACGCCTTCTTTTCCAGTTCCAAAATCTTGACGGCCAGCTCGGCCGACTGGATGTTGAGCAATTCGTCATCGATCAGCACGCCGTTGCGTTCGATCTTTTGCAAGACCACAGCCGTCGGCATCTCGATCTTTTCATAGATGAAGGTGAGTTTTTCATCGTTGGCCACATTGCCCCACATGGCATTGTGCAAGCGCAAGGTGACGTCCGCATCCTCGGCAGCGTATTTGGCCGCCTGCTCCACTTCCACCTGGTTGAACGTGATCTGCTTGGCGCCCTTGCCGCACACGTCCTCGAACGGGATCGTCGTATAGTTCAGGTGGCGCAGGGCCAGGCTGTCCATGTCGTGCTTCTTGTGCGACTCGAACACATACGATTCAAGCAAGGTATCGTGGGCGATGCCGCGCAGAATCACGCCATGGTTGGCGAAGATATGGCTGTCGTATTTCAGGTTCTGGCCCAGCTTGGGCTTGTTGGCATCTTCCAGCCACGGGCGCAGTTTCGCCAGCACGTGTTCGCGCGTCAATTGTTCCGGCGCGCCCGCGTAATCGTGGGCCAGCGGGATGTAGCAGGCGGCGTGCTCTGCCACCGAAAGGGAAATGCCGACCATTTGCGCCGTCATCGGTTCCAGCGAGGTGGTTTCCGTGTCGACGGCCGTCAAGGGCGCCGCATCGATGAGGGCGATCCATTTGTCCAGCTGCTCATCCGTCAGCACGGTTTCATACACGGCTTCCACCGCTGGCGCGGCATCGGCAAACATGTCGCCCGTCGTGTTGGCAACAGCACCGCCGGCAACCGGCGCACCGACCGGCGACATCGGCGGCGGTGCCGCACCCAATTCGCGCAGCAGGGCCTTGAAGCCGTAGCGGTTGAAGAAGGCCAGCAGCGCTTCCTTGTCTTCGTGTTTTGCCACCAGCGAGTCGGCGATCGTTGTCATGTGCTCCGACAAATCGCAATCGGTCTTGACGGTGATCAAGGCGCGCGCTTGCGGCAACCATGGCAGGGCCGTGCGCAGGTTTTCACCGACGGCGCCGCCCACCTTGGCCGCATTTTCCATCACGCCTTCCAGACTGTCGTACAAGGTCAGCCATTTGACGGCCGTCTTCGGGCCGCATTTCGACACGCCAGGCACGTTATCCACGGTATCGCCGATCAGCGACAGATAATCGATGATGCGGTTCGGCGGCACGCCGAATTTGACCAGCACGGCCGCTTCGTCGAGCTTTTCATTGCTCATGGTATTGATCAGCATCACCTGGCTGTTGACCAGCTGCGCCAGATCCTTGTCGCCAGTCGACACCACCACGTTCATGCCGGCACTAGCCGCCTGCACGGCCAAAGTACCAATCACGTCGTCCGCTTCCACGCCGTCGACCATCAAAATAGGCCAGCCCATGGCGCGCACGGCTTCGTGGATCGGCTCGATCTGCAGGCGCAAGTCGTCCGGCATCGAGGCGCGCGTGGCCTTGTATTCGGGATACATGTCGTCGCGGAAAGTTTTACCTTTGGCATCGAACACGCAGGCGATGTAAGCGGCCGGGAAATCGGCGCGCAGACGGCGCAGCATGTTGACCATGCCGTGCATGGCGCCCGTGGGATAGCCATCCGGGCTGCGCAGGTCGGGCAGCGCATGGAAGGCACGATAGAGGTAACTGGAACCGTCGACTAACAGCAGGGTGTTTTGCATAATGCCAATAAAATAAGGTGAGCCGCGCCAGCCGGGAAGACACAGCGGCGAACGGGCGGAATATCGCACAATTATCGCAGAGTTTAGGGCCGCGCCACCGGCCGCCACACGTGCCGTTCTTGCTGTTTTTGCCACCCTGGCGGCCTCGTGCGGGCGTGCGGGCTGCCACCTGGGCCGATTTCAACCCATTTAAACAGCATTGCCTACCAGTTTGTTACAATGCCTTATAGATAAATTGACGGCATTACACCACTGCACGCGCTGCAGTCCCACACATGGAAGCGAACCCATCATGATGCGTACATCGACACTCTGGACATTCCTCGCCCTGCCCCTGCTGGCATGTTCGGCCCTTGCCAGCGCCCAGACGCCGGCCAAACCGAGCGACGCGCCACCCCAGCTCGAACGTATCGAGGAAATGGGCGAAGCACCGATCACCGTGGCGCCAGCGGCGGCCAAGCAGCAGATCACCGAAAAGCGCGAAGCGGGCGTGACGTCCGAAGTGAAAGTGACGAGCGGCGGCAGCACGTATTACATGAAACCGGCCGCTGGCGCCGACCAGGCCCACGGCGGCGCCCTGCGCGGCCCGCAATGGAAAGTGCTGGAGTTTGACCTGGGCAAGAAGAAACAGAAACAACGCGACGAAGAGGCAGCGGACGCGCCAGCGCCGCCCGCACCAGCGAAGTAAGCAGCCACTCTCTTCTGCCCTGCCCCGGCCACCTGCGGGGCAGCCGGCTTTTTTTGACCTTTTAGACCATTCCCCTCTTTCCCATGGCAGTTTTTACCGCGCTACACCTGGACGATATCGGCCAGTGGATCACGCAATTTCCACTCGGCAAACCTCTGGCGCTCAAGGGCATCGCGTCCGGCATCGAAAACAGCAATTTCTTCCTGAGCACGGAGCGCGGCGAGTATGTGCTGACGATCTTTGAAAACCTCAGTTTCGAGCAATTGCCGTTCTATCTGCAACTGATGCGCCATTTGGCGGACCGGGGCGTGCTGGTGCCGGCGCCGATCGCCAATGCGGACGGCGAACTGGTGACGGCCTTGCAAGGCAAGCCGGCCGCCATCGTCAGCAAACTCGACGGCAGCTCGCAGATGGCGCCGCAAGCCGTGCATTGCGCGGCTGTCGGCGCCATGCTGGCAAAAATGCACCTGGCGGCGCAGGACTTCCCCCTGCAACAGCCGAATCTGCGTGGCCTGGACTGGTGGAACACCACCACGCCGCTGGTCTTGCACCACCTCGACGATGCCAGGGCGCATCTGCTGCGCGCGGAAATCCATTTTCAGGACGCCTTTGCTGCCTGCGATACCTATAAAGCCATCCCGCGCGGCCCCGTACATGCCGACTTGTTCCGCAACAACGTCATGTTTGACGGCGAGCAACTGACGGGCTTTTTCGACTTTTACTTTGCCGGCTGCGACACCTGGCTGTTCGACGTGGCCGTCACCGTCAACGACTGGTGCGTGGACCTGGCCACGGGCGTGCTCGATACGGCAAGAGTGCGCGCCCTGCTCGACGCCTACCAGGCCGTGCGCCCGTTTACGCAGGAAGAACAGACGGCATGGCAAGCAATGCTGCGCGCCGCCGCGCTGCGTTTCTGGCTGTCGCGCCTGTACGATTATTACCAGCCGCGCGAAGCGGAAATGCTGACCCCGCACGATCCGGCGCATTTCGAACGCATTCTGCGCGAACGTATCGCCACACCTGCTCCGGAACTGTTTTAAACATGGAAAAATTACCTGCAAGTACAGGTTGGCAATGGGTGAAACAAGGCTTTACCCTGTTTCGCAAGCAACCTGGCGGCATGTCGATGCTGTTTCTCGGCTATATGTTCTGCATGCTGGCCGTCAGCATCGTGCCCGTGCTCGGCCAATTGCTGCCCGTCATCCTCGTCCCCGTCTTTTCCGTCGCCTTCGTGCAAGGCTGCCTGAATATCGACCAGGGCAAGCGCGTCTTGCCCAGCCTCTTGATCTCGGGCTTCCGCAAGCCGGCTTTTCCTTCCCTGTTCGGCCTGGGCGTGCTGTACATCCTGATGGCCATCGTCGCCATCGGCGCCTCGACCCTGGTCGATGATGGCTTGCTGTGGAAACTGGTCACAGGGCAATTGACGGAAGAAGCGGCACGCGCCGCCATCCCCGAATCGCGCCTGGGCCTGGGCATCCTGCTGGCCATCGTGCTGTACGTGCCGGCCGCCATGGCATTCTGCTTTGCCGCGCCGCTGATCTACTGGAAACAAGTCAGCCTGGGCAAGGCGCTGTTCTTCAGCTTTTTCGCCGTCTGGCGTTCGCTGTCGGCCTTCATCGTCTTCGCCGCCACCTGGTTCGCCATCAGCATCGTCACCAGCCAGTTGCTAGCCATCATCTTTGGCCGCACGCAGCTGATGATGCAACTGATGATGCCGCTGTCGATGATCTTGACCATCATCATGCATTGCTCGTTCTACGCCGCCTACCGCCAGATCTTCGGCCTGCCCGTCGATGAGAGCAAGACGGTGTCGCTGGACAAGAGCGGCGAGTGATCGCCAGACACTGGTCGGCCGCGTAATCCGACCTACGCGACCGGCCAGTAGGTCGGATTAGCGGGGCCGAGGCCACGCGTAATCCGACAACATTGTTAGCACCCGCAGTGGTGCCGGGTTACCTTCACAGCCGTTCCAGCTTCGCAATCCCCAGATCCAGCACCTTCATGCCGTGCTGTCCGAAATTGATCTGCGCGCGCGCATTGCCGCCGCCGCCTTCGATGTTGACGATCACGCCTTCGCCGAACTTGGCGTGCGCCACCGATTCACCGATGCGCCAGCCGCCGCCCGTGGCTTTTTGTGCGATCTTTTGTGCAATCGCATTGTCCGACCCCAGGCTGGCCACACGCGGTGCCTCGTCCCAGGCCGACTTGCGGTTGCCGAACCAGTTTGCCTGCACTTTCGGCGACAGCCATTTCAGCGATTCTTCCGGCAATTCATCAAAGAAACGCGACTTCATGTTGTAGCGCGTCTGGCCGTGCAGCATGCGCGTCTGCGAAAAACTCATGTACAGCCGCTTGCGCGCGCGCGTGATGGCCACGTACATCAGCCGGCGTTCTTCTTCCACGCCATTGTCTTCCTTCGAGCTGCTTTCGTGCGGGAACAGGCCTTCTTCCAGGCCCGTGATGAACACGTTGTCGAATTCCAGGCCCTTGGCCGAGTGCACCGTCATCATCTGCAGCGCATCCTGGCCCGCCTGCGCCTGGTTGTCACCCGCTTCCAGCGACGCATGCGACAGGAAGGCGGAGAGCGGCGACATCACGGCCGGCAGCGGCGCATCCGCATCTAAAATTTCGATGCCATCCTGGTTGACGACGGGCGCGCCCGACTGCGCCTGGGCGGCAGGGCCCAGATGGGCCGGTGCGCCCTGGCCGAAACCTTCCTCGGAAATGAACTGGCTGGCCGCGCTGACCATCTGCTCCAAGTTCTCGATGCGGTCGGCGCCTTCCTTTTCATTCTGGTAATGCTGCAGCAAGGTACTCGCTTCCAGCACCACTCTGACCATTTCCGGCAAGGACAATTGCTGCGTTTCAAAGCGCACGCCTTCGATCAGCTTGACGAAGCCGGCCAGCACGCTGCCCGCCTTGCCCGCCACATACGGCACGGAGGCGTACAGCGAAATGCCGTACTGTTCCGAGGCGGCCTGCAATTGCTCGATTGAGCGCATGCCGATGCCGCGCGTGGGGAAGTTGACCACGCGCAAGAAGGCCGAATCGTTGTGCGGATTGTCCATCAACTGCAAATAGGCAATCGCGTGCTTGACCTCGGCGCGCTGGAAGTAGCGCTGGCCGCCATACACGTGATATGGAATCGCGGCCGAAAACAGCGCATGTTCGATCACGCGCGACTGCGCATTCGAACGGTACAGAATCGCGATTTCGCTGCGCGAAGCGCCATCGGCGATCAGGCTTTTCGCCTCTTCGATGATCCACTGCGCTTCCTGCAGGTCGGAACTGGCTTCATACACGCGCACCTGCTCGCCATGGCCCGCATCCGTGCGCAGATTCTTGCCCAGGCGCTTGCTGTTGTTTGCGATCAACACGTTGGCGCTGTCGAGGATGTGACCATGCGAGCGGTAGTTCTGCTCCAGCTTGATCAAGTTCTTGACCTGGAACTCGTGCTCAAAGGCGCTCATATTGCCCACGTTGGCGCCGCGGAAGGCGTAGATGCTCTGGTCATCGTCGCCGACGGCAAACAGGGCGCCGCCATCGCGGCTGCCGTGGCCAGCCAGCAATTTGAGCCAGTTGTATTGCAGGTTGTTCGTATCCTGGAACTCGTCCACCAGAATGTGGCGGAAGCGCGCCTGATAGTGTTCACGCAAGGGCTGGTTGCGGCTCAGCAATTCATACGTGCGCAGCAGCAATTCCGCAAAATCGACGACGCCTTCGCGCTGGCACTGGTCATCGTACAGCTGGTACAGCTCGACCATCTTGCGCTCGTGCGCGTCGTACGCTTCCACGTCCGTGGCGCGCAAGCCCTGGTCCTTGGCATTGTTGATGAAATACATCACCGTCTTCGGCGGGAATTTTTCATCATCGATGTTGTTTGCCTTCAACAAGCGCTTGATCACCGACAATTGATCCTGCGAGTCGAGGATCTGGAACGTTTGCGGCAAGGCCGCGTCGCGGTAATGCGTACGCAGCAAGCGGTTGCACAGGCCGTGGAAGGTGCCGATCCACATGCCGCGCGTATTGATCGGCAGCATGGCCGACAATCGCGTGAGCATTTCCTTGGCGGCTTTATTGGTAAACGTCACGGCCAGGATGCCGGGCGGCGATACCTGCTGGGTCTGGATCAGCCACGCGATGCGGGTGGTCAGCACGCGGGTCTTGCCCGAACCGGCGCCTGCCAGGATCAGCGCATGTTGCGCCGGCAAGGTGACGGCAGCCAATTGTTCGGGATTGAGGTTGTGAAGAAGATTTTGCATCCCGTGATTATACCGGCATGGCTAAAAATACTGTGCATTTGTCCAGCGGTCGCGCCAGTTTTCCATGTGCGCGCTACAATCGGCGTCCCGACACAGCAGCCTGTATCCCATGACACCACCGACCCACCTCGACGGCGCCCGCGTACTGGCCTGGGCCTGGTCCGACCTGCCCTTCGGCCATGTCGCCAGTGAAGATGGCGCCGCCCCCACCGCCATCCACGGCCTGGCCGTGTGCCGCTACGGGGACGAAGCGCCAGTCTACCGTTTCAGCTGCGACGCGCAGTGGGAAACCGTGCAGGATGACGTGTATGCCAGCGAGGACGACGCCAGGGAGCGGTTGCCGGCACAATATTGCGCCGTGGCGGCCGCGTGGAACACGCCATGAGCAACACCATCCGCGCGGCCACCCGTGCCGACCTGCCGTTGCTGGCCCAGGTCGAACGCAGCGCCGCAATCCTGTTTGCCCAGGCCGGCCCCGAACTGGCCTGGCTGGCGCATGGCGAACCCTTGCCACTGGAGACCTTGCAGGCGCTGCAGCAGGATGGCGGCGTGTGGGTGGCCGCCGATGGGCAGGATGCGCCAGCGGGTTTCCTGGCCGCCCAGCCGCTCGACGGCCAGTTGTTCATCGTGGAATTGTCCGTTGCACTGCCGCAGCAACGGCAGGGACTGGGCGCGCGCCTGCTCGACGCGGCGGCGGCCCATGCCCGGGCGCTGGGCTGCGCCTGGCTGACACTGAGCACGTATCGCCACCTGCCATGGAACGCGCCCTACTATGCGCGCCATGGCTTCAGCGAAATCGAGGCCGTGGCGCTGGGCGCTGGGCATGCGCTCAAGCTGGCGCGCGAAGCGCAGGACGGGCACGATCCGGCGCTGCGCTGCCTGATGCGCAAGCCGCTGGCCCGCTGATTCGGCACAGCACTCAGCGCACCAGTTTTGCCTTGCCTTCGCTGAGCGCCTGGGCGATTACCTGGCGCGTGGTCTTGTCGGCGATCTTGACGACTTTTTCCTGCTGGCGGCCCAGGTCGCCCATTTGCTTGCCCAGCGCTTCCATCGGCTTGCTGCGCTGTTCCATCTGGCGCGACATCTGCTCCACTTTCTCGGCCTCGCGCTCATGCACATCGGCGATGCGGTCGTTGATCTCTTCCATCTCTTCCTGCGCATCTTCCATCTGCTGCTGCAGGCGCTCCACGTCGCGCTCGGCCGCGCGGCGCGCCGTGTCGCTCGTCGCCAGCGCCTGGCGGCGCGAGGCGTCGCCAAGCTTGCGGCCCAGTTCCTGCTGCTGGCGGCCCAGCGCGCGCAACTGCTCCGACTCGCGCGCGCTGCCTTTTTCCAGGCTGCGGGCACCCATCTTGCGGCCCATTTCGCCCATGGCCTTGCCGTGCGCGCCCATTTGATCGCCGAGCGCACTCATCTCCTTGCCGAGCTGTCTCGAGGGCTGCCATGCCGTGCGCACCTTGCCCAGCAAGGCCGCATCCTGCAGCACATAGGCCTGGCCCTGGTCGCGGAACCACAGGAACGGCCCCTTGATCGAGCGCTTGAGCTTTTCCACCTGCTGCGAGTGGATATCGCTGTCGACGACGATGACGCCCTCGCTATCCGTGGCGCCATCGACGAGCGCATAGCTTTCGCCCTTGTCGAGCGAACGGCTGACCTGCACGCTGGGCGCCGCTGGCGGGGCCGGTGGCGCGGGAGGCTGCGGCGGCTGCACGGCCAGCGCGCTGCCGCCAAGCAGGATGCCTGCCAGGCTGAGGATCAAACGGTGGGAAGTGGACATGGCTGCCTCGTCGCAAAAGTAGTGGAGCATTGACTTTAGCGACGGGTGGAGCACGGCTCCAGCGCGATGCGACAGGCTGCAAAAAGACCTGCCTGGATGGCAGACATGGACGATGGATGGCAAGCGGGCAAAAAAAAACGGAGGCCGCAGCCTCCGCAAAACGCCGTGGTACGGCGTATTTATATTAGTACAACACGACGGAGCGGATCGATTCACCGCTCTTCATCAGGTCAAAACCCTGGTTGATGTCATCGAGCTTCAAACGGTGCGTGATCAAATCGTCGATATTGAGCTTGCCTTCCATATACCAGTCGACGATCTTTGGCACGTCCGTACGGCCGCGCGCGCCGCCGAAAGCGGAGCCTTTCCACACGCGCCCCGTCACCAGCTGGAATGGACGCGTGGAAATTTCCTGGCCGGCCGCCGCCACGCCGATGATGATGGACTGGCCCCAGCCCTTGTGGCAGCACTCGAGCGACTGGCGCATGGTGGTGGTGTTGCCGATGCATTCAAACGAATAGTCGGCGCCGCCGTCCGTCAGCTGCACGATGGTGTCGACCACGTTTTCCACCTCGTTGGCGTTGACGAAATGCGTCATGCCGAACTTGCGCGCGATGTCCTGGCGCGCCGGGTTGATGTCGACGCCGATGATCTTGTCCGCGCCGACCATTTTCGCTGCCTGGATCACGTTCAAGCCGATGCCGCCCAGGCCGAACACGACCACGTTGGCGCCCGCCTCGACCTTGGCCGTAAACAGCACGGCGCCCACGCCGGTGGTGACGCCGCAGCCGATGTAGCAGACTTTATCGAACGGTGCGTCTTCGCGGATCTTGGCGAGAGCAATTTCCGGCACGACAATGTAGTTCGAGAAAGTCGAGGTGCCCATGTAGTGGAAGATGGGCTTGCCATCGATGGAAAAGCGCGAGGTCGCGTCCGGCATCAGGCCGCGGCCCTGGGTCGAGCGGATCGACTGGCACAAATTGGTTTTTTGCGACAGGCAGAATTTGCACTGGCGGCATTCCGGCGTGTACAGGGGAATGACGTGGTCATCCTTTTTCAGGCTTTTCACGCCCGGCCCCACGTCGACGACGATGCCGGCGCCTTCATGGCCGAGGATGGATGGGAAGATGCCTTCCGGATCGGCGCCCGACAGGGTGTAGTAATCGGTGTGGCAAATGCCGGTGGCCTTGATTTCGACCAGTACTTCGCCCTCGCGCGGGCCGGCCAGGTCGACTTCTTCGATGGTCAAAGGCGCGCCGGCCTTCCATGCAATCGCTGCTTTGGTTTTCATGTGTGTCCTGTGTATGGTTGAAACGTTTACTTGGCTTTCGCGCGGTTGAGGAAGGCGCCGTGCAAGCCGTTCAGGGTTTCCTCGGCCAGCAGCAGCTGGCTGGCGATTTCATTGATCTTGCGGCGGCTGGAACGGGCGTGGTCGCGCAGCACTTCGAAAGCCGTGTTGCGGTCCGTCTGGAATTTGCCCATCAGCAAGCCCACGGCCAGACTCGTTTCGCGGCCGGCGGCCAGGGCCGCGTTCAGGTTCAGCTCGGTGCGGCGCAGCTGGCGGATTTCATCGGCGCGCGCCAGGCCCGCTTCGAAGGCGGGCATCAAGCGGGCTTCATCGACGGGTTTCACCACGTAACCGACCGCGCCGTAGGCGGCCGCCTGCTTGCCCGATTCGCTGTCGCCGCTGCCGGACAGGAACATGAATGGCACGGCCGTTTCGCCATGCAGGCGCTTGGCCAGTTCCAGGCCGGACATGCCCGGCATATGGATGTCGAGCAAGGCCAGATCCGGCTCGCGCTGGGCGATCAGCTGCAACGCCACTTCGGCCGAATGGGCCAGGGCCGTCTCGTAGCCGGCATGGCGCAGGACTTCGCCGAGGAATTCCAACAGGAGCTGGTCATCGTCAACGATCAGGATAAGGCGTTTCGCGGCGGCTGGCTGACTCATGGGTGGGGGACCTCGGTAATGAATGATGCTCATATTATATGCCGATTACTGCCCCAAACCAGCCCTGCACGCCCATGCTCATGCCGCAAACAAGTGATTGAATTGCTGCACCGCAATATCCACATCGTCCGCTTGATAGACGCTAGTGATGGCCGCCACCATGTCGGCGCCGCGCGCGGCCAGCGGCGCCGCGTTCTCCGGCGTCATGCCGCCGATCACCACGCAGGGCAAGGCGATCTCGCGCTTGGCTTGCAGCACGATATCCAATGGTGTCGTGAGCGGGTATTTTTTTACCAGCGACGGATAAAAGCCGCCGAAGGCGACGTAGCTGGCGCCGCCCGCCTCGGCCGTCCTTGCCAGGGCCATGTCGCCATAGCACGAGGCGCCGACGATCTTGTCCTTGCCCAGGCGCGCGCGCACCTGCGCCACGGACGCATCCGTGCCGCCCACGTGCACGCCGTCCGCGTCGAGTTCTTCGCACAGCTCGATAAAATCATTGATGATGAAAGGCACGCCATATTTGCGGGCCAGTGCCAGCAAGGCGCCCGCCTGTTCGCGCCGTTGCTCCGCCTCGGCGCTCTTGTGGCGGTATTGCAGCAGGGCCACGCCTTCCTGCAAGGCTTGCTCGCTCACGTCGAGCAGGCGGTCGGTGTCGTCCCAGTTCGGGGTGACCAGATACAGTCCACGCATGATGTTTTCCTTATTGAATGAATCGTTGCGGCATGAGTTGACCTGGCGCAATCGCATACGCGCCGGCCAGGGCCGCATGGCAATAACGTTGCGCGCCATCGAGCGCCTCGGGCAATGCCTGGCCCAATGCCAGGCGCGCCGCGATGGCCGACGCCAGGGTGCAGCCGCTGCCGTGAAATTCGCCGGGAAGACGGGGCCAGCGCCACTCGCGCTCCCTGCCCTCACCATCGACCCAGCGGTTGACGATCACCTCGCCGTCGCCATGGCCGCCCGTCACCAGCACGTTCCGACAGCCTTGCGTGCGCAAGTTTTCTGCGCCACCGAGGGCCGCCGCTTCCGGCCCGTTCGGTACGATGACGGTGGTCACCGGCAGCAAGGGCGCCAGCGCCAGCACGGCGTCGTCCCGGCTGAGCACGTCGCCATGGCCGCTGGCCAACACGGGGTCGAGCACGACAGGCAAGCCTGGGCGGGCCAGCCGCATTTGCGCGATCAGCTGCGCAATGACGGCTGCATTCGCGGCGCTGCCGGGAATGCCGATCTTCACGGCGTGAATGGCCATCTTGTCGATCAGGGCCAGCGCCTGCCGGCGCAATAGCTCCGGCACCACCGCCTGCACGCCAAAAACCCTGTCGTTGTCCTGCACCGTCAAGGCCGTGATGACGGGCAAGGCATGCGCGCCCTGCGCGGCAATGGCCACGATATCGGCGGCGATGCCGGCGCCGCCCGACGGGTCGGCACCGGCAAACACCAGCACAGTGACACGCATCGGCGCCATCACGCCAGGCGGCCCGCCATCGGCGACGATGGCGAGGCGGCAAACTTGCGCGGCATGCGGCCCGCCAGAAATGCTTCGCGACCTGCCCGCACGGCCAGCTTCATCGCACGCGCCATGCGCACGGGGTCGCGCGCGCCGGCAATGGCTGTATTCATCAGCACGCCATCGCAACCGAGTTCCATGGCAATGGCCGCATCGGACGCCGTGCCCACGCCGGCATCGACGAGCACGGGCACTTTCGCCTGGTCGATGATCAGCGACAAGTTCCACGGATTCAAGATGCCCATGCCCGAGCCGATCAGGGACGCGAGCGGCATGACGGCCACGCAGCCGATGTCTTCCAGTATCTTCGCCTGGATCGGGTCGTCGCTGCAGTAGACCATCACGTCAAAGCCATCCTTGACCAGCGCTTCGGCCGCAATCAACGTTTCCGGCATGTGCGGAAACAGGGTCTTTTCATCACCGAGTACTTCCAGCTTTACGAGA
Organism: Janthinobacterium sp. RA13; assembly: GCF_000745325.1. NCBI lineage: Bacteria > Pseudomonadati > Pseudomonadota > Betaproteobacteria > Burkholderiales > Oxalobacteraceae > Janthinobacterium > Janthinobacterium sp. RA13. The sequence continues at coordinate 5,175,693 of NZ_JQNP01000001.1, read as the reverse complement.
TTGCGCCCGCCCAGAAGCTCGCGCGCCAGTTGCAGGGTGTAGACGGCATCTTTGGCGTTGTAGCAGCCGGCCGTGTTCGGCAGTATCGTGTACTGGTCGGGCGGCACGAAGTCGAGCAGGCTGGGCGCGTTCGGGTCTTGCCCGATATTCACCCTGCGGATCGCCACCGTGATGATCTGCGCCTCGGCCGCATCCGTCGCTTCGCGCGTCTGCGGCAAATCCTTGTACTTGCCGCTGCCCACCAGCAAGCGCGATTGATACTGTTTGCCTGCGATGGTCAGCAGGTCGTTGTTATTACTGTTCATTGCTTTTTCCTTAGTTCAGCCGCCGCCGATGGCGCGTACTATTTCAACCTGGTCGTGTACCTGCAAAACCTGCCCCGGCCACGCCTTGCGCGGCACGACGTTGCGGTTGACGGCCAGCGCCAGCGCCTGGTTTTCCAGCGACAGCGCGGCGATCAATTGGTCGAGGGTTTGCCCCGGCGGCACCTGGTGCGGTGCGCCGTTGAGCGTGATGGATATCAATGCAGGCATCACGCTCTCCTTCAGACCTTGCGGTACAGCTCGGCGCCGTTCTTGATGAATTCGATGGCCTTGATTTCCATGCCCTGCTTGAGCGCCTTGTCTTCCGCGATCCCCATGCCGGCCGCGTATTCGCGCACTTCCTGCGTGATCTTCATCGAGCAGAAATGCGGGCCGCACATGGAGCAGAAATGCGCCACCTTGGCCGAATCCTTGGGCAGGGTTTCATCGTGGAATTCGCGCGCCTTGTCCGGGTCCAGGCCGATATTGAACTGGTCATCCCAGCGGAATTCAAAGCGGGCTTTCGACAGGGCGTTGTCGCGGATTTGCGCGCCCGGATGGCCCTTGGCCAGGTCGGCCGCGTGCGCCGCAATCTTGTAGGTGATGATGCCGTCTTTCACATCGGCCTTGTTGGGCAGGCCCAGGTGTTCCTTCGGCGTCACGTAGCACAGCATGGCCGTGCCGTACCAGCCGATCATGGCCGCGCCGATGCCCGAGGTGATGTGGTCGTAGCCGGGCGCAATATCGGTGGTCAGCGGCCCCAGCGTATAGAACGGCGCTTCGCCGCACTGTTCCAGCTGCAAGTCCATGTTTTCCTTGATCAACTGCATAGGCACGTGGCCCGGCCCCTCGATCATCACCTGCACGTCGTGCTTCCAGGCGACTTGCGTCAGCTCACCCAGGGTTTTCAGCTCGCCCAGCTGCGCCTCGTCGTTGGCGTCATAGATGGAGCCGGGACGCAAGCCGTCGCCCAGCGAAAACGACACGTCATACGCCTTCATGATTTCGCAGATCTCTTCGAAATGCGTGTACAGGAACGATTCCTGGTGATGCGCCAGGCACCATTTCGCCATGATGGAGCCGCCGCGCGAGACGATGCCCGTCAGGCGCTTGGCCGTCATCGGCACATAGCGCAGCAGCACGCCTGCGTGGATGGTGAAATAATCGACGCCCTGCTCGGCCTGTTCAATGAGAGTATCGCGGAAGATTTCCCAAGTTAAATCTTCGGCCTTGCCATTGACCTTTTCCAGCGCCTGGTAAATCGGTACGGTGCCGATCGGCACGGGGCTGTTGCGCACGATCCATTCGCGCGTTTCGTGGATGTGCTTGCCTGTGGACAGATCCATCACGTTGTCGCCGCCCCAGCGGATGGCCCAGGTCATCTTTTCCACTTCCTCGCCTATCGACGAGGTGACGGCGGAGTTGCCGATATTCGCGTTGATTTTCACGAGGAAATTGCGGCCGATAATCATCGGCTCGACTTCCGGGTGGTTGATGTTGGCGGGGATGATGGCGCGGCCGCGGGCGATTTCCTCGCGCACGAATTCAGGCGTGATTTCCGCCGGGATGCTGGCGCCAAACGACTGGCCCGGATGCTGGCGGCCCATCAGGTCGGCCAGGCGCTCGCCCATGGGGCCGGAGGCTTTCAGCTCGCGCAAATATTCCTGGCGGCGCATGTTTTCGCGGATGGCGACGAACTCCATTTCCGGCGTGATGATGCCGCGCCTCGCGTAATGCATTTGCGTCACGTTCTTGCCGGCGATGGCGCGGCGCGGCTTGCGGTGCAAGTTGAAACGCAGCTCGGCCAGCTTCGGGTCCGCCAGGCGGGCGATGCCGTAGTCGGAGGTCGGGCCGGGCAATTCTTCCGTGTCGGCACGCTCCATGATCCACGGCAGGCGCGGCGTATCGAGGCCCGAGCGGATATCGATCTGCACGTCCGGGTCCGTGTACGGGCCGGAGGTGTCGTAGACGTAGATCGGCGGATTCTTTTCGCCGCCGAACGACGCTTCCGTGTCGGACTGGCTGATCTCGCGCATGGGTACACGGATGTCGGGACGGCTGCCTTCAACATAGATCTTGCGCGAATTGGGCAGCGGCGCGATGGCGGCTTCGTCGACCGTGGCGGTGGCGGAGAGAAATTTCGGGTTGGCGTTCATTTTGGCTCCTTGGCTAGACTATTTTTAAGCCTGGAGCCAGCTAAGGAGGTTCGGAATTACGCACGCGGAAAAGCGGGGTGCGTTCATCCTAAAGCTTCCCTTCGCTGGCATTATCCAGATCAGGTTCGGAGGGTATTTCTCACCCGCGCTTGCACCGTGTTTCCACAGCGAAAGGCAGGACCCCTAGCGTTTGCCGCCTTGCGGCAGCGAGCCAATTATACGCGGTTCACGCCGCGCGGCCAGATGATTTCTTGCAGGTGTCGTCTTTGTACATCGCCCTTACTTCTTCTTGCCCCAGCGCCAGCTGGTCGGTTCACCCTTCAGCTGGCAGATGAAAATGAGCGCGGCAACGATGGCCACTTCATAGACGATGTAGCCCACCAGCATGGTTTGCGGCGGGAACAGGAAGGCGCCGCAGGCGAACAGCGCCAGCGCGCTCAAAAAGACCAGCCAGCCCTGCCAGGTGATGGGCAAGCCCCAGCCCCAGCCATAGGTCTTGGCGGGAAACCAGTATTGCGGCGTTGATTTGTCAGTCATGATTTTTCCTGGTCAGTATCGATAGCACCCAGTATAAATCAGGCAATGCGATGGCGCTCCGTGACATCGAGGCCGATGCCGCGGTAGCCGATGAAGCGGCTGCCATTGTCGAACATCGGCTCGCCGCTCACTTGCAGATACTGCGTGCTGCCGTCGAGGTTGGCGCGGCTGTAAATGAAATCGAGAAACGGTTCACGTGCGGCGATTTTTGCGTCGAGCAGCGCTCGTTCAGTGGCGTTCCAGCGCTGCGGCTCTTCTTCGCTGCCAATGCCCAGCATTTCAGCCACGGGGCCGGAAAAACGCGTCAGGTTGCCTTGCGCATCCTGCTCCCAGTACCAGTCGGACGACAGTTCCGTGAAGCGCTGGAAACGCGCTTCGCTTTCGCGCAACTCCGCCGTGCGCTCTTCCACCATTTGCTCCAGCGACTTGTTGTATTCGGCCAGTTTCTGGTACAGCAGGCGCACTTCCAGCATGTTGTGGATGCGCGTCTTGACTTCCACCAGATCGAACGGTTTGCTGACGAAATCCTTGGCGCCCGCTTGCAGCGCGCGCAGCTTGTGGCCGGGCTGGGCCGTGATCACCAGCACGGGCAGGTAGCTGCCCGCCTCGATGTCGCGCAAGCCTTCCATGACTTCAAAACCATCCATTTCCGGCATTTGCAAGTCGAGCAGGATCAGGTCGTAGCGGTGCTGCTGGTGCAGCGTGTGCACGGCTTGCGGGTCCATGGTGGAGGTGATGCGCGTATAACCGGCATTGCGCAGCACCTGTTCCAGCAGCATGACGTTCGCCTCCTGGTCATCGACGATGAGAATGCTGGCGTTCAGAATCTCGGTGGCTTGAAGCATGGCGGTATTCCTAAAAATAAATGCTGAATTAGCGTACTGCGTGAATGTCGTCGGCCAGGCCGTGCGCGGCCGCATGGTGCAGGGCCACGTCAAGTGCATCCATGAATTCGACGACCTTGATCGGCTTGGTCAGGTAGCGGAAGAAGCCCGCTTCCAGGCCTTTCTCGATGTCGCGCGGCACGGCGTTGGCAGACAGGGCCATCACGGGAATATGGCTCGTCAGCGGGTCGTCATGCAGGATGTGCAGGGCGCCAAAGCCGCTGATGCCGGGCAGGTTGATGTCCATCAAGATCACGTCCGGCTGATACGTGCGGGCCAGGTCGATGCCCAGGTGCGCATCGATGGCCGTGAGCAATTTCAAATCGCTGCGGCGGGCGATCAATTGCTCCACCAGCGCCAGATTGGCGGGATTGTCTTCCACGTACAGCAAGGTGCGCTGGCTTTCCTGCGGCACCTGCACCTGCGGCAGCGCGTCGCCGTCGCCCAGCACCAGGGCCGGCGCGCTGCTGGCGGCCAGCTCGAACCAGAACGTGGTGCCCACGCCGACCGTGCTGTCGACGCCGATGGTGCCACCCATCAATTCGACCAGCTGCTTGGTGACGACGAGGCCGATGCCCGTGCCCTCTTCCGTGCTGTTTTCCTGTCCCAGGCGATTGAAGGGCTGGAACAGCTGGGCCACCTGGCCCGCATCGAGACCGGCGCCGCTGTCGCGCACGCTGACCCGCACCTTGCCGCCACGCTGGCTGCAGTCGACGGTGACGGCGCCGCCACTCTGGTTGTACTTGATGGCGTTCGACAGCAGGTTGACCATCACCTGTTTCACGCGCGTGCGGTCCGCATGCACGAAGTAAGCTTCGCCGCAGCGGGGGAATTGCATGCGGATGCCGCGCTTTTCCGCCTGCGGCGCGATCATCGCCTGGCAATCCTGCAACACGTCGAGCAAGGACATGGCTTCCTGCGACAAGGTGACCTTGCCCGATTCGATCATGGCCAGGTCGAGGATTTCATTAATCAAACGCAAGAGGTACCAGCCACCCTTGAGGATTTGCTCGATCGAGCGCTGCTGCGGCGGGCTCGGTGGCGGCACGTCGGACGCCATCAGCTGCGCAAAGCCCAGCACGGCATTGAGCGGCGTGCGCAATTCGTGGCTCATGCTCGACAGGAATTCGGACTTGGCGCGGTTGGCCTTTTCCGCCACCTGGCGCGCCTTCTTCAACTCCGCATTGTTGGTCTCGACCAGCGAACGGGTGTACGCCTGCTGCTCCTGCAGGCGCTGGTCCAGCAAGGCCTGTTCCGCCTCGACCTGCTTGCGTGCCGTGTTGTCCGTGCCGATCAGCAGGTAGCCGATGACCTTGCTTTGCGCATCGCGCAAGGCCGTCACGGAGACGATGGCGGGGAAGCGGCTGCCATCCTTGCGGATATACGTCAGTTCATAAATGTCTTCGATGCCGCGCGTGGCCTTGAACACGAGCGTTTCCACGCCAGGCGTGATGACGGTATCGAGTTCGGCACTGAGGGCGGCCGCGCGCGCGACGATTTCTTGCGCATCGGAAATACCAGCCGGCGTCAGCTTGTCGACCACGTCGCTCGCCGCATAGCCCAGCATGCGTTCGGCGCCCACGTTGAAAATCTGGATCACGCCCTGCGCATCGGTGGCGATGCACGAGAAATTGGCGCTGTTGAAAATCGCATCCTGCAAGGCGCCCGCCTTGAGCAGCTGGCGCGGCAGGCTGGCCGCCAGGGTGCGCCGGTACAGCGCCACGAGCAGCATCAGCAGCAAGAAGACCAGCGCGTCGATGACGCAGGCCGTTTCGAATGGCGCGCGCCAGGCCAGCAGGCCGATGGCCAGCAGCACGATGGCGCTGAACGAAAACGCCAGCGCCATGGGCCAGCGCGACGGCGCGCGCGGAGGAATGTTTTCAACAGATTGCATGAGGTAGCCTGGGCTGTGACAACGATAGAGAGAAGATGCGGTATTCAGCGCGCCTGGCGCTGGCGCACGTCCGACAACAGGCGCGCGAATTCCTTTTTGACCACGCCATAGCATTCGCACACATGGCCTTCGAGGCCGGCGCGGTCCAGCACGGAAATATGGCCGCGACGGTAGCTGATGAAGCCCCGCGTCTGCAAACGCCCGGCCGCTTCCGTCACGCCTTCGCGGCGCACGCCCAGCATGTTGGCAATCAACTCCTGCGTCATGGTCAGCTCGCGGTTCGGCAGGCGGTCCATGGTCAGCAGCAGCCAGCGGCACAGCTGCTGCTCCACCGTATGGTGGCGGTTGCACACGGCCGTCTGCGACATTTGCGTGATCAAGGCTTGCGTATAGCGCAGCAGCAAGCGCATGACGGGACCGGCGCGGTCGAATTCTTCCATCAGCAGGTGGGCCTTGAGCCGGTAGCCGACGCCGCCCGTCTGCACGACGGCGCGGCTCGGCGTCGAGTTGCCGCCCATGAACAGCGACACGCCCACGACGCCTTCATTGCCGACGCCGGCAATTTCCGACGAGCCGCCATTTTCCAGCAGGTAGTGAATGGAAACGATGGCCGTGGTGGGGAAATACACATGCTGCAGCTTGTCGCCCGAATCGTAGATCACGTCACCGAGCAGCATCGATACTTGCTCCAGATGGGGGGCCAGGCGCGCAAAATCGGCGTCGAGCATGGCGGCGAGCAAATGGTTTTGATTCGGGTTGTGCAGCTGGGCATGCGGACTCGACATGGGCAGGTTTCCTGTTTTCCAGTCGTCAGCTAGGGGATAGTTGAAAGGCGTCCGAACGAGGGGCGCCATGTGGTGCAGCGTAACACAGCGCTGGCACAGTGACCCGACTATATTTCTTGTCAGCATCGCCGTCCGTTCGGTAGCGAACGGACGACATTTCGCCGCGCACCCTACAGTCGGTCACTGCCCGGCCTGCCTGATCATGGATCGGCACCGGCGCTGCCACGGGACGTCACCATGCAATCATTCTTCAAACGCATTTCCATTTCCGTTTCCACCTCGGCCCTGCTCACTCTGGCGTTCGGGTTGTGCCTGACGGCCCTGTGCTACGCCTCGGCGCGCCAGATCGAAGGGGAAAGCGCACGGCTGCTGCTGCAGTACCACGCCAGCGGGCACACCGTGGGCGCCGCCCTGCTGCCGGCCAAAGGCATGGGCCTGGACGCCAACCATCGCGGCTCGCTGTATGTGCTGCTGGGTGGAGTGCTGTCGAGCCTGCTGGCAGCAGCCTATGTGTATCAGCTGGTGTCGCGCAATTCGGTCATTGCCCGCATCACGGGCGAACGCACGGCGGCGCTGCAGTTTGCCAATTTGCGCCTGTCCGAGGATATCGCTGCGCGCATGCGCAATGAAAAGTCGCTGCGCCTGCGCGAACGCATCATCGAAGTGTCGGCCAACGCCATCATCCTGTGCAGCGCCGACGCGCCGGGCTACCTGATCGAATACGTCAACCCCGCCTTCGAACGCATCACCGGCTATGCGGCCGGCGACGTCATCGGCCAGCGCCTGGAAGATCTGCAGGGGCCGGAACATGCGCGCCAGGACATGCACGCCATTAGCGCAGCCCTGCACGAACAGCGCGAAGGCAAGGCCATCGTGCGCAATTTCCGCAAGGATGGCAGCACTTACTGGAGCGAGCTGTTCGTCGCTCCCGTGCGCGACGAGGGCGATGGCGCCGTCAGCCACTTCGTGGTGGCGCAATACGACATCAGCACCGTCATGCGCTTCGAGCAGGAACTGGAATTCCAGTCCCGCCACGATATCCTGACGGGCCTGGCCAACCGTTTGCTGCTGCGCGAACGGTTGGAACAGGCGATGGCCGTGGCGCGCCGCAACACCCTGCCCCTGTGGGTGGTCTTCATCGACCTCGACCGTTTCAAATTCGTCAATGACACCCTGGGCCACGACGCGGGCGATACCCTGCTGAAACTGATCGCCGACCGCCTGCGCGCCGCCACGCGCGAAGTCGATACGGTGGCGCGCCTGGGCGGCGACGAATTCGTCCTGCTGCTGCCGCAACACACGAACAGCGAACCTGGCCAGCTCATCCTGCAGCGCGTGCTGGACACGGTGGCCCAGCCACTGCAGGTGGGCGGCCATGAATTCTTTCTTACATGCAGCATGGGCGTGGCCACCTATCCCGACGATGGCGACAGCGCGGAAACCCTGATCAAGCATGCCGACATCGCCATGTACCGGGCCAAGGAGCAGGGACGCAACCATTGGCAAAGCTACGCGCCGGCCATGAATGCCAGCATGCTGGCCCGCTTAAGCCTGGAAAGCGAATTGCGCCATGCGCTCGAGCGTGGCCAGTTCCACCTCGTTTACCAGCCGCAGGTGGAACTCGACAGCGGCAGGATCGTCGGCATGGAAGCGCTGCTGCGCTGGCAGCACCCCACCCTGGGCGCCATCGCGCCCGGCGACTTCATCCACCTGGCCGAAGAAATGGGCTTGATCGTGCCCATCGGCGCGTGGGTGCTGCAGACGGCGTGCGCGCAGGCAAAAGCATGGCAACGACAGGGACTGGGTGGCTTGCGCCTGGCAGTGAATTTGTCTGCCCGGCAATTCCGGCAAAGCGGCTTGCTGCAATCGGTGCGGGAAATTCTGGCCGTGACGGGCCTGGAAGCGCGTTTCCTCGAGCTGGAGCTGACGGAAAGCATGATGATGCAGGATGTGGAACAGGCGATCAGCACCATGGGCAAGCTCAAGACGCTGGGCTTGCAACTGTCGATAGATGACTTCGGCACTGGCTATTCAAGCCTGGCGCACTTGCGCCATTTCCCCATCGACGTATTGAAGATCGACAAGTCATTCGTCAGCGACATCACGCACAGCAACGACGACGCGGCCATCGTGCAAGCCATCATCGCGCTGGCGCACAGCTTGCGCCTGAAAGTCATCGCCGAAGGCGTGGAAACGGCGCAGCAACTGGCCTTCCTGCGCCAGCACGGCTGCGACCAGATGCAGGGCTACCTGTTCAGCCGACCGCTGGCCGCCGCCGCCTTCGAAACATTGCTGCTCGAAGGCAACATGCTGCCCGCTTAGCGTAAAAACTTAAAACGCGTGGCGCAGGCCGACGTTGAAGGCGCGGTTGCCGCTGCCCACTTCGGTGGCATTGCCCACCATGTAGGCGGCGTCGTTGCGGTTGCGGATATGCGCGTAGGCAAGATACACCTTGCTGCGCTTGGATAAGGCATACGTGGCGCCGATGGCCAGCTGCCGCGCGTCGCGGTTGGCTGCGTCACGGTCATCCTTGTGCACGTACGAGGCCAGCAAGGTCGTCGCGCCCAGTGGCACGGACACGCCGACGATGGCGTCGCGGCTGTCCGTCGACTGGGCCGGCGCCTGCGCCGCGCCGTACGGGTTTTCCGCAAAGAACATGGTGCTGCCGTCGCCCGTGTTGCGGCCATAGCCGGCAAACGCCGTGGCCACGCCGAAGTTGTAGTTACCGGCCAAAATCGTGTTGTTCACGTCGGCCTTGCCCGGTTCGCCGGCACGGCTCTGGCGCGCCAGGCGCAGGGTCAGCGGACCGTTGACATAGCCGAGGGCCAGGCCCAGCGAACGCTGATCTGCCACAATCCCCGTGTGCTCGCCGGCACCATACATGACGGTGGCCGTGACGCCACGCCATTCGGGCGAGGTGTAGCGCACGGTATTGTCGATGCGCGTGGCCGAATAGCCGGCCAGGTTGGTCGCCGCGCCAGCCAGGCCGCCTTCGAATGGATCGGCCACGTCGGTCAGCGCCTGGCTTTGCAGATTGTACTGGCGGCCCACGGTCAGCATGCCCAGTGGGCTGTTGAGGCCGACAAACGCCTGGCGGCCGAACAATTGCCCCGCCTGGTCGGAGCGGCCCGTGTCGCTCAGGACACCCGCTTCCAGGGTGAACACGGCTTGCAAGCCATTGCCCAGCGATTCCGTGCCGCGCAAGCCCAGGCGCGAGCCGGCCGACACGCCGCTGGTGAGCTTGCTGACGCCGCCTTCCTGCACCAGGCCCGCATCCATCAAGCCATACACATCAACGGATGATTGGGCGTGGGCCGCAGGCAAGGCGCCCACGGTGGCGATGGTCGAAACGAGGCCGACGGTGATCGAGATTTTTTTCATGCTGGTTTCCTTGTCAAGGCAAAACCGGGAAAGCGCGCGGCCATGGCGCGGCCACAGGCGCCAAAGGCGCGCTGGGGAGTGCCGTATCGAAAGACGACTGGCCAGGCAGCAAGATTCCTGGCTAAGCTGTGGCGGCAGCGGCGTGCAATGATGCGCCGCGTTGATTCCGCCGTGAATGGTGCACCGCTGGCGGTGCGCGTGGCTCAGGCGCCCAGCCCGAAGGGGACGCTCTGAAAGTGGCTGGCATCGCGGATGCGCTGGCCTTGAGACGCGGACGAGTGCTGGATATGAAACTTAAATACAACCGCGTCTGCTGGCGCCGTCCGCAAGGATGGGGCAGGAGGCGCCGGGGCCGGAATTATAGCATCGGCAGCGCCTTGATCCCCGTTCTGTTGCAGGAAAACGACTCGCCAGGCCGCTAAAACCCGGCGTTGTCGCCGGGCAAGATGACGCATGCCGACCAGGCAAACGCTATTGCGGCAACGGTGCGGCGGCCGCAGGCTTGCGCGCCGCGGCGGCCGCCTTCAGCAAGCTCAGCACCGCCTTACTTTCCGGCGTCGACGCCCGTTGCTGCGCCATCTTCAATACGGGAAATTCCCCGCCCAGCGGATCGGCGCCCAGACTCAGCAGCAGCTTGACCATCGCCGCGTCGCTATTTTCGACGGCCGCCAGCAAGGGCGGCAGATAACCGCCGGTGGCGATGGGCGCGCCCATCGCGGCCAGGCGGGCGACCCAGTCGTGCCGCTGGCTGCGCACCGCATGCCACAGCAGCGTCTCCTTTTCCAGACGCCGCGAATCGAGCGCCGCCTGCTGTCCCTTGTAAGAAACTTCGGCGGCGGGTCCGACTTGCTGCCATGGCATGCCGGGCACCACCAGTTGGCGCAGCACGTCCTCGGACGTCGGCTGGTAGTTGTACATGGCGCGCATCGCAGCGTCGAGCCAGCGGTCATTTCCCTTCGCGTCATGCCGGGGCACGCGCTGCTTGAGCCAGTCCAGCGCGCCGGCGTTGCCCGCTTCGGCGGCATAGGCGTACAGCGACTTTTCCTGCTCATCAGTATTTGGCGTGGTGCCGGTGGCCAGCATTTTATCGAGCACTTCGGTGCCGCGCGTCAGGCGCAGCAAGGGCCCCCATAGCAAAGAATCGGCCAGCGGCCGTTCCGCTGGCTGCGCAGCCCCGCCTTTCTTGGCCTTTTTCTCTGCCAGGTATTGGTCTACCAGCAAATAGGGCCGGCCCGCGCCTGCGTCGAGCATGGCGATCATGCTGGCCGTACGTTCTTTCGCGTCGATCAATTCCGGCAAGATGTCCGCATCCTCCTGCTGCAAGGCGTATTCCAGCGGCGCCTGCGTGTGGTTTTCGCCGCCGTATTGCCGCACATCGGCGCCATGCGCCAGCAACAGGCGCACCATTGCGGCATTGCCGTACAGGGCAGCCAGATGCAGCGGTGCGGCGTGGTAAAGCGTATCGCCTTCGCCGAGCGGCACGCCGCGTTGCAACAGCAGCGTCATCATGCGCAGCTTGGCGGGCAACAGCGCGGCGTACTGCTCACGCAGCGCCTGGCGGCGCGCCTGCAGCGGCGCCTGCGCCAGTCGCTGCTGATCGTCGTCCTGCCGGGTTTGCGCATTCAGCCATGCCGCTTCGGCTTTGTACATGCTCGATGGAGGCGAAATCAAATAGTTCAGCAAGGGACTCCTGTCGAGCGCATAGGCGCCCGGCTCGGCGACGCCGGCCAGCAGCTTGCCAAAGGCAGCTTCGTCGCCCTCTTTGGCAGCCTTGAACAGCGCCGTCACCTCTGGCGTCGGCGGCAGCTTGTTGCGTGCCTCGCGCACATAATTGATCAAGCGTTCCATGCCATGCACCGAAACCTGCGGCAACGGCATGCCCACTTTCCATGCCCGCGCCAGCTGCTGCGCCTCGGCCTGTTGCGCCGCATTCAGTTTCTTTGTCCAGCGGGCCACGGCGTCGCCGGCGCCCGTCGCGCCGCCCGCCGCCGCCAACTGGCTCAGCATGGATGCGAGCACATAGTCCTGCGGCACGCCCGCCTCCTCGCCATACAGCACGGCCAGCTGCAGCTGGGCCTTGACAATGCCGCTTTCGGCAGCCTTGCGCAGCCAGCGGGCGGCCTGCTTCTCATCCAGGCCGCCCGTGCCTTTCCAGCACAGCAAACCCAGCTGGTAAGCGGCTTCCATGTCGCCCCCTTCGGCGGCGCGGCGGTACCAATCCTGCGGCGAACGCTGTCCCGTCTGCGACGTCGTCGGCAGAGGCGCGCCGCGCTGCCAAAGGCCGGCCAGGCGCACGGCCTCGTCGACCTGGTCCGGCGACATCCTGCCACGGCGCGCCGGCAGGGACTTCTCCATCGCGGCCGCACCGCTCCACTCCTTGTCTTGCAGCGCCAGCAGGTTGAGCGCATACGACAGCACCCGGTCGACCGGCCCGCCTTCGCCCCGCTCATACATTTGTGCCAGGTCCTGCAGCGGCTTGCCCTCACCCTGCGCGGCCATGACGCCCAACCAGGGCCGCGCGCGCGATGGATTGAGCATGCGGCCCGGCGCGTATGCATACATGAAAACCAGCGCCTCCTGCGCGGCGCGATCGCCGCCCTTGGCCGCCAGCAGATACCAGCGCTCCGCTTCGACCTCGCTGCGCTCCACGTCCCGGCATCCTTTCTCGCCCATGTAGATATCGGCGAGGACTTTTTGCGCCTCGACATTGCCACCTTGCGCCGGTCCGCGCAATTGCGCCACAGCCTTGCTGCAGCGCCCATCCTGCAGAGCAGCCATCCCCTCCGGAACGCCGGCGCACGCGCCACCGGCAGCCCATCCAGCGCCGAGCACGGCCAATTGCCACAATTTTTTCATGATTACCTAAGCTTTCAAATAATGTTGCAAAGATGATAGCTTAGAAAAAATACAATGCAGCAATATTGCGCAATCGTGCGCGGCTTTTCGGGCCATCCAGGCCCGCTATTTGCTGCGCATGCTTTATGCACCCCTTATAATGGTTCCTTTTGCCAATCACACGCCAAATCATGGAATTAGCCAAGTCTTTCGAGCCCGCCGACATTGAACAATTCTGGCGCACCGAGTGGGAACAGCGCGGTTACTTCACCGCCACCCTCGATGCCGGAAAACCTTCCTTCAGCATCCAGTTGCCGCCGCCGAACGTCACCGGCACCCTGCACATGGGCCATGCGTTCAACCAGACCATCATGGATGGCCTGACCCGCTACCACCGCATGCTGGGCCACAACACGGCCTGGATACCCGGCACCGACCACGCGGGCATCGCCACGCAAATCGTCGTGCAACGCCAGCTGGACGCGCAAAAGATTTCGCGCCATGACCTGGGCCGCGAGAAATTCGTGGAAAAAGTGTGGGAATGGAAAGAAAAATCCGGCTCCATCATCACCGGCCAGATGCGCCGCCTGGGCGCCTCGGCCGACTGGCAGCGCGAATACTTCACGATGGACGAGCCGCGCTCGAAAGTCGTCACCGACGTCTTCGTGCGCCTGTTCGAGCAAGGCCTGATCTACCGCGGCAAGCGCCTGGTGAACTGGGACCCCGTGCTGGGCACGGCCGTGTCCGACCTGGAAGTGGTGTCCGAAGAAGAAGACGGTTCCATGTGGTACATCAAGTACCCGCTGGCCGACGGCAGTGGTTTCCTGACGGTGGCCACCACGCGTCCTGAAACCATGCTGGGCGACGTGGCCGTGGCCGTCGATCCGACGGACGAGCGCTACCTGCCGCTGGTGGGCAAGATGCTGAAACTCCCGCTGACCGACCGCGAAATCCCCATCATCGCCGACGAATACGTCGACAAGGAATTCGGCACGGGCTGCGTGAAGATTACCCCCGCGCACGACATGAACGATTACGCCGTGGGCCAGCGCCACAAACTGGCGCAGATCGTCATCCTGACGCTGGACGCGAAGATCACCGACGACGCGCCGGAAGCCTACCGCGGCATGGACCGCTTTGCCGCGCGCAAGCAGATCGTCGCCGACCTCGACGCGCAAGGCTTGCTGGAACAGGTCAAACCGCACAAGCTGATGGTGCCGCGCGGCGACCGCACGGGTGTCGTCATCGAGCCGATGCTGACGGACCAGTGGTTTGTCGCCATGAGCAAACCGGCCCCGGAAGGCACGTTCTTCCCAGGCAAATCGATCGCCGAAACGGCGCTGGACAAGGTCGCCAACGGCGAAATCAAGTTCGTGCCGGAAAACTGGAGCACTACCTACAACCAATGGCTCAACAACATCCAGGACTGGTGCATCTCGCGCCAGCTGTGGTGGGGCCATCAAATCCCGGCGTGGTACGACGACGCCGGCAATATCTTCGTTGCCAAGACGGAAGCCGAGGCACAAGCCAAGGCGCAGGCGGCCGGCAGCACCGGTCCGTTGAAGCGCGACGACGACGTGCTCGACACGTGGTTCTCGTCGGCCCTGGTGCCGTTCTCGACCATGGGTTGGCCTGAAGAAACGCCGGACATGAAGGCGTTCCTGCCATCGTCCGTGCTGGTGACGGGTTTCGACATCATCTTCTTCTGGGTCGCGCGCATGGTCATGATGACGGCGCATTTCACGGGCAAGGTACCGTTTGAAACCGTCTACGTGCACGGCCTGGTGCGCGATTCGACGGGACAGAAAATGTCCAAGTCGAAGGGCAACACCCTGGACCCGATCGACCTGATCGACGGCATCGACCTGGAAGGCTTGATCGTCAAGCGTACCACGGGCCTGATGAACCCACGCGACGCGGAAAAGATCACCAAGGCGACGCGCAAGGAATTCCCGGAAGGCATTTCGGCCTACGGCACGGACGCCGTGCGCTTCACCATGGCCAGCTATGCCTCGCTGGGCCGCAACATCAATTTCGACCTGGGCCGCTGCGAAGGCTACCGCAACTTCTGCAACAAGATGTGGAACGCCACCCGTTTCGTCATGATGAATACGGAAGGCAAAGACTGCACGCCGAATGACGCCGACCTGTCGCAGGCGGACAAGTGGATTATTTCCCTGCTGCAAAAGGCGGAACTGGACGTGGCCAAGGGCTTTGAAGACTTCCGTTTCGACAATATCGCCGCATCGATCTACAAATTCGTCTGGGACGAGTATTGCGACTGGTACCTGGAAGTAGCCAAGGTGCAAGTACAGCAAGGTACGGAAGGCCAGCAGCGCGCCACCCGCCACACCTTGCTGCGCGTGCTGGAAGTGGTGCTGCGCCTGGCCCATCCGATCATTCCGTTCGTCACGGAAGCCCTGTGGCAGACGGTGGCGCCTTTGGCTGGCAAAACGCTCAAAGCTGAGGGTGATTCCATCATGATGCAACCGTATCCGATCGCCAACACCGACAAGATCGATGAAAGCGCGGAAGCTTGGATGCAGCAACTGAAAGCCTTGACGGACGCGACGCGCAACCTGCGCGGCGAAATGCAGATCTCGCCTTCCGTGCGCGTGCCGCTGATCGTCGAAGCGGGCAATGCCACTGAAAAGGCCGCGCTGGCGTCGTACGCACCGTACATCCAGTCGCTGGGCAAGCTGGCGGAAGTGCAGATCGTCGATGCGTTGCCGGACTCGCCAGCAGCCGTCGCCATCGTCGGCACCACCAAGCTGATGCTGAAAGTGGAAATCGACGTGGCTGCCGAACGTGAGCGCCTGGGCAAGGAAATCGCCCGCATCGAAGCGGAAATTGCCAAAGTCAACAGCAAATTGGGCAATGAAAGCTTTGTCGCGCGCGCGCCGGCCGCCATTGTTGCGCAAGAAAACGAGCGTTTGCTCAGTTTTTCGGCGACAATTGAAAAACTGCGCGAACAGTTTGCTAAACTAGCCAGCGCATAAGGCAAGTTTGGAAGGATTGCGCGGCCGTCCCAGTGACGCCGCGCAGCACTCTTGGTCTTGCCTTGGTATATAACTGTTCGTGACACGATCAAAAAACCAATGGAGACTAGCGATGCATAAAGTATTCAAAGCAAGTGTACTGGTGGCCGCCCTGGCCATCGCCGGCAGCGCCACCGCGCGCGATGGCAACTATACCCCCGTGGGCACGTGGAAAACCATCGACGACGCCAGCGGCAAGCCAAAATCCCTCGTCGTCATCACGGAAAACAATGGCGTCTTGCAAGGCAAGATCGAAAAACTGTTCCGTGCCCCGAATGAAGATCAAAATCCCAAGTGCGACAAGTGCGCGGGCGCCAACAAGGACCAGCCCATCATCGGCCTGGTGATCCTGTCCGGTCTGAAATATGACGGCAAGGAATGGACGGGCGGCGAAATCACGGACCCGGCCACCGGCAAGGTCTACAAGAGCAAGGCCGAATTGATTGAAGGCGGCACCAAGCTGCAAGTGCGCGGCTATGTCGGCGTGCCGATGTTTGGCCGCTCGCAGACGTGGGTGCGCGAAGAGTAAGCGACCACCCCGCCCTGTCAAAGCCGGCCATGCGCCGGCTTTTTTGCGCCTGTCTTCCGCACACTGGCGTTGTTTTTCAGGCCGAATCGTGTCCTTTCGAACCCATTCACAGCCAAAGACAAGCTATGCGCGCCACCGAACATACTTGAAGTTTCCTAAATGAAATAGTGCATGCCTGTGACGCCATCGCCCTTTAGCGAAGGGCGGCATGGCTCTGCGGATGACCCCATCGGCGGATGCCCGGCAAATATTTGCCCATGCACAAAGGAAACACATGAACATCTTCAAGCGATACATGACCCCGCTGCTCGTCTCGGCAGGCTTGCTGGCCATGGCCGCCCTTGCCGGCTGCGGCGGCGGTGACCAGGGGCGCGATCCCATCCTCGGCTTGCCGGGCGCTACCCTGTCCAGCCTCGTCGTCACGCCAGCCACGGCCTCGGTCGCCATCGGCGCGGGCCAGCAATTCACGGCCATCGCCACGTATAGCGACGGCTCCTCGCAAGACGTCAGCGCCAAGTCGGCCTGGACGTCGGCCACGCCGGCCAGCGCGACCGTCAATGCCGCCACAGGCTTGAGCACCGGCATCGCCGCCGGCAGCAGCGGCATCAGCGCCACGTTTGGCGACAAGAGCGCGGCAGCCCAGTTGACGGTCACGCCAGCCACCTTGCTGTCGATCGCCGTCACGCCGCAAAACCCGATCATCCCCGTCGCCGCGACGCGCCAGCTGGCCGTCCTTGCCACGTATTCGGATGGCAGCAGCGCTGACGTCACGTCCGGCAGCAGCTTCGTGTCCGCCACGCCAGCCGCGGCCACCGTCGCCAGCGGCGGCCTCGTCACCGGCGTTGCCTTTGGTAGCAGCGTCATGAACGCCAGCTTCAACGGCAAGACGGCCAGCACCACCGTCACCGTGCCCGCCATTACCCTGGTCAGCATCGCCGTCACGCCAGCCACCGCCAGCATCGCCGTCGGTACCCAGCAGCAATTCGTTGCCACGGCAACGTATTCGGACAGCTCGAACGCCATCATCACCAACGGCGCCGCCTGGACGTCGGGCACCGCCGCCAACGCCACGGTACTGAACACGGGCGTCGCCACCGGCATCGCCGCCGGCACCAGCAGCATCACGGCCACGGCCGGCGGCCAGTCGGGCAGCGCGCTGCTGACCGTCACGGCCGTCGCCATCCCACCCGTCCTGAACCCGATCATCCTGGGCCGCGCGGCACCATTCGGCGTGCTGGCCGGCACCTCGATCACGAATAATTCGGGCGGCACGACCCTGGTCACGGGCGACGTCGGCTCACCGTCGCAAACGGTCGATCCGACCCAGGCGGCAGGCTTTACCAACTACAAGTCGGGCGCCATCCTGGCCGGCGCCATGACGGACCTGCAAGCGGCCATCACGGACGGCAACAGCCGCAGCTGCGACGTCAGCTTTGCCGGCGGCATCGACCTCGGTGGCCAGACCTTCGGCCCCGGCGTGTATTGTTATGCGGGCGCCATCAGCATCACGGGCACCCTGACACTGAACGGTCCTGGCGTGTACATCTTCCGCACGGCGCTGACCTTGAACTCGACCGTCAACTCGGTGGTGGCCCTGAACAATGGCGCCACGGCCGACAACGTCAGCTGGCTGCCAGTCGGCCCGACCACCCTGGCCGCGAATAGCGTCTTCAAGGGCAATATCCTGGGCCAGTCGGCTGCCATCACGGTGGGCGACAACACGACCCTGCTCAATGGCCGCGTGCTGACGGCTGCTGCCGTTACCCTGCGCAACAACCAGATCACCAAATAACCGGGACATGACCATGACTATCGCACACACATTGGGCGCACTGAGCGTCATGACCGGCGCCTTGCTGGCGGCGCAATCGGCGCAGGCGCAGGACAACACTTTCATCAACCCGGACTGGGCCAACAGCGCCTGGTATATCGGCGCGGGCGTAGGCCAGTCACGCGCCACCATCGACGAGCCGCGCCTGCGCGCCAGCCTGGCCGCCAACGGCGAAACCGTCACTGGTTTCAGCAAGGACCAGCGCGACACCGGCTATAAACTGTTTGTCGGCCGCCAGCTGAACCAGTATGTCGCCTTGGAAGCGGGCTACTTTGACCTGGGCAAGTTCGATTTCCAGTCGACCACCAGCGGCAACGGCGTGCTGAACGGGCAAGCGGCCTTTCGCGGCGTGAACCTGGACTTGCTGGGCCAGCTGCCGCTGTCGCAGCGCCTGTCCTTGCTGGGCCGTGTCGGCATGCACTACACCAAGACCAACACGGAGTTCAGCGGCAACCGCCTGCTGGGTTCGACCAATACCCATGCCAGCGAGCGCAAGCTCAACGCCAAGCTGGGCCTGGGCCTGGAATACAAATTCAGCGAAGCACTGGCCTTGCGCGGCGAAGTCGAGCGCTATCGCCTGAACGACGCCGTGGGCAACCGCGGCGATGCGGACCTGTATTCCGTCAGCCTCGTGTACAAGCTGGGCCGCCCGGCCAGCGCCACGCCCGCCTACCAGCCGGCGCCCGAAGTTGCCCCTGTCGTCGCCATGCCGGCGCCTGTCATCGTGGCCGCACCGGCGCCAGCGCCCGTGTCGGAAAAAGTGTCGTTTGCCTCCGAAGCGCTGTTTGATTTCGATCAATCGACGCTCAAGCCGCAAGGCAAGGCGGCGCTGGACCAGTTGCTCGGTCAATTGACGGGCATGGACCTGGAAGTCATCGTCACGGTGGGCCATACGGATGCCGTCGGCCCGGACGCCTACAACCAGAAACTGTCGCAGCGCCGCGCCGAAGCCGTCAAGGCCTATCTGGTGGCGCAAGGCGTGGAAACGAACCGCGTCTACACGGAAGGCAAGGGAGAAACGCAGCCCGTGGCCGACAACACGAGTGCCGCCGGCCGCGCCAAGAACCGCCGCGTGACGGTGGAAGTGGTGGGTACGAGAAAAGTGCCACGCTAAGTCAGCTGCACACGTAAAAAAACCGGCTTGGCCGGTTTTTTTTCGTCCTCGGATTATGGCGCTGGCGCCGGCTTGCGGTGATGCTTGCTTAGGTGCCGGTCCAGGCTGTTGGCGAACTGCTGACGGTCGGACTGGCTGAAGGCGGCCGGGCCGCCCGTGTCGACGCCGCCGCTGCGCAATTCTTCCATGAAGGCGCGCATCGTCAGTTGCTGGGCGATATTGTCCTTCGTGTAAAACTCGCCGCGCGGATTCAGCGCAAAACCGCCCTTGGTCAGCACGTCGGCGGCCAGCGGAATGTCGCCTGTGATGACGAGGTCGCCGGGATTCAACAGCCGCACGATTTCCTGGTCGGCCACGTCGGCGCCCGACGGCACTTGCACGGTACGGATGAAACGCGAGGGCGGCACGCGCAAGCCCTGGTTGGCGACCAGGGTGAGCGGCAACTCCAGGCGGTCGGCGACCCTGTACAGGATTTCCTTGATGACGACGGGACAGGCGTCCGCGTCGATCCAGATTTGCATACCCGGCATACCTTCTTGCGCCATCACAGTTCCCACGCTTCGCCGCCCGGGCCCATGCGCGGCGCGCTGACGCCGAAGTGCAAATAGGCGGCCGGCGTGGCGACACGGCCACGGGGCGTGCGCTGCAAAAAGCCTTGCTGTATCAGATATGGTTCCAGCACGTCCTCGATGGTATCGGCCGCTTCGCCGATGGCCGCCGCCAGGTTCCCTATGCCGACGGGGCCGCCGCCGAACTTGAACAGCACGGCTTCGAGCAGCTTGCGGTCCATCACGTCGAAGCCGGCGGAATCGACGTCAAGCATGGCCAGCGCGCGGTCGGCCACCACCTTGGTGATCTCGCCATTGCTTTTGACTTCCGCGAAATCGCGCACGCGGCGCAGCAGGCGGTTGGCGATGCGGGGTGTGCCGCGGGCGCGCTGGGCGATTTCGTGCGCGCCTTCCGGGTCGATCGGCGCCTTCAGCAAGGCGGCGCTGCGCGTGACGATCTTCGTCAATTCGCCCGTGTTGTAAAACTCCAGCCGCGCGACGATGCCGAAGCGGTCGCGCAGCGGATTGGTCAGCATGCCGGCACGCGTGGTGGCGCCCACCAATGTAAACGGTTGCAGATCGAGTTTCACGGAACGGGCGGCCGGGCCTTCGCCGATCATGATATCGATTTGATAATCCTCAAGCGCCGGATATAAAATTTCCTCGACGACCGGCGACAGCCGGTGGATTTCATCGATGAACAGGACGTCGTTCGCTTCCAGGTTCGTCAGAATCGCCGCCAGGTCGCCCGGGCGTTCCAGCACGGGGCCGGAAGTCTGGCGCAAGTTGACGCCCATTTCGCGCGCGATGATGTGCGCCAGGGTCGTCTTGCCCAGGCCCGGCGGGCCGAACAGCAAAGTGTGGTCGAGCGCTTCCTTGCGCTGGCGCGCGGCCGTGATGAAAATCTCGAGCTGGTCGCGGATCTTTTCCTGCCCGACATACTCATCGAGCTGCTTGGGACGCAAGGCCCGTTCGATCGCCTCCTCGTTGTGCGAGATGGGCGCCGCGTCGATGATGCGCTGTTCCGTGAAGATGTCGGTCTGGATGCTCATGCCCTATCAGCCTTTCGACAGCGCTTTCAGCGCCAATTTGATGCCGTCCGACACGCCGGTACCGGCCGGCACGTTCTTCACGGCGGCCAGCGCTTCCTTGTCCGAGTAACCGAGCGCGACGAGCGCGTTGAGGATGTCCGACTGGGCGTCCGGCGCCGCATGCGCGCCCAGCGGACCAAGATCGGCACCGATCTTGCCCTTCAATTCCAGCAACAGCCGTTCCGCCGTCTTCTTGCCGATGCCGGGCACTTTGACCAGACGGCCGGAATCCTGCAGGGTAATGGCTTGGGCCAGATCGGCAATCGTCATGCCGGAGAGAATCGACAGCGCCATGCGCGCGCCCACGCCCGTGATCTTGATCAGCTGGCGGAAGACGGCCCGTTCGGCCGCATTGCCGAAGCCAAACAGCAAATGCGCATCTTCGCGGATGGCCTGGTGCGTGAACAGCACGACTTTTTCGCCCACGTGGGGCAAGTTGTAAAAAGTGCTCATCGGCACGTCGACTTCATAGCCGACGCCCTGGCAATCGACCAGCAATTGTGGCGGATTCTTTTCAAGCAAAATACCGGAGAGACGGCCTATCATCGCGTGTTCCTAATGTTAAATTTGAGAGTGATTATCCAACTAAACGGCCGCGCTTCATGCGCAAGCCCTGCAGTTGCGGCGCCAGCGCGCCGAGCATGGCCAGCGCATCGATGCTGTTGGCATGGCAAATGGCCACGCCCAGGGCATCGGCCGCGTCCGTGCCGGGCAGGCCGGGCAAGGACAGCAGCCGCGACACCATGTCCTGCACCTGCTCCTTGGCCGCCTTGCCGTGGCCCGTGACAGCCTGTTTCACTTGCAGCGCCGTGTACTCGGCCACCGACAGGTCAGCGTTGACCAGCGCGCAAATGGCCGCGCCACGCGCCTGGCCCAGCAGCAAGGTCGATTGGGGATTGACGTTGACAAACACTTTTTCGATGGCCGCGCAATCGGGCTGGTAGGTGCCGACGATTTCGCTCACGCCCCGCAGGATGACCTTCAGGCGCGGCGGCAATTCCCCTTCGGAACCCGTCTTGACGGTCCCCGACGCGATATAGCGCAGCTTGTTGCCGTGTTTTTCAATGACCCCAAAGCCGGTCGTGCGCAGGCCAGGATCGATGCCAAGAATAATCATCGCCAGATTCTATAATGAATACGGCAGGCACCGGTGAATAACCGGTGCCTGCCGCTGAGTACTTTTTAGAGTAGCTGTAGGTCGGATTAGCGGTACGCGTAATCCGACATGCGTCGCCAACTGCGCTTGTCGGATTACGCGCGGCCTGCGGCCCCGCTAATCCGACCTACTCCGTCTCTATATTATTAGTGGCGGAAATGACGCGTACCCGTGTACAGCATCACCACGCCACGCTCGTCCGCCGCATCGATCACTTCCTGGTCGCGCATGGAGCCGCCCGGGTGGATGACGCAGGTCGCGCCCGCGTCGACGACGACGTCGAGGCCGTCGCGGAACGGGAAGAAGGCGTCCGACGCCACGACGGAACCGGTCAGCGACAGGCCGGCGTTTTGCGCCTTGATCGAGGCGATGCGGGCCGAATCGATACGGCTCATCTGGCCTGCGCCCACGCCCAGCGTCATGTTATTGCCGCAGAAGACGATGGCGTTCGACTTGACGAATTTCGCCACTTTCCAGGCAAACATCAGGTCGGCCAGTTGCTGCGGCGTTGGCTGCAGCTTGCTGACCACGCGCAAGTCGCCGATACCGACGTTTTTCGCGTCCGGCGATTGCACCAGCAGACCTCCACCGACGCGCTTGAAGTCCATGGCGTGCACGCCGCTGCCCAGCGGGATTTCCAGCATGCGCACGTTTTGCTTGCTCGACAGAATCTGTTTCGCTTCGGCCGAGAACGACGGGGCGATCAGCACTTCGACGAACAGCTTGGCGATTTCGCCGGCCGTGGCGCCGTCGAGTTCCGTGTTGAAGGCGATGATGCCGCCGAATGCCGAGGTCGGGTCCGTCTGCAGGGCGCGCGCATACGCTTCGGCCGCATTCTTGCCCAGGGCGACGCCGCATGGATTCGCGTGCTTGACGATGACGCAAGCGGCGCTCTGCTCGAAGCCGCCCATGCTCTTCACGCATTCCCACGCCGCATCAGCATCGGCGATGTTGTTGTAGGACAATTCCTTGCCTTGCAGCTGGCGGTAATTGGCCAGCGCGCCATCGGTGGTGACGAGGTCGCGGTAGAAGGCGGCGCTCTGGTGCGGGTTTTCACCGTAGCGCATGTCTTGCACTTTTTCAAAGGCCACGTTGAGGATTTGCGGGTAAGCACCGCGCTCGGCGTGCACCTTCGTCGGGCCCAGGCTCGTCAGGTAGTTGGTGATGGCGCCATCGTATTGCGCCGTGTGCGCAAAGACTTTTTTCGCCAGCATGAATTTGGTGTCATAGCTGACGTCGCCTGCCTTGCCGTCGGCCGAGCGCATTTCCGCCAGCACCGCGTCGTAGTCGGTCGGGTCGCAGATGACGACCACGTCCTTGTGGTTCTTGGCCGCCGAACGCAGCATGGTCGGGCCGCCGATATCGATGTTTTCGATCGCGTCTTCCAGGGTGCAATCGGCCTTGGCGACCGTGCCCTGGAACGGGTACAGGTTGACCACCACCATGTCGATGGTCGGCATGTCGTGCTCGACCAGTTTCGACATGTGTTCAGGGAAATCGCGGCGCGCCAGGATACCGCCGTGCACTTTCGGGTGCAGGGTTTTCACACGGCCATCGAGCATCTCCGGGAAACCCGTGTAATCGGCAACTTCCGTCACAGGAACACCGTTGTCTGCCAGCAATTTGGCGGTGCCGCCCGTGGACAGGAGGTTGACGCCGAGGGCGGACAGGGCGCGGGCGAATTCGAGAACGCCGGTCTTGTCGGAAACGGAGAGGAGAGCTTGTTTGATCATGGCTGTGGCTAGGTGGTTAAGTGTTCTTGGCGAATGGCGCAGCGGTCAGCTATCAGGCTGGGCCCGCTGCGGCGGATTCAAATCTTGGCGTCACTTGCATGCCGGCATTACAGCAAACCGTGCTCCTGCAATTTCTTGCGCAGGGTATTGCGGTTGATGCCCAGCATCTGCGCGGCGTGCGACTGGTTGCCATCGGCGCGTGTCATCACGACTTCCAGGATGGGCTTTTCCACGGTCAGCACGACCATGTCGTAGATATTCGATGCTTGCTGTTCGCCCAGGTCATTGAAGTAATCTTCTAGACTTTTCTGTACGACTTCCTGAATGCTTTCTTTGCTCATTTGTATGCTTCAACCGGCTGAACACCTGGCCATCCGGCACCGCGCCGCTCATGCGGTCCGCGTGCTGCCCTCTTGCCTCGGTGTTGTAATTAATATTGCATGACGCTCTGTATAGGCGCTCGCCCTTGTACTGCCGACAACTGACTACCCTGCTTATTGCTATCTGCTCATGCTGCCGTGGCCATCGGTTTGATCACATCGATCAGGCCACTTTCACTGGATTCGGAGAGGCGGTATTGTAACCGTTCGCCAAATTTCCATTGCGACTCAAAAAATTGATCGACGGCCAGCAACTGCGCGTCCGTCGACTCCAGCAAGTTCATTTGCTGCCGGAACGCTTCGCCGCCTTCCAGATCCTTCACATACCAGCCGATGTGCTTGCGCGCCGTGCGCACGCCGAGAAATTCCCCGTAAAACGCGTAATGGGCGCGCAAATGCTCATCCATCAGGCTACGCACTTCGTCCACGTACGGCGCCGGCAACAAGGTGCCGGTGCGCAGGAAATGGTCGATTTCACGGCAAATCCACGGCCTGCCCTGCGCCGCGCGGCCGATCATGACGGCATCGGCGCTCGTTTGATCGAGCACAAAGCGGGCCTTTTCCGGACTGGTAATGTCGCCGTTGGCCACCACGGGAATGCCCACCGATGCTTTCACGGCGGCAATGGTTTCATATTCGGCATCGCCCTTGTAGCCATCGGCGCGCGTGCGGCCGTGCAGGGTCAGCATCTGGATGCCGGCTTGCTCGGCGATGCGGGCGATTTTCAAGGCGTTCTTGTTTTCGCGGTTCCAGCCCGTGCGAAATTTCAGGGTGACGGGCACGTCGACGGCGTTGACGACGGCGTGCAAGATTTTTTCCACCAGGCTTTCGTTTTGCAGCAGGGCCGAACCGCACCAACTGTTGCACACCTTTTTGACGGGGCAACCCATGTTGATGTCGATGATCTGCGCGCCCCGGTCCACGTTGAACTTGGCGCAGTCCGCCAGGTCTTGCGGATCGGCGCCGGCAATCTGCACGGCTTTCGGCTCCATTTCGCCTTCGTGGTCCGTACGCCGCGAGCTTTTTTCCGTTGCCCACAGGCGCGGATTCGACGCCGCCATCTCCGACACGGCGTAGCCGGCACCCAACTGCTTGCACAACTGGCGGAAAGGCCGATCCGTCACGCCCGCCATGGGAGCGACGAAAACGTTATTGCGCAGAATGTGAGGGCCGATTTGCACTGAGGAACCTGGAATGGACGGAGGAACCTGCTATTTTAACCGATTCCCTGCCTAATTAATAAGCACTATTTTTTTTGGCTCAGTGCGTCATAGTGACGATGGGGCCGCTTATACGGCTTAGCCCAGCTCGTCCATCGCCGGCGCGCTCAGGTGTTCGATATTTCCCCAGTGCACCAAATGCAGCTTGCCGTCCGCGTAAGAAAAACGGTTGACGCTGGCATTTTTGACCTGGAAGTCGCGCGGACTGTCGAGCGTCATGCCGACCGCCTCGCGGTAGGCGCACTCGAGCACGCCGCCGTGGGCCACGATGGCGATCGTCTGGCCGTCGTACTGCCGGGCCCAGCGGGCGATGGCGCCATTCGCGCGCGCATAAAACTGGCGGAAACTTTCGGCCTGGCGCTCGCCCGACGGCATCACGGCGTCGATCTGGCGCGATTGCCATTGCGCATACTCGTGCGGATAGCGCGCGGCAATGTCCGCATACAGCAAGCCTTCGAAAACGCCGTAGCAGCGCTCGCGCAGCAAGGGGTCCGTCTGCACGGGCAAGTCTTTCACATCGGCCACGGCTTGCGCCGTCTGCCGCGCGCGCTGCAAATCGCTGGCGAGGATGGCGGCCAGCGGTTCGTCCGCCAGCGCCTGCCCCAGCGCGCAAGCTTGCGCCAGGCCAGCCTCGTTCAAGGCGATGTCGATATGGCCCTGCAGGCGGCGGCCCGCATTCCAGGCCGTTTCGCCATGGCGTATCAATAAAATCGTGGTGCTCATGCTTTATTTCTTCAGGGTAATTGCCAACTCGGGATTGAGCGAATAGGCGACGACGAGCTGGGCTTCGTCGAGGATGTGGCCGTACAGGGCGGCATGCGCTTGCTGCCCTGTAAAACGCTCGGGCAAGGCCAACTGTGGCACGTCGAGCGCATACAGGCGGAAGATATAGTGGTGGATGCGCTCGTCATTCCACGGCGGGCACGGGCCATCATAGCCGTAATAATCGCCAGCCATGGCGGCATCGCCGGCAAACCAGCCCGTGTAATCGTTGAGGCCCTGGCGCAGGCCAGAACTCGCAGCCTTGCCGCGCGGCGTGATGCCACTGGAAAACTCTCCGGCGGCAATCGCGCGCATGGCCAGGGGAATATCGAGCAAGCTCCAATGATAAAAATCGCCGCGCAGCGCCGTCAGCGACAGGGCCTGGCCTTCAACATTGGCCAGGCTGGCGTCTTGCGGCGCATCAGGGTCGATGCAAAAGAGGGCCAGAGACTCGGTGCCGTTGGGCACCTCGTCCCAGGCCAGATGGGGATTGCGGTTGCCGGCGAGGCGCACGCGGCTGGCCGGATCGATCTCGGCAAAAGCATAGTCGGCCGGCATCAGGCCGCCATCACGAAACGTCTCGCTCCACAATTTCATCGCTTGCTCCTCTTTATAGTTATTGCTTTGCGTTCACTTGCAGCCAGAAGGTCACCGGACCGTCGTTCGTCAGCGACACTTGCATGTCGGCGCCGAACTGCCCCGTTTGCACGGTCGCATGGCGGCTGCGCGCCTGGTCCACGAAATGCGTGAACAGGCGCAAGCCGTCCTGCGGCGCGGCCGCCGGCGTAAACGAAGGGCGCGTGCCGGACTTGGTGTCGGCCGCCAGTGTGAACTGGGGCACCAGCAGCAGGCCGCCGGCCACGTCCGTCACGCTGCGGTTCATCTTGCCCGCCTCGTCGGCAAACACGCGGTAACCGAGCAGCTTGGCCAGCAGGGCGTCCGCTTCCTTCTCCGTATCGCCCCGCTCCGCGCACACGAGCACCATCAGGCCGGCGTCGATGGCGCCGATGGTGGCGCCGGTAACATCGACCTTCGCCTGGGTCACGCGCTGCAGCAGCGCGATCATGCCGTCAAGGTGACGCGCGCGAAACTGCGCTTGCCAACTTGCAACACGAACTGGCCGGCGGCCACTTGCAAGCCCTTGTCGCTGATGACGGTGCCATCGATGCGCACGCCGCCCTGGTCGATCTTGCGCATGGCTTCCGACGTGGACGGGCACAGGCCAGCCTGTTTCAGCAGTTGCGGGATGCCCAGCGGCGCGCCAGCCAGGCTCACTTCCGGAATATCGTCGGGGATGCCGCCCTTCGAGCGGTTGACGAAGTCGGCCAGCGCATCTTCGGCCGCCTGCTGCGAGTGGAAGCGGGCGACGATCTCTTGCGCCAGCGCAACCTTGGCATCGCGCGGATTGCGGCCTTCCTCGACTTCGCGCTTCAGCTGCGCCAGTTCGGCGATCGAGCGCCACGACAGCAGCTCGTAGTAGCGCCACATCATGACGTCGGAAATGCTCATCAGCTTGGCGAACATGGTGTTGCCCGGTTCCGTGATGCCGATGTAGTTATTCTTCGACTTGGACATTTTTTCCACGCCGTCCAAACCTTCCAGCAGCGGCATGGTCAAAATACACTGCTGCTCCTGTCCATACTGCTTTTGCAGTTCGCGGCCTACCAGCAGGTTGAACTTCTGGTCCGTGCCGCCCAGTTCCAGGTCCGATTTCAGGGCCACCGAGTCGTAACCTTGCATCAGCGGGTACAGGAATTCATGGACGGAAATAGGAATGCCGCCCTGGAAGCGCTTGGTGAAGTCGTCGCGCTCGATCATGCGCGCCACCGTGTAGTGGGAAGCGAGCTGGATGATGCCGCGCGCGCCCAGCGGATCGCACCACTCGGAGTTATAGCGAATTTCCGTCTTGCTGGCGTCCAGCACTAAAGATGCTTGCGCGAAATACGTCATCGCGTTAATCTCGATCTGTTCCTTGGTCAACGGCGGGCGCGTGACGTTGCGGCCCGAAGGGTCGCCGATCATGGACGTGAAGTCGCCGATGAGGAAAATGACTTGATGGCCGAGGTTTTGCAGCTGGCGCATCTTGTTCAGCACGACAGTGTGACCCAGATGCAAGTCGGGTGCAGTCGGGTCCAGGCCCAGTTTGATGCGCAGTGGAACACCGGTTTTCTCGGAGCGGGCTAATTTTTGCGCAAATTCGCTTTCGATCAAGAGTTCGTCGACGCCACGCTTGGTAATCGCGAGGGCTTCTTGTACTCTGTCCGACAGCACAAGCGCGGTCTGAGCGGCGTTAGCCTTTGTAGGCGATGCGGTGGTGTTGATTTCCATAAAATTTGACTGTAGATCTCAAAATGGTAGTAGGTTTGCGGAGTTTGCTATAATGCTCGATCCCATCAATCTTGCCGTATGAAAACGAACCAAAATAACAATAACAAAGAGCACTAGTTCACGAATCGTTCAAGGGCAAATTTTAACTGATTGCATGAACCCTATACATAAAATCACAGGCTCACGCTTGTACACACAGCTGACGACGACCCGCAAGGCACGCATTATTGGTGCTTCCGCGGTGCTGCTCGCCGTGGCCGCCTTCGGCGCGGTCGCTGTGTCGCCCATGGCGCCCGACGCATCCGACTTGCCGGTCACGTCCATCGCCCAGAACCTGGAAATGCCTGATCTCGCTTCGCAAATTTCCGCGATGGAACAGGTCGACCAGAATTTCACCCACGAAGAAAAAGTCCGCGCTGGCGATACCCTCGCCACCTTGCTGACCCGTCTCGGCGTGGATGATCCGGCGGCTGCCAATTTCATCAAAACCGACAAGATCGCGCGCGGCGTGATGTTGCTGAAATCGGGCAAGCGCGTGCAAGCGCAAACGTCCGAAAACGGCGACCTCAACTGGATGCGCGCCACCCTCGTCGACGGCACGGACAAATCGGTCAAGAACATCCTGATCACCCGCAAGGGCGACAAGTTCGTGGCCACGGAAGTGGCAGCCCAGCTGGAACGCCGCGTTGAAATGCACGCGCGCAAGATTACTTCCACCCTGTTCGCCGCCACCGACTCCAGCCTGGACGGCACCCGCCTGCCAGACTCGATTTCCGCGCAAATCGTGGAAATGTTCTCCACCAATATCGATTTCCGCTCCGACCTGAAACGCGGCGACTCGTTCAATGTTGTCTACGAAACATTCTGGCAAGATGGCGAATTCGTCCGAGCGGGCCGCATCCTGGCCGGTGAATTCACCAACCGCGGCACGACTTACCAGTCCGTTTGGTTCGAAGACCCAGCCAGCAAGCAAGGCGGCGGTTACTACAGTTTCGACGGCAAGTCCCTCAAAAAAGCCTTCCTGAAATCCCCCCTCGAATTCTCCCGCATCTCGTCCGGCTTCTCCATGCGCGTGCACCCGATTTCCGGCAACTGGAAAGCGCACAAGGGTATCGATTTCGCTGCAGCAACGGGCACCCCTATCCGCGCTTCGGGCGACGGCGTGGTCGATTCCGTCGGCAGCCAAAACGGCTATGGCAATGTTGTTGTCCTGAAACACTGGGCCAACTACACCACCGCCTACGCACACATGAGCCGCTTCGCTTCGGGCCTGAAAAAAGGTCAAAAAGTCAGCCAGGGCGATGTGATTGGCTACGTCGGCACCACCGGCTGGTCGACGGGCGCCCATTTGCACTATGAATTCCGCGTTGGTGGCGTGGCACAAGACCCAAGCAAGCTGAACGTACAAGCCCAGGCGCCATTGACGGCCGCTGAGCTGAGCCGCTTCCGCATGGTGTCGGCTGACATGATGCACCGCTTCACCCTGCTGCGTCCGAACGACACGGCACTGGCTTCGCGCTAAGCAACACCGCCTTCGGGCAATAAGCAAAGGCACCGCCCATGCAAATGGCCGGTGCCTTTGTTTTATGTGTGCAGGAAAATCCGGCACAATGTATCCATCACTGACGCACTCAAGGAACACTCCATGCTGTATATCGGTTTAATGTCGGGCACCAGCCTCGATGGCGTCGACGGCGCGCTGGTCGACTTTGCCGACGATGGCGGCACGCGCAGCCTGGGCGACGCGTATATTCCCTTCCCCGCCAGCCTGCGCGCCGACCTGATGGCGTTGCAAAGTGCCGGCCAGAATGAAATCGAACGCGAAGCGCTGGCCGCAAATCAACTCGTGCGCCATTACGCGGATTGCGTCGCCATGCTCCTGAGCAACGCGGGGATCGGCCCGGACGCCGTTGCCGCCATCGGCGCGCATGGCCAGACCATCCGCCACCGCCCCGAGCTGGGCTTTACGCGCCAGCTGAACAACCCAGCCCTGCTGGCTGAACTGACGGGCATCGACGTCATCGCCGACTTGCGCAGCCGCGACGTGGCGGCCGGCGGCCAGGGCGCGCCGCTGGTCCCCGCTTTTCACCAGGCCATTTTCAATGTACCAGGCCACACGCGCGTGCTGGCCAATATCGGCGGCATCAGCAATATCAGCGTGCTGCACGCGGACGGCACGGTGACGGGCTACGACACGGGGCCCGGCAATGCGCTGATGGATGGATGGGTTTTGCAACACCTGGGCCAGCCTTACGACGCCGATGGCGCCTGGGCAGCGACAGGCCAGGTCATCCCCGCCCTGCTGGCGGAACTGCTCAACGATCCGTATTTTGAACTGCCGGCGCCAAAAAGCACGGGCCGCGACCTGTTCCATGCCGAGTGGCTGAATAGCAAGCTGAGCAAGTATCCGCAGGCCAAGCCTGCCGACGTGCAGGCGACCCTGACGCAGCTGACGGCCGCCAGCCTGGCGCACGCCATCCTGCGCGACGGTGCGCAGGCGGAAACGCTCTATGTATGTGGCGGCGGCGCGCAAAACGCCAGCCTGATGGCGGCGCTGGCCCTTGCATTGCCGGGCATGGCGGTGAAGTCGACCGAAGCGCTGGGCGTGGCACCGAGCCAGGTCGAGGCGCTGGCCTTTGCGTGGCTGGCCTGGCGTTTTATGCAGCGCAAGCCGGGCAATTTGCCGGCAGTGACGGGAGCGGCGGGCTTACGCGTGCTGGGTGCGCTGTATCCGCGTTGAGCCGATGTAGAAACACAAATAGCGGATCGATGATCCGCTATTTTCTTGCTTGCCCCGTTTAGTACTTAAACGGAGAAGGACGAACCGCAACCGCAGGTGGACGTCGCGGTAGGATTCTTGATCACGAACTGCGCACCTTCCAGGTCATCCTTGTAGTCGATTTCCGCGCCGACCAGGTACTGGTAGCTCATGGAATCGATCAACAGCTGGACGCCGTTCTTGACCATGGTGGTGTCATCTTCGTTGACGATTTCATCGAAGGTGAAGCCATACTGGAAGCCGGAGCAGCCGCCGCCCTGCACGAATACGCGCAATTTCAGGTCGGGATTGCCTTCTTCTTCGATCAGCTGCGCGACTTTTTCAGCGGCGCTATCGGTAAAGATAATAGGGGAAGGGATCACATCTTGCATTTCAGCGACGGCATTCATATCAGGCACTCCTACTAGAAAACATTAAGTCATTATAGACTGTTGGCGCAACTCGCGCTGCGGCCGCCGCTGATGCGGCTGGACGGTGTTGTTCCTGCTCACATTTCCGATACGGCCAGGTGCAGCACGGGGTCGGCGCTGTCGTGCCGGCTGAGCTTGCCCTGCACCAGGGCGCCGCTGTGCATTTCCAGCACCTTGTAATAGACCTCTCCTACAATGCGGGCTTTTGGCTGGATTTCAAGCATTTCGGACACATACACGGGACCATTGATCTCGCCGCTGACGACCAGGCTCGAGCAGCGCACTTCGCCATCGATGCGACCCGCCTCGCCCAGCACCACGTACGTGGGCTCGCCCGGCTCGCCCGTGACATTGCCGCGCACATGGCCGTCGATGCGCAAGCCGCCGCAAAACAGCAAGTCGCCCTCGATCCGCGTGGCAGCGCCGATCAAGGTGTCGATGGGGTTTTTCGCGTTGCGCTCGAACATGAACGTCATCCTGTCGGGGTACGTGGCAGTCCAATTTATCACAGGTCCGGCAAAAAGGCGCCGGACCCGCGCAAGCACCGTCGCCTATCGTTACGGCATCACGGCGATGTGTTGCAAACCGGCCGTTTCTTTCAAGCCAAACATCAAGTTCATGCATTGCACGGCCTGGCCCGACGCGCCCTTGACCAGATTGTCCTGCACCACCAGCACGATGACGGTATTGCCGCCTTCAGGACGGTGCAAGGCCAGGCGCAGCATGTTCGAGCCGCGCGTGGAGCGGGTTTCCGGGTGCGAGCCGAAAGGCATCACGTCGACGAAAGGCTCGTCCTTGTATTGCGCTTCGAACAAGGCTTGCAATTCTTCATTGCTGACATCCTTGTTCAGCTGCGCATACAAGGTCGAATGCATGCCGCGTATCATCGGCACCAGGTGCGGCGTGAAGGTCAGCGCCACTTTCTCATCCGTGAAACGCTGCAATTGCGCCGTCGTTTCCGGCAGGTGGCGGTGGCCAGCCACCCCGTAGGCCTTGAAACTGTCGCTGCTTTCCGAGAACAGGATGCCGATTTCCGCCTTGCGGCCGGCGCCGGACACGCCCGACTTGCAGTCGGCGATCAGGCTGCCCGCGTTGACCAGGCCAGCCTTGAGCAGCGGATAAAAGCCCAGCTGCATGGTGGTCGGGTAGCAACCGGGGTTGGCGATCAGCGTGGCTTGCTTGATGTCTTCACGGTTCAGTTCCGGCAAGCCGTACACGGCTTGCTCGATCAATTCAGGCGCCGTATGGGGAATCTTGTACCACTGCTCGAACTTGGCCTGGTCTTTCAGGCGGAAGTCGGCGGCCAGGTCGATGACTTTCGCGCCGGCGGCCAGCAGGGCTGGCGCTTGCGCCATGGCAACACCATGCGGGGTGGCAAAGAAGACCACGTCGCACCGCTCCAGATTCGCCTTGTCCGGCGAGGAAAACGCCAGTTTCACATGGCCACGCAGGGAAGGATACATGTCAGCAACGGGCAAGCCATCTTCCTTGCGCGAGGTAATCGCCGTCAACTCGACATCTGGATGGGTAGCGAGCAAGCGCAGCAATTCCACGCCCGTGTATCCAGTGCCGCCGACGATGCCAACTTTGATCATGTTCTTTCCTTGTGTATAGATTGCATAAGATTGCATAAAGATGAGGGGAAACGCTGCCCCTGCGGGTTTTCGCGTATTTTACAGCGCAACGGCGCATCCCGCTGAAATGCAAAAAAGCCGCGGGACCGAAGTCCAGCGGCTTTTCGACCAGCACCCCGGAAGGTGCTGTAGCGTAGAAATTAACGCTTCGAGAATTGCTTTGCGCGACGTGCTTTGCGCAGACCAACTTTTTTACGCTCGACTTCACGTGCATCGCGGGTCACGAAGCCGGCTTTCGCCAGTTCCGGTTTCAACGCTGCATCGTAGTCGATCAGAGCGCGGGTGATGCCGTGACGAACTGCACCAGCCTGGCCCGACTCACCGCCGCCATGGACGTTGACTTTGATGTCGAAACGCTCGACATTGCCGGTCAGTTCCAGTGGTTGACGGATGACCATCAGACCCGTTTCGCGCGAAAAGTATTCGTTTGCTGGTTTGCCGTTAACAACGATCAAGCCTGTGCCAACTTTGATAAAAACCCGAGCCACTGCACTTTTGCGACGGCCGGTTCCATAATTGTAATTACCGATCATGTCAGTTCCTTAGAGAACAAGTGCTTTAGGTTGCTGAGCAGCGTGCGGATGGGAACCTTCCGCGTACACTTTCAGCTTCTTGATCATTGCGTAGCCGAGTGGGCCTTTAGGCAGCATGCCCTTGACCGCTTTCTCAAGCGCGCGACCTGGAAAACGCTGTTGCATTTTCTGGAAGTTGGTTTCGTAGATGCCGCCTGGATAGCCAGAGTGACGGTAGTAAATTTTCTCAGTAGCTTTGGTACCGGTCACACGCAGTTTGCCTGCGTTGATGACGACGATAAAGTCGCCGGTATCGACGTGAGGAGTAAATTCTGGTTTGTGTTTGCCGCGCAGTCGGAGTGCCACTTCGCTGGCAACACGTCCGAGGACTTTGTCCGTCGCGTCAACCACGAACCAATCGCGCTGGACTTCATGTCCTTTAGCGGAAAATGTTTTCATGTTGACTTCCTAATAGATTACACGCTCAAATGGTGGTTCCGCCGATGCTGCTATGCGGACTCTGCCTTATTTACTTTTCCTGAGCGAACGGAAAGCCGACAAGTATAAGCGGCTTTGCCTTGCCGCGTCAAGCCGCAATCGAGGCCGGCTGCGGGCCGGCGGCCGGCACATGGATGAGCATTCCTCTATTACAATACAAAACGCTTACAATTTTCGGAGAGTACGATGGAATGCAAAGTCAGCTGGAATGGCCCGTCGGGCATGAGTTTTCGGGCAGAAACGGGTTCCGGCCACCTGGTGACCATGGATGGCGCGCCCGATGGCGGCGGCCACAACCTGGCGCCACGCCCCATGGAAATGGTCTTGCTGGGCACGGGCGGCTGCACCGCCTATGACGTGGTGCTGATCCTGAAACGCGGACGCGAAGACATCAAAGGCTGCGAAGTGACCCTGAAGGCCGAGCGCGCCGACACCGATCCGAAAGTGTTTACCAAGATCCACTTCCATTTCACCGTGCGGGGCAAGGCCCTGAAACCGACGGCCGTGGAACGGGCCGTGGCCTTGTCGCATGACAAATATTGCTCGGCGTCGATCATGCTGGCCAAGACGGCGGAAATCACCCACTCCTTCGAAATCATCGAGGAGTAGGTCGGATTAGCGCGCAAGCGCGTAATCCGACGATACCGGTAGCGCCAACAATGTTGTCGGATTACGGCCTGCGGCCTAATCCGACCTACCCGACCTGTCAAATGTAATACGCGGTTTTCGTCATCACTTTCCCCATGATGCCCATCAGCGCCTTCACCGGTGCCGGGGTATCGATGGCGCCCAGGCGCTGGGCGGCGGCGCCGTGTTCCACTTCGTCGATGGCCATCTGTTTCACAATGGCGCGCGACTTGGCGTCCTGCGGCGGCAATTCCTGCAAGTGGCTGGCCAGGTGCGCTTCCACCTGGCGTTCCGTTTCCACCACAAAACCCAGGCTGCGGCCGTCGCCCATGCGCGCGGCGATGGTGCCCAGCGCAAACGAACCCGCATACCACAGGGGATTGAGCAGGCTCAGACGCGAGCCCAGCTCCGTCAGGCGCTGCGCCGTCCAGGCCAGATGATCTTCCTCTTCGCGTCCCGCTTCGTCGAACTGGGCGCGGATGGCCGGGCTGTGCGCATAGCGCGCCTGCGAGTTGTACAGGGCTTGCGCGCACACTTCGCCCACATGATTGACGCGCATCAAGCCGGCGCTGTGGCGCTGTTCGGCCGGGCTCAGTTCCGCATCGGGCGCATGCGCGGCCGGCGTGGGGCGCGAGGCCGAGGCCACGCCCGCCATGACGCGCAGGGCCTTGTCGGCGCCAACAATCAAACGATCCAGGGGGTCAAAATGGCGGTTCGCGGTCATCGTGGCTATGCTCATGAGTAGTAAAGCATGAATTATAGGACGATCAGGGCCGGCAGTCCCCACGCCGCGCGCAGGGTGAACGGGGCTTTATTGACTTGTGCGCGCTTTTTCCTGCTCGATCCAGTCCACCACGGGGCCGACGGCGTCCAGGCCGGACAGGCTTTTCGCCACGCCCAGGTTCAGTGAAATCAGGAAAGAAATGCTGTCGACGGGGATGTCCGGGCAGAACTCGGCAAACGCGGCGCGAAAACGCTCCGATTGCAGCACGCGCAAGACTTTCTCGCCGCTCATGAATTGCAGCACGCTGGCGATGCTGTGCCCGCCACCGAGCGAGTGGTAAATGAAACGGTTGTATTTCGCGTCTATCTCTTTGAAGTCGAGCGCTTCCTCCGTCATCAGGCCGGCCAGGTAATACAGCCCCAGGCTGACGCGGAAGAAACCGATGGCTTCGGCACTGGTCATACCGGCGCGGGCCACGGCCAGTACCTTGTCCTGCATCGCCTGATCGATCGTTCGCATTGCGCTCTCCCGCGCCGTCCGCCGGCGCCCACCGGGCCAGCTTGCATGAAGATGCTGTTTTTTTCAATAGACCAAACGATATTTCCACCTTGCAAGTTACATTTTTTGCATGCTACTCTCGTTCTTCACCGTTAAATGGATGAAGCACATGATTGAGGTCAAGCACCTGGCAAAACGTTTCCGCATGCCGCCCCACAAAGGCAAGGCCATGCACGTCAGCGATCCGCGCGAACATGAGGGCTGGTTTCACGCCGTGCGCGACGTCAGTTTCAGCTGCGCCCCCGGCGAAGTGCTGGGACTGCTGGGGCCGAATGGCGCCGGCAAGACCACCACCCTGCGCCTGCTGTCGACGGCCTTGCAAGCGGACGCGGGCAGCGCCCTCGTCAATGGCGTCGATGTCCTGCAGCAACCGCTGGTGGCGCGCCAGAGCATCGGTTTCCTGTCCGGCTCGACGGGACTGTACGGCCGCCTGACGGCGCGCGAGAACGTGGAATACTTTGGCCGCCTGCACGGCATGCCGGCCGACAAGCTGAAACGCCGCTGCGACGAACTGTTCTCCCTGCTGCAGATGGAGGAATACGGCGCCAAGCGGGCCGATCAATTATCGACGGGCATGAAGCAGAAGTGCGCAATCGCCCGCACCGTCGTGCACGAGCCGCAAGTGGTGATCCTCGACGAGCCGACCACCGGGCTGGACGTGATGTCGGCCAAGATCCTGCTCGACTTCATCGCCAGCTACAAGGCGCTGCGCGTGCCGCTGATCTTTTCCACGCACCACCTGCACGAAGTGGAAAAGCTGTGCGACCGCGTCTGCATCATCAACCGCGGCACCACCGCCTTCAATGGCACGGTCGACGAACTGCGCCACCTGGGCGGCAGCGCGGACTTGTACGACGCCTTTGTCAGCGTCATCAACCAGGGAGCCTGATCCATGTGGACCATTTATCTGAAAGAGTTGCTGGAACTCACGCGCGACCGCAAGACGCTGATTTTCACCATCCTCATCCCCATCTTTGCCATGCCGCTGATCTTTGGCGGCTTCGCTTATGTTTCCAGCAATATGTTCAAGAACGCCAAGACGGCGGAAATGCGCTATGCGCTGTTCGGCAAGGACCATTCGCCGGGCCTGAGCGCGCGTTTTGCCCAGCAGCACAACTTGCGCGAAGTGCCGCTGGCCAGCGAGGGCGACATCCGCCGCGCCATCGGCGACGACACGATCAAGTTCGCCGTCGTCATTCCGCCCCGGTTTGAAGAGGCGCTGCAGCAACAGCAGCAAGCCAAGGTGGTGTTGCACTACAACAGCGCCAGCACGGTCGACGTGACCCAGCAGCGGGTACGCGAGATCGTCGAGGCGTATAACGCCAGCCTGCGCGAAAGCGCGCTGTCGGCCCTGAACCTGAGCCCGGCCCAGCTGGCCTTTGCCCTCAATCCCATCGTGCTCGACAAGCAATCGACGGCCAACGAACGCGAGCAGATGGGCGCCATCGTCGGCGGCATGCTGCCGTATCTGCTGCTGATGGTGTGCCTGACGGCGGCCATGTATCCGGCCATCGACCTGGGCGCCGGCGAAAAGGAACGGGGCACCCTGGAAACCCTGCTGCTGGCGCCCGTGCCGCGCAGCGCCATCGTGCTGGCCAAGTTCCTCGTGCTGTTTACGGTGGGCATGACCTCGGCCGTGCTGATGGTGGGTAGCATGGGCGCCCTGCTGGCCATCTTCGGCAGTTCGCTCGAAGGCAACATGGCCGTCATGGTGCGCAGCATCGGCTTGCCCGACCTGGCAATGGTGACCCTGATGCTGGTGCCGACGGCCGCCATCTTCGCCTCGCTGCTGTTGTCGATTTCGATCTACGCAAAAAGCTACAAGGAAGCGGCCGGCATGATCACGCCATTGATGCTGTTCGTCATCCTGCCCACGGTGGCGGCCA
This sequence comes from Janthinobacterium sp. RA13, assembly GCF_000745325.1. Taxonomy (NCBI): domain Bacteria; kingdom Pseudomonadati; phylum Pseudomonadota; class Betaproteobacteria; order Burkholderiales; family Oxalobacteraceae; genus Janthinobacterium; species Janthinobacterium sp. RA13. The sequence continues at coordinate 5,137,561 of NZ_JQNP01000001.1, read as the reverse complement.
TGCTGCCCGGCGTCGAGCTGAACTGGATGTGGGCCATGGTACCGCTGACCAACGTGTCGCTGGCCATGAAGGAACTGGTCAAGGGCACTATGGATTACCGCATGTTCGGCGTGATCCTGGCCTCGACCACGGTGATCGCGGGCGCCCTGCTGATGCTGTGCCGCTGGTGGTTTAACCGCGAATCGGTACTTTTCCGAAATTAAACCTGCAAATGGCTTGCGGCGGGGTGCCGTCCACCCCGCCCATCCGCACTCTGGGCACGTGAAAATGCCGTGTATCGCATGCAACTGCCCAGCACGTCTTAAATTCAATACAATGCCAGCATAGATAAGCTCCGCAGCATGGGGCCGCAACAGCATGAGCAAGGAGTTGTATGGAATTGCAGATTCGCAAATTGTCGAAGACCTACGCGAATGGCGTGGTGGCGCTGGATAACGTGTCGCTGACGATACCGCCCGGAATGTTTGGCTTGCTGGGCCCGAATGGCGCCGGCAAGTCGACCCTGATGCGCACCCTGGCCACCTTGCAGGAATGCGATTCCGGCTCCATCTTCTTCGGCGACTACGACGTGCTCGACGACAAGGACGAGATCCGCCGCATGCTGGGCTACCTGCCGCAAGACTTCGGCCTGTACCCGAAAGTGACGGCCTACGAGCTGCTCGACCACTTCGCCACGTTAAAAGGGCTGTCGCAGCGGGCGCGCCGGCGCGAGGTCGTCGATGGCCTGTTGCAGCAAACCAATTTGTTCGACGTGCGCCACCAGCGCCTGGGCAGCTTTTCCGGCGGCATGCGCCAGCGCTTCGGCATCGCGCAAGCGCTGCTGGGCGACCCGAAACTGATCATCGTCGACGAGCCGACCGCCGGCCTCGACCCGCAGGAGCGCGTGCGCTTCCACAATCTGCTGTCCGACATCGGCGAAGACAAGACGGTGATCCTGTCGACCCACATCGTGTCCGACGTGGCCGACCTGTGCGCCAACATGGCCATCATCAACAAGGGCCATTTGTTGCTATGCGGCAAGACTCAGGAACTGATCGACGAAGTCAGCTGCAAGATCTGGGCGCGTTTTGTCGAAAAGAAAGAACTGGCCAGCTTCCAGCAGCGCCACGCCGTCATTTCCACGCGCTTGCTGTCGGGCCGCACCCTGATCCACGTCTACAGCGACGACGACCCGGGCGACGGCTTCGAGGAAGCCATCGGCGACCTGGAAGACCTGTATTTCGCCACCATTGCCGGGCGCCACCGCGTCGCCCCGCAGTGCGACTGAGGGGACGGCCATGTTTGCCATCGCCCGCTTTGAAGCGCGACAGCGGCTCAAGCTGCTGTCCACCTGGGTGTATTTCATCATGTTTTTGGCGCTGGCCATGCTGTGGATGGCTGCCGCCGGCGGCGTCTTCAAGGAAGCGAGCATCAGTTTCGGCGGCAAGTTCCTGATCAACGCACCGCGCTCGCTGGCATTTACGTGCAGCGTGCTGGGCTGCTTCGGCGCCGTGGTCGTGGCCGCCATGATGGGCCGCTCGGTGCAGCAGGATTTCGAATACGGCATGCAGCATTTCTTCTTCAGCGCGCCGATCAAAAAATACCAGTACGTGTTTGGCCGCTTCCTCGGCGCCTGGCTGGTGCTGGCGGTGGTGTTTTCCAGCATCGTCATCGGCGCCTGGCTGGGCGCCTGGCTGCCCGGCATCGACCCGGAACGGCTGGGGCCGCAACGGGCGCTGGCCTACCTGATGCCGTATGTGTTTACCCTGCTGCCGAATCTATTCATCTTCGGCGCTATCTTCTTCGTCATCGCGGCCCTGACGCGGCGCATGCTGCCCGTGTACATCAGCTCGGTAGTCATGCTGATCGGCTATCTGGTGGCGCCGTCGCTGGCGCGCGACCTCGACTACAAGACCCTGGCCGCCCTGATCGACCCCTTCGGCACCACGGCGCTGATACGCCTGACGGAATACTGGCCGAATGCGGAGCGCAACACGCGCCTCGTCACCCTGGAAGGCGTGTACCTGCTGAATCGCGCCATCTGGTCCGGCTTCGCCCTCGTGGCCTTGCTGCTCGGCTACTGGCGCTTCCAGTTCCACGCCACGACGGACGCGGGCGCCGGCAAGCGCCGCAGCGAAGGCGAGGCGCCGCAGCGCCTGTCGAACGCCTCGCTGTCGACGCAAGAAACACCGGACTTCGCGCAGCGCAATCTGGCCGCCCTGCTCGTCAAGATGAGCTGGCTGAACCTGCGCGAAACCATCAAGAACATCTATTTTGTCGTCATCGTGCTGGCCGGCGTGCTGACCATGTATGCGGGCGCGCTCGACATGGGCTCCATTTACGGCACGAATACCTATCCCGTGACGGAAAAGGTGCTGGACATGGTCAACGCCTCGTTCGCCCTGTTCATGCTGGTCATTACCACTTTCTATGCGGGCGAGCTGGTGTGGCGCGAACGCGAGGCGGGCACGTATCTGATGCTCGACGCCCTGCCCGTGCCGAACTGGCTGCCCCTGCTGTCGAAACTGTTTGCGCTGATCAGCCTGCAAGCCTTGCTGAGCCTGGTCATCATGCTGTGCGGCATGTCGATCCAGGTCTTCAAGGGCTATTACCGCCTCGACCCCGGCCTGTACCTGGAATCGCTGTTCCTGTCGCACCTGCCCTACTATGCGCTGATCGCCGTGCTGGCCATCTTTTTGCAGGTGTTGATCAATCACAAGTACCTGGCGTATTTCGCCATGATCCTGTACCACATCGCCAGCATCAGCTTTTCCTCGCTGGGCCTGGGCGACCCGCTGCTGCTGTACGCCAGCACGCCGGACTTCGTGTATTCGGCCATGAACGGCGCCGGCCACTATCTGTTGCGCGAACGCTGGTACTTGCTGTACTGGAGCGGCGCGGCCGTCATGCTGACGGTGCTGTCGCTGCTGTTCTGGCCCCGCGGCGCGCAGGACAGCTGGCGCATCCGCCTGCGCCTGGCGCGCCACGGCCTGACGCACGGCGTGCTGGCCAGCTTTGCCGGCGGCGCCCTGATCTTCGTCAGCGCCGGCGGCGTGCTGTTCTACGTTTTCCACGTGGCCAACGATTACCAGTCCGAATTTTCCCGCGATGCGGACCGCGCCAGCATCGAGCGCCAGTACCGCAAGTTTGCCGCCACGCCGCAGCCGAGAATCACCGACGTGAAACTCGACGTGGCGATCTACCCGGCGCAGCGCACCCTCACCGTCACGGGCCGCTATGTGCTGCAAAACAAGACCAGCCTGCCGATCAGCCACATTTTTGTGCAGCAAGACCCGACCTCCAGCATGCGCCTGCGTTTCGATGCCCGCGTGCATCCCGGCCTCGATGACGGCAAGCTGGGCTTTTACAGCTACCGCCTGGCCGCGCCGCTGGCGCCGGGCGCCAGCCTGGGCCTCGATTTCGACATTCGCTACGCGCCGCGCGGCATCTTTGGCCTGGGCCAGGACACGCCCGTGGTGGCCAACGGCACCTTCTTCACGAATGCCGTGCTGCCGCACATCGGTTACCAGCCGCAGCAGGAGTTGACGGATCCGCGCGACCGCAAGAAACACGGCTTGCCCGCGCGCGAACGGGCCTTGCCGCGCGACGATGCGAAGGGACTGGCCGACAATTACGTCAGCAACGACGCCGACCGCATCAACTTTGACGCCACCGTCAGCACCGTCGACGGCCAGACGGCCATCGCGCCGGGCATGCTGGACAACGACTGGATCGCCAAGGGTCGCCATTACTTCCACTACACGATGGAGCAGCCGATCCTGAATTTCTACGCCTTCCAGTCGGCCCGCTACGCCGTCAGGCACGAGCGCTGGCAAGACGTGGCCATCGACGTGTACTACCATCCTGGCCATGAGTACAACCTCGATCGCTTCGTGCGCGGCAGCAAGGAAGCGCTCGAGTACTACACGAAGAACTTCGGCCCCTACCAGCACAAGATCCTGCGCATCGTCGAATTCCCCCGCTACGCCACGTTCGCGCAATCGTTCCCGAACACGATACCGTACTCGGAAGGGCTGGGCTTCATCGCCAGGGTGGACGACAAGAACCCCAAGGACCTCGACTATCCGTTCTACGTCACGGCGCATGAAGTGGCGCACCAGTGGTGGGCACATCAATTGGTGGGTGGCAATACGCGGGGTGCTACCGTGCTCAGCGAAACCCTGGCCGAATATTCGGCCCTGATGGTGGTGAAAAAAAGCGTGGGGCCAGCCAAGATGCGCCGCTTCCTGCGCTATGACCTGAATCAATACCTGATGGGGCGCAGCGAAGAGCGCAAGAAGGAATTGCCGCTGGCCGAGAATGAAAACCAGGCCTACATCCACTACCACAAGGGCAGCCTGGCCATGTACTTGCTGCAAGATATCATCGGCGAAGACAAGGTCAACGGCGTGCTGCGCGACTTGCTCAAGACCCATGGCCAGAAAGGCCCGCCGTATGCCAGCGTGACCGCCGTGATTGCCGGCTTGCGCCTGGTCACGCCGCCCGAGCAGGCTTACCTGATCGACGATCTGTTCGAGAAAATCGTGCTGTTCGACAATCGCGCCCTGTCGGCCACGGCCACCAAACGCAGCGATGGCAAGTACGCCGTCACCGTCAAGGTGCAGGCCAGCAAATTGACGGCGGGCGAACAGGGAGAGGAACACGATGCGCCCCTGCACGACTGGATCGAGATCGGCGTCGACGACGCGAACGACCATCCGCTGCTGCGCGAACGCCTGCGCATGACGGCGCGCGAGGCGAGCTATACCGTCATCGTCGGCAGCCGGCCCGGCAAGGCGGGCATCGATCCCGACAACAAGCTGATCGACCGCAAGCCGGACGACAATATGGTCACCGTCGAGCTCGAAGAACCATGACGAAAAATGGCCACCCTGAACAGGTGGCCATTTTTTTGAATATCAGGCGTTCATCAGACTGCGGCGCGGCGCGTCACCAGGCTCAGGCTGATGCCCATTTCCGTCAGATGCTGCATGTCGGCCAGGCTTAGGTCCAGCGGCGAGTCGAGCGTATCGTCGCCGTTCAGTTCCAGTTGCAGCTCGGCCACGATGCGCGGCATCGTGAAGCTGACGCCGCGCGAACGGCATTCAGCCAGATAGCTGCGTATGCGCGAGGGCAACACTTGCGATTTGGGCGCCTGCGCGATCAGCACGTCAAAGCCGGAATCGAGATGCACGCGATTCGCGCCCTTCGCCTCGCCCTTGCGCCATTGCCGCTCCGGATCCGTGGGCAAGACTTCGAGGATGGATTTGAGCGTGGGGTCGTCCCCATGCACCGACAGCTTCGCCATATTCATATTGCAAGACTCTCTAGTCAGGACGCCGCCAGGAAGGCGGCGCGATCATCAGACCAACAAGTCTACGCATGGAAGGCAAATATGTCCATACGGCAATATTTGATATCCCATTCTAATTTGTGCTGCATCAACAACAGGCAGAACACACTTGTTCCGCCTGCCACATCCACATCCGCTTACACGGTCACGCCGCGTGCCTGCAAGGCGGCGCGCACGCCGGCGCCGTAGGCCGCATCGGCCCGGTCGAAGTGGCCGAGTTGACGCTGCAAGGTTTCCGGGCGCACCTGGCTCAGGGGACCGGCCAGATTGTCGAACAGGTTTTGCTTCGCCTGGTCAGACATCAAGCGGAACAGATTGCCAGCCTGCGTAAAGTCGTCTTCCACACCGCGCCCATCGTAGCGCGCCGCGCCGCCATCGAGCGCCAGCGCCGGTTCACCATGGCCCAGCCCTTGCGGCTGCGTGCCCGCCGCCGCCACGTTGGCGTAATTGCGCGCCGCGCCGCCATTGTGAATCGCCATGCCGCCGTCGCGCTGCTGGTTGTGGAAGGGGCAGCGGGCCGCATTCACGGGCAGATGCTGGTGGTTCGTGCCGACGCGGTACAGCTGGGCGTCATGGTAGGCGAACAAGCGGCCTTGCAGCATCTTGTCGGGCGAGTAACCCATGCCCGGCACGGCGTTGGCCGGCGAAAAGGCTGCTTGCTCGACTTCCGCGTGGTAATTGTCCGGGTTGCGGTTCAGCTCGAAAATACCCACGGGCAGCAGCGGGAAGTCCGCGTGCGGCCACACTTTCGTCAAGTCGAACGGGTTCCAGCCCGTGCGCTGCTCCCATGCATCAAGTTGTTCCTGCGTCGCCACCTGCAGCTTGACTTCCCACTGGGGGAAATCGCCGCGTTCGATGGCGCCGAACAGGTCGCGCTGGGCGTAATCGGGATCGGCGCCGGCCAGGCGGCCCGCTTCCGCCGCAGGCAAATTCTTGATGCCCTGGCGCGTCTTGAAGTGCCATTTCACGTACACGCGCTGGCCGTCGGCATTGATCAGGCTATACGTGTGGCTGCCGAAGCCATCCATATGACGGTAGCCGTCCGGCGTGCCGCGGTCCGAGAACAGCATGGTGACCTGGTGCAGGCTTTCCGGCGCATGGCTCCAGAAATCGAACATCATTTCGGCCGATTTCAAATTGCTTTGCGGATCGCGCTTTTGCGTGTGGACGAAATCGGGGAACTTGATCGGGTCCTTGATGAAGAACATCGGCGTGTTGTTGCCAACCAAGTCCCAATTGCCCTCTTCCGTGTAGAAACGCACGGCGAAACCGCGCGGGTCGCGTTCCGTGTCTGCACTGCCGCGTTCGCCACCGACGGTGGAAAAGCGCGCGAAGGTGGACGTCTGCTTGCCCACTTCAGCAAACAATTTGGCCTTGGTGTAGCGCGAAATGTCGTGCGTGACGGTAAAGGTGCCGTAGGCGCCCGAACCTTTCGCGTGCACGACGCGCTCAGGGATGCGCTCGCGGTTGAAATGCTGGAGTTTTTCGATCAGGTGGAAGTCTTGCAGCAGCAGCGGGCCGCGAGGACCGGCGCTGAGGGAATTCTGGTTGTCGGCGACGGGAATGCCCGAGGCGGTACTGAATGGCGGCTGTTGGCTCATGGCTGCTTTTCCTTCGTTGTTGACTAATGGATGCAGTGTAACGAGGTCAACAACAAAGGAAAAGCTAATTGATTTTATCGATCCGATAGATATTTACAATGCACAACCTTGTGCATCGCACACGCCACCGAGCTGCGCCTGCAACTTCGCCGGCTGGCCCAAAAAGCCGCCGATATCGATCACGGACAATTTTCCGCCGCCATCGTCGAGCACGAAGGTGGGAAAGCCCTGTCCGCCCACCTGCGCCAGCAAGGCGCGGCTGGCGTCGATATGCCGCTGCGTGGCGGCGCCCGCCTGGCGCGCATACTCGGCCTGGAAGGCGGCGCCATCCATGTCCAGCTCTTGCGCCAGGGTCACCAGCACAGGCAGGTCGGCGATGCGCAAGCCGTCCACGTAATGGGCGCGCTGCACGCGCTGCAGCATGTCCAGGCCCTTGCCAGCCAGGACTTCCGCCGCCAGGATGGCCGTGATCGGCGGTTCGGAATCCATCATGGCCGTCGTGTCGTTCAGCAAGCCATTCATATAAGCATCGCCGAATGGCTGGCCTGACAATTGCTCGATGCGCCGGTCATGCGGCAGCACATAGCCGCGCCACTCGGGCGTGATCTGGCGGCGATTGCTGCCCGTCATCATGCCGCCGCCGTGGAAGGCCACTGTCAGGCCAGGCACGGCGCGCGCCGCCTCGACCAGCGGCGCGGCGCCGTAGCACCAGCCGCACAGAGGATCGAAAATGTAGTGCAGTGTGGGCATGCCGGCCTCCGGCTTGCCGCTTACCATTTCATCTCACCCTTCGCCACTTTCGCGCTGGTTTCCAGGGCGCCATCGAGGCCCAGCTTCGGATAGCGCATTTTCATCGCCTCGATCAGGGCGGCCGAATTGGCGGCCTTGGCCGTTTCCGCTTCAAACGTCACCAGGTAGTCGCGCGTAAAACCAATGCTGTCCGGCGTCAGGGGCGAACCGACCTTGAAGTGGCCAGGCACGACGGTGACGGGCTTCAGGGCGGCGATGCCGTCCAGGGTCTTGAGCCAGTCCTGGCGCGATTGCAGGCTTTGCGTATCGGCCGTCCACACGTGCAAGTTGCCAAACAGCACCACGCCACCGACGACGGCCTTGATCGATGGTATCCACACATAGGTGCGCGCTGGGGTCGGGCCGGCGATGTCCAGCGACCGGCCTTCCAGGCTGATGCGCTTGCCCGTCAACGCTTCCGGAATGACGATGCCGTGCGGCGCATTGTCCTTCAAAATCGGGCCCCAGTAGGCGACCTTGGCGTCGGCCTTGCGGCGAATTTCCGCGACCGTTTCCGGCGTGGCAACGATCTTTGCCTGCGGGAAAGCCGCCTTGATCACGTCGAGGCCAAAGTAAAAATCGGGATCGCTGTGGCTGATGTACACCGTCGTCAGTTTCTTGCCGCTGGCGCGAATCTTTTCCACCAGCTTTTGCGCTTCGGCGCGCGAAAACTGCGCATCGATCAGCACGGCGTCATGCTTGCCCGCAACCAATACAGAAGCGACGGGAAAGATGGCCGCTTCGCCCGGGTTGAAGACTTCCAGGGTCAGGGGGGCACTGGCGGCGGCCGAGGCGGCGCCGGCGGCAAACACGGTGGAAACGAGAACGCTGCTGATGGTTTTGGTGAACATGATCTGCCTTCACAAGATGATTAGGATGACTGCATCTTACGTTGCTCGGTTCGGTAGAAAAACCCGTTAAAGCGCAATAGTTTATTGCTTAATTCGGATGAATGAAAACTGCCGTGCCACTGCATGCCGCCATTACTCCGCCAGTTCGCCATGCCACATCAGCAGCACCTGCTCGTTGCACTCGACGGCGTCAGCAAGATTGTCCGGCGTGCGCGGCGTCTGATCAATTAATCAATGCGTACATGTGACGGTTTAAAAACTTCATAGTAACTTTCGGGTCAAAGCATCCTGATGTTTTGGAGCGATTGACGATGTGGACGCAAGAGAATCGAAGCCGGCATCAGCAGGTGAGGACGGCACTCAAACGTGGCTATCCCACGGATGTGAAAGATGAAGAGTGGCGCCTGATCGCGCCGCTGTTGCCAAAGCAAGCGAAGACGGGAAGGCCTCGCAAGACGGATTTGCGCGCAGTGATCAATGCGCTGCGTTACATGTTGCGATCCGGGTGCGAGTGGCGCATGCTGCCTAATGATTTCCCGCCGTATCAGACAGTTTATTACTGGTTTCGGCGGCTGATGCGACGCATGCTGTTTCGTACCATTCATGACTTGGCGCTGATGCGGGATCGCTTGTGCAATGAGCGGGAGGTGCTGCCAAGTGCTGGCATTATCGATAGCCAGAGCGTGAAGGCCCCCGGCGCGCGAACGAGGTTATGACGCCAACAAGAAACTCAGCGGGCGCAAACGTCATATTGCAGTCACACTGCAGTCACACAGATGGCCGCTTGCTGGCGATCAACTTGACGCCAGCCGACATTGCCGACTCCACTGGTGCACAGATGGTGCTTGATGGTTTGATCAAACGCTGGCCATGGGTAAATCATCTGTTTGGGGATGCAGCATACGATCGCAGACAGTTGATGGACAAGGCCGCGTTTCTCGACTTTACTGTCGAAGTCGTGCGCCGCCTGCAGGGGCAGCAAGGTTTCACTGTTCAGCCAACGCGCTGGGTGGTCGAGCGAACGTTCGCGTGGCTGATGCGTTACCGGCGCCTGGTGCACGACTACGAACAGCGCATTGACGTGTCGGAAACATGATTTACCTGGCCATGGGATGGTTGCTGCTGCATCCGCTAACTTTCCGTCAAGTTATTAAACCCGCTGTTAGAAAATTATAACTATCTAATTAAATGTAAGTGCAAATTTATATATGAATATCGCCAAAATAGAAAGGAATGCAGAGATCGATAAATTTATAAAAAAAATCTTGCCAAAAATTAATGCTTCATCATCCACTTTTTTATTTTTTGGCTTTATGTAATGTGGCAAGCTGCTAAGAATCACCATTACAAATATCAACATCGGAGATACCGTGACTGCTTTCCCAAATATAGCGGGAAGACTAGCAGATGAAAATACAATGATTAAAATGAATATAACGAATCCTGAAATGTTATGTTTTTTTAAATCATTGTCAATCATTTATTTCTCCTAAAATGAGCATGCCCTGCAGCATGCTCACCGTGCAACTTCGTTAATTATATTAGTTTGCTATACGATAAGCGATGTAACCAATTCCACCACCAATGACAGCACCACCAATCATACCTAACGCGCCCAAACCAAGTCCGGCCCGCATACCATAACCAGCACCACGTGCGATAGCATAACTGGCGCCAGCACCAGCCGCAGCACCATTAACAGCGCCTCCAGCAGTTGCATCGCCACGATCACCGCCAGACACCATCATTACTTCATCCATAGTCAATACTTGCATCTTTAATCCTTTTTTAACACCTTCACTTGAAGGAGTAATCCCATAAAATTAACGAAAATTTAAATCAGACTTAAACCATTAAAATATAATTACATCTGATGCACTGATCAATTTATTTAAAATGGTCGACCTACAAAGAATGATTTAAGCGCCCACTTTTGCATGAAGCATGAAAATCACTTACTTTCATGCCACTCTTCGGATGTTAAAACGGCATTACAAGAAAAAAGCACTTGCAGTTCTATCTTGCCTCACATCCCCTATATTGAAAATAAGACTAGTCCTAAATTTCTTCAAAATACTGTGTTGTTACGGAATATAGATATCGACTGCCCACCACCACCTCGCGGCCAGCCCTGCGCTCACAGGCGGGCAGCGGCGGCCTTACGCGGTACGATGTACTTTTCTATCGAGGACGTGCGCTAAAACAACACGACCGGGGGACGCGCACCGGCGTGGCCAAATGTGTCACAGCGTCATGATGGCGTCACATTGGATTGTTATCTTGCCAGCTCTTTCCAACCTAGCCGGATGAACCACATGACACGCAGAAAAATTTCCGTCGCTGGCTGCAGCGTCGCCATCACCCTGATGCTGGCCGCCTGCGGCAGCGATGCAAAAAAAGAAGAGGCAGTGGTCGAAGCGCCACCGAAAAACGTCATTTTCTTCCTCGGCGATGGCATGGGCCTGACCACCATGACGGCCGCGCGCATCTATTCGGTGGGCGAAGAAGGTGCGCTGACCATGGATACCCTGCCGGAAACGGCCTTCGTGAAAACCTTCTCGAACGACGCGCAAGTGACGGACAGCGCGCCATCGATGGCCGCCTACATGACCGGCGTCAAGATGAACAATGAAGTCATCTCGATGTCGGCCAATACGGTCGCCATCGATCCGGGCACGGATGCGAACGGCAACAAGCTGGTCAACAAATGCGGCACCGGCAACGGCACGCCCGCCACCACGCTGCTGGAACTGGCCAAGGCCAAGGGCTTTGCCGCCGGCGTCGTCAGCACGGCGCGCGTGACGCACGCCACGCCGGCCGCCACCTACTCGCACATCTGCCACCGCGACCTGGAAAACGATATCGCCGCGGCCCTGGTACCGGGCGGCACGGGCTACAACAGCGCGCTGGGCACCGCTGGCCTGGACGTGATCCTCGGCGGCGGCGCGCAATTCTTCAAGCCGTTCAAGGATGGCGGCAAGCGTTCCGACGGGCGCGACCTGGTCGCCGAACTGAAGGCCAAAAGCTACACGGTCGCCAACAACGCCACCGACTTCAAGGCCGTCGATGCGGCCAAGACGGAGCGTTTGTTCGGCGTGTTCACGTCCAGCCACATGAGCTACGACCTGGACCGCGATGCAGCCAAGGAACCTAGCCTGGCGGAAATGACCACCAAGGCCATGGACGTATTGGCCAAGAACAAGAAGGGTTACTTCCTGATGGTCGAAGGCGGCCGCATCGACCATGCACTGCACGAAACGACGGCCAAGAAAGCGCTGCAAGACACCGTTGCGTTCGACAACGCCATCAAGGCCGCCATCGAGAAAGCCAAGCTCACCGACCCGAACCTGGCCAATACCCTGATCGTCGTCACGGCCGACCATGACCACACCCTGGTACTGAACGGCTACGCCAAGCGCACGGGCAAGACGGCGGCCGGCAACCCTGGCGTGCTGGGCGTGGTGAAGAACTACGTCACCGGCGCGGTCGAAAAAGACCTGGACGGCGCACCGTATTCAATCATCGGCTTCGGCAATGGCGAAAACCGCACCCAATCGAGCCGCGCCGCCATGGCCAGCCTCGATGAAACCGTCACCAGCGCCAATAATTACCATCAGGAAGCGGTGATCCGCACGGCCATCGGCAATGAAACCCACGGCGGCACCGACGTCTTCCTGGGCGCCATCGGCAAGGGTTCGGAAACCTTCCTGGGCACCATCGACAACACCAAAGTATTCGGCCTGGTCAAGACGGCCGGCGGTCTGTAATCCCCAAGACATCAACATTGGACAAGCATATGAAATTCACCTTGAAACCCGTTGCATTGAAACTGTCGCTGCTGACCACGCTCGTGGCCGCCAGCGTTGCCAGCGCCTACGCCGCCGACGCCAAGAACGTCATCTTCTTCCTCGGCGACGGCATGGGCCCGTCCGTCGTGACGGCGTCGCGCATCTACCAATACGGCGAAAACGGCAGCCTGACGATGGACACGCTGGAGCGCACGGCGCGCATCAAGACGTTCTCGAACGATGCGCAAACGACGGACAGCGCGCCATCGATGGCCGCCTACATGACCGGCGTCAAGATGAACAATGAAGTCATCTCGATGGCGCAGGAGACGATCGCCAAAGAGCCCGGCCGCGACGCCAACGGCAACCTGGGCGTGGACAATTGCCCGACCGGCGGCAAGAGCGCGCCGACCATCCTGGAACTGGCGAAAGCCAAGGGCAAGGCCGTGGGCGCCATCACCACCACGGAACTGACGCATGCCACGCCGGCGACGACGTTCTCGCACATCTGCAACCGCAATGCGCAATACGCGATCGCCGCGCAAGCGACGCCAGGCGGCGCGGGCTACAACACGGCGCTGGGCGACGGCGTCGACGTGCTGATGGGCGGCGGCCGCAACCACTTCACGCCTTGGTCGGCAAGCAACAAGTATGGCCGCGCCGATGGCCGCAACCTGTTGACGGAATTTGCCGCCAAGGGCTACACCGTGGCCGCGACGAAAGCGGAAATGGCGGCGGCGCCTGGCGGGAAAAAATTCATCGGCCTGTACAGCACCCGCAGCCACCTGGAGTATGAACTGGACCGTACGGCCACGCCACCGCTGGGCGAAGGCGCGACCCAGCCTAGCCTGTCGGAAATGACCCTCAAGGCCATCGACTTGCTGTCGAAAAACGCGAACGGCTATTTCCTGATGGTTGAAGGCGGCCGCATCGACCACGCCTTGCACGGCATCAACGCCAAGCGCGCGCTGACGGACACCATCGCCTTCGACGACGCCATCAAGGCCGCCATCGCCAAGATCAAGGAAACCGATCCGACCCTGGCCAATACCCTGATCGTCGTCACGGCCGACCATGACCACACCCTGGCCTTCAACGGCTATGGCAAGCGCGGCAACAATATCCTCGACATCAACCGCGGCTACAAGGATAACCAGCCGAGCAAGGATGCCGATGGCAATACCTACACCACCCTGGTGTTCGGCAATGGCCCGAACCGCCCTGCCCTGCGCAGCAACGTCGACAGCGCCACGGCCCTGAAAGACAACTACCTGCAAGAAACAGGCGTGCGTCTGGCCAGCGAAACCCACGGCGGCGGCGACGTCAAGCTGCTGGCCACGGGCGCCGGCGCAAAACCCTTCAAGGGCACCCTGGACAACACCAAGGTGTTTGACTTGCTGAAGGCGGCGTTCGGCTTCTGATCCACATCAACACGGCAACCCCACCGGGGCGGATGGCGCAAGCCCTCCGCCCCTCTGCACGTAAAGGCAACACCATGAAATCGTCCCTGATCGCCGTCCTCCTCGCCGCCGGCTTTGCCGCCAGCGCGCAAGCCGCCCCCGCCACGCCATCCGCTCCTGCCGACCTGGACCTGGGTATCACCTATTACAGCCGCGTCCTGACGCCGGAAGGCGTGACGCGCGAGAGCCGCTACGAAGAAAAGATGCTGCGCCGCCCCGGCCACGTGTGGGTCGAGCGCGTACTGGCGCCGTCGACCGATGCGCATGCGGGCCACAACCACGGCGACAACAGGAAAGTGGCGCTGAAGGCCACGCAGCATGAACACAAGCACTTCAATCCCGTGCTGATCCCGCGCCACGTGATGCTGGAAAAGAATACCGTGCGCGTGGAATACATCGATGCGCATGACAAGATCGTCGTCGCCATCCCCAAGGCCGAGTACGAAAACGTCAATTTTGACGGTTCCTGGGAAAACAGTTTTTATCTGCTGGACCCGAAACTGGTCACCGCCATGCCACTGTCGAAACAGGCATCGACCGTGACGGGCGCGCGCTGGCGCGAAGTGGAAAAGAATGGCGTGTTCCAGCGCATCCTGTGGGATGAGCAAAAGCAGATTCCCCTGGTCATCGAAAGCGGCGACCGCGCGAATACCTTCTATCGCCGGGTCGACGTCAAGCTGCAGCCGACCGTCAGCAAGGCGCAGCCGTGGGCGAATTTGCAGAACTACGCGCAGCGCGAGTATTCCGACTACCTGGACTAAGCGCCAACTAAAATCGGGACGTAAAAAAAGCCAGGGACATCCCTGGCTTTTGTCTGGCTGAGGCTAGATTACTCCGCCGCTGCCGCTTTCTTCGCCGGCGCCTTCTTGGCGGCCGGCTTTTTCACGGCCGCAGCTTTCTTCGCTGGCGCTTTCTTCACGGCAGCCTTTTTGACCGCCGTTTTCTTCGCTGGCGCCGCGCCTTCTTCGCCTTCGGCCTCAACGGCTGCCGCCTTCGTCTTCGCGCCCGGCTTGGCCTTGCGCTCTTCAAACTCGAAGCTCACCTTGCCATCCTTGCCGCGCACGAGGAAGGCCTTGAACGGACGACGGGTACGCTGGGATACGAACCCAGGCAACAAATCCGTCTTGCCATCGTTGAGCAGTTTTGCCATTTGTTCTGGCAAGATTTCCTGCTGCAAGATGATGCGGCCGCTGCGGAAGTCGCACGTCTTCGGCTTGGCCATGCTGTGTTCGCATACATAGGCCAGGCCCATTTCGTACACGCCGGCATTGCACTTGGGGCAAGGTCCCACGGGCGTCTGGCCCGTGAAATCGACGCCTTCGCCATCTTCGCTCTCGTCGTTCTGGCCGAAATCGAATTCCAGCTTGAAGTTCTTGATCTCTTCATCGCGCACGATGCGCAGGATGGCGGCGAACGGACGGCCCATCTTCGAGCGGAAGCCTTGCAGCGGGCCGATGGTACGGTCCTTCAGCAACTGCTCCACTTCGGCGATTTCGAACTGGCGCGAACCCGGCGTCTTGCTCATCGAAAATTCGCACTTGGTGCAGGCGAAACGGCGGTAGTTTTCCTTCACCACGCCGCTGCAATTCGGGCATGGCGTTTCCAGGGTCGCATAGTCGCCGGGAATCGTGTCGTTGTCGTATTCCTTGGCGCGCTTGACGATGATTTGCGTCATCTGCGCGATTTCGCGCATGAATTCTTCGCGCGAAATCTTGCCTTTTTCCATCTGCGACAGCTTGTATTCCCACTCGCCCGTCAGCTCCGGCGCCGTCAATTCATTGACGCCCAGGCCTTTCAACAAGGTCATCAGCTGCGACGCCTTGGCCGTCGGGATCAGCTCGCGGCCTTCGCGGATCAGATAGCGTTCCGTCAGCAAGCCCTCGATGGTGGCCGCGCGCGTCGCTGGCGTGCCGAGGCCCTTGCCAGCCATCGCATCGCGCAGCTCGTCGTCGTCGATCAATTTACCGGCGCCTTCCATGGCCGACAGCAAGGTCGCTTCCGTGAAGCGCGCAGGCGGTTTCGTCACCAGGCCATTCGCGTTGACGCTTTCCGTCTGTACTTTCTCGCCCTTGGCCACTGGCACCAGATTGCCGTTGCCATTGCTTTCCTTGTCGGCGTCCGTCGAGGCTTCCTTGCCGTAGATGGCCAGCCAGCCCGGATTGGTCATGACCTTGCCTTCAGTCTTGAACTGATGGCCGGACACTTCCGTGTAGCGCGTGGTGACCTGGAATTCCGCAGGCGGGAAGAACACGGCCATGAAGCGGCGCGTGACCAGGTCGTACAACTTCTGTTCCGGCTCGGACAAATTCTTTGGCGCGATCGTCGTCGGAATGATCGCGAAGTGATCCGAGATCTTCGTGTTGTCGAAGATGCGCTTGTTCGGCTTGACCCAGCCCTTGTCGATGATCTGCTTGGCGAACTGGTGGTAGTTGCTGTTTTCCTTCACCGTTTCCAGCGCCTGCAGCACGGTCGGCATGTAGTCTTCCGGCAGGTGGCGCGAATCGGTACGCGGATACGTCAGCACCTTGTGCTTTTCGTACAGCGCCTGGGCCAGGCCCAGGGTATTTTTAGCGGAGAAACCGAAACGCGAGTTCGCTTCGCGCTGCAGGCTGGTCAGGTCGAACAGGCCCGGCGCCATCGAGGTGGTCGGTTTCGATTCTTCCGTGACGATGCCTTGGCGGCCGCGGCAGGCGGTGGCGATCGAGTCGGCAGCCGTCTTGCTCCACAGGCGCTCGGCGCGCTTCTCGGGATCGTTCTCGTCCTTCTTGAACTTCGTGTCGAGCCAGCGGCCTTCATAGATACCGGCCGCGCAGACGAATTCGGCGCGCACTTCCCAGAAGTCGCGCGGCACGAATTTCTTAATTTTATCTTCGCGTTCGACCACGATGGACAGGGTCGGCGTTTGCACGCGGCCCACGGTCGTCAGGTAAAAGCCGCCTTCTTTCGAATTAAACGCCGTCATGGCGCGCGTGCCATTGATACCGATCAACCAATCGGCTTCCGAACGGCAGCGGGCCGCGTCCGCCAGCGGCAGCATTTCTTCGTCGCTGCGCAGGTGCGAGAAACCGTCGCGGATGGCGCCCGGCGTCATCGACTGCAGCCACAGGCGCTTGACCGGTTGCTTGGCTTTCGCGTTTTGCGCAATCAGGCGGAAAATCAGCTCGCCTTCGCGCCCCGCATCGCATGCGTTGATGAGGGTGGTAACGTCTTTGCGTTTGATCAGCTTGTTTAATACTTTGAGACGCGCTTCCGTCTTGGCGATCGGGTTCAGCGCGAAATACGGTGGAATCATCGGCAAGTGCGCGAAACTCCATTTGCCGCGCTTCACGTCGAATTCTTCCGGTACGGCGATCTCCAGCAAGTGGCCGACCGCCGAGGACAGGACGTATTCATCCGATTCAAAGTACTCATCGTGCTTGGTGAAGCCGCCAAGCGTCTTCGCGATATCGTTCGCGACAGAAGGCTTCTCGGCGATGATGAGGGTTTTTGTCATATTTTGTGGTCTCGAAAAATGCTCTAGGATAGTTTCAGCATGCGCATCATACAGTGCATTGCCAGGCGCCGACGCTTTTGTCTGCGCAAGGCCTTGTGACTTGTGGTCTTGTCAAGCGGCCAATGATAAGCGCCTATTGAAGAATTCGGCAAGTTATCTGCAAGCAAGAATGCGCAGGCGCAAACAGAATGGTCTGGCGTGCGCGGTGCCGCAGCATATAGTAAGGGAGATGGCGCGGCAGCGGCGCCAGGTGCGGCCGGGGGGGTGTAGAGACTAGTGCAGCAGGCGCGGCGGCAGATCTTCGTCGTCGACAAACAGGTCGTCGAACATCAGGGCGTCCGGTTCCTTGCCCTGGCTCCACAGCAGCATCAGCACGATGACTTTCAGCTTGCCCAGCGACACGGGTGCCTCGTCGAGCGCCAGCGCCCGTTCGATGACGATTTCGCGCTGCAGCGGCGAGAGTACCTTGGCGCTTTCGAGGAACTGGATGAAGCCGATGGCGGCCGTGCCCAGCACGTCGCTTTCCTGCTGCACATAGAAGCGCGTGCCCGTGGAACTGGCCGTCAGGGTCTGTTCGACGCCGGCCATGGCGTTCAAGTCCGTCAGCCAGACGAGCGCCTCGGAAATCTCCACGTCGTCAAAACCGACGGCCGACAGTTTGCGCGCCAGGACCGCCGGCTCGGGGCAGGCATCGGGGCGATAGTAAGTCTCGTAGAGGTACACCAGGATATCGAACATGGCTCTACTCTAGCAGCTAAGTTCGCTAAGACACAAGGGTGTGCACAGACAAAGCGCGCCCGTGCGGCAAGGCCGCCACACAAGTGCCTAGCTGTCATTTGCAGCGTTGAAACAGTCCTCCCGGCAAGCGTTCCACGCGGCCCGCCAGCTCCAGCGCCAGCAATTCGCCCATCAGCGCGCCCATGGCCAGACCGCTGCGCGCGGCCAAGGTGTCGGCATCGAGCGGATCGTGGCCCAGCGCGGCCAGCAGCGGCGGTTCGTCTTCCACCGCTGGCGGCACGTGGGGAGCGCCGCCCAGCCATTGCAGTTCCTGCAGCACATCGTCCGCCGACTCGACCAGCTTGGCGCCCTGCTTGATGAGTGCATGGCAACCCTTGGCCAACGTCGCATGGATGGAACCGGGCAAGGCATATACGTCGCGCCCCTGCTCGCCGGCCAGGCGCGCCGTGATCAATGAACCCGATTGCGCGGCCGCCTCGATCACCAGCACGCCGCGCGCCAGGCCGCTGATCAGGCGATTGCGGCGCGGAAAGTTACCTGGCATGGCCGGCAAACCCAGCGCATACTCGCTGACGATGCAGCCTTGTTCGGCGATTCTTTGCGCCAGATCAAGGTTACGTCGCGGATACACCAGATCGGCGCCCGTGCCGATCACGGCCACCGTGCCGCCCGCGCCGCGCAAACCGCCCTCGTGCGCGTGCGTGTCGATGCCCAGCGCCAGCCCGGAAATAATGGTCAAGCCTGCCGCGCTGAGGGCTTGCGCAAAGGCTGCCGCATTCTGCATGCCTTGCGCGCTGGCATTGCGGCTGCCGATGATGGCCACACCGGGACGCGACAGCAGTTCGGCCCGCCCCCGCACATATAACAAGAGCGGCGGATCGGCGATTTCCAGCAGCAGGGGCGGATACGCGGCATCGGCCAGGGTCAGCACGGCGTTGCCGGGGCGCTGCAGCCACTGCAGGGTGAGCTCGAGCTGGCTGTTGGCCACCGGCTTGGGCGGCTGCGCGATGGCGCGCGCCACGCTGGCCGGCACCACTTCGCGCAAGGCCTCGAAGGAGGCGGCGAAGATGGCCGGCGGCAAGCCGAAGCGGGCCAGCAAGGCGCGCGCCGCCACGGGACCCACGCCGGGCAGGTGCTGCAGGCGCAGCCAGCCCGCCAGTTCCGTGGCCGTGTCTGCCGTCGTTGCAATTGCATGCATGACAACCTCGCTGTGTACGGTGCCATCCCATGCTAGCGCCATGGCGCGCACGCGATACCGACACGCGCAACAATGCGTGCAATGGCCGTGCAAAACGGCCCGCCGTCCACAGGGAAAGGGGCGTCTGTGATAAAATTTCCCTTTGCAGCAAACGAATAGCGCACTGGCAAACGCATCTGCCGCGCCGTTGCGCCACACGCGCCCAACCGTAGCGTACTCAAAAATAAAATAGCCCTGCCATCGTTCGCATGGCCCAGGCATGAATAATCCGGCGCACCGGCGCCCACCTTAACCAGTCGAATCCGTATGTCCATATTAAATATCCTGCGTTACCCCGATCCGCGCCTGCACACGGTCGCCAAGCCCGTCACCGAATTTGACGCGCGCCTGCAAACCCTGATCGATGACATGGCTGAAACCATGTACGACGCCCCTGGCGTTGGTCTGGCCGCGTCGCAAGTGGACGAACACATCCAGATGATGGTGATCGACACCACCGAAGAGAAAAAACAGCTGCAAGTGTTCGTCAACCCGGAAATCACCTGGGCCAGCGAAGAAAAGCAGGTCTACGACGAAGGCTGTCTGTCCGTGCCTGGCGTCTACGACGGCGTCGAGCGCCCGGCCCGCATCAAGGTGCGCGCCCAGGACCGCCACGGCAAGCAGTTCGAACTGGAAGCCGATGGCTTGCTGGCCGTCTGCATCCAGCATGAGATGGATCACTTGCTGGGCAAGGTATTCGTCGAATACCTGTCGCCGCTCAAGCGCAACCGCATCAAGACCAAGATGATCAAGGAAATCCGTGGTCTCGAGCGCGAAGCCAGCTTGCGTGCACAGAACCGCCGCTTCTAAGCTACTGCTGATAGACTAAGCAGCAACAGTAATCGTCTTACCACGCCAGCCTGGCGCCCTCGGGCGCGGGCCTGCGCACCTCACGTCAAGGAACCATATGAAAGTGATCTTCGCAGGCACGCCTGAATTCGCCGCCACGGCCCTGAAAGACTTGCACGAAGCGGGATTCGAGATTCCGCTGGTGCTGACCCAGCCCGACCGCCCTGCCGGACGCGGCATGCAATTGCACGCCTCGGCCGTCAAGCAGTATGCACAGCAGCACGGCATCGAAGTGCTGCAGCCCTTGTCCCTGCGCATGGACAGCAAGGACCCGCAGCGCGCCGCCGAAGCGAAGGCGGCCCACGAGCGCCTGCTGGCCACCGATTACGATGTGATGGTGGTGGCGGCCTATGGCTTGATCTTGCCGCGCAGCACGCTCGACATCAAACCCTGCATCAATATCCACGGTTCCTTGCTGCCGCGCTGGCGCGGCGCTGCACCGATCCACCGCGCCATCGAAGCGGGTGACGATGAAACGGGCGTGACCATCATGCAGATGGAAGAAGGCCTCGATACGGGGCCCATGCTGGCCATCGAGCGCACGCCCATCGAAGCGGGCGACTCCACCGCCAGCCTGCACGACAAGCTGGCCACCCTGGGCGGCAAGATGATCGTCGAAACCCTGCGCAAGATGCAGCAGCAACCGCTCGAAGCCGTGCCGCAGCCGGAAGCGGGCGTCACGTACGCGGCGAAAATCGCCAAGGAAGAAGCGGCGCTCGATTTCAGCTTGCCGGCGCTGGAACTGGGCCTAAAAATCCGCGCCTTCAATCCGTTTCCCGGCGCCTGCGGCCAGGTCGATGGCGTCACCATCAAGATCTGGGCCGCCGAGGTAATCGAAGCGGACAGCAAGGAAGCGCCCGGCCAGGTACTGGCGGCCGACGCCCAGCACGGCATCGTCGTCGCTTGCGGCAATGGCTCCCTGCGCCTGACGGAACTGCAAAAACCGGGCGGCAAGCGCCTGCCTGCGGCCGAATTCATCAAGGGCTTCCCACTCGAAGGCAAGCGCTTCGTTTAAACCGGCACGTGCCCATGGACCAGCTGACCGCCCTGCGCGCCCTGCGCCGCGTCGTGGAACTGGGCAGCTTCACGGCCGCAGGCAACGCGCTGGGCATATCCCACTCCATCGTCTCGCGCCAGATCCGCCAGCTGGAAAGCCAGCTGGGCGCACAGTTGCTCAACCGCACCACGCGCCGCTTCGCCCTGACGGCGGCCGGCCAGGAATACTATCTGGCCAGCCGCGACATCCTCGACGCCCTCGACGCGGCCGACCGCGCCGTCGCCATGCACCAGGCGCAACCGTCCGGCAGCCTGCGCATCAATGCGCCGATGGCTTTCGGCACTCTGGAACTGGCCGCCTGGCTGCCCGATTTTTCCCGCCTATACCCGCACATCCACATCGACCTGGTCTGCAATGACCGCATCGTCGACCTGATCGACGATGGCTTCGACGTGGCGCTGCGCCTGGCGCGCGGCTTGCCCGATTCCACCCTGGTGGCGCGCCAGCTGGCCAGCAGCCGCACGGTGGCCGTCGCCGCGCCGGCCTACCTGGCGCGCCATGGCCATCCGGCTACGCCGCAAGACCTGGTCCAGCACAATTGCCTGATGTACACCTCCGGCGACAAGCCGGCGGAGTGGTCGTTCACGGATAACGACGGCGCCGCGCACAAGGTGGCCGTGCGCGGCAGCCTGCAAGCCAATACCAGTGTTGCCCTGCGCGAAGCGGCCGTGGGCGGCATGGGAATTGCCGGCGCGGCCGCCTTCATCGTGCGCGACGCGCTGCGCAGCGGCCAGCTGGTGGAAGTGCTACCCGGCTACACCTTGCACCCACGCACCCTGTACGCGCTGTATCCGCACAGCCGCCAGCTGTCGCCCAAGGTCAGGGCCTTCATCGATTTTGCCGTGCAACACTATCAAGATCGCCGCTGGGATTGATCACGGCTGCTGCAGCGCCTTGCGCACGGCGCGGAACTGCTGCGTCAAGCCGCCGTAGCCCCAGGCCGCCTGGCGCGCGTCATGCACGTGGATGTAGCTGACGTCATGCAAGACGCCGAGATACTCCTCCATGGCGGCGAACACGGCGGCGATATACGCGGCCTTTTCGGCGGCCGTATTCGTTTCATCGCTGATCAGGATATCGAGGAAAAAACTGGCCTTGCCTTGCGCTTGCAAGGATGGCCCGCCGACAAACCAGTGCGGCGCGTCAAGATGGCTGATCGCCACCGACGTCAGTTCGGGCGCCTTGTGCAGCAGCTGCGCCGTCAATTGGCTCAGGGTGGCGGCGATGGCGGCCGACTGGCGCGCATCGGGCGCGGTGGACAAACGCAGGTTCAGGATGGGCATGGGATGCTCCGCAAGTGGATGAAGCCCCATTCTAGGCAGGCGGGATGAGAAATGGCAGCCTGCGCCCGGCACAGGATCTGTGCGGTTTGCGCACGAATGCTGCGCACATAAAAAAAGGGCTTGCCGCGGCAAGCCCTTGTTGCATCCGGCCCGCTGGCTTAGCGGCGCTGCACCTTCATCAGGCGTGCGCCCACGGACGACGACAGGCTGACCTCGAAACGGCCGCCGGCCGGCAAGGCGCTCACGTCGACGCTGGCTTTGCCACCCGTCAAGTCAGTGGCGACCACCGTCTTGCGGCCATCGGCGGCCACGTGCAGCACGGCGGCATACGGTTCCGACTGGGCATTCCAGACCAGCGCCAGCTTGCCGCCGCTTTGTGTCGCATCGAACGTGGCATCGTTGGCGGCGACCTTGCTGCGGCGCGCCGGGCGCTCCAGCTTGGCTAAAGCCTTGCCGTTTTGCAGCACTTGCACGTCGCTGATATCGCCCGGGTTGGCGAAGCTGACGCGGAAATGGCTCATGGCGTTACCGCCATGGTCGGCCACGGAGACGGCATCGAAGGGCAAGTCGATAGTCTGCCCCGACGCCGTCAGCACGCGCAAGGTATAAGCATGGCCGCTGCCACTGGCAGCGACGCCGATGCGCACCGACGAAGCAACGGCGGGACGCAGACCCACGCCCGATGGCGTGATGCGGCCGGAAATCGTCAGATAGCCATTCTCGGCCACGGACATGCTGGCGGCCAGCACATTGCTGCCCGTAATCTGCGTGCTGCGTTTTTCCAGGAATTGCTGCACCCGCGCATAGCTGTAGTCGGAGAACCAGGCGCCGCTGCAATAGCTCATCACGTCCTTCATCGGCGTGTTGCCATAGACTGCCTTGCTCAGCTGGCCGATGCTGCCCGCGTAGTTGCTGTTGTACAGCGCTTGCGGACCCAGATCGCCATTGGCATACGGGTAGTCGGGAGCCGCATTGGCTGGACCGCCGCAGGCTACGTGCTGCAGCGAGTGGTTGTGGCCCAGCTCATGCACGAGCGTGGTCAGCCATAGAGGCCATTGATTGCCGAAGGGGTCGACCGCTGCGATGCGGTTGGAACGGGCATCGAGGCCGATGGCCGACGTGAAGTCGCTGCCGCTGCTGCGCTGGTTGATGTAGGCCAGGCCGGCGGCGTTGTTGACGGACATCTTCGGCACGAAACCATAATAATAGGCGCCGCTGTCTTCCAGCGCGCGCTGGTTTTCCAGCTTGCCCAAGGCATCGCTCCACCAGCTGTCGGCCGTGCTGCTGCCTGGCATGCTCAGCGCAGTGCGCGTGGTGATGCTGATATTTTCCGTCGCATACGGATACACGCGCAGCAACGCGGCACGGATTACCTCGGCGTCAGGCAGTTGCGCCACGCCATCATCGGTGCTCAAGGGCACGAGCACCAGACGAATTTTGGCCAGGCTGGCCACCGCAGGCGCCGCTTCCTGGCTCACTTGCACGCCATCATTGCCGACGGCCGTCACGCGCACGCGCACGCCGGGCAAGATCCAGCCGGAAGGCAGGACGGCACTGAAGTTGCCATTGAAACTGTCATCGTTCTTCGTCACCGGCAAGAGCGCCGGCCCCGTCATCGCGATGCTGCCCAGATTGCTGCCATTGGCGGCCGTCGCATTCAAGGTGACAGCCGGGCTGGTCTGGCCCATTTGCGCGCCCAGCACGGACACGCGCACGGCGGCCGGCTTGCCGCGCGTCAGGCGCAAGGCCGTATTGCTGGCGTTCAAATTCAGTACTTGCGCGAAATCAATACTGCCCAAGGTAAAGGCCGACACCGTGCCCGCATTCACGGCGATGCGCGACGCGGCCGACAACATCACGTTGCCCGTTGCCGAGGCTGGCGCGGACAACAGCAGCTGGCTGGCGCTGGCGCTGACGATGACGGCAGGCGTATTGCCCACCGAAGCCGAGCTGACCTGATCGAGATTGCTGCCCTGCAGCGTCACCGACAAGGTCGTGCCGTTGACAACCGACGAGATCGACGTCACCGCCACGCTGGCCAGGACCGTGTACGCGTCGCCGCTGGCGACATCGTTGTAGGGACCGCGCACCGTCAGTGCGCCAGTCGCGGCGCCCGCAGGCACTACCACCGTCACGCTGCTGGCCGTCTGGCTTTGCGGCGTTGCCGCCGCGCCATTGCCAAACTGTACCGCCGTCACGGCGCCCATGCCGGCGCCCGTGATCGTCACGCTGGAACCGACACCGCCCGTCGCCGGTGCGACGCTGCCCACGCTCAATGGCAGGTACACAGTGACGTTATAGCTGGTGGCCGCCGTGCCGCTGGCGCTGACCAGGCTCAAGGCGCCCGTGACGGGCACGCCCGGCATGGCCAGAGTCACGCTGGTGTCGCTGCTGGCACTGGCGGCAACGTTCACGCCACCCACCTGGAAAGCCGTCACACGGCTCAGATTCGTGCCCGTCACCACCAGGCTGCCACCGATGGCGACATTCGCCGCCGAGACGGCCGTCACGGCGGGAATCAGGACGGGCGTACCCGAGGTGGTCGCCACCACCGTGTCGCCACCACCACCGCCCCCGCCGCCGCAGGCGGACAGGCCCAGCATGACAAACAATGCTACAAGCAAATGGTTTTTCATGGCTGGCAACCATGTTGATGCAGCGCGATGCCGGGGAGGACACGAGATAAATGTGACATATTGGTGACTTTTGGTGAGAATTTAATTTCGAAGAACCAATATTATGGGTTAATTCGATTCCTAAAGACAACTATTAATGCTTTTGATTCAATTGGTTTTGATAATAATTAAAATATCTTCTTGGCAAATTTTATTTTGAGCATTATTGGCTTCACTCTGTATTGACTTAAATCGAAATTACTTTCCTTTGCAGCTATTGCTATTCGGTTCATTAAAAATATGCGGATATGGCGCAAATAATGTGGAAATTTTTCCACAGCCTATAGAGCAGTATCTCCCTGCCAACTTTGGCGGAAAAATTAACGTTTTGAGTAAGATTTTCAGGAATGTAATTTTCAGAAGCTGGCGTGGCGGAGGGCGATGTGTTGCAATGTGTTGCAACCAGGCCTGCCGTGGGGTGAACAGCCGCTTTTGCTTAAAACCAAAGCAGCCTGATGCCGTATAATTTTAGACCCGGTGAAATCAGGCGATTGCCACCTTCTGCCTGCCCTACCCGGCCGGCACTCTCCGTCAGCTGATCCTGCTGGCCGCATCCGCCTCGTACCTGTCTTGTCGCCGCGCCGCCGCCCGTTTGCCTATTGAAAGCATGAAATGAACGATACCGTGATCCCCGCCATGTCCCCGACCGAAGCCACCTTGCGCGCCATTCTTGCGCGACGGATCATGATTCTCGACGGCGCGATGGGCACGATCATCCAGCAATACAAGCTCGACGAAGAAGCGTACCGTGGCGGCCCCGCTGGCCGCTTCATCGATTTCACCGCGCCGGCCGACAGTGGCGCGCGCGAACTGTTCGTCAAGGGCAATAATGAATTGCTGACCCTGACGCAGCCGCACATCATCCAGGAAATCCACGAGCGCTACCTGGCGGCCGGCGCCGACCTGATCGAAACGAATACCTTCGGCGCCACGACGATCGCGCAAGACGACTACCACATGGCCCACCTGGCCTATGAAATGAACGTGCAGGCGGCAAAACTGGCGCGTGCCGCCTGCGACAAATATTCCACGCCGGACAAGCCGCGCTTCGTCGCCGGCGCCCTCGGGCCCACGCCGAAGACGGCGTCGATCTCGCCCGACGTCAACGACCCGGCCGCGCGCAACGTCAGTTTCGACCAGCTGGTGGCCGCCTACCTGCAGCAGACGCAGGGCCTGGTGGAAGGCGGCGCCGACGTGCTGCTGGTGGAAACCATTTTCGATACCCTCAACTGCAAGGCGGCCCTGTTCGCCATCGACCTGTTCTACGAGCAAAACCCGACCGTCGTGCGCCTGCCCTTGATGATTTCCGGCACCGTCACGGATGCGTCGGGACGCATCCTGTCGGGCCAGACCGTGCCTGCCTTCTGGAATTCCGTGCGCCACGCGAAACCGCTGACCATCGGCCTGAACTGCGCGCTGGGCGCCGCCCTGATGCGTCCGTACGCGGAAGAGCTGGCCAAGATCGCCGACACTTTCGTCTGCATCTACCCGAACGCGGGCTTGCCCAACCCCATGAGCGACACGGGCTTTGACGAGTTGCCAGCCGACACGTCCGCCCTGCTGCGCGAATTTGCCGACGCGGGCTTTTTGAACATGGCGGGCGGCTGCTGCGGCACCACGCCCGAACACATCGCCGCCATCGGGCAATTGCTGTCGAAAAACACGCCGCGCACCGTGCCGGCGCCATCGCACGACTTGCGCCTGGCGGGCCTGGAACCGTTCGTCGTCAATGACGAGTCGCTGTTCGTCAACGTGGGCGAGCGCACCAACGTCACGGGTTCGAAAGCGTTCGCGCGCATGATTCTCAACGAGCAATACGACGAAGCCCTGTCCGTGGCGCGCCAGCAAGTGGAAAACGGCGCGCAAGTGATCGACATCAACATGGATGAAGCGATGCTCGATTCGCTGGCCGCCATGACGCGCTTTTTGAACCTGATCGCCTCGGAACCCGATATTTCGCGCGTGCCCATCATGGTCGACTCGTCGAAATGGTCGGTCATCGAAGCGGGCCTGAAATGCGTGCAGGGCAAGGCCATCGTCAACTCGATTTCCATGAAGGAAGGCGAAGAGGAATTCCTGCGCCAGGCGAAACTGTGCCGCCGCTACGGCGCGGCCGTCATCGTCATGGCCTTCGATGAGAAGGGCCAGGCCGATACCTTCGAGCGCAAGATCGAGATTTGCGCGCGCGCGTATCACCTGCTGATCGACGCGCTGGACTTCCCGCCGGAAGACATCATTTTCGACCCGAACATCTTTGCCGTCGCCACCGGCATCGAAGAGCACAACAACTACGCCGTCGACTTCATCAATGCCACGCGCTGGATCAAGGAAAACTTGCCGTACGCGAAGATCTCGGGCGGCGTGTCGAACGTGTCCTTCAGTTTCCGCGGCAACGATCCCGCCCGCGAAGCCATCCACACGGTCTTCCTGTATCACGCCATCAAGGCCGGCATGACCATGGGCATCGTCAACGCCGGCATGGTGGGCGTGTACGACAACCTGGACCCGGAATTGCGCGAGCGCGTGGAAGACGTGGTGCTGAACCGCCGCGAAGACTCGACCGAACGCATGATCGAGTTTGCCGGCACCCTGAAGGCGGGCGGCAAGGCCGAGGCGCAAACCCTGGCCTGGCGCGAAGGCACCGTGCAGGCGCGCCTGTCGCACGCGCTGGTGCATGGCATCACGCAATTCATCGTGGAAGACACGGAAGAAGCGCGCCAGGAGCTGCTGCACAATGGCGGGCGCCCGATCCACGTGATCGAGGGGCCGTTGATGGCGGGCATGGACGTGGTCGGCGACCTGTTTGGGCAGGGCAAGATGTTCCTGCCGCAAGTGGTGAAATCGGCGCGCGTGATGAAACAGGCCGTGGCCCACTTGATTCCGTTCATCGAGGAAGAAAAGCTGCTGGAAGAAAAGCGCACGGGCATCGTCGCCAAGCCGAAAGGCAAGATCATCATGGCGACCGTGAAAGGCGACGTGCATGACATCGGCAAGAACATCGTCACGGTAGTCTTGCAATGCAATAACTTCGAAGTGGTGAACATGGGCGTGATGGTGCCGTGCTCGGAAATCCTCGCGCGCGCCAAGGTGGAAAACGCGGACATCATTGGTCTGTCCGGCCTGATCACGCCGTCCCTGGAAGAAATGGCGTATGTCGCCAAGGAAATGCAGCGCGACGAACACTTCCGCATGCTCAAGATTCCCCTGCTGATCGGCGGCGCCACCACCAGCCGCGCCCACACGGCCGTGAAAATCGCGCACAACTATGAAGGCCCCGTCATCTACGTGCCGGACGCCTCGCGTTCCGTGTCCGTGGCGCAGTCGCTGTTGACACCCGAGCAGCGCGACAAGTACGTGGAAGACATCGAGCTCGACTACGCGCGCATCCGCGAACAGCACGCCAACAAGAAGGCGCTGCCCATCCTGCCGCTGGCGCAAGCGCGTGCCAACAAGATGGTCGTGCCTTTCGACGGCGCCTGCACGCCCGTGAAACCAAAGTTCATCGGCCGCCGCCTGTTTAAAAATGTCGACCTGGCCACCCTGGCCAACTATATCGACTGGGGTCCGTTCTTCCAGACCTGGGACCTGGCCGGCCCCTTCCCCGCCATTTTGACGGATGAAGTGGTGGGCGACGCGGCCACCAAGGTGTACGCGGAAGGCCAGGCCTTGCTGAAAAAGCTCATCGACGGACGCTGGCTGACGGCCAATGGCGTCGTGTCCTTGCTGCCAGCGAACAGCGTCAATGACGACGATATCGAGGTGTACACGGACGATACGCGCAGTACCGTGGCGTTCACCTACTACGGCATGCGCCAGCAGGGCGTCAAACCCGTGGTCGACGGCGTGCAGCGTCCAAACCAGTGCCTGGCCGATTTCATCGCGCCGAAGGCATCGGGCGTGAAAGATTACATCGGCATGTTCGCCGTCACGTCCGGCCTGGGCATCGAGAAATACGAAAAACGCTTCGAGGATGCGCACGACGATTACTCGTCCATCATGCTCAAATCGCTGGCCGACCGCCTGGCCGAAGCATTCGCCGAATACCTGCACGAGCGCGTGCGCAAGGATTTGTGGGGCTATGTGCCGGATGAACACCTGGGCAACGACGACATGATCGCCGAGAAATATGTCGGCATCCGCCCCGCGCCCGGCTACCCCGCGTGCCCCGAGCACACGGTCAAGAAACAGATGTTCGAGGTCATGCAGGCCGAGGAAATCGGCATGCAGCTGACGGAATCGTACGCCATGTTCCCCGGCGCGGCCGTGTCCGGCTTCTATTTTGCCCACCCGGAGTCGAAATACTTCGTCGTCGGCAAGATCGGCATGGACCAGGTGGAAGACATGGCCAAGCGCCGTGGCGCCAGCATCGAGGACGTGGAACGCTGGCTGTCGCCGAACCTGTCATAAGCGGTGAGAAGGCGCGCGGAACTTTTCGCGCGCCGCAGCGCACTAACGCAGTATGCCGGCCGGCATGCTGCATGCCCGCTCCGGCCCGTTCTCAATTGGCAAGGAGGTAATATGGCAAGCAACTTCAAACTGAAACGCTGGCAGGATCAGGTGATCCTGTTGCTGGGCCTGTGGCTCGTCGTCTCGCCTTGGGCCTTTTCCTACCCCGAGGGGTCACCGCAGATGATCAACGCCTTTGTCTCGGGCCTGGTGATCGCCGGTCTGGCCGCCTTCGACCTGTACAAGACCTATTTCTGGGCCGTCGTCGTCAACCTGCTGGTGGGCGTGTGGGTGGCGGCCTCGCCGTGGGTGCTGCGGCTGGCCGATCAGCCCGTCGTCATGTGGAACGAGATGATCGTCGGTATCGCCGTCGTCGTGCTGGCCCTGTGGGAACTGCGCACCGACCCCGAGCTGCACAAGCACTGGCCCGGTGCGGCGGCGTAGCGGCGTAAAAAAGCCCTGTCACGGCGACGCCGTGCAGGGCTGTTTTTTTGGACGGGTCGCGTAGGTCGGATTAGCGCTTGCGCGTAATCCGACACCACAGTCATCGCCAACAATGTTGTCGGATTACGCGTGGCCTGGCGGCCGCGCTAATCCGACCTACAAAGCGTAGCGGACGACGTTATCGCTCCATTCATAGGCGGCCATTTCCAGCTCCACCAGGTCGTCCGGCGACATGGCCAGGTCGCGCAGGGTTGGCACGATCTCGCCTTCCATGTCTTCGATGCGCTCGATGCATTCGGCCAGGCGCAGCAGGTCGCCATAGAAACCTTCGCGCGACAGCAGCGCTTCGGCCACTTCGTCGATGACTTCGATCTGGCTGAGGATTTCCGACATCGGCACGCCGAACAGGGTATCCATCAGGGACATGATGCCGACCGTAAAGGCGATATCGGCCGAATGGGCGTGGTTGGGGCGCAGTTTATGCGCAAGCAATTCCAGCAAACGGCCGCGCGTGGTGGCCAGCATCAGCAGCGGCGTCATGCTATGGCCGCGCTTGCTTGGTTCCGCATACAGCATGATTTGCAGCCAGCGCTGCAATTGGCGGCGGCCCAGCACGGTCACGGCCTGGCTCAGCGAATCGATGCGCTGGCGCGCGCCCACGGCCGGCGTATTGACCAGGCGCAGCAGATTCAGGGCCAGCGACACGTCGCGCTTGATGGCGCGCTCGATATCCATATTGTCGGCGTCGGACGTCACCAGCGTCATCAGTTCCATGACTGCCAGTTGCGACGGCGACAGCTTCTTGCCCGTCATGATGGCGGGCTTGGCAAAGTAGTAACCTTGGAAGTAATCGAAGCCCAGGTCCAGGCCCGATTTGAATTCTTCGCGCGTCTCGACCTTTTCCGCCACCAGTTTCTTGTTTTCCTGCTTGAAACGGGGCGCCAGGGCCGCCAGCACTTTCGGATCGACCGTGCTCATGTCCATCTTGACGTATTGCACCAGCGGCAGCAGTTCCTGCACTTGCGCCGTGTCGGAAACGACGTTTTCCAGCGCGAAGGTGAAGCCATGGCCCACCAGTTCGCTGATGCGCGCGCGCACTTCCGGCGTGACGGGCATCGATTCGACGATTTCCAGCACCACTTTTTCACGCGGCAGGAACACGAAGATGTCACTCATGATCACGTCGGCATCGACGTTGACGAAACCGAGCGCGTCGCCGATGACCTTTTCCATGCCCAGCTGGGAAGCGTGGGCGATGACGGACGCCGTAGCGGACAGGTCGCTGGTAATGTTGGCGGGACCGACCGGAGCGTTGCGGAATAGCAACTCATAGCCAAACAAGGCTTGATTGCGGTCAAGAATAGGTTGTCGCCCCAGATAAAACTCGCGCACGCGCAAGGGTTTCGGGGTGATGTCGTTGCTGGAAATATCGATCATTAACTCTTCATCAATCACGTCGAGTGACACCGGCCGCGCCGCGCCCGCATCAAGGTTCACTATTGACAATACTTTAGCTGAATTCCGCCCGCGCTGTGGGTATTTTGGCAGCAATCCAGTTTATTGTCGTCAACAAATTAGGGCACTGGCGTGTCTTGCACCATCCCGTCGACAAATAATTTCAATTCGCCCGGCGCAAACGCCGTCCATTGCTCATTTGTCGTCAGCGGCTGGGTAACGATCACGGCCACTCTGTCCTGCGGTGTCGTCACCTGGGAAAAGTCCACGCTCAGGTCTTCATCGGAGAGTTTAGCAGTTGGGAACGGATGTTGTCGCACCAGATAGTGCAAGCTGGTCGAGCAATGGGCAAACAGCGCCTCGCCGCTCGACAGCATCATGTTAAACGTGCCGTGGGCAGCGATGCTGGGCAACAACTCCCCCAGGGCCGCATGCAGTTGCGGCAAGGCTGGCGGAGCGTCGCCAAAGCGCGCGTGCAGTTCCTGCAGCAGGTAGCAGAAAGCCAGTTCGCTGTCGGTGCAGCCGACGGGACGGTAACTGCCCGTCAGCACAGGATGAAATTCCTTCAAATCGCCATTGTGGGCAAAGACCCAGTAGCGGCCCCACAGTTCGCGCACGAAGGGGTGGCAGTTTTCCAGCGCGACCTGGCCTTGCGTGGCCTTGCGGATATGCGCGATGACGTTGCGCGACTTGATCGGGTAGCGTTTGATCAGTTCGGCCACGGGCGAGGCGATGGCCGCCTGGTGGTCGACGAAATGGCGCACGCCGGCGCCCTCGAAAAAGGCGATGCCCCAGCCGTCATGGTGGGTATCGGTATGGCCGCCGCGCATGGCGAAGCCGGTAAAACTAAAGACAATGTCCGTGGGGACATTGCAATTCATTCCGAGAAGTTGGCACATGGTCTGTTTGCAGCGGGATAACACGGCCACCATACCACGCCGCCTGGCGGATTGGTATGGCGGCGATGGCCATCCGATCAGTGCAACAGCACGGGCTGGCTCATGAGGGAATCGTAGCTGCCCAGGAATTCATCGATCTCTTCCATGCTCGGTTCGCTGGCGATCAGCTCCGTGACGTCGCGGCGGAAGTTTTGCGCCAGGATGCCGGCGATAAACGTCTCGCGTTTGCCCCCCTTGTCGACGATTTCATAGCCGCCAAAGCGCAGGGCTTCCAGGTCGCCGTCGATGCCGAATTCCACGACGCTGTATTGTTCGCTGTTATAGATCAGGTTCATTTTGCATCCTTCGCTCAAGCAGGAGAAGCTCCTGCGGTTTCAGGACAGAGGTGGGGTTCACACGCCGCCATTTCAAGCGGCCAGGCCACCCTGCGGGCTACAGAGTTGTAACGAGATGCAAACTGCGACTGCGGTAAGTCGATCGAAAAATCGTCAGGCAACGACGATGTCCGCTTGCAGCGCCAGCAAGGCATCGTAGGGACTGGCGGTGAGCCAGGTGCGCAATTGTTCGATGTGCGTGGCGTCAGCCAGGCTGATGAACAAGTGCGCGGGTGGATGGCGCAGCAGACGATTCAATGTTACACGCAATACGAGATTGCCGCTGCAGCACAGGCAACCGGGTGCGATGCGCAACAGTTGCAAGGGAAATGATGGAGAAGGGGAAACTTGCTCGGCCAGGTCGGCCAGGATGGCGTTGCCATCGGCAAGGCCTTCGAGGATCACGGCGGCCGGCTGGTTCGGCGGCAAGGCTTGCGCGATGGCAGCCTCGCGCCCGGCGGCGCGTCCACCGCTGACCAGGGTCAGCGGCGTCGGACGCCGCACGGCTGCCGTCACAGGCTTTTCTTGGCCAGCTTGCCCGGTTCGACGCCCAGCTGTTTCAGCTTGCGGTACAAATGGGTGCGCTCCAGGCCCGTTTTTTCCGCCACGCGGGTCATGCTGCCGCCTTCGCGACCCAGGTGGTGTTCGAAATACATGCGCTCGAACGCGTCGCGCGCCTCGCGCAGGGGCAAGTCGAACGACAGGTTGTAGCCATGGCCTTCGGCCACCGCCGGGACGGCGATGCCTGGGCGTACCATCAGCTGTTGCGGCGCGCTGCCGCCAAAGCTGGGCACGGGATGGCTGCTTTCCTCGGCCACCACGGGCGCCACGGGACGCGCTGCCACGCTCGGCGCGCGCACGGTTTCCTGGGCCCGCGTCAAGCCTTGCTGGACCGCCTTCAGCAGTTTTTGCAGGGCAATCGGTTTTTCCAGGAAGTTCATGGCGCCGATGCGCGTCGCCTCGACCGCCGTATCGATGGTGGCGTGGCCCGACATCATGATCACCGGCATGGTCAGCAAACCGTCGCGCTGCCATTCCTTGAGCAAGGTGACGCCATCGGTGTCGGGCATCCAGATATCCAGCAATACCAGATCCGGCGCACCGGCGGCACGCGCTTCGCGTGCCTGCTGCGCATTTTCGGCCAGCTGGATAGCATGTCCTTCGTCGCCCAAAATTTCCGAGAGCAACTCACGGATACCCATTTCATCATCCACTACGAGTATGTTTGCCATTCGTGTCTTGCCTTCCTCATTTCGCCGGCCGTCGCGCACAAGATGCACACGGCGGACAACTATGATTTTATTAGTGTTTTAAATACTAAACCAGACCCTCACGCCAGGAATTCCTGGGCAGGAGTGTCGGGAGCTAACTTTAACAGCAAAATGACCACCGAAGCGCCATTGCCGTCGACCCGGTTCTCGATATCGATGCGTCCGCCGTGTTCATCGATAATTTTCTTGACCATCGCCAGGCCCAATCCCGTGCCGCGCGCCTTCGAGGTCACGTAGGGCTCGAAAGCCCGTGCCAGGATTTTTGGCGCGAAACCAGGGCCATTGTCGCTGATGGCCAGCCGCACGGCGATATTCACGCCGCCGTCCGCACTGCGATAATGAATTGCTTCCGTCCTTACGTCAATCCGCGGATGCGGCGAGTCCGGCGGCAGGTCGGCCATCGCGTCCTGCGCATTCTGCAGCAGGTTATGGATCACCTGGCGCAACTGGGTCGGATCGCCCATCACCATCGGCAGATTCGGCGCCAGCAGCGGGTGGATGATGTCGCCATCGTCGCCGCGCAGGTACAGGTTCAGGATTTCCTCGATCAGCTCGTTCAGGCGCAGCGGCGTGAGCACGGCCGGCGGCGTGCGCGCATAGTCGCGGAAGTCGTCGACCATACGCTTCATCGCATCGACCTGCTTGACGATGGTGGTGGTGGCGCGGTTGAGCAGGTCGGCATCGAGCTGCTCCAGCTTGCCTTCGAGCTTCATCTGCAGGCGCTCGGCCGACAGCTGGATCGGCGTAAGCGGATTCTTGATTTCATGCGCCAGACGGCGCGCCACCTCGCCCCAGGCGATCGAGCGCTGCGCGGAAATGACGTCGGAAATATCATCGAAGACGACGATGTAGCCGCTGCCGGACTCCAGCGGCAGGCGCGAGCCGCGCGCCAGCAAGGTAATGTCATGCTCGTCGGCACTACTGCCCAGGCGGCGCGGAATCTCGATCTGCCGCTGCCAGTGCAATCGCTGCTGGTTGCGGCCCGACGCCGATTGCGCGCTTTGCGCCGTGAAGGCGCTGATGATGGCGCCGCCAAATTCTTCCATTCCAGCAATATTCGCCAGTGGCTGGCCCACCATGCTCATGCCCGAATGCTGCAGGATGCGCTCGACCGACTCGTTGCAGGTCACCAGTTTGAAGTCGCCGTCGAGCACCATCACGCCGGCCGACATGTTCGCCAGCACCGATTCCAGGTGGGCCTTGGCGTTTTGCAGGGCGGCGCGGTTGCTTTCCACAGCCGTGCGCGCATCGAGCAACTGGCGCGTCATGATATTGAACGACTGCGTCAAGGTGCCCAGTTCATCCTTGGTGGCAACGATGGGACGCGGCGACAGGTCGCCCTCGGCCACGGCGCGCGTGCCTTCGGCCAGCAGCAGCAGGGGCTGGGCCAGGTTGCCGGCGATCAGGAAAGCGCTGCCGATGGCGCCAAAGATGGCCAGCAGCAAGGTCAGGGTGAGAATTTCCATATACATCTTGCGCAAGCCCACGCGCGCGACGAAACGTTCCTTGTATTCGCTGTAGGCGGCGCGCAGCACTTCGCCATTCGTCGCCAGCTTGGGCGGCACCGATTGCAGCAATTGCAAATAGCGGGGCGAGACGGACGGTCCCGGCACGGCTACCAGCACGCGCAGGCGCAGGCTGGCCGCCGTTTCCAGCGACGCTGGCAGGCCCGAGCGGAAACCACCGCCACCCGATTCCGCGCCATCATCGTGCAACTCCAGACCACCTTCGGCCGAGGCATAGCCGGCCGGCAAGGCCGCCTGCACCAGCATGGCCGGCGTCGGCAAGTCGGCCGCGCTGTGCGGCCCGGCGCTGGCCAGCAGCACGCCGTCGCCGCTGACGAGCATGGCATTTTGCATGCCCTCTTCGCGCAGCAGACTGGTCAGCACGGCCGGGCCGGCCACCGGGTCGGCGCCCATTTCTTCGACGGCCTTGCGGCCCCGGTGGTCGAGCTCGACCAAGGCCGCGTCGAGGCCGGCACGGCCCAGCTCAATGCCCGATTCCAGCGCCGCTTCGATCTTGACGTTGAACCAGGATTCGATCGAGTGGGAAACAAATTGCACTGACACAAGGAAAATCACCAGGCCCGGCAGGATGCCGACGGCGGCGAACAGCATCACCAAACGTGTCATCAGCTTGGAGCCGAACTTGCCGCTCTTGTAGCGCGCGTACAGGCGGGCCAGGGAAATGCCCACCAGCGCCAGCAGCGACACGGCGACGGCCGCGTTCAGGCCCAGCAGCCAAGTGTAGTAACGGTCGAAAAAGCCGGAATTATCGGAAGCCGACGCCAGCAGGAACAGCAGGATACTGACAATGCCGCCGCCCACCACCAGCAGATAGCGCAATGCTTGACTCACTACTCCGCCGTATACAAGAAGGTTTTTTTATTCGAAGCCAGGCGCCAGTCGCTGTTATTGAAGGCATTGACCTGTATCGGCTTGGGCAGGTAGTCGCGGTCCATGCCCATGCGCAAGGTGACGTTATACGTCTGCCCCACTTTCAGCTCGCCGCGCCGCGCCACCAGCCAGCGGCTGGGACGGCGGATCAGGAACAGCGCATCGTCAAGCGTGGGGAAGCTTTGCTGCAAACCGACGCCCGACACATGATACTGGCGCGTGAGCACGTTGTAGGACAGCTTGCTGGTCTGGCGCGCCACGATGGCTTTTTCATCGAACCAGTACCAGCGGGGCCGGGTCAGTTCGATTTCTGTCGTGAAATACAGCGGTACGCCATGCTGTACCGCGTCATCGAGATCGTGATTGAGCTCGAAGGAATACGTGGCGGCCAGCTTGTAGCCCTCTTCGCCCGACTCGATGTAGGCACGGGTGATGTCGACCATGTCGGCGGCATGCGCGCGTGGCATGGTACATGCCAGCATCAGCAGCAGGGCCAGGAGTCGGAAGAGTCGTGTTGTCACAAGTGTGCCGGTGTAGTCCGTAGGATAAGGTTCGACGAATCGCTCAAGCCGCATTTTTTTGGAAGAGCGCATAGAACAAACCGTCGTGGTCCTGCTCCGCGCTGCCAGTCGGCAACAGCTGGCCAGGCGCTGTCAATCGGGTTGCATTATTGCGTACCGCAAATGCCGCCGCCTGTGCCTCGGATTCTTGCGGCCACAATGAACATGTCACGAACAGCAATTTACCATCGGGGCGCAGCATCTGCCACAGGTTGTCCAGAATTTTGGATGAAAGTGTTGCAAGTTGGAACGCATCGCCCTTGCGGCGCAACCAGCGAATGTCCGGATGGCGGCGCACGATGCCCGAGGCCGTGCACGGCACGTCGGCCAGGATGCGGTCGTACTGCTGGCCGTCCCACCACGCGCTCGATTGCGCATCCTGCGCCTTCAGGGTGGCGTCCAGGCCCAGGCGCTCGAGGTTTTCCGCGATGCGCGGCAGGCGCTTGGCGTCCGCGTCGATGGCCGTCACCTGCACGTCGGCCAGTTCCAGGATGTGGCACGTCTTGCCGCCGGGCGCCGCGCAGGCGTCCAGCACGCGCATGCCATCATGCAAGTCCAGCAGCGGCGCGGCCAGTTGCGCGCCAGCATCTTGTACGGAAACGACGCCCTGCTCGAAGCCGGGGATCAGGGCCACGCCGATCGGCTTGTCCAGGCGCACGGCGAACGGTCCCACCTGGCGCGCGGCAATGCCCGCCTCGGCCAGCACGGCCAGATACGCTTCGACCGTGCTCTTGCGGCGGTTCACGCGCAAGGTCAAGGGCGGCACGGCATTGCCGGCCGTCAAAATAGCTTGCCAGTCGCGGGGATAAGCCAGGCGCAGCGAGTCGATCCACCACTGCGGATAATTCCATTGCGCCAACGGTTGCTGCAGGGCCGCTTCCAGCAAGGATTTGCGCTCGCGCAAGAAACGGCGCAAGACGGCATTCACCATGCCCTTGGCGTGCGCCAGGTCAGGGTGCGAGGTGGCGACCGTGACGGCCTGGTCGACCACCGTGAATTCTTCGTACGGCTGTTCGCCCGGCTCGGCCGACATCAGGGACAGCGCACAGCACAGCAGCGCGGCCAGCATCGGCGGCTCGGGCGCCTTCGACGTCATCAGGCCGACCAGGGTTTCGCTGCGGCCCAGCTGGCGCATGGTGCGGTAGGAAATATCCTGGATCGCGCCGCGCGCCTGCGGACTGGCGTTCGATTGCACAAACACCTTGGCCAGCGCCTGCGGCAGGGCCGTGCCCGTACGCACTTGCGCCACGGCATTGGCCGCGCCCAACAGGCAAAACGCCAGCGAGTCGGCACGCAAATCGGGTTGGAAGCCTGGCTGCAAGACCGGTTTCAGGTCGGGATGGTAGCTGGGACGCAGTTTTGGTGCGGCAGGCGCCTGGCCTGGCGCCGGCTTGGTTTTCAATTTCAGCGTGGGGCGCTTGTTCATAGTTATCCGGTGTGGCTGCGCGCGGCGGGCTGCATGGTGGCAAAGTCGCGGCCGCGCGTCATCAATAAAGGGTCGATTGTAGCGTTTGTGGCGCCCTCTGGCCCAAGCGATTGCAGCGATACCTGTAAATTGCGGCAAAAAACTGCATATATACAAGCAGAATGCCCCATGCTGATGTTTTCGTGCACCAACATGGGCATGCTGTCCTGATAATATCGTGAAATGCGCCGGCACGGGCACACTGCCTGCCGGCGTATTGTTCCCGGCAGCAAACCAGTATAATTAACGCAGTCTGGGCGGCTTGGGTACTGGCCGTCCGTTTTGCTTTTTGATTCATTCTATTCATTCTTAACGCGGTTCCGCCGCCATCCTGCTCATGCTCGCCCAACAGAAACAAGAAATCATCGCCCTGTTCCAGGCCGCCCTCGCTCCCGTCCTGGCCGGCACTACGCTAGCGCCTGCCGTGGTGCTCGAGCGACCACGCGATGCATCGCATGGCGACGTCGCCTGCAATATCGCCATGCAACTGGCCAAGCAGCTGAAACAGAATCCCCGTGAACTGGCGCAAACCATCGTTGCGGCCGTGCTGGCCAATCCGGCCGGCAAGGGCCTGATCGAGGCAGTGGAAATTGCCGGTCCCGGCTTCATCAACGTGCGCGTGTCAAACGCCGCCAAGCAGGCCGTGGTGAAAACCATCCTGAGCGAAGCCGACGGCTATGGCCGCAGCACGGCAGGCGCCGGCAAGCAGGTCATCCTGGAATTCGTCTCGGCCAACCCGACCGGTCCGCTGCACGTGGGCCACGGCCGCCAGGCGGCCCTGGGCGACGCCCTGTCCTCGCTGTTCGACGCGCAAGGCTACCAAGTGACGCGCGAGTTTTACTATAACGACGCGGGCGTGCAGATCCAGACCCTGGCCAATTCCGTGCAGGCGCGCGCGCGCGGCTTCAAGCCGGGCGACGCCGAATGGCCAGAGTCCGCCTACAACGGCGACTACATCGCCGATATCGCCAACGACTTCAAGGCCGGCAAGACCGTCTCGGCCAGCGATGGCCAGCCGGCTTCGGCCAACGGCAACGTGGAAGACATCGATTCGATCCGCCCGTTCGCCGTGACTTACCTGCGCAACGAGCAGGACATCGACTTGCAGGCGTTTGGCGTGAAGTTCGACAATTACTACCTGGAATCGTCGCTGTACGCGGACGGCAAGGTCAATAGCGCCGTCGAAACCCTGATCAAGGCGGGCCACACCTACGAGCAGGATGGCGCGCTGTGGCTGCGCACTACCGACTTCGGCGACGACAAGGACCGCGTGATGCGCAAGACGGACGGCACCTACACGTATTTCGTGCCGGACGTGGCGTATCACCTGGTGAAATGGCAGCGCGGCTTCGTGCAAGCCATCAATATCCAGGGCAGCGACCACCACGGCACCATCGCGCGCGTGCGCGCCGGCCTGCAGGCCGTCGACATGGGCATCCCGCAAGGCTACCCCGACTACGTGCTGCACAAGATGGTCACCGTCATGAAGGACGGCGAAGAAGTCAAGATTTCGAAGCGCGCCGGCTCCTACGTGACCGTGCGCGACCTGATCGAATGGTCGGGCGGCGGCGACATCGCCAAGGGCCGCGACGCCGTGCGCTTCTTCCTGATCTCGCGCAAGGCCGACACGGAATTCGTCTTCGACGTCGATGTGGCGCTGAAAACCACCGATGAAAACCCCGTCTATTACGTGCAGTACGCGCATGCGCGCATCTGCCGCATCCTGGAAAACTGGGGCGGCGATGCCAGCACGGTCGCCAACGTCGACCTTTCCCCGTTGACGGCACCGACCGAAGCGACCCTGCTGGCGACCCTGGCCGCCTACCCGGAAATGCTGGCGCGCGCGCAAGCGGAACTGGGACCGCATCAGGTGGCCTTCTACCTGCGCGACCTGGCCGCCAACCTGCACAGCTTCTACTTCGCCGAAAAAGTGCTGGTCGAGGACGAAGCCGTCAAGATGGCCCGCCTGGCCCTCGTCATCGCCGCGCGCCAGGTACTGCGCAACGGCCTGGCACTGATCGGCGTATCCGCGCCAAACAAAATGTAATCGCGAAGGTCAAACCGTCAATGAATCACGCTTCCCGTTTCTCTTCGACCCGGCGCCAGCAGGGCAATACCCTGGTCGGCATCATCATCGGCCTGGTCATCGGCCTGGGTATCGCCGTGGTGGTCGCCCTGGTGATCACCAAGGGCGCCTCGCCCTTCACCGACAAGTCGGGCAAGGCCGGCAAATCGACCGAACCGACGGCCGGCCAGATCGCCGATCCGAACAAGCCGATGTACGGCAACAAGGAAGCGGCCAAGGAAGCGGCGCGCGACTTCTCCAAGGAGCCGCGCGAGATCGTCACGCCGACGCAGCCGACTGCCCCTGCACCGGCGCCAGCGCAGCAGCCGAAGGCGCCGCCGCCGGACGCGCTGCAGGAATTGATCGGTACATTGAAGGACAAGCCGGCGCCGAAAACGCCGGCGGCAGCACCAGCAGCACCGCAAGCCAAGGCCGACGTGAAAGAGGCCAAGGCCGATGCAGCCAACGACAAATGGATTTATTATCTGCAGGCCGGCGCCTTCCATGACATGTCGGACGCCGAAAGCACGCGCGGCAAACTGGCGCTGCTCGGCTTCGAAGCGGCCATCAGCGACCGCAGCACCGACGCCGGCGTGCTGCACCGCGTGCGCGTCGGGCCGTTCAACCAGCTCGAAGCGATGAACCGCGCGCGCACGAAACTGTCTGAAAACGGCATCGACGTCGCCGTCGTCCGCAACCAAAAATAAGGAACCAGCATGCGTTTTCTGAAGAACATCCTGATCGCCGCCGCACTGTGCACGGCCGCCATGGGCGCATCGGCCTCGCCGGCAGACCCGAAAAACGGCGTCGAGTACGAAACCCTGCCCACGCCGCAGGTGACGGATGCGGGCAAGAAAATCGAAGTGACGGAATTCTTCGCCTATTACTGCCCGCATTGCAACGTGCTCGAACCGCAGCTGGCCGCCTGGGTCAAGAAACAGGGCGACAACATCGTCTTCAAGCGCGTGCACGTGTCGCGCGATGACAGCGTGGCGCCGCAGCAGCGGCTGTTCTTCACCCTGCAAGCCATGGGCCTGGTCGACAAGCTGCACACCAGCGTCTTCCACGCCATGCACGTGGAACGCAACCGCCTGAACACCGACGACGCCGTTTTCGATTTCGTCGCCAAACAGGGCGTGGACCGCCAGAAATTCATCGACACCTACCGTTCCATGGGTGTCTCGGCCCGCGTGCGCCGCGCGGACGCCATGATGCAGGGTTATAACGTGACGTTCTGGCCCATGATCGCCATCGATGGCCGCTACATCACCTCGCCGTCGCAAGCCGATCAGGGCAGCAAGTCGGCCAAGAACGAAGAGCAGCTGAACGCCCAGGCGCTCAGCGTGATGGACGTGCTGGTCGCGAAAGCCAAAGCGGAAAAGAAATAAGCATGGCCACTTCCCTGGCGCGCCCGGGCATCGCCTGATGCAACGCGTGCTTTACAGCGTATTCATCACGGGCGCGTCGAGCGGCTTGGGCGCCGCCCTGGCGCTGCAGTACGCGCGCCAGGGCGCCCATCTGGGCTTGCTGGCCCGCCGCGGCGACACGCTGCAGCAACTGATCGCCTCCCTGCCCCACCCTGAACGCCACCGCGCCTACGCCGTCGATGTGTGCGACCACGCCGCCCTGAAAAACGCGGCCGCCGACTTCATCGCCCATGCCGGCGGCATCGACGTCGTCATCGCCAGCGCCGGCGTGTCCTACGGCACCCTGAGCGAGCACGCGGAAGACCTGGACGCCTTCGCGCGCCTGATCGCCATCAACGTCACGGCCACCGTCGCCACCTTCGCGCCCTTCATCGCCGCCATGAAAAGCCAGGGCAGCGGACGCCTGGTGGGCATCGGCAGCGTGGCCGGCATTCGCGGCCTGCCTGGCGCCGAAGCCTACAGCGCCTCGAAGGCGGCCGTCATCAGCTACTGCGAATCGCTGCGCCTGGAACTGAAACCGGCTGGTATCAAGGTCGTCACCATCACGCCCGGCTACATCGACACGCCGATGACGCGCCACAATGCCTACCGCATGCCCTTCCTGATGCCGGCCGAAAAATTCGCCGTGCGCGCCGCGCGCGCCATCGCCGACG
This sequence comes from Janthinobacterium sp. RA13, assembly GCF_000745325.1. Classification (NCBI taxonomy): domain Bacteria; kingdom Pseudomonadati; phylum Pseudomonadota; class Betaproteobacteria; order Burkholderiales; family Oxalobacteraceae; genus Janthinobacterium; species Janthinobacterium sp. RA13. The sequence goes on along the minus strand of NZ_JQNP01000001.1, from coordinate 5,094,953 downwards.
GCGACAGCTATCGCGTGATCCCGTGGCAGATGGGCGTCGTCGCCAAGCTGCTGCGCGCGCTGCCCAATGCCGTCTACGACCGGGCCTTCGCGAATGCGCCGCACAAGGCGCGCAACTGAACCGACCACCATGACGAAGCACTCAGACTTGAACAGCGCGGCCATCGCCGCCCATTGCGCCACGGGCGCCTCCCACGTGGCCATCGAAGTGATCGATGAAACTGGATCGACCAATGCCGACCTGCTGGCGCGCTGCGCCACCCTGGCCGGCCCCACCCTGCGCATCGCCGGCCAGCAGACGGCCGGACGGGGGCGCGCCGGGCGGCCGTGGGTATCGCAGCCGGACGCCAGCCTGATGTTCTCGCTGGCCTGGCGCTTCAAGGGACCGCTGCATCAGCTGGTGGGATTGCCGCTGGCCGTCGGCGTGGCGCTGGCCGAGACCATGACGGCGCTGGGCGTGCCGGTGCAGCTGAAGTGGCCGAACGATATGCTCAAGGATGGCCATAAACTGGCCGGCATCCTCGTCGAGACGCAGCAGGCAGCGGACGGCGGCGTGTGGGCCGTGATCGGCTGCGGCATCAATCTGCTGATGCCCGATGCACTGGAACGGCAGATCGGCCGCAGCGTCTCGGCCGTGCCCTGGCTGGCACAGATGGAGCGCAATACCCTGGTGGCGGCCCTGCTCAGCCGCCTGGCCGGCGTGCTGGCCGAATTCGACGACACGGGCTTTGCGCCGTTTGCCGAACGCTGGAACGCACTGCACGCCTGGCAGGGCCAGCACGTGAAAATCCTCGACAACGGCCAGCTGCTGCAGCAAGGTGTGGCGGCCGGCGTGGACCACCTGGGCCGCCTGCTGCTGCGCAGCGATGACGGGCTGCAGGAAGTCATGTCCGGCGACGTGTCCTTGCGCCTGATTGGGGAGTAAGCGCATGCTGCTGCTGATCGACGCCGGCAATACGCGCATCAAATGGGCACTCGTGGCTGCCGACAGTGCCGCCGGCGGCTGGCTGGCCAGCGGCGCCGTCGCGCATGCGCAGATCGACACCCTGGCCGCGCAGTGGGCGACACTCGCCATCCATGAGGTGCTGCTGTCGAACGTGGCCGGCACCGTCATCGGCACGCGCCTGCGCGCCATGCTGCCGGTCGTGGCCCGCGACTTTGTCTCGCTGCCGCAGCTGGCAGGACTGACGAACGGCTACCGCACGCCATCGCAGCTGGGCTGCGACCGCTTTGCCGCCGCCATCGGCGCGCACGCGCTGGCACCCGGCCAGGCCGTCATCGTCGCCAATTGCGGCACGGCCACCACCATCGACGCCATCACGGCCGACGGCGTTTTCCTTGGCGGGATGATCTTGCCGGGACTGGGATTGATGGCCAGCTCGCTGGCGCGCAATACGGCGCAACTGCCGCAAATCGCCAGCGACGCCGCGCTGCCGGCCGGCTTTGCCGACAACACGGACGACGCCATCCTCTCCGGCTGCCTGGCGGCCCAGGCGGGCGCCATCGAACGGGCCGTGCGCATGCACGGCGCCAGCGCCTGTCTGTTGTCGGGCGGCGCCGCAGCACGCATCGCGCCGGCCCTGGCGCTGGCGGTACCGCTGCACCTGGTCGATAATATCGTCATGCTCGGCCTGCAGGCGGCCGCGCGCGCCGGGGCCGCAGGAACACAAGGAAACCACGTATGCTGAAATTCGTCTTCTGGCTGCTGGCCGGAGTCAACCTGCTGGTGCTGGCCATCGGCCAGGGCTATCTGGGCAGTTTTCGCACGGAGACGCGCGAACCGGCGCGCCTGAAAAACCAGCTGCAGGCGAATAAACTCACCTTGCTGACGCAGGCGCAGGCCACGGCGCCCGCGGCGCCGCCAGCCTCCGAAGAAGCCGCGACGCCGGCGGCAGCGGCAGCGGCACCGGCGCCACCGACATCGTATGCCTGTACGGAAGTGGGCAATTTCCTGCTGGCGGACGGGCGCCGCTTCGAGGCGCAAGTGGCGGCGCTGGACCTGGGCGACCGCCAGTCGCGCCGCAACGTGGCCGGCCAGGACATTTCCAGCTATATGGTGTACATCCCGCCACAGGGCAGCAAGGAAGGCGCCGACCGCAAGGCCGGCGAATTGAAGCAGCTGGGCGTGACGAATTACTTCATCATGAATGAAAGCAGCCCGCTGCGCTGGGGCATTTCGCTGGGCGTGTTCAAGTCGGAAACCAGCGCGCAAAGCCAGCTGGCTTCACTCAACAAACAGGGCGTGCACAGCGCCCGCGTCGCACCGCGCTACAGCGCCAGCAAGCAGTTCGCCTACCAGTTCCGCGACCTCGACGCCGCCACGCGCGCGCGGCTGGAGAAAATCAAAACGCAATTCCCGGAGCAGGAATTGCGCAGTTGTAAGTAGCTAGCGTTGGATGACGATAGGCTTGATGCCTGTCGATTCCGGTAAATTCGCCGCCGCCCGTGCCGCTTCGGCGCGGCTGGAGAACGGTCCGCCGTACAGGCGGAACAGGTTACCAGCCTGCACCACGCCCAAGGTACCGAGGCCCGCCGCATACGGCGCCAGGCGCGAACGTCCCGATTCCGCATTGTCGGCGCGCGAGTAGGCGCCCAACTGCAGATAAAAGCCGCTGGCCAGCGCCGCCGGTGCCGGCATGGCCACCGTCGCATCGACGGGCAGCATCTGCGACGACACTTCCGGCTGCACCACGGCGCCCGTTTCCACGGGCGTGTCGATGGAGATGGCCACCACGGAAGGTACAGGCTTCGGCGCCGCACGGGCCGCCAGGATGGCGTCGATATCGGCTGGCAGCAGGCGTTCGACGACCACCTGGTGGCTGCCCTTGCCAAGGAAGCCCAGTTTCAGCGCCGCCGTGTAGGACACGTCGATGACGCGCGTGGCGTGGAACGGGCCGCGGTCGTTGATGCGCACGATCACCTGCTCGCCGCTGTCGATGCTCGTCACGCGCGCATACGATGGAATCGGCAAGGTCGGATGGGCCGCCGTCATCTTGTACATATCGTAGATTTCGCCCGACGAAGTGCGCTGACCATGGAATTTCTTGCCATACCAGGTACCCGTGCCCTTCTGCTTGAACGGTTCGTTGTCGGTGATCGGCGTGTACGTCTTGCCGAAGACGACATAGGGGCGGTTCGAGCGCGTCGAATACGGCTCGTTGCGCACTTCCGCGTCGGGCACGTCGCGCAGGTTGGCGGGCGGATTGTCGCCCGGGCCATCATCCTTGTAGTAGCCGCCGCGCCCGGAGCCGGCCGCCGGCAATACCGGCAGGGTGGGATCCTGGCGCACGGGCACCTTGACCTTGCCGCCGGATGGCAGCGGCACGTTATTCGATGCGGGCTTTTGCGGCGTGGTGCCACAGGCGGCCAGGGTCAGCAAAGCGGCCAGGCTCAATCCGCGCATGGCGAAGGTATCGAAAGGCGCGCGCATCAGGTCTGCACCAGCTTGCGGTGGCGCTGAATGCTCATCAGGATACCGGTGGCCACGCCCAGGGTCAGCAGCGCGGTGCCGCCATAACTGAGGAATGGAAGGGGTACGCCGACCACCGGCACGATGCCGCTGACCATACCCATATTAACGAAGGCGTAAGTAAAGAAAATCATGGTGATCGCTCCTGCCAGCAGGCGAGTGAAAAAACTGGGGGCGTTGGCGGCGATCATCAGCCCCCGTCCCACCAGCAGCAAATACATCAGCATCAGGATCAAGTTACCAACCAGGCCGAATTCCTCGGAATACACGGCAAAAATAAAATCGGTCGTGCGTTCCGGAACAAACTCCAGGTGGGCTTGCGTGCCGTGCGTCCAGCCCTTGCCCGTCATGCCGCCGGAACCGATGGCGATGATGGACTGGATGATATGGAAGCCCTTGCCCAGCGGGTCCTTGGTCGGGTCGATCAGCATCATCACGCGGTCGCGCTGGTAATCATGCAGGTGCGACCAGGCAATCGGCAGGCAGGAAACAAAGGTGATCAGCAAGCCGGCCAGCACCTTCCAGGACAGGCCGGCCAGGAAGATGACGGTAAAGCCGGCCGCCACCACCAGCAGCGCCGTGCCCAGGTCGGGCTGGCGCGCGATCAGATAGACGGGCACCAGCAACAGTATCGCCGCCATCAGGAACGATTTCCAGCGCAGGGCGCCCGCATTGTGCTGGAAGAACCAGGCCAGCATCAGCGGCGTGGCGATCTTCAGGAATTCGGACGGCTGGATGTCGATCACGCCGATATGCAGCCAGCGCCGCGCACCGAGCTTGATGGTGCCGAACAGCGCCACGGCCACCAGCAAGATCACCGATACCGTGTACGCCGGCACGGCGATGCGCATCATCATCTGCGGCGTGACGTTGGCCGCCACCCACATGACGAAAAAGCACAGCAGGATGTTGCGCAGGTGATCCTCGATCTTGCCGGGAATGCCGATGCTGGCCGAATACAGTGTCAGCAGGCTGGTACTGAGCAGCATCAGGATGATGATCATCAGCGGCGGATCGAACACCGCCAGATAGGGTTTGGCGCGCCGCCACAGCGAGCGCCTCTCGTTAATGGGCATGTGCTTCCTTATTGCCTGGCAGGAGTCGCCGGGGCGGCCTGCTCGTCAGTGATTTCTTCCAGGGTGCGCACTTCGTCGACATCTTCCTTGGGCACCTTGGTGGTGTCTTTTTCCTTGTCGCTCGGACGCTTGCCCAGCAGGTAGTAGTCGAGCGCCTTGCGCGCGATCGGGGCGGCCACGCCGGCGCCGAAGCCCGCGTTTTCCACCACGATGGCAATCGCGATACGCGGCTTGTCGGCCGGCGCGAAGGCCGTAAACAAGGCGTTGTCGCGCAGGCGCTCGGCCAGCAGCTTGGCATTGTACTTCTCGTTTTTCTTGATGCCCACCACCTGCGCCGTCCCCGTCTTGCCGCCCACCGTGTACTGCACGCCGGTGAAGATGCGCGCGGCCGTGCCGCCCTGCTCGCTGGTCACGCCGACCATGGCGCGCTTGATGGTGTCGATGTTTTCCTGCTTGAGCGGAATGCGGTAGCTTTCCTTGGGTACCGTCAGGGTGCGCGCGCGCGTGGCCGCGTCTTCGATGATTTTCACCAGATGCGGCTTCATCACCACGCCGTTATTAGCCAGGTTGGCCGTCGCGTGGGCGATCTGCAGCGGCGTATACGAGTTGTAGCCGGAACCGTTACTCACCGAAATCGTGTCGCCGCCCACCCATTTTTTCTGCTGCGGCGTCTTGAAACGGTTGCGCTTCCATTCCGTCGACGGCAGCACGCCCGTCTTTTCGTTATTCAGGTCGATGCCCGTCAGCTGGCCGAAACCGAACGGCTTCATGAAGTCGTGGATGGCGTCGATGCCCATGTCGCGGCCCAGCTGATAGTAATAGGTGTTGCACGAGACGACGATGGACTTGTGCATGTCCACCGTGCCGTGGCCTCCCACCTTGTCGTCGCGGAAGGTATGGCCGCCGAGGATGAAGAAACCGGGATCGGAAATCGACTGGCTCGGCGTGCGCTTGCCCAATTCGAGTGCGGCCAGCGCCATGAAGGGCTTGAAGGTCGAGCCGGGCGCGTAGGTGCCGGACAGGGGCCGGTTGACCATCGGCCGGTCCAGCGAGGTATTGAGTTCATTCCAGCTTTGCTGGTCGATGCCGTCGACGAACAGGTTGGGATCGTAGCCAGGCTTGGAGACGTAGGCGAGAATGTCGCCCGTGGCCGGGTCGATGGCCACGGCCGCGCCGCGCCATTCGCCGAACGCTTCCTCGACCACTTTTTGCAGTTCGATGTCGATCGACAGGATCAGGTTATTGCCGGGGGTGGCCGCCGTGCGCGACAGGGTGCGCATGGCGCGCCCGCCGGCCGACACTTCCACTTCTTCATAGCCGGTGGTGCCATGCAGCTGCTTCTCGTAGCTTTTTTCCAGGCCTTCCTTGCCGATATGGTCGGTGCCATTGTAGTTGGCCGCGTCCTCGCCCTCTTCCAGCGCCTTGGCTTCGTTGCGGTTGATGCGGCCGATGAAGCCCACCACGTGCGAGGCCACCTCGCCCATCGGATACTGGCGGAACAAGCGCGCCTGTACCTCGACGCCGGGGAAGCGGAAACGCTGCGCCGTGAAGCGCGCCACTTCCTCGTCCGTCAATCGCGTGCGCAGCGGCACGCTGACGAAGTTCTTCGATTCTTCCAGCAGCTTCTTGAAACGGCGGCGGTCCTTGATGTCGATCTGCACCAGGGTCGACAGCTCGTCGATCACGGAATCGAGGCTGGCGCTCAGTTTCGATGGCGTGATTTCCAGCGTATAGGCCGAGTAATTGCGCGCCAGGACCACGCCGTTGCGGTCGAGGATCAGGCCGCGCGTGGGCACGATCGGCACCACGGCGATGCGGTTGTCCTCGGCCTTGGTCGCATAGTCCTCGTGCTTGATCACCTGCAGCCAGATGAAGCGCGCCAGCAGCAGCGAAAAGCAGACGAAGACGAGCGCGCCCAGGATGGTCAGGCGCATGCGGAAGAAATGCAGTTCGCGCTCGGTGTTCTTGAGTTCAGTCATGGCAGGCGCTCGTCAGATCGGACGGTTATGGTCGCGGTCCACGGCGCGACGCTGCGGTGCCAGCAAGATCCACGTCACAAAAGGCCACAGGGCCACGGCGACGAAGCTCTCGATGAAATTGAGCCAGCCGGGGAAGCGGCCCGAAACGATCAGCCGCGTCAGCAATTGCAGCGCCTGCGTCAGCAGCAGCAGCGGCAGCACGTGCAGCGCCTGCGTCAGGATGGGGAACCACAGCACGCGGCGGTGCATCATGATGGCGAAGTACGACAGCAAGGTGTAGGCCAGCGCATTCTCGCCCAGCAGGGTCGAGTCGTGCACGTCCATCATGAGGCCCATGAAGAACGCCACGCCGATGCCGACCTTGCGCGGCTGGTGGATGCCCCAGAAGACCAGCACCAGCGCGACGAAATCAGGCACGCCGACGAACTGCCCCCACGGCAGCAGATTCAGCAAAAAAGCGCACAGCAGGGAAAACCCGATGAACAGGGGGCTGACCGGCAGCAGGATGTAATGCGGGCGGTTCATCGTGTCGCTTCCTTCGGTGGCACGGCGGCGGGTGCGGGCGCTGGCGTCGCAGGTTTTGCGGGCGCGGGCGCAGCCGCGTTGGCGGCAGGCGGCTTGGCGGCAGGCGCGGCGGCAGGCACCGCAGCGGCGGCATCCTTGGCCGGATCCTTGATCGGCGCCATCTTGCCGGCGATCTTGCGGCCCGTCTTGATATCTTCAGCGGGCGGACGCGGTGGAATCTCGGGCGACGTCATCAGGATGAGCAGCTGGGTGTTGCGTTCGATGCCGGCCAGCGGCTGGCACACGACGCGGCCGAACGGGCCATGCGCATTGCGCTCGACCAAGGTCACGCGCGCCACGGCCAGGCCGGCAGGATACAGGCCGTCGAGGCCCGAGGTAATGACGATGTCGCCGATCTGGATGTCGGCGCTGGGGGCCGTGAAGCGCAGCTCCATGGTGCCGGACTTGCCGCGCCCGATGGCCACGCTGCGCACGCCATTGCGCAGCAGCTGCACGGGAATGGCCTGCTCTTCATCCGTCAGCAAGGTCACTTCGGAGGTGAACGGGAACACGCGCGTGACCTGCCCCACCACACCGAGGTTGTCGATCACCGGGCGGCCCAGTTCCACGCCATGCTGGATGCCCCGGTCCAGCACGATCTTGCGCGTGGCCGAATCGCGCGTGTCATACAGCACTTCAGCCATCATGGTCTTGACGGGGACGCGCTCGCGCGCTTCCATCAATTTGCGCAGGTGGTTGTTTTCAACGATGTTGAGCTGCGCCTGCTGCAGGATCTGCGCCGAGGCGATTTGCTCATGCTTTAGGTCGCGCACCTGTTTTTCCAGGGCGGACAGCGAAGAAAAGTAATTGCCGACGCCAAGTGCCACGTCGCGCGGCACCAGCGCCGCCATCTGCACCGGATACAGCACGGTGCCGACTGCCTGGCGCACGGCCGTCAGCGCGTGCATGCGCGAATCGACCAGCAGCAGGGCGATAGAAATGCCGGCGAACACCATCATCTTGACGCGGGCGGAGGCGCCTTGTTTGAAAAGTGGCGGAGGACTGTATTCCATGACTTCCAATGATCAGGCCAGGCGCAGTGCGCCAACGTGCAGGCCCCGGTCAAACGCCGGCGCCAAAACCAAAAAAAGGCCGGATTGGTTTCCGGCCCTTCTGTCAGATTATTCGTAGGAGAAGATCGAGCCGAGCTTGTCCATACGTTCCAGTGCCATCCCGGAACCGCGCACCACGCAGGTGAGCGGGTCCTCGGCCACCAGCACCGGCAGGCCGGTTTCCTCCATCAGCAGGCGGTCCAGGTCGCGCAGCAGTGCGCCGCCGCCCGTCAGCATCATGCCTTTTTCGGCGATGTCGGCGCCCAGTTCCGGCGGCGTCTGTTCCAGCGCGTTCTTCACGGCCGAGACGATGTTGTTCAACGGGTCGGTCAGCGCTTCGAGGATCTCGTTGCTGGAGATGGTGAACGAACGCGGGATGCCTTCGGACAGATTGCGGCCCTTGACTTCCATTTCCTTCACTTCCGAGCCAGGGAAAGCCGAACCGATGGCCTTCTTGATGGCTTCAGCCGTCTGTTCGCCGATCAGCATGCCGTAGTTGCGGCGGATGTAGTTGACGATGGCTTCATCGAATTTGTCGCCGCCGACGCGCACGGAACCCTTGTAGACCATGCCGCCCAGCGAAATGATGCCCACTTCGGTGGTGCCGCCGCCGATGTCGACCACCATCGAGCCGGTCGCTTCGGACACGGGCAAGCCCGCGCCGATGGCCGCGGCCATCGGTTCTTCGATCAGGTACACCTGCGAGGCGCCAGCGCCGAGGGCCGATTCGCGGATCGCGCGGCGTTCGACCTGGGTCGAACCGCACGGCACGCAAATGATGATGCGCGGCGATGGACGGAAGAATTTCGAGTCGTGCACCATGCGGATGAATTGCTTGAGCATTTGCTCGGTCACGGTGAAGTCGGCGATCACGCCATCTTTCATCGGACGAATCGCTTCGATATTGCCCGGCACTTTGCCCAGCATCTGCTTGGCTTCCTTGCCGACTGCCTGAATGGTCTTCTTGCCATTCGGACCGCCTTCCTGGCGGATGGCGACAACGGATGGCTCGTCCAGGACGATACCGAGGCCGCGTACATAAATAAGGGTGTTGGCCGTGCCCAAGTCAATGGCCAGATCGGTGGAGATATACCTGCGTAAAAAACCAAACATGAGTGTCCTGTAGCGCATCGAGCTGCGCAAAAGCTGTTTATGGGGAGTTTCAAAGCGGGCGCTTTCAGGCACCCTGAAAATCCGTGGAGGCGATTTTTTCGGGTTTCGCTTGGCGCTTGCGCAATCTTTTCTATGCTGCGGCAGCGGTCCATCAGCGCCGGCAACGCATTAACCCGCCATTCTACCTTATAATTTGAATGCGATTTGCTCAAAAACCATGGAAAAGTGCGACTCTTGCAGCCGCGAGTTACGCGGCATTCCTCGATTTTTGTGAGCAAAATAGCAGTAAATACCCGCGTTTTATCAAAACGCCAACTTAATACTAATGCGCGGCACTCCGCGCCATTCGCCATGTCCCTGACACTCTCCGACGTAAAACGCATCGCCCACCTGGCCCAACTTGAAATGGCCGACGACCAGGCCGTCACGTCTTTGGCCCAATTGAACAAGATTTTTGCACTCGCGGAACAAATGCAAGCTGTCAATACCGATGGCGTGGCGCCCCTGAGCCACCCACTGGCCGCGCACATGGACAATATCGCCCTGCGCCTGCGCGAAGACATCGCCACGGAACAAAACCGCCGCGACGCCTACCAGGCCGTGGCGCCGAAGGTACAGGATGGCCTGTATCTCGTGCCAAAAGTGATCGAGTAACTGCGCCGCTCCATGCTGTTGCCTTCCCGTCGAATATCAAAATAGAAACGCCATGCATACAAAATCCATCAAACAGCTGTCCACGCTCTTGCAGAACAAGGAAATTTCCGCCGTTGCGCTGGCGACGCATTTCCTCGACCGCATCGCAGCGGACAACTCGAACGCCTTCTTGCACGTCGACCGTGCCCTGACCCTGGCGCAAGCTGCCGAAGCGGATGCACGCATCGCCGCCGGCACGGCCACGCCGTTGACGGGCGTGCCGATCGCGCACAAGGACTTGTTCGTCACGAAAGGCTGGCGCACGACGGCCGGCTCGAAAATGCTGGCCGACTACGCCAGCCCGTTTGACGCCACCGTGGTGGAGAAATTCCAGGCGGCCGGCATGGTCACCTTGGGCAAGGTCAATTGCGATGAATTCGCCATGGGCTCCGGCAACGAGAATTCGGCCTTCGGCGCCGTGCAAAATCCGTGGGACAAAAACGCCGTACCGGGCGGCTCGTCCGGCGGCTCGGCGGCGGCCGTGGCGGCTGGCCTGACACCGGCGGCCACCGGCACCGACACGGGCGGCTCGATCCGCCAGCCTGCCGCTTTTTGCGGCATCACCGGCATCAAGCCGACGTATGGCCGCGTCTCGCGCTTCGGCATGATCGCCTTTGCCTCGTCGCTGGACCAGGGCGGCCCGATGGCCCGCTCGGCCGAAGACTGCGCCCTGCTGCTCACGGCCATGGCCGGCTTCGATGAGCGCGACTCGACCAGCCTGTCGCCGGAACAGGGCGGCGTGGCGGAAGATTTTTCGCGCGAGCTGGGACAGCCCCTCACGGGCCTGCGCATCGGCGTGCCGCGCGAATACTTCGGCGAGGGCCTGGCCAAGGACGTGGAAGCGGCCGTGCGCGGCGCGCTGGCGCAGTATGAAAAGCTGGGCGCCACCCTGGTCGACATCTCGCTGCCGAACACGGCCCTGTCGATTCCCGCCTACTACATGATCGCCCCGGCCGAAGCGTCGTCGAACCTGTCGCGCTACGACGGCGTGCGCTACGGCCACCGCGCCACCGAGTACAAGGATTTGCAGGACATGTACAAGAAGTCGCGCGCGCAGGGCTTCGGCCCGGAAGTGCAGCGCCGCATCATGGTCGGCACCTATGTGCTGTGCCACGGCTACTACGACGCCTACTACCTGAAGGCGCAAAAGATCCGCCGCCTGATCGCGCAGGATTTCGACGCCGTCCTGAATGGCCCGAACGCCGTCTGCGACGTCATCATGGGACCTGTCGCGCCGACCGTCGCCTGGGACCTGGGCGACAAGACGGACGACCCGGTGGCGAACTACCTGGCCGACATCTACACCCTGTCGACCAGCCTGGCCGGCCTGCCCGGCATGTCGATTCCATGCGGCTTCGGCGTAGGAGACAAGAATGGCAAGCGCCCCGTCGGCCTGCAAATCATCGGCAATTACTTTGGCGAAGCCAGTCTGCTGAACGTGGCCCACCAGTTCCAGCAAGTGACGGACTGGCATACGCGCAGCCCTGCCGGTATTTAATAAGAACAGACGCGCCGCCCAGGCGGCGCCACCAAAAAATAAGCGAGAACACTATGCAATGGGAAGTCGTCATCGGTCTTGAGAACCACGTGCAGCTCACGACCGAATCCAAAATTTTCAGCGGTTCGCCGATCAAGTACGGCGCCGACGCCAACACGCAAGCGAGCCCCGTCGACCTGGCGCTGCCAGGCGTGCTGCCGGTGATGAACAAGCAAGCCGTCGACCGCGCGATCCGTTTTGGTTTGGCCGTGGGCGCCACCGTCGCGCCGCACTCGGTCTTCGCGCGCAAAAACTATTTTTATCCGGATTCGCCCAAGGGTTACCAGATCAGCCAGTTCGAAGACCCCGTCGTCATCGGCGGCGCCCTGACCTTCGGCTACGAGAAGGATGGCGAATTCGTCACCAAGACGGTCAACCTGACGCGTGCCCACCTGGAAGAAGACGCCGGTAAATCCCTGCACGAAGACTACGCGGGCATGAGCGGCATCGACTTGAACCGCGCCGGCACGCCGCTGCTGGAAATCGTCTCGGAACCGGAAATCCGCAGCGCCGCCGAAGCCGTGGCTTACGCCAAGGCGCTGCACTCGCTGGTCATGTGGCTGGGCGTTTGCGACGGCAACATGCAGGAAGGTTCGTTCCGCTGCGACGTCAACGTGTCCGTGCGCCCCGTCGGCCAGAAGGAATTCGGCACCCGCTGCGAAATCAAGAACCTGAACTCCTTCCGTTTCATCGAAGAAGCCGTGCACGTGGAAGTGCGCCGCCAGATCGAACTGATCGAAGACGGCGGCAAGGTCGTGCAGGCGACGCGTTTGTACGATCCGGACCGTAAGGAAACGCGCGAAATGCGCAGCAAGGAAGACGCCCAGGATTACCGCTACTTCCCGGACCCTGACCTGCCGCCGCTGGTCATCTCGCAAGCGTGGATCGATACCGTCAAAGCCTCGATGCCGGAACTGCCGGCCGCCATGCGCGCCCGTTTCATCAGCGAATACGCGCTGCCGGACTACGATGCGCTGGTGCTGACGCAGTCGAAAGCCATGGCGACTTACTTCGTCGCCGTGGTCGACAAGGCCGGCAAGGAAAACGCCAAGGCCGCCGCCAACTGGCTGATGGGCGACGTGTCGTCGACCCTGAACCGCGAAGGCGTGGACCTGGACGACGCCCCCGTCTCCGCCGCGCAGCTGGCCGCCATGCTCAAGCGCATCGCCGATGGCACCATCTCGAACAAGGCGGCAAAGGAAGTCTTCGCCGGCATGTGGGAAGCGAAGTCCAGCGACGAAAACCTGGTCGACGCCATCATCGACGCCAAGGGCCTGAAGCAGATTTCGGATACTGGCGCCCTGGAAGCCATCGTCGATGAAGTACTGGCGGCCAACGCCAAGTCGGTGGAGCAGTACCGCGCCGGCAAGGAAGCGGCCATCAACGCGCTGATCGGCCAGGCCATGAAAGCGTCCAAAGGCAAGGCCAACCCGGCCCAGCTGACGGAACTGCTGAAGGCCAAGCTGGCGGGATAAAAATCTATCGCAATATCAATAACGATCACGCAATGCATAGCGCCTCACAATTCATCTATTGTGAGGCATTTTTTTTGGCGGAAAATGCTGTTTAGGCATCCGATAGCGATATGAAAGAAGCACATCATGGTAAACGATAGGATGTTGGATATTAATTACGATTGTTCAGGCCCCACATTTATATCACTAGCCAAAAAAATTGAAATTTCCAATACAATTTTTTTCGACAAGACTTATGAACTTGAAATAGCCAGACTACAGGATGGAATAAACATACTCTATTCGATGACTTCACGGTTTACTTGGTTACTGGGCAATCCCATTGGCGCCGACCTGAATCAAGCCAATACAGTTATATTTTCAGCCATTCACAAGAACCTGATTGCACTTTATAGCTGCGTTAAATTAACACGCCTTGGCTTATATGGCCCAGCAAGATCAACCCTACGTCATATATTTGAGGCATTGCTAATAGCGAAATTTTTCTCCGTTAGCAACGACATCACGATCTATGAAAAATGGAAGGAGGGTGGAGTGATTTATCTTAAAAATGGAATTCTCAAGAAAATTTCACACCCAAACATAGATGCAATAGACGAATTTTGGGGGTTAATGTCTGAATACTCGCATGCCACAATTTACGCACAACAGGCAGCGCTTAACGTTCAAGTTGAGCCAGACGAGGTGCCATTAAATTTGGTATATTTAAATGTTATGTTGGACTGTCTATATCATTTAGTTAATCGCCATTTTATTACGCCGTCGATGAGCTACTATGCGAATAAATATGTCAAAGGACCGAACACTCTTCCTGCATTAAGGAAGAAAATGCGCCTAATACTTAAAGAAACACGGGCTCCGCTCTTACCTCGACCAAGGCAAATCATTTCATCATACAATGCGACCTGGAAGCTCAATCCGTAGTTGAACCACACTCGCTTTAGCCAGACGGCCAACGAGAAAATCTTACGTCACGTATCCAATGATTGCTACTCCACATTTCACAAACGTTGAACTGGAAAGGCCTTTGGGTGCAGTCGAACGAAACCAGTGTCGTCTTTTGGTCTGATGTAAATGAGAACGGCAAGGTCATATCATCCAGCATGCTCAAAAGCAGCGGCCACCCCGCCCTCGACGAGGCGGCGCGCAGCGGCATTGCCAAGTGCACGTTCAAGCCAGCCCTCGCTGGCGGCAAGCCTGTCAGCGCCAGCGTCAAGGCGCAATACGTCTGGAGTCTGAAGTAATGTCTGGGCGGCGGCAGCGCAGCAACATCGCAGCAGCGCTGCCGCCGCCCGCTTGCGGGTATGATCATGGATTCTTCCACGCACCTGTGAACACGCCATGAACAAGATCAAAACCGGCCTGGTCGGCTACGGCTTTGCCGGCTCCACCTTCCACGCTCCCGTCCTGTCCACCATCGATGCCCTGGAACTGACGGCCGTCGCTTCGAGCAAGCCGGAGCTCGTGCACAAGGATTGGCCGCACGCCACCGTGTATGCGCAGCCCGCGCAGCTGTTTGCCGATCCATCCATCGAACTGGTCGTCATCGCGGCGCCCAACGAGGTGCATTTCAGCCTGGCGCAAGCGGCCCTGCAGGCTGGCAAGCACGTGGTGGTCGACAAGCCATTCACCATTTCCAGTGCCGAGGCGCAGAGCCTGATCGCGCTGGCGAAGGAACGCAAGCTGGTGCTCAGCGTGTACCACAACCGGCGCTGGGATGGCGATTTCCTCACCCTGAAAGCGCTGCTGGCACAGGGTACCCTCGGGCGCATCGCCAGCGTCGAATCGCACTTCGACCGTTTCCGCCCCGAGATCCGCCAGCGCTGGCGCGAGTCCGGCGCACCGGGTGGCGGCTTGCTGTACGACCTGGGTCCGCACATGCTGGACCAGGCCATGCAGCTGTTCGGCATGCCGGAAAAGCTGTACGCCGATATCGCCCTGCAGCGCGAGGGCGCGCAAGCCGTCGACTACATGCACATTGTGTTGCACTACGACCGGCTGCGCGTGGTGCTGCAAGCGGGCTGCCTTGTAAAAGCGCCGACGGCGCGCTTCGCCGTGCATGGCGACAAGGGCAGTTTCGTGAAGTTTGGCCTCGACCCGCAGGAAGACGCCCTGAAGGCGGGCGGCAGGCCGGGGCAGCCCGGCTGGGGCGCGGATCCCGTGCGCGGCGCGCTGCATTTGGACACGCAGCCGGACGGCCAGTTCGAGCACCTGGAGATGCAGGCAGGCCGCTACCAGGACTTTTACCAGGGCATGGCCGACGCCATCCGTCACGGCGCAGCGGCGCCCGTGGCGGCCGTAGATGCGGCGGCAACGATACGCCTGATTGAACTGGCGCTGCAAAGCGCCGCCGAAGGGCGCGTACTCGCGGTCAGCTGATCGGGTTCAGTTGATGACGAAGGCCAGCACCACGGCGCCCAGCGCCAGCAGGGCCAGGCCGCAGATGAACAGCAGCTCGCCCCACCATTCGTAGCGCAAGCGCGACTGGCCGGGGCGCAGCGACATGAACGAGAGCACGGCGCTGACGAGAAAGACGATGGCATCGACAGCCAGCAGCTTGTCGATGGCCACGCGCACCTCGCCGCGTGGCGCCAGGTGGCCGATCGACAGCACCGTCATGCACACGCCCACCATCGTCGCCGAGGTGGGCAGGATATGTGCCGACAAACCCCGCGCCGACAAGCCCTGTTCAGGTGCCTTGCCGTCGCCAGCCATCAGGATTTCCCTTGATTCGTTCCCGCCGGCCAGACCAGTTCCACCCGCGCGGAACTGCCCGCCTTGACCTGCACCTTGCGCTCCAGTGTCTTGCCGGCCAGGGTGGCGCTCAGGCTGTAGCTGCCCGGTGCCAGTTTCGCCAGCAGGAACGGTCCGCTGGCCGTCGTTTCCAGCACTGGCGCGCCCTTGGCGTCGCGTATGGTCAGCTTCACGTCGGAGGCAAATTCCGCCTTGCCCGCCGCCTGCACGGAAAACACGAGGCTCAAGGGCCAGTGCCGGCTGGCGCTCTTGATGGCCGTCGATTCATCGAGGCCGATGCCGCCACTCAGGTATTCCACCGCCCCGCTTTTCTGCACGGGCGGCAGTGCGCTGTCGCTTTGCGCCTGCGCCGCACTTCCCAGCAACAGCCCGGCGGCCAGCATTGCCGCCGCCAGGGTCAGGGTACCGCGTCGGTCTGGTGCCATCTCACTCTCCTCATGTCGGTTGAATCAAGATAGGAAGCGCAGCTTAAACAAGACTTAGCCCCGCATCAGCGCCGGCGCATGGCCTCGGCGATCTTCTGGTCCGTCTTGTACTGGCTCAGCGAATACACGGCCCAGATCGCCGCCGGCAGCCAGCCGATCAGGGTGATTTGCAGGATCAGGCAAATGATGCCGGCGATCGGACGGCCGATCGTGAAAAAGGTCAGCCACGGGAGTATCAGGGCAATCAGCAAGCGCATCGTTCATTCCTTGAGTATTCCCCTGTGCCGCGGGGACCGG
Source organism: Janthinobacterium sp. RA13 (assembly GCF_000745325.1). Taxonomy (NCBI): domain Bacteria; kingdom Pseudomonadati; phylum Pseudomonadota; class Betaproteobacteria; order Burkholderiales; family Oxalobacteraceae; genus Janthinobacterium; species Janthinobacterium sp. RA13. The sequence continues at coordinate 5,078,520 of NZ_JQNP01000001.1, read as the reverse complement.
GCCGGCATGCGCCGGCGGTCAATTCAGTGAATCCGATTATAACGATACTGGCGCCTCACGGCGCTACGGGTGCCAGCAGTTTCTCCATCCACGCCAGGATGGCGGCAAAGATCACGTCGCGGTTCACTTCATTGAAATTCTCGTGATAATTGGCTGGATAGTAGTGATAGTCGAGCAGGCCATCGGGCACGCTGCGCAGCATGCTTTCCGTGGCGCGGCTGTCGGCCAGCTTGTCGTCGCCGGCCACCACGGCGAACAGGGGGAAGCGCCAGCCGGACAAGCCGCCCGCCAGCTCCTTTTGCGCCGACGTCAAGGCATGGGCAAAGCGCACCGACGCCGCACTGGCGCGGATGCCGTCACGCTCATCCTGGAAATGGCGCGCGGTGATGGTCTGATCGTGCGTCAGCAGCATGGTCAAGTTCCCCAGCGGCACCTTCATCGTCGGGAAGCGCTGCGCCAGCCAGCCGGACAACATCTGCAGCACCTTCGGCACGGGAATCGCATTCACGTAATACGGCGACGAGATGATGAAGCCTTTGATCGCCGCATCGCCCGCAAAGCGCCGCAAGCCCAGGTGCGTGGCGATCAGGCCGCCCATGGAATGCCCCATGACGAAGATAGGCACGCCCGGATACGTGGCCTTGACCCACGCGAGGAACAATTCCTCGTCGTCGAGGAAGGCATCGAACGAAGGGATATCGACCTTGCGCTGGCCATCGTGGCCCACCATGTCGAAGCTGACGGTGGCGACGCCGTGCTGGCGGAAATACAGCGCCGGCGTGACGTAGTCGCCCGCATGCGCCATGCCGCCGTGGATCGCCAGGATCACGGCGCGTGGTGGCGCTGCTGGCTGCCAGATGTGGATCGGCCGCTCAACCTGGTCGCTGCACCGCAGGCTGGCCATCTTGTCTTCTGAAAAACGCATCGCTGCTCCTGTCATGCCCTGTCACGCCTTCAGATGATCGATCAACTGGCGCGCATACAGGGGTAATTCACTGAACTGGCGCACGCAGATCGTGAGATTGCGTACCGACCAGGGATCGGATAATTCCAGGCAGCGCAGCGCCATCGTCTGCTGGCAGCGGCTGGCCGCCGCCAGCGGCACCACGCTGATGCCCACGCCGCTGGCCACCATGCGGCAGACTGCATCGAAGCTGCGCAGGCGCACGCGCACCTTCAATGGGCGCCCCAGGCGCGCCGCATGCATGCCCAGGTACTGCTGCATCGCGCTGTCGTCGGCCAGGCCGATGAAATCGTGATCCAGCACGCTGGCAAAGTCGACGACGCCATCCTGGCCGAGCGCGCGATGGTGCACGCCGTCGGCCGCGGCGATGACCACCAGCCGGTCGGGGCGAAACAAAAACGTCTGCAAGCCGCGCATGTCGACCGAATCGGACACGATGCCCATGTCGGCCAGTCCTTCCGAGACGGCCTTGACGATATCGTAACTGAGGCGCTCTTCCAGGTCGATGGTCAGGTTCGGATGCCGGTCGAGAAAAGCACCGAGCGCCTCGGGCAAAAATTCGCTGAGCGCGGCCGTATTGCACAGCAGTCGCAACTGCCCTTTCAAGCCGCGCGCAAATTCACCGAGCTCGCCGCGCATTTTCTCCATTTGCAGCAGCACCAGGCGCGCGTGATGCAGCAAGGTCTGGCCCACTGGCGTCGGTTCCACGCCGCGCCGGCCGCGCAGCAGCAAGGGCATGCCCAGCATCTCTTCCATGCCGCGCACGCGCCCGCTGCTCGACGCCAATGCGAGATGGCTGCGCGCGGCCCCCGCCGTCAGGCTGCCCGCCTCCACCACGTTGACAAACAGCTGCAAATCGACCAGATCAAAGCGCATGGCGGCCCTCCTTTTCGCCATCTTATCAGCCTTCGCATTTAACTAAGGCTGACTCAAAATAATCCGCCTTGGCGAAAGTGTCTGGCAAGCGCAGAATCCACGCAGTTCACTGTGGATAAAAAAGATGGAGACCTCATTCCTGCTGGCCGTCGGCGCCAGCTTCCTCGTCGCTGGCTTCGTCAAGGGCGTAGTCGGACTGGGCTTGCCGACGGTGGCCATGGGCACGCTCAGCCTCGTCATGCCGCCCGTGCAGGCGGCCGCCCTGCTGATCGTGCCATCGATGGTGACGAACGTCTGGCAGCTGGCGGCCGGCCCCGGCCTGCACGCCCTGCTGCGGCGCCTGTGGCCCATGCTGGCCGCCGTCATGGTGGGTACCCTGGCGGGCGGCGCCCTGCTGCCGAAGGGCAGCGGCGCCTGGGCCGTCGTCGCGCTGGGCGTGGCGCTGATGCTGTATGCGCTGGCGGGATTATTCTCGCTGCAGCTGCGCGTGCCGGCGCGGCACGAAACGTGGCTGGGGCCCGTCGCGGGCGCGGCGACGGGACTGGTGACGGCCGCCACGGGCGTGTTCGTCATCCCCGCCGTGCCGTATCTGCAGGGACTGGGGCTGGCGCGCGATGGGCTGGTGCAGGCGCTGGGCCTGGCGTTTACGGCATCGACCGTGGCGCTGGCGGCCAGCCTGGCCCTGCACGGCGACTTCAGCCTCGGCGCGGCCGGCGCTTCCGCCTATGCGCTGCTGCCAGCGCTGGCCGGCATGCTGGCTGGTCAATGGCTGCGCGGGCGCATCGCGCAGCCAGTATTCAAACGGTGCTTTTTTATCGGGCTGTTTGCTCTGGGCTTGCACGCGGCGGTCAAACCATGGCTGGCGTGATGCGGATAGACTGGCAAGGGGACAGCGCGCTGTGCGCGTGGATCGACGGCCAGCAGGTGGCCATGCTCGACATCAGCAAGTGCGCGAACGGGGTGACGGTGAACATGCTGTTCGTGAAGCCGCCATTCCGCCGGCGCGGCATCGGCGGCGCGCTGCTGCGGCGGCTGTTGCAATGCCATCCGCAAGCTGCCGCCGCCTGCAGCGACGCGCGGCTGCGGGCGCTGCTGGAGAGGACGACTTAAATACCGTAGCGGGTGCGGTAGGCGGAAACAGCCTCTTTGTGCTTCAGCAATTCCGGATCGGCGCCCGCGCCATTCAGGTAGCCGAACAAGTCGTCCAGGTTGCCGATCGAGATGACGGGGATGCCATACTGTTTCGACACTTCCTGCACCGCCGAACTTGGCGACAGCTGGCCGTCCGGGCCGGAACGCTCCATGCGGTCCAGGGCGATCAGCACGGCGCATGGCTCGGCGCCGGCGGCGCGTATCATGTCCACCGATTCGCGCACCGACGTGCCGGCCGAGATCACATCGTCAATGATGACGACTTTGCCATGCAGCTTGGCGCCGACGATGGTGCCGCCTTCGCCATGGTCCTTGGCTTCCTTGCGGTTGAAGGCGAACGAGGTGTTGCGGCCCTTGCCGGCCAGCGCCACGGCGGTGGCCGACGCAAGAGTGATGCCCTTGTAGGCGGGACCGAACAGCATGTCGAATTCCACGCCCGAGTCGAGCAGGGTCTGCGCGTAGAACTGCGCCAGTTCGGCCAGGGTGGCGCCGTCATGGAACAGGCCCGCATTGAAGAAGTACGGCGATTGACGCCCGGCCTTGGTGGTGAACTCGCCAAACCGCAAGACTCCCTTGGATACTGAAAACGCGATAAACTGCTGGCGTAAATTATTCACATTAGCCTCATTTTTTAAAAGTGCCTGTATTTTAATCCGCGCGCACCGGCGAGACAATCGCCATGCCGCGCCCGCCGGCCCCGTACAACGCCCTTTTCACTCTCGACCTATGCCAAAAATTATTTCCGCCAACCTGAACGGTATCCGTTCCGCCGCCAAAAAAGGCTTTTTCAACTGGATGGGCACGCAGACGGCCGATTTCATCTGCGTGCAGGAATTGAAGGCGCAACTGCCCGACATGACGCCGGAATTCCTCAACCCGCACGGCTACCATGGCCATTTCCACTATGCAGAGAAAAAGGGTTACTCCGGCACGGGCGTGTACAGCAAGGTCGAACCGGACGCCGTGCATATCGGTTTCGGCAGCCCTGAATTCGACGCCGAAGGCCGCTACGTGCGCTGTGATTTTGGCAACCTGTCCGTCATTTCCGTGTATTGCCCGTCCGGCTCGTCCGGCCCCGAGCGCCAGGAAGCCAAGTTCCGCTTCATGGAGCTGTTCCTGCCGCATCTACTCGAATTGAAGGCGCTGGGCCGCGAAGTGGTCATCTGCGGCGACTGGAACATCGCCCACCATGAAATCGACCTGAAGAACTGGAAGGGCAACAAGAAAAATTCCGGCTTCCTGCCGGAAGAGCGCGCATGGCTGACGCGCGTCTTCGACGAAGTGGGCTTTGTCGACGTGCACCGCGGCCTGGACAAGCGCGAAGACCAGTACACGTGGTGGAGCAACCGCGGACAAGCCTATGCGAAAAACGTGGGCTGGCGCATCGATTACCACGTCGCCACACCCGGCATCGCAGCCCAGGCGCATACGGTCAGCGTCTACAAGGACGAGCGTTTTTCCGACCATGCGCCCTTGATCATCGATTACACGATCAAGGGCTGATCTTTGACACGTCGCGGGTGGTGTCGGCTTACGCGCTTCGCGCTAAGCCGACCTACGCCTGATCTGCCGACAACATGGTTGACACGCCAATTGGGGTGACGGGTTACGCCAGCGTGCGCCGGCTTTCAAAGTGGCGCGGCTCGCCGCTCAGAGGGTCCGTGAAATCGATGGCCCGCGCCAGCAGCTGCAAGGGCTGCGACATGTCGTCTTCCTTGCACGGCAGGGCCACCGGGTAAAACGCATCGTTGACGATGGGGATGCCCAGCGACGCCAGGTGCACGCGCAGCTGGTGCTTGCGGCCCGTGTGCGGCTGCAGCCGGTACAGGTTGACGTCGCCGCGCTCTTCGATCACCTCGATGATGGTTTCCGAATTCGGCTCGCCCGCTTCCTCGCGCATGAGGAAAAACTGCTCGCCCTCGACCATGCGGCTGCGGTAGGTAATTGGAAAATCGCGCCCCGCCAGCACGGGCGCCAGCGCCTCGTACGTCTTGCGCACTTCGCGGCGCTGGAACAGCGACTGGTAGGCGCCACGGCTGGCCACCTGGCGCGAAAAAATCACCACGCCAGCCGTCTCGCGGTCGAGGCGGTGGATCGGCGTCAGCTCGGCGCAATCCAGGTTTTTCTTCAGCCGCGTCAGCAAAGTCTCCTGCACGAAGCGACCGGCCGGCGTCATGGGCAGAAAGTGCGGCTTGTCGACCACCACCAGGTGTTCATCCTGGAACAGGATAGCTTCCTGGAAGGGGATCGGTGTTTCCCGTTCCAGCTCGCGGTAGTAAAAAATGCGCATGCCGCGCCGGTATGCGCTATCGGGCGCCAGCACGGCGCCGTCCCCGTTGACCACCTCACCGCGCGCCATGCGGTCCAGCCATTGCGCCGCGCTGATCTGCGGATAGCGTTCGAGCAGAAACGACAGCATGTCGGGCCACTGCCCGTCCGGCAGCCACAGGTAGCTGGGCGCCACGCCGTCGCGCATGGGCAAGGGTGCGGCGGTGTGGCGGCTGGACATCCTAGCGCTGCGCGATGGCGTTACTGCGGTATGGCGGCAAGGCGTCCACGCTGACGCCTTTGCTGCGCGCGTACAGGGGCAGCACTTGCGCCATGTGGCTGTTCATCTGCGAAATGCGGTCCTTGCCCGACGGGTGGGTCGAGAGGAATTCCGGCGGCGCACCCGCGCTCACGGCCGCCATCTTCTGCCACAGCACCACGCCGGCGCGCGGATCGAAACCGGCGCGCGCGGCCAGGTCCATGCCGATCAGGTCCGCTTCGCGTTCATCGTCGCGCGAGAACTTCAGCATCACGCCCTTGGCCGCCATGTTCGTGGCGGTGCTGGTCAGGTTCGGGTCGACGCCGAGCCAGGCCGACAGGCCCGCGCCCACCAGCTTCGAGCCGACGGCGGCCAGGTTGCCCTTGCCGGCCTGCGCCTGCGAGTGTTCGCGCAGGGCATGCGAAATTTCATGCCCCATGACGACGGCCACTTCATCGTCGGTCAGGTTCAGTTTGGTGATGATGCCGCTGTAAAAAGCGATCTGCCCGCCCGGCATGCAAAAGGCGTTGACCTCGTCCGAGTTGAGCAGGTTGATCTGCCAGTTCCAGCTGGCCGCCGCCTCATTCCAGCGCGTGGCGAACGGGATGATGCGCTGGGCGATGGCACGCAGGCGTTTCACCTGCGGATCGCTGTCCGGCACCAGCGCATTTTTTTCCTTCGCTTCGTTGACCAGCTGCGTATATTGCTGCTTCGATTCCGCATTGAAATCGGCGCCGCCGGCAAAGATGCGCGTACTCGACAAGGGACGCACCTTGATGCCATCCTGTACCGTCGCCTGCTGGGCGTGGACGGACAGGGGCGCCAGCGCGGTGGCCGCGCACAGGCTGGCCAGGACGGTGTAACGTTTAAGGGATATTGGTGCCATTGGCAGACCTCCATGGAGCGATTTTAGGCAGCATCATCATGGCCGGGAAGGCCAGGAAGAAGCACACGATGAAAAACGAGAACCAGCCCAGCTCGGCGACGAGGAAACCCACCGAGGCGTTGATCAGGGTGCGCGGCACGGCGCTCAGGCTGGAAAACAAGGCATATTGCGTGGCAGTGTAGCGCGGGTCCGTGCTGCGCGACAGGAACGCGACAAAGGCGGCCGCGCCCAGGCCCAGGCTGGCGAAAGCTTCAAAACCGATCACGGCGCTCAATAGCATGGTGTTCGGCCCCACCTGCGCCAGCCAGGCGAAGCCCAGAATCGCGATCGCCTGCAATGCGCCAAACACCCACAGCCCCCGGTTGATGCCCAGCTTGAGCATCCACACACCGCCCACCACGCCACCGGCCAGACTGGCCCAGAAACCCGTGGTATTGGCGGCCAGGCCGATCTGCGTCATGCTAAAACCCAGGTCAAGGTAAAACTTCGTCGCCAGCGCCGTGGCCATGCTGTCGCCGATTTTGTAGAGTAATACGAAGGCGAGGATCCACATTGCGTTACGCCAACCATCGCGCGCGATGAATTCCTGGAACGGCAGAATGATCGCTTCGCGCATGGTCTTCGGCGGCGAGCCGTACACGGTGGGTTCCTTGATCAGCAGGGTGCAGACAAACCCCGGCAGCATGAAGGCGGCCGTGATCCAGAAGACGGGCTGCCACGGCATGCGGTCGGCCAGGATCAGCGACAGCGCGCCCGGCACCATGCCCGCCACTTTATACGCGTTGACGATGGCGGCCGCGCCCAGGCCCTGCTCATTGTCGGAAAGGATTTCGCGCCGGTAGGCGTCGATGACGATGTCCTGGCTGGCCGACAGGAAGGCCACGCCGCCGGCAGCGGCCGCGATCAGGCCGATCTGCGTGAGCGGGTCCAGCATGCCCATGCCGCCGATGGCAAAGAACAGCGCCACTTGCGTGAGCGCCATCCAGCCGCGCCGCCGTCCCAGTCCCAGGATGCGGTAGCGGTCCATCAGGGGCGCCCACAGGAATTTCCAGATGTAGGGGAACTGCACCAGGGCGAACAGCCCCAGCGCCTTGACGTTCAGGCCCGACTTGGCCAGCCATGCCTGCAGCAGATACAGCAGGATGAACAGGGGCAGGCCGGAACTGAAGCCCAGCACCAGCACGGCCAGCATGCGGCCATTGGCATGGGAACGCCATCCTGGCGCCGGGCTTTTGCTCATCAATGCACCGCTTTTTTACGCAGGCGGAAGACGGCCAGGTCGCCGCGCAGATTCGGCAGCACGGAGACCATCTTGCCTTCGGCCAGGGCCACGCATTCGATCACTTCCAGGCCGCATTCCTCGGCCAGTTCGCGGAAGTCGTTGATGGTTGCGCAGCGCACGTTCGGCGTGTCGTACCACTGGTAGGGCAGCGATTTCGACACGGGCATGCGCCCTTTCAGCAGCGCCACGCGGTGCGGCCAGTAGGCGAAATTGGGGAACGAGACGATGGCTTCGGCGCCCACGCGCACGATGTCGCGCAGCAGCGGCTCGACCTGCTTCATCATCTGCAGGGACGACAGGCACAGCACCGTATCAAAACTGTTGTCGCCAAAAATCGACAAACCCTTTTCCATGTCCTGCTGGATCACGTTCACGCCACGGCGGGTGCTGGCCAGCACCTTGTCGTCGGCAATCTCGATGCCATAGCCGCTGCACTCCTTGTCGCTTTGCAGATATTGCAGCATCACGCCTTCGCCGCAGCCCACGTCCAGCACGTGCGCGTTGTTCGGCACCCAGTGGGCGATGAAGGCCAGGTCGGGGCGCAGCGCGCTCAATTCGTCAAAAGTCATGCGGTCTCCTTGGCGCCCTGGCGGACGGCGGTGTGCTGTGCGGGAGCGGGCAAGCCCGCGCCGATGTCGTTCCATACCTGGCCATAATAGGCGCGCACCATGTTCATGTAGCGCGCGTCTTCCAGAAGGAAGGCGTCGTGGCCGTGCGGCGCGTCGATTTCCGCATAGGTCACCTGGCGGCGGTTGCAGACGAGCGCCTCGACGATTTCGCGGCTGCGCTCGGGCGAGAAGCGCCAGTCGGTGGAAAACGAGGCGAGGAAGAACTTGGCCTTCGTGCCGGCCAAGGCCTTGGCCAGGTCGCCGCCATGCGCGCGCGCCGGATCGAAGTAATCGAGCGCCTTGGTAATGAGCAGGTAGGTGTTCGCGTCGAAGTATTCAGAGAACTTGTCGCCCTGGTAGCGCAGATACGATTCGATCTCGAAATCGATACCGAAGCCGAATTTGTAGTCGCCCGTCTGCGCCGCGTCGCGCAGCTTGCGGCCGAATTTTTCCGCCATGTCGTCATTCGACAGATAGGTGATGTGGCCCACCATGCGCGCCACGCGCAAGCCATTCTTCGGCACCACGCCGTGCGCATAGAAGTCGCCGCCATGGTAATCGGGGTCGGACAGGATGGCCTGGCGCGCCACGTCGTTGAAGGCGATGTTTTGCGCGGACAGCTTGGCCGTCGAGGCGATCACCACGCAGTGGCGCAGGCGCTCGGGGAACATGATGCTCCACGCCAGCGCCTGCATGCCGCCCAAAGACCCCCCCATCACGGCGGCGAACTGGGTGATGCCCAGTTCATCGGCCAGACGCGCCTGCGCGCTGACCCAGTCTTCCACCGTGACGACGGGGAAAGCGGCGCCATACGGCTTGCCGGTGGCGGGATTGGTGTGCATGGGGCCCGTCGAGCCGAAGCAGGAACCGAGGTTGTTGACGCCGATGACGAAGAATTTGTCCGTGTCGAGCGGCTTGCCGGGACCGACCATATTGTCCCACCAGCCCGTGCTTTTCGGCTCGTCCGCGTAGACGCCGGCCACGTGGTGCGAGGCGTTCAGGGCGTGGCAGACCAGCACCGCGTTCGATTTGTCGGCGTTCAGGGTGCCGTAGGTTTCATACATCAACATATAGTCTTGCAGCGATGCGCCGCTTTGCAGCTGCAAGGGTTGCGCAAAATACATGGTTTGCGGCGAAACGATTCCAATGGATGACATGTGTGTCGGTTTATAAAAGGGGGGCGGCCCCACGGGCCATGGTCGATGCAGCACCGCGATGATAGGTGCTGCAACTTTAGCACCAGGACACCTCTTGCCGCGCGCGAGGTGTCCTGCTGCTGATAGGTGACAGTTTACATGAGCTGCAACTGTTGTACGGCTTCCGCGATCACATTTGGTTCCATGGAACGCATAATTTTGCGCATTTGTGGCGCAATCAGGCCCAGATCGCTGTTGAGGATCTCTTGTTTGACCGCCAGCAGTTGGGCCGGGTGCATGGAAAACTCGCGCAGCCCCATGCCCAGCAGCAAGCGCGTGAGCTTCACGTCACCCGCCATTTCACCACAGACGGCCACGTCGATGCCCGCCTTGTGGCCGGCGGCGATCGTCATGGAGATCAGTTGCAGCACGGCCGGGTGCAGCGGATTGTACAAATGCGCCACCTCATAGTCGACGCGGTCGATGGCCAGGGTGTACTGGATCAAATCATTCGTGCCGATCGACAGGAAATCCATGCGCTTGACGAACATGGGCAAGGCCAGCGCGGCGGCGGGAATCTCGATCATGGCGCCCACTTCGACCTCGTCGTCGAACTTGACGCCCTCCTCGCGCAGGCTGGCCTTCGCTTGCGCGATCATGGCCAGCGACTGGTCGATTTCGAAGGCATGCGCGAGCATCGGAATCAGGATACGCACCTTGCCGAAGGCGGAGGCGCGCAAAATCGCCCGCAGCTGCGTCAGGAACAATTGCGGCTCGGCCAGGCAGTAACGGATGGCGCGCAGGCCCAGCGCGGGGTTGAGGGCCGTATGATCGGCCTGGTCGAGCGGCTTGTCGGCGCCGATGTCGAGCGTGCGGATGGTCACCACGCGCCCTTTCATCGACTGCACCGTGTTGCGGTAAGCCTCGAATTGCTCGTCCTCGGTGGGAATCTTGTGGGCGCGGCCCATGAACAGGAATTCGGAGCGGAACAGGCCCACGCCGCTGGCGCCCGATTCCAGCGCAAACGCGCAATCCTCGGGCAGTTCGATATTCGCCAGCAGGGTGACGGGCGTGCCGCATTTGGTCACGGCCGGGGTCTTTTTCAGCTTGCCCAGCTTCTTGCGCGCGCGCTGCATGGCCGTCTGACGCTCGCGGTACTGTTCCAGCACCAGGGCGCTGGGGTTGGCGATGACGACGCCGGCGTCGCCATCGATGATCAGCCAGTCGTCCTGGTCGATCAGCATCGATGCCTGCGACATGCCGACGGCGGCCGGGATATCGAGGCTGCGCGCGACGATGGCCGTGTGCGAGTTCTGCCCGCCCACGTCGGTGATGAAGCCGATGAAGGAGCGGTCACGGAACTGCAGCATGTCGGCCGGCGAGATGTCGTGGGCGACGACGATCATCTGCGCCACCAGCTCATCCGCCGTGGCCGCTTTCGGCAGCAGCTGTTCCGTGCCCAGCAAGACCTTCAGCACACGTTCGGCCACTTGCTGGATGTCGGCCTTGCGTTCGCGCAGATACGGGTCTTCGATTTCGTCGAACTGGGCCGACAATTCATCGATTTGCGTCAGCAGCGCCCATTCGGCGTTGTAGTGGCGCGAGCGGATGATGTCGAGCGGCGCTTCGGCGATCAGCGGATCCGACAGGATCAGCGCATGCACGTCGATGAAGGCGCCCAGTTCCGTGGGGGCGTCCTTCGGCAGCTCGTTCCACAGGGTCTGCAGTTCCTTGTGGACGGCGGCGATGGCGTTTTGCAAACGCTGGACTTCGGCTTCGATCTGTTCCTGGGCGACCAGGTAATGTTTGACGTCAAGGGCGGCCGGCGCCAGCAGATGCGCGCGGCCAATGGCGATGCCGCGGGAGACCGGGATGCCGTGGAGCGTGAAAGATGCCATGGGGTGACCTGTCGGAATGCGGCTGCGGCTGCGTTCGGCGAGCATTACTCGCCTTCGCCAAACCTGTCATTAATCAGGGCGGTGAGCGCATCGACACATGCCTGCTCATCATCGCCCTCGGCTTCCAGTGTCACTTTCGCGCCCTTGCCGGCGGCCAGCATCATCACGCCCATGATGGACTTGGCGTTGATGCGGCGCGCGTTGCGGGTCAGCCAGACGTCGCTCTTGAACTTGGCGGCGAGCTGGGTAAATTTGGCGGAGGCGCGTGCGTGCAGTCCCAGCTTGTTGATGATTTCGAGTTCTTTTTGAATCATTTTTGTATGGTCTCTATCCCTGAATGCACTGCATTGTTACCAGCCATTGCCTATAAAATCCGCCGCCTTCAGGGCGGCGGCCATGTCACTCTTTACTCGCCCACGCGAATGCGGTTATCGACGCGCACGGCGCCGCTTTGCGCACCGGCCAGCGCCATCTCCACCACCACGTCGAGCGTGTCTCGGCGATACGTGATGGCGCGCAGCAGCATCGGCAGGCTGATGCCGGCGATGACTTCCACGCGACCCGCATCGGCCAGCTTGTTGCAGCAGTTCGACGGCGTGCCGCCCTTCACGTCGGTAATCACCAGCACGCCGGAGCCGTCGTCGAGGCGGCAGATGGCGTCCGACGCCAGCTTTTGCACTTCCGCCAGATCCTGGTCGGCGACGACGTCGATGGCTTCAAACCGTTCCGTTGGCCCCCGAAACACATGCGCGCAGGCGGCGATGAAGGCCTGTCCCAGCGGTGCATGTGTCATGAGCAAAATCCCTACCATAGTCATTTCACCTTCTAGCGCTGCTGCGCTTGCGCAACACCATGCTCGACGGCGTCGACAAACATGGCCGCCACGTCAAAACCCGTCTGCTGCATGATTTCCTGGAAGCAGGTCGGGCTGGTGACATTGACTTCCGTCAGATAGTCGCCGATCACGTCCAATCCTACCAGCATCAGGCCGCGCGCGGCCAGGATCGGACCAAGCTTTTCTGCGATTTCCAGGTCGCGTGCCGTCAATGGCTGCGCCACGCCCGTGCCGCCGGCGGCCAGGTTGCCGCGTACTTCGCCAGCCTGCGGAATGCGCGCCAGCGAAAACGGTACCGGCTTGCCGCCGATGACGAGAATGCGCTTGTCGCCCTTGTCGATGTCGGCGATAAAGCGCTGCGCCATGATGGTTTGCGCGCCGTTGTCCGTCAGGGTCTCAATGATGGCGCCCAGGTTCAGGCCATCGGCCTTGACGCGGAAGATGCCCGTGCCGCCCATGCCGTCGAGCGGCTTGAAGATGACGTCCTGGTGCTTGACATGGAAGGCGCGCAGGCGCGCTTCGTTCGACGTCACCAGGGTCGGCGAAGTGAATTCGGAAAACTGCGCAATGGCCAGCTTTTCATTGTTGTCGCGGATGGCGGACGGCTTGTTGAAGACGCAAGCGCCCTGCTTTTCCGCCAGTTCCAGCAGATACGTGCCGTACACGTATTCCATGTCGAACGGCGGATCCTTGCGCTCAATGATGGCGTCCAGGGTCGACAGGCGCACTTCCTCGGTGGAGAGCACCTTGTACCAGTCGTGTTCGTCGCCGGTCAGCTCGATGTGTTTTACCAATGCCGTGACGATGCCCTCTTCCAGCGCCATGTCTTTCTGTTCGAATGCATACACGGCGTGGCCGCGTTTGGCCGCCTCGCGCATCATGGCGAAGGTGGAATCTTTGTAAGTCTTGAAGCCTGCCAGCGGGTCGGCAAGGAATGCAATTTTCATGGTGCGTCCAATCGGGGAGCCTGGATAAGGAATGCTTGATTCTAGCCGAGATCGCCAGGCGCGGTAGTCGCCGCGCCTGGCAAGCCTCCGTGATGGATCAATACACCTCGGGATTCGGGTCCGTGCGCTCCATTTCCAGCGATGCGGCCAGCAAGGCCAGGCGCGCCACCACGCCATACACATAGAAGCGGTTCGGTGCGGCCGTACCCGGCTTGGCCTTCAAGTCCGGCACGGCATGCTGCTGGGCAAACGCCAGCGGCACGTACTGCGAGCCGGGCGCGTTCAGGTTCTGGTCCACGCCCCGCTCCGCATGCACGCGGTAAAAGCCGCCCACCACGTAGCGGTCGATCATGTAGACGACGGGCTCGGCCACGGCATCCTTGATGCTTTCAAAGGTCGGCACGCCTTCCTGGATGATCACGTCGGTCACCAGCTGGCCATCCTTGACGATGGACATTTTTTCGCGCTGCTTGCGCGACAGGTCGCGCACTTCGCTGGCGTCGCGCACCGTCATGATGCCGGTGCCATACGTGCCCGCATCGGGCTTGACGATGACGAACGGCTTTTCCTTGATACCGTATTCCTTGTATTTCTTGCGGATCTTGGCCAGCAGCACGTCGACGCTGGCGGCCAGCGCATCTTCGCCCTCGCCTTCCTGGAAATTGACGTCGCTGCACTTGGCGTGGAAGGGATTGAGCATCCACGGGTCGACATCGATCATCTTGCCGAATTTTTTCACCACTTCATCGTAGGCCGTGTAGTGGTTGCTCTTGCGACGCAAGGCCCAGCCCGCGTGCAAGGGCGGCAGCAGGCTTTGCTCATGAATATTTTGCAAGATATCGGGGATGCCGTCCGACAAGTCGTTATTCAGCAAGATCGTGCACGGGTCGAAATCCTTCAAGCCCAGGCGGCGGCCATTGTTCAGGCGCACGAGCGGCTCGATGACGAGCATGTTGCCATCTGGCAACGCCAACGGTGTCGGCTGGGTGATCTCGGGCGACCACGAGCCGAAGCGCACGTGCAGTCCCGTCTGGCGGAAGATCTGCATCAGGCGCGCCACGTTTTGCAGATACTGCGGCGTGGTGTTGTGCAATTCCGGCACGATCAGCAGGTTGCGGGCGTCCGGGCAATACTTGTCGATGGCGGCCATGGCCGCTTGCACGGACAGGGGCAGCATTTCCGTGGCCAGATTATGAAAACCGCCAGGGAACAGATTGGTATCGACGGGCGCCAGCTTGTAGCCGGCGTTGCGCAAGTCTACCGAGCAATAGAAGGGCGGCGTGTGCTCTTGCCACTCCATGCGAAACCAGCGCTCAATGGCCGGCGTCGCGGCCAGAATCTTTTTTTCGAGGTCGAGCAGCGGTCCGGTCAGGGCCGTGACGAGATGGGGAACCATAGTTACATCCTTAAATTATGTGCAGTATTCAAAAAAAGCACACAGAACTGCCGACTATATTACCGTGTAAGTACCCCAAATCGGGGCAAAAGCCTTGTTTTAAAGACCTTTTACATTCCCACAACGAAAAAAAGGCGCCTCAATGAGGCGCCTTTTCCAACCGGACATGCCGCGCCGGGGCGCTGGCATGCCAGATGATTGCTATTTAACCATGATATGCTTGCTCGCCGTGGCTCGTGATATCGAGGCCTTCGCGCTCTTCTTCTTCCGGTACGCGCAGGCCGATGACGATGTCGACCAATTTATAGGCGATGACGGAGACCACGGCCGACCAGAGGATGGTGGTGCCGACCGCTTGCGCCTGCACCCACACCTGGTGGCCGATCGAGTACGGATCGGCCGACATCTTGTTGGTGACGTAGTCGAAAACGCCCTGGCCGCCCAGTTGTGGCGCAGCAAACACACCCGTCAGCAGGGCGCCGAGGATGCCGCCCACGCCATGCACGCCGAACACGTCGAGCGAATCGTCGGCGCCGATCAGGCGTTTCAGGCCATTCACGCCCCACAGGCAGACGACACCAGCCAGCAAGCCGATGACCAGGCCGCCCATCGGGCCGACAAAGCCGGCCGCCGGGGTGATCGCCACCAGGCCGGCCACGGCGCCCGATGCGCCACCGAGCATCGAAGGCTTGCCTTTGCTGATCCATTCGCCAAACACCCACGACAGGGTGGCGGCGGCAGTGGCCAACAGCGTATTGACGAAGGCCAGGGCAGCCACGTCGCCCGCTTCCAGCGAGGAGCCGGCATTGAAACCGAACCAGCCCACCCACAGCAGCGATGCGCCGATCATGGTCATCGTCAGCGAGTGCGGTGCCATCGATTCGCGGCCGTAACCGACGCGCTTGCCGATCATGATGGCGCCCACGAGGCCGGCAACGGCGGCGTTGATGTGCACGACGGTGCCGCCGGCGAAGTCCAGCGCGCCTTTTTGCCAGATCCAGCCAGCCTTCAGGGCTTCGCTGGCCGAGGTGGCGGCGTTGGTGATCAGGTCAGGACCGGTCCAGAACCACACCATGTGGGCCGCTGGCAAGTAGGCGAACGTGAACCACAGCACGACGAAGGCCAGCACGGCGGAAAACTTGGCGCGCTCGGCAAAGGCGCCGACGATCAGTGCGCAGGTGATGGCGGCAAACGTGCCCTGGAAGGCCACGAAGACGAACTCGGGAATGACGACGCCCTTGCTGAAGGTGGCGGCGGCGGCAAACGTGCCCTTGGCCGGATCCCAGATGCCGTTCAGGAACAGGCGGTCAAAGCCACCGAAGAAGGCGGTTTTTTCCGTGAAGGCGATCGAGTAGCCGTAGATACACCACAGCACGATGACCAGCGCGAACACCATGAACACTTGCATCAGCACCGACAACATGTTTTTCGAGCGCACCAGGCCGCCGTAGAACAGGGCCAGACCGGGGATGGTCATCAAGATCACCAGCAAGGTGCTGATCATCATGAAGCTGGTGTCGCCTTTGTTGGCGACGGGCGCGGCGGCTGGCGCGGCAGCGGCCGGGGCCGGCGCGGCGGCGGCAGGCGCTGCATCAGGCACCGGCGTGACGGCAGGGGCGGCGACGGCCGTGGTCGTGGCCGCCTCCGTCTTGGCGGGCGCATCGGCAAAGCTCGGCGTGGCAACTCCAAACGCACACAGACAGGCTATCCCGGCTAGCAATTTTGTTATATTTTTATGCATCAATATTCCCCTTAGAGCGCTTCGTTGCCGGTTTCACCGGTACGGATGCGGATGACCTGTTCCAGGTTGTAGACGAAAATCTTGCCATCACCGATTTTACCGGTACGCGCGGCGCCTTCGATCGCTTCGATGGCCTGGTCGACAATGGCGTCATCGACAGCCGCTTCAATCTTGGTTTTTGGCAAGAAATCAACGACATACTCGGCGCCACGGTAGAGTTCCGTGTGACCTTTCTGGCGGCCGAAACCTTTGACTTCCGTGACGGTAATGCCTTGCACATTGATAGCCGACAAAGCTTCGCGTACTTCGTCCAGTTTGAACGGTTTAATGATTGCGGTAATCATTTTCATGGCAGTCTCGCTTAAAAGGTTTTGGACACGGTCAGCACGAGACCGGATTTCGCCAGATTCTTGCCATTCGGTGCCAGCGACGTGATGTTGGCTTTGACGGCAGCCAGGGAAACGGTCGCCATGCCAAAGTCCTTGGTCACGCCGATCTTGTAATCGCTGTAGCTGAGGGAATCGTTGTGCTCGACTTTCTGACGGCCCACATGCAGGTTCAGCATGTAGCCATCATGCACCTCGACATTGGCGCCCACGTCCAGGTAGCCGCTGTTCTTGCTGTCGGCAACACCGAACAGATTGGTGGTCGAATGCGAGTACTTGATATACATCGGGCCATAGCCGAGCTGGCCGTAGAGCTCAAAGGTATTGGCATTGGTGCTCAGGCCATTCGAGGGATAGAAATAGTACAGGCCGCCCACGTCATAGGTAAAATCCTTGCTGATCTCGCCCCGTTTGCCGCCGTAGATATCCCATTCCAGATCGGTATCGCCGCCGCCATCCTTGATCCATTTGATGCTCGACAACCAGGTGCCCACATACAGGCCCGTCGGGTTATGGGTATAGTCGGCGCCGCCGCTGATGGCCGGGTTCAAGCGGCTTTGCGAAATGCCGCGGTAACGGTAGTCGCTGGTCAGCGCCACGTTGTAGCTCACCACGTTATCAGGCACGGCTTCGGCCGCAGCAGGCGCCGCCACTGCATCCTGGGCCATGGCGCTGCCGCACACGGCGGTCATGGCCAGCGTCAACGCTGCAGCTAAAATCATGTTCTTGGACAGATTCTTCATGGCGATTCCCTTTTATTGAACTTTTAAAGCGGTTGAGGTTTAAAATCTTGGCTGGAGATCACAAAGCGTTCATACCTTCTTTAGCAGAATACGTGCCAGCTCACTTGCCACCTTGACAGGTGCGTTTCCGGCCATACATACCCTGCAAGCCTGTCGGCATGCGGGTACGGGCTGCTGAAGCATGATGAATTTTCCCAGTTTCGCACCAGATTAACGCCGCTGTGCACCGCAATGGTGCGATGCACAGGCCGCACCATAAAAGGACTGACCATGGACATGAATACCTTCTTTAACGACTTGCAAGGCAAGATCCATCAAGCCATCGAAAACTCGCCGGCCAAGGATATCGAGAAAAACGTGAAATCGATGATGACCCAGGGCTTCGCCCGCCTCGATCTGGTGACACGCGAGGAATTCGATATCCAGGCGCAAGTGCTGGCCAAGACGCGCGCCAAGCTGGATGCACTGGAATTACGCCTGATCGAACTGGAAACGCGCCTGAACGATCCAAAAGCCTGAACCGCTGTTGTATGCAGGGCGCCGTAATCGGCGGCCTTGCTGGCATAGCTCAAGCCTGATGCCGTTTCAAGCGCTAGACTGATACTGCCCGCGTCCGCGCTACAGGGGAGTCTGATGAGTCTGGCCGTCCTGAAAAGCCGCGCCCTGTCCGGCATGGAGGCGCCCGAGGTAAGTGTCGAAGTCCACCTTGCCAATGGATTGCCTTCGTTTACGATTGTCGGCCTGCCGGATACGGAAGTAAAGGAATCGCGCGACCGCGTGCGGGCCGCGCTGCAAAACTGCGGCTTTGAGATGCCGGCGCGGCGCATTACGGCCAATCTGGCGCCGGCCGACCTGCCCAAGGAATCGGGCCGCTTCGACCTGCCCATTGCGCTGGGCATCCTGGCCGCCTCCGGCCAGTTGCCGGGCGACCAATTACACCACTATGAATTCGCGGGCGAACTGTCGCTCTCAGGCCAGCTGCGCCCCATCCGCGGCGCCCTGGCCATGACCTTTGCCATGCAGCGCAGCCAGTCGGGCGCACCACGCGCCTTCATCCTGCCGCGGGCGAACGCTGACGAGGCCGCCCTCGTCAGCGATGCCTGCATCTATCCCGCCCACAGCCTGCTCGAGGTCTGCGCGCATTTTGCCGCGCACGCCAGCCACACGGCCTTGCAACGCCACCAGCCCGTGCTGGCGGCACACGCTTTTCCCTATCCCGACTTTGCCGATGTGCAAGGGCAGCAGCAAGCGCGACGGGCGCTGGAAGTGGCGGCAGCAGGCGGCCATAACGTCCTGATGATTGGCCCTCCAGGCGCAGGCAAGACCATGCTGGCCAGCCGCTTCCCCGGCGTGCTGCCGCCCATGAGCGATGAAGAGGCGCTGGAATCGGCTGCCGTGCATTCGCTGGGCGGCCACTTCAAAGTGGAGCACTGGAAACGGCGCCCCTATCGCGCGCCGCACCAGACGGCGTCCGGCGTGGCCCTGGTGGGCGGCGGCAACGTGCCGCGGCCTGGCGAAATCTCGCTGGCCCACTGCGGCGTGCTGTTTCTCGACGAAATTGCCGAATTCCAGCGCCGGGTGCTCGATGTCTTGCGCCAGCCCATGGAATCGGGTGTGATCAGCATTTCACGGGCGGCCCGCCAGGCCGAGTTTCCCGCCCGTTTTCAATTGATCGCCGCCATGAATCCTTGCCCGTGCGGCTATCTGGGCCACGCTTCCGGCCGTTGCCGCTGCACGCCAGACGCCGTGCTCCGTTATCACAATCGCCTGTCCGGCCCGCTGCTCGACCGTATCGACCTGCAAATTGAAGTGGCCGCCATGCCGCCCGCGGCGCTGGGGCGGCGTGCCGGCGCCGGCGAAAGCACGCAAGCCATCGCCACCCGGGTAGCGGCAGCCTATGCCCTGCAACTGGCGCGCCAGGGAAAATCGAACCAGCGGCTGAGCAACACGGAAATCGAACAGCATTGTCAGCTGGAAACGCATGGCGAACAGTTGCTGTATGGCGCCATGACGCGATTGCACTGGTCGGCGCGCACTTACCACCGGGTATTGCGCGTGGCGCGCAGCATCGCGGACCTGGCGGGTAGCCCGGCCATCACACCGCCACATGTCGCCGAAGCGATCCAGTACCGGCGCGTGCTGCGTGAAATATAAGGCGGCCGGTGCCCGCCACACGTGCGCGATTGCGCGTGAGTGGCGGCGCTGCTACCATCTGCTGATGAAAAAAACATCACTTGCCCTCTTCCTGGCGACGCTCGCGGCTGCCAGCGTCCTGTCCGCCTGCAGTCCGAAATTCGACTGGCGCGACTATCGCAGCCCTGACGCCCAGTTCACGGCCTTGTTTCCAGGCAAGCCGGCCGTGCTGACACGCGAGATCGATCTCGATGGCAAGAAAGTCAGCCTGACCATGACGGCCAGCGAAGTCGATGGCAATACCTTCGCCATCGGCAGCGCTGTGCTCGACAGTGCGGAACAGGCACAAGCGGCCCTGCCTGCCATGCAGACTGCCCTATTGAAAAACATCAACGGTACCGTGCGCAGCGAAAAATCGGCCTCGACGGCCAGCAGCACGGCGGCAGGCAGCCGTCAACGCAGCTCGCTGAGCGTCGAAGCGACGGGGATGCAGCAAGGCAAGCCCGTCCTGCTGGTCGGACGTTTTGTGGCGCAGGACAAACGCATCTTCCAGATCATCATTCTCGGCGAAGAAAGCAAGCTGTCGCGTGACACCATCGACACCTTCATGGACTCGGTGAAACTGGATTGAGACTTAACGCTCGCTTAAACGGGTGTGGTCGCGGTAAGCAAGCTCTTGTAAATGCGTGCGTTGTCCAACAGATGGACCTATCCGGCTTGCAAATGTGCAATCCGGGCAATCGGACGGCCTGTGCGACATTTCAAGTCGTGATATTGTTTCGACACTAACAACAAGTTTCAGAAAGCGCTTATGTTGATCTCATTCAAATCCAAATCCTCCCCAGAAGTGCTGATGTACCAGGAACATGCCCAGCGCATCCTCGACATCCTGCACAAAAACCCCACGCGCGGCGTCATCACGCCTGCCGAAGCGGGCGATGCCCTGGCCCTGCTGGAAAAAGAAGTCGCGGAAAGCAAATTGCATCCGGAAAATGACATCGAACACGATGCGCATACCCCGGAAACCCTGGAAGATGGCGAAACAG
This sequence comes from Janthinobacterium sp. RA13, assembly GCF_000745325.1. Lineage (NCBI taxonomy): Bacteria > Pseudomonadati > Pseudomonadota > Betaproteobacteria > Burkholderiales > Oxalobacteraceae > Janthinobacterium > Janthinobacterium sp. RA13. The sequence continues at coordinate 5,057,964 of NZ_JQNP01000001.1, read as the reverse complement.
GCGCCCATGCGCGCGCGCAAAAAGTGCATTTTTCGCAGCGCGCCTATCCGTTGATGGAAATGCTGCGCTCGGCCAAGGCGGAAAATGAAAGCATCACCTGGGGCATCTGATCCGATGAATGCTGCAGACGAAAAAAAACCCCGCACCTAGCGGGGTTTTTTTATATAACAAGCCTGACGATAACCTACTTTCACACTGGTTGCAGCACTATCATCGGCGCAAAGTTGTTTCACGGTCCTGTTCGGGATGGGAAGGGGTGGGACCAACTTGCTATGGTCATCAGGCATAACTTTTTCAACAACCTGCTCCCAACGGGGCAGCAAGTCGTCTGATCTGAGGAGGCGAATTATACCCCAGGTCGGCTTGACGCACAAGCGCGTCAGCCGGCATCACCATGAATGCCAACAATGTTGTCGGATTACGCTACGCTAATCCGACCTACCGGACTTTACATGACCGTAGGTCGGCTTAGCGCGCAGCGCGTAAGCCGACAAGCACCACCAGCGTCAAACAAAACCACCAAACGTAAAAAAACCCCAACCAGATCACCGGAAGGGGTTTTTTCGAATAACAAGCCTGACGATAACCTACTTTCACACTGGTTGCAGCACTATCATCGGCGCAAAGTTGTTTCACGGTCCTGTTCGGGATGGGAAGGGGTGGGACCAACTTGCTATGGTCATCAGGCATAACTTGTACTGGCATTTGTCTCCTGTAGGACGACAAAGCCTGAATCTGGAAGAAGCAAAGATTGGGGTAATGAATAGTAGTATCAACACACACGCAACGTTGTACCGTCTTATCCTCTGTACCTGCTAAGGTTATAGGGACAAGCCGTACGGGCAATTAGTACTGGTTAGCTTAATGCATTACTGCACTTCCACACCCAGCCTATCAACGTCCTGGTCTCGAACGACCCTTCAAAGAGCTCAAGGCTCTGGGAAATCTCATCTCAAGGCAAGTTTCCCGCTTAGATGCTTTCAGCGGTTATCTCTTCCGAACTTAGCTACCCGGCAATGCCACTGGCGTGACAACCGGTACACCAGAGGTTCGTCCACTCCGGTCCTCTCGTACTAGGAGCAGCCCCCTTCAAATTTCCAACGCCCACGGCAGATAGGGACCAAACTGTCTCACGACGTTTTAAACCCAGCTCACGTACCACTTTAAATGGCGAACAGCCATACCCTTGGGACCGGCTACAGCCCCAGGATGTGATGAGCCGACATCGAGGTGCCAAACTCCCCCGTCGATATGAACTCTTGGGAGGAATCAGCCTGTTATCCCCAGAGTACCTTTTATCCGTTGAGCGATGGCCCTTCCATACAGAACCACCGGATCACTATGTCCTACTTTCGTACCTGCTCGACTTGTCAGTCTCGCAGTTAAGCACGCTTATGCCATTGCACTATCAACACGATGTCCGACCGTATCTAGCGTACCTTCGAACTCCTCCGTTACACTTTAGGAGGAGACCGCCCCAGTCAAACTGCCTACCATGCACTGTCCCCGATCCGGATAACGGACCAAGGTTAGAACCTCAAACAAACCAGGGTGGTATTTCAAGGTTGGCTCCACGAGAACTAGCGTCCCCGCTTCAAAGCCTCCCACCTATCCTACACAGATTGGTTCAAAGTCCAATGCAAAGCTACAGTAAAGGTTCATGGGGTCTTTCCGTCTAGCCGCGGGTAGATTGCATCATCACAAACATTTCAACTTCGCTGAGTCTCGGGAGGAGACAGTGTGGCCATCGTTACGCCATTCGTGCAGGTCGGAACTTACCCGACAAGGAATTTCGCTACCTTAGGACCGTTATAGTTACGGCCGCCGTTTACTGGGACTTCAATCAAGAGCTTGCACCCCATCATTTAATCTTCCAGCACCGGGCAGGCGTCACACCCTATACGTCCACTTTCGTGTTTGCAGAGTGCTGTGTTTTTATTAAACAGTCGCAGCCACCAGTTTATTGCAACCCTTTCACCCTCATGGAGTAAACCAATCAAGCTACCGGGGCGTACCTTTTCCCGAAGTTACGGTACCAATTTGCCGAGTTCCTTCTCCCGAGTTCTCTCAAGCGCCTTAGAATACTCATCTCGCCCACCTGTGTCGGTTTGCGGTACGGTCTCGTATGACTGAAGCTTAGAGGCTTTTCTTGGAACCACTTCCGATTGCTTCGTGAACAAGTTCACTCGTCCCATCCCCTTGAATTCCGCGCCCGGATTTGCCTAAGCGCCTTCTATGAGACAGAAACTGACTATTCCAACAGTCAGACAACCTTCCGCGATCCGTCCCCCCATCGCATCATACGACGGTGCAGGAATATTAACCTGCTTCCCATCAGCTACGCATCTCTGCCTCGCCTTAGGGGCCGACTCACCCTGCTCCGATGAACGTTGAACAGGAAACCTTGGGCTTACGGCGTGGAGGCTTTTCACCCCCATTATCGCTACTCATGTCAGCATTCGCACTTCTGATACCTCCAGCATCCTTTACAAGACACCTTCGCAGGCTTACAGAACGCTCTCCTACCATATCCAATAAAGGATATCCGCAGCTTCGGTGACTGGCTTAGCCCCGTTACATCTTCCGCGCAGGACGACTCGATCAGTGAGCTATTACGCTTTCTTTAAATGATGGCTGCTTCTAAGCCAACATCCTGACTGTTTTAGCCTTCCCACTTCGTTTTCCACTTAGCCAATCTTTGGGACCTTAGCTGGCGGTCTGGGTTGTTTCCCTCTTGACGCCGGACGTTAGCACCCGACGTCTGTCTCCCAAGCTCGCACTCATCGGTATTCGGAGTTTGCAATGGTTTGGTAAGTCGCAATGACCCCCTAGCCATAACAGTGCTCTACCCCCGATGGTGATACTTGAGGCACTACCTAAATAGTTTTCGGAGAGAACCAGCTATTTCCAAGTTTGTTTAGCCTTTCACCCCTACCCACAGCTCATCCCCTAATTTTTCAACATTAGTGGGTTCGGACCTCCAGGGCGTGTTACCGCACCTTCATCCTGGCCATGAGTAGATCACTTGGTTTCGGGTCTACACCCAGCGACTGATCGCCCTATTCGGACTCGATTTCTCTACGGCTTCCCTATATGGTTAACCTTGCCACTGAATGTAAGTCGCTGACCCATTATACAAAAGGTACGCAGTCACGGAACAAGTCCGCTCCTACTGTTTGTATGCACACGGTTTCAGGATCTATTTCACTCCCCTTCCGGGGTTCTTTTCGCCTTTCCCTCACGGTACTGGTTCACTATCGGTCGATTACGAGTATTTAGCCTTGGAGGATGGTCCCCCCATATTCAGACAGGATGTCACGTGTCCCGCCCTACTTGTCGTACGCTTAGTATCACCGGTCTGATTTCGAATACGGGACTATCACCCGCTACGGTTCCTATTTCCAGAGGATTCTTCTATCAGTCCGACTATCACGTACAGGCTCTTCCCATTTCGCTCGCCGCTACTTTGGGAATCTCGGTTGATTTCTTTTCCTGCAGCTACTTAGATGTTTCAGTTCGCCGCGTTCGCCTTGCATACCTATGTATTCAGTATGCAATACCCTAAAAGGGTGGGTTGCCCCATTCGGAAATCTGCGGATCAAAGTGTGTTTGCTCACTCCCCGCAGCTTATCGCAAGCTACTACGTCCTTCATCGCCTGTAATCGCCAAGGCATCCACCATGTGCACTTATTCGCTTGTCCCTATAACGTTAGCCTCTGATTACCTAAATAATCAAAGAGCGCTACAGGGATAAGAAAGTACAACGTTGTTGCTTGTTTGTTGATACATACAATCATTACCCATCGATTTGCCTTTTACGGCAAACCGATCAATAAATAATCTTTACTTCTTCCAGATTGTTAAAGAACGAAACAGCTTTGATCGCTAAAAGATCAAATCTAAACCGGGTCTGTTTGACTGGCTTACATTTGTACTTTCGAGTAAAACTTTGGTGGAGGATGACGGGATCGAACCGACGACCCCCTGCTTGCAAAGCAGGTGCTCTCCCAGCTGAGCTAATCCCCCGGGAATTTTTACTGGTAGGGCTGGTTGGACTCGAACCAACGACCCCCGCGTTATCAACACGGTGCTCTAACCAGCTGAGCTACAGCCCCAACGCGGAACTACTACGACTACTGTTTCTTCTTAATTAAACAGCCGATAAGTGTGAACATTTGATGCGTGAATCATTACTGATTCGTGCAAACTCTAGAAAGGAGGTGATCCAGCCGCACCTTCCGATACGGCTACCTTGTTACGACTTCACCCCAGTCACGAATCCTACCGTGGTAAGCGCCCTCCTTGCGGTTAAGCTACCTACTTCTGGTAAAACCCGCTCCCATGGTGTGACGGGCGGTGTGTACAAGACCCGGGAACGTATTCACCGCGACATGCTGATCCGCGATTACTAGCGATTCCAACTTCATGCAGTCGAGTTGCAGACTACAATCCGGACTACGATACACTTTCTGCGATTAGCTCCCCCTCGCGGGTTGGCGGCGCTCTGTATGTACCATTGTATGACGTGTGAAGCCCTACCCATAAGGGCCATGAGGACTTGACGTCATCCCCACCTTCCTCCGGTTTGTCACCGGCAGTCTCATTAGAGTGCCCTTTCGTAGCAACTAATGACAAGGGTTGCGCTCGTTGCGGGACTTAACCCAACATCTCACGACACGAGCTGACGACAGCCATGCAGCACCTGTGTACTGGTTCTCTTTCGAGCACTCCTCAATCTCTCGAGGATTCCAGCCATGTCAAGGGTAGGTAAGGTTTTTCGCGTTGCATCGAATTAATCCACATCATCCACCGCTTGTGCGGGTCCCCGTCAATTCCTTTGAGTTTTAATCTTGCGACCGTACTCCCCAGGCGGTCTACTTCACGCGTTAGCTGCGTTACCAAGTCAATTAAGACCCGACAACTAGTAGACATCGTTTAGGGCGTGGACTACCAGGGTATCTAATCCTGTTTGCTCCCCACGCTTTCGTGCATGAGCGTCAATCTTGACCCAGGGGGCTGCCTTCGCCATCGGTGTTCCTCCACATATCTACGCATTTCACTGCTACACGTGGAATTCTACCCCCCTCTGCCAGATTCTAGCCTTGCAGTCTCCAATGCAATTCCCAGGTTGAGCCCGGGGATTTCACATCAGACTTACAAAACCGCCTGCGCACGCTTTACGCCCAGTAATTCCGATTAACGCTTGCACCCTACGTATTACCGCGGCTGCTGGCACGTAGTTAGCCGGTGCTTATTCTTCAGGTACCGTCATTAGCAAGAGATATTAGCTCTCACCGTTTCTTCCCTGACAAAAGAGCTTTACAACCCGAAGGCCTTCTTCACTCACGCGGCATTGCTGGATCAGGCTTTCGCCCATTGTCCAAAATTCCCCACTGCTGCCTCCCGTAGGAGTCTGGACCGTGTCTCAGTTCCAGTGTGGCTGGTCGTCCTCTCAGACCAGCTACTGATCGATGCCTTGGTAGGCTTTTACCCTACCAACTAGCTAATCAGATATCGGCCGCTCCACGAGCATGAGGTCTTGCGATCCCCCACTTTCATCCTTAGATCGTATGCGGTATTAGCGTAACTTTCGCTACGTTATCCCCCACTCTAGGGTACGTTCCGATATATTACTCACCCGTTCGCCACTCGCCACCAGAGCAAGCTCCGTGCTGCCGTTCGACTTGCATGTGTAAGGCATGCCGCCAGCGTTCAATCTGAGCCAGGATCAAACTCTTCAGTTTAATCTCTGTTACTTTGCCCTTTTACAGGCACCATCATTGCTGATGGGTCGCTCACTCAAAAAACTGACAGGCTACTTCCGAAGAAGTATCCTATTTCATTATTTCTTGTGAACATTTGATATTTTAAGTTAGACGCCAATCCGAAGATTGACGCTGCACTTACATCAAATGCCCACACTTATCGACTGTTAATTGTTAAAGAACTGTATTCGGTACTGCTTTCGCGCTATCGACAAAGCGTTGTGTTTGCCAGCTGCGAAGAAGGAAGAGTATGAAGCGTTTGCAGCATTTCGTCAACCTTCTTTTTCTCCCCGCTTTTACTCTGCAACACCATGTTTTGTGTGCGTCGTTTTGCGAGGAGGCGAATCATATCAAAGACCGTCGAAGTTTGGCAAGCGCTTTTCCAGGAAAGCGTGCATGCCTTCTTTTTGTGCAGGCGTACCGAAGGCGGCCTGGAACAGACGGCGCTCGTAGGCGACGCCATCGGTCAAGGTGGTTTCAAAGGCACGGTTGACGCAATCCTTGATCATCATGGCCACCGAGGTCGGCATGGCGGCAATGGTCCTGGCGGCAGCCAGGGTTTCTTCCAGCAATTTATCGGCCGGCACCACGCGCGACACGAGGCCGATGCGTTCCGCCTCGGCGGCGTCAATGGTGCGCGCCGTCAGCAGCAGATCCATGGCCTTGGCCTTGCCGATGGCGCGCGGCAGACGCTGCGTGCCGCCCGCGCCTGGCGTGACGCCGACCTTGATTTCCGGCTGGCCGAATTTGGCGCTGTCGGCCGCGATCAGGAAATCGCACATCATGGCCAGTTCGCAACCACCCCCGAGCGCATAACCAGCCACCGCGCCCACCACAGGTTTGCGCACGCGCAAGATATGTTCCCAGTTGCGGCTGATGTAACCTTGGGTAAAGGTGTCCGGATAGGTGTAATCGGCCATGGCCGCGATGTCGGCGCCGGCGGCAAATGCTTTTTCGCTGCCCGTGAGCACGATGCAGCCGATATTCTCGTCCGCATCAAACTTCAGCAAGGCGTCGCCCAGCTCATTCATCATGTTGTCGTTCAAGGCATTGAGCGCCTTGGGGCGGTTCAGGCGGATGACCGCCACTTTATCCTGGATGTCGATAATCAGGTCTTCGTATTGCATAGTGTCTCCTCTCGATGAACGGTGCAACGATTGTAGCGGCTAACGGCAGCGGCGCGGCAGGTGCGCTGCTATTATTGTGAGTCCGATCATCTTTATCGAGCAGCGTATTTTCTCTCCCCTCTTCCAGTACTGCGCCCGTTACCTGCGCGGCGACGGCAGCGCCGCCAGCGTCAATTTCCGTCGCCTGTGGTTCAGCAACGGCCTCAATTGCTTCGGCGCCCAGATCACCTCGCTGGCCCTGCCCCTGTGCGCGGTATTATTACTACATGCGACGCCGGAACAGATGGGCGTGCTGGTCGCGCTGCAGGCGCTGCCGTTCGCCCTGTTCGGCTTGCCCGTCGGCGTACTGCTGGACCGACGCAGCAAGCACCCGATCATGCTGTTCAGCGAAAGCATGTCCGGCCTGGCCTTGGCCAGCGTGGCCGTTGCCTATTGGTGCGGCGTGCTGTCGATGCCATGGTTATATATAGTGGGGTTCATCATCGGCACGGGCTTCGTCGTCGGTGGCGGCGCCGAACAGGTGTTTCTGACTTTCCTCGTGGGCCGCGACGGTTTGATCGATGCGCAATCGAAATTTGCCGCCACCGAATCGGCTTCGCGCCTGATCGGCCCCGGCCTGGCCGGCGTGCTGGTGCAAGTGTTGTCGGCGCCTGTCGCCATCCTGTGCACGGCTTGCGGCTATCTGGTTTCCGTCTTCAACTTGCGCGCCATGAGCGTGCGCGATCCACGTCCCGCGCCGTCTGACAAGCACGCCTTGCGCGACATCGCCGATGGCTTGCTGTTTGTCTGGCGCGAGCCGCTGCTGCGCGCGCTGGCCTGGGGTGCCGGCATCTGGCATTTCCTGTTTTACGCCAGTATGGCCTTGACCGTGCTGTTCGCCACGCGCGACCTGGGCATGAGTCCTGGCGTGCTGGGCATGACGCAGATGCTCGGCGGCGCCGGCGTCTTGCTCAGCGCCTTCATCGTCAAGCCGCTGACGCGCCGCTACGGCGCCGGCCGCACCATCCTGATCGGCCTGGCATCAACCTCGCTCTGCTTTGCCCTGACACCAACGATACCCGCCGCGCTGTTTGGCAGCGCGGCCGCCAGCGCCGTGGCCTATGCCATCTTGATGTTCTTTTTCGATTGCGGCGTGATGCTGTTCTTTATTCCCTACCTGGGCTTGCGCCAGAAGGTCACGCCCGACCCCATGCTGGGCCGCATGACGTCGACCATGCGCTTCCTGACGGTGGCGACGGCGCCGCTGGGCGCGCTGGCCGCCGGCTGGGTAGCGGAACACTTTGGCGTGCGCAACGGCCTGGCCTGCATCGCGGCTGGGAGCATTGTGTTGACCGTCGCCATGGTGTGGGGCACGCCGCTGCGTAGCGTGCGCACCTGAAGCGGTGAACGGGCATACACTGGCAAAAGATTGCTTTGGCGACACTATTCACGCCAAAGCCTGTGAGGTTTGATTTATATCAAGGTTTTAATTGATGTAAATCCATAAGCTGTCTTACATCACTTGAGGAGCACGCTATGTTTAACACCATCTTATTTCCCACCGACGGCTCGCCGTTGTCCGACAAAGCCGCCGAGACCGCCCTCGCCTTCGCCCAATTGAACAAAGCCAAGCTGGTCGCCATCAGCGTGGTGCAGCCTTTTCCGTTCTCGCCGATGGCCGATGGCGGCATCGTGCTCGACGCCAGCCTGTATGAACAGCAGATGCAGGAAGCGTCGCAACGCGCCATCGACAAGATCGGCGTAGCGGCAAGCGCCGCCGGCGTGCCTTTCGAAGGCGTGGTGGCCGTGTCGCCGAGCCCGCACGATGAAATCGTCAATGCGGCGCAAACCTACCATTGCGACATCATCCTGATGGCCTCGCATGGCCGCAAGGGCTTGAACAAGTTGTTCGTGGGCAGCGAAACGCAAAAAGTGCTCGCGCATACCCATCTACCTGTCATGGTCTTGCGCTAAGCGACACCACGAACTGCCCGGCGCCGCGAGAAACTCAGCGCGCCGGTGCCTGCTTCGGCAACAACACCCACACGGCGCCGCTCTGCTTCATGCGGCCCGCATTCTCGGCCGCTTCCGCGCCAAAGCCAAAGAAATAATCGACCCGGATCGGCCCGCGAATGGCGCCGCCCGTATCCTGCGCCATCACCAGGCGCTGCATGGGAATCTCGCTATTGGCTTGCGTGGTGGACAGGAACACGGGCGCACCCAGCGGCAGGAAGCGCGAATCGATGGCCACCGAGCGCTGCGGCGTCAGCGGCACGCCCAGCGCGCCCTTCGGCCCCACTTTCGGATCGGGCAGGCGCTCTTCCTTGAAGAAGACATAGCTGGGATTGGCGTTGAACAATTCATCCTTGCGCGTGGGATGGCCGGCGATCCACGCCTTGATGCCCTGCGCGGACGCCTGGCTCAGGGTCAGCTCGCCCTTGTCGACCAGGTAGCGGCCAATCGATTTATACGGGTGGCCGTTTTGATCCGCATAGGCCACGCGCACGGTTTCCTGCGTATCGGTCAGCTGCACGCGCCCCGATCCCTGTACTTGCAGGAAGAAGGCTTCGACTTCGTCATCCACCCACAGCAATTCCTTGCCCGTGACGGACGTGGCGCGCTCGATGTCGGCGCGGGTGGCGTACGGCACCACCTTCTTGCCCACCAGCTTGCCCCGCAAGCGCATATTCTTCAGTTCCGGATACACGCCCGACAAATCCACCGAGACCAGGTCGTCAGGCACCTTGTACAGCGGTGTCTGGTATGGACCACCGCGCTTGCGCGCGCCATGCAGCAAGGGTTCGTAGTAACCGGTCACCAAGCCAGTATTGGCGCCATCGGCGGCCACCACTTGATTTGGCACAAAGAAAGTCTCGAAAAACAGGCGGATGGCCTTGTCGCTGTCCGCATTCACCTGGCGCGCGATCGTGCACGATTCCTTCCAGTCCGGGCGCTTGACCAGCACGCCGCACGACGCCATGAACGCGGGCCAGGCGGCGCGCATGTCGTCGCGGGCCCAGCCAGGCAAGGCGGCAAACTTGGCGGGCACGAAGGTGGGCGCCGCCACATCCGTGGCATCCTTGGCGTCGGCCGGCTTGGCCGGAACCGGCTTGACGACGGTCGGCGCGATGGGTGGCGCCTTGCCGCTGGCAGCGGGCGGCGCGGGCGGCGTGGTGCAGGCGGATAGAGCAAGCGCGACGGCGCCGATTGAAACGGGTAGACTACCGCGTGTCAACAGACGGCGGGTAAATACTAAGCTGCGGGTAAATAACATAGGAGTGCGTATGTGGATCTTGATGATAGAGGCGCTGGTGGCGTTCTTCTTGCTGGCATTTATAGTCTGGTGGACCATGTATTCGGGCAAAAAGCCCGCACCGCCGGCGCGCAAGCAGCTCAGTGAAGAACAGGACGCCACTGAAAAACTGAAGTAAGGGGGCAAGCCCCCGGCGTTTCCTTAATGCAAGGTGCGCGGCACCGACAGCACGAATTCGGGGATCAAAGCTTCGAACTGATGGCCATCTTCGGCCACGCAAAAGTATTCGCCGTGCATCGAGCCTTGCGGTGTGCCCAGCATGGTGCCGCTCGTGTATTCGAACTGCTCGCCCGGCTGCAGCAGCGGCTGGTGACCGACGGCGCCCAGGCCGCGCACCTCTTCCACCTTGTTGTTCGCATCCGTGATGACCCAGTGGCGCGAAATCAGTTGCGCGCCCGCCGTGCCCGTGTTGACGACGCGGATCGTGTAGCTGAACACGTGCCGCCCCTGGTCCGGTGCCGATTGCTCGGGCAGGTATTGCGTCTTGACCGTTACCGTAAATTCATAAGTCGCCATCGTCATTCCTATTCAGACATTGCCAGTCATATTGTGTGTCGCGCGCGACGCATAGGCCATCGCGCGATGCGTATTCTGTGTTTCCCCATGCTTCAATGAGGCATGGTAACGGCGTCAGGCGTAAAATAGCGCATCTTCGCATTTTCTATCCTTTGGCTACTTCACCATGACAACATTCCGTATCGCTCCCAGCATCCTGTCCGCCGACTTTGCCCGCCTGGGCGAGGAAGTGCGCAACGTCGTTACCGCCGGCGCCGACATCATCCACTTCGACGTGATGGACAATCACTACGTGCCGAACCTGACCATCGGCCCGCTGGTATGCGAAGCGATCCGCCCGCACGTGCAAGTACCCATCGACGTGCACCTGATGGTCAAGCCTGTCGATCGCATTATCCCGGATTTCGCCAAGGCTGGCGCGAACATCATCACCTTTCACCCGGAAGCGTCGGATCACGTCGACCGCTCCTTGCAGCTGATCCGCGACAATGGTTGCAAATCGGGCCTGGTATTCAACCCGGGCACGCCGCTGCACTACCTGGAACACGTGATGGACAAGATCGACATCATCCTGATCATGTCCGTCAATCCCGGCTTCGGCGGCCAGTCCTTCATTCCGCAAGCCTTGAAAAAAATCGCCGAAGCGCGCCGCATGATCGACGAATCGGGCCGTGACATCATGCTCGAAGTCGATGGCGGCATCAAGATCGACAACATCGCCGCCGCCGCCGCCGCTGGCGCCGACACCTTCGTCGCCGGCTCGGCCATCTTCGGCAAGCCCGACTACAAAGCCGTCATCGACGCCATGCGCGCCGAACTGGCAGCCGTCAAGGGCGCCTGATGCAAGCGGGCACGGTGAAAGACCACGTACTGGCCGGCGTGCGCGCCGCCATCATCGACCTCGATGGCACGATGCTCGACACCGTGCCCGATTTCCATGTCGCCATCAACGGCATGCGCGCCGAACTGGACCTGGCGCCCATCAGCGCCGACGCCATCAAGCTGATGGTGGGCAAAGGCTCGGAAAACCTGATCCGCACCGTGCTGGCGCTCGACTTCGATGCGGCCGGCGTGGAACAGCATTTCGAGCAGGCGATGGACGGCTACCAGCGCCACTACCTGGCCATCAACGGCCAGTTCAGTACCCTCTACCCGGACGTGGAAGCGGGACTGGCGGCGATGAAGGCGGCGGGCTTGCGCCTGGCCTGCGTCACCAACAAGCCCATCGCCTTCGCCCTGCCCCTGCTGAAACTGAAAAACCTCGACCAGTATTTCGAGATCGTCTATGGCGGCGATTCGCTGCCGCAGAAAAAACCGCACCCCATGCCGCTGCTGCAAGTGTGCGCGGACTTCGACCTGGCGCCATCCAAAGTGGTGGCCATCGGCGACTCCTCGAATGACGCGCAAGCGGCCAGGGCTGCGGCCTGCCCCGTATTGACGGTACCGTATGGCTACAATCACGGACACTCTATACACGATACCGATTCCGATGGTATAGTAAAGACACTGCTCGAAGCAGCCCGTTTTATTAGCATGCAAAACTAACCGGCATACTGACCAAACCCAACACCATATCGTGAACAAGTTTCTCATCAAAAAACACAATGTCACCCAAACCGGCTCGATTGAGGCCTGGCTTTGGCGACGCTGGCAATCCTGGCAGGCCTAAGGGCCGAGCCGTTACGATTGCTGCCGGTTGCACACGCGTCCTTTGCGCATTTTGCGCATGTTGCATGTACCGGCAAGTTTTTTGATAACCCACCGCAGGGTTTGTGCACTATGCACACTCATACCCTGACGGCATGGAGAGAAACATGACCGAACTCGAATTCAAATCGCTGGCCCAGCAAGGCTACAACCGCATCCCCCTGATCGCGGAAGCGTTCGCCGACCTGGAAACGCCGCTCACCCTGTACCTGAAACTGGCACAGGCCCAACAAGGTGGCAAGAACACCTTCCTGCTCGAATCCGTCGTCGGCGGCGAACGCTTCGGCCGCTATTCCTTCATCGGCTTGCCCGCCACGACCGTATTGCGCAGCTATGGCAAGCGCACCGAAATCGTCAAAAACGGCGTCGTGATCGAAGAGCACGAAGGCAATCCGCTCGACTTCATCGAACAATTCCAGTCGCGCTTCAAGGTGGCCCTGCGCCCCGGCATGCCGCGCTTCTGCGGCGGCCTGGCCGGCTACTTCGGCTACGACACGGTGCGCCACATCGAGAAAAAACTGGCCGGCGGCGCGCCGAAAGATGACTTGAAGCTGCCCGACATCCAGCTGATGGTGACGGAAGAACTGGCCGTCATCGACAACCTGTCCGGCAAACTGTATTTGATCGTCTACGCCGACACCACGCAGCCCGAATCGTTTTCGAAAGCGCAGCAGCGCCTGAAGGACTTGCGCATGATGCTGCGCCGCGGTGTCGATGCGCCCGTCACCAGCGCTTCCGTGCGCACGGAAACCATCCGCGACTTTTCCAAGGAAGACTACCTGAAGGCCGTCGCCAAGGCGCATGAATACGTGATGGCGGGCGACCTGATGCAGGTGCAGATCGGCCAGCGCATCCGTAAACCGTATGTCGATTCGCCGCTGACCTTGTACCGCGCCTTGCGTTCGCTCAACCCGTCGCCGTATATGTACTTCTATAATTTCGGCGACATGCAAATCATCGGCGCCTCGCCGGAAATCCTGGTGCGCAACGAGAAGACGGCGGACGGCGGCAAGAAAGTCACCTTGCGCCCCATCGCCGGCACCCGTCCGCGCGGCGCCACGCCGGAGCGCGACGCCGAATTGTCGGCCGAGCTGCTGGCCGACCCGAAAGAGATCGCCGAGCACGTGATGCTGATCGACCTGGCGCGCAACGACATCGGCCGCATTGCCGAGACGGGCAGCGTGCACGTCACCGACCGCATGGTCATCGAAAAATACTCGCATGTGCAGCACATCGTCTCGAACGTGGAAGGCACCCTCAAGAAGGGTCTGTCGAACCTGGACGTGCTGCGCGCGACCTTCCCCGCCGGCACCCTGACGGGTGCGCCGAAAGTGCGCGCCATGGAAGTGATCGACGAGCTGGAAATCACCAAGCGCGGCATCTACGGCGGCGCCTGCGGCTACCTGTCGTTTGGCGGCGAAATGGATGTGGCCATCGCCATCCGTACGGGCGTGGTCAAGGACGGCATGCTGTACGTGCAGGCCGCGGCCGGCATCGTGGCCGACTCCATCCCCGAAATGGAATGGCAGGAAACTGAAAACAAGGCGCGCGCCGTGCTGCGCGCCGCCGAACAAGTGCAAGATGGCCTGGATGGAGGGTTTTAAGATGCTGCTCATGATCGACAATTACGACTCCTTCACCTACAACATCGTGCAGTATTTCGGCGAGCTGGGCGAAGACGTGCGGGTCTACCGCAACGATGAAATCACGATCGAACAGATCGAGGCGCTGAACCCGGACCGCATCTGCATCTCGCCCGGCCCGAAAGCGCCGGCACAGGCGGGCATTTCGGTGGAAGTGCTCAAGCACTTCGCCGGCAAGAAGCCGATACTCGGCGTGTGCCTGGGGCACCAGGCCATCGGCGAAGCGTTTGGCGGCAAGGTCATCCGCGCCAAGCAAGTCATGCATGGCAAAACTTCCCTCATCGCGCATACGGGCGTGGGTGTCTTCAAGGACATCCCCAGCCCCTTCACAGTGATCCGCTACCACTCTTTGGCGATCGAACGCGCCTCGCTGCCTTCCTGCCTGGAAGTGACGGCGTGGACGGACGACGGCGAAATCATGGGCGTGCGCCACCGGGAATACGATATCGAGGGCGTGCAGTTCCACCCCGAATCGATCCTCTCGGAGCACGGCCACGCCCTGCTGAAGAATTTTCTCGAGCGCTGATTTTCCGCGCACGCCACGGCGTGCCATCAGTGTCCTCCTGCGCCATCATTGAAGAAGGAAGCATCATGCCGATCACACCACAAGAAGCCCTGCTGCGCTGCATCGAACACCGCGAAATTTTTCACGACGAAATGCTGTACCTGTTCCGCCAGATCATGTCCGGCGAAATGTCGCCCACCATGATCGCCGCCCTGACCGTGGGCTTGCGCGTGAAAAAGGAAACCATCGGCGAAATCGCCGCCGCCGCGCAAGTGATGCGCGAGTTTTCCACCAAGGTGCCCATGGCCGACACCACCAACCTGCTCGACATCGTCGGCACGGGCGGCGACGGCGCACACACCTTCAACATTTCCACCGCCTCGATGTTCGTGGCGGCCGCGGCCGGCGCGCGCGTGGCCAAGCATGGCGGGCGCAGCGTGTCGTCCTCGTCCGGCAGCGCCGACGTGCTGGACTCGCTGGGCGTCAACATCAACCTGCAGCCCGAGCAGATCGCCCAGTCGATCGCGCAGACGGGCATCGGCTTCATGTATGCACCGAACCACCATGCGGCCATGAAGCATGCGGCGCCCGTGCGCAAGGAGCTGGGCGTACGCACGATTTTCAATATCCTCGGGCCGCTGACGAATCCGGCCGGCGCGCCGAACATTCTGATGGGCGTGTTCCACGCTGACCTGGTCGGCATCCAGGTGCGCGTGCTGCAGCGCCTGGGCGCGCAGCATGCCATCGTCGTGTATGGCCGCGACAATATGGATGAAGTGTCGCTGGGCGCCTCTACCCTCGTGGGCGAGCTGGTCAACGGCGAGATCCGCGAATACGAAATCCACCCGGAAGATTTCGGTTTGCAGATGATCGCCAGCCGCAACCTGAAGGTGGCCGATGCCGTCGAATCGAAAGCCAAAATGATGGAAGCGCTGCGCGGCGAACCCGGCGCGGCCAGCGATATCGTCGCCCTGAACGCGGGCACGGCGCTGTACGCGGCCGGCGTGGCCAGCTCGATCGAAGACGGCCTGGCGCGCGCGCGCACCGCCGTCAGCTCGGGCGCGGCCCTGGCAAAACTCGATCAATTCGTGCAGGTCACGCAGCAGCTGGGCACACCAAAGCAAGCGTAAGCCCTCCGCCCTCCTTATAGAATAGCGACCATCATGTCCGACATACTCGATAAAATCCTGGCAGTGAAAGCCGATGAAGTGGCCAAGGCCAAAGCCCACCGCAGTCTGGCCAGCCTGCGCGGCGACGTGGAAAGCGACAGCGCACTGCGCGCCGGCCTGCGCGGTTTTGAAGCTAGCCTGCGCCAGCACATCGCCGACGGCAAGCCCGGCATCATCGCCGAAGTCAAAAAAGCGTCGCCCTCGAAAGGCGTGATCCGCGCCGACTTTCGCCCTGCCGACATCGCCGCCAGCTATGCCCAACACGGCGCGGCGTGCCTGTCCGTGCTGACGGACGAGCAGTTCTTCCAGGGCTCCGTGGAATACCTGCAGCAGGCGCGCGCCGCCTGCGCCATTCCCGTGCTGCGCAAGGATTTCATGGTCGACATGTACCAGATCTATGAAGCGCGGGCCATGGGCGCCGACTGCATCCTCCTGATCGTCGCGGCGCTCGACCATGGCCTGATGGCCGAGATGGAAGCGTGCGCCCACGAACTGGGCATGGGCGTGCTGATCGAAAGCCACGACGGTGAAGAACTGACGGCGGCCCTGAAACTCAAGAGCGCGCTGATCGGCATCAACAACCGCAACCTGCGCACCTTCGAAACTTCACTGGACACGACCATCAATCTCTTGCCGCGCATCCCGCAAGACAAATTGATCATCACGGAATCGGGCATCCACAGCACGGCCGACGTGCAACGCATGCGCGACGCGCACATCCACAGCTTCCTCGTGGGCGAAGCGTTCATGCGCACGCCAGACCCGGGCGTGGAGCTGGAACGCCTGTTCAGTTAAAGCATGGTAGTCTGGCAGGCATGAAACACGCGATCACCGTCCTTGCCACTGCTACCCTGCTGGCAGCCTGCCAGAGTACGCCGCCACCAGCGGCGAACACGCCCACGTCCACGCCCCCTCGCACGCCAGCCGCGATACAGCTGGCCGCCAGCATCGACGCCTACAAATCGCTGGTGGCGCAGCAGATCATGGCCGCCAACTCAGAATACACGTTCAGCGGGCGCCTGCCGCCCATGCTGCCGGCCATCGTCGTGCTTGACCTGAGCGTGGGGCCGGACGGCGAACTGAAAAACGTGCACGTACACCGTTCGCGCGACGGCGAAGCATCGGCCGCCGCGCTGGCCGCCGTGCGGCGCGTGCAAGACGCGTTTCCTCCGGCCGGGCACCTGATGCGCCGCCACGCCAAAACCTTCGATTTTTCCGAAACCTTTCTGTTCAACGACCAGTACCGGTTCCAGCTGCGGACCTTGTCCGGTCCGCAGTAACCGCGGCGGTATCGAGTTCGATGCGGTCGCGTCCCCGCTCCTTGGCCAGGTACAGGGCCGCATCGGCGCGCGACAGCAGCTGTTCCAGCCCTTCCACCACCGATGCCTGGCAAGCGACGCCGATGCTGACCGTACACGGCGGCAGCCCCGCATGACTGGGTTCGTGCAGCAAGGCGCGGATGCGTTCAGCCACGCCCAGCGCATTATGCGCCGGCATGTCCGGCATCAGCACGACGAATTCCTCGCCGCCGAAACGCGCCACGCAATCCGATTCGCGCAAGGCGCTGCCGATGACGGCGGCCACGTGCGCCAGCACCTGGTCGCCCACCGCGTGACCGTAGCGGTCATTGATCAATTTGAAGTAATCGAGGTCGATGCTGAGCAGTGTCAGCGGCAAACGGCGACGCCGCAGATTGCCCGTCTCGCGCGCATAGGCGTCGCCAAAGCCGCGCCGGTTCAGCACCTGCGTCAGCGGGTCATGGGTCGAGCGGCGCTCGAGTATCTGCTGCAGGCGGCGCGTCGCCACCGTCATGAAGCCCACCGTCAGCAGCAACGCCATGAAATTGGCGACCGCCAGATAGATGCCGGCCGGCGTGCCTGCCACCGTCAGGTTCACGCTGGCGCCGCCATGCAGCAAGGCCGACATGCCCCGCACCAGCACCACCAGGGCTTGCATCAGCATCAGCACGCCAAAGAAAAAACTCGAGAAATGGCGTTCGCCATGACGCCACACCAGTTGCACCTGGCGCGCATAAAACAGGAAGACCAGCAGGGAAAAGACCGCCACGCGCGCCGAGAAATCGGGGCGCGCCAGCAGCCACCAGCTATTGCCGGCGATGGCCAGGGCAAGTATCAGCAGATAGGCGCGGCGGCTGGGCGCCAGGCCAAAGAATTTTTCCGTGCCCAGCATCGACAGGCCGATGCCGGCCACCAGCGCCGCATTAGCCGCGATCATCGACAATGCCGGCGGCAGTACCTCGCGGGTGCCAAACAGCAGGGACGCGCATACCAGCAACAGCAAACCGGCCGCCCAATGCCCCAGGCCATGCACCTCGCGCCGGAAACTGCGATACACCGAGAACATGACAATGCTCATGGCCCCGCACATCAGGGTCGTCATCAGCATGATGGTTCGGGGATCGAGGGTTTCCACGTTGGGCGCGATCTAAAATAAGCAGTTCGGCAATTTTAGTTTAGTTAAAGAAAAATTAGTTCATTTGCAGTAAATATGATGGTTATCCGCGGCTGCCGGCGGATGAGTTGCATTTGAGAAATTGCAGTCTGAAATAGAAAACCGGCCAGTGACGGCCGGTTTTCTGTCTTGCCGCGTGACGAACAGCTTATACAGCGCTAGGGCGCTTCGGCCCCGTGGCTTTCTTTGGCGCCGGCAGCAGGGTCAGGCTGACGCCGGGCACGCGGTCGCCCTGCAGCACGGCCGCAAACGTCATCAGCTCGTCGCGGCGGAAGGCGTGGATGGCGACTCTGGCGCCGACGGCGTAACGGCCCAGCAAGGTGTCCAGGTTGCTGCCCGTCACGCGCAAGCCGTCGACGGCCACCAGCACGTCGCCCGCCGACAGGCCGGCTGTGTGGGCGGCGCCACCCTGGTGTACCTGCGCCAGTTTGGCGTCGTTGCCGTCGCGCCCCAGGTTGACGTCCAGGCTGGCTTTTTCCGCCTTGCGCGCGTCGCTGTATTTCACGCCGAACGGCGCCAGCAGGCGCGCCAGCGGCACGTCGTCCGTGCCGCGGATGTAGCGCTCGAAGAATGGCTTCATGCGCGTGCCGATAATCTCATCGAACAGGGCTTCGACTTCGGCCGGCGTCACGCCACGCGCTTTACCTTTGTAGAAATCGCGGCCATAGCGCTGCCACAATGCCTGCATCACGTCGTCCAGCGATTTGTCGCCATTCGTCTTCGTGCGGATCGTCAGGTCGAAGGCCAGCGCGATCAGCGAACCCTTGGTGTAGTAGCTGACGATGGCGTTCGGCGCGTTTTCATCCTGGCGGTAGTACTTGCCCCAGGCGTCGAAGCTGGAATCGGCCACGCTTTGCTTGCTGCGGCCGCTGCCGCGCAAGACACTGTTGACGGTTTTCCCCAGCAGCTTGAAATAGGCCGCTTCGTCGATCAGGCCAGCGCGCACCAGCATCAGGTCGTCGTAATAGCTGGTGAAGCCTTCGAACAGCCACAACAGCGGCGAGTAGCTTTCCGCCTGCAGGTTGTACGGCGCAAAGGCGGCCGGCTTGATGCGCTTGACGTTCCAGGTGTGGAAGTACTCATGGCTGCACAGGCCGAGGAATTTCAGGT
The DNA here is from genome assembly GCF_000745325.1 of Janthinobacterium sp. RA13. NCBI lineage: Bacteria > Pseudomonadati > Pseudomonadota > Betaproteobacteria > Burkholderiales > Oxalobacteraceae > Janthinobacterium > Janthinobacterium sp. RA13. The sequence goes on along the minus strand of NZ_JQNP01000001.1, from coordinate 5,038,658 downwards.
AGCCGTCGCCGATCTCGGTGCTGGTCGAAGCCGTCGTCGGCAAGTCGGCGCGGGCGCAGATCAGCGCCGTCGAGGCGCGGTGTTCAAGGCCGCCGTAACCGTCGCCGACGGCCATGGTCATGAACACGTAACGGTCCATCGGCGCTTTCTTGGTCTTCGGCTCGAAGAAGGCGATCTGCGTTTCGCAGATGGCTTTCAGGTCGCGGCACAGACGGTCCAGGTCCAGGTTCGGCACCTTGCCCGTGACGACGATATCGTGCGGCACGCCATGCGCGGTAAAGGTGGCCAGCGCGAAGTCGCCCATCTCCACCGGGTGGTCGATCAGCTCATCGTAGTTGGCCGCCTGATAGCTGCCGAAGCCATAGCGCTTGGCCTTGAGTTCCGGCAGGGTCGTGGCCACTCGCCAGGTCTTGCAGGCCGCATCCTTCGGCTGCACGATGTGCACTTCATGGGCATCGGATTCCTGGCCCAGTACGCGCAGGAACACGCTGGTGCCGTTGAAGAAGCCGTGATTCTGGTCCAGGTGGGCGGCGCGCACGGACAAATCCCACGCATATACGTCATATTCGACCGTCAACGGACCCTTGCACGGCGCGGCTTGCCACGAGTGCTTGTCCAATTTGGTCAACGCCACGGCCTTGCCCTCGGACTCGGCGCGGATGCTGACGATGTTGCGCGAAAATTCGCGGATCATGTAGCTGCCCGGAATCCAGGCCGGCAAGGCAAATACCTGGCCGATGGCGGCCGGCGACTTGACCGTCAACGTCACCTTGAACATGTGACCGGCCAGATCAAGAGCGGCGATGCTGTAGATGATGCCGGCGGCCGGCGTGGTTTTCACTGCGGTTTTCGCCGCGGCTTTGCTTGTGGCTTTGCCGCTTGCCTTGGCTCCCGCCTTGGCGGTGATTTTTTGAATCGGTGCTTTCTTCATGTTTTCCTCGTGTCTGGCCTGTCTTCCCGGGAACGCCACTGCCCCGCCTTACAAATCGTCAGGTGTATCAATATCGCGCAAGATGCCGCTGTCGTCCACTGTCACTTCGCACACGGCATGTCTGTTGACGATGCTGCGCGCACCCTGGTCGCCATCGAGCGCCAGCAGCAGCGGCAAGTGAACGGCGCTGAACGCGACAGGATTGCCGCGCCGTCCCTGGAACACGGGCACGGCGATGCGCGCGCCATCGCCGATGGCGTGCGACAAGGCGGCGATTGTAGCCGCTTCCACGTAAGGCATGTCGCCCAGGGCGATCAGCCAGCCCGGCGCGCCGCGCACATAGTCGATGGCGCAGGTGAGCGAAGCGGCCATGCCCGTGTCGGCGTCATGGCAGACGCGCACCTCGCAGCCCAGCGCACCGAGCGCGCGCGCCACCTGCGTGTCGTCGGCGCGCACCACGGCCAGCACGCGCGGCAGGGCTGCCAGCATGACTTTTGCAGCCGCCGCGACCACCGGCAAGCCCGCATGCGGGCCTTCTGTCAACGGCTGCAATAATTTGTTCTGCACGCCGGAAGGGTCGAACCTGCGTCCCCTTCCGGCTGCCAGCAAGATGCCGACCGTACTCAAAAAACCGCTGCCGTCATGCGGCCGCCAGGTCGAACGGCAGCTTGCGCAGGCGCTTGCCCGTCAGCGCAAACAGCGCATTGGCGAATGCAGGCGCCAATGGCGGCACGCCCGGTTCGCCCATGCCCGTCGGCGCGTCGCCCGACGGCACCAGGTGCACCTCGATCACCGGCATGTCTTGCATGCGCGGCACCGGGTAATCGCCAAAGTTCTGCTGCTCCACCACACCATCCTTGAGCGTGATGGCCGCGCCGGGGATGGTCATGCCCAGCGCCATCAGCGCGGCGCCCTGCACTTGCGCCTCGATCGTCAAGGGATTGACGGCCAGGTTGCAATGCACGCCCGCCCATACCTGGTGCAGCCTGGGCGCGCCTTCCACCACGGAAGCCGTCACCACGTAGGCGACGACGGAATTGAACGACTCGTGCATGGCCACGCCCCAGGCCTGCCCTTTCGGCAGCTTCTTCTTGCCATAGCCGGACTTGGCCACAGCCAGGTCCAGCGCGGCGATGTGGCGCGTGTGCTTCGCGTCGATCAGCTGCTTGCGGTAGGCGACGGGGTCCATCTTCGCCACGTGCGCCGCCTCGTCGATCAGGGTTTCCATGACAAAGGCCGTATGCGTCGAGCCGACGGAGCGCCACCACAGCACCGGCACGTTCGCCTTGGCCGTATGCACGGACAGCTTCATCGGCAGAGTGTACGGCTCGCCCATGCCTTCGACCATGGTGCCATCGACGCCATTTTTCACCATGAAGGCTTCGAACGGCGTGCCGGCCATGATGGACTGGCCCACGATGGTGTGGTCCCAGGCGAGGATCTTGCCCTTGGCGTCGAGGCCGATCTGCGCGCGGTGCACATGCGACGGCCGGTAGTAGCCACCCTTGATGTCATCCTCGCGGCTCCACATCAGCTTTAACGGACCGCTCTTGCCCGCCGCCCGGTATGCCTTGGCGACGTTGACGGCTTCCACCACATAGTCGGACGAGGGCACGGCGCGCCGGCCAAAGCCGCCGCCCGCCATCATCGTGTGCAGGGTTACTTGTTCCGGTTTCAGGCCGGAGGTGGCCGCGATCGCCGCCTGGTCGCCCGTCTGGAATTGCGAACCGACCCACATCGTGCATTTGTCGGCTTGCAGATCGACGACGCAGTTGAGCGGCTCCATCGGCGCGTGCGCCAGGTAGGGAAACTCGTACACGGCTTCGATCTTTTTCGGCGCCTTGGCCAGCTTGCCCATGTCCGCAGGCCTGGCGATGGTGCCCGGCGTTTTCGCCAGCGCCTTGAAGGCGGCCAGCTGCTTGTCGCTGCTGACCTTTTCCACGGCGCTCGTATCCCATTCGATCGCCAAAGCGTCGCGCCCCTGCTTGGCAGGCCAGTAACCAGTGGCGATCACCGCCACGCCGCTGCCGCCACGGTCGGTCTTCACTTCCAGCACCTCGAGCACTCCCTTGATGGCTTTCGCCTTGCTGGCGTCGAATGTCGCCACCTTGGCGCCAAACACGGGCGGACGCGCCACCATGGCCACTTTCGCGCCAGGCGGCTTGAAGTCGATGCCGAACTGCTGTTTTCCCGTGGATTTGGCCGCCGCGTCCAGGCGTTTCACGGGTTTGCCGATGATGACAAAGTCGCGCGGGTCTTTCAGCTTGACGGTGGTGGGCACGGGTTGGCGCATGGCCGCGTCGGCAAATTCGCCGTAGCTCGCTTTTTGTCCGCCGGGGCCATACAGCACGCCCTTGGCGGCGCGCACCTGGTCGGGACTGACTTTCCACTGCGCGGCGGCGGCGCCCACCAGCATGGCGCGCGCCTTGGCGCCGATTTCGCGGTACTGTGTAAACGAATGGGCGATACTGCCCGAGCCGCCCGTCATCTGCATGCCGTAGGCGGCATCCTTGTATTGTTCTCCGGCGGGCGCCAGGGCGCCATGCACGAGGCTCCAGTCGGCGTCAAGTTCCTCGGCGATCAGCATGGGCAAGCTCGTTTGCACGCCCTGGCCAAATTCCAGCCGGTTCACCTGCACCGTCACCGTGTTGTCGGGCGCGATGTGCAAAAACGCGTTCGGCGCATACACGGGCTTGGCGGGCGCGGCATCGGCCGCCTGCGCCAGCTTGCCTGCGCCCGGCAGGAAAAAGCCCAGCATCAAGCCGCCGCCGGCCACCGCGCCAGCCTTCATGAAACCGCGCCGCGACACGCCATCGGCCGCGCCAGCGACAGCCACCGGCGCCGATGCCAGCGCCGCGCCCAGGGTCACGCCGCCATGCTGCAATGCTTCCTGATTCAACCATTCGATACGCATGTCGCTCTCCTCAGGCCAGGGTCTTGGCCGCGTCCTTGATGGCCGCGCGGATCCGTTGATAGGTGCCGCAGCGGCAGATATTGCCGCTCATGGCGCCGTCGATGTCGGCATCGCTGGGCGCCTTGTTGGTGCGCAGCAGCGCCGTCGCGCTCATCACCTGGCCGCTTTGACAGTAGCCGCATTGCGGCACGTCGTGACGTACCCATGCCGCCTGCACGGCCTTGCCCACCTGGTCGTTTTCCATCGCTTCGATGGTGGTGATCTTTTGCGCGCCCACCGAGGAAATCGGCGTGATGCACGAGCGGATCGGCTGGCCGTCGAGGTGCACCGTGCAGGCGCCGCACAGGGCCGCGCCGCAACCGAACTTGGTGCCCGTCATGTTCAGGTTATCGCGCAACGCCCACAGGATGGGCGTGGATGGATCGGCGTCGACTTGCGTGTCGCGTCCGTTGATATTCAAGGTAATCATCTGCTGCTTCCCCTCTTTGGATTGTTATGGCGTCTACGAACAACACTTGATGATACGACAGCGAAAAAAAACGCAAAAAAAAGCGCGCCTTGCGAGGGCGCGCCGTCCAGCCTTCCTGGCGACAGCCCGGATTACTTAATGGTCGAGAATTTCTGTTCCAGCGTTTTCGCATCGACCGCGCCCGGAATGCGGCTGCCGTCGGCAAAGAAGATGGCTGGCGTGCCCGAGACGCGCAGCTGCTGGCCCAGGGCCAGGATTTTTTCATGCGGGTTGGCGCACGTGGCGGCCACCGTGGCCGGCGCCTTGCCATTCAACATCCAGTCATCCCAGGCCTTGTTGCGGTCCGGCGCGCACCAGACATTGCGCGACTTGACGATGGAGTCCGGCGACAGGATGTTGTACATGAAGGTGTACACGGTGACGTTGTCGATTTCCTTCAAAGCGTTCTGGCGGAAGCGCTTGCAATAGCCGCAGTTCGGATCTTCGAACACGGCGATCACGCGCTTGCCATTGCCCTTGACGGTCTTCATGGCGGAATCGAGCGGCAGGTCGGAGAACTTGATGCGGTTGACTTCATCCAGGCGCACCTTGGTGAGATCCTGCGACGTCTTGGCGTCGAAGACGTGGCCGACGAACAGGTACTGCGCGCTCTTGTCCGTGTACAGGATGTCGCCGCCCGTGCGCACTTCGTACAGGCCGCCGTACGGCGTTTCCTTGACCGAATCGACCTTGGCGCCTTCGCCCAGGCGCGGCTCGATCAGCTTTTTGATGTTTGCTTCCGTCGGCGTTTCGGCGCCGGCGCACGACATCATCAGGCCCGAGGCCAGTACCAATGCGATTCTGCTCATTTTGATCACTATCACTTCTCCACTTTGTAACGCCCGGCGAAACTGGCAGGGGGCCCGGCGCCGTTATCTCTTTAATAAAACGAGCGCCGCAGACCAGCTGCGGCGACCTTGAATTTTCACTAATGCCATTATCCGGCGATATCTTAAGATACGCTGATATTTACGGATGCCCCAAGGCGTGCGCAATCATTTTGCGCTTCAGGGCAGGTAATTTATCCAGCAAGTTTAATCCCAAATTGCGAACCACGCGCAACGGTTCCAGATCGGCGCCAAATAATCGCGCCAGGCCATCGGTGGCCAGCTGCATCAGCAGCACGTCTTCCTTGCGCGCGCGCGCATATCGGGCCAGCACGCGTTCGTCGCCGATGCCGCGGTGCGCTTCGCGTTCGCTGATCGTCTTGACCAGCTGCGCCACGTCGGCAAAGCCCAGGTTCATGCCGTGGCCGGCCATCGGGTGCACCACGTGGGCGGCGTCGCCGACCAGGGCCACGCGCGGCGCCACCATGGCGTGCGGGCGCATCAGGGTCAATGGGAAGGCGCGCACCAGTTCCGGCTGCAAGGGCGTGAGTTTGCCCAGCTTGTCCTGGCAATACGCGGCCAGGCGCGCGGCCAGGGCGTCGGCCGGTTCGGTCATCAAGGTATCGGCCAACGCATCGGGCGCCGACCAGACGAGAGAAACGCGGTCGCCTGGCAACGGCAGCAGCGCGACGATGCCTTCGCTGCCCGTAAACCACTGGTGCGCCGCGCCATGGTGCGGCTTTTCGCAGGCGAAGTTGCTGACCACGCCGCGCTGGCCATACGAGCGGTAATCGAGGCCGATGTCGCACTGGCCCCGCACCCACGACTGGGCGCCGTCCGCGCCCACCACCAGCGCGCAGGTGATGGTGTCGCCGCCATCGAGGTGCACGATGGCCGAGTCGTTCGTCCATTCCAGACGGCTGGCGCGGCCCTGCAGCACGCTGACGTTCGGCGCGAATTTGAGGGCGGCGTCCAGCGCCTGGCCCAGGTTGCGGTCTTCGACAATCCACGCCAAACTGCCCACATGGGCGCCGTAGGCGTCGAAACCCAGTCCGCCCGCCTGCGCGCCGTCGCCGTTGACCAGCATGGCGTCGACTGGCGCCACCCTGTCAGCCTCCAGGGCGCCCCATACCTTCAGCGACGACAGCAAGTCGTGCGCCGTGTGATTGAGCGCATACACGCGCACGTCCCAGCTGGCTTCGACCGGCCTGCTGGCCGAAGGGGATGCGGTCACCGGCGGGCTCGCCGGAGATAACAGGGTGACGCTTTGTCCTGCCTGGGCAAACGCCAGCGCCGTGGTTTTCGCGATGGCGCCGTTGCCGACGATGCAAACGTCGCTGTGGCTATGCATGAAGCGCCGCATGGTGGGGGAAGTAGGACTGTTCATGCGGCCATTATAGCGTTTGCCCCACCCTTTTCAGCTAGTCCCGAAGTACGGGACGCGTGCCCCAGATCAAGCGGTTCCATGAAAGACGGGCAGCACGTAGTCCGCGATCTCCTGCATCGTCTCGGCCAGCGGGCGGCGGTTCTGCCGCAGCTGCAGGCCGATATGCTGCACGCCGGCTTCGCGCATGGCGTGCAGCTCGGCGATCAGGCCATCGCGCCCCGTGCGCCCACCAAAGCGGAAGCGCTGCAGCGGCAAGTTCGGATCTTCATCCAGGTCCAGGTGGATGAAGCTGACGTACGGCTTGTCGTCGCCGGCCACGGCGCGCCATTGCGCCGAACGCCGCGCATGGTCGTCCGGCGTGCCCGGATAGGCGAGCCAGCCATCCATCTGCGCGCCGATCCACGCGGGCGACTGCTGCGCCAGCCCCGCCACCAGCAGCGGCAAGGGCGCGGCCGGTTTGGGCAGCAGACGGATGCCGGGCGGCAGGCGCATCTCGCCCCAGTCGCGCAGCATGGCGACCTGCTCGCGAAAGGCGGCGCCGCGCTGCTCGAAATCACGACCAAACACGGGATACTCGACGGGCCGGTCGCCGCTTGCCACGCCCAGCAGCAAACGCCCGCCACTCAACTGGTCGACGCTGGCCGCCGCTTTTAGCGTCAGCACCGGCTCGCGCAGCGGCAGCACCACGGCGGCCGTGCCCAGCAAGATGTTGTCCGTGATGCCGGCCAGGTAGCCGAGGTAAGTAAACACCTCGAAGACCTGGGCCGCATCGCCGAACGACGGATCGTACAGGGGCACGTCGCGCAGCCACAGGGCGCGGAAACCCAGGCGGTCGGCCAGCTTTGCCAGCGCCGCATGCTGTTTCAGGTCAGGTTCGCCCGGCACGCGGCCGGACGCCGCATGCGCATGGCGCCCCGTGGACGACCAGTCGTTATCGAGCGGCAGTTCCAGGCCGATACTGAAACCGCCCTGCCCCAGCTTTTGCATCGCAGTCATGGGCTTCACCTCAATCCCACTGCGGCGCCAGGCCGTCCGGGTTGGCCAGGCGTTCGCCACGCTCCAGGGTCGCCATCTGCGCCATCTCGTCCGGCGACAGGGTGATGCGCTGGAAATGCAGGTTCGCTTCCAGGTTGGCGCGCTTGGTCGACGACGGAATCACGGCAAAGCCTTGCTGCAGCGACCAGCTCAGGGCCACTTGCGCCGGCGTCACGCCGTGCTTCGCGGCGATGGCAGCGATCACGGGATCGACCATCACCTTGCCGTACGCGAGCGGCATGTAGGCCGTGATGTGGATGCCCTGGCTGCGCGCGAAATCGATGGCCTTGCGGTTTTGCAGGAACGGGTGGATCTCGACCTGCTGCGTGGCGATTTCTGCCGCGCCCACCGTATCGATGGCTTGCCGCAGCTGCGCGTTGGTGAAATTCGACACGCCGATGGCCCTGGTCAGCCCCTGCGTCTTGGCATCCGCCAGCGCCGCCATGTAGTCGGCCACGGGAATCGCGTCTTGCGGCGACGGCCAGTGGATCAGGGTCAGGTCCAGCTGTTCCAGCCGCAGCTTGTGCAGGCTGTCTTTCAAACTGGGAATCAGCTTGTCGCGCTGCAGGCTCTCGATCCATATCTTGGTGGTGACGAACAGCTCATCGCGCGGGACGCCGCTGGCGGCGATCGCCTGACCCACTTCCGCTTCATTGCCGTAGATTTGCGCCGTGTCGATATGGCGGTAACCAACGTCCAGGCCCGTGGTGACGGAATCGATGACGACCTGGCCCTGCAAGCGGAAGGTGCCCAGGCCGATTTCAGGGATGGCGGTGTGTTGGGTAGTCGTGTTCATGCGGCAGTCCTCTCAAATACATTCAATGATCACACTATGCGCCCATCCTTTGTTGAGAAAAATACCGTTTATATCAAATCATATTTGATCCACACGCAAGTAAGATGATGCCCATGCATGAAATCGGGGAAAAGTCGCAGCCGGCTCTTGCATTCCCGTTTTGGTCTGCTATAATTCGCCACCTTGGCCTGGTAGCTCAGTCGGTAGAGCAGAGGATTGAAAATCCTTGTGTCGGTGGTTCGATTCCGCCCCGGGCCACCAAGAATTCGTTATACGTTCAAAAACGCCACCTTCGGGTGGCGTTTTTGTTTGTGGACTGCGCCAATTCACCGCAGCATCCCCCTCTTCCGGCCGCATGCCGGCATCCTCCCCTCATCCGATACGGTATTTCCCCCCCAGCGCATGGCCCGGCGGCCTGACGCGAGACGCCAGTACCCCGATACCGGCAGATATTCCCCATGGGAAACATGTTAAAATTAAATAAATATTAACACCGGCATCAAGGATGATGAAAATGAAAAAATGGTTCTTGCTGGCTGCCACCAGCGCACTTGCAGGCATGGGCACGGCACAGGCCACGCAAGTGGCAGAGCAAGTGAAAAGCCCATCGAGCGCAACGCCTCAGGAACAGAAGAGTGCCGTCCTCCACAGGCCATGGGAACGAAAGGTGGAGGGGGAGAAATTTTCCATGGAGATGCTCGACAGCGACCGCCTCGATCCGGCGTATCCAGGCTTGCCGCTGGGCGCGGTCATCGAGGCAGTCAAAAAATTTGTGCGCGAGAAAAAGGGGGAGTTTGAATCGACGGCTGACTACAAGCGCAGAATGGCGGCAGCGCTGAACGAAAAAGTGGTGGCGGATTCGAGCTTGAATGATGCACTGGCCTTTGTTGTTTCCGTCAAAAAAGACGGAGCATATTCCGTTGGCATTGGGTACGATTTCAATGCGGATACGGGAAAGGTGAAGCTGTATGTCTTTCCCCGCACACGAGACTTGAATGGCATCGGCGCGCCTGACTATGACATCAACAAGCCTTCCTATAAAGGACTGGACCAATTTGACTTGAGTTCCAAATTGAACTCGAAAGGCCGTTATAAAGGACGCAGCACCTATCGCGGCTACTATCGCGGCTACTATCCCATTGAAGAAACGTACACATCCACGATGGGCGTTGCCGTCAATCGCATCCCATTCCTGGATATTGACCGGGGCTACACCCAATACATAAAACCTGCATTCCAGTTTACGCTGGAAAATGCCGTCGCGGCAAAAGAATTGCCGGTCTTGAAGGCGATGATCGTGATGCAGCTGGCATCGCCTTACATTGCCTACGACTACGAGTCGTCCGATTCAACACCACAACAAATCGACGTGACTACGACAGATAGAGTATTTCTTACTGGGAATATCTTGGGCATCGTTTTTTACTCCGGCATCACTGGCGAAATCCTGGGGCGATTACCAGCGTCATTTGGCCTGCCTGCTGCCAGGCAAGCCACGAATGAGAGAAGCGCGCCCGCAGCGCAGTAATGGCAACTGTCCAGATACCGGCCTAGCCTTGCATCTCCCCGTGCCTTGCTTGCGCCGGGTAACAGAATTTGCCGCGCCAATAAAAACGCCAACCTTCGGGTTGGCGTTTTTATTGAATCGAGCAAGGCTGCCGGCTGCGGCCAGCCCCGTCGTTCTTACCACATCAAATCATCGGGAATCTGGAACGCCGCATACGGATCGTCCTCATCCACTTCCGTGCTGGCCTGCTTGACGCGCACGACGATGGCGGGGTCGCGTTCGGCGATCTTGTCGGCGATGATGCGCGGCACCAGTTCCACGGCGCCGCCCAGGCAGATGATGACCAGACGGCCCGCCACCAGGTGGGCTTGCACGGCGGCTGTCACGTAAATGCGCTCTATCTTGTTGTTGAACGTGAAGTTATACGGCACGTCGCCGTTGTTGCCCTTGCTCTGGCGGTTTTTTTGCACCATTTGCGCGATCTGCGCCACGATGGCCTTCTGGTTGGCAGCCGCGTCGCGCTGGGCGTTCAGTTCGCGCGCGCGTTCCGCGTTCTTGCGCTGCGTCTCAAGCGCGGCCAGGCGCACTTCGTCGACACTTTGCGTACCGCTCTTGCGCTCGTCCTTTTTCTGCTTGCTCTTGTCCTGGTTGGCCAGCTTGACCTTCTTCTTGTCGACCAGGCCGGCCTTTAAAAACTGCTCTTGCAACGAGACCATAACTACTCCGTATTGAGGGTGCGCCGGCCAAGGCAGCGGCATCGGCCGGTGGAAAGACGCTAGCATAGCAAAAAACAGGGGCGCTGCCGCCGCAACATGGCTACCCGGGCCAGCCAGGGAGCGCCTTGTACCTGCCAGTAACAAAAAGACACACTCGAGTGGAAATTTTGTTGATAAATGTCATATAGTTAGTTACGTTCTGCATATCGGCATTACCTGCCGATTGCATGTCCCCTTCCACCGACTGCGTCTAAAGGATTTACCATGAAACAATTCATCGCCCTCTGCATCGCCGCCGCGTTTGCCAGCACCGCCTTTGCCGCCGCACCGGAAGCGGCGCCCGTCGCCAAGACGGCGCAACAGTCAAAAATGACGACCTGCAATGCGGACGCCGCCGGCAAGAAAGGCGATGAGCGCAAGACCTTCATGAAGGAATGCCTGAGCGCCAAGCCGGCGCCGGCCATGACGCAGCAAAACAAGATGAAAGCGTGCAATGTCGACGCCAAGGACATGAAAGGCGACGCCCGCAAAGCCTTCATGAAGGAATGCCTGAGCGCGCCGAAGAAATAAGCGCCTCGCCGCTTGCCCCACAACGCCAGCATCATGCTGGCGTTTTTTTATTGCGCCGCGTACGCCTGCATCAGGCGGTCGAGGAAGATAAAAAGCTGGCCGTTCATGGCTTGCCAGTCGTGGGCGCGCAGGATAGCTGGCTGCTGCACGAAGCGGTGCGATTCCAGCGTGACCAGTTCTGCTTCCGACGCGGCGATCAGCAGCTCGACCACCTCCGGCGTGAACTCCATATGGCACTGGAAGCCGTACACCAGATTGCCGTATTCGATGATCTGGCGCGGGCAGCCCTGGCTATAGGCGATGACCTTCGCGCTATCGGTCAGGCCCGGCATGTCGCTGTGCCAATGCCCGCTTTCCAGAACATCGCCGACATGCTTGAACTTGTCGTTCTCCCGCCCTGCCTCCGTCAGCACGATGGGAAACTTGCCGATCTCCTTTTCAGGGCTGTGCGCATGGGGCGCTCCCAGGGCCGCGCCGATCAGCTGCGCGCCCAGGCAAACGCCGACCACGGCCTTGCCCGCCGCGACGCATGCGGCTATCAGGGCCTGTTCGGCTGCCGCGTCGAAATGCGGGCATTCCTCGCGCGTCGTCGACGGCGACTGCGGTCCGCCCATGACGACCAGCAGGTCGATGTCCGCGATGGAGCCGGGCAACGGCTCGTGGGCATGGACGCGCGAATACGCAGCCTCGTGGCCCCGCTCGCGCACCCAAGTCTCATAGGCGCCCGGCGCCTCGAACGCTTCATGCACGATGAAATGGACTTTCATGCTTTTCCCTTTCTGTGGCGAGTAACTAAAAACTATGGCCGGCCAAGCACCTGGGCCAGCACGCCGGCGAACGCCTGCGCACTCGCTTCGTCGATGGTCGACACGGTAATCCGCAATCCCTGCGCCGGCGCCTGCACGCCGAAGGCTTCGCCGCCGCGCACCAGCCAGCCATGCCGGGCCAGCGCCAGCACGACGGCCTGGCTGCTGTCCGGCAGCGGCAGCCACAGGTTCAGGCCATCGGCGGGACTGGCGCAGACCAGGCCGTGCGCCGCCAGCGCCGCCGCCACCATGTCGCGGCGGCGCGCATAGTCGGCGCGGGCCAGGACCACTTGCGCGGACACCTCGGGCGACGACAGGCAGGAACTCACGGCATCCTGCAAGAGATGGCTGACCCAGTTCGTGCCGGGCGCCAGGCGCAGACGCAGGCGCTGGGCCGTCTGCCCGTCGCTGGCGACAACGGCCAGGCGCAGGTCGGGGCCGAAGATCTTCGACACGGAACGGATCAGCGCCCAGCGCCGGGCCGCAGGGGGAATCACGTCCTGGTAGCCGGCGGTGGACAGCAGCGAGAAATGGTCGTCGACGATGACCAGCACGTGCGGGTAAGCGGCCAGCACGGCGCGCAGCTGGTCCGCACGCGCCGCGCTCAGGCTGCAGCCGGTGGGATTGTGCGCGCGCGGCGTGACGATGACGGCTTGCGCGCCTTGCGCCAGCGCCCGCTCCAGCGCCCCGGCCTGCATGCCCTCGGCGTCGACCGCCACGCCAACAGCGTGCAGCCCGGCGCTGCGCAAGGTGTTGATGCTGCTGATGAAACATGGGTCTTCCACGGCCACCTTGTCGCCCGCGACCAGATACGCCCCCAGGAGGCGCTCGACCGCGTCCACCGCCCCATTCGTCAGGGTGATGTCGTGGCCCTCGGGGCAATCGCCGGCCATCCAGCGCCGCGCCAGCACTTCCAGTTCCGGATCCACGGTAGCCTCGCCATACAGGCGCGGGCGGTATGGCTTGCGCGCCAGGGCCGCGCCGACATCGGGCAGCCAGGCCAGGTTCGGATTGCCGCCGCCCAGGTCAGCCAGCGGCGAGCCGGGCAGCAAGCCTTCCTGCTCGCCGGGATCGCGCTGCGGGCGGATGGCCGTGCCCAGGCGCCCTTGCGTGACCGCGATGCCGGCCGTCACCAGGCGCTGGTAGGCCAGCGACACGGTATTGCGGTTGACGCCCAAGGTCGCGGCCAGCTCGCGCACGGTGGGCAGCTCCTGGCCCGGCGCCAATTCTCCCGCCTGCGTCAGCGCGCGGATGCTGTCGAACAGTTCCGCCGCGGTTTTCCCTGTGATTTTCACGATAGTCTCAGACATGATATATTTTGGCATAGGACAATAATATACCACTGCGGCGACTCCTGCCGTCAATAAGGCGATTACAAGGCTGACACATGCACAACGACACTCACCTGCTCACTCCCACCATGCATGAGCGGCATGGGCACTGGCCGCAAGCCGTGTCGGTGGACGACTTCCGCCGCAATCTGGCGGCAGTGCATGCGCGCATGGCGGCCGCGTGCCAGCGGGTCGGGCGCGATCCGGCCGGCGTGCGCCTGCTGCCCGTCAGCAAGACCAAGCCCGAAGCGAGCCTGCGCCTGGCGTACGCCGCCGGTTGCCGCATGCTGGGAGAAAACAAGCCGCAGGAAGTGGGCCGCAAATGGGAAGCGATGGCGGATCTGGCCGACCTGCAATGGTCGGTGATCGGCCATTTGCAGACCAACAAGGCCAAGCTGGTGGCGCGCTTTGCCAGCGAATTCCAGGCCCTCGACAGCCTGCGCGTAGCCGAGGCGCTGGAGCGGCGCCTGCAAGCGGAAGGGCGCGGACTCGATGTGTTCGTGCAAGTGAACACCTCGGGCGAAGCCAGCAAGTACGGCTTGCCGCCGGACGAGGTGGCCGCTTTCCTGCGCCAGCTGTCCGCCTTCCCGGCGCTGCGCGTGCGCGGTCTCATGACCCTGGCGCTGTTGTCGGCGGAAGCGGTGCGCGTGCGCCGCTGCTTCGTGCTGCTGCGCGAACTGCGCGACCGGCTGCGCCAGGACGTCCCGCATGGCATCGGCCTCGACGAACTGTCGATGGGCATGTCCGGCGATTATGAAATCGCCATCGAAGAAGGCGCCACCGTCGTGCGTGTCGGCCAGGCCATCTTCGGCGCGCGGGACACGCCCGATAGCCACTACTGGCCGGCGGCGGAAGGTGGTCGCGCCGTCAATCATGCCGAATGATCAAGATGACATGCTGAAAGATACCGCGTAATATTTTTACCATACTGCTCAGCTCGGCAGCAGAGCTCACTGGTGAAAGGACGGCAGCGTGGCCGCGTCAAACGATCTCGCGCACTGGCGCGGACAGATTTTTGCGCGCCTGCTGCAGGCGGTGCTGCTGCTGGGCATCGTCACTGCCATTCCCAGCGCCCTGCTGGCCGCGCGCGAAGCTATCTGGTCCATAGTCATCCTCGACGTGCTCGCCATCGGCTGGATCGGCCTCATCTGGCATTGGCGCGCCATGCCCTACCGCTGGCGCGTGTGGCAATTTCTCATCATCGCCTATCTGGTGGGCGTGGGCCTGCTGCTGAAAATCGGCCCCGTCAGCCAGATCTACATGATGCTCATGCCCGTGCTGGCGGCCCTGCTGCTGGGGATGCGGCCCGCCTTGTCGACCCTGGCCCTGACGTCGCTGACCATCTTTGTCCTCGGCCTGCATCCCGACGTCGCCCTGCACGTGCAGGGCGTGCCCGACTCCCCCGTGCTGCGCGCGCTGATCGTGGCCCTGAACTTCCTGTTCATCGCCGCCGTGCTGACCCTGTCCTGCGCCTTCCTGCTGCGCCACCTGGAACGCAGCAGCCAGGCCCTGTCGCAGCTGAACGCCGACCTGCGCTTGACGGCCACGGCGCTGGCCCGCCTGAACGATATGGTCATGATCGCCGAAGTGAGCGATGCCCCCGACTCCGGCACGGTATCGGCCACGCGCATCATCTTCGTCAACGACGCCTTCGAGCGCAGCAGCGGCTATGCGCGCGCCGAAGTGCTGGGCCGCAGCCTGCTGTTCCAGCAAGGCCCCGCTACCGATACGGACGAACTGGCGCGCATCGCCGCCGCCATGGCCCAGGCCCAGCCGGCCAGGGCGGAATTGCTGAACTACAACAAGGCCGGCAAGGCCTACTGGGTCGAGGCGGAACTGGTGCCCTTCACGGATGCGGACGGCAAGCAGACGCACTGGGTGGCCGTCGAGCGCGAAATCGACGAGCGCAAGAAATCGGAAGCGGACATCCACCGCCTGGCCTTCTACGACGTGCTGACGGGCCTGCCCAACCGGCGCCTGCTGATGGACCGCATCGCTCACCTGCTGGCCGCCGCACCGCGCGACCAGTCCATCAGCGCGCTGATGTTCATCGACCTCGACCACTTCAAGCACATCAACGACGCGCGCGGCCACGCCACCGGCGACGCGCTGCTGCGCCTGGCGGGCGAACGGCTGGCGCAGCTGATGCGCAAGGCCGACACGGTGGCGCGCATCGGCGGCGACGAATTCGTCGTGCTGCTGGCGCACCTGGCCGATGACCTGGACAGCGCCGCCCGCGCGGCCGCCCAGGTGGCCGAGAAAATCCGCGCCGCCATCGCGCGCGACTTCGATATCGACGGGCAGTCCTATCATTGCAGCGCCAGCATCGGCGTGACCCTGCTGCCGAAAGCGGGCCAGCAGGCGCACGACCTGCTGCGCGAAGCGGACATCGCCATGTACCGCGCCAAAGCGGAAGGACGCAACGGCATCGCCTTCTTTGAAGCGGCCATGCAGGCGGGCGTGGAGCGCCGCCTGACCCTGGAACGGGCGCTGGCGCGCGCCCTCGATGCCAGTCAACTATGCATGCACGTGCAGCCGCAGGTCGACCGTCACGGCCGGGTGACGGGCGCCGAATTGCTGATGCGCTGGCCGCAAGCGGACGGCACATACATCGCGCCTGGCGTGTTCATTCCCATCGCCGAGGAATCGGGACTGATCGTCAAGCTCGGGCACTGGGCCCTGCGCGAGGCGTGCCGTGCGGCGACCATGCTGGCGCAGGCCGGATCGCCCGTCGCCCTGTCGGTGAATGTCAGTCCGGCCCAGTTTCGCCAGCCCGATTTCGCCGCCCGCGTGCAGGCCGCGCTGGCCGAACACGGCACGCCGGCCGGCGCCCTGATCCTGGAACTGACGGAGGGTTTGCTGATCGACCAGCGCGACGCCTCGCTGGCGCGCATGCGCGAGCTGGCGGCCCTGGGCATCCGCTTTTCCATCGACGATTTCGGCACCGGCTATTCCAGCCTTGCCTACCTGACCTCGATGCCGCTGTACGAACTCAAAATCGACAAGCGCTTCATCGACGACACGCCGCGCGATGCGCGCGACACGGCCATCGTGCAAGCGATCCTGGCCATGGCGCGCCACCTGGGCTTGCGCGTGGTGGCTGAAGGCGTGGAAACGCAGGAGCAGGCCGACTTCCTGCTCGCCCACGATTGCGACGGCTTGCAAGGCTACCTGTATGCGCGGCCCATGCCGCTAGCCGACTTTCTCGGCTGGCTCGCTCACAATCAAGCTTAGCTTTACGACATTTCCTGTACGAAACTCCTCCGCTAGAATACCGGCCTCATAGCCTGTACCTTCACCATCCCCTTTGATTAAAGCGATCCCCGATGCGTCTGGTTCTTCCCTTGCTGCCGCTGCTGCTCTCTCTGCTGCCCGCCGCCCATGCGGCCCCTTCCTCCACCGCCACCGCGCCCACGCCGATCACGCTGGACCAGGCCATGGCTGATCCCGACTGGATCGGCACGCCCGTCGAAGCGGCATGGTGGGGCTGGAATGGCCAGCTCTACTACAAGCAAAAACGCCTCGGCTCGCCCCTGCGCGACACGTATCAATTGCCAGGCGCGAACGCGAAACTCAATAGCGGCAAGCAGGTCGACGATGCGCAGCTGGCCAACCTCGATGGCCAGCAAATGGTCGTCAACCGGGCCGGCACGCGCGCCATCCTGCTGCGCAACGGCGACTTGTTCGAGCGCGACCTGAAAAACGGCGCCTTGATCCAGATCACGCGCGGCGTGACGGCCATCAGCGACCCGCAATATTCCAGCGACGGCGGCGCCGTGCAATACCGCAGCGGCAGCGACTGGTTCAGCTGGAGCCGCGCGGAGCGCCTGAGCGCTCCCGTCGCCCTGCTGCGCGCGGCCAAGGACCCGGACGCCAAGCCGGAAGCGGACGCCCTGCGCGAACTGCAGCTGCGCCTGATCGTCAACCTGGCGCGCCAGAAGGAAGACCGCGACGCGAGCCGCGAACGCCGCCATGAAGAGCGCCGCCTGGACGCCACGCGCGCGCCGGAGCCTATCTACCTGGGCGAGAAAGTCACGATTTCCGGCAGCGCCCTGTCGCCGGATGGCCGCTGGCTGCTGTTCGTCACGCAAGACAAGGCCGCCGAAAAAGGCAAACTGGGCAAACTGGCCCGCTACGTGACGGAAACGGGCTACCCGGAAGCGGACGATGAGCGCACGCGCGTGGGCCGCAACATGCCGATCGCGCAAAGCCTGAAGCTGGCCGACCTGCGCACGGGCCAGGTGCGCGAGATCGCCTTTGACAACCTGCCCGGCATCGCCACCGACCCGCTGGCGCTACTGCGCGCCGAACAGAAACTGCTGCCGTTGAAAGGCAACCGTGCCGTGCGCATCGACGCCCAGCGCGACGGCATCGCCTGGACCGATGATGGCAGCAAGGTCGCCGTGCGCATCCGCGCCATCGACAACAAGGACGGCTGGCTCGCCAACGTCGATCTGGCCAACGGCGCCCTCGTGCCCGTGCACCGCATCAGCGATGCGGCCTGGGTCAACCGCCGCGCCGAGGAATTCGGCTGGCTGCCCGACAACGCCACCCTGTGGTATTTGTCCGAGGAAAGCGGCTACGCCCACCTGTACGCAAAGACGGGCACGGCACCGGCGCGCGCGCTGACCAGCGGCCAGTGGGAAGTGAACGCCGTCGAATGGAGCCGCGACGGCAAGAATGCCTACTTTATGTGCAATCGGCAGGCGCCGGGCACGTATGAAGTGTGCGCCAGCACGGCCAGGGATGGCGGCGCGCGCGAAGTCACGAATTTGAAAGGCGTGGAAAACTTCGGCCTGTCGCCCGATAACGGCAAGCTGCTGCTGCGCTATTCCACCAGCTATATGCCGGCCCAGCTGGCCACCGTTTCGGTCTCTGGCGGCAAGGCGAATATCCTCACGGATACGCGCAGCGACGCCTTCAAGGCGCGCAACTGGGTCATGCCGGAACTGGTGCAAGTGCCCTCCACGCATGGCGCGGCGCCGATCTGGGCCAAGCTGTACCGGCCAAAGCAGCTGGAAGCGGGCAAGCGCTACCCGATCGTCATGTTCGCGCACGGCGCCGGCTACCTGCAGAATGTCACCGAGCGCTATCCCGTGTATTTCCGCGAACAGATGTTCCACAACTTGCTGGTCGAGCAAGGCTACATCGTGCTCGACGTCGACTACCGCGCCTCGCTCGGTTACGGCAGCGCCTGGCGCACGGCCATCTACCGCCAGATGGGCCACCCGGAACTGGAAGATTTTATTGACGGCGCCAACTGGCTGGCACAGCAGCACCAGGGCGACATCCGGAACGTGGGCATCTATGGCGGCAGCTATGGCGGCTTCATGAGCCTGATGGCCCTGATGCGCGCGCCGGAGGTCTTCAAGTCGGGCGCCGCGCTGCGTCCCGTGACGGACTGGACCACCTACAACCACGAGTACACGGCCAACATCCTGAACACGCCGGACATCGATCCGCAAGCGTATAAAATCTCGTCGCCGATCGAATATGCGGACAAGCTGACGGGCAACCTCCTGATCGCCCATGGCATGATCGACGACAACGTGTTTTACCAGGACTCCGTGCGCCTGTCGCAGCGCCTGATCGAGCTGAAAAAGGATAACTGGGAAATGGCCAGCTACCCGATGGAGCGCCACGGCTTCGTGCAGCCGGAAGCGTGGTATGACGAGTACCGCCGGATTTACCAATTATTCCAGCGCACGCTGAAGTAAGCGATATCAGCAAAAAATGTCGGATTACGCGGCGTGCCGCTAATCCGACCTACCCGCTCCGGCGTAGATCGGATTAGCCCGCAAGGGCGTAATCCGACACCACACTCACTCAGTCAAACGGCACGGGCCGCGGCGTCGTGTCCGACGATGGCGGCAGGATCGGCAGCACGATGTGCGGCTGCTTGCCCGTCAGGGTTTTCAGAAAGGCCACCAGTTTCGCGTTTTCGTCGGGCGTAAAGGTGCGGCCCAGCTGCAAGCGGCCCATCACATCGACGGCTTGCGTCAGGGTTGCCGCTTCGCCATCGTGGAAGTACGGGTAGGTCAATTCCACGTTGCGCAGGGTCGGTACCTTGAAGTTGAAACGGTCGACATCCTTGCCCGTCACGGCCGAGCGCCCTTCTGCCGTCATCGCCGTCTTGTACGGCTCGACGACGCCCATCTTCTGGAAAGTGTTGCCGCCCACGGCGGGGCCGTTATGACAGGCGATGCAGCCGCTCGATTTGAACAGCTGGTAGCCGGCCAGCTCGTCTTTCGTCAGCGCGCTTTTCTTGCCCGACAGCCATTGATCGAAGCGCGAACCGGGTGTCACCAACACCTCTTCAAAGGCGGCGATGGCGCGCGTGACTTGCTCGATGGTCAGTTTATCCTGGCCAAACACTTGCCGGAACTCCGCGCGGTAGGCGGGAATCGAGGCCAGCACGTCGATGGCCAACTCGTGCGTAAAAGCCATCTCGCCGGGATTGGCGATGGGGCCGCCCGCCTGCTCCTGCAAATCCTTGGCGCGGCCATCCCAGAATTGCGCCACGTTCATGCTGGAATTGAGCACCGTGGGCGAATTGATGGGCCCGCGCTGCCAGTTGTGGCCGATCGAGGTCTTGATATTGTCCGTGCCGCCCATGCTCAGGTTGTGGCAGCTGTTGCAGGAAATGAAGCCCGAGCGCGACAGGCGCGGATCGAAAAACAGTTTCTTGCCCAGCTCGACCATGGCTGGATTGGCCACTTTGGCGGCAGTAATCGGCTGGATCGGTTCCTTTTCCGCAGCATGCAGGATGCCGCCAAAGGCCAGGCTGGTGATGAAGAGGAAGGGTGAAAGGGTGCGGCGCATAGTCTAACTCCTGGAAACATTCCCGAATCGGCGGCGTGCGCCGGCGCGGGAATGCAGCGCACCGGCCCGGTTGCCACCCGTACATCGCTGGTTGGATGTTGATTTATATTAACTTTGACGGGTTGACAATGGAAATGACCGGGATCAAGGTTCTGGCCAAGTACGAATCGCGCTTGCCATTTACGCAAGCCTGGCACATGATAAGGACATGCAAACGCCAACCTACCCTACCCTGTTGCCCCTGCTGCGCGCCGCCTGCGCCAGCTTCCTGCTGCTGGCCGCCAGCGCCTGCGGCAGCGCCCCCACGCAAGACGATGCACCGCCCGCCCCCGGCAATGCCGGCTTGCTGGCGCAAATCCAGGCGGAAGTGGGCGCCGCCGCCTGCGATTCCACCCAGCAATGCCAGACCATCGCCATCGGCGCCAAGGCTTGCGGCGGCCCCGAGCGCTACCTGGCCTGGTCCAGCAAAAGCAATGACGGCAAGAAACTCAAGGCACTGGCCCAGGCGCAAGCCGAAGCGAGCCGCAAGCAGCAGCAGGCGGACGGCATGATGTCCACCTGCTCCATCGTCACGGACCCGGGCGCCACCTGCGAGGCAGGGCGCTGCGTGCTGCAAAAGAGCGGCCTGGGCGGCAGCGCCGCCATGTAATCGAGTTCAACTGCAACACGTCAGGGCTGCAGCTGCAAGGTCTTGACGATCTTGCTTTCCACTTTCTCACCCGCGCCCGACATGGCATTCTTGCTCTCCTTACGCAGCAACAATAAATGGTCGCCGCTGACGCCATATTGGCGCGTCTCGTCCGTCTTTTGCGTAAAGCTGATGACGACAAAGGCGCGCCCGCTCACATCCACGTGGAAATGACTGGCCAGCGGCGCGCCGTCCGCGGCGATCCACACATCGAGGCCGCCGTCGAACTTCTTCACATACTTGCGGTCTTTCTCAGGCACTTTGTCGAGCGACAAGGTAAAGCTGAGCAGCCGCGCCGGCTTGCCCTTGTAGCTATCCATTTTTTCGCCGCTGAACACGGCCTCCTCGATCTCGCGCGACAAGGCATCCGCCGCCGACACCATGGAACGCAGTTCCGTCGCCTTCATTTCCCCCAGCGCAAAGCCGATCGGCGTCTTGACCTTCGGATCCTTTACCCTGGCGCGCTGCTCGGCCTCCACTTTCGCCAGCAAGTCCTTTCCGTAGAGCACCTGCAAGCCCGCCGGCCCGCCCTCGACAGTGACCGTGGCCTGGCCGCTATCCTCTTCTGCCGCCTTGCCCTCGCCCTCGCGGCGCCAGGATTTCGATTCGACCTGCGCCTTGATCGGCATCTGGCCCTGCAAGCGCGCCAGCGCCGCATTCAGCTCGGCCAGCCCGTCGGCCCGCGCCGTACCGCACAACAAACTGAACAAGCCCGCCACCGCCAAGCCCTGCACTCCAATACGTCGCTGCATCGCCACATCCCTTCAGGTCATACAAGGATGTCAAAACACCATGTTTTGGCCATCTGTTGCATTTGAACACAGCCAGCTCTGGTCAGGTGGAAAGTCTTTCTGCTATAATTCGCCGCCTTGGCCTGGTAGCTCAGTCGGTAGAGCAGAGGATTGAAAATCCTTGTGTCGGTGGTTCGATTCCGCCCCGGGCCACCAAGAATTCAGCAGTACATAGCAAAAAGCCAACCTTCGGGTTGGCTTTTTTGTTTCCGGAACAGGAAGTCTTCGTGTCCGGTCTATTTCCTGCACTTGACCCAGCTACTCTTCGCCGCGCCGCAGCCAAGTCATCTTTACCTAATTTGTTTTAGGTATCTAGTGACTCGTTCCATTCGGCACCAAGTACCCAGCTTAGTTCAGACATGCGTCCACTCAACACCCCCCATTCGAAATCATCCCAGCCGAGATTTTTCTTGCCGAATTTCTTCTCGATTCGCTTGTCCGCAGCTTTCGCTGTCGCAAGCAATTCTTTTTGACCGGCCTCAAGCTTATCCTCTCCGGTTGCGGGACGATGTAGCCAGTTTTAGTGACGATTCCACCATACTTTATCCCACAGATCGTTATATTCCCTCAGGGTTGCGTTATCGTTGCGACGGAGCACCATAGGCCAACCCCTCCCCCGTCTTCGTCCTCAAATGGTATCCACTCGACCTTGTCGCCGTCATCGTTATAGCCGATTCGGTGGCCATTGGGTCCCACTTCACCCTGCTTCACGGGATCATTCGTTTGCTCAGCATTTCGATGCATACCGCGCACCGGATGCAAAGCTGAAAATTGCTGGTTAAGCTCATGCAACCGCAGAACAAAATCAAGGGCGAACCTAGTAATTTCAATCCCAGGCTCCTGTAGCCGAAGCTCGCCAAGAGCACGTATAGTCTGATTGGGGTCAAGCGCGCCGATAGCTACACGTTTCAGTTTTCGTTCGATTAATTAAAGTGTCCTTTCTCGGGGTTCAGATGCACGATCTCAGCCGACAGCCAGTTGCGGACATAGCCACTCCAGCGGTTGGGGTACAGGGCCATGGCGGCCTCGTAGACGACGGTTCGCTCGCGTAGCAGCGCGGCATCAAGCCCGGCGTGGCGCTGCTCCGGCGCGACGAATCCGATGGCCCATCACTTGTTCGACACGCTCGACGAGATCCAGGATTTTGCAATCCGCTGGCAGTGGACGTACAGCCACGACCGGCCGAAAATGGCACTTGGCGGCATTACGCCAAAACAGAAACTGGCCTTGGCCGCTTAACCTCTACTTTTAGCGCGCTCTAAAAATGGGGATTACCACTCCAAGGCGGGAAGAGTGTATTAGAGGTAGGCAAAAAGGTTGGGGGACGGAAACGTAATCTCGTCGTTGATACGATGTGCCGTAACCAGTTACCGTTATCGAAGCAAACAATCGGCTTGGGTTGACATGCCAGCAGGAAATGTGTAAATTTTATCAATGTGATATTTAGCTCCACCTGCAGTGACGTTACCAGTTGCTCTATCGGATAAAGAGGGGCTACGCTTTCATAAGGCTTGTCTGCGCATGATCCATTTCGACTTCGCGGCAAGCAATTTGCAGGTGAAGAGCAGCGCAGAGCGGGGCGCCGCTCATACCGTTCCGCGAGCTATTCCCTTGGCTATCTATTGGATAATATTAATGAAAAGACTGCATGTCCTCGGCGGCCCGGGAAGCGGAAAAACGGCGTTAGCAAAAATAATCTGCGAGCTAAGCGGGTTGCCACACATCGAATTGGACCATATGGCATATGCTGACTCTGACTTTTTTCGACCCCGGTGCCGCGAAGACCGGCTGGCAGCAGTCAAGACCTACTCCAGCAAAGAAGCATGGGTTGCCGAAGGTGTTTATTTCAGCTGGATCGGACGCAGCTTGAAGTATGCAGACCGCATATATCACTTAACAATCGACCAAGTTGAGCGTCAACGCAATATTGATGCTAAACTATCTCTGCGTTTTCCGGAAAGAGATGAACGACATGCTCGCCATCTTGCGATGCTCTCGCTCTCCAATAGCGAATACGATGCTCTGTATAAAAACCGTATTGAAGGTTTTTTGAAGCCAGTTAGAGACAAGCTCATTATTGTCCATTCGATGGAGGACGCACTTAAAGAATTCGGCACATTGCGTGCCAACTGACTACCCGGGGCCGGGGTTGCATCCTGGCGCAACTTTGTCGTAGCTGTAGCATTAATGATGTTTACATCGATTCTGGTCGAACAACCCAACTCAATATCTGCTGTGTTTTTTGCAGCTGAGAAAGGCGAAATCATGGTTGCACTTCACGCGTTGCTTGTGTTGTCAATCTTCAAACCAGTAGGCGCTGTACTCTTATCAATCGCTGCGGGTGTAACCGCTAATATGTGCCCCGGCCGCATAGCTCGCTTAGCAAGTAGGTTCAGTCTGACGTCTGCCTCTTGCTAAGAGATACAATAAGGGAATGCTTCAATTTGGACATTGCCTTGAAAATCCTTGTGTCGGTGGTTCGATTCCGCCCCGGGCCACCAAGAATTCAGCAGTACATAGCAAAAAGCCAACCTTTGGGTTGGCTTTTTTGTTTGCTGAATTGTTCGCGTCCAGCCTGTCGCCAGTCACGCTGCAACCGCGCAGCGCTGCGCGCCGCTTGAAAAAATCCATCCCTCACTCCCTTCAGCTGCATCGCCTTCAATTTCAAGGCATGAACTATTGCTTAAAGATATATAATTTCCCTTAACAGACTGACTCCGGCAAGAGCTTGGCCGTTTGAGCGTGACGCCACATGGCATCACTTTAAAAATTGAAAATGGATAGATTCGATGAAAACTTTGGCAATTATGCTTGGTTCGTGCATGCTCGTTGCATGCGGCGGCGGCGGTAGCGGCGCCTCACCGGCCCCTGCTAGCCCGGCAGAGTTAACCGTCAACGGCACTGCCGCAACGGGGAAAGCAATTGCTGGCGCCATGATTACTGCCAAATGCCAGACGGGCACAGGCAACACCACGACGCTGGCCGACGGCAGCTACAGCCTTGCCGCCGCCGGTGGCCAACTGCCGTGCCTGCTCCAGATCACCGATCCGGCTGATGGCTCCAAATTGCACACGCTCGTACTGGGAAGCGGCAACGCCGCCACTGCCAATATCACACCACTGACCGAAATGCTGACGGCGCGGGTATTGGGGAACGAACCCGCGGTCTTTTTTGCCGCTTTTGACTCCGCTATTGCCGGCAGCAAAATCAATAGCACTGCGGTGAAAGCAGCGCAGGCTGACGTGGCTGCGGTACTGAGCGGTGTCGTCGACACGACCCCGCTCGCTGATTTCCTTTCCACGCCATTGAAAGCGGCGACGCAAGGCAACCCGGCCGGCGGCGATGCGCAGGACAGGCTTCTCGATGCGCTCAGAATAAAAATCAATGCCGCCCAGCTTACCCAGGTCGTGACCGCGCTGGCCAAGATCAGCAATCCAGACACCATCAAGCAAGTCATCGCCGATATTGCCGCAGTCCCCCCTGTCGCCCAGGCCGGACCGGTACAAAGCGTGGTGACGGGCACTGTCGTTACTCTCGATGGCAGCGCCAGCTCGGCAGATGCCGGCCGTACACTCAGCTATGCGTGGACCCTGCAATCCAAACCGGCAGGCAGCACGGCAAGCTTGGCGTCGCCGACCTCCGCCAGACCCACTTTTACGGCGGATGTGGCTGGCACCTATGTTGCCAGCGTCATCGTCAACGACGGCAAGGTCAGCAGCAACGCCGCGGCAGTCAGCATTACGGCCAGTGTAGCCAATGCGGCGCCGGTTGCGAACGCAGGCTACGCGCAGAATGTCTTGTCCGGCAGCGTGGTCGAACTCGATGGCAGCGCCAGCTCGGATGCCAATGGCGATGTGTTGACGTTTGCCTGGATGCTCACGGAAAAACCGGCGAACAGTACGGCCACCTTGTCCTCTGTCAGCGCGGCCAGGACCACCTTTACCGCCGATGCCTCCGGCTTGTATGTCGCCAAACTCATCGTCAACGATGGCAAAGCGAACAGTGCGGATGCAACGGTCACGGTCAGCGCCAGCACCGTCGACACGTCGGGACCCTCCGTGTCAGCCATCACCGTCACCCCCGCCACCGTCGACGTCTCGCAGGCAAGCCAACGCGTGACGGCCACGGTGACCGTGACAGATGCCACCGGAATCAATCTCAACGCCCTGCCCCACCCCTATTGGCACAGCATCGCCGATATCGGCGGCACCCGCATCGACAGCAAATGGGTGCTGGCCTCCGGCGACGCGAAGCATGCCACCTTCAGTTCCACGGTGACGATCCCCGCCGGCGCCAAAGCGGGCGCATGGCTGGTTGGTGCGACATCGTTCCGTGACGTATTGGGCTATACGAGTACGAATGGCGGCTACAGCCAGAGTTTCACCGTGCAAAACGATGGAGACAACGACACGTCGGGCCCCGTCGTGTCAGCCATCACCGTCAATCCCAGCACCGTTGACGTCTCGCAGGCGAGCCAACGCGTGACGGCCACGGTGACCGTGACAGACGACACCGGAATCAATCTCAAAGATCTGCCCTCCCCCTATTGGCACAGCATCGCCGATATCGGCGGCACCCGCATCAATAGCAAATGGGTACTGGCCTCCGGCGACGCGAAGCATGCCACTTTCAGTTCGACGGTGACGATCCCAGCCGGTGCCAAAGCGGGCGCATGGCTGGTTGGTGCGACATCGTTCAGTGACGTATTGGGCTATACGAGTACGAATGGCGGCTACAGCCAGAGTTTCACCGTGCAAAACGATGGACTCAGCGACACGGCGGGCCCCGCCGTGTCAGCCATCACCGTCACCCCCAGCATCGTTAATGCCTCCCAGGCAAGCCAACTGGTGACGGCCACGGTGACCGTGACAGATGCCACCGGGGTCAATCTCAACGCCCTGCCCGGCACCTCCTGGTACAACCTCGCCGATATCGGCGGCACCCGCATCGACAGCACATGGGTGCTGGCATCCGGCGATGCGAAGCATGCCACCTTCAGTTCGACGGTCAGGATCCCCGCAGGCGCCAAAGCGGGCGCATGGCTAATCAGCTCGCTGGCTTTCGATGATGTATTGGGCTATACGAGTACGAATGGCGGCTACAACCAGAGTTTCACCGTCAAATAAGCGGGTCAGGCAGCGCCCGCCGTAGTACCAGTCGTCATCGGCCCTGCCGGTGCGACACTGGCGCCAAAGGCAAGGCCGGCGACACGGTGATTGTCGTGCCACAACGCTAATTCGCCTCACGCCAGCCCCTACAACGCCAGCCCCTGCGGTTGGCGTTGTGCGTATGCGCTGTACCGCACAGTAACATCGGCCGCATCGGACTACCCTGTCCTCATTACACAGGGAGATATCGCATGCTGACGATCATATTGATGCTGGCCCTGCTGGGCCTGGTTGCACTGTTCGCGCCCGGCCCCGTGCGCCGCGCCCTGATTACCCCACACCTGCTGGCCTTGTTCAAGCGCATCTTGCCGACGATGTCCGACACGGAACGCGACGCGCTCGAAGCGGGCACCACGTGGTGGGATGCCGAGCTGTTTTCCGGCAAGCCCGACTGGCCAAAACTGCTGGGCTATGGACGCGCTGCGCTCACGGCCGAAGAGCGCCACTTTCTCGAGCATGACGTCGAGCGGCTGTGCGAACTGGTCAACGACTGGGAAACGCAGCAGGCGCAGGATTTGCCGCCGCAAGCCTGGGACTACATGAAAAGCCAGGGTTTCCTCGGCATGATCATCCCGAAGCAGTACGGCGGCAAGCAGTTCTCCGCCTACATGCATTCCCAAGTGGTGATGAAGCTGTCGAGCCGCTGCTCGGCGCTGGCCGTGACCGTAATGGTGCCCAATTCGCTGGGGCCGGCTGAACTGTTGTTGCACTACGGCACCGAAGAACAGAAAAACCATTATCTGCCGCGCTTGGCCGCCGGTACGGAGATTCCCTGCTTTGCCCTGACCAGCCCGTACGCGGGTTCCGACGCGGCCGCCATTCCCGACCTGGGCGTCGTGTGCATGGGCATGCATGAGGGCCGCGCTACCCTGGGTTTCCGCCTCAGCTGGAACAAGCGCTACATCACCCTGGCGCCCGTGGCGACCTTGCTGGGCCTGGCATTTCAGACCAGCGATCCCGAACATCTGCTGTCCGACAACGATGCGCCCGGCATCACCTGCGCGCTGATCCCCGCCAGCCACGACGGCGTGGTGATCGGCCGCCGCCATCACCCCTTGAACGCCGCCTTCCAGAACGGCCCCACGTCCGGTCAAGATGTGTTCATCCCCATCGACTGGGTCATCGGCGGCCAGGCGCAAGTGGGCAAAGGATGGCGCATGCTGATGGAATGCCTGGCGGCCGGGCGCGCCATCTCTCTGCCCTCGTCCAGCGTGGGCATGGGCAAGATGGCCGTGCGCGGCACCGGCGCGTATGCGGCCGTGCGGCGCCAGTTCAACATGCCGATCGGCAAGTTCGAAGGGGTGCAGGAAGCGCTGGCCCGCATGGGCGCCAACCTGTACCTGATGGATGCGGCCCGCACCCTGGCCGCGCACGCCGTCGACCTGGGCGAAAAGCCGGCCGTCATTTCCGCCATCGTCAAATATCACGTCACGGAACGGGGACGCGCGCTCGTCAATGACGGCATGGACATTCTCGGCGGCAAGGGCATCTGCGTGGGACCGAACAATTTCCTCGCCAGTGCCTACCAGCAAATCCCCATCGCCATCACGGTCGAAGGCGCCAACATCCTCACGCGCAGCCTGATCATCTTTGGCCAGGGCGCCATCCGCGCCCATCCATATGTGCTCAGGGAAATGGCCGCCGTCAGCGAAAGCGACGGCCGCAAGGCCCTGCGCGATTTCGATGCAGCCTTCTTTGGCCACGTGGGCTTTGTGCTGGGCAACCTGGCCAGGGGATTGTGGTACGGACTGGGCGGCGCGCGCCTGGCGGCCGCGCCCGACGCCGGCGCGCCCGCACTGGCGCCCTATTACCGCGCGTTGACGCGGCTGTCGACGGCGTTTGCCGTCATGACGGATATGTCGATGTTCGTGCTTGGCGGCGAACTCAAGCGCCGCGAACGGCTGTCCGCCCGGCTGGGCGACGTGCTGGCGCAACTGTACCTGGCCTCGTCCGTGCTGAAACGCTACGAGGATGATGGCCGGCCCGAGCCCGATCTGCCCTATGTGCACTGGTCGCTGCAGGATACGCTGGTCAAGGCGCAGCAGGGTTTGACGGGCGTGCTCGACAATTTCCCGGCGCGTGTGCTGGCCATGCTGCTGCGCACCCTGCTGTTCCCGTTTGGCCTGCCCCATCGTCCACCGTCCGACGAACTGGGCAGTGAAGTGGCGCTGGCCCTGCAAACGCCGGGCGCCGACCGCGAACGCCTGCTGGCCGACGGCCATGTGGCCAGCGACGCGGCAGATCCCGTGGCCTGCGCCGAACGGGCGCTAGCCCTGCTGCCCGACATCCTGCACATCGAGAAACGCTTGAAGGATACACCCGAAGGCGCGGCCCTGCGGCACCTGCCGCAAAGCCTGTCCGCCATGCAGCAGTGGCTGGCGACGGCCAAGGCGGCAGGCTCGGTCAGCTGCCAGGAGCACAATACCTTGCTGGAAGTTGCGCGCCTGGTCGACGGTTTGATACAGGTCGACGATTTTGCGCCGGAGACGATGCGACAGGCACATGGCAGTGACACCAGCCCGATCGTGCATGTCCTTGGTGGAGAATCTCCTGCTGGTGAAAACCGTGCCGCCTAACTGGAAAATCTTCTTTCTGGCTATTGGGCACTAATGATGCGGACAAATAGTCTAATTGCCCGACTGCGCCGGTTTTTATGTTGAAATCCAACTCAAGGATTCCTTTAGCGACATACCCAGGGGCACAATCCTCAAGGTGGCAGCTAGAATGATTGCTCGAGGCCAACAAAAGGAACTGTAATGGGTATCAAAATGAACACAGCACTCGACAGTGCTGGCATTGAATGGACCGCCGAAATTTATTCGAAGGGAAAAGGCACGGAGCCCCTTCGTTGCTCCCATTGCTCTGTTCACGTCACCCATCAGAATGCACATACGCGGGAGCGGGACGACAAACCTTATCTGGTATCTGCTTATTTCCGTTTGCTTCCTGGCGGCCATCATGCAGAAGGATGCAAGCATGCCATCAACGACAAGGTCAAATCGATAGCAAACGAATCGACGGGGCTCTTTGAAAGCATCCGCAATGGCCAATACCGGCTGCGCCTGGTCATGATCAGAGACGCATTGTCAGAATTGAGCAAAAAAGCAACGAATAGTGACGAAAAATCTGCAAACGGCAGTAGCAAAACATTTGAAAGTTCACGAGGAAAACTTCCCGCCTATATCAACTCGGCCAAGCGTGTGCTGCAATTACGTGCACTCTGCGATGAGGACGAAGAGATTGCGATGTATCTGGAATTGATATTCGAAGGTAACACGACCGTACCATGGTCTCATTTCTATTTCGAGACAGAGCGCCATCTTGATGCCTACAGAAATGCGATACGCAATACAGTACAACACCCTATCGCCTTGCATGGCACGGTCAAATCGAAGCGCATTGGCATAGGCAAGAATCAAACAAGCAATGTATTGAACCTCACAAAAAACAAATACCTTGCGGATGCCAATGATCCGGAAATTGGTATCGGCGTCGAAGCCAGTGTCTGGTGCGAGAGTGCTGACTGGCTGGCAAAACTCAATACTGGTGATGAGGTTGTAGTCTTCGGTATGTGGAAGGCAAAAGCAGGAGAGATATTAGCGTCGAGCAAACCGGAGCAGTACCGATTCAAATCATTCATTACTCATAAACTATCGCTCTGGCCAGCTCTCGCGACACAAATTACACGCGTATCTTAGTTAAAAACGACTGTCTGTTTCGACGCAGGAAAATGCATTCCCATGGTGTCGAATTAGTGCAATTTCTTGACGTTAGGCAATGCAATATGGGGCCAGCCAGCATAAGATCGCCGGCTTTGCCCATCCCCCATGCGCCACGCTCCCGAACTCCTCCTGCCTGCCGGCTCCCTGGCCAAGATGCACGCCGCCTTCGATTTTGGCGCCGACGCCGTCTATGCGGGCCAGCCGCGCTACAGCTTGCGCGTGCGCAATAACGACTTTTCGACTTTGCAAGCCTTGCAGGAAGGCATTGATGGCGCGCATGCACGTGGCAAGCAATTCTTTGTCGCCAGCAATATCTTCGCCCACAACGCCAAGCTGAAAACGTATTTGCGCGACATGGAGCCGGTGATCGCCATGCGCCCGGATGCCTTGATCATGGCCGATCCCGGCCTGATCATGATGGTGCGCGACAAATGGCCGGACGTTCCCGTGCACCTGTCGGTGCAGGCGAACGCCGTCAACTGGGCCGACGTGAAGTTCTGGCACCGCATGGGCTTGACGCGGGTGATTTTGTCGCGCGAGCTGTCGCTCGACGAAATCGAGGAAATCCGCCAGCGCTGCCCGGAAATGGAACTGGAAGTATTCGTCCACGGCGCCCTGTGCATCGCCTATTCGGGCCGCTGCCTGCTGTCCGGCTATTTCAACCATCGCGATCCGAACCAGGGCACGTGCACAAATTCCTGCCGCTGGGATTACAAGGTGAAAAACGCGTCCGAAGACGCCAGCGGCGACCTGGGCGGCATGCAGGTGGTGCCGCTGGAATTTCACCAGGCGCTGGCCGAGGCCGACAATAACGCGTTTTCCGCCCTGCATCAGCAGCCGCGCCACCCGCTGGCCGATCAGCCATACTTCATCGAAGAAGCCCAGCGTCCGGGCCAGTTGATGCCGATCCTCGAAGACGAGCACGGCACCTACATCATGAATTCGAAGGACTTGCGCGCCGTCGAGCATATCGAGCGCCTGGTGAAAATCGGCGTCGATTCGCTGAAAGTCGAGGGCCGCACCAAGTCGCTGTACTACGCGGCGCGCACGGCGCAAGTCTACCGCCAGGCCATCGATGACGCCGTCGCGGGCCGCCCCTTCGACATTGGCCTGCTGGGCCAGCTGCAAGGCCTGGCCAACCGCGGCTACACGGACGGTTTCTATCAACGCCACCACACGCAGGCACACCAGAACTACATGCGCGGCGCGTCCGAGGCCGACCGCAGCCAGTACGTGGGCGACGTGCTGGGCGTGACGGACGGCTGGGCGCGGGTGGACGTGAAAAACCGCTTTGCCGTGGGCGACCGCATCGAGGCCGTGCATCCGGGCGGCAACCGCGACTTCACCATTACCCGCATGCTCAGCGACGACGGCAGCGAGATCCAGGTGGCGCCCGGCAGCGGCCACTTCGTGCGCATCGAACTCGACGGTGCTCTCGACAAGGCCTTGCTGGCGCGCTATTTGTAACCGCCAGTCTGCTGCGCCAGGTGGCGCAGCAGTTTCCAAGTGTTTGATTTGACAAGAAAAATCCCTGCTGGCATTACCTAAATAATTTGTTTAGGCTTCAACATTGCTATACGATACGGCCACCCGCGCCCGGGGGCCAGATCGGCATCCCGTGCGTCCCTGACACGTTCACCGGAATCCCCGATGCCACCTGCCACACCCGCCCTGATCACCAATGACGCCGTCGTCCTCGGCCTGCTCGCCATGACCCTGGGGGCCGTCTTCTGGAGCGCCTCCCGCCCCGACGGCTTCTGGAAAAAGTTCTACACGTACATTCCTTCCCTGCTGATGTGCTATCTGATCCCGGCACTGCTCAACACCTTCGGCATCATCGACGGCAACGCTTCCGGGCTGTACGCCGTGGCGCGCGATTACCTGCTGCCCAGCGCGCTGGTGCTGCTGTGCGTGGCCATCGATTTCGGCGGCATCATTCGCCTCGGCCCCAAGGCCATCATCATGTTTTTGACGGGCACGCTGGGCGTCATGCTGGGCGCCCTCGTCTCGTTCGAAGCCTTACGTTTGATCCACCCGGAAACAGTGGCGGGCGATACGTGGCGCGGCATGACGACCGTCGCCGGCTCGTGGATAGGCGGCGGCGCCAACCAGGCGGCCATGAAGGAAGTGTTTGAAGTGGATGCCACGTTGTTCGGCCAGTTCGTCGCCGTCGACGTGCTGGTGGCCAACGTCTGGACGGCCGTGCTGCTGTTCCTGGCCGGCCGCGCGGGCGCCTTCGACCGCTGGACCGGTGCCGATTTGTCCGCAATCAATGCGCTCAAGGACAGCATCGAAAGCTACCGCGCCCAGCACGCGCGCGTGGCCAATCTGACCGACATCATGATCATCCTCGGCGTGGGCCTGGGCGTGACGGGCCTGTCGCACTTCCTGGCCGGCCCCATCATCAGCTGGATCACCACCCTGCCCGCAGCATGGCGCTTGCAGGATTACAGCCTGACGTCGAACTTCTTCTGGATCGTCGTGCTCGCCACCACCTTCGGCTTGCTGCTCAGCTTTACCAAGGCGCGCAGCCTGGAAGGCGCGGGCGCCTCGACCATCGGCTCTGCCATGCTGTACGTGCTGGTGGCCACCATCGGCATGCACATGGACCTGAAAGCCCTGTTCGACAAGCCATTTTTGTTCCTGCTGGGCCTGATCTGGATCGCCGTGCATGGCGGCCTGATGCTGCTCGTCGCCAAGCTGATCCGCGCACCGCTGTTCTTCATGGCCGTCGGATCGCAAGCCAATATCGGCGGCGCCGCTTCCGCCCCCGTCATCGCCAGCGCCTTCCACCCGGCCCTGGCCCCCGTCGGCGTGCTGCTGGCCGTGCTCGGCTACGCGCTGGGCACCTACGGCGCCTACATCACGGGGCTGATTCTGCGCAGCATGGCGGGGTGACGCTCCTGGCAGCATAGTGACGACAACGCCAGCCTTCGGGCTGGCGTTGTCGTTTATGGGCTACGCAAGGTGGGCGACGGGGACGTCACTTGGTCGGGCACTTGCCATTACGGCACATGTAAAAAGCCGCTTTCAGTTTGCACTCGGATACACTGAGAAACAGGGGAGCAAGACCTTGCTCATCGGTAATGCCTGTTTGATCGTATCCGCAACCTGTCACGTGATAATGCATGCCGGCCACGCCCGAGCCGTCCGTCGGGCGCAACAATTGAGGACTGAGGCCATATGGCCCGCTTCCCACCACCCGCACAAATCGCATGCGCTCGGGAGTGATGGGAAATGATGCCCGTATGAATCCGGATCGCCCATGCGCATCTGTCACACCTTTCAGTGTGGTGAGAAATGGTGTTTCTGAGGCTGCCGATTTTGACGGTGCATAGATGTCGAGTGAATACGGTGTATTGACGAGAATTGCTTTCGTCTCAGTATCGAGCAGTTGAAAATGGCATCCATACGCACCCTCCCCCGCCATGGGCAAGCCATCGACTGGCGTCGGCCTGCATTCATAGCTTGAGGCCGATGCTACCACTGGCACTGTCTTTGTTACGCATCCGGAAAGCATGTGCGCGCAAAGCAAGGCGATGACGATAGGCGCGCTTTTAGTGGCAAGACACTTGAACATAAGGATTCCCCCATTCAAAGTTGGCAAACAGCAAGTCATTCTTGCCTGACTACCCACAGGAGTGATTGGGATCTGTCAATCTTTCAATAAATAAACAATTCTTAAAAACCACCAGAGCACTACCTGTTTTACCGCGCCGGCCAGCTGGAAAATGCGCCCCAGAATGTAGCAGAAACCCCTCAAAACCAAATTTTCGCACCATTTTCGCGCAAAATCTGCGATGATAGTTGCCCAAATAACCGATTACCTCCATGGAATTCTGATGAAATACGCATCTGCTCACGAGTATGTCCAGCATGTCGCCGCACGCAATCCAGGTCAACCCGAGTTTCTGCAAGCCGTCACCGAAGTCATGGAGAGCTTGTGGCCGTTCCTGGAACAGCACCCGAAATACGCGGAACAAGGCTTGCTAGAACGCTTGATCGAGCCGGAGCGCGTGGTGATGTTCCGCGTGTCGTGGGTCGATGACCATGGGCAAGTACAAGTCAATCGCGGCTACCGCATCCAGCACAGCATGGCCATCGGGCCGTACAAGGGCGGCATCCGCTTCCACCCGTCCGTCACCTTGTCCGTGCTGAAATTTCTCGCCTTCGAACAGACGTTCAAGAATGCGCTGACCACGTTACCGATGGGCGGCGGCAAGGGCGGTTCCGATTTCGATCCGAAGGGCAAGAGCCCGGGCGAAGTGATGCGTTTCTGCCAGGCCTTCGTCAGTGAACTGTTCCGCCACGTGGGTTCGGACACGGACGTGCCGGCCGGCGACATCGGCGTGGGCGGGCGCGAAGTGGGCTATATGGCCGGCATGATGAAAAAGCTCAGCAACCGCGCCGACTGCGTGTTCACGGGCAAGGGCGCCAGCTTCGGCGGCTCGCTGATGCGTCCTGAAGCGACGGGCTACGGCACCGTGTATTTCGCCGAAGAAATGCTGAAAACGCGGGGCCGCTCCTTCGAAGGCATGCGCGTCTCCGTGTCCGGCTCGGGCAACGTGGCGCAATATGCAGTGGAAAAGGCCATGGCGATGGGGGCGAAAGTCATCACCGTCTCCGATTCCAGCGGCACCGTCATCGATGAAGACGGCTTTACGCCGGAAAAGCTGGCCATCCTGATGGAGGTCAAGAACCATTTGTATGGCAGGGTCAGCGACTACGCCGCGCGCATGGGCGTGCGCTTCGAGGCGGGCGTGTCGCCATGGCATGTGCCGGTCGACATCGCCCTGCCCTGCGCCACGCAAAATGAACTGAACATCGACGATGCGCGCACCTTGATCGCCAATGGCGTGCAATGCGTGGCCGAAGGCGCCAACATGCCCACCACCATCGAGGCCGCCAAGGCGTTCGAAGCGGCCGGCGTGCTGTATGCGCCGGGCAAGGCCAGCAACGCGGGCGGCGTGGCCACGTCGGGCCTGGAAATGAGCCAGAACGCGGCCCGCATTTCCTGGCCGCGCGAAGAAGTCGATGCGCGTTTGCTGCAGATCATGCAAGGCATCCACGCCGCGTGCAAGCAATACGGCACGCGCGCCGATGGCACGGTCAGCTATGTGGATGGGGCCAATATCGCCGGCTTCGTCAAAGTAGCCGATGCGATGCTGGCGCAGGGGGTGATCTGACCGCAGCTTGGATGAGGTGTAGGTCGGATTAGCGCGCAAGCGCGTAATCCGACGCCATCGTTGGCACGGCTGGTGGTGGTGTCGGATTACGGCGCCTTGCGCCTAATCCGACCTACGACATCTCCGGCTTCATCAAACTCTTGCGGCTGATCGTGCGGCCCGACACCATGAACTCGCCGTTGCCGCGGTAATGTAACGTTTCCGGCAGCTTGGGCGACGTAGCCACGTGGGCTTTCACGCACTCGAAGATGAAGAAGCCGCCTTTCGGATTGCCCGACACCTGCGCCAGCTTGCATTCGAAGTTGGCGTAGCACTCGGCGATCAGGGGCGCGCCCACCTGCTCGGCCGGCTGGGGCGTCAGGCCGAAGGCCGCAAACTTGTCCGTGTCTTCGCCGCTGCAGTTGCCGATGGCGACGACCTGGTCGACCAGGTCGGCCGTGGGCAGGTTGATCACGCACTCCATGCTGCGCTTGATCATTTCATAGCTGTGGTTCGCGTCGGAAATGAAGCAGCCCAGCAAGGATGGTGTGAACTCCATCAGCATGTGCCAGGCCATGGTCATGACGTCGCTTTCGCCCTGCCACGTTGAACTGACCAGCACCACGGGCCCCGGTTCGAGGAAGCGCCGGATATCGGCGACGGGATAATCTTCTTTGTGGTAATTTTTCATCTGGTCTCCAGGACGCGGTACGCCACAGCATAGCCCAACGGCGCCTTGCCGGGCGCGCGGCTGGCCAGCGGCGCCGTGTCATCCGCGCCGCGATTTGTGCAGTTCATCGCAAATTTCTCCCCAATGGAGATGTTGCACAATAGAATACACTGATCAACTACTCAAGGAAACCGCCATGCGCCCTCTGTTCCTGTTGTCAGTCCTGTCCCTCGCCTGCCTGTCCACTCTCGCGCATGCCGACGAGCAAACCCGCACGGTAGCCGCCTTCAACGCCATCGATATCCGCGGCCCCATCAGCATCGAAGTCGAATCGGGCAAGGAACAAAGTCTGCTGCTGCGCGGCGACCAGAAATTCCTCAGCGGCGTGATCACGGAAGTGGTCGATGGCGAGCTGAAAATTTCCATGAAGGACAAGGACATCAAGAAAACGGATGGCGACCCGCGCATCATCATCACCATGCCCACCTTGCGCAAGCTGATCGCGGAAGGCGCGGGCGAGAAGATATTGACCAAGCTCAATGGCCCAAGAGTCGACATCAGCTACAAGGGCGCGGGCCGCCTGGCCGCCGATGGCCAGGTCGACTGGCTGCGCCTGAAGGCGCAAGGCGTGGGCGAAGTCGATACGAAAGCCTTGCTGGCGAAAAACGTCGACGTCAATTTCGAAGGCATCGGCTCCGTCAAGGTGTATTCCTCGGGCGAACTGAACGCCGTGGTGCGCGGCATGGGCGAACTGACCTATTACGGCAAGCCGAAGATCGTGCACAAATCGATCGCCGGCATCGGCAGCGTGAATGCCGCCAAGTAAGATTTCCTAGTACAACAGGGCCATCAGGCCACTGGAGACCGCATGACCGCAACACATGACACGCAAGCACCGCTGGTGCTGCGCGAAGACGAGGGTGGCCTCGTCACCCTGCGCCTGAACCGTCCGCTGCAATTCAATGCCCTGTCGGAAGCCATGCTGACCGCGCTGCAGACTGAACTCGACCTCATCGCCGGGCAGTCGCACGTGCGCTGCGTGGTGCTGGCCGCCGAAGGCAAGGCCTTTTGCGCGGGCCACGATTTGCGCCAGATGCAGGCCACGCGCCAGCTTGCGTATTATCAAACCCTGTTCGCGCAATGTTCGCGCGTGATGCAAGCCATTCAAACCTTGCCCGTGCCCGTGATTGCCCGCGTGCATGGCATCGCCACGGCGGCCGGCTGCCAGCTGATCGCCAGCTGCGACCTGGCTGTGGCGGGCGCGTCCGCGCGCTTTGCCGTCTCCGGCATCAACGTGGGCCTGTTCTGCGCCACGCCATCCGTGGCCCTGTCGCGCAATGTGTCGCCCAAGCGGGCCTTCGACATGCTGGTGACGGGCCGCTTCATCGACGCCGACACGGCCGCCGACTGGGGCCTGATCAACGAAACGGTGGCCGACGCGGCGCTCGACGAGGCCGTGGCGCGTCTGGCGCAGCAGATCATGGCGAAAAGCCCGACGGCCATCCGCTACGGCAAGCAGATGTTCTACCGGCAGCGCCAGCTGCCGCTGGACGAGGCATATGCGTATGCGGGCGACGTGATGGCGCGCAATATGATGGAAGAGGATGCGGATGAAGGCGTCACCGCCTTTTTGGAAAAGCGGCCGCCCCGCTGGGCGGCCGTCAAGTAGCTTAACGTTCCTGCTTCAGCTGCTGCTGGACGGACAGACTCAAGGTGCCCAGGTCTTCCTTGCCCAGCATCGGCAATTGCGCCAGCAGATTGGCCAAGGCGGAACTGCCCGTCACGTCCAGCTCGGACGACTGCACCAGCACCGTGCCGGCGCCCGTGAAGTCGATCTGCTTTTCCTCGCCCGACAGGGTAAAACCCGTGAGCGCGCCGGCGGCCGAAGCCCAGCCCTGCACGTGGGCGTAATCGTAGTGGTACGAGGGGCTGGGGCAATCGGCCCAGCCCAGCACGGCCTGCTCGTCCACGCGGCACGGCAGTTCCAGGAAATGCACGGGGCCGTTCGACGAGGCGATCACCTTGCCCGTACCGATCATCGTCAGATAACCGGGCAAGGTCGATTCCTGGCAAATCACATCCTTGGTAAAACCCAGCAGGTTTTTCGCGCGGATGGTCATGTTGGCGTTGTCCAGGTCGTAGCACGCCAGGTCGTTGCCGTTGTCGCCGAGGATCAACTGGCCCTGGCCTTGCGCGACGACAAAGTGGTGGATGTATTTCGGCGCGTTGAAGGCATTGCGCACGATCAGGTCGAGCACGCTGCTGCCCATGGCTTCGAAGCGCAGTTCGCCATAGAAGGCAATCATCTTGCCCTTGCGAATGAAGATCTGCTCCTTGACGTCGATGACATACGAAAAACGGTTCAGGTTATCGTTCTTCGGCAAGGTATCGGGGTTGTAAATCGTCATGGCTTACCTTTCGCTCGCTTGGATGTAGACCGTGCCCTGGCCCGTAAACTTCACCTGGTACGATTCGCCGGACGCCTGGCCAACGAAGGTTTTCCAGTTCAAGTCCGTGACGATGGTCGAGCTCAGCTGCCCCGTGTGGCCGATATACGCTTGCGGGTCGACAAACACGGGCACGTCCGGCGTGACGGGCAAGCCGATGGCGTTACCGTCGGACAAAATCGCCACGTCGCCCGTGCCTTGCAAGGTGGTGGTAAACAGACCCTGGCCGGAAGCCATGCCGCGCACCACGCCCTGCACACCGCCCTGGTTGCCGAGGAACATGGTGCCGGCCGTCAGGCGCGCATCGAAGGCCAGCAGGGAATCGCTTTCCACATAGAAAGTTTCGCCGCGCACGGGGACGATGGTGACGAACAGGCCGCCTTGCGCGTAAAACACGCTACCCGTGCCACGCGCCGACATCATGGCGTAGCCTTCGTTCGTGACGGCGCGCATGGCCAGGCTTTGCACGCCCTGGCCGGCCAGGAAGGAGCGGCTGAACGCCACGTCGCCCTGGTAGGACACCATGGCGCCCTTGCGGGCGAACACTTCTTCATTGCCGAGTTTAACCTCAAGCATCTTTTCATTGATCTGCTGATAGACAGGCATCGCGGGTCCTCGCTAACTTAACGTTCGGCGGGCTGGATGAACACCACGCCCTGGCCTGTGAATTTGTGCTGGTACGATTCGCCCGAGCTCTGGCCGATCATCGTGCGCCAGTTGACATCAAAAACGAATTCCTGGCGGATATCGCCCTTGAAGCCGACAAAGGCGTCCGGGTCCACGCGCAGCGGGTGCGCCGGCGTCACTTCCAGCATGATCAGGTTGCCGCGCGAAATGACGGCCAGGTTGCCATGGCCTTCGACGGTGGTGGAAAACAGACCCTGGCCCGAGCTGGCGCCGCGCAAGCCCGCAAAGCTGGTGCCCGTCTTCAGGCTCGTGTCGTAAGCCAGCAGGCTGCTGCTTTCGATGGTCAGCTTTTCGCCGGCCAGCGCCATGACGGTGATCTCGGCCGCATTCTGCGCGAAAAACACGGTGCCCGTGCCGGCGGCCTGCATCACCTGCATGCCTTCGTTCGTCACCTTGCGCTTGAGCGCGCCGAAGAGGCCCTCGCCACCGAGCAGGGACTTTTCAAATTTGATGGCGCCCGTGTAGGCGACCATCGCGCCGGCAATCGCCAGCACTTTTTCATCCTGCAGGCGCACTTCCAGCAGGCGGTCGGTATTGGTGCGGAAACTGGTCACGCGCGACTCCCCAAGAATGCCAGGCCACAAAGCCATGGCTATCCGACAAGATACCGTTGGCTTTACCGCCATGCAAGTGCTATTCCTCCCGAACGGGGGGGCGTGCATAAAAAAAGGCTATGTCACCGTCAGATGAGGGAATGCTCCGAGCGTTGCTTTCAATAATGTTTCTGGTGAACGGATGCGCCTGGCGTCGAGGATCCAGCGCCATCCCAAGTAGTTCGGCAAGTAGCGCGTCGCCACGCCGTGAAAGGGCTGCAGCCACTCGCGCAATCGGCTGTGATACGCGTTAACGTTCTGCACGTGGGCGGCGCCCTGCACGCGGATACCGGCGCGCAAGTTGACGGCCTGGTGGCTGATGCCCGCTTCCCTCGCAAAGGCCCGGTAGGCGGCGTGGCCATCGGTCACCAGCAGCACGTCCTTGTCGATAACGGGTAACAAGCAATGATGCAGCTGCGCTTTCGTCAATGCCCCTTTTCCCGTGACAAAATCGAGCGTCTGCCCCGTGCGGTCGCGTGCCACCAGGATGCAGACCTGTTCATTGGAAATGCCGCGCTTGTGGGCATGG
This sequence comes from Janthinobacterium sp. RA13, assembly GCF_000745325.1. Classification (NCBI taxonomy): domain Bacteria; kingdom Pseudomonadati; phylum Pseudomonadota; class Betaproteobacteria; order Burkholderiales; family Oxalobacteraceae; genus Janthinobacterium; species Janthinobacterium sp. RA13. Next base: position 4,998,048 of record NZ_JQNP01000001.1, on the reverse strand, counting down.
CCTCCCCGGTGGCGGGCTGGACGCGTCATGTTTCTGGATCCCTTTTCCGATTCCAGCAGATATAGCTCGTCTGCCTCGGCGATACCATGCAGACCATGCGGCCGGTCCGTTTTTGCCAACGACAAAAACCGGTGGCGCCAGCGGAACGTGGTGTTGCGGTGCACGCCTAACTGTAACGCCGCCTTGCGCACGGAATCCGATGCCAGCAGGCAATCGGTGTAGTCGAGCCACAAGGTTTTATGGCGCAAGCGGGCCAACGGCGTGCCGGTGAGTGCATTGAAGGTGCGACCGCAGGGCACGCAGCGGTAGCGCTGCAGGCCGTGCGCATGGCCGTGCCGGTGCAAGTGCACCGAGTGGCAGGCGGGACAGGCCAATCGCAACTGCGCCACACTTTCCAGCAGCGCGACGGTCGCGTCGTGTGGAGAGTTACCTCGCAGCAGGGCAATGCCCGCCTGGCGCTGGCGCTGGCTCAAATGAGCAAACTGCGCGATAAAACTGATCCATTCGGCTGGCCGCATGATCTTCTGCTCCCTGTAAGGTGAGTATGCAGAGTCAGACAGCACGGCCACAGGAAGATTCCGACATTTCCCTACTTGCCGATGACAGAGCCTAAAAAAAAGCGTGCCCGGAGGCACGCCTTGCGTTCACACAATGAACGGTTTATTCCGCCAGCACAGGCCTGGCGCCGCGCGCGTTCTGGAACAGCGGCACGGGATCATTGGTATTGACCTCGACCACCGTCACGCCCTGCACCACGCCAGCCACCTGGTAGCCGACGGCGCCCAGGTGGCGCGTGCCTTCGGCCAGGTTGGACCAGCTCAGCGAGACGGTTGCCGTGCCGCCCGTGTAGGCCGTGCCCGGCATCAGCGCCTTGAAGCCGCCATTCGACAAGCCCGGCGCCAGCACCCACGACGACAAGGTGTAGTCGGCCTGGCCGTTTTGCGGCGCGAAACCGATCACGCACACCTTGTAGGTGCCGGCGGCCGGCAGACGCAGTTCCACCTGCTCATTGGAACTTTCATTGCCGCTGCTGCCGACCAGCACATTGGCGGCGTTGTAGACCTCCATGTCCATGTCGGTATTCGCGCCGCCCGTCGTTTCCGCATCGTAGGTAGCAAAGCGCGCGGCCAGGGTGCCGGCCGGGATCACCACGTTGTGCACGTTCACACCCGTGGCGCCGCCCGCCTTGCAGGCAGCCGATGCGGCAGCGCCCGTCGCCGCCTGGCCGATCGTGCGCGCCTGGCGCACGGCTTCGACCATTCCCGACTTGACGCCGACCAGCGGGCCCGAGAAGCCCGTGCCCAGGGTCAGCACCTTGCTGCCCGTGGCCGCTTCGCTGCTGACCAGTGGAATGGCGGCCAGCGCGGTGCCGCGCGCCGTCAGCGGGCTGCGCACCGTGTGCGTGCCATCCGTCCAGCTCAGGGCGCCGTAGGTCCAGGTATTGGCCGGCGCCGTGGTGCGCGTCAGCTTGACCTGGTACTGGCCCTTGGCGCCCGGCGCCAGGCTCAGGCTCGTTGGCGTCACCGCCACCGTATAGCCTGGCAGGCTGGCCGAGACGTTGTAGACGGCGCTGCTGGCGCCCACGTTGGTCACCGTGCGCGTCAGGGTTTGCGTACCCAGCACGTTGGCCGCCGTCAGCGATGCCAGGTTCAGGTTGTAGGCAGCGATGCCGCCGATGGCCTGGCACGTGGCGGCGCTGTAGACCTTCAGGTTCAGGCCGCACAGGAAGCGAGCATAGTCGATTTCCGACATGTCGTACACGAGGCCCGGATCGGCCGCGCTGTTCGGCGCGATGTGGCCGGCGCCCTGGCCCCATGGCAGCTGGCCCGAGTTCTTCGCCGTGGCATCCCACGACACGGAACCGTTCAAGCCATCCGAATAGGTGCTGAAGGCCGTCGTCATCAGCGCCGACTTGATGGCCGCGGGCGACCAGTCCGGATGCTGCTGCTTGAGCAATGCCGCCACGCCGGCCACGTGCGGGCTGGCCATCGAGGTGCCGGAATAGAAATCCCACTCGGCCGCTGGCGCCACGCCGCCTGCCGCCACGGCATCGCGCTGCGCCTGCGTCAGGTCGGCCGTCACGCCGGCCAGCACGTTGGTGCCGGGCGCCGAGAGATCCGGTTTCAGGATGTTCGCGTTGGCCACGTTCGGCCCGCGCGAGGAACGGTCGCTGACGATCGGCGCCTGCACCGTGGTGTCGGGGATCGTATGGACTTCACCCAGCGCCGCCGTGCCATCGGGCGTCGCGGCCATGAAAGCCTTCAGCGCGTCGCCCTGCGCCTGCGCCAGGTGCACGGTCGACAGCACGTGTGCCTGGTTGATGATGGTGTTGGCGCCGCCGGCCACGTTGGCGATGATCACGCCCGCCGCACCGGCCGTCCTGGCATTCGCGCTCTTGTTGACCAGCACGTTGCCGCCACGGTCGCACACGAGGATCTTGCCTGCCACTTTCGCCGGATCCAGATACGCCGAGGTGGCATCGGCCACGCCGAAGCAGCGCAGCAAATTCAGGTCCGTCGGCAGCACGCCGGCCAGGCCCGCGTCGCGCGACTGGATCAGCGGCAGCGCCGGTGTATTCGCATTGCTCGATGCGCCTTCCAGCTTGCTGCCATTGCTGAGAATGACGTTGGCCGCGTACAGGCGGTTGTGGGTGGAATTGGCGACCGTTGCCAGCCACGGGCTGATGTGCGACACCGGCGCCGGCACGTCTGGTGCGGGCGTGGCCGGGCCGGAATTGCCGCCCGACGTGGCGACAAACACGCCGGCTGCCGCCGCGCCGAGGAAGGCGACTTCCGTCGGTTCGTCGAAGGCACCGCCGCCCGCGTTCGGGCCGATGGAGAAGTTGATGACGTTGACGCCGTCCTTGACCGCCTGGTCGATGGCGGCCACGCTGTCGGCCGTGGCGCAACCATTGCGGCCCGTCGATGCGGCCGTCCAGCAGACCTTATAGGCGGCGATGCGGGCGCGCGGCGCCATGCCGGACGCCTTGCCCAGCGACACGCCATTCGAGGTGGCCAGGGCGCCATTGTTGCCGCCGGCCGTGGACGCCGTATGCGTGCCATGGCCGCCGTGTCCCGTCAGGCCGGCGACGGAATCGCGCGGCGACAAAAATTCCGTCCAGTGCAGTGCCGACGTGGCCGCGCGGTAGTAGCGCGCGCCGATCAGCTTGTTGTTGCAATTCTCGGCGGAAAATCCTTCGCCCGTCTGGCAAGTACCCTGCCAGCTGGCCGGCGGCGCGCCGTACACGACATTGCCGCCGCTGTGGCTGGGCACGCCATTTTCGTCGAGACGGTCGGCAAAGGCCGTGTTCTCGGGCCAGATGCCGCTGTCGACGATGCCGATGATGATGTCTTCACCGGCGTGCGCCTTGCCGCCCAGCTGCTCCCAGATGCCGCCCGGCTTGTCCAGGCCCAGGAAGCTGGGCGTGTAGCTGGTGTCGAGCTGCAGGATGGAATCGGCGCTGATGCTGGCCACGCCGCTGTTTTTCTTCAGGGCCCGCACTTCATCGTCCGTCAGCAAGGCGGAAAAGCCGTTGAAGACGACGCTGTACTGGTGCGTGATTTGCGCCGCGCTGACGGTGCCGGCCACGGCGGCCTGTTTGGTGTCGAGGTAGCTCAAATAGGCCTGCACATCGGCGGCGCCCACGTTGATGCGCGCGCCCGGCGCCGGCTTGGTGGCGGCCAGGCCGTCGACCTGGCCCGTGTAGGTGGCGGCCGGCTTGTCGACCAGCTGCACGATGTAGGAACGGCGTTCCTGCGCCTGCGCCGCTTGCGCCAGGCTGGCGGCCAGCAGAAGGATGCCGAGTGAAACGGGACGTAATCTCATCTCACGCTCCTTGCACGGTGGAGGCGGCGAACTTGCCGCTGCGGCGGCGCGACAGCATGCCGATGGCGCCCAGGCCGACCAGCATCAGCATGTAGGTCGACGGTTCCGGCACGGCGCTGACATTGATATTGTCGAGCGCAAACTGGCCCTGGTTAAAGGCGGGGAAATCGATGGAATTGCTGCATGCGCCCGTGTCATTGAAAATGCAGGCATTGAAGGTCAGGCCCGTAAACGCGTAGTTGCTGAAACCGCCCAGCAGGGAAGCGCTCTGGAAAAAGTAATTGCCATCGCTGCCCTGGCCGGGAAACGCCAGCGAGGTGCTGATCACCTGGCCGTCGCTGAGGGTGCCGCTCAGCTGCAGCTGGCCCCAATTCTGGTTCGGCAAGCCGGAGACAGGCGCGATGAAGGAATAATCGAAACCGGCCAGGGTGAATGCCTGGTGGTCGGCACGCGCGAAGTTCACGCCGCCATCGTTGAGGATAGCCAGGTAGTTGCCGGTAGCGCCCTGCGGGCAGGCGGCGATATCGCACGACGAACCCGCGCGGCCATCGAGAATGGCGCCCACGCCGCTGACGCCGCCGCCGGCCGCCGTGGTCGGATCGGCCAGGAACAGCAGGTTGTAGCTCGACGTATTGAGCGTCTGGCCGCTTTCATACACGTCGGGGCGCAAGTTGTCGAAGGTCAGGACACCGGCCATGGCCGGCGCCGAGGCCAGCACGGACAAGGTGGCCAGCGCGGCAAGGACGGTGGCGCGACCGCGGGTAGCGGATGTATTGGCGGTGGCGGGCGATACCCGCGCATGTGATGAACGATGCATTCTATTCCCTTGATTGTTGTGGATAGATAGGTCGGCAGGTCTGGCGCCCGCTTTCAGCTTTTTCACAAAAGTGTCAACAAATATAGCAAATCGCATAAAACAAATAGCATATTTTTAATATCATTTATTTATTTTTTATCTAACTCCGCGAAACTTTGTTTTGTTTTATCTATGAAAGTTTGAGGAATCTCAACGTTACATTTGAACAACAATGCTTCGCACTGCAGGCGCATGGGCCAGCGCGCCGGCGCGACTTCGGATAAGCTCGAAAACCGCGCCTGCCGCGTCGTCATCCCCGTCACATCGCGGTACACCTGTTCCATCCTGGAACACTTGCCTGCCCCCGCCGCCCCGGCGATCCGCCCCTTCTGCCCCTGCGCCGATGGCATGAAGCTTGCACAACAAGGACATCTACCGTGCTCAGGGAGCAGCATCATGGAACACTACCAACTGGCCGGCAGCGGCCGCTCGAACACGCGGCAGGCCTGGCGCCTCCTGCTGTGCTGCACGCTGACGCTGGCTTTTTTTCTGCTGGCCGCCAGGCTGGATCTGGCAGAACGGCTGACGCAGTCACTCTGGCGCCAGGAGCACTGGCAACTCGATGAACTGGCCCTGAGCCTGCTGGTGCTGGCGCTGGCGCTGGCCGGCTTCGCCGTGCGGCGCGGACGCCAGGTGGCGCTGCTGCTGGCGCAGAACCGCGCCCTCACGCAGCGTCTGCTGCACGCGCAGGAAGAGGAGCGCTGCGCGCTGGCGCGCGAGCTGCACGATGAAGTGGGACAAGACTGCACGGCCATCCGCGCCGCCGCCAGCTACATCCTGCGCGCGCGCGACGGCGACCAGGCGAACGTGCAGGCGTGCGCCGCCAGCATCGCGCGCTCGTCGGAAGCGCTGCATGCGATGGTGCGCACGATGCTGCGCCGGCTGCGTCCGCCCGTGCTCGACAGCCTGGGCCTGGCGCCGGCCCTGCAGGCGCTGTGCGACAGCTGGGCCCAGCAGCACGGCATCGCTTGCCATTTCGCGCCGCAGGCCATCCCCGACAGCCTCGACGACTGCACCGCCACCGCCATCTACCGCCTGGTGCAGGAAGGCTTGACGAACGTGGCGCGCCACGCGGGCGCCGACCGGGCCACGGTGGAACTGCGCGCCGATGCGCACGGCGTGCTGCACCTGGCCATCGAAGACAATGGCCGGGGTTTATGCCCGGACAAGACGCCAGCAGATGGCTTCGGCATGCTGGGCATGCGCGAAAGAGTGGCCGGCCTGCGCGGCCATATCCGCTGGATCAGCGCGCTGGGCAACGGCTTGCGCATCGAAGTGGCCCTGGCGGCACGGTGCGCGGCATGAACGCGGCCATGACCCCGATCCGCGTGATGCTGGTCGACGACCACCCGGTGGTGCGCACCGGTTACCGGCGCCTGCTGGAACAGGGCGGCGACATCGCCGTCGTGGCCGAGGCGGGCAATGGCGAAACGGCGTATGGTTTGCATCTGGAGCACGCGCCCGACGTCTGCGTGACGGATTTGTCCATGCCCGGCATCGGCGGCCTGGAATTGCTGCGCAAGCTGCTCGCCCGCGACGCCGGCGCCCGCGTGCTGGTGTTTACCATGCACGACACGCCGCAGCTGATCGCGCGCGCGTTTGACGGCGGCGCCTGCGGCTTCGTCAGCAAGCAGGCCGACCCGGAACACCTGGTCGACGCCGTGCGCGCCGCCCATGCGGGCCGGCGCTACCTCGATCCGCACAGCGCGCCCGGCGTGCTGCAGGGCACGGCCCGCTGGGAGGCGGAACGTTTGAGCAGCCTGAGCCAGCGCGAATTCGAAATCTTCCGCCTGCTGGCCGAAGGCCGCAGCGCCGCCGACTGCGCCCGCCTGCTGCACCTGAGCAGCAAGACGGTGGCCAACCACCAGACTTGCATCAGGGAAAAGCTCGACGTGCCCGGCCCCGCCGCTTTGGTGCACCTGGCCTTGCGCAATGGCGTCATCGAACAGATCCACCCTTAAAACACGTAGCGCAAGCCCGCACTCACGCTGCGCGGCGCGCCGGCCGCATAAAAGGTCGCGTTAACCATCGGATATTCTCCGTTCACGGCCGGCAGTGGCCGGGCGGCGAAATTGCCGTTGGCGTCGAAACCCGTCGCGCCCAGCTGGGCCGCCGTCGCATAGTTGCGGTCGAACAGGTTATTGATTTGGGCGAACACGCTCAGCTGACGTGTCAGCTGATATTTTCCATTAAGTTCAAAGACCGCGTAACCGCCGCTCTTGCCCGCGCCCAGGTACGCTGGCCCGCCCGCCTGGTGCGCATTGTTTTCATTGCCGCGCGCATAGGCACTCGACACGGCCGTCATGGCCAGGCCCACCGTCCAGTCGCGCCCGCCCTCATAATCCACGTGCGCTTTGAAAATATGGCTCGGTGTCAAAGGAATGCGCTTGCCCGGCGTGATGACGATATTGCCTTCCAGGCCGGGCGCGTCCGCGTCGCTGCTGCTGTTGGCGCTGCCGTTGACGGTTTCGCGGCTTTGATACGTCGCCTGCAACCACGTGTAGTTGACGCCGAAGTCCAGCGCGCCCGCCTTGCCGTCCAGCGCCAGCTCGGCGCCCTGGTGGCGCGTCTTGCCGAAATTCTTGAAGTAGCCGAAACCGGCCTGGTTGTCGGCGACGAACAGGATGTCGTCGTGGTTTTCCGCGCGGAACAGGCCCGCGCTCCAGCGGACCAGCTCGCCCCACTGGCCGCGCACACCCGCTTCCCACGTCTTCGTCACCACCTGTTTCAAGGGAGGGTCGCCGGCCATGGCGTTGGGTAGGCGGCACGGGTTTTCCGGGTCGGCGCAGCCAAGCTCGATGGCCGTCGGCGTGCGGCTGCCTTCGTTGTAGCCGAGATAGGCGCTGGCACCTGCGGCCGGCGCGTAGGCCAGGCCGATGGCGGGGTTGAAGCGGCTGAAACGGTGGTCGCCATCGAGCGAACCGCTGCCGCCGCCGGGCGTGATGGCGTCGCGGTTGCGCACCGTGCTGCGGTTGTAGCGGCCGGAAACAGTCAGGGTCAAGTCTTGCTTGAGCGCAATGCTGTCGCTCGCATACACGCTCCAGGTGCGCATGCGCCCGCTCAAGTCGACCCGGTTGTCCACTGGCGTGCCGTCGTCGTCGATCTGCGTGCCGTCGGCAAAGAAGTCGACGGGTGTGATGCCGCGGTCCGGGTTCAGGTAGCCGAACTGGCTGGTCTGGCGGAACGTGGCGTGGCTCGTGTCATAGGCGGCGCCGGCCGTGACGGCATGGCGCGCGCCCGCCAGGTCGGCCAGCGCCGTGAACTGGCCGGAGAAGCCATAGTTTTCCTGCTCGGTATGGCTGCGGTTGATCATGCCATTGCATTTTTCGGCCGGCTCATCGTTCAGCAGCACGTTGGCTATGCAACGCCATTTCGGAAACGGTGTATTGCCCGCATTCGCCCCACTGGCGGGAAAACCCGTGTAACCGGCCGCCGCCAGGGCCGCGCGCTCGGCCGCGCCGGGCTGGTAGACGGACTGATCGAGCGACTCGTCGTTCAGATCGCCATTGAAAGTGTGCGTATCGATCTTGCGGAAGTAGACATTGCCGGACAAGAGCAGGGCAGCGCTGGCCTGGTGCTTGCCCGTCAGGTTCAGCAAGGTCGACCTGTTTTGCGTCAAGTCCGGCTTGGTGTAGACGCTGCGGTAGTCGCGCGCCAGCATGCGCTGTTCCTGCAAGCCGTTGCCCGTCAGCGCATTGTCCGCGTGGGCCACGGTGACGGCAATGTCCGTGCGCGCATCGCTCCAGCCCAGCTTGCCAAACAGCTGGCGCACGTCGGAAGGGGAATCGTCGCGCCAGCCATCTTCCTTGAAACGGTTGCCCGTCACATACCAGTGCCAGCCTTGCGCATTGCTGCCGCCATGCTCGAACTCGACGCTGCGGCGTTGATCGGAACCCAGGCGCGCCTCGACGGCGGTGCCGGGATTGCTGCGGCCATCCTTGGTCTGCAGGGCCAGCGCGCCGCCCAGGGTATTCAAGCCGAACAAGGGGTTCGAACCGGGCATCAGGGTCAGCGATTTGATGGCCATGCGCGGTATCAAGTCCCAGCTGACGACGTCGCCAAACGGCTGGTTCAGGCGCATGCCGTCCAAGTACACGGACAGGCCCTGCGGCGTGCCCAGCAGCGGCGACGCCGTATAGCCGCGGTAGCTGACGTCGGGCTGGAACGGATTGTTCTGCACTTCGTTCACGACAACGCTGCCCAGGTTGCGGCGCAGGAAGGCGGAAATATCGAGCGCGCCGCTGCGGGCAATCTGCTGCGCGCTGGCCGTCTGCACGGGCGCGGCGAACGTGTCGCTCGCCTGCTCCACGGTGGGCAGCGGCATGCTGCCCGTGATGATGACGGTGGGCAAGTCGCCCGCTGCGGTCAGGCTGGCACCAGCAGGTTCAGCAGCCTGCGCCTGGCACAGCGCCATGGCCGCGGCGGCGAATAAAGTCAGTTTCATGCTATCCCCGTTTTATCATGGTTTTTATGTCTGTCCAGTATCGGACAGCCACCATCGATGAACTAGGGAAAAACTCCCGCCGTGCAAGGAAACTTAGCGCTGCAAGGGCAAGTAACTCTGCTTGAGCTGGCGCAAGACAAAGCTCGATTTGCTGTGGCGGATGCCGGGAATTTTGTATAAACGCTCGCGCAGCAGGCGTTCATAGTCGCGCGTGTCGCTGACCGCAATGCGCAAATAGTAATCGTAGTCGCCGGAAACAAGGAACGCTTCGAGCACTTCCGGGATCATGGCCAGCGCGTGGCCGAACTCGAACAGGGCCTGGTCGGAATGGTCATCCAGGGTGACTTGCACGATGACGGTGTCGGCCAGCCCCACCTTGGCCGCGTTGACGTTCACTGTGTAGCCCTCGATGACGCCATCGTCTTCCATGCGCTTGATGCGCGCCCAGCATGGCGACGAGGTCAGGCCCACCTTGGCGCTCAGCTCGTGCAGGCTGATGCGGGCATCCTGCTGCAGGGCCGTCAGGATGGCGAGATCGAATTTATCTAGCTTCATTCTGTCATATCCTTATTTCACAGCAAATTTTGCTGAAGTCTGTATTCTATACGAGAAAACCAGCAGCCTTTTCTGCCTGAGCAAGCAGAAAATAGATACATGAAACCCGATCCCGCTCCCCTCCTCGCTCCCGCCCACGATCTTGCGCCGCGCAACGGCGCCAGCACCCTGATCGACACCCTGCTGGCCCTGGGTGTCGACACCGTCTTCGGCTATCCGGGCGGCGCCGTTCTGCCCCTGTACGATGCGCTGCACGCGCAGCCGCGCCTGCGCCACGTGCTGGTGCGCCACGAACAGGCGGCCGTGCACGCGGCAGAAGGGTATGCGCGCAGCACGGGCCGGCCCGGCGTCGTCTTCGTCACGTCCGGCCCCGGCATGAGCAATACCACCACGGGCTTGCTCGACGCCCTGTGCGATTCGGTTCCCGTCATCTGCATCAGCGGCCAGGTGGCCACTACCAGCATCGGCACGAACGCCTTCCAGGAGTGCGACGCGCTGGGCATTTCGCACCCCGTCACCAAGTGGAACCGGCAAATCCGCGCGGCCGAGGAAACGGAGGCCGTGGTGCACGAAGCGTACGCGCAAGCCACGCAAGGGCGGCCCGGTCCCGTGCTGATCGATTTCCCCAAGGATATGCAACTGGCGCCCGTTGCGGCCAACACGCCGCCGCCATCCGTCGCAGCCGTCCCTGCTCCCCTGCCCGAGGCAGCCAATATCGAGCAAGCCGCCAGCCTGATCGCCGGCGCGCGCCAGCCCGTGTTCTATGGCGGCGGGGGCCTCATCAATTCCGGCCTCGATGCCTGCGCCGCTTTCGGCCAACTGGTGAAACTGGCGGCCGCGCCGTGCACCTTGACCCTGCTGGGCCTGGGCGCCTTTCCCGCCGCGCACCCGGCCTTCCTCGGCATGCTGGGCATGCACGGCACGCTGGAAGCGAACCTGGCCATGCACCACGCGGACCTGATCGTCTGCGTCGGCGCCCGCTTCGACGACCGGGTGACAGGCAGGCTCGACGCCTTCTGCCCGGGCGCGAAAATCATCCACGTCGATATCGACCCGGCGTCGATCGGCAAGGTGGTGCGCGCCGACGTGGCCTTGCGCGGCGATTGCGCGCCCGTGCTGGCGGCCCTGCTGGCGCAGCTGCGCGGCCGCTTGCTGGCCGACCGCCAGCCGTGGTGGCAGCGCATCGACGGCTGGCGCGCGCAGGACTCGCTGGCGTTCGATGACACGCCGGACGTGATCGCGCCGCAGGCGCTGATGCAGCGGCTGCAGGCGGCGCTCGATGGCAAGGACGCCATCGTCTCCACTGACGTGGGCCAGCACCAGATGTGGGCCGCGCAGCATATGCGCTTCGAGCAGCCGCGCCGCTGGCTCACCTCGGGCGGCGCCGGCACCATGGGGTATGGCTTGCCGGCCGCCATCGGCGCGCAGATCGCCCATCCGGGAAAATGCGTCGTGTGCGTCAGCGGCGACGCGTCGATTTTGATGAATATCCAGGAACTGGCCACGGCCGTGCAGCACCGCCTCCCCGTGAAAGTGGTGTTGTCGAACAATGGCTACATGGGCATGGTGCGCCAGTGGCAGGAACTGCATCACGGCGAGCGCTACAGCCACAGCTACACGGAAGCGCTGCCCGACTTCGTCGCCCTGGCGCGCGCGTTCGGCTGGCAGGCGCACACGGTGAGCCGGCGCGACGAGCTCGACGGGGCACTGGCGGCCTGCCTGGCATCGAGCGGCCCCTATTTCCTCGACGTACGCGTGCATGGCGAGGAAAACTGCTTCCCCATGATGGCGCCCGGCGCGGGGCATCATGAAGTGACCCTGTCCAAGGGAAAGGTGTACAGCGAACGGTAATCCGGCATGACCACCGGCCACGCCAACGATGTTGCCGGATTACGCGTGGCGTTGCCACGCTAATCCATCACCTCTCGCCACCACGGGTAGGTCGGATTAGCGGCGGTACGCCGCGTAATCCGACATCACCACGGGCCGGATTACGCCCAAATCCTGTAGACCCAATAACTTTCATCCTCGCGGCTGGCACGCGCCAGTTCCGTGGGGCTCAGGCCCGTGATGGCGCGCACTTCGCGGCACAGGTGGGCCTGGTCGGCGTAGCCGCCCTCGGCGGCGATATCGGTCCAGGAAGCATTGCCTTGCAGCATGGATTCTCGCGCGTCGAGAAACGACTGTTCCGCACGGCGCATGCGGCGCAGGGTGCGCATGGGCTGACCGGCCCAGGCCTTGATGCGGCGCTCGATATTGCGCGCGCCGCTGGCCAAGCCCGTCGAGGCCGCCTGCACGCCCAGGCGGCGCACCCAGTCCTGGATGGCGCCGGCCGGCTGGTCGCCGCTCTTGCGCGCCAGCGCCCAGCGCGGCGCGAGGAATGCCTCCACCAGCGCGATGCGCGCTGCATCGTCGGGCGCGGCCAGCACGGCGTCGGACAAGGCCAGCCAGTCCGCGTCGAACAGCGGTGCCAGCGGACGCACCTGGTCGAATAGGGCCGCCATGTCGATGCCCGTCAGTGCATGCAGAGCGGCCGGATACAGCATCACCATGAACGAGTGCACGGGGCCGGGGTTGTAACTGACCAGGGGATAGCCGCGCGGCCCGCTGAACAGGGCGGGCGGCATGCGCACGTGCAGCAGGTCGGGAGCGGGCGCGGCCGCCTCGACGTCGCCCGCGACCGTCCACAGCAGGCAGCACATGGGCGTGGCGGGAAAGCGGTTCAGGCGCTGCGCGGGCGGCAGCGGCGCGCAATGCGTGGTGTCACGCACGAGGAAGGCGCGCACGCAGGAAGCGAGCGCGGTGCGCGGCGCGATCAAGCGGGTCAGGGGCGTGGGGGCGGCAGGCATGGCGACGATTGTACCGGCAATGTTTGATGCTGCGCGCGCTGTCGTATTCGTTCATGTCGTATTCGTTCATGTCGTATTCGTTCAAGACGCGCGTGCGCAAGCGCGCTACAGTCAGGCCATCGTTCCACGACAACAGGAGCTTGCCATGCCGCCACTCGACCACGTCACTGCACCTGCACCCGCCGCCACCCTGCGCCAGATCCGCCACTTGCCGGGGCCATTCGCCTTGCCCATCATCGGCAACGCCATGCAAGTGAGACTGCCGCGCATCCACCGCGACGTAGAAGGCTGGGTACGCCGCTATGGCCCTTTCGTGCGCGCCTGGTTTGGCCGTACCCTGGTGCTGGTGGTGGCCGACAGCGAGGCCGTGGCAGCCGTGCTGCGCGACCGCCCCGATGGTTTCCGCCGCCCTCTCAGCAGCTACACGATTTCGGTGGAAATGGGCGGCAATCCCGGCGTCTTCCTGGCCGAGGGCAGCGAGTGGCGCAACCAGCGCCGCATGGTCATGGCCGGCATGGCGCCCGGCGCCATCAAGGCGTATTTCCCCGCGCTGGTGACGGTGGCGCAGCGCCTGCAGCGGCGCTGGCAGCATGCCGCCACGCAAGGCCAGGCCATCGCCCTCGATGGCGACCTGAAGCGCTACACGGTCGACATCATCGCCGGCCTGGCCTTCGGCAGCGAAGTCAACACGCTGGAATCGGGCGAGGACGTGATCCAGCGCCACCTGGACGCCATCCTGCCGGCCGTGGCACGGCGCAGCCTGTCGATGCTGCCATACTGGCGCTACGTCAAGCTGCCCGTCGACCGGCGCCTGGACCGCGACGTGGCAGCGCTGGACGTGGCTGTGGCGCAACTGGTGCAGCAGGCGCGCGAACGCATGGCGCACGACCCCGCGCGGCGCGTGCGGCCACCGAACTTGCTCGAAGCCATGATCGCCGCCGCCGACGAAAAGGACAGCGGCGTGAACGACCGCGCCGTGGCCGGCAATGTGCTGACCATGCTGCTGGCCGGTGAAGACACGACGGCCAACACGATTTCCTGGATCATCTATCTGCTGCAGCGCCATCCGCACAGCCTGGCCAAGGCGCGCGAGGAAGTGCGGCGCCTGGCGCCCGACGTGGCACAGTTCAGCGTGGCGCAACTAGATAGCCTCGACTACCTGGGCGCCTGCGCCAGCGAGGCCATGCGCTTGAAACCGGTGGCCCCCTACATTCCGCTCGAAGCGCTGCGCGACACGGTGGTGGGCGACGTGGCCGTGCCCGCCGGCAGCATGCTGTGGTGCGTGATGCGCCACGACAGCGTATCCGATGCGCACTTTCCAGACGCGCAAGCGTTCCGGCCCGAGCGCTGGCTGGAGGGCAGCGCCGAGGCGAACAACAAACGCGCCACCATGCCGTTTGGCGGCGGCTTGCGCACCTGTCCCGGCCGCTATCTGGCCTTGTTGGAAATCAAGATCGCCATGGCCATGCTGCTGGGCAGCTTCGACATCGCCGGCGTCGACACGCCCGATGGCGGCGAGGCGCAGGAGCTGATGGGTTTTGTGATGTCGCCCATCGGCCTGACGATGCGCCTGGCACCACCGCAGTGATACCATGGGGAAGTCCCATACATTCGACCTTCCCATGACCATTCGCCTCGAATCGCCGCAGCAAGCCGACGTGCAAACCCTGATCGCCGAGCTTGATGCCTATCAACAGACCCTGTACCCGGCCGAGTGCGTCTACTCGCTGGACCTGGCATCGGTGCCATCCGATACCCTGCTGTTTGCCGTCGCCCGCGATGCCGATGGCCGCGCGCGCGCTTGCGGCGCCATCGTCGTCACGCCCGCATTCGGCGAGGTCAAGCGCATGTACGTGCATCCGGACAGCCGCGGCCTGGGCCTGGCCAGGCGCCTGCTGGCCCTGCTGGAAGAACAGGCGCTGGTGCGCGGCTGCCGCTTGCTGACCCTGGAGACGGGCATTCACCAGCCGGCAGCCATCGCCCTGTACGCGCGCCACGGCTACCAGCGGCGCGGGCCGTACGGCGACTATCCCGACGACCCGTTCAGTGTCTTCATGGAAAAACCGCTGCAGGTGGCGGCATGAGCGCGCCTGCCGACAGCCTGTTTGATATCCGCGCGCGCCTGCGCGCCTTTGCCGACGAACGCGACTGGGACCAGTTCCACACGCCGAAAAACCTGGCCATGGCCCTGTCCGTGGAAGTGGCGGAACTGGTCGAGCACTACCAGTGGCTGCCCACGGGCGCGGACGCCGAGCTCGACGATGCCAAACGCACCGGCATCCGCCACGAGCTGGCCGACGTGCTGATGTACCTGGTGCGCCTGGCCGACAAGAGCGGCGTCGACCTGCATGCTGCCGTGCAGGAAAAGATGGCACTGAACGCACAGAAATACCCGGCGCAGCAGGTACGCGGCGACGCGCGCAAATATAGCGAATACTGATCACCCACTCGTGCGTGGCTGATGCCCAAAAAAGCGTAGCATCAAGCCATGCGTACTCCTCTCTCCCTGCTGCTTGCCTGCCTGCTCCATGGCCCGGTTGCCCTGGCGCAAACCGCGCCCGTGCCGCAAGTCAAAGTGGACGCCACGCGCGACCCCGTCGATAAATCCTACCGCAAGATGCTGCAGGGCGTGGACCGCTTCGAACGCGACCATGCGCTGGCGCCGCAGGCGGTGCTGCGCTTTCGCTTGCTGCCGCGCCAGCCCGGTGTGGACATGACGGGCGTGCGGCTGCGCATCGCCGGCGACACCGTCAGCATTCCGCTACCCCTGGCCGAGGACAACAGCTTTGCCCCCGTGCGCAATGCACAGGCCGCGCGCGAAGACGCCGTGCTGATCGCCAACCGCAAGGCCACCACCATGAGCTGGCGCGCGCAAGTCATCACGCCCGGCTTGCCGCCCGGCACGCGGCGCCTGGGCGACTTGCGCCTGGAATGCCGCGCCGGCATGGATTCGGGCCTGATCTCGAACGACCCGCAAATCATCGCCTGGCTGTCCAGCATGCTCTACAGCACCGACAAGGTGTGTTCCGAGCCGGACGGCAACTATTTGTTCTTCACGGACCGCCCCCTGTTCGGCGTGACCCTCGTGCATGGCGAGCGCAGGGTTTCGTTACCATTCAAGATGCTGTACGCGGGCGGCGAGCAAACGCCCGCCTCGCTGCCCTATTGCGATTGCCAGGTCTTGCTTGACCGTACGTATTACGCCCCCCTGTGGGACACCAGCTGGCCCGACGATACTCTGCTGGAATTTAACTATATGGACGAGGTGGCGCCATGAAGTGGCTCAGTGTCTTCGTGCTGATGCTGCTGGCCGCCTGCTCGGGCACGCGCGCCTTGCAGGCAAGCAAAAACGTGCCTTACGCTACCCTGGAACAGACGGTGCAACTAGGCAGCAGCACGCGCGAACAGGTGCGCGCCGCGCTGGGAGACAGCACGTCCATCCGTTTCGACAGCGGCAATGAAGTGTGGATGTACACCTACCCGGCCGCCTCGGGCGCGCAGGGAGAGTATGTGATTTTGTTTGGCGGGGATGGGGTGGTAAAGAAGGTACGCAGCGGGGAAGTGTATCGGGTGAAGCAGTAAGAGTACCCCACAGGCAAAACCCGGGGTCAGACCCGACGGGGGAATGCGCCCCAATGGGGAGCATTCCGATCACGCAGTGACTGACCCCAGCATTTTGCTACCTGGCCTTTAACAGCGCCCTTGCCGCCACACCCGCACCCACGCTGCGTCCCACGCCGGCAGCCTTGCGCTTGGGCGAGGCCTTCAGTTTGAAGATGCCGATCGACTGGGCCACGCTCTCGGTGCGCTGCGCCAGGCTACTGGCGGCCGCGGCCGCCTGCTCCACCAGCGCCGCATTCTGCTGCGTGATGCCATCCATGTGGATGACGGCCTGGTTGACTTGCCCGATGCCCTGGTTCTGCTCGCGCGTGGTCGAGGAAATCTCGTCCATCACTTCCGTCACGCGGGCCACCGAGGCGATCACTTCCGTCATGGTGGCGCCCGCATTGCTGGTCAGCACGCTGCCCGCATTCACGGTGGCGATCGAATGGTCGATCAGATTCTTGACCTCTTTGGCGGCGGTAGCCGAGCGCTGCGCCAGGCTGCGCACTTCGCCGGCCACGACGGCAAAGCCGCGGCCATGCTCGCCCGCGCGGGCCGCTTCCACGGCCGCGTTCAAGGCAAGGATATTCGTCTGGAAGGCGATGCCATCGATGAGGCCGATGATGTCGAGAATCTTGCGCGACGAGGTGCTGATCTCGTCCATCGTGGTGACCACTTCGCTGACGATGGTGCCGCCCTTGGCCGCGACGGTCGACGCCTGCGCTGCCAGCTTGTTGGCCGTGTCCACGTGGTCGGCGCTGTTTTGCACGGTGGACGTCAGCTCTTCCATGCTGGCCGCCGTCTGTTCCAGGCTGGACGCCTGCGATTCCGTGCGGCTGGACAAGTCCATATTGCCCGTGGCGATTTCCGCCGTGGTGATGCGGATATCCTCGAAGTTGGCGCGCACGTCGCCGATGATGCTGTGCAAGTTGATGTTGGTCTGGCGCAAGGCCGCCATCAATTGGCCCATGTCGTCGTCGCGCACTTTGTCGATGACGCCCGTCAAGTCGCCGCCGGCCATCTTGCGCGCCATCGTGACGGCGTCGCCCAGCGGAACGACGAGGGAATTGTGCAGATGGGCCCAGAAATACAGCATCAGCGCGACGGCGGCGGCGGCGGCACCGCTGAGCCAGCTGCGCGTGGCCGTGCTCGTGTCACCATCGATATTCCACACGGCACAGCCGAGGATGGCCAGCACCACGCCAAAGACGATGCAATGGAAGGCCAGGTCTTGCGACAGGGTCAGCTTGCGCCATTCGGCCAGCTTGGCGACCAAGCCCTGGCGCACGACGCGGCCATTGCGGATCGCCAGCTTGGCGGCATTGCCGTCTTTGAAACTTTTATACAGGGCTGCCGCTTCGTTGATCTGCTCGCGCGTGGGCTTGGTGCGCACGGACATATAACCGATCGGGCGGCCGTTTTCGATCACGGGCGTGATATTGGCGAAGACCCAATAGAAATCACCATTCTTGCAGCGGTTCTTGACCATGCCGGTCCACGGCATGCCCGTCTTGATGGTGTCCCACAGGTCGGCAAACGCTTCGGCCGGCATATCGGGATGACGCAGGATATTCTGTGGTGCACCCAGCAGTTCCATTTCTGAAAAACCGCTGACTTCAATGAAATACTGATTAGCGTAATTGATGTTTCCCTGTAAATCCGTCGTGGAAACAATCGTCATGCCTTCATTTAATACGTATTCATTTTGCGTGATAGGCGTATTGACCCGCATCGTCGCTCCTCTATTTTTTTCAACTAGCATAACAAAAACATAAAAACAATATACCACATCAAGCACCCTTGATATATCGCCCCGGCGACAGTGACACTGGTCAAATAATTTAATAAAAACCAATTCATTTATTTTTTAGAATTTACTTTGATTCAACTTGATTGATTTTATTGAATGCTAAATTCAAATTACGCGCACACACAATAATTAATAAAAAATTATGTATCTTCGTGGCAGGCGATAAATACGGCGTATGTGCCGATAAAAAGACGCAGGAAGACTGCCGTCATGACCAGCGCATGGCGACGCCTGCCGCCAACAATAACGCGGTAACAATATTCATTTCTTGAGGGAAAATAAAAACTGGCGCGAACGCGCCAGTGGGGGATGTGTCTCCAATCCGCGACACAGGCGCCGTAGCGCCCGTGGGGATGGCTTACTTGAATGTTTTGCGCGGCGACTTCGGACGCGGTGGCGCAGGCTTGCGTTCCGTCGTGCCATCGTCGAGGCTGATGCGCAGTTTCTGACCAGAAACGACGACCGATTTCAGGTGGTCGAGGATTTCCGGCGGCATGCCTTCCGGCAGGTCCAGCACACTGTAGTTGTCAAAGATATCGATGCGGCCGATATGCTTGGCTTCCAGGTTCGCTTCGTTGGCGATGGCGCCGACGATGTTGCTTGGCGTCACAGCGTGCTCACGGCCCACTTCGATACGGTAAGCCGTCACGCCCGGGCGTGGACGTTCCTTCTTCGGCGCGCGCGGCGCTGGGGCTGCCTCGCCCGCGTCCGCTGGCGCATCCTTGAACGCTGGCGCGGACTTGGCGGCAAACGGCTTGCGTGGCGCGGCTGGCGGCGCCAGGTCCGGCGCGTCGCCGTCACGGCTGATGCGCAGCTGCTGGCCCGCGACCCACACGGTTTTCAGCTGGTCCAGCAATTCTTTCGGCATGCTGTCTGGCAAGTCCAGGACGCTGTAGTCGTCATAGATTTCGATGCGGCCGATGTTTTTCGAATCGATGCCCGCTTCGTTGGCGATGGCGCCCACGATATTGCCCGGTTTCACGCCATGCTGATGACCGACTTCAATGCGGAAGGTCTGCATGCCGGCGTCGGCTGGACGTTGAATGCGTTCCTTTTTCGGGAAGGCCGGGCGTTCGCCACGGTCGCTGCGCTCGTTACGGTCGAAGCGGTCGCCCCGTTCCGGACGGTCGTTGCGCTCAAAACGGTCTTGGCGCACAGGACGGTCGTCCTGCCACGTGGCTTGCTCGCGCGCCTTGTTCTTGTCCAGCAGCAGCGGCGTATTGCCACGCGCCATCTTCGCCAGGGCGGCGGCGATTTCGATGGCGGGAATGTTTTGCTCGCGCTCGAAATCCTCGATCAGCGACTGGAACTGTTCCAGTTCGCCCAGGGCCAGGGTTTCGCTGATCTGTTCCTTGAACTTGGCGATACGCACGTCGTTGACGGCCTGGATCGTTGGCAGTTCCAGCATGCCGATCGGCTGGCGGGTCGAGCGTTCGATGGCTTTCAACAAGTTCTTTTCACGCGGGGTGATGAACAAAATCGCTTCGCCGCTGCGGCCGGCGCGGCCCGTGCGGCCGATGCGGTGGGTGTAGCTTTCCGGATCGTGCGGCACGTCGTAGTTGACGACGTGGCTGATGCGCTCGACGTCCAGGCCGCGGGCGGCCACGTCGGTTGCCACGAGGATGTCGATCTTGCCGTCTTTCAACTGCTGGATCGTGCGCTCGCGCTGCGCTTGCTGGATGTCGCCATTGATGGCGGCAGCCGAGAAGCCACGCGCTTGCAGCTTGCCGGCCAGCTCTTCCGTACCCAGCTTGGTGCGGGCAAAGATGATCATGCCGTCAAACGCTTCCGCTTCCAGGATGCGGGTCAGCGCGTCGAGCTTGTGCATGCCCGACACCAGCCAGTAGCGCTGGCGGATGTTGTCGGCCGTGCCCGTCTTGGCGGCAACCGTCACTTCGGCCGGGTTCACCAGGTAAGTGGTGGCGATGCGCTTGATGACGGAAGGCATGGTGGCCGAGAACAGGGCCGTTTGATGGCCTTCCGGGGTTTCTTTCAAGATACGTTCGACATCGTCGATAAAGCCCATGCGCAGCATTTCATCGGCTTCGTCCAGCACCAGGGTTTTCAGCTTGGACAGGTCGAGCGAACCCTTGTCCAGGTGATCGATGACGCGGCCTGGGGTGCCGACGATGACGTGCACGCCGCGGCGCAGGGCCGACAGTTGCGGGCCGTAGCTTTGGCCGCCGTAGATCGGCAACACGTGGAAGCCGGGGATGTGGGCGGCGTACACCTGGAACGCTTCGGCGACCTGGATGGCCAGTTCGCGCGTCGGTGCCAGGACCAGGGCTTGGGGTGAGCTTTGTTTCAGATCGATGCGCGACAGGATCGGCAAGGCGAAGGCGGCGGTTTTACCCGTGCCTGTTTGCGCCTGGCCCAGCACGTCGCGGTTCGCGAGCAATAATGGAATCGTGGCCGCCTGGATAGGCGACGGTGTTTCGTAACCGACATCCTTGAGCGCGCGAATCAGCGGCTCGCTCAGGTTAAGGTCGGAAAATAAGGAAATTGGTGTATCAGACATGAAATCACTCACAAGTTCGCTCGAATCGCCCAATGCGAAAGAGTGTATCTGCTAGTTTACTCTTTACTGGACCTTACCGGGTGGAACGAGGCGGCAGAACGCCATTTTTTGCATTCTAAAACGCAGAAAAATCGGCGATCCGCACGCAATTGGTGCAAAAATCAAACAATATTATGTGTTTTGCAATGGATATGCCGGTTTTACAGGTGCGCCTCGATATTGCTTGCCGCATCGACCGAGTGGCGCAAAAATTCCAGCAAGTCCTCGTTCAGCCTGTCCTTGTGCGTCGTCGCCAAGCCGTGCGGCGCGCCCGCATACACGAGCAGCTTGCTGCCGATGATGAGCTCGGCAGTGCGCCGCGCCGAGGCGGCGATCGGCACGATCTGGTCGTCGTCGCCGTGGATCACCAGGGTCGGCACGTCGAATTTGGCCAGGTCAGCAGTGAAATCCGTCTCGGAAAATTGCTTGATGCACAGGTAAGACGCCGGCATGCCCGCCTGCATGCCTTGCCGCCAGAAACCGTCGCGCACGCCCTGCGAGGGCTTCGCATCGGGCCGGTTGTAGCCATAGAAGGCCACACTCAAGTCGCGGAAAAATTGGCTGCGGTCGGCCTGCACGCCGGCGCGGATGGCGTCAAAAACGGATAGCGGCAAGCCCAGCGGATTGTCGGCCGTCTGCAGCATCAGCGGCGGCACGGCGCCCACCAGCACGGCGCCGGCCAGGCGCCCGGTGCCATGGCGGCCAATGTAGCGCGCCACTTCGCCGCCGCCCGTCGAGTGGCCGACGAGCGTGGCGCCCGTCAAGTCGAGCGCGGCGATCAGGGCGGCCAAGTCGTCGGCATAGGTATCCATGTCGTTGCCGTCGAAGGGCTGGCTGGAACGGCCATGGCCGCGCCGGTCGTGCGCGATGACGCGGTAGCCGTGCGAAGCCAGATAAAACATCTGGTCTTCCCACGCGTCGGACGACAATGGCCAGCCGTGGCTGAAGACGACGGGCGGGCCGCTGCCCCAGTCCTTGTAGTGGATCAATGTACCGTCGTTAGTACGCAGGGTATTGTTTGAATGCAAGTCAGGGGGTGTCATGGAACGCTCCTTGTCGGTGGACCAGCAGCCATTGTGGCCGCAATGGCGCACGCACGCCGCGCGCTACGCTGGAGCATTGCGGTAGAGTAAGATTGCCGCTGCTTTGCTTTCCCGTATTCACTTTTGGAGTTGTCATGCGCTTTCCCCTCGTCCTCGCCGCCAGCCTGTTCAGCACGGCTACCCTCGCCCAGCCGCTCGTTGCCGAAGCGCCCCTGCGCGCCCACTTGTCCTTCCTGGCCGACGATTTGCTGGAAGGACGCGGCACGGGCCAGCGCGGCGGCGACCTGGCCGTGCGCTACCTGGAAACGCAGGCGGCCGTGGCCGGCCTGCAACCGTTGAAGGATGGCAGCTACCGCCAGGCGCTGACCATCGTCGGCAGCAAGGCCTTGCCATCGAGCAAAGTCACCTTCAGCGCGGGCGGCAAGACCTTGTCTCCCGCCTTCGGCCAGGACATCGTCTTTGGCGCGGCGAATGGGCAACAGACAGTGGCGTTCGACGCGCCCGTCGTGTTTGCCGGCTACGGCATTCGCGCCCCGGAAGAAAACTGGGACGATTTCAAGGGCGCCGACCTGAAGGGCAAACTCGTCATCATGATGGTCAACGACCCGCAGCCGACCAGCGCCGAACCGCAGCGCTTCGCCGGCAAGTCGCTCACGTATTACGGCCGCTGGGTCTACAAGTACGAAGAAGCGCTGCGCCAGGGCGCGGCTGGCGTGCTGCTGATACACACGACGGCATCGGCGTCGTATCCGTGGTCGGTGCCGGCCAACGGTTTCGGCCATGAACGCTTCAACCTGGTGGGCGCGGGCAATGCGATGGAAGGCTGGCTGCAGGAAGACATGGCGCGCGCCCTGTTCCAGGCGGGCGGGCAAGACCTGGACGCCTTGCGCGCACAGGCGGAAACGCGCGCATTCCGCCCCGTCGCCTTGAACGCGACGGTCAAGGTGGCACTGAACAGCCAGATCCGCAGCATCGAGCAATTCAACGTGGCCGGCATCGTGCCGGGCACGGATCCGAAACTCAAGGACGAAGCCGTCATCTACTCGGCCCATTGGGACCACTTGGGCAAGGATGACGAAGGCAGCCAACGCAGCGGCCAGAGCGACCATATCTACAACGGCGCCATCGACAACGCCTCGGGCGCGGCCGCCTTGCTGGCCATGGCGCAAGTGGCGGTGAAACAGCCGGCGCGCCGCACGCAGATCTTCCTGTGGCCAGCTGGCGAGGAAACGGGCATGCTGGGCAGCACGGCCTACGCGCGCGCGCCCCTGTGGCCACTGGCCAAGACGGCCGCCGACCTGAACCTCGACAGCATGAATTTCGTCGGCAAGACGCACGACATCGGCGTGGCCGGCGCCGAGCGTAGCAGCCTGTACGCGAGCGCCGCCAGGGTGGCCAAGCGCATGGGTCTGCGACTGGCGCCGACCATCCCCGACCTGTCCGGCGCGTTTTACCGGGCCGACCATTTTGCGTTTGCCAAGGCCGGCGTGCCCGCCTTCAACGTGGGCTCGGCCGTGTTTTCCGGCGACGGTTCGTTCGACTTCGTCCAGGAGCCCAAAGCCTCAGGCGAGCGCCTGGTGGCGTTTAAAAAGGATTACCACCAGGTCACCGACGAGTACAAGCCGTCATGGGATCTGTCCGGCATGGTGCAGCAGGCGCAATTCACCCTGAACCTGGGCTATGAAGTGGCGAATGACAAGAATTTGCCAGTGTGGAACAAGGGTGAAGCGTTTGGGAAGGTAAAGCGGTAACGTCAAGCGTAGGTCGGATTAGCGGGGCATCGCCCCGCGTAATCCGACAACATTGTTGGCGCCGGTGGTGGTGTCGGATTACGCGGCGTTGCCGCTAATCCGACCTACGAGCGTTCAAATCGCCATGATGCGTTTCAGGTCGACAAACGCCGTCTCATACAGATGCTGAAACGCGCCCACCATGACCTCTTCCACGCCTTCGGCCGCGTCGAACTCGCTCGACCATTCCGCCACGCACTCGTTCGCGCCCGGTTCGCCCGTGACGCGCAGGGTGGAACGGTAGTTCTTGACGGGGATCGGGCCCGAGACGATGGTGTAGCTGTAGCTCTTGTCCGCTTCGCTGTAGCTTTGCAGGCGTTCGGCGATGATGGCGCCGTCCGTGGTTTTCAGGCGGCGCACTCTGCCGCCGTGCTCGGACAGGCTGGTCTTGATGGAGCTCGACCATTCATTCAGCGACTGGAAGCCGCCGATAAAATCCCACACTCGTTCGGCGCTTGCCGCCAATGTTACAGAAACAATTACTTGGGCCATCTTTAATTCGGTTCCTCATCCAGGTTTGCCGGGCGCCGCGCCCGGCCGGCCGGAGTTGCCCGGCACAGCCGCTATTTTAGCGCCCATGCGGCTTTGCTGCTGGGCGGAAAATAACGGCTGGCCAGTCTGGCGAGGCAGTCTTACAGATTTTCCGCCAAGAAAATCAGGGAATTACCATGCGCCTGGGCGGCGGCGCGCTGCTGGTAGCTGTCGCGGTGGGTGCAATTGAAACCGTGCTCGGCGCCCGGGTAGATATGGATTTCCACGTCTTGCCGGTCTTCGAAACGCTCGGCGATCTTTTGCACGGCTTCCGGCGGGATATGGCTGTCCTGGCCGCCGAAATGCATGAGCAGCGGCACCTTGATGTTGTCAGCCAGGTCCAGCTTGTTCTGGATGCCGCCGCCGTAATAGGCGATGGCCGCATCGACCAGGCCGGCCGCGGCTGCCTGGAACGACAGCCGGCCGCCGAAGCAGTAGCCGACGGAAGCCAGCTTGCCCGTCACTTCCGGACGCGCGCGCAGGGCGGCAACGGTGGCGGCGATATCGGCGTCCGCCTGCGGATTGTCGGTTGCCTGCATCAGTTCGACGGCGCGCTTCCAGCCGTCCGCGTCATAGCCGAGCTCAATGTGTGCGCCGGCGCGCCAGAACAGGTCGGGCACCAGCACCACGTAGCCATCGGCCGCGTACTGGTCGGCCACGGCGCGGATGTGCTCGTTGACGCCGAAAATTTCCTGCAACAGGATGATGGCGGGACCCTTGCCCACGTGCGGCACGGCCAGGTAAGCCTGGAAGCTGCCGTCCGGGCCGGCGATATCGATCCACTGCGAAGTTGTGCTCATAGAAAACTCCAGTCTGAGGTTGGGGGAGGAAATGCCACAGCCAGGCATGTTACTGGTTTTTCGCGCTGCCTGCCCCCGCCCTTGGTTCAGGCTAATACATCTCGCGCAGGTAAATCACGGGGCCCGACTTGAAGACGCCAAAGACGACGGTGCCCACGGTGCTGGGCAAGTACGCAATGCCGGGCACGGAAACATCGACGCTGCCGCTCTTGCCGACGCCGGGCGCCGCCAGGATCAGGCGTCTATTTGGCGGCAAGACGCCCTTGTCGACCGTATAAGTAACAATAGTGTTATTGGGCAATAAAAAGTCCTTGCATACCAGGGTTTTCTTGCAATTGGCAAACACCACCAGCGTGTTGTCGAACGCACTGATGCTGTCCAGCAGACTGGTGACCCAGGTCTTGCCATCCCAGTACTGCGTCTGTACCGCCAGGCGCACGGGATAGCGCTCGGAACCGTAGTCATGCGGCACCATCAGGCGGCCCGTGAGCACGGTCAGCTGCGCTTCCTTGCCATCGGCCGGTGCCGAGCTCACATTACCGGCCGCCGGGTAGGCATACGTCGCGCGCAGCAGCAGCCCCGTCGGCGATGCCAGTGCCGTTGGCTCTTTGGGCACGGCATAGGCCGAAGGGAAACTGTAGGCGATGGAGCGCGTGGCAACGCCATTGCTGAAACTGCTGACGGGTACGCCCGTCACGGCCGCAGGTGCTTTTGCCCCATCCGTCAGCGTGCTGCCCGATGGCGCCGTGGGCGGATAGCTGTTCTTCTCCGTAGCCGCGTCATACGGGACCAGCGTCACTTGCGTTTTGTTGATGACGTCATTCCTGGCGTCAAAATTCTTGGTGTCCACGCCACCCGAGGTCTGGGCGCGGATGGTCAGATCGAAAGGCTGGCGCGAATACACGGCACGGTCGCCGGCACACACGAACGGCGCGCTGCACGGGAAAGGAAACTCCGTCTTCGTCCCCCCCGGGAGGTCCACTTTCTTGACCACCAGTTCCGTCACAAAGTGGTGCGGATAAAAGAGTACGGCATCGCTCGTCCCCGGCGACGTCAGGCCGCTGCCCAGATAACCGTATTGCAGCGCGGCCGTGAAATTGATCTTGCCCACTTCGGGCCAGACCAGCGGCGGCGCCGCGATGACGCCCCCTTTCTTCACGAAATCGAGATCGCCGCCGACTTCTGGATTGCTTACGTCTGTGTAGACCGGCGCCAGCAGATTACGGCCGAGCACGACTTTTTGCACCGCGACACCGCTTTCGTTGCCAAAGTTCTTCGTCACGGCACCGAGCGCGTTGACGGCCGATAACGTGATGGGTGTCCCCGCCACGAGAGGCGTTGCCGCCAGGCCAGCGCGCTGCGTCGGCGCCAGCTTCGTCAACAGGAATTGCTGCGGCGCCACGATGACCGTGCCGCTGCCGCTCATGTCCAAACCTTTGTCGCTGCCGCTATCGGGCTTGTAAGAGGCCGTCAGGAGCAGCGCTCCCGCATCGGCATACAGCATGTTCGGCTTGGCCACGCCATCGGCGTCGAACGTCACTCTCAACTTGGTGCTCGTCCCGCTGCAACTGCTCTGGTCGCTGGCCGCCAGGGCAACATAGCTATTTTTGGCGCTGTCAAAGATGCGCGCAGGCAATGTCCCCTTGTCCGGATTGCCGTACGCACATGTGAGGTTCAAGTCCTTGTTCTGGCCGGCGAACATGGTCACGCAAGCGGTCGGATTGTTGGGTGATACTTGCAAGGCGCTGATTTCCAATTTATACGGCACTTCCGCGTAGCGCGGAATGCCGCTCACCTGGAAGCCGCTGGAGAGAAAGCTGATCTGGCAATTGCTCGTGTTGCCGCCGCTCTTGCACACCAGCGCCCCCGTCGTGGCGGGCGTGCTGACCAGGCCGAGGGTGGCGATGCCCACCGTGGTCTGGCGCACCGTGACATTGGCGTTGACGCCGCTGGTATCGATCGGCGTCGACTCGCCGCCCGGGCTGACGGTGACATTCACGCCATTTTTGTAGACCGCGCTGCAACTGGCATCGGCGCAGGCTGTTACCTTCACCGTGGGCACCTGGCAAGTGAGCGCCGTCAGCGGGTGCTCGATCTGGAAATGGTGCAGTCCGCTCGGCGTACCGGGCCCGCATTTCGGCCCCATCGGTTCATTGAAGGCCCAGCCGCTATTGTTCGTCACGCAGCTGCACGGGTTCGATGGCGTATATGCCTTGCAGGTGATGGTTTGCTGCACCCGGCCCTGCCAGCCCAGGGTGATGTGGTCGACCTTGGCGTTGCCCGTGATATAGGCGTTGGACGAGTCGAGCGTCACCTCGCCGGCGTCCACATTGCCCTTGATGCCATTGCCGGAGGCGATCGACAGGGAATTGCTGGCGTCGACGTCGCCCGTGACGAGCAGGCCGGACGCCTTCAGGTCGATCGTCGGCGATTTCAGATTGCCCGTCACCTGGCTGCCGGAACCGATGGTCAGCGATACGCTGGCCGTGATATCGCCCTGGATGCGGGTACTGGCGGGCAGGATATTGACGATGGTGCCGCTGATCGGCCCGTTGATGACGGAACCCGAGGCGATTTCCACGGGGCCCTTGGCGCTGATCTTACCCGTCACCTTGACGTTGTTCGAGCCCATCTTGATGGTCGTGGCGGAAACATTTGCCGTGATGGTCTGTTCCTGCGCGCCCATGAGGAAAGTGCCGCCCTCGGCTGTCAGGTTGCCCCCCGTGACTTTCAGGTTCGGCGGATTGATTTCCTTGATATCGAGATTGCCCTTGACCGTCAGCGTGGCATTGCCGCTCATCGTCAAGCCCTGGTTGTAGCTCATCGCCAGCGAACTGTTGACCGTCACGGCATACGCGCTGCCGATGACGATGACGTCGGTGGAGGTCAGCGCCAGCGAGGTGCACGTGTATTGCAAGCCATCCTGGCTCTGGTTGCAGTTGCTGACGGCGCCGCCATTGAAGTTGAGCGTGGCCGCGTGGGCAAGGGATGAGCCCAGCAGCAATGTCAGGGCGGCAAAAATGTGAAGTAAGCGCACGATATCGAGGAATCCGGTGGGTGGGGAGCCAGCGGGCGCGCCGGTTATTTCATGCTAACCTACGCCATCGCTGTTGTTGCATTATGGCAGTATTTATCCCCCTCGCGCATATCGCATGATCAAGCAAAGCCCCAAAGAATTCCCCCTGCGCACCGTCGACATCATCGTCTATCCCGGCTTCAAGGCGCTCGAAGCCATCGGCGCCATGAAAGTGTTTGACTACGCCAACACCCATTTGCGCCTGCGCAATCTGCCCGGCGGCTACGACGTGCGCATCGTGTCGACAGCCATCGGCCCGGTCGAGTCGGACACCCTGATGTCGCTGCATGCCAGCAAGGCGCTCGATGCCAGCCGCCTGCCCGACCTGGCCGTCATCGTCGGCTGCCACCACGTCGAGCAAGTCTTGCAGGACATCCCCGCCCTCGCCGCCTGGGTGGCCGAGGCGGCGCCGCGCATCGACACCCTGGCGGCCCTGTGCACGGGCTGCTTCTTCCTGGCCGAGGCCGGTGTGCTGGACGGCAAGAGCGCCGCCACGCACTGGAGCGCCGTGGACAGCCTGCGTCAGCGCTATCCATTGATACAGGTCAATGCCGATGCGATTTTCGTGCGGGAAGGGAAATTCTGGACGTCGGCCGGCGTGACGGCCGGCATCGACCTGGCGCTGGCCCTGGTGGAAGACGATTTCAGCCGCGATATCGCGCTGGAAGTGGCGCGCGACCTGGTCGTGTATCTGAAGCGGCCCGGCGGCCAGTCGCAGTTTTCCGTGCACCTGTCGAGCCAGATGACGACGCATCCCACCATCCGCCAGTTGCAGGGCTGGATCATGGAGCACCTGGCAGAAGAGCTTACTGTGCCGCTGCTGGCGGCCAGGCTGGCCATGAGCGAGCGCAATTTTACGCGCGTGTTCCAGCGCGAAACGGGCACCAGCCCCACGGAATTCATCGACACGGCCCGCTTCGAAGTGGCGCGCCGTTTGCTGGAAGACAATGTGTCTTCCTTAAAACAGGTGGCAGTGCAGGCGGGCTTGCATAGCGAGGAAAGGCTGCGCCGGCTGTTTCAAAAGAAACTCGCCATCACGCCGCGCGACTACCGCGAGCGCTTTTCCAGCACGGCGCGCTAGGATCTCAGCGCGGCTTGCCGTGACGCACGTGGCGCGTGGCCAGTTGGCGGCTCTGCCGGGCCAGCGGCGTAAACAGCAGTGCGCACAGCAGATACGTGGCCAGCAGCGCCAGCCAGATGGCGGGCGTGGCGAGGCTGGCGGCATTGCTCCACCACAAGGCCAGCAGGGAAGACAGGGCAGCGCCGAGGAAGACGGGCAGCATGCGGCGCAAGGTGGCGAGGTAGGCAGTGGCAAACATGAACGGCTCCCAAAGCAAGGCGGTGATGTCTTCACACTAGCAGGGGCAGGCAGCGAAGTACAGCGTGCCGCCCTGCCCCGTCCGTCAAGTGTTGCGCAATGAGTACATCCGATAAGATTAGTACAACACGACGGAACGGATCGATTCGCCGCTCTTCATCAGGTCGAAGCCTTCATTGATGCGTTCGAGCGGCAAACGGTGCGTGATCAGGTCGTCGATGTTGA
This sequence comes from Janthinobacterium sp. RA13, assembly GCF_000745325.1. Classification (NCBI taxonomy): domain Bacteria; kingdom Pseudomonadati; phylum Pseudomonadota; class Betaproteobacteria; order Burkholderiales; family Oxalobacteraceae; genus Janthinobacterium; species Janthinobacterium sp. RA13. Next base: position 4,968,766 of record NZ_JQNP01000001.1, on the reverse strand, counting down.
GCTTGCCTTCCATATACCAGTCGACGATCTTCGGCACGTCCGTGCGGCCGCGCGCGCCGCCGAAGGCCGAACCGCGCCATTCGCGTCCCGTCACCAGCTGGAAGGGCCGCGTGGAAATTTCCTGGCCCGCCGCCGCCACGCCGATGATGAAGGACTTGCCCCAGCCCTTGTGCGTGCATTCGAGCGCCTGGCGCATCAGGGTCGTGTTGCCCACGCATTCGAAACTGTAGTCGGCGCCGCCGTCCGTCAGTTGCACGATGGCGTCGACGACGTTTTCCACCTCGTTCGGGTTGATGAAATGCGTCATGCCGAACTTGCGCGCGATGGCCTGGCGCGCCGGGTTGATGTCGATGCCGATGATTTTATCGGCGCCGACCATTTTCGCCGCCTGGATCACGTTCAGGCCGATGCCGCCCAGGCCGAACACGGCCACGTTGGCGCCCGCCTCGACCTTGGCCGAGAACAGGACGGCGCCCACGCCCGTCGTCACGCCGCAGCCGATGTAGCAGACCTTGTCGAACGGCGCATCTTCGCGGATCTTGGCCAGGGCGATTTCCGGCACGACGATGTAATTCGAAAAGGTCGACGTGCCCATGTAATGGAACAGCGGCTGGCCATTGAGCGAAAAGCGGCTGGTGGCGTCCGGCATCAGGCCGCGGCCCTGCGTGGAGCGGATGGCCTGGCACAGATTCGTCTTTTGCGACAGGCAGAACTTGCACTGGCGGCATTCCGGCGTGTACAACGGGATGACGTGGTCATCCTTTTTCAGGGTCGTCACGCCCGGGCCCACGTCGACGACGACGCCGGCGCCTTCATGGCCGAGAATGGCGGGGAAGATGCCTTCCGGATCGGCGCCGGACAGGGTGTAGTAATCGGTATGGCAAATCCCCGTGGCTTTCAGCTCGACCAGCACTTCGCCGGCGCGCGGGCCGGCCAGGTCGACTTCTTCGATGGTCAGCGGAGCGCCCGCTTTCCAGGCAATCGCGGCTTTGGTTTTCATGTGTGTCATTCCTGCTCGGTTTCAGATGCGCCATTATCGGGCGGCTGCTGGCACGGTGGCACAGCTGGCCCTGCGCTTGTCTGAAAACGCGGCGCATTTGTCCGATGCCGCCGCACGTTTGCGCCAGCGCAAACTTCCCGCCACAAAGACGCGCATTCTTGGCACATCCCCTCGATCAGCCGTTGCGTCATTCCCGCAGGAGACTGACATGCGCCATCTACCTTTCCGCCTCCCCCGGCCCTGGCTGGCCCTGCTGCTGGCATGCTGCCTGTCCCTGCTGGCTGCCTGTGGCGGCGGCCATCACCACCCTGCGCCTGGCGCCACCACGGGCAGCCTGACGGTCACCCTCGGCGGCTTGCCGGCCGGCGTGGCGGGCGCCGTCACGGTCACGGGACCGGCGTCGTACAGCAAGACGCTGACGGCGAGCACCACGCTCACGGACCTGGCGCCCGGCGCCTACACGCTCAGCGCCGCCAGCGTGGCGCAGGGCACGGGAACGCTGGCGCCCACGCCCGTCACGCAGCAGATACAAGTCAATGCGGGGGCGACGGCCAGCGCGGCCGTCACGTACGCGGCCACAGCACCGCTGGCCCTGCGCCTGCAGGAAGTGGCCAGCGGCTTGAGCGTGCCCATCTTCCTCACGGCGCCGCCCGGCGACAGCCGTTTGTTCATTATCGAACGGGCCGGCCGCATCCGCGTGGTGCAGAACGGCAACCTGCTGGCCACACCCTTCCTCGACATCAGTACGCTCACCACCACCAGCGGCGAGCGGGGCTTGCTGTCGATGGCCTTTCATCCGCAATACGCCAGCAACGGCTATTTCTTCCTGTACTACACGAACCTGGCCGGCGATATCGTCATCGAGCGGCGGCAAGTGTCGGCTGGCAACGCCAACGTGGCCGATCCCCTGTCCGCGCTGAACATCATCACGATTCCCCATCCCACGTTCAACAACCACTATGGCGGCTTGCTCAGCTTTGGACCGGACGGCTATCTGTACGCGGGCACGGGCGACGGCGGCAGCGGGGGCGATCCGCCCGGCAACGCGCAAAACACCAACGTACTCTTGGGAAAACTGCTGCGCCTGGACGTCAACGCCAGCACGGTGGCCCAGCCGTACGCCATTCCACCCGGCAACCCATTTGCCACGGCAGGCGGGCGCCCTGAAATCTGGGCCTATGGCTTGCGTAATCCGTGGCGCTACGCCTTCGACGTGCCGGCCCAGCTGCTGTACATCGCCGACGTGGGCCAGGCCAACTGGGAAGAGGTCGACGTGCGCCCCGTGGGGCAGGCGGGCAACAACTATGGCTGGAACATCATGGAAGGCACGCAGTGCTACAACAGCGCCAGCTGCAACCAGGCTGGGCTGGTCCTGCCCGCCATCACGTACAGCAACGATGCGGCCAACGGCTGTTCGATCACGGGCGGCTATGTGTACCGGGGCACGGCCTTGCCGGAACTGGCGGGGCAATACCTGTATTCCGACTACTGCAGCGCCTGGCTGAAAAGTTTTAGCTATAGCAATGGCACGGCATCGGCCGTGAAAGACTGGGGCATCACGAACGTGGGCAATATCCTGTCGTTTGGCCAGGACGCGCAAAACGAGCTGTACATGCTGAGCGGCACGGGCAAGGTGTACAGGATTGTGCGCAAATAAGCGTACACCCGTAAAGCGGCCCCGCGCACGCGGCTGGGACTGTTTTTCGACGGGGCGCGGGGAACCGGCTAGAATGGATTTTTTCCGCCGCGCCCTGCGCCCCAGCCCAAGAGAACACCATGGCCCGTTTGAAACTTGAATTTCCTGAAGACCAGTACTGCTATTCCTCGCAACTGACGGTACGCACGACCGACATCAACGCCGGCAACCATCTCGGCAACGATTCCATGATTTCCATGATTTCCGAAGCACGCGCCCGCTTCCTGTTCGAATACGGCGTGCGCGACATCGAAGCGGATGGCACCGGCATCATCGTCACCGACCTGGCCACCACCTACCGCGCCGAAGCCCATGCGCGCGACCAGCTGCTGTTCGAAGTGGGCGTCATGGATTTCAACAAGTATGGCGGCGACATCACCTTCCGCATCACGCGCCCGCGCGACAACACCCTGATCGCGATGGCCAAGTCCGGCTTTGTCTTCTTCAACTACAAGCGCAGCCAGGTCGTGCCCATGCCGGAAGAGTTCGGCAGCAAGTTTCCACAGGTGAACTGGATCGATTGAGACGCGATACATTCTGCTCGTCATCCTGTATGCTTGTCAGGATGATATGCAAAATTGACCTGCGCCGCGCCGGCGCCTGCCTGTTGGCCGCCGCCTGCGCGATGGCGCCACCGGGCATCGGCCATGCCGCGCCGCAAACCGTCATCCTGTACGGCGACGACGACTATGCACCGTACAGCTATGTGGAAAACGGCGTCTTCAAGGGCATGTATGTCGACATCCTGCGCCAGGCGGCCATGTCGATGCCAGACTACCGGCTGGAACTGCAGCCGCGCCCCTGGAAACGGGGACTCGACGCGCTGGAAAAGGGCCAGGTTTTTGGCCTGTTTCCGCCCGGACGCAAAACGGAACGCTCGTACGTGCAACCGTATTCAGCCGTTCTATACCGTGAATCGGTGGTTCTGTTTTGCCATGAGGCCGTCATGCGCACGCCGCGCACGCGGTTTCCCGCCGACTTTGCCGGCCTGACCATCGGCGTCAATACGGGTTTTCTGCTGTCGGAAAAACTGATGGCCCCAGCCCGCGAAGGACTGCTGCACTTGGAAGCGGCCAAGGGGAATGAAGCCAATCTGAAAAAACTGGCTTTGCGGCGCATCGATTGCTACGCCAGCGACCGCGGCGCGGCGCGCCACACGGCGCGCCAGCTGCAGGGAGAACTGGCCACTTACGGCTTCGCCCTGCATGAAGTGCTGGAACTGTCGTCCGAAGCCACCTATATCGCCTACAGCGCGCGCAACACGCCGGCTTACAAGGACGATTTCATCGCGCAGATGAATGCCGCCCTGCTGGCCCTGCGCCATAGCGGCCAGCAGGCGCGCATCGAACAGGCTTACTTGCGTTGACTACTTGCGTTGATTAGCTGCCCTGCGGGTCGCGCGCGACGGCAAGATCATTTGCGTGGCGGATGTTTCAGTTGCGTGCCAAACGTGCTCGAGAACCAGTCATCGATCATCAGCTTCTCGTAGCGCAGCTTGTCGCCGTTCGCATAACGATTGATGCGCGTCAGATAGGACATATCGGACAGGGCCGCATCGGCGTTGGCGATCACCTTACCATCCTGCTCCAGCACATAGTGCAAGCGCATGCGCGGCCAATCGGCCTGTCCATTCATTACGCGGAAATTTTGCATGGCACGCATGGCGGGATTTTCACGGCCAGCCATGTCCAGGTCCGTCACGTCGATCTTCAGGGTCAGGCCAGGCTTGAGCGACTCTCCCAGTTTCTCGAAATGCGCCGTCAAGTCCTTGAGCACTTTTTCACGCTCCGTCTGATCGAAAGACACGTCCGAAAATTGTTCCGGCTTGGTGAAATGCACTTCCGTGCCCGCCCAGGCGGCACTGCTCGCCAGCAAGGCAAGACCAGCAATGAAGGTACGCGTTGTGTTCGTTTTCATGATGAGTCCTTTCAAGAATGTGGATGGCACTCCGGCCATTTTTTACGTTTTACTATAACGCAATGAGTTTCATTCTAAAGAGAAACTAATACATTGTTACTTTTCTTGCACAGCGCAACGAACATGGCTTAGACCACAGACTTTTTTACAGATTCATTGGCAATATTAATTAAAACAAAGTATTGTCTTGAAAATATAGTTGCCTAAGCGATAAAGTATAGATGGTGTCGCCAACAGGGATTTAAAGTGCTTTTTTGATATGCATGTTGCATGAATTTAGTCAATTATTCTTGCTTGTTGTTAATACTAAGCCGTCAGTCTACAATCGATAAAATGCGCCCGAAAAACGCGCAACGCCAGTAGTGGCGCACAGGCTAGCCTGGCGCGGGCGTCTCAGCATTGCGTCAGTTATGCCTTTTAGCGGAACTCGCCCTTATGTCATTTTTGTCTTCAGCCTCACCCAAGTTACCCCCCTGGAAAGTCCTGCTCGTCGACGATGAACCCGACATCCATGACATCACCAAACTGACGCTGAGCCGTTTTCGCCTGGAAGGCCGCGCCCTGAGTTTCGTGCACGCCTACAGCGGCGCCGAAGCCAAGCAGGTGCTGGCGCGCGAAGAAGGCATCGCGCTGGTGTTTCTCGACGTGGTGATGGAGCGCGAAGACAGCGGCCTGGAAGTGGCGCGCTGGATGCGCGAAGACCTGGGCAACCAGTTTACGCGCATCGTGCTGCGCACGGGACAGCCGGGACAGGCGCCGGAAGAACGCGTGATCGTCAACTACGACATCAACGACTACAAGGAAAAAACCGAGCTCGACCGCACCAAGCTGTTCACCACCACCTTTGCCGCCCTGCGCGCCTACCGCGACATCATGAAGGTGGAAGAGGCGCGCCAGGCCCAGCTCCATTACCGCGAAGGCCTCGAGCGCGTCATCGCCGCCTCGGCGCACATTTTCAAGCAGCGCAACCTGCGCGACTTCGCCAGCGGCCTGCTGCAGCAAGTCGTCGCCCTGCTGCGCCTGGAAACGAGCATGCTGCTGCGTCTGCGTGGCGCCAGCGCCATCACGGGCGAGCAAGACTACGAAATTCTCGCGCAGATCGGCGACACGGACGATGGCATCCTCAGCCCTTCCCTGCTGTCGCAGCTCGACCATGCGAAGAGCAACAAGATCTCGCGCCTGCACGGCGACACCTATGTCGGCTACTTTCCCAACAGCAGCGGCAAGGCGTCCTTGCTGGTACTCAAAGGCGTGGAAGAAATCTCCGACCTCGATGCGCAATTGCTGGAAGTGTTCTGCTCCGGCGTGGCGATTGCCTTCGACAACATCCTGCTGACGCAGGAAATCACCGATACCCAGGCCGAGCTGATCCTGCGCCTGGGCGACGTGGTCGAATCGCGCTCGCACGAAGGCGGCAATCACGTGCGCCGCATGGCCGAAGTGTGCCAGCTGCTGGCGCAAGCGTCCGGCATGTCGGAAGAGGAAACCATGGTGCTGCGCCACGCGGCGCCCATGCACGACATCGGCAAAATCTCCACGCCCGACGCCGTGCTGCTCAAACCGGGCAAGCTCGACGCCGCCGAATGGGAAATCATGAAGCAGCATCCGACGGTGGGCATGTCGATCCTCGACGGCTCACAGCGCCCGCTCCTGAAGGCGGCCGCCGTGATCGCCCACCAGCACCATGAAAAATACGACGGCAGCGGCTACCCGCAAGGCCTGGTCGGCGACAACATCCACAAATACGCGCGCATCGCCGCCGTGGCCGACGTCTTCGACGCCCTCATGCACAAGCGCTGCTACAAGGACGCCTGGCCCCTGGAGCGCGTGGTCAGCTACCTGCGCGAAGTGAGCGGCAGCCACCTCGACCCGCAGTATGTGGAGTTGCTGATTGCGAATCTGGAGGAAGCGCTGGCGTTGAATCAACGTTTTCCGGATTAGTAGGTCGGATTAGCGCTTGCGCGTCATCCGACCTCACCACCGGCCACGTCAACAATGTTGTCGGATTACGCGGCCTTGCCGCTAATCCGACCTACGTCGCTGAGCGATACGCACACCGGCAAACCAGCAAACCACGCTGCGGCCCAAGCCCCCAACACAGGCTCTCCGGGCCAAGCGGGCCTGAAAAATGTCGAGGGCAAGGCGCAGCGACGCAGACAGTACGCATGTACGGCAAGGAGCTGCAACGCCGCCATCGGCATTTTCTCAGGCCCGCGTCTCCGGCCCGCCATTTTTAGGTTTTCAAGGACACATCATTGAAGCCGAGCGGAAAACGTATCTTGTAATGCAACCCCATCCCCGGCGCACTAACCACCTTCACCGTCCCGCCCAGCGGTCCCGTCACCAGGTTGTACAGGATATGCGCACCGAGTCCGCTGCCGCCGGAACCCCGCTTGGTCGTGAAGAAGGGGTCGAACAGCTGGCCCAGGGTCGCGCTGTCCATGCCCATGCCGTCGTCGCTGTAGTCGAGTTCCAGCATCTCGCCGGCCGTGCGCACGCTGATCTTGATCTTGCCCGGCTCGCCTTCGGCAAAGCCATGCACGAGTGAATTGACCACCATGTTCGTGACGATCTGCGAGACGGCGCCCGGATAGCTGCGCAGCTGCACCTCGGGCGCGCAATCGATCTCCACCTTGATCGGCTTGCCCTTCAGCTTCGGCTGCAGGGACAACAGGATTTCATCGAGGTATTTGCGCAAGTTAAAACTGCGCAATTCGTCCGAGGACTGGTCCACGGCCACCTGCTTGAAGCTGCGCACCAGCGCCGCGGCGCGCTGCGTGTTCGTCGTCATGATGCGCAGGGTCTGGTCGATGATGTCGAAGAATTGCCGCAAGCCGTCCTCATCGAGCTGGCCGCCCTCCAGGTCTTCGCGCGTGAGTTTCAATTCCTGCACCAGGTGGCTGGTGGCCGTCACGCATATGCCCAGCGGCGTATTGATTTCATGCGCCACGCCCGCCACCAGGCGCCCCAGGGACGCCAGCTTTTCCTGGCGCACCAGTTCCGACTGCGCTTCCTGCAAGGCGCTCAGGGCGCTGTTCAGGGCCGCGTTCTGCTCTTCCAGCGCTTCCTTGGCCCGGCGCATGGCGCTGTCGGCCTGGATGCGGGCCATCGCCACGGCCACGTGACTGGCCATGAAGGCCAGCACGTCCAGTTCGGCCTGGCCATACACGACGGATTCGTCATAGCTTTGCACGATGATCACGCCATATTTGCGCTCGCCCAGCAGCATGGGCGCGCCCATCCAGCTGGCGATGCCGGTATTGCCCAGCGGCTCGTCCATCTCGCCGCTGGCCACCAGCGCCGCGTAGCTGCCGGCATCGAGCAGGCAGGCTTGCCGCCGCGCCAGCACGTACGAACTCATGCCGATGCCATAGTGAAAACGTTTTACGGGCGCCTGCGCATCCTTCTCGTCGACGAAGTAAGGGATCGTGATGTCCTTGTTGTCCGGGTGATACAGGGCGATCAGGAAATTCTTGGCCGTCACCAGCTCGCTGATGATGGCGTGCAGGCGCGCATACAGGGTCGTCGCGTCGGCCGCCTGCGCCGACAGGTTGGCGATTTCATACAGCGCATGCTGCAGGTTTTCCGCGCGGCGCCGCTCGGCCACCTCGTGCGCCAGCAGGGCCGTGCGCTCCTGCACCGCCTTTTCCAGGCGGTCCATGCTTTGCATGCCTTGCAGCGCGCTCGACACGTGCGTGGCGATCAGCGCGAACAGGGCCTGGTCTTCCAGGCTGAAGCGGTGCTGCGCGTCATAGCTCTGGATGACGATGGCGCCCAGCACCTGGTGCTGCTGGTCCAGCAGCGGACAGCCGATCCAGTGCTCGGCCGCCGTGCCGCCGCCCCAGGCGCCGCCGCCGATGGCGCGCATGGCGTCGTCGTCGGCCGTCATCACCAGCTGCTTGCGGTTGACGATGACCCACGCCGTAGGTGACTGCGCGGCGCTGGCCAGGCGCACGCCCTCGTCCGGGTCGGGCGCGGCGTCGAATTCATCGACAAAGTAGGGAAAACGCACGAGGCCGTCGTCATGGTCGCTGAGCGCCACGTAAAAGTTCGCCGCATACATGATGCGTCCCAGCGCCGCATGCACCGCCTGCAGGAATTCGCTGATATCGCTGCAGGTGCTCGAGCGTTGCCCGATTTCCAGCAACACGGTTTGAACGGCTTCCAGGCGGCTGAGACGGCTTTCCATGGGTGACTATGTACCTTGTGCAAGTATATGTTCTGAAAATCAATATTATCAGTTCAGCCCAGCCTTGGCACGGCATAAAACGCAGAATCTTGCCTTGAGGCAGAGCAACACACGCCACGCGCGCATTTGCCATGCTGGCAATACAGTGGCAGACTAGGCCCCTTCCTACAGACCAGACCGTCCTCATGACCGCCACGCTACGCGCCTCGCTTCGCCCCTACACCCTCGCCGGCCTGCTGGCCTTTGCCGCGCTGGGCATGCCGCCGCTGTGCGCTGCGCCAGCCAAGGCGCCGGCGGCGGAAACGGCCGATGGCGGACGCTATTTCGGCCCCCTCGTCGCCGGCAAGATGCATGGCCAGGGCCGGCTCGAATACGCGAGCGGCGCGTTTTACGAAGGGGGCTTCGCGCGCGGCGTGTTTTCCGGCCAGGGCAAGCTGCGACAGGCGTCCGGCGTCGAATACACAGGCGCCTTCCGCCAGGGCGCCTTCGATGGCATCGGCCGCTATACCTCGCCCAAGGGCGAGATTTATGCGGGCAGCTTCGTCAAGGGCAGCTTCGAGGGAGAAGGCCGCTTCCAGGGCGCCGATGGCGCCACCTTCGAAGGCCATTTCAAGCACTGGCGCCCGCACGGCGCCGGCAAGCTGACCGACACGGACGGCACCGTCTTCGAAGGCGAATTCGTCCAGGGCCAGGTGCAGGGCAAGGCCAAAGTCACCACCAGCGACGGCATCCACTACGAAGGCGAGCTGAAAGACTGGAAATTCGAGGGTGTAGGCGTGCTGCGCACGGCCGATGGCGACGAATACCGGGGCGGCTTCAAGAATGGCCAGTTTGACGGCCAGGGCGTGCTGCGCTATGCCGTGGCGCAAGCGGACGGCCGGCGCGAAGACAGCGGCAACTGGACGGAAGGCCAGCTGGACGACCCGGCCGCAGATAAACTTACGCGCGACAATATCGAGCTGGCCCTGTACCACCAGCGCACCCTGCTCGACGGCGCCCTGGCCCGCATCGCGCCGCGCGATGCGGCGAAAAAAATCAATCTGTATTTGCTGGGCGTGGCTGGAGATGGCGCGCAGGAAGTGTTTCACCGCGAAACGGTATTCGTGCAGCGCCAGTTCGACCGCGATTACGGTACCGTGGGGCGCTCCTTGATGCTGGTCAACAGCCGCAACACGGTGGCGCAGCAGCCAATGGCCACGCGCACCAGCATCGCCGCCAGCCTCGACGCCCTGGGCGCGAAAATGGACAAGGCCAACGACATCCTGTTTTTATTCCTCACCAGCCACGGCTCGCCCGAGCACGAACTGGCGCTGGCGCAAAACGGCATGGATCTGCACAGCTTGCCCGCGCAAGAGCTGGCCACCATGCTCAAGCACAGCGGCATCCGCTGGAAAGTCATCGTGATCTCGGCCTGTTATGCGGGCGGCTTCATTGCGCCCTTGAAAGATGACAACACCCTCATCATCACGGCCGCGCGCAGCGACCGCACCTCGTTCGGCTGCGACGACCAGAACGATTTTACCTATTTCAGCGAAGCGTATTTCAAGGAAGCCTTGCCCAAAAGCACCGGCTTTGCCGAAGCGTTCGAGCAGGCCAAGGTGCTGGTGCGCGCGCGCGAGGCGGCCGATTTCCGCGAAGGCGGCATGGAGACGGAAGAACATTCCGAGCCGCAACTGTTCCAGGGCAAGGCCATCGCTGCGCAACTGAAGGCGTGGCGCGCACAGCCACGTTAAGCGCTTCTTTCTGTACAATAGCTGTCACCATGCGCCGATTCTTCCTCATTTTGCTGCTGTTCGTGCTTCCGCTCCAGATGTCCTGGGCCGCGGCGAGCGCGTATTGCCTGCACGAGGAAGGCAAGGCGGCGCAGCACCTGGGCCACCACAGCCACCAGCACAAGGCCGAGTCCGACGCGGACAAGCAACCCGCCGGCGACAAAAAAGGCCAGCCGCACAGCGACTGCAACGTCTGCCACGGCATCGGCCATGCATGGCTGCCAGCCGGCTCCAGCCTGCCCATCGGCGACATAGCGTCCGTCAACGCGGACACTTCTCCCTTCTTTTACGCTTCCCACATCCCGGACGCTCCCAAGCGCCCTGACTGGTCGTCGGCCGCCTAGGCCGACGGGACGTTTCAATCACTTTTCGCAGTAAGTCAGGCGCAGGCCTGCGCGTCCCGTCGAATTCTTTTTCCGTACTTTGGAGAATTCGATGCACCGATCCATCTATCTGTTATTGCTCTCCGCTGGCCTGCTGGCCGGCAATTTTGCCCATGCACAAGCTCCGCAGGAGCCTGCCGGCCCCCTGACCTTGCCCGCCGCGCTGCTGCTGGCCGAAGGCGGCAACGCCACTTTATCCGCCGCCCGCCACGAACTGGCGGCGCAAGGCGGCGCCCTGCAGCAGGCGCGCGCCCGGCCCAATCCGGAACTGCAAACCGTGCTGGAAGACACGCGGCGCGCCACGCGCAGCACCACGGTGCAACTGAACCAGCTCATCGAACTGGGCGGCAAACGGGGGGCGCGCGCCGCCGTCGCCCAGCGCGGCGCAGACCTGGCGCAAGCGGGCCTGTCAATGCAGCAAGCCGACACGCGTGCGGCCGTCACGAGTGCCTTTGTCGACGTGCTGGCAGCGCAGGAAGGCTTGCGCCTGGCCGACAGCGCACAGGCCCTGGCCGCGCGCGCCAGCGACATCACGGCCCGACGAGTGACGGCTGGCAAGGCCTCGCCCGTCGAGGAAACCCGCGCCAAGGTCGCCGAAGCGAGCGTGCGGCTGGAGCTGAATCTGGCCCGCAGCACCCTGGCCAGCGCCCGCAAGCGCCTGGCCGCCCTGTGGGGCAACGCCACGCCACGCTTCAGCGTAGCGGACGGACGCCTGGAAACCTTGCCGGACCTGCCACCGGCCAGCGAACTGGCGGCGCGCCTGGCCCAAGCGCCGGCCGTGCGCCAGGCGCAAAGCGCGCTGGCCCAGCGGCAAGCCATGCTGGACGTGGAACAGCGGCGCGCCACGCCCGACGTCACCGTCAGCATCGGCATGAAGCGCTCGGAAGAGCTGGGACGCAACCAGGCCATCATCGGCCTGGCCCTGCCGCTGCCCCTGTTCGACCGCAATGCCGGCAACAAACTCGACGCCCTGCGCCGCAGCGACAAGGCCAGCGACGAGCTGGTCGCCGCCCGCATCGCCGTGCAAACGGACGTGGCCGCCGCCACCGAACGCCTGGCCACGGCCCGGCTCGACGTGGAAAGCTTGCGCCAGGACATCTTGCCTGGCGCCCAAAGCGCCTATGACGCGGCCAGCAAGGGTTTCGAGTTCGGCAAGTTCGCCTTCCTCGACGTGCTCGATGCCCAGCGCACCTTGCTGCAAGCCAAAAACCAATACCTGCGCGCGCTGACGGAAGCGCAGCACGCCGCCGCTGACATCGAGCGTCTGCTGGGCGCCCCTGCCTCCCTGTAAGGAACACCATCCATGAACATCACACTCAACAAAAAGCAGACGATCGCCATCGCTTCCATCGCGGCCGCCGGGATCGTGCTGGCCATCCTCATCCTCGGTACGGGAAAATCCAGCGCCCCGCCCGCCCCTGCCGTCAAGGCGGAAGCACATGCTGAAAAGAAAGACGAACACGGCCACGATGAAGTGGAAGGCAAGCTGGAATTGACGGCGGCGCAAAGCAAGGCCGCCGGCGTCGTCATCGCCACGGCCGCGCCTGGCCGCATCAAGACGACGGTGGCCCTGCCCGGCGAAATCCGGTTCAACGAAGACCGCACGGCCCACGTCGTGCCGCGCCTGGGCGGCGTGGTGGAAGCCGTGCAGGCGGACCTGGGCCAGCTGGTGAAAAAGGGGCAAATATTGGCCGTCATCGCCAGCACGGAATTGTCGGAACAGCGCAGCGCGCTGCTGTCGGCGCAGCGGCGCTTGTCGCTGGCCCGCTCCACGTATGAGCGCGAGGAAAAACTGTGGCGCGAGAAAATTTCGGCCGAACAGGATTATCTGCAGGCGCAGCAAACGTGGCGCGAAGCGGAAATCGCCGTGCAGAACGCGCAGCAAAAGCTCAGCGCCCTGGGCGCCACGAGTACCAGCAAAGGTCCGCTGAACCGCTATGAGATCCGCGCGCCGTTCGACGGCATGGTGCTGGAAAAACACATCACCCTGGGTGAAGCCGTCAAGGAAGACGCGAACATCTTCGTCATTTCCGACCTGTCGACCGTGTGGGCGGAAATCGCCGTGCCGGCGAAAGACCTGGCCACCGTGCGCATGGGAGGCAAGGCGGAGGTGAAAGCGTCCGCGTTTGACGCCAGCGCACAAGGTACGATCACCTACGTGGGCGCGCTGCTGGGCGAGCAGACGCGCACGGCCAAGGCACGCATCAGCTTGCAGAACCCCGACATGGCCTGGCGCCCGGGCCTGTTCGTCACGGTGGAAGTGGTGTCCGGCGAAGCGGACGCGCCCGTCACCGTGCACAGCACGGCCATCCAGACGGTGGAAGACAAGCCCGTCGTCTTCGTGCAGATAAAAGATGGCTACCAGGCCACGCCCGTGGTGCCGGGCCGCAGCGATGGCACATTGACGCACATCAAGCAGGGACTTGCTGCCGGCACGCCGTATGCGGCGCAAGGCAGTTTTGTTCTGAAGTCCGAGCTGGGCAAAGACTCCGCCGGCCACGAACACTGATCACGTCAAAGCTAAGGAAACCATCATGTTTGAACGCTTGATCCGCTTCGCCATCGACCAGCGCTGGCTGGTGATGCTGGCCGTCGCCGCCATGGCGGGCCTGGGCATCTACAGCTATCAAAAGCTGCCCATCGACGCCGTGCCCGACATCACCAATGTGCAGGTGCAAATCAATACCCAGTCCGCCGGCTATTCGCCGCTGGAAACCGAGCAGCGCGTGACCTTCCCCATCGAGACGGCCATGGCCGGCTTGCCGAATCTGGAACAGACGCGCTCGCTGTCGCGCTATGGCCTGTCGCAAGTGACCGTGATCTTCAAGGATGGCACGGACATTTATTTCGCGCGCCAGATGATCAACGAGCGCTTGCAGGAAGCCAAAGAAAGTCTGCCGTCCGGCATCACGCCCAAGATGGGCCCCGTCTCCACAGGCCTCGGCGAAATCTACCTGTGGACGGTGGAAACGCAGGACGGCGCGAAAAAGCCGGACGGCACGCCGTACACGCCGACGGACTTGCGCGAAATCCAGGACTGGATCATCAAGCCGCAGTTGCGCAACGTCACGGGCGTGACGGAAATCAATGCCATCGGCGGCTACGCGAAGCAATACCAGGTGGCGCCGTATCCGGAAAAACTGGCCGCCTACGGCATCAGCCTGCAAGACGTGGTGACGGCGCTCGAGCGCAACAACAGCAACGTGGGCGCCGGCTACATCGAAAAGCAGGGCGAGCAATTGCTGATACGCGCGCCGGGCCAGGTGGCGTCGAAAAGCGACATCGGCAACATCGTCGTCGCCAACGTGCAGGGCGTGGCGATCCGCATCCGCGACGTGGCCGACGTGGTGCTGGGGCGCGAGCTGCGCACGGGCGCGGCCACGGAAAACGGCCGCGAAGTGGTGCTCGGCACCGTCTTCATGCTGATCGGGCAGAACAGCCGTGCCGTCTCGCAAGCCGTCGACAAGAAGATGGTGGAGATCAACCGCAGCCTGCCCAAAGGCGTGCACGCCGTCACCGTGTATGACCGCACGGTCCTCGTCGACAAGGCCATCAATACGGTGAAGAAAAACCTGCTCGAAGGCGCCGTGCTGGTGATCGCCATCCTGTTCCTCTTCCTCGGCAATATCCGCGCGGCCGTCATCACGGCCATGGTGATTCCGCTGGCCATGTTGTTCACGTTTACGGGCATGGTGCAATACCATGTCAGCGCCAACCTGATGAGTCTGGGCGCGCTCGATTTCGGCATCATCATCGATGGCGCCGTGGTGATCGTGGAAAACTGCGTGCGCCGCCTGGCCCATGCGCAGCAGAAACTGGGACGACCGTTGACCTTGCAGGAACGTTTCCACGAAGTGTTTTCCGCATCGCAAGAGGCGCGCCGTCCCTTGCTGTACGGCCAGCTGATCATCATGGTCGTGTACCTGCCCATCTTCGCGCTGACGGGCGTGGAAGGCCGCATGTTTACGCCGATGGCGCTGACGGTGGTGATTGCCCTGCTGGGCGCCATGCTGCTGTCGATCACTTTCATTCCCGCCGCCGTGGCGCTGTTTATCGGCGACAAAGTGGCTGAAAAGGAAAACGCCATCATGCGCGCCGCCAAGCGCTGGTATGCTCCGCTGCTGGACAAGGTGATGCGCAACACGCCCGTCGTGCTGACGGGTGCGGCCGTGGCAGTCGTGCTGTCCGGCTTGCTCGCCACGCGCATGGGCAGCGAGTTCGTGCCCAGCTTGAACGAGGGCGACATCGCCATCCAGGCCCTGCGCATCCCCGGCACCAGTTTGACGCAATCGCTGGCCATGCAGCAGCAGCTGGAAAGCAAGCTGATGGCAAACCACAAGGAGATCGCGCGCGTCTTCGCCCGCACGGGTACGGCCGAGATCGCGTCCGACCCCATGCCGCCGAATATTTCCGACGGCTACATCATGCTGAAACCCCGCGACGCATGGCCGGAACCGGGAAAATCGCGCGAGCGCTTGCTGGCGGAAATCGAAGCGACGGCCACCAGTTTACCTGGCAATAACTACGAGTTTTCTCAACCGATCCAGCTGCGCTTCAATGAACTGATTTCCGGCGTGCGCAGCGACGTGGCCGTGAAACTGTTCGGCGACGACATGCTTGTCCTCGACAACACGGCGGCGAAGATCGCCGGCGTGCTGGGCAAAATTCCCGGTGCAACAGAGGTGAAAGTCGAGCAGACCACGGGGCTGCCCATGCTGACGGTGCAGATCGACCGCGAGCAGACGGCCCGCTATGGCCTCAACATTGCCGACGTGCAAGCGGCCATTGCCACGGCCATCGGCGGGCAAGAGGCGGGCACCCTGTTCCAGGGCGACCGCCGCTTCGACATCGTCGTGCGCCTGCCCGACAGCCTGCGCAGCGACCTGGAGCAGTTGAAACGCCTGCCCATCGCCCTGCCCCTGGGTGCGGCGTCGGAAGGCCGTGCCCGCTTCATTCCGCTCGGTGAAGTAGCCAGCCTGCAAGTCGCGCCGGGGCCGAACCAGATCAGCCGCGAAGACGGCAAGCGCCGCATCGTCATCAGCGCCAACGTGCGCGGGCGCGATATCGGCTCGTTTGTGGCGGACGCCACGCAGCAGCTGCAAGCGCAAGTGGCCATTCCCGCCGGCTACTGGACCAGCTGGGGCGGCCAGTTCGAGCAACTGCAATCGGCCACGAAACGCCTGGAACTGGTGGTGCCCGTGGCCTTGGCACTCGTGTTCGTCTTGCTGTTTGCCATGTTCGGCAACGTGAAGGATGGTTTATTGGTGTTCAGCGGCATCCCGTTCGCCTTGACGGGCGGCATCGTCGCCCTGTGGCTGCGCGACATCCCCATGTCGATCTCGGCGGCCGTCGGCTTCATCGCCCTGTCCGGCGTGGCCGTGCTGAACGGCCTGGTGATGATCGCCTACATCCGCCAGCTGCGCGAACAGGGCATGCCCTTGCACGAGGCGATACGCGAGGGAGCGATCACGCGCTTGCGCCCGGTCCTGATGACGGCGCTGGTGGCCTCGCTGGGCTTCGTGCCGATGGCCATTGCCACGGGCACGGGCGCCGAAGTGCAGCGTCCGCTGGCCACCGTGGTGATCGGCGGCATTTTATCGTCGACGGCATTGACCCTGCTGGTGCTGCCGCTGCTGTACCGGCTCGCGTATGCCGCAAGAGGTAGGTCGGATTAGCGCGCAGGCGCGTAATCCGACACATTGTTGGCGCGGGTGGTGGCGTCGGATTACGGCCTTTCAGGCCTAATCCGACCTACGCCTTGCCGCTGCTGTACCGGCTGGCGTATGCCGCAAGAGGTAGGTCGGATTAGCGCGCAGGCGCGTAATCCGACACATTGTTGACGCCGCTGGTGGCGTCGGATTAAGGACGGCGGTAGCCGCCCTCAATCCAGTTCGCCGCTGACGTGGCATTGAACTTGAACGCGGCCGAGGTGCGCACCTTGGCGATCTGTTCGCCGTCGGCGTCGTAGGCGCTCAGTTCCGCGTACGGGTGGTCTTCGTCGGGCACGATGTCGAACATCACCTTGACTTGCCCCTCGTCGGTGGCGACGAACAGGTTCTTGTGCAATTGCGCATGCAGCTGCTGCTCGTGGCGGCGCAGCACTTCCGAGGCCGTCTTGACCAGGGTATTGAACGCGTTGACGTCGAGCGGCTTCGGGTTTTTCTTGTCGCGGCCCATGGTCCACGGGCCCACCAGCGCCGGCTCCGGTTCGCCATCCTTGATCATGGCCACGGCCCAGCCTTCATCTTCCTCGTTCTTGATCACCCTCGCCGTCCAGCCATTGCCTACCCACAGGCGCGGCTCCTGGATCGGGGCGTCATTGTCTGGCTCGGCTGCTTCGTCGGAAAAGTCGGGGAAATCGGTACTCATGGCGGTGCTCGTGGTGGAAGGTCGGGGCTAGCATGATAGTCGAAAACGCCCTCCCGTGCCGCATCGCCGGAAGCGAAACGGCACGTCCTACGGCACGAGCCAGCCTGCCACCAAGGCAACTGTCAGCACATGGACATGGCAGGCCGGTTGGGCCAGGTCAGCGGCGGACCGGGCGGTACCCAGCGCGGGTCGATGGCCGGCAGCGGCGCATGGTAATTAAAGGGATTGATGATGATCGGCGGTATCGCCGATGGCGCGCCGACGGGCTCGGCGCAAGACTGCGTGGCGCTACGCTGGCGCGTGCTTCGATGGTGGGAAAGGGATAGCGATTGATCCCCGGTATCTGCAAACAAAAGCATGTTGCCCTCCTTGCGAGAGTGAGGTATTCAGTATAGGACGGCTTGCGCACATTACAAGAAAAGAAATCTTGTTCCAGATCAGCGTTTTTGCCGCGCCAGCGCCTTCCATACCGTGAAAATGACGGCCTGTCGCACGCCGCTGGCGGCCAGCCGGGCGCGCGCCTACAGTGTGACCATGCAAGACCCCATCACCCACACACCGAGGCTTACCATGAAAAAATTGCTCACCTTCGTCCTCATCGTCATGCTCGCCTGCCTGTTCCTCGACAAGATCAGCGGCAGCGACATGCACATGCAGTTCAACGGCGACGATGTCGACGGTCCGCTCGAGTGGCTGTTCGGCCTGGTGTTTGCCGGCGGCGGCTTGCTGGTCGCCGCCATTGCGGTGGTGTGCGCCGCCGTCGTCACGGGCGTCGTCCTGGCGGGAGTCGGCGTGGTGCTGATCGCCGTGGTGGCCCTGTGCGTGGTGCTGGCGCTGGCCTTGAGCACGCCCGTGCTGCTGCCGCTGCTGATACCCGTCGCCATCGTCTGGCTGATCGTCAGCCGCAAGCACAAGCAGGCGCAAGCGCGCCAGCACAGCCTGTAATCACTGCGCCATGAACTTGCTGAGCACGCCGTCGCCGCCGCCGTCATTCTGCTCGATGCGGTTGCGCCCGCCCCGCTTGGCCCGGTACAGCGCCTCGTCGGCGCGTGCCAGCACGGCGTCGCAATCGGCATCGGTACCGGCCATGGCGGCCATGCCGATGCTCACCGTGATGGTGATCACGATGCCGCCATCGATGGTCAGCGAACTTTCCGCCACGCGCCGGCGCAGCCGTTCCGCAAACACGGCCGCCGCCGCCAGGTCGGTACCAGGCAGCAAGATGGCGAATTCTTCGCCGCCCACGCGACCCGGCACGTCGACCTTGCGCAAGGCCTGGCACATCAGCGCGCCCAGGTGACGCAGCACGGCGTCGCCCACGGCGTGGCCATACTCGTCGTTGACGCGCTTGAAATGGTCGATGTCGAGCATCAGCACGCTGGCGCAGCTGGCCAGCTCGCGCTGCAAGCGGGCATGCTCGTTTTCCAGCGACGCCATGAAGTGGCGCCGGTTCGGCAAGCCGGTTAAAAAATCCGTGGTGGCCAGTTGCAGCAGTTCCGCATTCATGCGCTTGCGCTCGGTGATGTCGAGCGAGGACACCATGACGAAATCGAGGCTGTCCGCATGGCCGGGCATCACCAGCAAGCTCAATTCATTTTGCCGCGCCGCGCCGTCGAGACGCACGAAGCTGCTTTCGCACTCGAACAGGTGGGCGCCGCCAGCCAGCGCCAGCAGCGCGTCGCCGAAGCGGGGCAAGGCGCTGTCGTCGAAATTCTGCGCCAGACTCAGCGCACCGCGGCGCTGGTCGTCCTCGTTGGCGCGCACCTGCGCCAGCGCGGCGCCGTTCGCATCGATGATGCGCACCAGGCCCGCCAGTTGCCGCAGCGCGTCCGGACTGGCCTGGAAATGAGCGCCCAGGTCGCGCACGCCAGCTTGTTCGAGGGCATCGAGCGCGGCGCGCACGGCCGACCAGTCCTGTTCCCACAGGGCCACGGGCGCATGGTCGTACAGGCTGCGGAAACGCGCTTCGCCCGCGCGCAGGGCCAGCGCCACCTGCGCCTGTTCGATGGCCATGCCGGCCAGGTGCGCCGCCTCGCTCAGCCGCGCCAGATGCGCCGCGCCCGGCAAGGTGGGCTGGCGGTGATACGCCATCAGCACGCCCAGCAGCTTGCCCGAGCCACCACGCACGGGTTCGGCCCAGCACGATTGCAGCTGGGCCCGCCACGCCAGTTCCATCGTCTCTTGTGCATCGGCAACCGTATGCAAGTCGCCGACGATCACGCGCAGGCCGTCGCGCAGCGCTTGCGCGGCGATGCCATGCACGCCCTGCAGGGTGTCGAGGTCATGGCCATGGCTGGACAGGTTGAAAAACGCGGGCAAGCTGGGCGCCGCACCCAGCACCAGGCGGTGGCGGCTTTCATCGAGCAGCAAGATGCTGCACAGCATGGCCGGATGGTCCGCTTGCACGCTCAGCACCACGCTTTCCAGCACCCGTTCCAGCGGCGCGCCCGTGGCCAGCATTTCCAGTACTTGCCGCCGAGTATGCTCACGCCGCTCCATCTGACTGCGCTCGCTGATATCGCGGAAGGTCCACAGGCGCGCTTGTTCATTGCCCAGTTGCATGCTGCGCACATATTGCTCGACCACCCGCCCATCGCGCAGGTGCAGCACGTCGCGCCGCTCGCGGTGGCCGTGCGGCGCGCGGGTGCGTGCCCCGAGGAAAGGCGCGGCCTGCTCCAGCTGGCTTTCCACATGGCGCACCAGCGCCGCGCCATCGGCTTGCCAGTCGAGCGCATCGGGCACTTGCCACAAATCGCGGAAGCGCCGGTTCGAGGTGAAGATGCGGCCATCGATATTGTCGACCAGAATGCCGTCGATGGTCGAATCGAGAATGCTGCGCAGCATGGCCTGGCTGCGTTGCGCCGCCTCGGCCATCGCCAGCACGCTCGCCTGCCCCTGCTCCAGCTGGCCCGTCAGCTCGCTCGAACGCGCCAGCGCCGCCTGGGCGCGGGCGCGGCCCGCCGCCAGCAGCCACGTGGCCAGCGCCAGCACGATGCTGGCCAGCAGCCCCGTCCAGGCCACCAGGCGGGGGCGCGCCAGCAATTCGCCATCGAAGCCCGGCATGGTGCGCACGCGCAAAGTCCAGGCATGGCCGGCGATGCTGATCGCTTGCCGCGACACCAGGCTGTCCGAGGCGGCAGACGACAGGGCGCCCGGCAAGCTGTCATACATCAGGGCCGCCTCGGACAATTGCGCACCATCATAGATTTCCAGGTCCAGCTGGCGTGCGCTCTCGCCGCCCACGCCCGCCATCAGGTCGCCCATGCGAAATGGCGCAAACACCCAGGCGCGCAAGGCGGTGCGCCGCTGCGCCACGCTACCATGCAGCAAGCCATTGTCATACACGGGCAAGACGACCAGGAAGCCATGCGCCTGGGCGCTGCCGCCATCCTGCACCAGGTGGATCTTGCCCGTCATGGCCGCTTGGCCCGTGTCGCGCGCCTGCTCGAGCGCGGCGCGGCGCACGGGTTCGGAGCCGATGTCGTAGCCGAAGGCCAGCAGATTGCTCTCGCTTAACGGTTCCAGATAAGTGATGGGCGCATGCCAGTCGCGCTGGCCGTGCGGACGCACCGCATAGCCGGGATAGCCGTCCGCGCGCACGCCTGCCTCATGCCGCGCCAGGGCGGCGCCGGACAACAGCGGCAGGTAGCCGATGCCGTGGATGCCGGGAAAGTGGCGATCCACCTGCTGCGCCGCCAGATAGGCATGGAATTCGCGGCGCGTGACTTCCTGCGAACTGGCATACAGTCCCTGCACCCCATGCAGCACCTGGATGTAGGTCTGCATGCGGCCGACAATGTTATTGACCAGTTCGCGCACGCGGAAATCGAAATCGGCCTGCACCTGCTGTTCGCTGGCGTCGTCGGCATTGCGCCAGGCGCCATACGTCAATCCCAGGCACAGCGCCAGCACCAGGGCGGCCAACACGCGCGGTCCCACCCAGTGCGACACTGGCCGGGCAAACCACGACGAAGACGCGCGTGTAGGCATGACAGGCTGACAGGCAGAACGGACATCAAACCGCTACACGACCAGCAACATGGCTGGCGGCGGGCTGCACGATTACCATCGGTAGTCGATGAGAATGATAGTACGTTACAGCGGGCGCCCTTGCAATGCTGAATATTGTATGAAAAAAATCACATATTTCGTCAATGCAACGATGTGCACGCCAAGAAACTTCGTTGCCGTGAAAACCATCTCCGCCGGCTGGTATGATCGCCCCGCAATCCATCACCGAGGAGCCGCGTTTGCAGCACGATAGCTGGCAGGGAACACTCTGGCTGGCGCCGGACTTTGCCATCTTGCATGGCGCAGCGGGCGCCACGGATAGCCACGCCCATTATGCGCACCAGCTGATGCTGAGCACGGGGGCGCCCTTCACGGCCGAGCTCGACGGCATCGTCCACACGGCGCGGCACTTGCTGGTCGACAGCCTGCGCCCGCACGCCATCCTCAGCGCACCGGCGCCCATGCTGACCATCTATGCGGAACCGCAGCGCCTGGGCGGTGCGGCCCTGCTGGCGGCAGCCGGCGGCGCCGGCGTGCCCAGCCTGGACAATCTGGCCGCAGCGCTGCAGGCGCAGCCACGCGAGCACTTGCCCGATCCCCGCCTGCGGCGGGCGCTGGACAAGGTCGACGCGCTGCTGTCGGGCAAGGTCAGCGCGGCGGCCGTGGCCGAGGCGGCGCATTTGTCGCTGAGCCAGCTGGAACGCCTGTTCAGCGCCCAGCTGGGCCTGCCCGTGCGGCGGCTGGTGCTGTGGCGCCGCCTGCGCCTGGCCATCCGTTTTATATTGCTCGGCAGTACCCTGACGCAGGCGGCCCACGGCGCCGGCTTTGCCGATGCCGCGCATTTTTCGCGCACCATGCGCAGCCTGTTCGGCGTGCGCGCCGACCGCAGCTTGCGCCAGCTCAACGTCAAGCTGCTCGATTGATGACGCGCTTGAGCGCCTGCTTCAAGCCGGCCGGCAACTCGGGCGCGCGCACGCCCTCTTCCGCGCGGAACGGTTCGATCAGTTGCGCCCCATACGCGGGCGGGTAGTCGGGACGGCTGCCGATGCCCAGATCTTCGCCCCGCATGCGGTAGCCGGGCGCGTCGAAGGCCGTGCCCAGCAAGCGGTCCCAGCAGGTAAAAAACAGGCCGAAATTCACGTCTCCGGCCGTGCCGTACTTCATGTGGTGAAAACGGTGCAGCGGCGCCCAGGCGAACACGTGGCGCAGCGGGCCCATGCGCATGTCGACATTCGCATGCTGCAGCAGCAACTGGATCGCCACGGCAAACGCCAGCACGGCCATGACGGCTTCCGGTATGCCCAGCAGCAGCAAGGGTAGCATGCCGCCCGCCGCTTCCAGCAACAGGTGCAAGGGGTGTTTCATCCAGCCATTGAAACCGTACATGCGCTGCACGCTGTGATGCACGGCATGCAGTTTCCACAGAAAGTAATAGCGGTGGCTCAGGTAATGCACGAGCGTGATGCCGCAGTCGGCAATCAGGATGGCCAGCAGCAGCTGCGTCCAGAACGGCAGCTGGACAGGCCAGAATGCGCCCAGCGCCAGGTGCCCGGCCAGCAAGGGAAAGGCAGCCAGGCCCAGCAGGTACAGCGCTTCATTGACGAGCGCATGCAGCGTATCGCGCCAGCCATCGCCGTGAGCGTGGTTCCACGCGCCGTCATACGGTGCATAGCGTTCGGCAAGAAAGGAAGTGAGCAGGGCCAGCAGCAGCAAGGGCGGCAAGACCCAGAAGGAATAGTGGCACACCGCAATCAGGTAACTGGCGGCGCCGATGAAGCCGGCCCAGAACGCGGGGCCGTACAGCGCGGCAAAGAGGGATTTCATGGCAAGACGCTCCTGTGGCAAAAACCACAGCATGGCTGCTCTCTCCGCCGCGCCGCTTGAAGAAACGGCGCAAGCTGTTTTTTACTTTGCTGCCTTGCGCGCAGCGTATTGCTGGTAGCCATTCGCGCGCAGGGCGCAGGCGGGGCAGGTGCCGCAGCCATAGCCCCAGTCGTGCAGCTCGCCCCGTTCGCCCAGGTAGCACGTGTGCGTGCCGCTGCGGATCAGGTCGACCAGCGGCTGGCCGCCCAGGTCTTCCGCCAGGTCCCAGCTTTGCGCCTTGTCCAGCCACATCAGCGGCGTTTCCAGCTTCAATCGCGTATTCATGCCCAGGTTCAGGGCCACTTGCAGGGCCTTCATCGTGTCGTCGCGGCAATCCGGGTAGCCGGAGAAATCCGTCTCGCACATGCCGCCCACCAGCACCGTCAAGCCGCGGCGATACGCCACGGTGGCGGCCACCGTCATGAACAGCAAGTTGCGTCCAGGAACAAAGGTGTTCGGCAAGCCGTTTTCCTGCATGACGATCTCGACGTTCTGCGTCATGGCCGTGTCGGAAATGGCGGAAATCAGCGACAGGTCGATCATGTGATCCTGGCCCAGGCGGCTGTCCCACTCGGGCGACTGCTGGCGCATCTGCTCCAGTACGCCGGGGCGCACGGTCAGCTCGATCGCATGGCGCTGGCCATAATCAAAGCCGATGGTTTCGACGCGCTTATAGTGCTTCAAGGCCCAGGCCAGGCAGGTAGTGGAATCTTGTCCACCGCTAAACAGCACCAGTGCGGAGTCCGTTGCTAGCATAAATTTTCTTTCCATGTTTTTATCTGTTGCAATAGTGCGTGGGGAAACGAATTCCCCATGCAAAAAATACTTATTCGTCCGCCATCAGTTTACCTATTCCGGTAACATGCAGTCAGCATTTACTCATCTGGAGCACCATGTTTTCTGCACGACCCATACGGCATACGGCTGCCGGCAAGGCGATACGACCACGAATTTTGGCACAAGTAGTGACAAAAGCAATGGGTCAACTGACACTGGCCGCCGCCGGCGGTGCCATATTGCTGTTTCCCATCGCCCATGCCAGCGCGCAGGAGGCGGCGCAAGAGCGCCCGCAAGACGCCGTTGCCGACAGCCCCGCCAGCACGGAAGCGGCGCCCGCCCCGCTGCAGTACGAGGTCAAGGTCAACGCGCCCGGCGACCTCGATGAGTTGCTTGAAAAAAACCTGGACCTGGAACGCTTCCGCGGCAACCCGCGCATGGACCGCGAGCAATTGCGGCGCCTCGTGCGCGCTACGCCCGAAGAAGCCAAAAACCTCATCGCCACGGCCGGCTATTACACGCCCGTCGTCACGGTGCGCGTCGATACGACGGGCGCCAAACCCGTCGTCATCGTCGACGTCGATCCGGGCCAGCCCGCGACCATCGACAAGGTCGAACTGGAATTGCGCGGCTTCGATCCCACGCCGCCGCTGGCTGCCAGCGAACCCTACGATACGGAAGCCCTGAAACGCAGCTGGGCCCTGAAGACGGGCAGCGTGTTTCGCCAGTCCGACTGGGAAGCGGCCAAGCGCGCCCTGCTGCGCGAAGTGGTGCAGACGCGCTACCCGCGCGCCCAGCTGGTCGACACGCAAGCCGTGGTGGACCCGGAAACGCACAAGGTCTCCTTGCTGGTGGTGCTCGACAGCGGCCCCGAGCTGCGCTTTGGCGAGCTGCGCATCGAAGGCCTGAAGCGCTACCCGGAAGCCATCATCCGCAACCTCGACAAGATACGTCCGGGTGAATACTACAGCGAATCGGCGCTGCAATCGTTCCAGGCGCGCCTGCAGGACACGGGCTACTTTGCCAGCGTGGAAGTGAGCGCCGACATGAGCAGCATCCTGGGCGAGCAGATCGAGGCGGGCCAGGAAAGCCAGGCGGCCGAGGCCGAAGGTGCCTCCGTAACGAAACCCGTCAACCGCGGCCCCGCGCCGCAGCTGCCGCTGGTGGTGCGCGTGACGGAAAACAAGCAGCAGAACGTCAGCGCCGGTCTCGGTTTCAGTACGAATACGGGGAATCGCGCCCAGCTCAACTATGACAACCTGAACGTGTGGGGCACGCGCTTCAAGAGCGCGATCACCATGGAAACGAAGAAACAGGCGGCGCACGCCAATTTTTATTTCCCCACCACTGAGCGCGGCTACAACGACAGCGCGGGCGCCTCGTTCGAACGCAGCGACATTTCCAACGAAATCACGGCCGTCACCACCCTCTCGGCCAAGCGCAACTGGGGCGGCACCAACCTCGAGCGCAGCCTGACGTTCGAGTTCCTCAGCGAAGACAAGACCGTCGTCGGCCTGGAACAGACGCGCAGCAAGAGCTTGCCGTTGACCTATGCCATCACCAAGCGCAGCCTCGATAGCCTGCTGTTTCCCACCAAGGGCTATGTCATCAATGCCCAGGTGGGCGGCGCCCTGCTGCCCGTGCTGACGGATGAGCGCTTCGTGCGCGTGGCCGGCAAGGCCGTGTATTACCGTCCGCTTGGTGAAAAAGGCGAGCTGATCGTACGCGGCGAAATGGGCGCGCTCGGTTCGAAGGAAAAACGCGGCGTGCCGGCCGTCTACCTGTTCCGCGCAGGCGGCGACCAGTCGGTGCGCGGCTATGCCTACCAGGAACTGGGCGTCAAGGAAGGCGACGCCACGGTTGGCGGACGCTACATGCTCACCGGCAGCGCCGAATACCAGTACTGGTTCAAGCCGAAGTGGGCCATTGCCGCCTTCTATGACGCCGGCAACGCGGCCGATACCGTAAAGGTGGCCATGACGCCGAAATCGGGCTACGGCCTGGGCGGACGCTACAAGAGCCCCGTCGGCCCCATCAATGTCGACGTGGCGTATGGCCACGCCGTCCACGCCTACCGTTTGCACTTCTCTCTGGGATTCACTTTCTGATGTCCGATATGACTACCGAATCGCCCGGCGCCGTCCCTCCGCCGCCGGCGAAAAAACCGCGCCGCTGGGTGCGCTACACACTGATCGCCATCGCCAGCCTGGCCGTGCTGCTGGGCGGCGCCTTCTGGTTCCTGGGCCGCGAATCGACCTTGCAGATGCTGGTGCAAAAAGTGGCCAGCGCCAGCGGCGGCGACATCGAAGTATCGGGCGTGTCCGGCTCGCTGTACAACCGCATGCACCTGGGCCATGTCAGCTACCGCAGCAAGACGCAGCACATCACGGCCGACAATATCGACATCAACTGGTCGCCGTTCCAGTTCTTCTCGGAAGGCATCGCCATCAGCGAACTGCACGTGGCCAGCCTGTCCGTGGAAAGCACGGCGCCGTCCGAGGAACCATCGACCATGCCCGCCAGCCTGGCCGCGCCGTTCAAGATCGGCATTGCCGACGCGCGTCTGGACAAGGTGACCCTGGTCAGCGCGGGCGGCAACACGGTGTTTGAAAAGATCCACTTCACCTTGTCGGGCGACAAGACGCAATGGCAGCTGGAAGACGCGTCGGCCCTGACGCCATTCGGCCAGGCCACGGCCAGCGCGACGATTGCTGCCACGCAGCCATTCAAACTGTCAGGCAAGGCCGGCTTGACGCAGCTCAAGGCCGCCGCCGGCGAAAAACCGGCCGCCCTGGCGCTGCAGCTGGGCGGCGACCTGAACGTGCTGAACGTGACGGCCAAGGGCAGCGCGGGCGCGGCCACGGCCGACGCCCAGCTGGCGCTGGCGCCGTTCGATCCCGTCATCATCCTGCGCTCAGCCAATATCCGTGGCCGCAACATCAATCCGGGCAAGTTCGACGCCACCTTGCCGCAGGCGGACCTGAGCCTGGAACTCGACGCCGCCATCGACACGCGGCCAACCAAGCAAACCGTGTCGGGCAAGCTGGCCATCCTCAACCACGCCACGCCGGGTCCCATCGACCAGCAAAAGCTGCCGCTGCGCCAGTTCGAGGCGCGCCTGGGCGGCACCCTGACGGCCACGACGCTCGAATCGGCCATCATCGATTTCGGCAATGCGGGCAAATTCACGGGTAGCGGCAAGCTCAACCGCGACGCGGCCGATGCGCCCATCGGCAATGCGCAGCTGACCTTGCACACGGACAAGATCGACTTGCAGCACATATACAGCAGCATCAACAGCACCAAGATCGTCGGCGACATCGTGCTCGACAGCGACGGCAAGACGCAAACCCTGCGCGCCAAACTCGGTGAAGCCAAGCTGCGTCTGGACGTGGAAGCCACCCTGGCCGATTCCTTGGTGCAACTGCGCAAGGCGACCTTGCAAGCGGGTAAAAGCAGCGTCAACGCGACGGGCCAGATCAGCCTGAAGGATGAGCAGCCCTTCAAGGCCGTGGCCAGCACCAGCCGCCTGAACCCTGCCGACTTCGGCGCCTTCCCCGTGGCCGACCTGAACCTCGACGTGCGCGCCAGCGGCCACGTGGCTCCCCAGTGGCTGGCGAATGCGGACTTTACCGTGCGCCCCAGCAAGCTGCTTGACCAGCCGTTGTCCGGCAAGGGCAAGCTGACGGCCGACGCGGCCCATTTCAGCGGCATCGACGTGCAATTGGCGCTGGGCAAGAACAACGTGACGGCCAAGGGCAACTTTGGCGGCGCCGGCGAAAAGCTCAACTGGAATGTCGATGCGCGGCAACTTTCCGCCTTGCAGGGCGACTTGCTGGGTAGCGTGCTGGCCAGTGGCGTGGTGCAAGGCACGATGCAGCAGCCGCGCACGAGCTTTGTTGCCGATGCAAAAGGATTGGGCCTCACCAGCGGCAAGCGTCCCGCAGCCGACAGCGCCATCCACGCCAGCGGTGACGTGGGCTTGACGGGGCCGAAGCAGACAGCGGAACTGAAAATGACGGGTTCCCTGCAAAAGATCAACCCGGCCGCGTTTGGCGCATCACTGCCCAACGGCAACGTCAATGCGGATTTCAACGGTAGCGGCCGCCTGAGCGGCGACTGGCAAGTGGCCCTCAACCTGGCCCTGCGCGAATCGACCCTGCAAAATGCCCCGCTGGCCGGCTACGCCAAACTGTCCGCCAACGCCAAACGCATCGACAGCGTCGATACGGAATTGCGCCTGGGGCCGAACAGCCTGCTGGCCAAGGGCGCGCTCGGTGGCGCCACCGACAAGCTCACATGGAAACTCGATGCGCCGCAACTGTCGACCCTGGGCCCGCGCTTTGCCGGCGTGCTGCAGGCAGCCGGCTCCGTCTCGGGCAAGATGGATGCACCGGCAGCGCAACTGACGCTCGATGGCCGTGACCTGACCTTCTTTGGCGACCAGCAACTGAAATCCATCAAAGGCAGCGCCAGCGTGGGCGCCGGCCAAGGCGCGCTCGACCCCATGGTCAGCAGCCTGGACATCACGGGCTACAGCACGCCCACCTTCAAGCTGGCCAGCGCCCGCCTGGGCACGACGGGCACGCGCGGCAGCCATACGGTGAACCTGGCGGCGCGCAACGACGATTTCGACGCCAGCGTGCAAATCCGCGGCAGCCAGAGCGGCGCCAGCTGGACGGGCACCATCGACAGCCTGCAAAACAAGGGCCGCTATGCGCTCGTGCTGCAAGCGCCCGTGCCCGTCAAAGTGGCCGGTCCCGCCGGCAGCGGCGTGGCGGGCCTGGGCCAGCCGGAACAGATCAGCGTGGGCAACACGGTCATCAAATTACCGGCAGGCAGCATCACCATGCAAAGCCTGGTCAAGAACGGCCCCCGCTGGACCAGTTCCGGCCAGGCGGCCGGCGTGGCGCTGACCTATCTGGCGCAAGTGATTCCGGCGCTGCAAGCCAATGCGCGTAGCGACCTGACCCTGGGCGCGCAATGGTCGCTCGACATGCAGGTGCCGACGGCCAAGCAGAAAGACCCATCACTGGCCGGCATGCTGCACATCTACCGCGAAAAAGGCGACGTGACGGTGGGCGTGGAACAGCCGCTGGCGCTGGGCTTGCGCACCCTCGATGCAAGAGTGGACGTGGCCAACCAGCAATTGCGCCTGGCCGTGAAACTGGACGGCGCGCGCGCGGGCCAGAGCGACATCAATGCCACCGTGCAAATGCTAGGCGGGCGCATCAGCAACGACAGCGCCCTCTCGCTGACGGGCACCACCAGCATCGATACACTGGCCTGGCTGGCGCCGCTGACGGGCCAGCCAGGGCTGGAACTGGGCGGCGCCCTGAAGGTGGCGCTGGCTGGCAGCGGCACCATCGGCGCGCCGCAGTTAAATGGCGACATCAACGGCAGCAAGCTGCTGGTGAACTGGGCCGACCAGGGCTTGAAATTGCGCAATGGCGTGCTGCAAGCCAAGCTGGCCGGCGATCAATTGCAACTGCAGCGGCTGAGCTTTGACGGCGGCGATGGCAAGGTGCAGGCAGATGGCTGGGTACGCTTTGCGAATGGCGAGGCGAGCCTGGAACTGAAATTGATGGCCGACCGCCTGCAGGCACTGTCGCGCCCTGACCGCACCTTGATCCTGTCGGGCAACAGCACCCTGGTGCGCAACGACAAGCGTTTCAGCTTCGAGGGCAAGTTCAAGGCCAACCGCGCGCTGATCGAACTGGCGCCGCAGGATACCCCGACGCAAAGCAGCGACGTGGTGGTGCTGGGCAAGGAAGTCAAGGGCGGCAAGGAAGCGCCCACACTGCCCCTGAATATCGACCTCGAGTTCGACCTGGGCAATGCCTTCCACCTGCGCGGCATGGGCATCGACGCGGACCTGGCCGGCAATGTGCGCGCCAGGGTCATCAACCGCGCCGCGCCGCGCGTGACGGGCAGCATCAAGGTCACCAGCGGCCAGTACGCGGCCTATGGACAAAAGCTGTCGATCGAGCGGGGCCTGATCGCCTTCACGGGCGCCTACGACAACCCGTCGCTGAATATCCTGGCCGTGCGCAAGCGTCCCGAGGGCGAAGCCTTGTCGGAAACGAATGTGGAAGCGGGCGTGGAAGTGCGCGGCACGGCGCAGGCGCCGACGGCCAAGCTGGTGTCCACGCCAAGCGTGTCGGACAGCGACAAGCTGGCCTGGCTGATCCTCGGCCACGGCGCGGAAACGGCGGCCGGCGATGAAATGGCCCTCCTGACGACGGCGGCAGGCGCCCTCTTCGGCGGCTCCGGTGGCGGCTTGCAAGGCAAGCTGGCCAGTTCGCTGGGACTCGATGAAGTGGGCCTGTCGCAGGCGCAAGGGCTGGAAAGCACGGTCGTCACCGTCGGCAAGCGCCTGTCGTCGCGCGCCTACCTGACGTTCGAGCAAGGCACCAGCACGGCGACGAGCCTGGTCAAGCTGCGTTATAAGCTGAACCGCCGCATCACCTTGCAATTCCAGACGGGCACGAACAATGCGCTCGACGTGTTGTACACGTGGGCGTTTGATTAGATTGGCGGCCAACAATGTCGTCGGATCACGCGGGGCGTTGCCCCGCTAATCCGACCTACGCTCCATGTGCATGCGCGTAGGTCGGATTAGCGGCGCAGCCGCGTAATCCGACACCACCAGAAACACAAAGGGCGCCTCGGCGCCCTTTTCTTTGCTCTACCGCAAACGGCTTACTCGGCCACGTCGAGCCCCCGCTCGATCATGCCTTCGACATACGCGCGCAGGTATTGTTCCAGCGCGGGGCCCGACAGCACATTGGCCGTCAGCGCGCCGTGCGGCGAGCCCTTCAGCACGCCGTCGTGGTACACGCGCGCAATCCAGGCCACGTCCGCGCCCTGGGTGTAATCGAGTTCATAGTCGAACGATTCTCCGCTGACTTTGCGTGTGTAGACTTCCTTGACAATTGCCATCTAAAACAGCCTTTCTTGACGAGATTAACTGGGATGCGGGTGCGGCACGGGATCGTCCTGCGGCACCGGGTGCACGGGCCCCGGATGGTGCCCGGGCGCTTCTTGCGGCTCCGGCGCCGGCATGGGTTCATCGACGGGCGCCGGGTCGGGCGCGCGGTGGGCATGGATGACTGACATGGCTGGCCTCCCTGCAGACAAAAGAAGACCATACCACGAGATGCCCGCCGCCTGCCATGTAAATGTCAACATGCAACCTTTGGCGTTTGACAAGCATCGCCGCCCGTCCCCATCTGGCTTACAATCGCTGTTTTACCCGTACCCGATTGCATACATGGAAACCACCACCCTCGCCCTGCTGTTACTGGTCCCGCTGCTGGTCTGGCGCATTTATTCGCGCCTGAAGAAACTGGTGGCGCGCCAGAAGTCGCAGCTGTGGCGGCACTGGAGCGTGGCGATCGCGTTTCCCGTACTGCTGTTGTTTCTGGCGACGACGACGAAATTCGACGTCCTGCCCCTGTCCAGCCTGGGCGCGGCGGCACTGGCCGGCGGCTGGCTGGGCGTGCTGGGCTTGAAGCTGACGCGCTTCGAGCACGTCGGCAAAGATTTCTTCTTTACCCAGCACCGCTACCTGGGCCTGGCCATCACGATGCTGTTCATCGCCCGATTGCTGTACCGCGGCATGGAGATCTACCTGAACTCGCGCCAGGACGTGCCCGTGCCGCCGCCACCGTTCGGCCAGAGTCCGCTGACCATGGCCGCCTACGGCCTCGTCATCGGCTACTACGCCGTGTATGCGTGGGGCCTGGTGCGCTGGCGCCAGCGCAACAAGCCCTTGCAAGCGGCCGAATAAGCCGGATCAGTAGTACTGGCACAGGCCAGTACACGTCGTCACCGCCAGCGCCTGGCGTATCGTCGCCAGCGCAGGCGCCAGGGTGGGATCGAGATCCTTGTCCGCCTCGGCCAGGCTGGTCAGCATGCGCTCGCGCAAGGGCGGCGCCATCAGATTGACATTCGCCGTGGCGTGCTGCGCCGCCGCTGCCAGCATGACTTTCTTTTGCGCCCCATTCCAGTACGGCACCTGCACAAACTGCACCACGTTCGCAAACATGGTGCTCGATCCCTTGCTGAAGGCGCGGGCCCGCATGCGCTCGGTACCGCTCACGTCCTGCGCCGGCTGCGTGCTGAACTCGGCTTCCATCAAACCGATCAAGTGCGCATGGCAATGCACGCCGAAGGCAAACAGGGCGGCCATTTCATCGCCATAATTGGCCAGGTTCTGCGTCACCTGCTCCCGGCGCGCCTGCTGCAGCTCGGCGCCGGACAGCAGCAGCGGCCGTTGCAAGCCAAACGTGTAATACGCCTTGCCCAGGTTGGTTGCCCGCTCACACAGGGCCACGCTCTGGTTCATGTCTTGCAGCGCCGCGACTGGCGCCTGGAACAGGCGCGGGCCATCGGCGACCTGGGCAAACAATGCCGCCACGGCAGGGTCGGCCAAACGCGGCAAGCTGCCATCGGCAGTGGACGCGGCCACCATCGCTTCTAGGCGCGTGGCAGCTTGCTGGAAATCGGTATAGCTGTCGGCCCAGGCGGCAGGCGCCACGAGGGCGGAGGAAAGGCAGAACAGGCGCCCGAGGCGGCGCAGCGGCGTGGAAATCAAAAAGGACATGGGATCAGGAAAACACTATTGAATAATTGGTAATTATAGGCAATCTGTATCCACAGTGCATTTAATTGCCTTTGCGACAATGCTTACCTAAGCGATGAGGGTGACGCGCGGCCAGCGCGCCGCATAGTCCTTGCTGGCCAGGCGCTGAGCATAACCATCCAGGCTGATGCGCGCCGGGTTGCGCCGCACCACCATATTGAACAGATCATCGAGGCCATGCGGCGCGACGATGCCGATCTCGCCGTCAGGCTGCAGCCAGATGCCAACCGAGGTGGCAAATTCGGGCCAGGAAGCGATGGCGTCGTCGAGCGACAGCAGCGGCGGCACGGCATAGCCAAAAGCATCTTCGAACCACAGGTGCACCCGCGCCTGGTTGCAGACCTCCCACGGCACGCCGGGCAACGCAGTTTCCAGGCGCTGGCGCAGTTCCACCTCGCGCCGGGGTTGCAAATTGTGCGCATCGAAATACGCCACGTCGACGTCGCTCAAGACCGACGGTTGCGCGTAGCCGTGCAAGGCGTCCCACACGAGGTTGCGCACGGCGCCGGCGCCGATGCAGCAGTGAGGCAAGCCCAGCTGCGCCACGGCGTGCAAGGCTTGCATGCACCACGGCGTGGCGCGGGCGATGGCGCGCAGACGCGCGGTCAGCGCTTCCTGCGTGCTCATTCCTATGGCCGGATCTGCGGCGCCACGCCGTCGTGGTCGCCCGCGCCTTCGACATTGCCGAAGTACACGTCCAGATCCTGTTTCGGATGGAAGTTGCGCAGCTTGACTTGCAGGGTGGTGGGATTGATTTTGGTGAACGTGCCGGGGAAGCACAGGCTGACCAGCTCGTCCGGCTTGCCCTTGATCAGGTTCAAGGTAAAGTCTTCGATGCCATTCTTCCAGGTGTTACCCGTCGTCAAAATGTACGATACCCACACGGCATTGACGAAGCCGCTTTCGCCCTGCTTGGCCGCCAGGCGGTTCCACGTCTTGTAGAAGGCCTTGTCGCCGCAGTATTTCTTTTCAAATGTATTGCCATCGCCCAGGTAGGACGCACCGGGACCGGCCGCGACGAATGGCGCATATTGATGGCGCACGCGCACGACTTTGCCGGCGGGGAATTTCTGCTGCCACAGGTAGATGACTTTCACGGTCCAGGC
This sequence comes from Janthinobacterium sp. RA13, assembly GCF_000745325.1. Taxonomy (NCBI): domain Bacteria; kingdom Pseudomonadati; phylum Pseudomonadota; class Betaproteobacteria; order Burkholderiales; family Oxalobacteraceae; genus Janthinobacterium; species Janthinobacterium sp. RA13. The sequence goes on along the minus strand of NZ_JQNP01000001.1, from coordinate 4,935,036 downwards.
CGGCACCCATTCCTCGTCGTACAGCTGGGCCAGCAAGCCTTCGCGTATCATGATCTTGCTCTGCGCGGCCGTCAGCGGCGCCACTTTCTTGTCGAACGGCGTGTGCGAGGGGAAATAGGCAATTTGCGCATCCGACAAGCCCAGCTGGCGCAAGCGGGCCGTCACGTCGGCGCTATCGAGCTTGGCGACGAAGGTGGTTTTATAGTCCTTGCGCTTGCCATCCACATCGACGGTAAATTGCTGCGGCTGGCCGTAATACGTGGGCGAGCCGTGGTAGCCCGCCGCGTATTCGGGCAAGGGGAAGAAGATCGTCTCTTCCACGTCCCTGGCCGATTCATTGAGGAATTCATACTCGACCTTGATCAAGTCCGTGCTCACGCTGAGCACTTCCTTTTTCATGGCCACGGCATCCGTCTTGCCGAACAGAATGCCGCCCGCGCTGACGGAACCGATGCCGTCGTTGGCCACGGCGGTGCCTGCCAATGCCAGCGACAGTGCCGCAGCCAGAACGAGCTTGCGCGCGATCATCATGCCACCTTGCCCGACACGGGATCGACGCGGCGCTGCAGCACGAAAATCGGTTGCGCCCATTGGGTATCCTTTTTCTTCTTGCTGGTGATCAAAGTGAGCTCCGACGGATCGTAGACATCCGTGTTGTGCGTCAACGGCGTCGTCATCAGGTATTGCGCTTCCGTATTTTTCAGGAATTCGCCGACCAATTGAATGTTGCGGATGTCGAGGTGGGCAAACGGTTCGTCGATGAAGACGAAGCCGCCGGAACCGTCTTCCGATTTCAGCAATCCGATCAGCAGCACCAGCGACTTCATCACCTGCTGGCCGCCCGACGCCTCGCCATCGTTCATGCCGATCACGCCCTTGCCGTCGAACTTGAAGCGCACGTGCAAGCCCGCCTGCGATAGCTGCACATCGTCATTTTCCAGGCGCACGGGGTCGGCATGCACTTCGATGCCGGCCAGTTCGCCCAGCTCCTTGATGTTCTTGCTGTAAGTCTTGATGGTGTAGCGCAAGCGCTCCATGTAGGCGCCACGGGCATTGCCCGTCGCCTCGATGGCGCGGTTGTTCTGGTAGCGGCGCTCATCCGTTTCCGACTGGCGGCCATGCAATTGATCCGACAGGCGGTGGTGCTGGTCGATGACGGTGGCGTCGAGTTCCCAGTCGTCGCGCGCCAGGCTGTTTTGCAGGCTGGCCACGCGCAGATCGACCTGGTGCGCATTCTGGTGTTCGGCCACGAGGGCCGCGCGGCGGGCGGGACGGCGCCAGCTTTTCGGCAGGTGGCGCCACGCATGGCGCAAGGCCAGCAAGGCGCGCGCATGCTCGGCGCGCTGTTCAATCTGCTTCTTGTAGCCCAGGCGCGAACCCGCTTCCGCTTCCGACAAGGCCAGGCGCGCGTTTTGCCACACGGTATCGGCACGCGTGCGCGCCACTGTGGCGTTCTTGGTCAGGTTTTGCAGCTCGCCCAGTCGCCCGCCCACTTCCAGGCGCTCTTCCTTGAGCGGCTTGGAATTGCGCAGCGCTTCGGCGAATTCTTCCTGGCGCGCACTGAGTTCCTTGGCCGCGTCGACGCCGGCGATGCGCGCTTTTAACGCACCCACTTCGGCCGCCAGCTTCGAGATCGCCAGGGTCAAGGTGTCTTCCTGGCCTTCCAGGCCAGGCAGGGAGCGCAGCAGCGCTTCTAGGCGGCCGCTGCGGCCAGCCTGGCCGAAGCGGTAGCGCGACGCTTCCACGAACAGGGAGCGCCCGCCGCGGCGTTCGCGGTGATACGCCTCGGGCGTGATCCATTCCTCGTGGTTGCCCAGCTTGAAGCCGGCTTCGACGGAATCGACTCTAGCAATGCGCGACAGCTGCTCGATCAGCCAGCTGGGCACGGGCGCGGAAAATTTCACCACGGCCAGCAAGCTTTCATCTTTCGCCACGGGCGCCGTGACCAGGTCGGGCACGATGAAGTGGCGGTAGCGCTCCTTCTCGGCCAAACGGTAAGCGGCAGCCGCATCCTTGGCCTTGTCGAGCAAGACGACCGAGGCGTATCCGCCCAGCACGCCTTCGACGGCGCCCTGCCAGCGGCTGTCCGTCACTTCGACGATGTCCGACAGCATCGCGTGGGGAATACCCGCGTCGCGCAGCGCGCGGCGCATGCCGCGCACATTGTCCGGCTCCGGCATGGCCGTCTTGCCTTGCAGCGCGGCAATCGTCGCCTGCTCGCCCGCGATGCGGGCCGACAGGGCGTCGCGCTGCTGGCGCTGGCGCAGCAGTTCCGCTTCCTTCTGTTCCAGCTGGGCCGCCACTTCGGCGATGTCGCTGCCCGAGTCCGCCGCCAGCTTGTGCAAACGGTCTTTCTGCTCCAGCAGGCTGTCCAGCGGTTTCAGCTTGCTATTGATCAGGGACAAACGGCTCTGCAAACCGATCGATTCCTGTTCCAGCAAGGTCTCGTTCATCTGCGCGTCGGACAGGGCCTTCGCCTGTGCGGCCAGCGCATTGCGCTTGTCCGTCAGTTGCTGATCCGCCTGCGCCATCGGTTTGCGCGCATCGCGCAATTGGCGGCTGGCGATGGCCGCTTTTTCGCGCGCCTCGTGGTACTGCAGGCTGGGCAGCACTTCTTCCAGCAGGTTGCGGCGTTCTTTATGTAAACCTTCCCACTGGTGGTAATTGGCCACGCGCAGGCGCAAGCCTTCCAGGTTGGTTTTCGACGCTTTCAGCTCTGTTTCGAAGCGCTTCAGTTCCACTTCCGTGTCGCGCTGGTGGCGCTTGGCTTCATCATAGGCGTCCAGCACTTCCTTGTCGCCGAACACCTGGAACACCAGGTCGAGCAGTTGGCGCGGCGCGTATTCGCACAATTTGTCCGTCTCGCCCTGCTCCAGTGCCAGCACTTTCGACATGGCCGGCGACAGGCCCGCATTGGCCAGGCGCTTGCGGTAGTTTTCCACACCGAGCCAGTCGTTGGCATCCGTGATGTCTTCGATCTGCACATTGCCCGGACGCATCAGATACTGGCGCTTCCAGTCGCCGCCATTCTTCTGGATCTGGCAAAACAGCGTCACTTCATCGTCGCTGAAGAAGCCGGAACTGCGGAACGGGCGGTTCGACAGCTGCTTGCCCACGTTCTTGTTGTCGACCACGGCGCGCAGCCAGGCCGTCTGCTGGCCCGAATGGCGCGCATAGTGTTTATACGTGCGGCCCATCGAGCAGTCGAGGCCGAACAGGGTGCGCAAGGCGTCGAGCAAGGTGGTCTTGCCGGAGCCGTTCTGCCCCGCGATGGTGATGATCTTCGCGTCGAGCGGAATATTCTTGATGCGCTGCCAGTAATCCCAGTGCACCAGTTCAAGTGATTTGATATGAAACATGGGCGCTTTCAGTGAGGGAGGTCGGACACAGGCTCGTCGCCCGCATCTGGCAAGTCGCCGATGTCGGCGGACAAATCAGCGGACAAATCAGCGTCGAGGTCGACGGCCACCAGACGTGCCGGCGCCCGCTTGAACACGTCGGCCAGGGCGCCATTGATGATGCGCTCTTTCAAGACGTCCGTGTCCATCATCAGGTCGAGCAGCGGACCTTCCAGGATGAAATCGCCGCGCCGCTCGATGAAGCCCAGCTTGGCCAGGGTGCCCAGATTCATGTCCATGCGCGTCTTCTTGCCCAGCTTGTCGCCGAAGTCCGACAGCAGCGCCTTGTAGGAAATGCCGATCGACGCGTCTTCCGCGCGCGGCAGCGGTTTTTCCGTGCCGAACATATCGTTCTGGTCGTCGTCCGCGTGCTGGTGCGTTTCCTGGCGTTCACGCTTGGGCAGGATGATCTGCGCCCACAGTACCACCAGCAAGGCCACGCCATCGCGCGCCAGGCCAAAATTATTGTTTTGCCACACGTCGCGCGCGCCGAAAATCTTCGGCTCGATGGTGCGCGTCAGGGCCAGGGTGACATGGTCGGCGTACACGTTGTCGAGCAGCTTCAGGCCGCAAGCCAGCAATCGCGCATCGATTTCGGCGCGGAACAGCTCGTCGGACAGCACGCGCTTGACGAGCTTGTCGTCGCGGCGCAGGGTTTGATGCGTGAGCAGGCGCGCAATCAGGATTTGGGAATCGTCATTCATCGGCGGTGCCGCTATCTAAATCAAGTGAAACATTCAGTGAAAGCGAGGCGATCGACATGGCCGCCACATGGGGGTCGGTCAGCTGGACCATCTCGTCGGTCGGTGTAAAGGTAATCGGCAAGCGGGCCAGTTCGGCCGTCGAGCCTTGCAAGCTCGCTTCGGACACATCGCCCAGCAGCGGCAGCATGGAGGCGCGGTACGAGGCCACGGCAAAGCTGGCCGGCAGCAAGGAATCCTGCACGGGCACCGATTTCGGCCCCTCTTCGCCGATGCTGGGGAAATTGCCCAGGCTGGCGAAGTTTGACAGGCGGTCCAACAGGTCATCGAGTTCAAGCTGCATGGCGGGTCCGTCGCTGATGGTGGTGGGCGCATCCTCGCCGCTAGGCAGGCCCGTGTTGATGACGCCTGCCGCCCGTTCGGACAGCAGTTCCGTTTCGGCCACATCGATCATTTCGGCCGGCGTGGAGAACAGCGGTACGACGGGCTGGTCGATGGCGCCCTCGGCCAGGCTGGCCAGGTCGTCGTGCAGCAAGAGCCAGCGCTTGATGTCGGTAGTCGACAGGCCCGACTGGCCCAGGTGCACGCGCTGGCGCTCGATCTGGTTCAGGGCGCGCGAAAACATGCCTTGCATGTTGAGCAATTTACTTTGCGCGCGGCCAATCGCCTGCGCCGCCTTGTGCGTGGCGCTGTCCGCGTTTTCATCGGACGTGATCGCCACGAGAATCTCGGAACCCTTCTCGACCCAGTCGCAGGCCATGTTCCACTTCGCTTGCGCCGTGCGCAGCCGGAATTCGGAACCGGAAGCGATGGCGTCGGAAAATTCCTCCGTCAAGTCCACCAGGCGCCCCAGCAAATGCTGGAGTTGTTCAACGGATACGCCGCCGACGGCTTGCGCACCGGCCACCTGCGACAGCAGAAAGCCCATTTCCGCTTCGTCTTCCGTCTGCCCCAGGCCCAGCAGGCTGTCGATGGCGGACAGCACATTGCGCGCCATCGGCGTGACGCGGTACACGCCCTGCTGCGCATCCCAGGCCAGCAACTGGTTCGAGCGCAGGCGCAGCAAGACCGTTTCCAGGCTTTCGGGCAACAGATACGCCAGTTTCGTATTGATATCGGCACGCGTATAGGCCGACGTGGCCGCATCGGACGCCAGCTCGCGCAACACCAGCAGACGCACCAGCACCCCATCGAAACCGCCGTGGAACAGGGCCGTAAACACTTGCAGCAGGGGCTGCGCCCGCTTCAAGTGAAATACCTGCTCGATCTCGTCGGCCGAAATATTGGGCTGGAAATGCGCCTGCAAGGAATCGTGATGCTCTTGCTCTGTCTGATTTGCATCCGTAGCCACGGCTGCACTTGCCATTATATCAATCATTCTTTTCCGGATGAGTGTTCAGCGGGCGGCGCTGCGGGCTAACGCGGCGCTGCGGGGCGGGGGCGTCAGTATATCAGTTCTGACATGCAATTTAGCGCATGGGAGGGGGAGGTGCGGACACGGCGCAACGCTGGCGCCTGCTTATTAAGACTCCTGATGGCGAAAACCCATGAAAGGCTGGGGTCAGACCCGGCGGGTCTGACCCCACAACAACAGCAAGCACTTACTTCTTGACAATCTTTTGCAAGGTTTGTTCCACGTAATCACCATCTTCATCGGCGAACGTCACCTTCACGGGATACCATTCCAGCGACGGCGCCAGCCACAGGTCCACTTGCTGGCCCTTCTTGTCCGGCGGCGGCGCCTTGATCAGGTGCACGGCCTCCACCAGACCCTGGCCGGTGGCGACGGTCTCCTGCTTGACGACCTTGAAGGTCCACGGTTCGGCGTCGTGGCGGCCGGCAACGAAGAAGCTCCATTCCGAACCGGGCGTGAATTTCTCGGGGGTGGCGCGCGCCACGCTGACCAGTTGCCAGACGGTGCTGTTGCGGTCCTGCTCGCCGCCTTTCAGAGGATAGCTGTCGTCGCCTTCGCTGAAGACGATCGTCTTGCTGTCGCGCTTGAAGGTGGTCGTGGCCGCTTCCTTGCGGAAGCGCTTTTCCACGAACTGCGCCGGCGCCAGGCCGTAATCGTCGACCGTGCCTTCGCTGCGCTGCTCGAGTATTTTGCCGAACAGGGCCGCCTTGGTTTCGGCCAGCAGCGAGTACTTGCCATCGCCGGCGCGCCAGTTGCTGACGGATTCGCCCGACAGCGCAATGCCGCGCTGTTTCGCCTTGATCGAATACACGAGGTCAGCCGACGGCGCCAGCTTGTACGGGCGCTTGATGACGGGGTGATCGACGGGCTCGTCCGCCGCTATGGCGGGACTCAGGGTGGCGGCCAGCAGGCTGGCGAGCAGAACGCGTTTCAAAGTTATCAAAGTAGTCATTTATTTTCCTGTAGCGTCATTGACGCGAATTTGGGTCACGGTTTGCGTGGTCAGCGCCCCGTTCGCTTCGGTATTGCGTATTTGTACCGGATACCATTGCATGGACGGCGCCAGCCAGATATCGAGCTGCGACGAATACGTGCCGGGCTTCGGCGGCCGGCGCAAATGCCACGTCACCAGCCGGCCCATCCTGGTTTCCAGTTCTTCCTCGCCCACCAGGTGGAAACGGAACACGGTCGCTTCCTTTTCCTCGCCGACGAGTATGTCGATATTGCCCACCAGCTGGTTGACGTCGGCGCGGCCGATGGCGGCCAGCTGGAACGGCACGGTGGCCTTGTCTTGCGCCCCCTCTTGCCATGGCGCCGTGGCCGTCGTGGCCGAAAACGTGATGGCCTTGGCGTCGCGGTTGAAATGCGTGGCCGTTTGCGCGCGGCCCTTGCGTTTTTCCGTGGCCGTAACGGGCACGATGCCGCTGCCATCGATCACGCCCTCGCTGGTCAGCACCAGCAGGTTGATGCGCGTGATCAGCATGCTCAAACCCACTTCCAGCTTCAGCTGATACGTGTCGCCCCGATTGTCCCACGCCATCGCGGCCACGCCCTGCCATTTGGTGCCGTCCGCATCGCGCCGGTCCACATGCAGGTCGAACTGGGCCGAGGCGGGCGCGTTCGTCTTGTAGCGGCGTGCCTGCTCGACGGGCGCCGGCGGCGGCGCGCTGGCCGGCACGGGTGCGGCGGCCACGGCGGGCGCCGGCGCCGTGATGGCCGGGGCAGCCACGGCGGCCGCCTCGGTCGTGGCCGGGCCTTCCGGCACGTCGCTGGCGGGCGCCGTCAACTGGGGCGTTTCGCTCGACGCCAGCTCCGTCGGGGGCGGCGGGGGCGGCGGCCGGGGCTTGGGCACGGGCCGCAGTTCAGGCGGCGGTGGCGGCACCACCGGCAGCGGTTTGGGCGGCTCGGCGATCAAGGCCATGCTGACCGCTTGCGCATGATTCTGTCCCAGCGGCACCATGCTGGCACGCGAGGTGAGCCATTCCAACGCCACGTAATGCAGTACGCCGATGACCGCGACAAAGACGACGGTGCGGCGGCGCGGTGGCGAAAAGAAGGAGTCAGGCATCATAGGCCGTAGTGTAACGCTTCCGCCCCGCTTCCCGCTTCTTGCCCGTGCTCAACTCTTAATGTTTTATGTAAGAAAATGTTGGCGGCATTGCGTCAGTTGCAAGCCGATATCTGCTACGCTAAGCCTATCCATCTACCAGGAGATTTCGCATGGCAAACCCGCAAATGCCCCAAATGCCGGGCGCAGCAGTTGTGACCGATACGCTCGACTTCGTCAAAAACCTGTGGGGCAGCATGAGCGTGCCCGGCATGGGCGTGCCTGGCATCACGGCGCCCACCATGTCGGTGGAAGAGCTGGACAAGAAAATCAACGACCTGAAAGCCGTCGAAGCGTGGCTGAACCTCAACACCAGCATGCTGCGCGGCAGTATCCAGGCGCTGGAAGTGCAGCGCGGCACCATCGCCACATTGAAATCGATGGGCGCGTCACTGGCGGCGGCCATCACGCAACCGGGTGCCAGCGAGAAAACCGTGTTTGAATCCGTGCCCTACGCTTCCGCGTTTTTCCAGCAAGCCACACCTGCACCTGCGGCGCCTGAACCGAAACCGGCTCCTGCGCCAGCACCTGCGCCCGTACCGGAACCGGCTGCGGCTGCGCCCGGCGATGCCGGCAGCCAGGCAGCAGCCCAGTTGGCCAATCCAAGTGCTTGGTGGAATTTGTTACAAGATCAGTTCAAGCAGGCGGTGTCGACGGCAATGTCGCCCGACGCTGCCAGCGCGGCAGCGGCCAGCTTTGGCAGTGTGAGCAAAGCCAAGCCAGCGGCCAGCAAGCCGGCCAAACCTGCCGAGGCAGGCACGGCAGCCAAGGCCAAGGCCCCGCTGCGCAAGGCGCCGGCAAAGCGCGCGGCACCCAAAGCGAAAGCGCCAGGCAAAGCCTGATGCTGCAAGCCGGCAATATGATCAGGCGATACGATGAATGCGGATCGCCTCGATCATGTTGTCGGCCTGGCGTTTTACGTCACCGATCGTGATCAGGCCTTCGTCGGCCAGCGCCTTGGCGTGCTCGTACGAAGACTGGAATGTTTCCAGCGTGTCTCCCTTGGCGGCGACCGGGCGTACCCAGGCAATACTGCCGACTTTCATTTTTTTGTACACTTCATTGACCACATCACGCATAGTTTCTTCCTTATTGTTGTAAAGCAACTCAAGCACGGGCGAACCCACGCTGGCCCCTAGTTTATCATCCGGCACGCTCACGCACGGCTTTTCCGCCTTTTTCCGGCGCCGGCGGCGTTTTTTCCGGCGCTGCGACGGCTTCTTCCGGCCCGGGCGGCGGCGTCAGCTGCACCAGTTGCTCCATCAATTGCGCAAAGCGCTGCTGCCCTGGTGCAATTTTGTCTACATATAACAACACTTCCATGGCCTCGGCCGCCAGGTCGGCCTGAAACCCGCGCTGCTCCAGGCACGACACGATGATTTGCGCGGAATTGAACAGGATGCGCAAGTTGTTCGGCAGCTTTTCGCGCGCCGTGCGCATCCAGGCGACCGCTTCGTTGAGCTTGTCCGTCTTCCACAGCAGCACGCCCTTGTTCATCAAGTCCGACGCTTCCTTGCGCGAGGCGATGATCAGGCTCGTGCCCTCGTCGCCCATCTTCGCCTTATCGAAAATTTTTTGCACCTCGTCCTGCACCACCTGGTTGTCGTGGTTGTTCTTCACCACGTAGCACAGCAGGCCGGCCGGCGCATCCTTGACGCCGACGGCGAACAGCAGGGTCGCCAGCTCCATGCAGATGGCCTTTTCGGGGCGCGCCGGGTCTTCGGCCAGCATGGCTTCGAGCTCGTCGCCGCACTTGCGCGCGCGCCGGTAATCGCCCGTTTCGTGGTGCACCATGCCTTCCGTGATCTTCGCGCGCAGCCCGATCTGCTCGGGCGAGAATTCGCGCTGCGCCAGCAGCAGCCACTGCAACGCCTCCTTGGCATCCTTCTTCAAGCCGCACACGCGCGCCAGTCCCAGGTAGGCGTCCGGCGTCTTCATGACGGAAAACTCGCCGATGGAAATACACTTGCGAAAAGCCTTTTCCGCCATGCTGACGTTGCCCACTTTCAGGGCCGCCAGTCCCAGATTGCGCTGGCGCGGCACGGAATTGGGCGACAGCCGCGCCGCCTTTTCCAGCACGCCGCAGGCCTCTTCGTGCTGGCCCATCAGCTGATAGGCGACGGCCATCTGGTCATAGGCGTCGATGTAATACTTGTTTTCGACGATCACGCCCTGGAATATCTGCCGCGCCGCCTCGTGCTCGCCGTTATTCATGCGGATCTTGCCCAGGCCCGCCTTGGCCCAGCTGTAATCGCGCTCGGCCAGCACTTTTTCGTATACGGCGCGCGCCTTTTCCGGTTCGCCGCTTTTCAGCAGCAAACTGGCCTTCATGCGCAGCAATTCCAGCTCGTGCAGCTTGTTGAGCTCGATCTGCGCGTCGCACAATTTCGCCGCGCGCAAATAATCCTTTTCCATGCAAGCCTGGTCGATTTCGCGGAATACCTGCTTCTTGTGCCACACGCGGTTCAGGCGCGTCAGCAGCACGCCTTCCGTGATCGGCTTGATCAGGTAGGCGTCGGGCTGGTGCTCGGCCGCGCCCATCACGGATTCCACGCTTTTCTCGGCCGACACCATCAGCCACACGCTGGACGGCGCCGTCAGGTTGCGCACGCGCGTCTCTTCCAGCACTTGCTGGCCGTTCTTGCCTTCGCCCAGGTTGTAATCGCACAGCACCACGTCGTAGCGCGTCTTGGCCAGCAGCTTCATGGCTTCGCCGCCGCTGGCCGCCTGGTCGATATGGCGCGCGCCCAGATTGCGCAGGGATTCGCGCAGCAGGATGCGGATGCCGATGAAATCGTCGACCAGCAGATAATGTTTGTCGGCCCAGTCGGTGCTGCCCGCTTCGGCGGCGGTGGCGTGGCTGTCTGTCGTCATGGGTTCCTCGTTCAGGGCAGGCGCAGGATGAAGCAGCCGCCGCCCAGGGCGCCGCCATTTTCCAGCGCGATGCTGCCGCTGCTGCCCCGGTGCTTGTGCATCTTTGCCACTTCGCTGGAAAAATACAGGCCCAGGCCCGTGCTGTTGGTGGAAAAATTCACGCCCGCCGTCATGCCATCCATGGCCGCGCTGCCCGCGTCGAGCAAGGCCTGCGTATAGCCGTCGCCATTGTCCTCCACGCGCAGCTCGAGCATGCCGTCGTGCTCCCGCACCGACAGGCGGATCGTGTCTTTCGTGTAGCGGATGGCGTTGTTGATGGCATGTGAGAGCACGCCGATGACCAGGTCTTCATCGAGGGTCCAGATCAGCTCCGGCGCACAAGCCGTCTCCAGATGGATGCCTTTCGAGGCCAGCAATATCTTTTCCTGGTCCACCACCTGGTCGACCACCTGGCTCACCAGTTGCGGCTGCACGTCAAACGGGTAGCCGGGCTTGCCCACTTCCTTGTACAGGGCCAGCAGCTGGATCAGGTTATCGTTGAGGCGCTTGGTCTGGTACAGCATCTGCGCCATCTGCAGGTAGGCTGGGTCGGCCTGCGGCGCGGCTTTCGCCTGCTCGGCCGCCAGCAAGGATTCCAGCGTGCCGCTGACCACGCTGATCGAGTTTTTCATGTCGTGCACGGTCGACGCCAGGAACAGGAAAAGCTCGGGCGAGCTGTGTTGATCTTCCACCGGACATCTCCTTGGGGCCGCAGCTTGATTATTGCCAAGGATAAATTATACCGCCAGCCTGCGGGCGCCTGCCAGCCGCGCGCAAAGTCCCTGACATGACGCAACAATGCCGCCCCCGCTTGCGCAGGGGCGGCATCAGCTTGACAAGCAGGCAAGATCAGCGGCGCGCGCCCGCCAGGCGTTTCACCACGACGATCATGCGGTCGATTTCCTCATACGTATTGTAGAAGGCGAACGATGGCCGCACGGTCGCTTCCACGCCGAAGCGGCGCAGGATCGGCTGGGCGCAATGGTGGCCCGAGCGCACGGCGATGCCCTCGTCGTTCAGGGCGCGCCCCACTTCCGCCGGCTCGTAACCGGCCAGCACGAATGAGGCCACGCTCGCCTTGTCCAGCGCCGTGCCGATCAGGCGCACCCCGGGAATCGCCTGCAAGTGGTGCGTCGCGTATTCCAGCAGCGCGTGCTCGTAGGCGGCGATGTTTTCCAGGCCGATGCGCTGCACGTAATCGATGGCCGCGCCCAGGCCCACGGCATCGGCGATATTGCCCGTGCCCGCCTCGAAACGGTTCGGCACACCCTGGTAGACGGTGCGCTCGAACGTGACGTCGGCGATCATGTTGCCGCCGCCCTGCCAAGGCGGCAATTGCTCGAGCAAGTCCGCCTTGCCATACACGGCGCCGATGCCCGTCGGGCCAAACACTTTATGGCCCGAAAACACGTAAAAATCCGCGCCCAGCGCCTGCACGTCCACGCGCAAATGCGACACGGCTTGCGCCCCATCGACCAGCACGCGCACGCCGGCCGCATGCGCCAGCGCGATGATCTGCGCCACGGGCGTCACGGTGCCCAAGGCATTCGACACCTGCGTCACGGACACCAGTTTCGTGCGACCGTTGAGCAGCTTGCGGAATTCGTCGAGGATGATCTGCCCGCTGTCATCGACGGGAATCACGCGCAAGGTCGCGCCCTTTTCCGCCGCCAGCTGCTGCCATGGCACGATGTTGGCGTGGTGCTCGAGCTGCGAGACGATGATCTCGTCGCCGCTGCCGATGTACTTGCGGCCAAACGTATTGGCGACCAGGTTGATGCCTTCGGTGGCGCCGCGCACGAAAATGATTTCATTGGGCGAGGCGGCGCCGAGGAACTGCGCCACCTTGGCGCGTGCCGCTTCATATGCATCGCTGGCGCGCGCCGCCAATGCGTGCGCGGCGCGGTGGATGTTCGAGTTCTCGTGCGCATAAAAATACGACACGCGGTCGATCACCGACTGCGGCTTGTGCGTGGTGGCCGCATTGTCGAACCAGGCCAGCGGCTTGCCGTTGACGCGCTCCGCCAGCACGGGAAAATCGCGCCGCACGGCATGCACGTCGAATGGCGCCGGCGTTTGTCCTTGCTGACGCGCAGGCAGCTCGGTCTGGAAATAGAACGCGGGCTGGCTGTTGGCTGGCGATACGGGCAGCTGGCGCGCGGGTGCCTGCTGCGGCGCCGCCTGCCCCAGCCCCTGCTGCGCCAGTCCATCGAGCTTGTGGCTTGATGCGGGATAGCCATGCGCGCCGCCGACAAAATAGTAGGGCGACGGCGCATCGAGGCTTGACGCCCGCGGCGTGGGAATCGATGCCGGCGCCGGCGCAACCGGTGCTTCCAGCGGCGCCGTCACGGGCGGCACCTGCGCCGTTGCCACGCCGGGGGCGATGGCGGCAAACGAAGGGCCGGGCTGCGGCGGCGGACGGTTCGCATAGCGGGGTGCCGCATCGAGCACGCTGCCGGAACCGCCAAGGCTGGGCGACTTGTCCAAGCCCGGCAAACGGGCAAAGAATTCACCGGCCAGGCGGTTCAGGGTCGCTTCATCGGGCAAGAACGGGACGGCAGGCAAGCCCGCCGCGCCATCACTTGTAGGTGTCTGGGTAGTCATGGTATTTACCGATCTCCACGTCTTCCAGTACGGCCAGCGCATCGTCGGTCAGCACGGCCAGCGAGCAATACAGCGAAATCAGATAGGACGAAATCGCGTGGCGGTTGATGCCCATGAAACGCACGGACAGGCCCGGACTTTGCTCACCCGCCAGGCCTGGCTGGAACAGGCCGATCACACCTTGCCGCTGTTCGCCCGCGCGCAGCAAGATGATCTTCGTCTTGCCGTCTTCGATCGGCAGTTTGTCGGACGGCACCAGCGGCACGCCGCGCCACGTGAGGAACTGGGAACCGAACAGGCTGACGGTCGGTGGAGGCACGCCGCGGCGCGTGCATTCGCGGCCAAAGGCGGCAATGGCCAGCGGGTGGGCAAGGAAAAAGCCCGGTTCCTTCCACACTTTCGTCAGCAGTTCGTCGAGGTCGTCCGGCGTGGGTGCGCCCGTCAGGGTAAAGATGCGCTGGTCGTCGTGCACGCTGGCCAGCAGGCCGTAGTCGGGATTGTTGATCAATTCACTTTCCTGGCGCTCCTTGATCGTCTCGATGGTCAGGCGCAGCTGCTCCTTGATCTGGTCGTGCGGGCTGCTGTACAGGTCCGACACGCGCGTGTGCACGTCGAGCACCGTGCTGACGGCATTGAGGAAATACTCGCGCGGCTGGTCATCGTAGTCGACGAAGGTTTGCGGCAGTTCCGACTCGTCGCGCTGCGAGCAGGCGACGCGCACGTCCTTCGGATTTTTTACGCGATTGAGGCGGTAGATACCCGCTTCCACGGGCAGCCATTGCAGCAGATGCACGAGCCAGCGCGGCGTGATCGTGGATAACTGGGGGACGCTCTTGCTTGCATTGGCCAGCTGGCGCGCGGCGTTATCGCCCAGCGCGAACTGGTTCTCTGTTGCTTCTGCCATGACTACTCCTGATGAGAAAAGTGAATATGCTTATCTGAAAAACGAATAAAGTATCGGACGCCCCTCTCATTTACTCAACATGCTATCGCCATCATCGTGGCGCTTAATCCACCCGCTTTAATCCACCAACTCCGGCTCGCAGCGCGCCATCAATCCCGCCAGGCCGACGCCCAGCGCGATGGCCAGCTTTTCCACCGTCAGCAGCGACGGCGTGGCGGCGCCCCGTTCGATTTCGCCGATGAAGGAGCGGTTCAAGTCGGCCGCTTCGGCCAGGCGCTCCTGCGACCAGCCACGCCCTTCGCGCAACTGGCGCACGGCCAGTCCAAACTGTTTGATCAACATGCTGTCCTCATGGGTGATGGGCAAAAGCGGGTTGGGATGGCGCAGGCGACTCCGGTGCTTCCTGCTGGTTATGCGCTTGCGTGACATGGCTGCCGGGCGCCACGCTGCGGGTCAGCCAGACATTGCCGCCGATGACGGAACCCTGGCCGATGGTCACGCGCCCGAGGATCGTCGCGCCCGCATAAATGACCACGTCGTCCTGCACGATGGGGTGGCGCGCCAGTCCCTTTTTCAGCACGCCATCAAAGCCGGCGGGAAAGCGCTTGGCGCCCAAGGTGACGGCTTGATAGATGCGCACCCGTTCGCCGATGATGGCCGTCTCGCCGATCACCACGCCCGTGCCATGGTCGATGAAAAAACTGCTGCCGATGATGGCGCCCGGATGGATGTCGATGCCCGTCTGCGAATGGGCCACTTCGGCGATGATGCGCGCCACCAGCGGCGCGCCGAGCGCATACAAGGTGTGCGCCAGGCGGTAATGGATGATGGCCAGGATGCCCGGATAGCACAGCAGCACTTCATCGACGCTGTGCGCGGCCGGGTCGCCATGGAAGGCGGCCGCCACGTCCGTGTCGAGCTGGGCGCGGATGCGCGGCAGCGCGCGGGCGAAGCGCTGCACGATGACCAGCGCCTGCTGTTCGATGGAGACCGTCTGCTGCAAGCCGTGCTGGCGCGCGTGGTAACTGAGTTCGCGCCGCACCTGCTCGTGCAAGCCCGTGAGGGTCGTGTCGAGCGTGTGGCCGACAAAGAAATCCTCGCTCTCCTGCTGCAGGTCGAGGGGGCCGAGGCGCATCGGGAACAGGGCCGCGCACAGGGCTTTGATGATGTCGTGCAAGTGCTGGCGCGACGGGAATTCGCGCGCGCCGCACTCCTGGTTGCTGGCCAAGCCTTCGCGCCACTGCTCGCGCACGGCGCGCAATTCATCGACGATCTGGTGCAGTTCCCATTGCGGCTGCGCGGCAAGAGGGGCCGGGGGAAGGGCTCGCTGGTTCATGGTGGTCCCGGGAAGAGATTTAATCTTGCAGCCAGGGCAGCGCATGCCAGCGCCAGCCACCGCTGTGGCCACGCTGCTGCTGCTCGTCGAGGTCGCCCTCGAAGCCTTGCGCGATATTGAAGACGTGCGTGAAA
This sequence comes from Janthinobacterium sp. RA13, assembly GCF_000745325.1. Classification (NCBI taxonomy): domain Bacteria; kingdom Pseudomonadati; phylum Pseudomonadota; class Betaproteobacteria; order Burkholderiales; family Oxalobacteraceae; genus Janthinobacterium; species Janthinobacterium sp. RA13. The sequence continues at coordinate 4,919,525 of NZ_JQNP01000001.1, read as the reverse complement.
CCGGCCTTGGCGGCCGCTTCGGCAGCCGCGGCCGAGCGCTTGCCGCTGCGGCACAGCAGCACCACGACAGCATCCTTGCCGCCCACCTTTGCTTCCAGTTCGCGCGTAAAGCGGGGATTGCGGTTCATGGACGTGCCGGTCGCCCACGCCACGTGCAGCGAGGCGGGCACGTAGCCGACGAACGTGCGTTCTTCATGCGTGCGCACATCGACCAGCACGGCCTTGCCGACCTGCACCAGCTGCCACGCATCCTGCGCGCTGACGATGCCCGCATACGGCAAACCCTGCGCCTGCGCCTGGGTGCGCGCGAGATTGAGCACTTCGTCAAAGGCCGCCTCGCCGTGGGCGGCGCGGGGATCGAAAATCAGTTCTGCAGCAGCCATCGTTCCACCTCTTTATTCCGTCGTCAAAAACCAGCACGAGTCCACTGTAGCGAACTTATGTTGTTCGGAAAACAAATTAAAAAGAGTTTGGAAAGCTGAAAAACATATATAGGGACTACGCGCGGAGCGTCCGCATATGGGGTCAGACCCTCATGTGCGTTGGCGCCAAGCTTTGCGTCAGCTGTGTTGGGGGTCTGACCCCAGCCCTCGCCTGCTCTGCGCCAACGCTCAACCAGCGCGGCGGCGTTCGCGCAGCAGGAAGCGCGCAGGATCAAGCGCAGCGGCCAATTGACTCTCCAGTGGCAGCGGTTCCCCCTCCAGCTGGCACGCCAGCAGCTCGGCCGCCAGCGGCGCCCAGATCAGGCCGCGCGAAGCGTAACCGAGCAAGCCAAACAGGCCGGGCCAGCGCGGCACGTCGCGCAGGCGCTCGCAGCGGCCTGGCGCGCCCGGGTCGGGCAAGGCCCCCGCCAGCGGCAGGCGGTCCGGCGCCATGCAGCGAAAGCCCGTGCGACCCGCCAGCGGCGCGTCGAACGGAGCCACATCAAGGATGTCGGCGATCTTCGCGATATTGTCTTCCTGGCTCGATGAACGCAACTTGGGTTCCGCGTCCGCATCGTAGCTGGCGCCCACGCAGACGACGCCCTGGTGCACCGGCGTCATGTAGGCCTCGCGGCAGACGACGAACGGCAACGACGGCAAGCTGCCTTCGGCCAGGTGCGTGACCTGGCCGCGCACGGCGTCGAGCGGCAGGCCGGCCGCCTGTTCAAAATCGATGGCCCCCGTGCCCGCCGCCAGGATGACGTTGGGCGCGGCCGCGATCAGGGCGCCGTCCGCATCGCGCACCAGCCATTCCTGGTCGCCGCGCTCCAGGCGCAAGGCGCTGCTGGAAAAGCGCCGCGTGAGCAAGGCGCCGCAGGCGTCCAGCATGGCCGCGCAGACGGAAGACGGGCGCGCCCAGCCGCCCTGCTCGAACCACCAGGCGCCATCGGGCGCCGGCGCGCCCAGCATGGCGGTGGCCTCGGGCGCTTCCAGCCAGCGGGCGAATTCACGCGGATACAGGCCGCTGGCGGCGATCTGCCGCTGCACCTGCGCATGCGCGCCGTCGCGCGCCAAGTGCAGCACGCCGCTTTGCGCACCCTCGATGGCCGCGCCGATGCCGCCCAGGTCTTTCCAGCGGCGCAGCGAATACAGATAGGCGGCGCGCGTCAGGCGCGTGGCGATGTTGTCGTCCTTCGACAGCAACGGCATGAAGATGCCCGCCAGGTTGCCCGACGCTTCGCTGGCCAGCTGCGCGTGGCGCTCGATCAAGGTCACCTTCCAGCCGCGCGCGGCCAGCCGTTCGCAGGCGGCCGCGCCGGCCACGCCAGCGCCGATGACGATGGCGCGCCGCTCGGGCACGGTGACGGCCGCATACTCTGCGCGCCGCGCATAAAACACGGCGCGCAGGCGGCTCTCGTCAAAAACAAATCCATTCTTTTGCAGGGCGGCGCGCTGTTCCTCGTCCAGATGCACGGCTTGCAGGCGGGCGCCATCGACCATCAGGCGCGCCAGCACCGAGGTGGCGGCCGGCACCCAGGCCAGATGAACTTCATCGACGCGCGCCGACAATTGCGCCAGGCAGGCATCGGCCTCGCCGATCAGCACATCGAGCGTGACGAGGCCATCGTGCGACACCATCCGGTGCAGGCCCGGCACGCAAGGCGGCCACTGTGCGCGCCACTGCTCGGGCAAGTGGCGCGCATCGACGGGACGCGGCGCCAGCGCGATGTAGTGCAGGCGGCGGCCGCCATGCGCCGCGCAGGCGGCGCGCAAGCGGGCACCATCAAAATCCGTGTCGAGCAGGACCAGTGCGCGGCGCATCAATGCCCCGTGCGGCAAAAACAGGCGGGCGCATGGTCGTTGACCATGCCGATGCCCTGCATGTAGGCGTAGATGATGGTCGAACCGACGAACTTGAAGCCCAGCTTGAGCAAGTCTTTCGACAGTTGGTCCGACAGGGCCGTCTTGGCGGGAAACTCGCCCGGCTGCCAGTTGTTGACGATGGGCTGGCCATCGACATACGCCCACAGAAAGCTGTCCAGGGTCTGGCCTTGCGCGCGCAGGCGCAAATAGGCTTGCGCGTTCGTGATGGCGGCCGCTACCTTCAGGCGGTTGCGCACGATGCCGGGGTCGGCCAGCAGCTGCGCCACCTTGTCCGGACCATACGCGGCGATCTTTTCCGCGTCCCAGTTGTCGAAGGCGGCGCGGTAGGTGTCGCGCTTGTTGAGGATCGTTTCCCAGCTCAGGCCAGCCTGCGCGCCTTCCAGGTTCAGCATCTCGAACAGCCGGCGCTCGTCGTGGCAAGGCACGCCCCACTCCGTGTCGTGATAGTCGAGGTAGCGGGGATTGGCCGGGTTGGCCCAGGAGCAGCGGGTAATATTCATGGTCGTGTTCTTCATGTGCAGGCAAGTGCCAGTATAGTTTATCGGCCGCGCAGGATGCGTCCCAATTCCCGCAAGCCGTGCGCCATCTCGTCCGGGGGAATCGCCGCAAAGCCCAGCAGCAGCCCGGACGGCGTGGCGCACTCGAGCCCCGCCGCCGGGTCGGCATAGTGGCCCAGCGGACGCAACTCGATACCGCGTGCCAAGGCCGCGCGCGATACCGTTTCTTCATCATGGCCGGCGCGAAAATACGCGCATAGTTCCAGGCCGCTGTCGGCCGGGCCGCACGCGAGCTGATCGTCGAGTTCGCGCGCAAGGCCGCGCACCAGCAAGTCGCGCCGCTCGGCATTGCTGTCGCGCGTGCGGCGGATATGCCGGCCAAAGTGGCCCTCGGCGATGAAGTCGGCCAGCGCCATCTGCGGCACGATGGCCGTGTGCCGGTCCATCACGGCCTTGGCCTGCACCAGCGCGTCGGCCAGCGCGGGCGGCGCCACCATGTAGCCCAGGCGCAGGCCGGGAAACAGCACCTTCGACAGGGTGCCCACGTACACCACGCAGCCGGCCCGGTCCAGGCTTTGCAGCGAGGCCAGCGGCGCGCCCGTGTAGCGGTATTCACTGTCGTAATCGTCTTCCACCAGCCACGCTTTATTGTGTGCGGCCCAGGCCAGCAGGGCCAGGCGGCGCGGTAAACTCATGCTCACGCCCAGCGGCATCTGGTGCGACGGCGTCACGTAGGCCAGCTTCGCCTGCGGACAATGCGCCACGCCATACGCCACGTCGAGCCCCTGCGCATCGACGGGGACGGGAAAGACGCGCGCGCCGGCCGCGCGCAGCGGGCCGCTGGCGCCCCGGTAGCCGGGCGACTCCATCCAGGCAGAGTCGCCCGGCGCCAGCAAAATGGTCGACAGCAAAAACAGCGCCTGCTGCGAACCGGAGGTGATGACGATCTGCTGCGGCGTGCACTGGACGCCGCGCGAGGCTTTTAAATACACGCACAGCAGTTCGCGCAGCGGCAGGTAGCCGGCCGGGTCGCTGTAGCCGAAATGGTGGTCGGGCCGGCGCCAGCGCCGCGCTTCCAGACGGTTCCACACGCCGAACGGAAAATGGTCGATGCGCGGCATGCCGACGCGAAAAGCGCGCAACGGACCACGGTGGAACGCCACCTGGCGCATGGCCGCCACCACGCCCTGCCCGCGCGCCGACAGGGGCCGCAGCAGGCCGGGCGCCGTTGCAGGGACAGGCGCCGGCAGCGGAACGTCGCGGCTGACGAAGGTGCCGCGCCCCACGGCGCCATCGAGATAGCCTTCGGCCGTCAGCAGCGCATACGCATTGAGCACCGTCTGGCGCGACACGGCCAGCAGGCGGCAAAAGTCGCGCGTGGGCGGCAGCTGCATGCCGGGACTCATGCGGCCATCGAGAATGGCGGCCTTGATGGCCGCATACAGCTGGCGAAACAGCGGCTCGCCGGCGCCGCGCTGCAAAGGCAAGGCGGCGATGAGCTGGTGCAGATGGGAAGCTGGCATGGTGGCCTTCTTGAATTGGTAGCTTCAAGATAGCACTTATTGGCTGTTTTAAATAGCCAAGACTGGCGCTAAGATGGCGCATCCCCTCTACTCTTGCGGAGCACCCATGCATCAGTTTTTCGCCACTGTGGCCTGGCAGCGCGACGGCCAGGATTTCGCCGGCCAGCGCTACAGCCGTGGCCATGAATGGCAGTTCGACGGCGGCTTGACGGTAGCCGCCTCGTCGTCGCCCCTGTCGGTGCCGCTGCCCATGTCGGTGGCGGCAAATATCGATCCGGAAGAAGCGCTGGTGGCCGCCACGTCGAGCTGCCACATGCTGTTCTTCCTGTCGCTGGCAGCGCAGCGCGGCTATGTCATCGACGACTACCGCGACGACGCCACCGGCGACCTGGGGAAAAATGCGGCAGGCCGCCTGGCCATGACGCGCATCGTGCTGCGCCCGCGCATCGCGTTTGCGGGAACGCCGCCCTCGCCCGAGGCGCTGGCGGCCCTGCACCACGACGCGCATGAACGCTGCTACATCGCCAATTCGCTGACGGCCGACGTGGTGGTGGAAGGAGCCGATTAAATGTACACGCCAGCCAGCTTTCGCGAAGAACGCCTCGACGTGCTGCATGGCCTGATAGCCGCGCATCCGCTGGGCGCGCTGGTGCGCCATGGCGCCGATGGCCTGTGCGCCGACCACCTGCCATTCGAGATCGCCGCGCCCACGCCTGACGCCCCATTCGGCATCCTGCGCGCCCATGTGGCGCGCGCCAATCCGCTGTGGCGCGCGGCCGGCGGGAACGATGAAGCGCTGGTGATTTTCCAGGGGCCGCACGCCTACATCACGCCCGCCTGGTATGCGGAAAAGCAGCGCAGCGGCAAGGAAGTACCGACTTTTAATTATGCGGTCGTGCACGCCCACGGCCCCCTGCGCGCCATCGACGATGCGGCGTGGCTGCTGGGATTGGTGGAGCGGCTGACGGCGCGCCATGAAGCGGGGCTGGCCGCGCCATGGCGGGTGAGCGATGCGCCGGCCGCCTATATCGAGAAACTCCTGAAAGCCATCGTCGGCATCGAAATCCCCCTCACGCGCCTCACGGGCAAATGGAAGCTGGGGCAGAACCGCACGCAGGAAGATCAGGCCACGATGGCGCGCGAACTGGCGCACGACAGCCAGCCCGGCGCGGCGCAGGCCCTGGGCGCGCTGATCGCCGCCAACGTCACGCCAGCCAGCTGACGGCCGCCGAAAACGTCAGGAACGACAGCGCCGTCGAGACCAGAATAATGCGGGCGATGCGCGCCGTCGCTGTGCTCTCGACGATGCGCAAGGCGCGCGGCGAGGCCCGGGGCCACGCGGCCACCCTCACGCCAGCCAGCTGACGGCCGCCGAAAACGTCAAAAACGACAGCGCCGTCGACACAAGGATGATGCGGGCGATGCGCGCCGTGTTCGCCCCGAAGCGTTCGGACAGCAGCGAGACATTGCTGGCGCTGGGCAGGCACGCCACCAGCACCATGCAAGTCAGCGCGAACGGATCGAGCGGCGCGCCCAGCGCGATGGCCGCATGGCCGATGCCCCACACCAGCAGCGGATGCAGCAGCAGTTTTTTCAGCGCCACGGGCACATATTCCCCCAGCGGCGCCGGATCGCTCGTGCTCATTTGCGAGCGGGCCAGCACGGCGCCGATGGTAAACAGGGCAACCGGCGAGGCGGCGTCTGCCAGCAGGCCCACCGTCTGCATCAATGGCTTGGGCAAGGCCAGTGCCAGCCACGAAGACATGGCCCCCAGCACGATCGCCCACGGCATCGGGTTGCCGGCCATGCCTTTCAGGGCGTTGACGACGGCGGCGCGGCTGCCATGCGCGCCGCCGCTGCCGATGCGCGACAGGGCGATGCACAGCGAACTGGTAATGAGCATATCGACGACGATGGTGACGATGACGGGACCCGAGGAACGGGGGCCGAGCAAGGTCAATAGCAGGGGCACGCCCATGAAGCCCGTGTTCGGGAAGGCCGCCACCAGCGCGCCGAAGGCGGCGTTGTTCCAGTCGATGCGGTGGCTCAGTGTCATGGCCATGGTGACGCCCACCATGATCAGCGCGCACAGCAGGTAGACGCCGAACACGCTGGCGTCGAGCAGCTGCGCGATGGGCGTGGCGGCGCCGAAGCGGTACAGCATGCAGGGCAGCGCGAAGTACAGGACAAAACTGTTCAAGCCGCCGATGGCGGCCAGCGGCAGCAGCTTGCGCCGCACGGCCAGGTAGCCGCACAGCACCAGGGCGAAGAAGGGAAAGGTGATGGCGAGGATGGTCAGCATGGAGCGCCATTGTAGCGCGCTGCACCGGCTGGCCGCCTGGCGCAAAAAAAGGCCGCTCGCGCGGCCCAAGGAGGTTTCGGGGATAACGCCGCTGGCCGGCTAGGGCTTGAGCTGGGCGCGGATCTCGCCGGCCGGGTAGGCGGCGCTGTGCACGTTCACGTACAGGTTGCCTGCTTGGTAGCTCGCATACTGGGGCGGCGTGAGCATGGCGCCGGCCGGCACGGCAAACATGCCTTCGGCCGTTTTCACGAGCGGCACGATGACAGGGCCATTGGCGCCGGCCGGCGCTTCATGGATGTGCGCGACGGTCGCCACCATGCCCGTGTAGCGCACGCCGCCACTGACGCTGCGGTCGTGGGCGACGCGAAGATTGCTGCTGCCGCTGGCCGTGCTGGTGTTAGCCGGCACTTCCTGCGCGCCCGTCAAGGTGACGTCATGGCCGCCCGGCTGATGCGGGCCATGGGAACAGGCGCCCAGCAGGGCGGCCAGCGCCAGCACGCTGGCGACGCGGCGTACGTGTTGTTGCAGTGTGCTCATCGCAATACTCCTTCAACGGACATCGGATCACGGATGGCGCCCCGCCCCGCCAGCAGTGCCGAACCGGGGTTTGCGCCGCACTTGCATTGCATAGTGCGACAGTAAGGCCATGCCGCCGTGTCCGCATTGCTTTGCGCCAAACTTGCTGCTCGCCTGCCAGCGCGTCCTCAGGCCAAATGCCCTTCCGCCACCCAGCCGCGGTTGGCGGCCGGCGCCTTCGGCTTGGGTGCGATGCCGCTGCTTTTTTCCGCGTCGAGGATGATGCTGCGCATGCTGTCGCTGGCGGCAGGTCCTGGCGCGAACGCGTAATACTCGTCATTGATGGGCAAGCCCGTCGTCGCGTCGACCAGCACCGGGTCGGCGGCCAGGCCCGTGTCGCGGCTGGCGATGACGAGGCTGGCGCCTTCCGGCGCGAAGTTTTCATTACCCCAGGCAATAAACGCCAGCAAGACGGGCTTGAAGGCGCGCCCGGACTTGGTCAGCACATAGTCATAGCGGGGCGGCTTGGCGCAATACAGGCGGCGCGTCATCAAGCCCCCTTCCACCAGGTCGGCCAGGCGGCGCGTCAGGATGGTGGGGGCGATTTTGAGGCTTTTTTCAAATTCGTCGAAGCGCGTCTTGCCATAAAACGCTTCGCGCAGGATGAGGATGCTCCACCATTCGCCCACCTTGCCCAGGCTGCGCGCAATCGGGCAAGGCAAATTATTAAAGTTGGTATGTTTCATGGCCATCTCCTCACATTGATTCAACACAACAATCGAAAAGTATTTCAGTTGCAACACGGAAACTTAGTTACTATCATTTTGAAAGTGAGGTACTTGCCCCTGTGGCGGGCTGAAAATACGCGAAAACTCACACTTTCCTTGTTCAAGTACAATCATGGCTGGTTCTACTATCCCAATCCCGGTGCGAAAAACGGTGCCAGCCACGCCTTCCAGCGCTGCTGCCCACGCCCGTTTTTCACTCGATGCGTTCACGATGACCCCTTTGAAGCTTGCCGTACTGCCTGCCCTGCTCGCCCTGTCCCTTTGCCAGACCACCACCGCCGGTACCGTGTCTTCCGCGTCGTTCCAGGCCACCTTCGTTGTCCACGAAACGTGCACCATCGTCTCGCAGCGCAACAGCGCCCAGGTGCGCTGCCAGCACAACACGCCCTATCTGCTGCTCCAGCAGACAACGCCATCGGGCGCTGGCCTCCTCACCGTCACGTTCTAAAAATAAATCGTTGCCGTCACCGTGTCCTTGTAGTCGCCGGGGCGCGGCGACACCTGTGCCGGCACGCGGCCGTAAATGGTCAGCGGCACGCTGGCGCCCGTGCCCGTCCCCGTCACCATGCTCGTGCCTGCCGTGCCATCGCCCCAGGGCGCACCATCGAGCGTGGCTGACAGCAGGTAGCTGACCTTGTCCGTGGTGATGGTGTTCTTCATTTGCCGGTTGGCCACATTGGCCGCCACGCTGCCGCCATTGAGGGCGATCTGGTAGGCGTTGTTGTTCACGCAGCGCACCGACAAGGTGCTGGTGCTGCGCAAGTTGCCCGTCAGGATGGAGGCGTTCGCGAACGCCATCGGCGTGGCCGTGATGGTGCAATCGTTGATGGCCGTGGCATTCACCGTGAAACCGAAGCTGCCGCTGGTGGCCGTGCAACCCTGCAGGTTGATCAGGCCATACGTGGTGTAGGTGTAGGTGCCCACGCCGGCAAAGCTCGACGTATACACGGTATTGGCGTTGGCGACCGTGGGCACGGCGGCCAGGGCCGTGCCGGCAGGGATCTTGGCGTACACGGTAAACGTGGTGGAATACGTGCCGGGCGGCGCCAGCAAGCCGGCCGACAGGATCATGCCGAAGGTCGACGGCGCGCCCGCCACGCCAGCGCCGCCCCAGATCTTCGCCGTCGCATACGAATTGTCCACATAGATGTTGTACTCCATGCGGTTGCTGCCGTTGCCCAGCTTGCGCGGCAGGGCCGAGGTGGAATTCGTGCCCAGCCCCAGCGAGATGCACACTTGCGCATTGGGCGTAAGCAACTGCCCCAGGTTCAGCGACGAAAACAGGCAGCTGAAGGTGCCCGTTGCCTGCGCCACGTAATCGGTGCCGGAAATCGGGCTGACGGAGCCGAAATTGATATTCGTCATGCTGACCGTGCAGGTATCGACCGCCTGCGCCGCGCTGCCCCAGGCGCAGCCCAGCAGCAGAGTCAACCATAGCAACAGGCGGCGCATCAGCGGCCCGCCCCGGCGCTGGCAGACGCGGCAGCGCAGCGCAGCGGCCCGATCACGGGCAAACCGCCAGCCGCCGGACGCGCATAGGCAAAACGCACGGTGCACGCGCCATCGCCCTCGCCGACTTGCAACTGATTCTGTTCGAGCAGGTCGTCGACGAAAACGATGCCGTCAAATCCCACGACCGTCTGCTTGCCGCTTTGCAGGTGCAACACGGGCAAGCCCGTGGCCAGCGGCTTGCCCTGCGCATCCTGCACGATGACGGTGGCCGCGCTGTAGCGCTCGATGGGAAAGGCCGCCAGCACGCCCGCCAGGTGTTGCGGCACGACATTGATATTGCTCACGGGTACCCGCGCATCAACATCGAGTTCATCGGTGGCGATGCTGATCTGGTTATTGCCATAGGGGTTCAAATTCGGCACCAGCAAATAGCCGCCACTGCCCGTCACGCCGATCTGGCGGTTTTCATGCAGCACAGGAATATTGCCCACGCCACCCGTGGAGACCAGCGCAAAACCGTTGCCCACCTGGCGCGCCGTCTCGACATGGCCATCCATCAGCACCAGCGCGCCAGCCGCGCCCAGCGAGGAAGCATTGCCCATGCTGCTGCTTTGCGTGCGCACGCTCACGCGGCCATCATTGCCCAGGTATTCCACCTGCGCCTGGCGGTAGGCATTGCCGCCCGCCGTGCCAGCCTGCAAGTTCCAGCCGAAGCCGCCACCAAAGTCCGCCGCGCGCTGCGCGCTGATGCTGCGGCCGCTCTCACTGTTTTGCCGGCTGCTGTTCACGCTGAGGGACAGATTGTTGTCGAAGGCCATGCTCAGGCCAAAGTAAAAGCCCCGTTTCTCTCGTTGCCGCAAGTCCTGGAACAGGCTGGCGTTGAAGAACAGGCCGTGCAACAGGGTGGCCGAATAGCCCATGGTGGCCAGCTTCGATGGCGGCCCGCCGGGCGTGCGGTAACTGATATAGCTGCTGCTGATGCTGCTTCCTGCCGGTAATGGCAGGCTGACGGTAAGGCGGTCCGCCGCGCGCACCACGGGGCTGCCGTCGCGCGAAGCCAGGTCGCCAAAGCCGGCGCTGGCGCGCACGCTTTGAACATCGACGCTGAAGCGCGCCCCCATGTACTGGTAGCCGGCGCCCAGTTGCACGCCACGGCTGCGGCCGGCGCTGGCCGACAGCGAACCGTTGAGCACGCCCGCCTGGCCCAGCCGCAGCAGAGCGCCCGCCCCCGCCTGGTACAGGCCGGCGGCCAGTTCCGCATGGCCTTCGATGGTGAAGCTGTCGCTGACGCCATGGCGGACGGAAGCGCTGGCAACGAGCTGCCGTTCATAGCCGAACAGGCGGCGGCCATAGTCGCGCCGCACGGCGCCCGCCTCGACCGAATAATCGCTCAAGCCGCCGGCCAGCATGCGCGTATCGACGTACAGGGGCAGCACGGTCGTCACGCTGCGCCCCAGCGCATCGCGCGTGATCAGGGTGGCTTGCCCGGCGCCATTGATGCCGGCCACCTGGTTCAGCACAAACGGACCGCTGGGCACGCTGGCAGCATATTGCTGCACCCCATTGACATACAGGCTCAGCGACGAAGGCACGAGCGCCGTGCCATCGACGGAGGCGACGGGAAAGGTCAGCAGGTCGGGACGCAGCTGGAAATTCTTGCGCCACTGCACGCCACCGACGCGCACGGCGCGGCTCCAGCTGAGCGACGAGGAAATCAGGTCGCCCACCTGCCACGTTTGCAAGGTCTCGGGGTCGGCGTGGCTCCAGAAGGTGTCAAAGCGCATGTATTTGCGCTGGTCCGCCCCCAGGTTCACGGTGCCGGTATTGCTGAAGACGCCGCTGTCATTGAAATAGCGCAAGTCATTGAAGATGGCGGCGCGCCGCGTCCGGCCCAGCTCCGCATACGCTTCGTAATTGAGGACGGCGCCGGGCGTGACCCGCGATGGCGGCGTCTGCGCCGCCGTGCGCGCGCTGATGCGGTACGGCGCGCGCAAGTCGTCCGCCACCTGCAGCGACACGCTCTGGCGCGCCGCGTCATATTCATAGCTGAGTCCGGGAATCGACTCGAGCGCCACTTCGCTCTGACCGGGTGCGACCAGGCGCGCCGGGTCCAGCCCCAGCTGCTGCAGGTTCGCCACACTGCTGCGCAAGCCTTTGCCCACCTGGGTAAAGCGCAAGATCAGCCCGGTTGATTCAGCATTCACAGTGACCTCCAGATACAGTTCATTCGGCGCCGCCGGATCGCTGGGCAAGCTGGCGGGGCCCGGATCGGCGCCCGTCACGGCTACCGCGGCATCGGCCCTGGCCAGCGGCGCCATGCCCAGCAACAGCAACGCTGCCAGTACGCGTTTCATGGTGTGGCCGCTCGCGCCCAAGGCGTGCGGCAAGCCGGCCCGTCATGGCAGCCATGTTCAAGGTGTCGAATTCTTGGCAATGAGTGCCTTGGCATTCACATTGACCGCAATACTCAACGGTCCATCCAGTTCGGCCTCCCTGGCAACGGGCAGGCGCCAGACGCGCATGCGTGCCGCCAGGACATAACCAAACAGCCCCTTGCTGATGACAAACTCCTTGCCCGCCTGGTTCGTGAACGTCATCGCACCGAGCTGCGCATGAAAATTGCCGCTGTTTTTGACGCGCAACATCCACTCGCCCTGTTCGCGGAACACCTGCCAGTCGAGCACTTCCTTGCCCGGCGCACCGGCCGGCAGCACGAACACGGGCACCGAATAGCGCAGGCGGATATCGACGCCGCTGCGGCCCGCCTCATCCTCGCGGCTGACTTCATCGATGAGCACGCGATACGTCTTTTCCTGCGCGACGGGGCCAGCCTGGGCACGCACGAGACGGATGGTCTGCCGGCTGTTGGCGGCGATCTCGACGATCGGCGGACTGGCCACCAGTTCCTGCGTCGGCGCCAGCGTTTCCTCGCCATCGCGCTGGTCCCAGACGAACACGCGCACCTGGCCGTAGATGGGCTGGTCGCCGAGGTTTTGCAGGCTGATGCCGGCCGCATTCTGTGGGGCGCGCAAATTGAGCGTCACCGGCGAAATCTGCAGACTGGCGCCGTGCGCACCCGTGGCGCAGCAAGCCAGCAGCGCCAGCACGCCTTGCATCAGGGAAGCAGCACCGGCCTTCACGCAGCGCCCGGCTTAAAAGTAAACGGTGGCCGTGATGGTCGACTTGTAGGTATCGGGCGCCGGTGTCGCCTGCGGCGGAATATTGCCGTACACGGTGATTGGCTGCGATGAGCCGTTGCCGGTGCCGCCGACGGTATTCGTGCCCTGGGTATCGCCCCACAAGGTGCTGCCGGCCGTCTGGTACAGATTGAACTGCACCGTGCCCAGGTTGCCGCCGGTGCCGCTCAGGTAGCGCGTGGTGCCCGATGATCCGGTGCCCGAGCCAGCCGTCAGGCCCACGTTATACAGCGTGGTATTGGTGCAGGTGACGTTCACGGTCGTATTGACGTTAACGGCAGTAGCCAGTACACCCTGACTTTGGCCAAAGTCGAGATTGGCCGCCGCGATGGTGCAATTGGCGATGATTTTCAGGGTGACGTCAAAGGTGGTGCTGGCGCTGCCATTCAGATACACGGCGGCGTCGGCGCCACGCGGCAGCAATGCCGTGGCGGCAACAGCCACGCTGGCGGCAACGATAAGGCGGGGAAAAATAACTCGCAACATGATACCTCCTGATGATGGAACATCATTAATGAGCCCGCCAATAGGGAGGGCATCGAGGATAGTCACGGTATTGCCGGCGTTTTCTTGGGCACGCAAACCAGGACGACAAATTACGTGTGCCGAGAGTCAGGAACCCGGGGACTCCGGCACTTTTTGCAGCATTGGCAAAACAGATTTTTTGGCAAGCGACATTGCTTAAAATCAATGCATGAGTGAATTATTGGCGATCTGGGAAATCCGCGCTTCTTCTCGCGGAGAAACATCTTTTGAAACACGAGAAAAGCAGAAAAAAAAGAAAAAGCGAGGCATAATAAGCCACAACTTGCTATTTGGTTAAGTCATCCATGCCATGCCATTGACCAGCGAAACCATCAAAAAGAACATCTTGATCGTGGACGACTCCGCGTTCGAGCAGCGCATGCTGATGGAGCTGCTCAGCGAGCAGCCCTATCGTTTCAGCATTGCCTTCAATGGCTACCAGGGTTATCAGCTGGCACTGGCCACGCATCCGGATCTGATCCTGCTCGACGTGCGCATGCCCGAGATGGATGGCTACACGGCCTGCCGTTTGCTCAAGGCCAACCCCGAAACGGAAGAGATACCCGTGATCTTTCTCAGCGGCGCCGATGCCGCCAAGGAGCGCATCATGGGCTTGCAGGTGGGTGGTGTCGACTACATTTCCAAACCCTTCCTGCCGGAAGAACTGGCCGCGCGCATCCATATTCACCTGGGCTTGATGCGTAAAAGCAACAGTACCTTGCCGGCGACGACGCCGGTCAGCGACAAGCTGCAGCATCCCGACCAGGTGTTCGTCAATGCGGTCAAACAGTTAATCCTCGACAACCTGGGCAGCCTGCCGAACCTGTCCGAAATCGCCCGCAGCGTGGGCACCTACCGCGAAAAGCTGACCCTGATGTTCCGCGAGCAGACGGGCATGACGGTGTTTGCCTTCATCCGCGAAGCGCGCATTGCCCGCGGCGTGGAATTGCTGCAGCAGACGGATATCGACGTGCAGGATATCGCCCTGCTGATCGGCTTTCACAACGCGGGCAACTTCGCCACCGCCTTTCGCGAACGCATGGGCGTTCCCCCCAGCGCCTACCGCCAGCGCCTGCAGGAGCAGACGGGCCAGCGGCAGGCGGCGGGTGGCTAGAACTTGTAGTTCAGCTTGAGCGCCGCGACGCGTCCACGCGGATCGGCCTGGGTAAAGTCAAAGCCGGTGGAGGCATAGTCCCAGGGCGCGCGCTTGTTGGCCAGGTTTTGCACGATGAAGGTGACGTTCGCCTGTGGCGTCAACTGCCAGCTGCTGGTCACGTCAAACGTGCTGAAGGCGGCCACCGATTCATCGAGGTGCTGCTGCTGCGCGTAGCTGCCCACGTAGTTCCATGTGAGCGTGGACGACCATTTCCCCTGTTCCCAGGTGGCCGAGCTGACGCCGCGCCATTTCGGGATGGAGCCAAAATAATTGGTGCCGGCGCCATCGGTGAGCGGCGCGCCATCGGACAGCGGTTCGGCAAAGCGCAGCACGCGGCTCAACTGGCCAGCCAGGGTCAGCTTGCCCCAGTCCTTGTCGACGAAGCGCTGGCGCAGGTCGATATCGATGCCCGACACTTCGCGCTGGCCCTGGTTGCGGAACTGGCGGTACAGGGTCGTGATGCGTCCATCGGCACCGCGCGTGATCTGTTGCGGCGCCGTGCTTTCATTCTCCAGAATGGTGGTGGCGCTGGCCGTGCCGATCACGCCATCCTGCTTGATACGGTAGTAATCGAGGCCGATGCTCGAACTGCTGGTGGGCGACACCACCACGCCCAGGTTCAGGTTTTTCGAGCGCTCGGGGCGCAGGGCCGGATTGGCGATCGTCATGACCGTCACGCCGCGCGACTGCGTCGGCGTCAGCGGATCGCGGGCATCGATCACGCCGGTATAGCTGACGGCCGTGCTGTCGGTGATTTCCGGCAGCGACGGCGCGCGGAAGGCGCGTGACACGGTGCCGCGCAGCAGCAGCCATGGCGCCGCCTGGTAACGCGCGCTGGCCTTGGGCGAAAACGCATTGCCAAAGTCGCTGTAATGGTCGGCGCGGCCCGCCACGTTGACGGACAGGTCTTTCACGACGGGCACATTGAATTCGGCAAACAAGGCCGACACATTGCGCGAGCCGTTGATGATATTGAGTGCGGGGCGCAGTTCCGTGCCCGACAGCACGGCCGTCGAGGTTTGCGAATCCATCTTTTCGCGGCGCCACTGGGCACCGGCGGCAAAGCCCAGCGGGCCGGCCGGCAAGTCCCAGATATCCTTGGCCGCCGAGAAATCGAGCGTGTCGAGCGTCGATTCGGCCGGGCGCAGGGTCGACAGGCGCAGGCGGTTGCGCACCGCTTCGCTGTTTTGCGACTGGTCAAAGAAATTGTAGCTGCCCTCGGCCAGCACTTTCTGGAATTCATAGCGGTTGACGAAGTTCTGCACCGTTTCCTCCAGCTTGCTGCTGGAATGGGCCACGGCCGTATCCCAGTCCCAGCCCGCCCAGGTGCCCTTGGCGCCGGCCAGCGCGCGGTAGAAGGTGACGCGGTCCTGCTTCAGGCGCGGTCCCAGGTCGAACAGGGTGGCCGTGAATGGCAAAGGCGTCGTGCCCGGATTGTTCGGATGGCCCACGGGCAGCACCACGGGAATGGTGTCGAGCAGCTTGGTGCTGTTGTTCCACACGCGCGTGGCGTTGTTCACGCTCAAAGGCGCGCTGAAGGTCTGGTCGGCGCGCGAATAACTGTGCAGCAGGTCGACATAGGCTTCCGTGTCCGCGTTCAGTTTCACGGTGCCGCGCAGCGACGAGTGGATGCGCTGGATGCCCGGGATCAGCGTTTTATACGGCGCCGGATTGTAGGCCAGCACCTGGCCGCTGCGATCGGGATTGATGTCGTTGTATGGCACCAGTTGCAGCGGGCCGCGCACGCCGCCCAGGGTTTGCGTGGGATCGTTGCCAGCGTAATTCGTCACGTTCCAGCCCAGGCTGCCGCGCTGCTGCTGGCGGTAATCGGCGTCGCGCAGCCATGCCACGTCGCTTTGCTGCAGCTTGTCGCGCTGCTGCGCGTCGACGGAAAAGACCACGCTGTAGCCATCTTCCTCGAGCTTGCCGAAACCCGTTTGCAGCGCCACGCTCTTTTCGTGCTGGCCCGTGCCTTGCGTCGAGCCGCCCCATTGCGCCGTAATGTCCGTGCCCGTGAATTCCTTGTACAGGATGATGTTGACCACGCCGGCGACGGCGTCGGAGCCATACACGGACGAGGCGCCATCCTTGAGCACCTCGATGCGCTGCACGGCCGCCATCGGCAGGCTGTTCAGGTCAACGAAGGTCTGCTGCAAATCCTGCGCCGTGGCGTAGCTGGCCACGCGGCGCCCATTCACGAGGATCAGGGTGTTTTGCTGGCCGATGCCGCGCAGCGACAGGCCCGAGGTGCCGGCCGAGAAACTGCCCGTATATTGTTCGTTGTAGCTGTTGCCGCTGTTGGCGGAGATGGCGCGCAGCACGTCCGACACGCTGGTCTTGCCGCTGGCTTTCAATTCCTTGGCCGTGATGACCTGCACGGCGCTGGCGCCCTCCTTTTCGCTGACGCGGATATTCGATCCGGTGACATTCACGCGCAGCATGTCGTCCTCCGCATGGGCGATGGTGGAAACGGCGGGAAAGGCGGCGGCGATGGCAAGACTGATGGCGAGTGGTTTGAACATGGTTTCCTCTTATTGGGATTGCAGCCTTTTTCCGATAAAAAAGGCCGAGCAGGGGCACGCGGACCGGGTGGGCCAGCGGGCAAACGACAACGAAACGGATGGGGTGACTTAAGGGATGCGTGGACGGGCACGCACCGGCATCCACTGCGCCATGCATTGCATGGTCAGCTGGTGCGCGGCGGCGTAAAAACAGGCGGAAAGGGTAAAACGCAACATAAAAGACACCGGTAAGCGGGGAAAGGCCACTATATCCCGGTGTCTTTATCGCGTGAACGAATTAAAAATTGATTGTATATACGATTTGAATCTAAGGACTTGGTGCTTGGCAAGATCAGGCGTCGGCCGTCGCCGCAGGCGCTTGCGCCGCGCGGCGCGCCTGCACGCCCCACCAGTACCAGGAAATCAGCGCATTGACCCAGTAGGCCGCATATAGCACGGCCGTCAGGTGCAGGCCGCGGCTGTAGTACAGCGGCACGGCGACGGTATTGACCAGCAGCCAGAAGGCCCAGGTTTCGATGCGCCGGTTCATCAGCAGGAATTGCGCGATGATGCTAAATACCAACACCGCCGAATCGATGAAGGGCGCGTAGGCATTCGTGAAGCGGTGCAGCAGCAGGCCGTAGATCGCCACGGAGGCGATGCCGGCCGGCACCACCCAGGCCAGGCTGCGCCAGCCCGTGCGCGTGATCGGCAAGGGCTTGCCGCCGGCGCCGCGCCGCCATTGCAGCCAGCCAATGACACAGGTGACGATGAAAAACAGCTGCAGCATCACGTCGGCATACAGGTTGACCTGGAAAAACAGCACGGCAAACAGCACGCAGCCGACCATGCCGATCCACCAGGAATGAATATTATTGCGTCCAGCCAAAATGATGGAGGCAGTCATCAGCACATTGGCGGCGATCTCGAGCGGGGCAGTCAAGCGGTCTTCCTTTGCGGGGCAGTGGTGGCACCGCGCCACTATAGCCGATTACACTGCACGGTGTTCACCACGCCGGAGGCGACACGAGGGGAGAAAGCGGCAAAAACCGCGCAAACATCGAGGAAAGGCGAATCAGGCAGGCTTTCAGCGGCCACAGCCCTTGACTTCCGTGGCCAATCTGGCAAATTGAATATCAAGTTGAAACTCCAGGGAAGCTCCCATATGCGTGTGCGCCATCTCCTGTTTGCGGCAGTGCTCGGCGTATCTGCCCTGCCCGCCGCAGCCTGCCGCATGACGATGGCGCTGGAACAATGGCCGCCGTATGTCTACCGCGATGCCCAGGGCCGCCATACGGGCCTGGACCTGGAGCTGCTGAACGCCATTTTCAAGGAAGCCCGCTGCACCCTGGTCACCTTGCCGGAGCTGCCCACGGCGCGGCGCCAGCTGCTGTTCCAGAAAGGGGGACTGGACCTGATGCCCGCCGCGTCCGAGACGCCGGAACGCCTGTCCTATGCGCGCTTTTCCCTTTCGTACCGCGACGAAGCCGTGGGCCTCTTCAGCAAATCCGGCGCGCCCGGCGGCCACCAGCAGATCACCAGCTTCGCGCAGCTCGCGCGCGGCAAGTCGACCTTGCTGGCGCCCAAGGTGGGCTGGTATGGCGCGCAGTACGCGGCGGCCCGGCCGGCCCTGGAAAAGGCCGGCCGCCTGAATGCATTCGGCAGCTTCCAGCAAGGCGTGCGCATGCTCGACGCGGGCCGCGCCGACCTGCTGCTGGGCGACGTGCTGGCCGTGCGCCACGAAGCGCGCCTGCAGGGCGTCGCCTTGAACGCCCTGCCCTTCCTGGTCCTGCGCGCCCCCGTGCACCTGATGCTCAATGCGCGCACGACCAGCGCCGCCGACCTGGCGCGCCTGAACGCCGCCATCACGCACCTGGAACAGCGCGGCGTGCTGGCGGCGATACGCAGCCGCTACGAAGCGCCGTAGCGGCGGTCAGCCCTTGCTGGCCGCCTCGAGGATTTCCAGCTTGGTTTCGCGGCCATTCTTTTGCACGCCTTGCGCCTTGTCGTAGCTTTCGATCAGCGCGCGGTATGGCGGCACGATATGGTCGGTCATGATGGCGGCGAATTCCATCGCGTCGGCGCGGTTCCAGGTGCTCATCACTTCAGCCAGCACGGCGTACGTGTCGATCGGCACGGCGCCCGCCTGCGTCACGCGCGCCATGGTGATGTCGGTGGCCATCTTCGACCAGTTGCCCGAGGCGTCGATGATGGCAAACACCTTGTAGCCGGCCGCCAGCGCGCTGATGGTGGGAAAAGCCATGCACACGCTGGTGAGCGTGCCGGCGATCAGCAGGGTCTTGCGGCCCGTCTTTTCGATGGCTTCGACCCAGGCCGGGTTGTCCCAGGCGTTGATCTGGCCCGTGCGCGGGATGTAGACGGCTTCCGGGTTGAAATGGTGGATTTCCGGGATCAAGGGGCCGTTCGGGCCGTCGGGCACGGAAGCGGTGGTAAACGTCGGCATGTTGGCCAGGCGCGACAGCTTGGCCAGCGCCGTGACGTGGCCGCGCAGCACGTGCTGCTCGATGTCGCGCACCAGCTGGAACAAGCCGCTCTGGTGGTCGATCAGCAGCATGACGGCGTCGTCGGGATCGATCATCGGTGGCAAACCTTGGAAGTTGGCGGGGGTGCTCATGGTGTTCTCCTGAAAAACCGTGCCGCGGGATGCGGCACGGGTACTGCACAAATTCGCTACACAAATTCACTGCACAAATTACGTCGCGATGCGGGCGAAGCGGCCGCTGTTGAAATCCTCGAACGCCTGCGCGATTTCCGCCTCGGTGTTCATGACGAAGGGACCATGGCCGACGATGGGTTCCTCGATCGGTTCGCCGCTCAGCAGCAGCACCACGGCGTCGTTGTTCGCCTCGACGGTGATGCTGTCGCCGTCGCGCTCGAACAGCGCCATCTGCGCTTCGCGCACCACGCTCTCGCCGTTGACCAGCACCGTGCCATGCAGGACGATCAGCGCCGTGCTCCAGCCGCGGGTCACGGGCAGTTCCGTCAGCTTGCCCTGGGCCAGGCGCACGTCCCACACCTGCATCGGCGAGAACGTGCGGGCCGGGCCATGCTGGCCAGCGAAATCGCCGGCGATCACGCGCACGGAACCGGCATCGTCGGGCAGCGCCAGCGTGGGTATCGTGTCGCTGGTGATGGCCTGGTAGCCGGGCGCCGTCATCTTGTTTTTCGCCGGCAGGTTCACCCACAGCTGCACCATTTCCAGGGTGCCGCCCGACTGCGTGAAGGCAGGCGAGTGAAACTCTTCATGCAGGATGCCGGCGCCGGCCGTCATCCACTGCACGTCGCCGGGGCCGATCACGCCGCCCTGGCCCGTCGAATCGCGGTGCGCCACTTCGCCCTTGTAGACGATGGTCACCGTTTCAAAGCCGCGGTGCGGGTGCGAGCCGACGCCGGGTGGACGGGTGCCAGGGGCAAATTCGGCGGGACCGGCATAGTCGAGCAGCAGGAAGGGGCTCAGCTGCTTGCCATGGCCGTTATACGAAAACATCGAGCGCACGGGGAAACCGTCGCCGACCCAGTGCTGGCGAGGTGCGCTGTAGATACCTGTGACTTTGTTCATCTCGATCTCCTGTTGGGGTTTGCATTACGATGGAGACAGAATAAACCTGCAACGATGAAGGCGGTAGACGGTAAAATCAGCCATCAGCGTTCCAAAAATAGAACGATCAAGGAGGCGGCATGCAGGACCTGAATGACTTGTATTACTTTGTGCAGGTGGTCGACCATGGCGGCTTCGCGCCGGCCGGGCGCGCGCTGGGCATGCCGAAATCAAAACTGAGCCGGCGCATCGCCCTGCTCGAAGAGCGTCTGGGCGCGCGCCTGCTGCAGCGCACGACGCGGCATTTTTCCGTCACCGATGTGGGGCAGACGTTTTACGAGCATTGCAAGGCGATGCTGGTGGAAGCGGAGGCGGCGCAGGAAGCGATCGAACTGACGCGGGCCGCGCCGCGCGGCACGGTGCGCCTATCCTGCCCCATCGCCCTGCTGCATTCTCTGGTCGCGCCCATGCTGGCCGGCTTCATGCGCGCGCATCCGCAAGTGACCCTGCTGCTCGAAGCGAGCAACCGCCGCGTCGACCTGGTGGCCGAGGGCATCGACGTGGCCATCCGCGTGCGTCCGCCGCCGCTGCCCGACAGCGACCTGGTGCTGCGCGTGCTGGCCGAACGGGGCCAGTGCATGGTGGGCAGCCCGCTGCTGTTCGCCGGTGCGCCCATGCCGAAGGCGCCGGCCGACCTGGCCGACTGGCCCAGCCTGGCCCTGGGCATGCCGCAACAGCACTACCAGTGGGATTTGCACGGCCCCGATGGTGCGCGCGCGCAGCTGCGTCACGTGCCACGCTTCGTCACGGGCGACATGCTGACCCTGCGCGACGCGGCCGTGGCCGGCGTGGGCGTGGTGCAGTTGCCGACCATGATGATCACGGAACAGGTGGCCAATGGCAGCCTGCTGCCGCTGATGGAGCAGTGGCGGCCGCAGCGCGAAATCATCCACGCCGTGTTCCCGTCGCGGCGCGGCCTGCTGCCGGCCGTGCGCGCGCTGCTCGACTACCTGGCGCACAGCTTCGCCGCGCTGCCGGACGAATGAAGGTTTTCAGGTACGATGGTGCTCTTTCAAGCGGCGTGAAAACAGCATGCGTTTATTGATACTGTCGGACCTGCACCATGAGCTGTGGCGCGACGAAGCGCCGCAGGGCGACCTTGCGCTCAGCTGCCCCGACGCCGTCATCCTGGCCGGCGACATCGACACGGGCGCGCGCGCCGTCGCCTGGGCGGCCACCGCATTCGCGGGCCTGCCGGTGCTGTACGTGCACGGCAACCACGAAGGCTATGGCCACCACCTCGACAAGGTGCGCCAGGAGCTGCACGCGGCCTGCGCCGCCACGGACAACGTGCATTTTCTCGACGCCGGGTCTCACCTCATCACCGACCAGGCAGGCCACACCGTGCGCTTCCTGGGCGCCACCCTGTGGACGGATTTCCGCCTGCTGGGCGACGACACGCGCCAGGCGGCCATGCGCGATGCGGAAGCCGTCATGAACGACTACAAGCGCATCCGCCTGGCCAACATGGGTTTTCGCAAGCTGCGCGCGGCCGATACGGCCATGTTCCACGCGCAGCAAAAAGCCTGGCTGGCGCGCGAACTGGCGCAGCCCTTCGACGGCAGCACCGTCGTCATCAGCCACATGGCGCCGTCGCTGCTGTCGGTCGACGATGCCTACGGCAGCGAGGGATGTTCGCCCGCCTACGCCTCGCGCCTGGACGACCTGGCGGCGCAGGCGGACCTGTGGGTGCATGGCCACCTCCACGCCTCGCGCGACTATCGGATCGGCCAGTGCCGCGTGGTCAGCAACCCGTGCGGCTACAAGACGCGCAGCGGCGCGCCGCAAAATCCCGCGTTCGATCCGAACTTCATCGTCGAACTAGGCCCACGCTAATCATCCGGTTTCAAACGGCCCGCCAGCCATTGCTGCAGGCGGTGCTTGCCGGCCCGGCGCGCCACGCGTGGCGACGCCTCCGACTGGTGCGCGCCGGCGCCGCCGCGCAGCCTGGCGGCGGCCACCAGCGGGTTGCGCGGCTTGGGCGTGGCTTTCACTTTGATTTTCATGCTGTTTCCTTTCAACCCGGTCGCGCAAAACAAAAAACCCCGGCAAGTTTCCTCACCGGGGTTTGAAGGACACCGGCTCGAGATCGGCATTGCTGCCGATGGCCCCGAGCGTCATGCGCGGGGCTAGTAGTACGTCAACTTGCTGCCAGCCTGCTCGAACATGGGTATCCTTTCTTTTTGTGTGGTTGATCTGTAGTGCGGATGACGATTCTGCGCCGGATGCTGCAGTGCGTCAACCGCTTTTCATGGCGCATGCGCCAACGTTGTTATTTTGTCGCAGCCGCCTTTTCCTTGGCGATGCGGGCATCGAGCTTGGCTTCATTTTTGGCCGCGTAGTTGCTGCACGCCTGCGCATCGATGAAGGGATTCGGCGTGACGCCTTCCAGCAATTGCGTCAGCTTGCGGTCGCCGCCCGAGTGGTCGGGGTGGGCCGAGATCAGGATGTCGCACGGCAGTCTGGCGAAGTCCTGCATGACGCGGCGGAAGGCCGGCGTCAGGTCCGCATGGCGTTCATCGCCCAGGTAGTGAAAATCATCGGCCGCCACCGGCGTGAGGCTGGCGCCGAACACCACGTTCAGGCATTCCTTGCGCTCCGCATCCTCGCACGACACCCAGGTCCAGCTGGTGCTGCCCGGCGTATGGCCAGGCGTGTAGCGCGCCGTGACGGTCACGTCGCCCAGCTGCAGGGTTTCGCCATCGGCGATCTCGCGCACGTTTTCCACGGCCGGCATGGGGTCGATTTCGCCCGCTTGCGGGTCCATGGCGAGCACCGATCCCGCGCGTAGCGCCTGCGCTCCCAGCGGGCTGGCGATCACTTGCGCGCCGCTGTCGCGGGCCAGGGCGGCGATGCCGCCCGAATGGTCGAAATGCGCTTCCGTACTCAGGATGAACTTGATGTCTTCCAGGCGAAAACCCAGCTCGAGGATATGCTCCTTGATGGCGGCCACCGATTGCGGCAACGCGCCATCGATGAGGATCAAGCCTTCGCGCGTGTCGATCAGCACCACGCTCAAGCCGCCCACGCCCACGTAATATGTGTCGCCGTGGATGCGCGCCGGCTGCTGCGGGCGATTCCACTGCGCCGCATACGGCGAAGCGATCGGCTGCGTCAAGGGATCGACGGCGGGCGTGGCGGAATGCGCGGCAAACGGCAGCGCCATGGCGGCCAGCGCGATACTGAGCAGAGACTTGGGAAAGTAGAAAGGCGGCATGCGGCTCCAGGAATGAGTATGCGGTAATCGATGCCACAGGGTAACGTCGCCCCCGCACGCGGTCAAGCGGACGGGCGTGGCGACTTGCGCTACGATAGAGGCCCATTCACTGCCGTGCGCCTCGCCGCGCCTCCTGCCATGCGTTTGCTGATTCTGTCCGACCTGCACCTGGAAGTCTGGGGTGACGACACGCCCGCCATCGACCTTGCCGCCTGCCGGCCCGACGTGGTGATCCTGGCCGGCGACATCGACACGGGCAGCAACGCCATCGCCTGGGCCGCGCGCACCTTCGGCGCCCTGCCCGTGCTGTACGTACACGGCAATCACGAGGGCTATGGCCATCAGCTGGAACACATGCAGGACGCCGTGCGCGACGCCTGCGCCAATGCGCACGGCGCCGACATCCGCCTGCTCGACGGCGACGCCATGGTGCTGAACGGCGTGCGTTTTCTCGGCGTCACGCTGTGGACGGATTTTTTACTCTTCGGCGCCGACAGGTACGAGGAAGCCTTGAGCGCGGCGCAAACCTACATGCCCGACTACAAGCGCATCAGCACGGGCGGCGATGCGCCGCGTCTCTTGTGCGCGAGCGACACGGCGCAGCTGCACGCGCGGCATCGCGCCTGGCTGGAACAGCAGCTGGCGCAACCGTTCGATGGCAAGACGGTCGTCATCACGCACATGGCGCCATCGATGCTGTCGGTGGAAGAGCAATACGCGGCGAACCTCGGCTCGCCCGCCTTCGCCTCGCAGCTGGACTCACTGGTGGCGCAGGCCGACCTGTGGGTGCATGGCCACATGCACGCCTCGCTCGACTACCGCGTCCAGGACTGCCGCGTCGTGTGCAACCCCTGCGGCTACAAGCGGCCCGATGGCACGCCCGAGAACGAACGTTTTGACACGGGCTTTATCGTCGACCTGGCCAGCGCGGGCTAGTTTTTCCGATAGCGCAGCTGCACCACGCCGCTGGGCAGCTGGCGCGTGTTGTGCAGGCGCCAGTCGCTGCGCGGCAAGCCGTCCTCGAACAGGCGCACGCCCTTGCCCAGCACCACGGGCAGCACGGACAAGGTCAGGCTGTCGATGACGCCCTCGCGCAAGCCGGCGCGGATGACGGCGCCGCCATCGAGATACACGTGACGGCATCCCTCCTCCGCCAGCCCCTCCAGCACTGCCCGCACACTGCCTGCGCGACGCTGCTCGCCATGGCGCGGCGCGAAGTCGCGGTGGCTGAGGACCACCACGCGCTTGCCCGCATACGGCCACGGCTCAAAACCCAGCACGGCGTCATACGTGGTGCGCCCGATCAGCAGGGTATCGGCCTGCGCCATCAAGGCCGTGTAGCCGGTGGCGTCGGGCGAGTCGGGCGCCAGTTCGGCCAGCCAGGACAGGTCGCCGTTTTCTCCCGCGATGCAGCCATCGAGGCTGATGCCGAGAAAAACGCTGACGAAAGCTTTTTGCATGAGTGCTCCTTGATTTAATTCTACGGTGTAGAATTATGCCCATGAAAACCCCAAAACTTCAAGTCGTGGCATCTTCCGTGCGCCGCGCCGGGCGTCCGCGCCGCGCCGCGCCCGCACTGGACAACGCCAGCATCCTGCAGGCGGCCCTGGCCCTGCTGGAAGAAAAAGGCGAAGCGTTCTCCATGCGCGCGCTGGCGCACAGCCTGGGCGTCGATGCCATGGCCCTGTATCACTATTACGCGGGAAAAGAGGAATTATTGCTGGCCTTGATGGTGCAGCGTTTTGCCGCGCTCGATCCGCGCCAGCCGCCATTTACGCAACGCCAGGCGCCGCGGCGGCGCCTGCTCGCGCTGTGCGCGCTGTACCTGGGACTGGTCAGTGCCACGCCGTATTTCGTGCGCCTGATGGCGCGCGGGCTGGTGGAACAAGCCGACGTGGCCGAGCGGTTCACGGCGCTGTTCGAACTGGCCGTGGAGGGCCTGGGCCTGGACAAGAAAACCCGCCTGCGCGGGCGCGATGCGCTCGTTGATTTCCTACACGGCTATGCGCTGGCGGGCAGGCCGGCCAGCGAGACGCAATGGCACGCCTCGGTCGGCCTGATCCTGGCGGGCATGGCCGCCGGACGCACTGCGGTGTGACGTCCAGCGGCCGGACGCCCTACCTTGGCATCAGGCCAGCAGCTTGAGCAGCGCCTGGGCGGCCGCTTCCGACGACGCCGGATTCTGGCCCGTGACCAGCAAGCCATCGGTGACGGCGTACGGCTGCCAGTCGCCCAGCTTCGAGTAGACGCCGCCGTTTTGCTTGAGCATGTCCTCGACCAGGAAAGGCACGATGGCGCTCAGGCCGACGGCGTCTTCCTCGGTATTCGTAAAGCCCGTCACCTGCTTGCCGCGCACCAGCGGCGTGCCGTCAGTTGCCTTCACGTGACGCAGCACGCCGGGCGCGTGGCAGACGGCGGCGACGGGCTTGCCGGCGGCGATCATCTGCTCGATCAGCGCGATCGAGTGCCGATCTTCGGCCAGGTCCCACAGCGGACCGTGGCCGCCCGGATAGAACACGGCGTCAAAGTCCCCCGCCTTCACGTCGGCCAGCTTGCCCGTGTTGGCCAGCACGGCTTGCGCATCGGCGTCCTGCTTGAAGCGGCGCGTGGCGTCCGTTTGCGAATCGGGCTCGTCGCTTTTCGGGTCGAGCGGCGGCTGGCCGCCCAGCGGCGAGACGACCGTCAGCTTCGCGCCCGCTTCCTGCAGCGCATAGTAGGGCGCGGCGAATTCTTCCAGCCAGAAGCCGGTTTTCTTGCCAGTGTCGCCCAGTTGATCGTGCGAGGTCAGTACCATCAGGATGTTCATGTTGTTTCCTTTTATGTCAGGGTTACAGTGCTGCTTCGAGGATACGGCGGCTGCGCGCGAGGTCGATATCGCGGTGTTCGCCGAGGGAGGTCATGCCATGTGCTTCTAATTGTTTCAGTACCGCGTCCACCGCTTCCTGGCCCAGCTGATAGGCCGACAAACGGGTCGGGATGCCCAGGCCTTCAAAGAAAGCGCGCGTGCGGGCGATGGCGGCGTCGATGCGCTCGTCGTCGCTGCCGCTGGTGATGTTCCACACACGTTCGCCAAATTGCAGCAATTTGCCGCGTTTCTGTTCGCGCTGTACGTCCAGCAGGGCCGGCAGCACCAGGGCCAGGGTGCGCGCATGGTCGATGTCGTACAGGGCCGTCAGTTCGTGGCCGATCATGTGAGTGGCCCAGTCCTGCGGCACGCCGGCGCCGATCAGGCCATTCAAGGCCAGGGTGGCCGTCCACATCAGATTGGCGCGGGTGGTGTAATCGTCGGGCGAAGCCACCGCCTGCGGCGCGATCTCGACCAAGGTTTGCAGCAAGCCTTCGGCAAAGCGGTCCTGCACCATCGCCTGCACCGGATAGGTCAGATACTGCTCCGTCGTGTGGACAAAGGCGTCGACCAGGCCATTGGCCACCTGCGTGGCCGGCAAGGTAAAGGTTTTACTAGGGTCGAGCACGGAAAATTGCGGGTACAGCAGCGGATTGCGAAAACTCAGCTTGTCATGCGTGGCTTTTTTCGTCACCACGCCGCCGCTGTTCATTTCCGATCCCGTTGCCGGCAAGGTCAGCAACGTGCCGAACGGCAGGGCGCGCTGCACATTGGCGCCGCCGCGCTCGGCGATTTCCCACGGCTCGCCATCGTACAGGGCGGCCGCGGCAACGAACTTGGTGCCGTCGATCACGGAGCCGCCGCCGACGGCCAGCAGGAAGTCCAGCTTTTCGCTGCGCACCTGAGCGACGGCGCGCATCAGGGTTTCATAACTGGGATTGGGTTCGATGCCGCCAAACTCCTGCACACTACGCTGGCCCAGCGCAAGCGCGGCGCGCACCTCGGCCAAAGTGCCCGTCTTTTCCGCGCTGGCGCCGCCGTACAAAATCAGCACGCGCGCATCGTGCGGCACCAGGGCGGACAATTTGGCGACGGTGTCGGCACCGAACACAATCTTCGTCGGATTATGGAATTCAAAATTCTTCATGCTGCTGCTCCTTTATTATTAGACTGGTCGTCTAGAATGCGGTTCAAAAAACGCGGACGTGGTGCGTCCGCTTGTTTGCTTGGTTTGCTGCCTATCGGTAGCTGTCCGGCGACAGCTGCAACATGGCCAGAGTCGCCCGCCAGGCCGTTTGCAATGCGCTGGCGTCGCGCCGCAGCTTGGTCAGCATCGCCGCGCCCAGCCACAGCTGGTACAAGGTGGCGGCCATCTGCGCCGGGTCGGCTACCGATGGCAGGGTATCGTCCACCCTGCCCCGCGCGATGGCCAGGGCCAGTCTGGAGATGATGCGGTGGGTGCCGTCCAGAAGCGCCACGCGCATCGGCTCCGACATGTCCGCCACTTCGCTGCTGAGCTTGACCACCAGGCAGCGGCAGTCGCAACCGCTGCCATCGAGGCTCTCGCTGGTCCAGCTGGCCCAATACGCCATCAGCGCCTGCGCCGCGCTCTTGCCGGGCTGGCCCAGCACGAGCTCCATTTCATCCAGATAGCCGGTGACGTAATCTTCCAGCATCGCCTCGCCAAACAATTCCTTGGACTTGAAGTAATGGTAGAACGAGCCCTTGGGCACGTCGGCGGCCGACAAAATCTCGTTCAGCCCCACGCCGGCAAAGCCCTTGCGCGTGATGATGGCCTTGCCCTGGTCGATAATGTGCTGGCGCACGTCGGTGTATTCAGCTTTCATGCGATGATTGTAGCACAATTAGACCAGTCGTCTACCAATAAGGAGCGAAATGTAGAACGAGGCTGGTCGATTGAATATTGCATGTATCCGCTGGAGGCACGCCTCGTCAGGCCGGGCTTGCAGTGTAGACATGCAGCACATCCTCATCGATGTGTATCACCTGCGCCGGTATTCCTTCAAACACAGGCGCAAGCAGCATGGGACGCAGATCACCACTTACCACTGCCGCATCGAGAAATACCAGCAGGTCGGTGGCGCTGGCCTGTACCACACGGCCTTGGAAGATGGCACGCTTGCCTGCATGAGCCACCAGCTTGTGCGCCACGTAATACGCGGGCGCCGTCAATTGCGCGCGCAAAGCAGCAATCGAATCATATGCGGCCAGCGGACCACCGCGCAGGACCAGCCCCAGCATGCTGAAAAAAAGCGCATCGGCGCATGGTCCCGGCGCGACGTCCTGCTTTACCAGCGCCGCGAAACTATACTCGTTCCTCATGTGACTTTGCCCTGCTCAAGGATGTGCTGACGGACGTCGGTGTATTCAGCTTTCATGAGGCAAAGCATAGCACGACTAGACCAGTCGTCTAGAATGCATTATCGGCCTGTTTTTCAACGAGCAATAGTAGCGGGACCAAGCGATCAGGTGAACTTCTTGAAATCCGGCTTGCGCTTTTCAAAGAAGGCCGTAAACGCTTCCTTCGCCTCGGCACCACCCAGCATGGCGCTGAACAGTGTGTTTTCGTCGGCGATGGCCGCCTTCATCGGTTCCATGCGGCTTTGTTTCATCAAGCGTTTGGTGGCGCGGATCGAGGCGGCTGGCAGGGCCACCAGCTTGGCAGCCTGGCCTTGCGCGAACGTCATCAATTCGTACAGGGGAACGACTTTCGAGACCAGGCCCATTTCCAGCGCTTCGCTGGCCGGGAACGCTTCGCCCAGCATCAGCTTTTCCGCCGCGCGCGGGTAGCCGGCCAGTTGCGTGAGCAGCAGGCTGGAGCCGAATTCCGGGCACAATCCCAGCTGCGTAAACGGCATCGAGAAGCTGGCGTTGTCGGCCGCGTAGACAAGGTCGCAGTGCATCAGCAAGGTGGTGCCTATGCCGATGGCCGGGCCGGAGACGGCCGCCACCACGGGCTTGCTGCTGCCGTACAGGGCGCGCATGAACTGGAACACGGGACGGTCATGGTCGAGCGAGCCATCTTTCGGGCGCGCCGTCTTCATGAAGTCATCGAGGTCGTTACCGGCCGTGAAAATCTCGCGCTTGCCGCAGATCAGAATGGCGCGCACGTCGTCGTCCGTCTCGGCCGCCACCAGCGCGTCGGCCAGGGTCTGGTACATGGCACCCGTGATCGCATTCTTGCGTTCCAGGCGGTTGAATTCCAGGGTCAGGATGCCCTCGCTCTTGCTGCACAAAATATCCATGTCGTCTCCAAAAAGATAAAGGGCGCCGGGGTAATCCCGCAGCGCCCTGTTGTATTGCTTTAGCCCGTCGAACTTAGACGCGTTCGAAAATGCCTGCCGCGCCCATGCCGGCGCCCACGCACATCGTGACCATGCCGTACTTCTGCTTGGTGCGCTGCAGTGCGTGGATCACGGTGGCGGCGCGGATGGCACCGGTGGCGCCCAGCGGGTGGCCCAGGGCGATCGCGCCGCCCATTGGGTTGACCTTCGATGGGTCCAGGCCCAGGTCGCCGATGACGGCCAGCGCTTGCGCGGCAAACGCTTCGTTCAGCTCGATCCAGTCCAGCTGGTCTTGCGTGATGCCGGCGGCGGCGCACGCTGCCGGAATGGCGAATTTAGGACCGATGCCCATGATTTCCGGCGGCACGCCGCGCACGGCGAACGAGGAGAATTTCGCCAGCGGGGTCAGGTTGTGCTCGCGCAGGATTTTTTCGCTGACGATCAAGAGCGCACCGGCGCCGTCGGACATCTGCGAGCTGTTGGCGGCCGTGACGGAACCCTTGGCGGCGAAGACGGGCTTCAGCTTGGCCAGCGATTCCATCGACGAATCGGCGCGCGCTCCTTCGTCCGTGT
The DNA here is from genome assembly GCF_000745325.1 of Janthinobacterium sp. RA13. Classification (NCBI taxonomy): domain Bacteria; kingdom Pseudomonadati; phylum Pseudomonadota; class Betaproteobacteria; order Burkholderiales; family Oxalobacteraceae; genus Janthinobacterium; species Janthinobacterium sp. RA13. The sequence continues at coordinate 4,889,203 of NZ_JQNP01000001.1, read as the reverse complement.
CGACGGTGCGGCGCGTTACGTCCACCTGACCGGTGGCCAGGTTCGGCGTGCGCGTGATGATTTCGACGGGCGTCGTTTCGGCCTTGAAGAAACCGGCTTGCTGCGCGGCGATGGCGCGGCGGTGCGATTCAACGGAGAACGCGTCCTGCTGTTCGCGCGACACTTTCCATTGCTGCGCCACTTTTTCGGCCGTCAGGCCCATGCCGTAAGCCATGCCGATGTTTTCGTCGCTGAACATGTCCAGGTTCATCGATGGGTGGTGACCCATCATCGGCACCATCGACATCGATTCGATGCCGCCGGCGATCATCACGTCGGCTTCGCCCACGCGGATGCGGTCGGCCGCCATGGCGATGGCCGTGATGCCAGACGCGCAGTAACGGTTGACGGTGACGCCGCCCACGGTTTTCGGCAAGCCGGCCAGCAGCACCGAGTTACGCGCGATATTGAAGCCCTGCTCCGCTTCCGGGAACGAGCAGCCGATGATGGCGTCGGTGATCAATGCAGGGTCCAGGCCAGGCGCTTGCGCCAGGGCCGATTGCAGCACGCGCACCAGCAGGTCGTCCGGGCGGGTGTTTCTGAACATGCCGCGCGGCGCCTTGCCGATCGGGGTGCGGGTTGCAGAGACGATGTACGCGTCTTGAAGTTGTTTGCTCATTTTATGCTTTCAAAGATGTTGAACGAGGTTCGTGTTCTGTCGAATGTCCGGGATGCTGGCCTATCGCTTCTGCGACAAATACCAGTCCACCGTCACCTGTGCCGCCAGCGTGCCTTCGGAATCGAAAATATCGACTTCCACGGGAAACGCCACCTTGCCATCCTGCGCCAGCTGCGCCTTCAAGGCAGCCAGGTCGCCCGGTACCCGGCCTTCGGCGCGCGTCGCGCCCCGGGCCACCTTCTGGTACTGGATGCGCGACTCCTTGGCCACCGGACGCAAGCCCAGTATCAGCTCGGCGAAGCCGCCAGCCATGGCCGCGCCGGAAGCCGTTTCGGCCAGGGTAAACAAGGCGCCCGCATGCTGCGTGCCCAGGTGATTATTCAGTTTTGGATCTTCCGGCATCGACACCTTCGAGGTGCCGGCGCCGATGTCGTCGATGCTGATCCCCAGCAGCCGCACGAAGGGCAAGGTGTCCATCATCTGTTGTTTGATACGGTCATACACCATGCTTGGCCTCACGCGCAGCAATACTTTAAAAATAATGGACAGGATCGTCATCGACGTCAGGCTTAGTTGCGTACCGGCTTACCGGTTTGCATCATGCCCATGATCCGTTCCTGGGTTTTCGGATGGTTCAACAGCTCCAGGAATGCCTTGCGTTCCATATCCAGCAGCCACTGTTCGCTGACGAAGCTGCCCTGGTCCACGTCACCGCCCGATACGATCTCGGCGATCATCTCGCCCAGCTTGAAATCGTGCGCCGAAATGAAGCCGCCGTCGCGCATGTTGACCAGCTGCGCCTTGATGGTGCCCCAGCCGTAACGGCCCGTCACCTGGATCAGCGAAGGGAGCGCTGGACGGAAGCCGGCGTCGAACATGGCGCGCGCTTCGACCTTGGCCACGTGCAGCAGCTCGTAGGCGTTGAACACGATCACGTCGTCTTCCTTCAGGTAGCCCATTTTTTTCGCTTCCAGCGCCGATTTCGACACGTTGGCGGTGGCCGCATTGGTGAAGCCCGTTTTCAGGAATTGCAGGATGTCGTTACCCTTGGCTTCCTTGTAGGCGCGCTGCGCCGCTTCCTTCAAGCCGCCGCCGGCAGGAATCAGGCCCACGCCCACTTCCACCAGGCCGATGTAGGACTCGATCGAGGCCACGCGCTTCGATGCATGCAGCGCCAGTTCGCAACCGCCGCCCAGTGCCAGACCAGCGACCGCGGCGATCACCGGCACGTTCGCATATTTCAGCGACATGAAGGTGTTCTGCAGTTCGGCGATGATCGGATCGACGGCTTTCACGCCACCTTGCATGAACGCCGGCAAGGCCGATTGCAGGTCGGCGCCGGCCGAGAACGCGCCGCCTTCGGCTGCGTCCGCGTGCCAGATCACCAAGCCCTTGAAGTTCTTCTGGGCTTCGACCAGCGCCAGTTTCAGGCCGTTGATGACACCTTCGCCGATCACGTGCATCTTGGTCTTGAACGAGATGATCAGGACGTCGTCGCCCGTATGCCAGACGCGCACGGATTCGTCTTCGAAGACGGTGGTGCCGGCGGTCTTGCCGTCGATGGCGCCGCTGCCCAGGACGGGCGCGCGGAATGGCTGGCGGTCATACACGGACAAGGTCGAACGTGGCACGAAGCTGTTCGACACGGCGGAGTAGGAACCTTCCGGCGTGTGCACGCCGCCTTTTTCAGCGACCGGACCTTCGAAGACCCAGGCTGGCAGCGGCGCGTTGCACAGCGCGTGGCCGGCGTCGATGTCTTCCTTGACCCAGTTGGCCACTTGCAGCCAGTTCGATGCCTGCCACGTTTCAAACGGGCCGACGTTCCAGCCGAAGCCCCAGCGCATGGCGAAGTCGATGTCGCGCGCATTGTCGGCCACGGTATCCAGATGGATGGCGATGTAGTGGAAAGCGTCGCGGAAGATCGCCCACAGGAACTGGCCTTGCGGATTCGTCGATTCGCGCAGCGCCTTCATCTTCTTGACCGGATCCTTTTCCTTCAGGATGCGGGCGATGATGTCGGCAGCCTTGGCGCCGCCGGCCACGTATTCACCGGTGGCGAAATCGAGGCGTTGAATTTCCTTGCCAACCTTCTTGTAGAAGCCTGCGCCGCTCTTCTGGCCCAGCGCGCCTTTTTCCACCAGCTTGGCCAGCACTTCCGGCGTCTTGTAGACGGCGGCGAACGGATCGTTCGGCAGGTAGTCCTGCATGGTCTTGATCACATGGCCCATCGTGTCCAGGCCGACCACGTCCGCCGTACGGAAGGTGCCCGACTTGGCGCGACCCAGCTTGGCGCCCGTCAGGTCATCGACGACGTCCACGGACAGGCCGAATTTCTCGGCTTCGTGCACGATGGCCAGGATGCCGAACACGCCAACGCGGTTGGCGATGAAGTTCGGCGTATCCTTGGCGCGGACCACGCCCTTGCCCAGGGTGGTGGTCAAAAAGCCTTCCAGCTGGTCGGCGATTTCCGGGCGGGTAGACTCGGTCGGGATGATTTCGACCAGGTGCATATAGCGCGGCGGGTTGAAGAAGTGCACGCCGCAGTAGCGCGATTTCAGGTCGGCGTCGAAGCCTTCGGCCAGCTTGGTGATCGACAGGCCCGAGGTGTTCGAGGCGAAGATCGCGTTCGGGCCGATGTGCGGTGCGACCTTTTGATACAGGTCGTGTTTCCAGTCCATGCGCTCGGCGATGGCTTCGATGATCAGGTCGCAACCGGCCAGCAAGTCCAGGTTGTCTTCGTAGTTGGCCACCTGGATCAGCGCGGCGTCATCCTTGTTGCCCAGCGGGGCAGGTGACAGCTTTTTCAGGTTCTCGATGGCGCGCAGCACGATGCCATTCTTTGGGCCTTCTTTTGCTGGCAGGTCGAACAGCACGACCGGCACTTTCGCGTTGATGCAATGGGCGGCGATCTGCGCGCCCATCACGCCGGCGCCGAGGACGGCTACTTTTTTAACGATGAAATTGGTCATATTTTCCTCAAGTCTTAGAACAGGTCTGCGTCGAGTGCCATCAGGTTGGCCGAACCGGAACGCGCCTGACGGATCAGGGTTGCCGTTTCAGGCTGCAAGCGGGCGAAGTAGAAACGTGCGGTAGCCAGTTTGGCGGTGTAGAAGGTGTCGCCGCTGGATTCTTTTTCGAGGGCGATCTTGGCCATCTGCGCGAACAGGTAGCTGTAGATCATGTGGCCGACGACGCGCAGGTAAGGCACGCATGCCGCGCCCACTTCGTCAGGGTTCTGGAAGGCCTTCATGCCGATTTCCATGGTCAGCTTGGTGACTTTGTCGCCCAAATCGCCCAGTGGGGTGACGAATTCGCTCATCGCTTCATCGGTGCCATTGTCTTCGACGAAGGCCTTGATCTTTTCGCCGAACTTGCGCAGCTTGGCGCCGTTGTCGCCGAGGATCTTGCGGCCCAGCAGATCGAGCGACTGGATCGTGTTCGTGCCTTCGTAGATCATGTTGATGCGCGCGTCGCGCACATACTGCTCCATGCCCCATTCCGAAATGTAGCCGTGGCCGCCGAACACTTGCATCGCGTCCGAAGTGGCGATCCAGGCGTTGTCGGTGATGAAGGCCTTGATGACGGGCGTCAGCAGCGCCACTTCATCGGCCGCTTCCTTGCGTACGTCGGCGTCAGGGTGGTGCAGTTCGCGGTCGATCTGCAGCGCCACGTACGAGGTGAAAGCGCGCGCGCCTTCGGCGTAGGCTTTGCCCGTCAACAGCATGCGGCGCACGTCAGGGTGCACGATGATGCGGTCGGCCGGCAGTTCCGGGTTCTTGATGCCGGACAGCGAACGCATTTGCGTGCGGTCCTTGGCGTAGATCAGCGCGTTCTGGTAAGCGATTTCCGTCAGGCCCAGCGACTGCATGCCCACGCCCAGGCGAGCCGCGTTCATGAAGACGAACATGGCGTTCAAGCCCTTGTTTGGCTGGCCGATGATCCAGCCTTTCGCGCCGTCCAGGTTCATCTGGCAGGTCGAGTTGCCGTGGATGCCCATTTTTTCTTCGATGGCGCCGCAGGTGATCGGGTTGCGTTCGCCGACCGTGCCGTCCGCATTCGGCAGGAATTTCGGCACCAGGAACAGCGAGATGCCTTTCGAGCCTTCCGGCGCGTCCGGCACGCGGGCCAGCACCAGGTGCAGGATGTTTTCCGCCATGTCGTGCTCGCCGGCCGAGATGAAGATCTTGTTGCCGGTGATGGTCCAGGAACCGTCCGCCTCAGGCAGCGCTTTCGAGCGCAGCAGGCCCAGGTCGGTGCCGCAGTGCGGCTCGGTCAGGCACATGGTGCCCGTCCATTCGCCCGACACCAGTTTCGGCAGGTAGACTTCCTTCTGGTGGTCGGTGCCGTGTTCCTTCAGGCACTCGTAGGCGCCGTGCGACAGGCCAGGGTACATGGACCAGGCCTGGTTCGACGAGTTCAGCATTTCATAGAACGAGTTGTTCAGCACAACAGGCAAGCCCTGGCCGCCGTATTCCGGATCGCAAGCCAGTGCCGCCCAGCCGCCTTCGACGTACTGCTTGTAGGCTTCCTTGAAGCCTTTAGGCGTGGTCACGCTTTTCGTGACGGGGTCGTGGTGGCAGCCTTCGCGGTCGCCGGAGTGATTCAGCGGGAACAATACTTCGGAGGTGAATTTGCCGCCCTCTTCCAGCACCTGGTTGATGATGTCGGCGTCGACGTCGGCGTACGACGGCATTTGCTTCAGTTCTTCTTCCACTTGCAGGAACTCATGCAGGACGAATTGCATATCCCGGATTGGCGCGACGTATTGACCCATAATTTTCTCCTGAAGGCGATTAGCTAAAGTGTTGTACTTGTAAGTGCGTGTGCGTTGTTGCGGATACTGCCTGACGGCTTATTTGCTTGTAACGGAATTCTGATACGACGCCAGCAGGCGGATAAAGCCCGCTTGCGCCCGTTCGATGCTGCCCGGCACACGCAGGAAGCGCGCGTCGTGATGCAGGGCCAGGATCAGGCCATACATCTCGTACACCAGCTGCTGGGCGTCCGTGTCCGCTTTCAGGTCGCCGGTGGCGATCGATTGCTCGACACTGCGCAGCAACGCGCCCTGCCAGGCCCGCACCATGGCCACCAGGGACTCGCGGATGGGACCGGGACGGTCGTCATACTCGACGGCGCCACTGATATAGATGCAGCCGGAAGCGATTTCCACGCTGACCCGCTTGACCCAGCGCGCAAACATCGATTGCAGACGCTGGATGCCGCGTGGTTCTTTCATGCTGGGAAAAAAGACTTCTTGCTCGAAACGATAGTGGTAGAGCTTCAGCACTTCCATCTGCAAGTCTTCGCGCGAGCCAAAGTGGGCAAACACGCCCGACTTGCTCATGTTCATTTTGTCCGCAAGCAGCCCGATGGTCAGGCCCTCCAGGCCGTCGCGGCTGGACAGGTCCAGCGCCACGTCGAGGATGGCGGCACGGGTCAGTTCGCCCTTGCGCATGAATTTGACTGAAGTATTCAAGATTACCGTTCTAAAAGTGATGTTGCCGATTTGGCGGACTGAAGCGAGGGTAAAAAAAAGCACGCCCCGAAAAAATCCGAACGCTCGTACTATTATCCACTACCACGTAAAAGTCAAACGGGAACTTTAGAGCTGGTGTTCTATTGGTGCAGCGCAGCATTTTTGGGCCGCGTGTTTATAGCGATTTCAGGCAGGCAAAAGCGGCATGTGCCCTGCCGCCCGGGTAGCAGCGCGCCTCAGTCGAGGCCGCCTGCCCTGCTCAATTGACGGCGGTCGCGCTTGGTCGGCCGCCCCTTGATGGTGGTGCCCGGCTCGCGGAACAGCTTGCGCTCCTCGGCCAGTTGCTCGCGGCGGGCGATGCTGGCGGGCGTTTCGCCATACAGCAGACGCGCCACGGGCGCCGCGCCGCGCTTGTCGGACAGGCCCAGTACGGCCACTTCCCACGTCTCCGCGCCATTGTCGATGGCCAGCTCGTCACCCACGCGCAGGCTGCGCGCCGGTTTGACGCGCTCGCCCCCCACTTTGACCTTGCCCGTGTCGACGGCTTCGCTGGCCAGCGAGCGCGTCTTGAAGAAGCGCGCCGCCCACAGCCATTTGTCCAGCCTTACCGTTGTCATCTCGTTCATGCGTACTTGCCTACTGAAAAAATGCGCATCACCAGCCGGTACACGAGGAACGCGGCTTCGTAGCCGATGCGCCGGAAGCGGCCGATGTGCTTGAAATCATCCTGGTGAATGACGATGCCGTCCGCCACACCCTGCTCGATATGCTGGCGCAAGCTTTGCGCGAAGGCCACGTCCTTGATGACCACGTTCGCTTCCTGGTTCAGGAACAGGCTCAGCGCGTCAATATTGCTGGAACCGACCGTCGCCCAGTCATCGTCGACGACGGCCACCTTGGCGTGCAGCTGCGTCTTGCGATATTCGACAATTTTCACGCCGGCGGCCAGCAGTTTCGGGTAAAACGAGTGCGCCACGGCGTCTTGCATGCGGAACTCGCCCACGCCGATCAACAGCACCACGTCGACGCCCCGCTGGGCCGCCTGGGCCAGCGCGTGGCGCAGCTTGTGTCCGGGCGCGAAATACGGGTTGGCCAGCATCACGCTTTTACGCGCCTGGCCCAGCGCCTGCAGGTAGGCGCGCTGGATGGTGCGGCGGTTGCGCAGGTTGTCGCGCACGACAAAGCCGGCCACGACGGGGTTCTTCGCCAGCTCCTTGCTGACGACGCGCATCTTGCGGTACAGCTTGATACGCCGCACCAAATTCATCTTGCCCAAGCGCGCCCACTGCGCCTGCGCCTCTTCATGGATAGCGTCGACCAGCGGCCCCTTCACCTGCACGGCGAAATCCCAGCGCGGCGCTTCCAGGCTGATGTTGTGATCGTAGTCGCAAAACATGTCATCGTTAATATTGATGCCACCCACCAGGGCAATTTCCCCATCGGCCACGCAAATCTTGCGATGCGTGCGCGTGATGCCGCGCTTGAACCAAGGGTTGAAGATGCGGTGGTGCACGCCAGCCGCTTCCAGCTGCGCATGCATGGCGTTGACCCGGCGGTTGCCCGTGCCGAACCAGTCCGTGATCATGCACACCAGCACGCCGCGTGCGGCCGCGCGTTTGAGCGCATCGAGCACCAGGGTGCCCGTGGCGTCGTCGGCAAAGATATACGTTTCGAAATAGACTTCCGCGCGCGCGCCGTCGATGGCGGCGATCAAAGCGGGAAAGTAATCGGTGCCGCAATACAGCAGCTGGATGTCGTTGTGGGCGATGAAATTGACTGTACGCATGCCGGCAGTCTACGCGAGTTTCAAAGCGGCAACGATCGGCGCGTGGTCCGACAATTTTGCCCACAGGGTGCCATGCATCACTTGCGCGCCTTCCACGTGGAAACCGCGCACATAGATGCGGTCCAGGCGGAACCACGGCAAGGCGGCGGGAAAGGTGCGCGCCGGCACGGGTGTCGGGGTCTTGCTCTGGCGCCGCGCCAGGGTGCGCACCAGATCGCCCAGAGCCGAGTTCGACGCCCGCTGGTCGAATACTTCCACCACGCCGAGCGCATTGCGCAGCTTATCACTGAGCGTGTTGCGCCAGTCGTTGAAGTCGCCCGCGATGATGACGGGCTCGCCATTCGGCGCCGACTCCATCACGGCGTCGATCAGCGCCTGCGTCTGGCGTCCCCGTCCCGATTCGAACAGGCCCAGGTGGACGACATAACAATGCACGTCGGCCTGCGGCGTCTTGAGCACGCAATGCAGGATGCCGCGTTGCTCGTAGGCATGGTCAGAGACGTCGTGGTTGGTTTGCGAGGCGATGGGAAACTTGCTCAGCAAGGCATTGCCATGGTGGCCGTGATCGTACACGGCATTCATGCCATACGCGGAATGGTGCTCGGCGCCGGCAAAGAACTCATGCTGCGACGCTTCCGGCCAATGCTTGTGGCCGTTTTTCTCGGCGCCATAGCGGGCCGCATTGCGGTCATGCTTGCCTTGCACTTCCTGCAAAAAGACGACATCGGCATGAAACAGGGCAATCGCCTGTTTTAAAGCATGCACGCGGGGCAAGCCTCGCACGGAGGAGACACCCTTGTGTATATTATAAGTTGCTACGCGGATTTTCATGCATTGATTCTACTCCCTGACGGGCCCCGCGCGGCGCCAGCGTAGGTGCGCGTGCGCACCTATGGCAGCTTTATCTGCCCATCATCGCCGCCAGCAAACTATCGATGGCGCTGATGCTGCCCACCACCATGCCGATCACCCACAAGCCCTTCACGATCCCGGGTGCGCTGCTCCAGCTGAAGGCGCCCCGTCCGCCGGCAAAGCAACGTGGATGCAACAGAAATCCCAGCATCAGCAAGGGCAAGCCTGCCTGTGGAAGGCGGGCATGCGGCTGATCGGGGAAACACACGGCATACAGGGCGCCAACTATCCAGGACAAAAATACGGCGCCCACGAGACGCTGCTGAAAAGAAAGTTGAGACCAGTTCAGCATGTACGCCTTTCGTCATGAAGTGGAATTACTATTAAAGCAATAATACCACATGACAATAGTTTGCAGCGCTTAAGCCAGCATGCGTCCCACGCCCGCCGTCACGCTGACGATCAGCGCGGTAATGCCGGCCGCCCAGACGATTTTCACCAGCAACGGTGCGCCGCGCCAGGCCACGGTGCGCTTGCCCTTGGCAAAGGCGCCCGGATGCAGCAGCCAGCCGATCGCCATCAGCGGCATGCCGATCGGCGGCGTGCGGCCAGGGACGGTGGAGCTGAACAGCAGGAAAATAAAGCACAGGCAAAAAACGATGCCCAGGGTGCCCAGCAGTTTTTGCTGCGTCGTCAAATGTAACCAGTTCAACATGGAATGCTTTCTATCAAGTGGGGCGCGCCAGGCCCGTCATGGCCGGCAATTGCAAAATCGCTTCCGCGTTGGATGACGAGAAACAGCGGTCGGCCGCCGCCAGGTAAGGCAGCCATGCGTACTGCAAGTGTTCGCGCGGGCTCAGGGTGATGGCGATATCGCGCGGCACTTGCACGCTGAACACGTGTTCCGTGTTGCGCGTCACGCCGGGCGCATAGCGGTGGCGCCAGATCGGGTAGATCTCGTACACGTTCGACAAGTTCCAGTCGCGCAGCACAATATCGCGCCCATCGGCAACGATGCCGGTTTCTTCCGCCAATTCGCGCGCGGCCGTCCGCAGCAGCGGTTCGTCGACGGCATCGACGGAACCCGTCACCGATTGCCAGAAACCGGGCTGGCCCGCGCGTTCGATGAGCAAGACGTCAAGGTCAGCCGTATGAATGACGACCAGCACGGAAACAGGGATTTTATGAGTCATATGAACAATGAAAAAGGCGCCACGACAGCGCCTTTTTTTGCATAGTGGATCAAACAGCGGCCGCTTGGGCAGCCGCATGCTTCATTACACTACTTTTGGCTCGGCGCTGCGCAAACGGATGTGCAGTTCACGCAGTTGCTTCTCGTCCACTTCCGACGGCGCATGGGTCAGCAAGTCTTGCGCGCGCTGGGTTTTCGGGAAGGCGATCACGTCGCGGATCGATTCGGAACCCGTCATCATGGTCACGATACGGTCCAGGCCGAATGCCAGGCCGCCATGCGGTGGCGCGCCGTATTGCAGGGCGTCGAGCAAGAAGCCGAATTTCAGCTGCGCTTCTTCCGCATCGATCTTCAGCGCGCGGAACACTTTCGACTGCACTTCTTCGCGGTGGATACGGATCGAACCGCCGCCCAGTTCCCAGCCGTTCAGAACCATGTCGTAGGCCTTGGCGATACAGGCGCCCGGATCGCTTTCCAGCATGTCTTCATGGCCGTCTTTCGGCGCCGTGAATGGATGGTGGGTCGCCGTCCAGCGGTCCGCTTCTTCGTCGTGCTCGAACATCGGGAAGTCGACCACCCACAATGGTTTCCATACGTCTTCGAACAGGCCGGCCTTCTTACCGAACTCGCTGTGACCGATTTTCACGCGCAGCGCGCCGATGGCGTCGTTGACGACCTTGGCCTTGTCCGCGCCGAAGAAGATCAGGTCGCCGTCTTGCGCGCCCGTCTGCTCGAGGATCGTGGCCAGCACGTCGGCAGGCAGGAACTTGACGATCGGCGACTGCAAGCCTTCAGGGCCCTTGGCTTTCTCGTTGACCTTGATGTAAGCGAGGCCCTTGGCGCCGTAGATGGCGACAAATTGCGTATAAGCATCGATTTCCGAACGGGGCATGCTGCCGCCTTGCGGTACGCGCAGGGCCACCACGCGGCCGCCTTTCATGTTAGCGGCGCCGTTGAAGACCTTGAATTCGACCGACTTCATGACTTCCGTCAAGTCCGTGAAGGCCAGCTTGACGCGCATGTCCGGCTTGTCGGAACCGTACAGGCCCATCGCTTCGGCGAAATCCATCACCGGGAACGGGTTCGGCAGGTCGATGTCCAGCGTGTTCTTGAAGACGACGCGGATCATGTCTTCGAACAGGTCGCGGATTTCCTGTTCCGTCAGGAACGAGGTTTCGCAGTCGATCTGCGTGAATTCAGGCTGGCGGTCAGCGCGCAAGTCTTCGTCGCGGAAGCACTTGGTGATCTGGTAGTAACGGTCGAAGTTGGCGACCATCAACAGTTGCTTGAACAACTGTGGCGATTGCGGCAAGGCGAAGAAGCTGCCTGCGTTGACGCGCGACGGCACCAGGTAATCGCGCGCGCCTTCTGGCGTGGACTTGGTCAGCATCGGCGTTTCGATGTCGATGAAGCCCAGCGCGTCGAGGTACTTGCGCACTTCCATCGTCACCTTGTAGCGCAGGCGCAGGTTGTTTTGCATTTGCGGGCGGCGCAGGTCCAGCACGCGGTGCGTCAGACGCGTCGTTTCCGACAGGTTGTCGTCGTCCAGCTGGAACGGCACGGGCACGGAAGGATTCAGCACTTCCAGCTCCGAACAGACCACTTCGATCTTGCCCGACTTCAGGTTGTTGTTGATGGTGCCTTCGATACGGTTGGTCACGACGCCCGTCACGCGCAGGCAGAATTCGTTGCGCACGGCTTCGGCGACCTTGAACATCTCCGCTTGTTCCGGGTTGCAGACGATTTGCACCAGGCCTTCACGGTCGCGCAAGTCGATGAAAATCAGGCTGCCGTGGTCGCGGCGGCGATGTACCCAGCCGCACAGGCTGACGGTTTGTCCCAGCATGGCTTCGGTAACGAGGCCGCAGTATTCAGTACGCATAGACATAAAATTCTCAGTTCAGGTTAGTGAGTGTTCAATCCGGCCACGTCCCACGTGGGACGCCTGCCTTTATTCTTTGGCTGCCGGGGCCGGTACAGCAACAACTTCCGCAGGCGCCACCACGCCCATCGAGACGATATATTTGAGCGCCGCATCGACGCTCATGTCGAGTTCGACGACATCGCTGCGCTTCATCATCAGGAAAAAGCCCGATGTCGGATTCGGCGTCGTCGGCACATACACGCTGACAAAGTCGCCCACCAGATGGTTCGCCGCATCGCCGCCCGGCACACCCGTCAGGAAAGCGATGGTCCAGGAATTCTGGTGCGGATACGGTACCAGCACGGCCTTGCGGAAGGCGTTGCCCGACGGGGAAAACAGGGTATCCGACACTTGCTTGACGCTCGAATACAGGGAATTGACGATGGGTATGCGTTGCAGCAATTTTTCCCACAGTTTCACCACGTAATTGCCGACCAGGTTATTCGTCAGCAAGCCCGTGAAGAACACGATCAGTACCGTCAATACCGTGCCCAGGCCGGGAATGGTGCTCAGCGGAGGAACCAGGTGGCCGAACCATATGCTGGGCTTCGTACTGCCGGGCACCAGCAATAGCGACTGGTCCATCGTGCTGATCACCAGATTCAGAACCCAGGCCGTAATGGCCAGGGGTACCAAAATCAGTAATCCGGTAATAAAATATTTACGCATCGGTTTCTCGGTAAGGGATCGTAGCGGCGCGGTGCGCGCTCAGTCCGCTTTCGGCGCAGCGGCAGCCGGGGCGGGCGCAGGCGCGGCAGCAGGCGCGCTCTCGGTGCTTGCGGCAGGCTTGGCGCCATCAGCCGGGCCCGTCGGGATGGCCGTGGTGGGCGCCGTGCCGCCGCGGAAATCGGTCGCGTACCAGCCGGTGCCCTTCAATTGGAAACCGGCGGCCGTCAATTGTTTCTTGAAACTGGGCTTGCCGCACGACAGGCACACCGTCAGTACTGGATCGGAGATCTTTTGCAAGACGTCCTTGGCAAAACCACACTCGTCACAACGGTAAGCGTAAATCGGCATCTCTACTCCGAGAAAATCATCAAAAACCCTGAATTATAAAGCTTTTCCTTTGCTCCCAGCAGAAATTGCCCCGCCCGCCTCAGTCTGCCCGGCGGCGCCAGCTCATCCAGCGCTCCTTGCCGGCGAAGACGGCGATGGAATCATCGACGGCTTCATCGGCAAGGCAATCGAAATGCGGTGCCAGCAATTCCTGTAGTTTCTCACGAGAAATACCAAATGGCGGCCCCTTGGCATTGTCGTCAAAGAAAAAGTAACCAGCCAGCATGGCACCGGGCGCCAGCAGCTGCGCCCAGCGGGCCGCCACTTGCGGCCACATGGCACGCGGCATGGCGCACAGGAAGGCCCGTTCATAGATCAGGTCCAGCGGTGCGGCGGGTTCCCAGGCAAAGAAATCCGCTTCCACCACCTGCCCTGCCCGCGCACCGACGACGGCGCGCGCGGCGGCCACGGCGGCCGGCGAAAAGTCGATGGCCGTGGCATCCCAGCCGTGATCGAGCATGAAGACCAGTTCATAGGCCGAGCCGCAGCCGGGAATCAGGCAGCGCAGCGGCGCCGGGCTGCCGGCAACGAAGCTGCGCAGGCGCGACGGCACGCCGCCGTGGTCCCAGGGCGTGAATTGCTTCTCGAACCGCTCGTCCCAGAAGGCGGGCGAGAGCGGATCGCGGGTGTGAAAGTCAGCCATCACTTACGTCCTCAGCCTTTAAAACGGCAGTTGATGCCAGCGCATGAATACTTGCAAGCCCAGCGCACCGAGGGCAAAGGCGCCGACGAAGTACACGATAAAGCTCAGCAAGCGGTTCGTCTGGCGTTGTTCCGCCAGCAAGGTTTTCATTAGTTCCACATCGTTTTCGCGCGGCTCGCCATGCACCGTCAAGGCCTGGTGCAGCAAGCGCGGCAGTTGCGGGAAGATGTGCGCATAACGGGGCGCCTCGGCGCGCAGGCGCTCCATGAAGCCTTGCGGGCCCACCTGGTTGCTCATCCATTTTTCCAGATACGGCTTGGCCGTTTGCCACAGGTCCAGCTCCGGATCCAGCTGGCGCCCCAGGCCTTCGATATTGAGCAGGGTCTTTTGCAGCAGCACCAGCTGCGGCTGCACTTCCACATTGAAGCGGCGCGAGGTCTGGAACAGGCGCAGCAAGACTTGCCCGAAAGAAATATCCTTCAGCGGACGGTCGAAGATCGGCTCGCAGCAGGCGCGCACGGCCGCTTCCAGTTCATCCACGCGCGTGTCTTTCGGCGCCCAGCCCGATTCGATATGCGCCTCGGCCACGCGCTTGTAGTCGCGGCGGAAGAAGGCGAGGAAGTTTTGCGACAAATAATCCTTGTCATAGTCGTTCAACGTTCCCACGATGCCGAAATCGAGCGCGATGTAGCGGCCGAACGATTCGGGCGCGATGGACACGAGAATATTCCCCGGATGCATATCCGCATGGAAAAAACCGTCGCGGAACACTTGCGTGAAGAAAATTTCCACGCCATCGCTGGAGAGCTTGCGCAAATCCACGCCGGCCGCCACCAGGCGCTCCGTCTGCGACACGGGGATGCCAACCATGCGTTCCATGACGATGACGCTGCTGGAGCAATAATCCCAGTGCATTTCCGGCACCAGCAGCAAGTCCGAATTGGCAAAGTTGCGGCGCAGTTGGCTCGCGTTGGCCGCCTCGCGCATCAGGTCCAGCTCGTCATGCAGGTATTTGTCGAACTCGCCCACCACTTCTTTCGGTTTCAAGCGCTTGCTGTCGGCCCACAGGCGGCTGGTCCAGTCGGCGGCGATGTGCATCAGGGCCACGTCTTCGTCGATCAGCTTTTTCATGCCTGGACGCAAGACCTTCACGGCCACTTCGCGGCCATCTTTCAAGGTGGCGAAGTGCACCTGGGCAATCGAGGCGGACGCCACCGGCTCGCGCTCGAAGCGGGCAAACAATTGATCCGGGTGCGCGCCCAGCGATTTGGTGATTTGCGCGATGGCCAGGTCGGAATCGAAAGGCGGCACGCGGTCTTGCAGGCGCGCCAGTTCTTCGGCGATGTCGGGCGGCATCAGGTCGCGCCGGGTCGACAGCACCTGGCCGAATTTGACGAAAATCGGGCCCAGCTCTTCCAGCGCCAGGCGCAGGCGCAGGCCCCGCGGCGACGACAGGTCGCGCCAGAAAATCAGGGTGTCGATCAATTTGGCGGTGCGGGGAACTTGCAGACCAGAAATCGCTATCTCATCCAGACCGTACTTGATGGAAACACGGATGATTTTAAACAGGCGCAGGAATTTCAATATCATGTAGACAAATCCGGTGAGGAGGACTGCGGCTGGCCGGCGGCGGCCGCCTTTTCCAGCCGGGCAAGGCGCTTGGCCAGGCGTTCGACGTCATCGCGCACGCGCGTCACGCCAGCGGAATACTCTTGCAGGGTAACAGGACGGATCAGCATGGGCTGCTCGTCGAGAAAATATTCGGCCACGTTTTCCGCCAGCTTTTGCTGGCCCGTGCGCACAAAGGCGGCCGCATCTTTCGCGCCGGAAACGAGGCGCGTGGCCAGCATGGGCCCGACGACTTTTTCCAGGTCGTGCTCGGCTTCCCAGCGCAAGCCCTTGCTCAATTGCGAAATCGCATTGGCAAACTCGGCATCGCCTTCGATTTTTACATACGAAAACGCCCGCTCGCGGTTTTGCAGGATCAGCGGCACATCGGACAATTTCACGCGGATGGTGACGTTGGCCGGCATGTCGGCCGGCGCCGCTGCCAGCATGCCGGCGCTGTCGACACGCAGGCGCAAGGCCACGGCGCCCGTGTCGATGCAGGCCAGCTTGCCGGCGTGCACGGCCAACTGCTGGCGCGCCCACGGCTCTTGCGCCAGCAAGTGGTTGATGGTCGCGATGACGGGCGTCATCAGGGAGAGATCGGAAAGTGGTGCCATCTATATACAGCGCGCCAGGCGCGCCCCTAAAAAGAAAAAACCGCCCGTAAAACTACGCGGGCGGTTTCGATCTTACCAGTTCAGCAGGAAATATCTGTTAAGCATCATGCATTCCGCATGGACTTAAGCCAGTATTCAGCAAGTTTTTGCAATTAATTCAATTGCTGGATGCCTGCCAGGACCCAGCCGCTGTTGCCGCTGACGGGTTTCGACATATTCCACACTTCCGCGAACGGTTCCGCCGCGGCGCCCGGCGCCGAACGGATCAGGCCCGTAAACTTCACGCTGGCCAGGTAATCGTTGACGCTCGTCTCGATGCCCAGCAGTTCGGCATCGATGGTGACCACGTCCGTAAAGTCCGGCTGCGCGCCCCGTTCCTGGATTTGCATGCGCAGTTCCGCATACACTTCCGGCGACGTGAATTCGCGGATATCGTTGACGTCCGCCTTGTCCCAGGCCGCTTGCAGGCGAATGAAATTGCTTTTCGCGTGGCGCAGGAAGGCATCCTTGTCGAAGTCGCCTGGCACGCCCCATGGCGCTGCAGCGGGGGCCGGGACCGGGTCCGGCTTATCCAGACCTACGCCGGACGAGACGGGCTGCAGCGGCGGCAGCGGTGGAATGCGCGAACCGATGTCAGGCACGTTGCCCGCTGGCGCAGGCTGGTTGCCGAAACCGGCGAACGGCGCATTGCCGCTGGCATTGCTGTCACGCTTGCCGCGCACCATGCGGTAGATAAAGAAGGCCACGCCGGCCAGCAAAGCCACCATCAGCAAGGTGCTGATCATGCTGGCCAGGGCGCCGCCCAGGCCGAAATGCGACAGCAGCGCGCCCAGGCCCAGACCGAGCAAGGCGCCGCCCAGCAAGCCCTTCCAGCGGCTCGGTGCCTTGGCGGCAGCGGCCGGTGCGGGAGCCGGCGCAGGTTGTGCCTGGCGTGGCGCGGCGGCCGGTGCCGGGGTTGGCGCCGGTGCGGGCGCCTGGCGGCCCACGTTTTGCGACTGGCGGCCAAACGAACGGCCACCGCCCATGGGACGGGCCAGCGCCTCGCCCAGCATGGATACCGTGGTCGCGGCCAGCATCATGCCGACCATAAATTTCTTCAATTTCATTCCATCTCCTAAAATCACCAACGTTGATGCATTACATCTTGATACCGGTGTGCAAAGCGGCAATACCTGCCGTCAAATTGTAGTACTGCACGCGTTCCAGGCCCGCGGTTTCCATCATGGTCTTCAGGGTTTCCTGGTCCGGGTGCATGCGGATCGATTCTGCCAGGTAGCGATAGCTTTCCGCGTCACCGGCGATTTTCTGGCCGAACCACGGCAAGACCGAGAACGAATACAGGTCGTACGGCTTTTGCAGGGGCGCGGCCACCTTGGAAAACTCCAGCACCAGCAGCTTGCCGCCCGGTTTCAGCACGCGGCGCATTTCCGCCAGCGCCACATCCTTGTGCGTCATGTTGCGCAGGCCAAAGGCCACGCTGACACGGTCGAAATAATTATCGGGGAATGGCAGTTTTTCCGCGTCACACAACATGGTGGGGGTGAGCAAGCCGCGATTCAAGAGGCGGTCGCGGCCCACGCGCAACATCGATTCATTGATATCGGTCAACCAGACTTCGCCGGCAGGGCCCGCCTGCTTGGCGAATGCCTTCGACAGGTCGCCCGTACCGCCGGCGATGTCGAGCACCTTGAAACCGGGGCGCACACCCGCGTTGGCAATGGTGAACGTCTTCCACAGACGGTGCAGCCCGCCCGACATCAAGTCGTTCATCACGTCGTATTTGGCAGCGACGGAATGGAACACCTTGGCGACTTCGCGCACTTTGTCGTCTTCTGCAACTGTTTTGTATCCGAAATGGGTCGTATTGGTCATGGTAGGCAGTCTGTTTGAACTTGGGAGCATTATACAAGCGGCAGGCGCATTTCCCCGTGACGCCGGAGAAGGTATTGCCTTTCGACTGCATTCGAAGCCAGCATGGCCGCCCGGGCATACGCCGCCAGCGCCCCCGGCCGGTCGCCCTGGCGGCGCAGCAAGTCGGCGCGGGCCGCGTGCAGATAATGCGATAGCGCCAGGCTGGGCACGGCTTCCAGGCGATCGAGCCACGCCAGCCCGTGTGCGGCCCCATGCGCCATGGCGCAGGCGATCACGGCATTGAGCAAAATCAAGGGTTCCGGCTTGTGCCGCAGCAAGGCGCCATACAGGGTGCTGATCTGGCGCCAGTCCGTCTGGCTGGCCGTGGGAGCTTTGGCGTGCAAGGCGGCAATCGCCGCCTGCAACTGGTACGACCCCGGCGCGCGCGCCGGCAAGGCCTGCGCCAGCACGGCCAGTCCCTCGGCAATCAAGGCGCCATCCCACAGGCGCCGCTCCTGCTCTTCCAGCGTCAGCAGAAAACCCTCGGGCGACAGACGGGCCGGGCCGCGCGACGCCTGCAGCAGCATCAGGGCCAATAGCCCCTGCACTTCCGGCTGCCCAGGCTGCAGACAGTCGAGCAGCCGCCCCAGGCGCAGCGCCTCGGCGCACAAGTCCGCACGCAGCAGGGTGTCGCCGCCGCTGGCGCAATAGCCTTCGCTGAACACCAGGTAAATCACCTGCAGCACTTGCGCCAGCCGTGGCTGCAATTCTTGCTCAGGTGGCAACTCAAAGGGGATGCGCGCTTCGGCGATCTTGCGCCTGGCGCGCAACAGCCGCTGCGACAGGGCCGCTTCCGCCAGGCCGAAGGCGCGTGCGATCTCGCCCGTGGACAGGCCACACAAGGTGCGCAGGGCCAGCGCCACCTGCGCCTCGGGCGCCAGCGCGGGATGGCAGCAAATGAACAGCAGGCGCAGGCGGTCGTCTTCGATGGCGTGCGCTTCTTCAATCACGGGCGCCGGCAGGCCGGAGAACACGGCCTCGGCCTCGCCGACGCTCTTGCCTGCCCGGCGCACGTGATCGAGCCCCGCATTGCGTGCCACGGAACTGAGCCAGGCGGCGGGATTATCGGGGATGCCCGTGCGCGGCCACCGTTCCAGCGCCTTACGGCACGCTTCCTGCAACACATCTTCCACCAGGCCCAGGTCGCCGAAACGCCGCATCAGGCCGGCCAGCACCCTGCCCTTTTCCTGGCGAAAGACGTGCTCGACGGCCGACAGGGCGTCGCCGACCATGTTTATGCCGTGACAGGCCGCACTTCGATGGTACCCAGGGAAGCCGCCGGGCAACGCCCGGCCCAGGCCAGCGCCTCGTCCAGGTTGGCACAGGCGAGCAGATAGTAGCCGCCCAGCTGCTCCTTGGTTTCCGCGAACGGCCCATCCGTGATGACGGGCTTGCCATTGCGCACCCGCACGCTGGTGGCACTGCCCACAGGCGCCAGCTCGGCCCCGCCGCGCAGCACACCGGCCGCCTCCAGCGCCTGCGTATAGCTGGCAAAGTCGGCCATCAGACTGGCCATCTGCTCGTCTGGCATGGTGGCATAGCGCGCCTCGTCGGCGTAGATCAGGATCAGGTATTCCATAGTCTCTTCTCCAAAAGAAAAATGCCCGCAAGCGCGGGCATTCATACGACGAATGGATCTGCGGCAATCCGACAAGAGTACCGCATTATTTTTTCTAAACGCCTAAAAAACCGTAGCGAGCGGAAGCAAGTTGTGGCCGAGAAGCGGAACTGTGCTTGAGCACAGTGAGCATCGGCGGCCGCAAATGGCGACGCGCAGTAGGTTTTTCAGGTGTTTTAATGTTTATGCCCGCAACTGGGTCCGTGGACGTGGCCGGAAGATTGCTTGACCGTCATGTCGGCCTTGGCGTCGCGGCCGCTGTCGCCCGGGTAGCCGGCTGCCGTCAGCTGGTCCAGATAGGCTTGCCACAGTTTGTCTTTTTCCGCGCCCAGCTTGTACAAATAGGCCCAGGTGTACAGGCCGGAATTGTGACCATCGCTGAAGGTCGGTTGCACGGCATAATTGCCCACCGGCTCCAGGCCCGTGATGCCGACCAGGCGTTTACCTAATTGCAAGGTTTCCTGGCCCTTGCCATGGCCTTGCACTTCGGCCGACGGCGAGTACACGCGCAGGTATTCGAACGGCAAGACAAATTCGCTGCCATCGTCGAACGCCACGTCGAGCACGCGCGACTGGTTGTGCACGGTCAAGCCGGTCGGTTGCGGAGTTGCTGTTTTTTCAGTCATGACGATACTTTATGCGGATAAACGTTGAATGATGGCGTCGCGCAGTGCCGGCAACAGGGCGCGGCGCGCGGCCAGGACTTCCGGCGCCGTCTCGCGCTGGACCACGGCCCAGCTGGGGTTCGGGAAATGCGCGTCGTCGCGGTAGCGGGGAATCACGTGCCAATGCACGTGCGGCGTCATGTTGCCGAAACTGGCCACGTTGACCTTTTCCGGCTGCATCACTTCACGCACGGCCAGCTCGACTTGCCACACGACTTCCATGACGTAGTTGCGCTCGCCGGGTGTCAAATCCGTCATTTCCTTCACATGCTTGTTCCAGATCACACGGCAAAAGCCGGGATAGGCGGCGTCATCGACGGCCACGACAGACAGGCGCTCGCTGCGCCACAGCAAGGTCTCCAGACCTTGCTTGTTGGCGTAGCCGTCGAGCAAGCTGCACAGATCGCAAGGCGCGGACATTACACCAGCACCCGTTCGATGCCGCCGTCATTGGCGCGTTTCACGTAATCCGGCATCCAGTTCTCTCCCAGCAAGTGTTTGGCGATCTCGACGACGATGTAGTCGGCCGTCGTGCCCGAATCGTCATTGTAGCGCGACAGGCCTTGCAGGCACGACGGGCAGCTGGTGAGGATTTTCACGTCGCCCGTAAACCCATCGCCGCGCAGCTTGTCGGCACCCTTGACCATCTCTTCTTCCTTGCGGAAACGCACTTGCGTAGAAATGTCGGGACGCGTGACGGCCAGGGAACCCGATTCGCCGCAGCAACGGTCATTCTTCTCGATCTTCACGTTATCCACCGTGCTGATCAGGGAATTGATGGTCTTGCCCGATTCCTGCAGTTTCATCGGATTGTGGCATGGCTCGTGGTACATGTAACGGGTGCCGTTGACGCCTTCCAGCTTGACGTTTTTCTCCAGCAGATACTCATGGATATCCATGATGCGGCAGCCAGGGAAAATCTTTTCGAACTGGTACGTCGCCAGCTGGTCGTAGCAGGTGCCGCACGAGACGAGCACCGTCTTGATGTCCAGGTAATTGAGCGTGTTGGCCATGCGATGGAACAGGACGCGGTTATCCGTCATCATCTTCTCGGCCTTGTCGAATTCCCCGGCACCGCGCTGCGGATAACCGCAGCACAGGTAGCCAGGTGGCAAGACGGTCTGCACGCCCACTTCCCACAGCATCGCCTGTGTGGCCAGGCCCACTTGCGAGAACAGGCGCTCGGAACCGCAACCGGGGAAGTAGAACACGGCTTCCGTATCGGCCGTCGTCGTCTTCGGATTGCGGATGATCGGGATGACCTTGTCGTCTTCGATGTCGAGCAGCGCGCGCGCCGATTTCTTCGGCAGGTTACCCGGCATTTTCTTGTTAATAAAATGGATCACCTGCGCCTTGACGGGCGGCTTGCCCGTCGATGGCGGTGGCGCCTTGGTTTGCTTCTTGGCAAATTTCTTCAGCAAATCGTGGCCCAGGCGCTGCGCCTTGTAACCCCAGCCAATCATGACCTGGCGCGTGGCGTTGATGGTCACGGGATCGGTGGCGTTGAGGAACATCATCGTGGCCTTGGTGCCTGGATTAAAGCTCTTCTTGTCCATCTTGCGCAACAAGTTGCGCATGTTCATCGACACGTCGCCGAAATCGATGTTGACGGGGCAAGGCGTGACGCATTTATGGCACACGGTGCAATGATCGGCCACGTCCTCGAACTCTTCCCAATGCTTGATGGAAATACCGCGGCGCGTCTGCTCTTCGTACAGGAAGGCTTCGATCAGGGACGAGGTCGCCAAAATCTTGTCGCGTGGCGAGTACAGCAAGTTGGCGCGCGGCACGTGCGTCGAGCACACGGGCTTGCACTTGCCGCAACGCAAGCAATCCTTGACGCTGTCGGCGATGGCGCCGATATCGCTTTGCTGCATGATCAAGGATTCATGGCCCATCAGGCCGAACGATGGCGTATAGGCATTGCGCAAGTCGGCGCCCATGCCCGGCAGGTTCAGCAATTTGCCTTTATTAAAACGGCCTTCGGGATCGATGCGCTGCTTGTAGCTGCGGAATTCGCCGATTTCTTCTTCCGTCAAAAATTCCAGCTTGGTAATGCCGATGCCATGTTCGCCGGAAATGACGCCGTTCAGCGAGCGGGCCAGGATCATGATGCGGCCCACGGCTTCGTGGGCGTCCTGCAGCATTTCGTAATTGTCCGAGTTGACGGGCAAGTTCGTGTGCACGTTGCCGTCGCCCGCATGCATGTGCAACGCGACAAACACGCGGCTACGCAAGATGCGCGCATGGATGGCGGTGGCCTCGTCGAGGATCAGTTTGAAGGCGGCGCCGTTGAAGATCTGGCGTAGCTGGGCGCGGATCTCTTGCTTCCAGGTAATGCGTACGGTGCGGTCCTGCACCACGTCGAACAGGGTGGCGTCCGGCTGCGTTTCCAGGCGCGCATCGAACACGGGCAGCAAGCGCTCCATGCCCAGTTCGGCCAATTCGCCCTTCACGTCCGCCAGCGGACGGTCGAACTGGGCCAGCAGATAGGTCCAGCGGGCCGTGACTTGGGCCAGCAGCTGTTGTGCCTGCTCGGCGCGGTCGCCCAGCATTTCCGCATCGTCGACGCGGTCGTCGGACGCATCGTCGCTCTTGCCTACTGGCAAATTACCTTTGCCAAAGAATTCGCTCAGGGCCTCGGCCAGTTGCAGCTTGTTCTTGATCGACAGTTCGATATTGATGCGCTCGATGCCATCCGTGTATTCGCCCATGCGATTGAGCGGAATCACCACATCTTCATTGATCTTGAACGCATTCGTGTGCTTGGCGATCGCGGCCGTGCGGGCACGATCTAACCAGAACTTTTTGCGCGCTTCCGGGCTGACGGCCACAAAACCTTCACCCACGCGGGTGTTGGCGATGCGCACCACTTCCGACGCCGCTTGCGCGACGGCATTTTCATCGTCGCCGACGATGTCGCCAAACAGGGCCATCTTCGGCAGCACGCCCCGCTTCGACTTGGTGGCATAGCCGACGGCGCGCAGGTAGCGCTCGTCCAGGTGTTCCAGGCCCGCCAGGCGGATGGTCGTGTATTGCTCGCCCTTGGCCGGCAAGCCATCGAGGTAATCCTTGATTTCCACGATCGACGGAATCGCGTCGCGCGCCTGGCCAAAGAATTCCAGGCAGACGGTGCGGGCGAACTTCGGCATCTTGTGCAGAATCCAGCGCGCCGACGTGATCAGGCCGTCGCAACCTTCTTTCTGGATGCCCGGCAAGCCGGCGAGGAATTTGTCGGTCACGTCCTTGCCCAGGCCCTCTTTACGGAACTTGCGGCCAGGAATTTCCAGGATTTCCGTCTTGAACGGCGCGTTCGGTTTTGTCGCGTCGCGCGTGCTCGGGTGGCGCCATTCCAGCTGGAAACGTGCCAGTGCGATATCGTGGATCTTGCCCAGGTTATGGTCGAGGCGGGTGACGTCGAGCCAGTCGCCGTTCGGGTCGACCATGCGCCACGAGGCCAGGTTGTCCAGCGCCGTGCCCCACAGCACGGCTTTCTTGCCGCCCGCATTCATGGCGACGTTGCCGCCGATGCAAGAGGCGTGGGCCGAGGTCGGGTCGACGGCGAAGACGAAGCCGGCCTTTTCCGCCGCTTCCGACACCTTGTTCGTGATCACGCCCGCGCCCGAATTGATCGTCGCGTATTCGTGCGTCAAGCCCGGCAAGACCGTCATTTCCACGGCGCCCAAAGTAATGAGTTTTTCCGTGTTGATGACGGCCGACATCGGCGTCAATGGAATCGCGCCGCCCGTGTAGCCGGTGCCGCCGCCGCGCGGGATGATGGTCAGCCCCAGCTCGATACAGCCTTTGACGAGGCCGGCCATTTCCTCTTCCGTGTCGGGCGTGAGCACGACGAACGGGTACTCCACCCTCCAGTCGGTGGCGTCCGTCACGTGCGAGACGCGCGTCATGCCGTCGAAGCGCACATTGTGCTTTTCCGTGTAGCGGCCCAGCACCTTGACCGTGCGCTTGCGCAAATCGTAGGTCTTGCGGAATTCGTCGCCAAAGTCGGCCACGGCCTTGCTGGCCGCTTTCAGCAGCAGCTCCACATTGGCGCTGCGCGCCTTGGCCACTTCCGGCGCTTCGCCACTGGCAGCGACGTCGCCGCCGGCCGCATCGATGCCCAGGCGGCGTTTGTCGACTTCGGCCAGGCGGTGATGCAAGGCATCGATCAAGCCCTGGCGGCGCTTCGGATTGTCGAGCAAGTCATCCTGCAGATAGGGATTGCGGCGCACGACCCAGATGTCGCCCAGCACCTCGTACAGCATGCGGGCCGAACGGCCCGTCTGGCGGGCGCCGCGCAGCTCGTCGAGCAGGCGCCAGGAGTCCTCCCCCAACAGGCGTATGACGATCTCGCGATCGGAAAACGACGTGTAGTTATACGGGATTTCGCGCAGGCGGCTTGCTGCGGGACCATTCGGCGTTTCTGCCAGTAAAGCTTGGATATGTGCGGGAGCGTTCATGGAGTGTGGTGACGATGTGGACTGGACCCTAAAGGCCCATTTTATCTTATTGCGCCGCACCATGCGGGAACAGCCTTATTCCGCCCAAGGTTTAAGCACCTCATCCGCTACCATAGCAAATACGGAAAAGCCCTATTTTTCATGAATAAAAAACCAGTCTTGCTGATTTTTCGACGCAAAAATGCCAAGAACAGGACTCTGCCACGAACTATCGAACTGCCCAAAAATGGGGCAAATTGGCGTTGCATGTAGCCCCATTCAGGCCAGCATTTGTCCAATCCGGTGCCATACGCCATCAGGAACGTAGAGCAGCAAGCCCGTCATGGTCAGGTAGCGCGCGCACTTGCCGACGGCCATGTAGGCCACGCTGGGCCAGAACGGCAGCTTGAGCCAGCCTGCCAGGGTGCACAGGGGGTCGCCCACGATGGGCAGCCAGGCCAGCAGCATGGTCTTGGCGCCATAGCGGGCCAGCCAGCGGAACCAGCGCGTGTCGCGCTCCTTGGCAAACGCCTGCTTGGCCCGGTAGCCGAGCCAGTAGTCGACGATGCCGCCCAGGGTGTTGCCCAGGGTGGCGACGCCGATGGCGGCCCAGAACAGCGCGGGATTGGCCTTGATGACGGCAAAGACGGCCGGTTCCGAGCCGAGCGGCAACAAGGTGGCGGAAATAAAGCTGATCAGAAAGACCGATGTCAGCCCGACTTCCGGCGCTGCGATCAGCTGCAGCAGCCAGGCGATTGCGGATTCGATCATGGAACACTTCACGATGCGGTAAGGCTCTCCATTATAATGAAGAGCAGCTTGCGCGCCGCACAATCCGCGCCGGCCGGCAAAGGCATACCCGCCCGCAGTTCCACAGAGCATTATTGTCGCCAGGCTATCCGCCGCGGCGCCGCCGCTATCGCCCGACACGCTCCAGACCCTTTCTGGCCCAGAATCACTTGCTTGCAGACTATGAACATCGACTACCTCAAGAAAATCCTGACCGCCCGCGTCTATGACGTCGCTACTGAAACGCCGCTGGAACTGGCCCCTGCCCTGTCGCAGCGCCTGAACAACCAGATTTACTTCAAGCGCGAAGACATGCAAAGCGTGTTCAGTTTCAAGATTCGTGGCGCCTACAACAAGATGTCCAAGCTCAGCGAAGCGGAACGCAAGCGCGGCGTGATTTGCGCCTCGGCCGGCAACCATGCCCAGGGCGTGGCCCTGTCTGCCGCGCGCATGGGTTGCCGCGCCGTCATCGTCATGCCGACCACCACGCCGCTGGTGAAAGTCGAGGCGGTCAAGGGGCGCGGCGGCGTGAACGTGGAAGTGGTGCTGCACGGCGAGTCCTACACGGATGCCTACAACCATGCGCTGACCCTGGAAAAGGAACAGAAGCTGACCTTCGTGCACCCGTTCGACGACCCGGACGTGATCGCCGGCCAGGGCACGATCGGCATGGAAATCCTGCGCCAGCACGCCGGCCCCATCCACGCCATCTTCGCTCCCATCGGCGGCGGCGGCTTGATCGCCGGCATTGCCGCCTATGTGAAACAGATTCGCCCCGACATCAAGATCATCGGCGTGCAAAGCGTCGATTCGAACGCCATGGCTCGCTCGCTGAAAGCCGGCGAACGCGTGACCCTGAACGATGTGGGCCTGTTTGCCGATGGCACGGCAGTGCGCCTTGCCGGCGAGGAAACCTTCCGCCTGGTGCAGGCATATGTCGATGAAATCATCACGGTCGACACGGACGCCATCTGCGCCGCCATCAAGGATGTGTTTACGGACACGCGCTCCATCCTGGAACCATCGGGCGCGCTGGCCATCGCCGGCGCCAAGGCCTATGTGGAACGGGCCAGCCTGACCAAGCACCCCGTCAACAATGAAACCCTGGTCACCATCGCCAGCGGCGCGAACATGAATTTCGACCGGCTGCGTTTTGTGGCGGAACGGGCCGAACTGGGCGAGTTCCGCGAAGCCGTGTTTGCCGTCACCATGCGCGAACAGCGGGGCAGCTTCAAGCGCTTCTGCTCGCTCATCGGCGCGCGCAACGTGACGGAATTTAACTATCGGATCAGCGATGAAAAAGCCGCGCACGTGTTCGTCGGCATTCAAATTGCCGACCGGCATGAGTCGAGCGTGCTGGCGAAGACCTTCGAGGAACACGAATTCAAGACCCTGGACCTGACCCACGACGAGCTGGCCAAGTCGCATATCCGCCACCTGGTCGGCGGCAAGAGCCGGCTGGCGCAAGACGAGCTGCTGTACCGCTTCGAGTTCCCCGAACGGCCGGGTGCACTGATGCGCTTCCTCGACAGCATGGCGCCGAACTGGAATATTTCACTTTGCCACTACCGCAGCCAGGGCGGCGACGTGGGCCGGATCCTGATCGGCTTGCAAGTGCCGCCCGACGAGATGGGAGAGTTCGCCCGCTTCCTCGATACCCTGGGCTACCGTTACTGGGATGAGAGCAGCAATCCTGTCTACAAACTGTTCCTGGGGTAAATAGTTAGTAACCCAACTGCAAATGCTGGGGTCGGACCCTGCAGGGTCCGACCCCGGTCCTTGCCGTTGGGTTGAAATAGGCTACCATGCGTCCTTGACTGAATTCACGCCACACGACCATGACCACCACCAACGATCTCGCCGAACTGTCTCCCCTGGGCAAAAGCTCCGCCTACCGCACCGATTACGCGCCGGAATTGCTGTTTCCGATTCCGCGCCAGGGCAAGCGCGACGAGCTGGAACTGCACGGCACCTTGCCCTTCTTCGGCCTCGATATCTGGAATGCATATGAACTGTCGTGGCTGAACCAGCGCGGCAAGCCGCAGGTGGCCATTGCCAAGGTCAGCGCACCGGCCGATTCGCCCAACATCATCGAGTCGAAATCGTTCAAGCTGTATCTGAACTCGTTCAACCAGACCAAGCTCGATAGCGCGGATGCGCTGCTGGCCTTGCTCAAGCAGGATTTATCGAACGGTTTCGGCGCGCCCGTGCAAGTGGAACTGACCTTGCAGGACGATTTCGGCAAGCTGAAAATGGGCGAATTCAACGGCGTGCTGCTCGACCGCCTGGATCTGGAAATCACGCAATACACGCCCTCGCCGCTGCTCTTGAAGGCGGCACTCGATGAAGCGCCGGTGGAAGAAAAACTCGTCTCGCACTTGCTCAAATCGAATTGCCTGGTGACGGGCCAGCCCGACTGGGGCAGCGTGCAGATCGAGTATGCGGGACCGCAGATCGACCAGGAAAGCCTGTTGCGCTACCTGATCGGTTTCCGCGAGCACAATGAATTCCACGAGCAATGCGTGGAGCGCATCTTTGTCGATATCTTGCGCCAGTGCAAGCCGCAAAAACTGTCCGTGTATGCGCGCTATACGCGCCGCGGCGGCCTCGACATCAATCCCTGGCGCAGCAATTTCAGCACGGGTACGATGCCAGGCAATCTGCGCAATGCGCGCCAGTAACATTGATTGGGTAACATCGCGCAACACGACGAAACCATGCCAACAGGAATGTTGGCTGTGTTTTAAAACAACGTTGCAGTAGTGCCGCAGAGCATGTCACAGACGGTGAAAAATCGGAAAATCGGCATTCGGCGGCGGAAAAACCGGTGCGCCGCGTGTTTTTAATCAGGAAATAGCCGATACACGCCGATGTTATTTTTTTGCTAAAATGATGGCTACGCGGGCTGTAGCGCCCACTGCGCCCGCAGCGGGCGTATACTGTTGAGAATTGGCGTTACAGGCCACCGAAACAGGCCTATAATTCGGCTCGCAAGCCCTCTGCGCATTGCACCATCTCATTGAGTGTCATGACTAATCTTAGCAAAATATTATCCCTCGAAAACGTCCTGCTGGACCTGGAAGTCTCCAGTAAAAAGCGCGCCTTCGAGCAAGCCGGCCTGATCTTCGAAAACAATTACGGCATCGCCCGCTCTACCGTCTCGGACAATCTGTTTGCCCGCGAACGCCTGGGCTCGACTGGCCTGGGCCATGGCGTGGCCGTGCCGCATGGCAGAGTCAAGGGCAGCAAAACCTTGAAATCGCCGCTGGGCGCCTTCGTGCGCCTGGCCGAGCCGATTCCGTTCGAGTCGCCCGATGGCAAACCCGTCAATCTGCTGTTTTTCCTGCTGATTCCCGATCATGTCACCCAGCAACATCTGGAAATCCTGTCGGAAATCGCCGAAATGTTTTCCGACGATGCCTTCCGCACGGCGCTGGCCACGGATCCGGAACCGAAATCCGTGCATTCACGCATCGTCAATTGGCAACCTAGTCTGCAAGCGGCGGGTTAAACTTCAGGTATTCCTCCACTCCTGAAGAAGACTGCCATGTTGCAAACGCCACTGACGATACAACGCCTGTACGACGACAATCGTGAAAGTCTGCAACTGGGCTGGTTCGCCGGCTTCCCCGGCGGCGAGCGCCTGATCTCGGGCGACGTCTCGTCGGCCGCCGACCAGGTGGGCCACTTGAACCTGATCCATCCGGGCCGCATCCAGGTCTTTGGCCACCAGGAAATCAATTACTACCAGCGCCTGAAGGTCAACACGCGCACCCACGTGATTGGCGAGCTGATCGCCGGCGGTCCGCCCGCGCTGATCATCGCGCAGGGGCTGGAAACACCGCCCGAC
This sequence comes from Janthinobacterium sp. RA13, assembly GCF_000745325.1. Classification (NCBI taxonomy): domain Bacteria; kingdom Pseudomonadati; phylum Pseudomonadota; class Betaproteobacteria; order Burkholderiales; family Oxalobacteraceae; genus Janthinobacterium; species Janthinobacterium sp. RA13. The sequence continues at coordinate 4,860,119 of NZ_JQNP01000001.1, read as the reverse complement.
ATCCTCGCCATCTGCGACGAGCAAAACATTCCCCTGTTCTCCACCCCGCTGCCGGCCGCGCAAGTGATCGACTTCCTGCGCGTCTACCTGTCGAAAAAGCTGGCGCAACGCATCATCATGCATGGCGTGTTCATGGACGTGCTGGGCGTGGGCGTGCTGATCACGGGCGATTCGGGCCTGGGCAAGAGCGAGCTGGGCCTGGAGCTGATTTCGCGCAGCCACGGCCTGGTGGCCGATGACGCCGTCGAATTCTCGCGCATCGCGCCCAACATGATCGAAGGACGCTGCCCGCCGCTGCTGCAAAACCTGCTGGAAGTGCGGGGACTGGGTTTACTCGACATCAAGGCCATCTTTGGCGAAACGGCCGTGCGCCGCAAGATGCGCCTGAAACTGATCGTGCACCTGGTGCGCCGCAACGCACTGGAAGAAGAGGTCGAGCGCCTGCCCTTCCTGTTCCCCACGGAAGACGTGCTGGGCTTGCCCGTGCGCAAGGTCGTCATCCCCGTCGCCGCCGGCCGCAACATCGCCGTGCTGCTGGAAGCGGCCGTGCGCAATACGATTCTGCAGCTGCGCGGCATCGATACCTTGCAGGAGTTCATGGAGCGGCAACGTTTGGCAATGAGTGGCGATTAATTACCGGGGTCCGACCCGACGGGTCTGACCCCACATTGACGCCAATGGCAACAATTAAATACAAGCAATGCTCGAACAATAATTGCAATAATTTGTAAAGATAATTGCCTTGGGAGCAGAGCGTCGATCTTTATTGTATGATCGGCGTATGCATATCGTCCTTATCACCGGAATATCCGGCTCCGGTAAATCCGTCGCGCTCAATGTGCTGGAAGATACCGGTTACTATTGTGTCGACAACCTGCCACCGGCCTTGCTGCCCAGCCTGGTGCAAACCCTGCTCGACGAAGGTACACCGCAACTGGCCGTCGCCGTCGATGCGCGCAGCGCCGAGTCGCTGACCAGCCTGCCGCACAATGTGGCCCTGCTGCGCGACCAGGGGCACGACGTCAAGGTCATGTTCCTGACGGCCACCACGCATTCGCTGGTGGCGCGCTTCTCGGAAACGCGGCGCAGCCATCCGCTGTCGCACGAATTGCGTCCGAACCAGAATCCCGCCAGCCGCCGCACCCTGATCGAGTGCATCTCGGAAGAACGCGAGCGCCTGTCGGCCATTGAACAACTGGGCCATGTGATCGACACGTCGGAATTGAGCGCCAACAAGCTGCGCGCCTGGATCAAGGATATCGTCGCCTCCGAACGCGCGCCGCTGACCCTGTTCTTCGAATCGTTCGCCTTCAAGCTGGGCGTGCCGCTGGACGCCGATTTCGTCTTCGACGTGCGGGCCTTGCCGAATCCCTATTACGACCTGGCCCTGCGCCCCCTCGACGGACGCGACGCGCCCGTGATCGCCTTCCTCGACGCGCAGCCGAGCGCGCTGGAACTGCTGGCCGACATCCGCGCTTTCATCGAAAAATGGTTGCCGTCATTCAAGTCCGACAACCGCAGCTACCTGACGGTGGCCCTCGGCTGCACGGGCGGCCAGCACCGCTCCGTATACATGGCGGAACGACTGGCGCAATACTTCGGCCCGAATGAACGGGTGGTGCTGCGCCACCGCGAGCGCTCCTAGTTAATCCAGGTGGCGCAGCGGATGCGCTTGAGCCGGCCAGACGGGGGCAAAGAAGCGCGCCACCATGGCAGCGTCGACGTCGTCCAGGCTGGCGGGGTTCCAGCGCGGCGCATTGTCCTTGTCGACCACCAGCGCGCGCACGCCTTCGAGCACTTCGCCATGCGCGAAGTTATGGCGCACCACCGTGCGCTCCAGACGCAGGCAATCGGCCACGCCCAGGTGAGCGCCCCGCTGCAGCAATTCCAGGGTGACCGACATCATCAAAGGAGAGCGCAAACGCATGGCCGCCAGCGCCTTGGTGGCGAATGCACTGCTGTCCTGCGCCAGCGAGGCCATGATGGTCGCCACCGAACCCGCGCCGAAATGGCGATCCAGCGCCGCACGCGCCGTCGCCAGGGAAGATACCCCCGCCCCGGCCTGGAACGGTGCCGCCAGCGCCTTGACGGCTACCGGCAAGGCCTCGCCCGGCGTCGAGTCGAACAGGGCCAGCAGCGCCCCCATCTGCGCCTCGGGCAGGAACACATCGGCCAGGCCCGTGTACAGGGCGTCGGCCGCGCTGATCGTCAAGCCCGTCAAGCCCAGGTACAGGCCCAGCTGGCCGGCCAGGCGGGACAGGAAATAACTGCCGCCCACGTCAGGGAACAAGCCAATATTGACTTCCGGCATGGCCATGCGTGTGCGGCCCGTGACGATACGCAGGCGGTTGCCGGGCCCGGCTTGCGCCACGCCCATGCCGCCGCCCATCACCACGCCGTCCATCACGGCAATATACGGTTTCGGATAGAAATGAATCACATGATTTAAGGCGTATTCTTCCGTAAAGAAATCTTCCAGCAAGGCGCTGCCGCCTTGCGGCGTGGCCTGGCCCGCATCGTAAAAGAAGCGGATATCGCCGCCGGCGCACAGGGCTTTTTCGCTGCTCGATCGAATAACGACGGCGTCCACGTGCGGATCGTCGCGCCAGGCCAGCAGGACCGCGCTCAGGGCGCGCACCATCTCCAGCGACAGGGAATTCAAGGCTTTCGGACGGTCGAGCACGATGTGCCCGGTGCGGTTGCGGATGGAGGTCTGGACGAAGTCGCTCATGGCAGGCAGGAAAGAAGTGAAAGTGCAAACATTCTAGCCCTTGCGCGGGGAAGATTGCGTTCAACAGGTCCAGGCGCAAAAAAGGGCGCAAGATGTGCGCCCTTAGTTGATCACAACTGCTGGAAGCGGGTGGCCTTAAACGGCGACGACGGCGTCTTCCTCGGAGTTGTCTGGCAGATGCTTGATCGCCTCTTTACCGTGCCCTTGCACTTTGGTTTTGTATTTCATCACTTGCCTATCGAGCTTGTCGATCAGGGTATCGATCGCGGCGTACAGGTCGTGCGCCAGGCTTTCCACATAGACAGTCTTGCCACTCAAACGCAGGTTGACTTCAGCCTTTTGACGTTTTTCTTTCTCTTTGAGGTTATCCACGGTCAGAATCACGGCGATATCGATAACTTGATCGAAATGACGTTTCACGCGCTCCAGCTTCGTTTGTACGTATTCACGGATGGCTGGTGTCACTTCGAGATGATGTCCGCTGATGGTGAGATTCATACACACTCCTAAAGATGATCGGGTTCGTGCGGTCCATCCTATCCGGCCCGCAGAGGAACCGAAAAAAACTTACAAACACTTACGCAGGCTCACTGGCGGAATTTTCAACGCTTCCCGGTATTTGGCAACAGTACGTCGCGCAATCACCATGCCTTGTTCCCCCAGCATGTCCGCAATCTTACTGTCGGATAAAGGATTTTTAGGGTCTTCTGCTCCTGTCAGTTGCACGATCAATGCCCGTATCGCCGTCGATGACGCTTCGCCCCCCGCTTCGGTGGCGACGTGGCTACCAAAGAAATATTTCAACTCGAACATGCCGTGCGGGGTCAGCATGTACTTTTGAGTTGTTACCCGCGAGATAGTACTCTCGTGTAAACCCAGTGTATCAGCTATTTCACGGAGCACAAGGGGGCGCATGGCAACGGCCCCATGCGAGAAAAAGTTCTTTTGTCTTTCTACTATCGCCTGTGCCACGCGCAGGATGGTGTCGAAGCGCTGGCGCATATTCTTGATCAGCCACTTGGCTTCCTGCAACTGTGCGCCCATGGCGCCCTCGCCCTTGCCCTGCTTGAGCAGGTTGGCGTACATGGCGTTGACGCGCAGGCGCGGCATGACGTCGTTGTTCAGGGTCACTTGCCAGCCATTGCGCGCGCGCTTGACGACGACGTCAGGCACCACGTAATCGGACACGTCCGAGGCGAACACGGCGCCCGGATGCGGATTGCACTGGCGAATCACCGTCTGCGCTTCGCGCAAGTCTTCCTCGTCGCAATCGAGGGCTTTTTTCAGCTTGTTGAAATCGCGCTGGGCAAACCAGGCCAGGTGCTTTTCCACGATGACGAGGGCCATGCGCCGCGTCACCATGGCGATGTGCGGCAAGCGCTTGATTTGCAGGGCCAGGCATTCGGACGCATTGCGCGCGCCCACGCCGGGCGGATCGAAACTTTGCAGCAGCGACAAGGCCGTGCGCATCTCGTCGGCGTCGATTTCCAGCTCTTCCGGCAGGCGCGCCAGGATGTCGTCGAGCGACTCTTCCAGGTAGCCATTGTCGTCGAGCGCGTCGATGATCAGCTCAACCAGCGCGCGGTCGCGCAATTCCAGCACCGTCACGCGCATCTGCTCCATCAGGTGCTCGCGCAGAGTGCAGTGATGGGCTTCCAGCTGTGGACGCGAATCTTCATCGTCCGGCGCCTTGCCGCGGCTCGCCTCGCTCCAGTCGCTGTCGCCGCCATCCGCGGCAGCCGGACTGTCGCCCGCCTCGCCATCAAAGGTTTCCGCTTCGGCCGGCGCGGCGGGCGCTTCCTGGCCTGGCGGCTGGGGCGGCGCTTCGGCCGGCGCGGCCGTGGAACTCAAGGCGCCGTCGGACAGCAGGCGCAGCGAACGGTCGAGCGGATCGTCTAGGCGTTCGAGCAAGGGATTGTCCGTCAGCAATTGCTCTAGTTCCTGGTGCAATTCCAGGGTAGACAATTGCAACAGGCGTATCGATTGCTGCAACTGCGGCGTCAGTGCCAGGTGCTGCGAAGTGCGCAGCTGCAATGATTGTTTCATTGGCTCACATGCGGAAGTGTTCGCCCAGATAGACCCGGCGTACCGACTCGTTCGCGATGATGTCGTCGGGGCGTCCCGACGCCAGCACCGAGCCCTGGTTGATGATGTAGGCACGGTCGCAGATACCCAGCGTCTCGCGCACATTATGATCGGTGATCAGCACGCCGATATTGCGCTCCTTCAAGAAACGCACGATGCGCTGGATCTCGATCACGGCGATCGGATCGACGCCCGCGAACGGCTCGTCGAGCAGCACGAAACGGGGATCGGTGGCCAGCGCGCGGGCGATTTCCACTCGGCGGCGCTCGCCACCCGACAGGGACAGGGCCTGGTTCTCGCGCAGCTTTTCAATTTGCAAGTCGGCCAGCAATTTGTCCAGGCGCTCCTCGATCTCGGCCTTCTTCAAAGGACGGCCTTCGACGGTCTGGATTTCCAGCACGGCGCGGATATTGTCTTCCACCGTCAGCTTGCGAAAGACGGACGCTTCCTGCGGCAGGTAGGACAGGCCCATCTGCGCGCGGCGGTGGATCGGCAGGCTGGAAATGTCCACGCCGCTGATATCGATGCTGCCGCCGTCCGACGGCACCAGGCCGACGATCATGTAGAACGAGGTGGTCTTGCCGGCGCCGTTCGGGCCCAGCAACCCCACCACTTCGCCGCATTCGACTTGCAGCGAGACATCATGCACGACTTGCCGCTTGCCATAGGTTTTTTGCAGACCGCGAACGATCAGGGTGCTGCCGCAACGTGTATTTTCCATTATTTCTTTCCTGGCGCGGGCGTGGCCGGCGCTTTCTCCGCCGCCGGCGCCTTGGTCTTCGGCTGGATCACCATGCGCACGCTGCCGCCATCGGGCGTGCTGGTGCCGCTGTTGGAATTTTCCATCGCAAACACTTCCTTGCGGCTGTCATACGAGATGAAGGCGCCGTTGGCCACGTCGGTGACTTTCGTGCCTTCCAGGCGCGTCAACTTGGCCCGGGAAAACAGTTTCACCACTTCCGTCTTGTTGTCGTATTCCACGCGCTCCGCTTCGCCTTCGACCCACAGGTCGCCCGCGCCATCGCGCTTCTGACGGAAGGTGGCCAGCTTGCCGGGATCGGCCCAGAAGGTAATGAACTGGTAGCCTTGCGGATCTTCCGTGATCAGGGCCCGGCCCGCCTTCATGGTCAGGGTGCCTTTCACCAGCACGACGTCGCCCGTCAGGGTGCGCACCTGCTTGACGTCATCGACGTGGCCGCTGCGTGCCGTGATGACGGCTTCCTTCTCGGAATCGGCCTTCTCGGCATGCGCCACGCCCATGATGGCCAGGGAAAATACGGTCAACAGCAAGATCTTCTTCATAGTATGGTTTCCTTGTTTCATTCTGTCATTTTGCCGCCGCGGCCGGGCGCGGTTTCGGCGGGAGGACCATGCGCAGCGCATTCTGCACTTCCACCACGCCGGTGGCGTTATTGGCCTTCATGCCGACGCCATTGAGGCGCGAGGCGCCCGTCAGGATATCGACAGGCACGTCCGTTTCCATTCTTTCCTCATCCGGGAACACCGTCAGCGCTTCCGTCCTGACCGTCAGGTTCTGCGCCTTCGGGCTGGCCACGCGGTCGATCACGACCTTGCGGTGCAGTTGCAGCCGGGTATTGTCCTGGTCGATATGCGCCAGTTCCGCATTCATGTTCAACGGCGGCATGCCTGGCGTGAGCTTGCGCACGAAGGGCTGGTCGATATCGGACGAATCGTCGGCCGGATAATGCGTGAGCTTGGTGCCCGACACGATATAGCTGGGTTTGCCCGTCAAATCCATGCGCACCAGGCTGAAATTGGTGATGAAATAATCGGGCTCATCCAAATGTTTGCTGGCCTTGATGTCCTGGCTGTTCTTGTTCATCACTTCGAGCAGCCAAAAGCTGGCCAGCGCGACAACAACCGCGCCCAGCAGGGTAAAAATCGTGCGCCAGCGATGGGCGCCTCCTGGCTTACGCATAGGGTTTCACTCTTTCCAATATCACTGGCGGCAAGGCGCGCCTCACTCCAGGAACGGCGCCATGACGCGCGCATAGTTGTCCTGGGCGCGCAGCAGGAATTCGCAGATCTCGCGCACGGCGCCGCGGCCGCCGCCGGCCTGCGTCACATGGTGCGCCAGGCCCTGCGCTTCCGGGCGCCCGCCCGGCACGCTGACGGCAAAACCGACGCGCTTCAGGATGGGCGCATCGATGACGTCGTCGCCGATATAGCCGCATTGCTCTTCCGTCAAGCCCGTCAGCGCCAGTAGTTCGCGAAACGGCGTCAGCTTGTCGTGGCCGCCCTGGTGCACATGGGTAATGCCCAGGTCCTGCGCGCGGCGTGCCGTGATGGCCGAGCGGCGCGCGCTGATGATGGCCGTCTGCACGCCCGATTCCTGCAGCAGCTTGATGCCCAGGCCATCATACACATTAAACGTTTTCATCATCTCGCCGTCCGGGCCGAAATGCAGGCTGCCGTCGGTGAGCACGCCATCGACGTCAAAGATCATCAGTCTGACCTTGGCCGCGCGCGCCAGGTTGTCCGCTACGCTGTCCATCAAATCACCTTCGCTTGCGTCAGATCATGGATATGCAGCGCGCCCACCAGCTTGCCGTCGGCATCGACGACCAGCATCTGGTTGATGCGGAACTGCTCCATCACGGCCACGGCATCGACGGCCAGGCGTTCGGGCGCGATGCTGCGCGGCTGCGCATGCATGACGTCGCGGATCGCCACTTGCGTGAAATCCTGCACGCGCTCGAACATGCGGCGCAAGTCGCCATCGGTAAACACGCCCACGGGGCGGTTGTCCGCATCGACAACGGCCGTCATGCCCATGCCCTTCTTCGTCATTTCTTCCAGCGCCTGCAGCAAGGAAGCGTCCACGGGCACTTGCGGCACCCGTTCGCCGCTGCGCATGACGTCATGCACGTGCGTGAGCAGGCGGCGGCCCAGGGCGCCACCTGGATGCGAGCGGGCAAAATCTTCTTCCTTGAAGCCGCGCAAGTCGAGCAATGCCACGGCGAGCGCGTCGCCCAGGGCCAGGGTGACGGTGGTGCTGGCCGTCGGCGCCAGGTTCAGCGGACAGGCTTCTTTTTCAACAGAAACATCCAGGTGCACGTCGGCCAGCTGGGCCAGGCTGGAATTCGGCTTACCCGTCATGGAAATGAGCACGCCGCCCATGCGCTTGACGACGGGCATGATGGCCATCAGTTCCGACGACTCGCCCGAGTACGATATGGCAATAAAAGCATCGTCCGAGGTGACCATGCCCAGGTCGCCATGGGCCGCTTCGGCCGGATGCACGAACAGGGCCGGCGTACCGGTGGAAGCGAGGGTGGCGGCAATCTTGCGCGCGATATGGCCGGATTTGCCGATGCCGGAGACGACGACTCTTCCTTTGCATTGCAGCAACAGCGCCACGGCGCGGCCCACGCTGTCGTCCGTGGCCAGGCGCGCGTGCAACGCAACGATGGCGTCGGACTCGATCTGCAAGGTGGTGCGGGCCAGCGCGACGGCGCGCTCGGTCGTCGCTTGCATGTCAATTCGATCAAAAGCTTTCAGCATTGTTTTTTCATGGGTTACACTCATGCCCAAAGTATAAACGAATTAGGAAAGCAAAAAACTTGCCAGTCACAACAAACAACGATTTCCATTGACCGTACCGGGCAACCCATGTTTTCCTCGCTTGAACTGACCCTGATGTTACTCGGCAGCGCCGTGCTGGGCGTGGTCGCTTTCAGAATGTTGCATTTGCCGCCCATGCTGGGCTACCTGGCCGTTGGCATCGTCATCGGCCCCCACGCGCTGGGCCTGGCGGCGGAAAACGAGGCCAGCCATACGCTGGCCGAGTTCGGCGTCGTCTTCCTGATGTTTTCCATCGGGCTCGAGTTTTCTCTGCCCAAGTTCCTCGCCATGCGGCGCATCGTCTTCGGCCTTGGCATGGCGCAGGTGGTCACCACCATCATCGCCACCGTCGTCTTCGGCTGGCTCGTCGGACATTACCTGTCCGCCTACATCCACCTGAGCTGGCAAGCCGCGTTCGCCCTGGGTGGCGCGCTGGCCATGTCGTCGACGGCCATCGTCTCGAAAATGCTCACGGAGCGGCTGGAGCTCGAAAGCGAACACGGCCGCAAGATCATCGGCATTTTGCTGTTCCAGGACCTGGCCGTCGTGCCCCTGCTGATCCTGATTCCAGCCCTCACGCGCGATTCGGACAACCTGGCCGAAACCCTGGCCTGGGCCGGCGGCAAGGCCCTCGTCGTACTCATTTTGCTGCTGTTCATCGGCCAGAAACTGGTGCGCGGCTGGCTCACCATCGTCGCCAAGCGCCGCTCGCAAGAATTGTTCATGCTCAACCTGCTGTTGATTACCCTGGGCGCGGCGTGGATCACGGAGCGGGCCGGGCTGTCGCTGGCCCTGGGCGCGTTTGTTGCCGGCATGCTCATTTCCGAGACGGAATTCAAGCATCAGGTGGAAGAAGATATCAAGCCCTTCCGCGACGTGCTGCTGGGCCTGTTCTTCATCACCGTCGGCATGCTGCTCAACATCCGCGTCGTGCTCGACAACTGGTGGCTCGTGCTGCTCTTGCTGTGCGGCCCCGTGCTGCTGAAATTCGCGCTGATCGCGGGCCTGGCCCGGCTGTTCGGCTCCAGCAACGGCGTGGCCCTGCGCACGGGACTGGGACTGGCGCAGGCTGGCGAGTTCGGCTTCGTGCTGCTGAACCTGGCTGGCGGCATCAAGCTGATGGACCCGTTCGTCGTGCAGGTGGTGCTGGCGTCGATGGTGCTGTCGATGCTGGTGGCGCCCTTCCTCATCGCCAAGTCCGACGCCATCGTCATGAAACTGGCGGCCAACGACTGGATGATGCAATCGCTGGCGCTGACCAAGATCGCCACGCGCACCATGGCCTCGCAGAAACACGTGCTGATCGCCGGCTTCGGGCGCAGCGGGCAAAGCCTGGCCACCCTGCTGGCGGAAGAAAAGATCGAATACCACGCGCTGGATCTGGACCCCGAGCGGGTGCAGGAAGCGCAGCTGGCCGGCGCTCACGTGTCGTATGGCGATGCGGGCCGGCGCGAAAGCCTGGTGGCGGCCGGCATCTACCGGGCCAGCGCCGTGGTGATCACGTACGCCAACACGCCCTCGGCCTTGAAATTATTGCATTTGCTCAACGAAATGGCGCCGACCTTGCCCGTCATCGTGCGCAGCCACGACGATACCGACCTCGATCAGCTGAAGAAGGCTGGCGCGGCCGAAGTGGTGCCTGAATTGATGGAAGGCAGCCTGATGCTCGCTTCGCACGCCTTGATCATGATGGGCGTGCCCCTGCGCCGCGTGGTGCACCGGGTGCAGGCGGCGCGCGAGGAGCGTTATGCGTCCCTGCGCGGCTATTTCCACGGTTCCAGCGACGCAGGCGACGATGCCGAGCTGGAACGCCTGCATACGGTCACCGTCAGCGAAGGCGCGCACTGCGTGGGCTTGCCCCTGAGCACGATCGACGTGGCCGGCTGCGGCGCTGCCGTGACGACCATCCGCCGCGGCCGAGGCCGCCTCGATGTCACCCCCGAGACGCAGCTGGCCAGCGGCGACGTGGTGGTGCTGCGCGGCACGGCCGACGCCGTGGCCAAAGCAGAAACTTTACTGTTAAAGTAATTAACCTGACTGCGCCTGCCAGCTGACGACCTTGTTGCGGCCATCGGCCTTGGCCTGGTACAGGGCCTGGTCGGCATGCGCCACCAGTTGCTGCGCCACCGTTTCGATCGGCAGCAGCGCCGCGTCCGCTTCCAGGCTGGCCACGCCGATCGACACGCTGACCCACGCTTGCGCGCTGCCCGGCAAGTCGAACATGGTGCCGGCGATGCTGGCGCGGATGCGCTCGGCCACGAAAGTCGCGCTGTCGAGGTCGGCGTCGATCAGCAGCACGACGAATTCCTCGCCGCCGAAACGGCCCAGCGCGTCCGAGCGGCGCAATTCCGTGCGGATGCGCGTCGCCACTTCGCGCAGCACTTCATCGCCGCCCTGGTGGCCATGCGTGTCATTGACCAATTTGAAATGGTCGATGTCGATATACATGCATGAGATGCAATAATTCTGGCGCCGCGCGCGGGCAATTTCTTCCAGCAGGCGGCGGTCGATATAGCGGCGGTTGTAGACGCCCGTCAGGGAATCGGTCAAGCCGATGTATTTGAGCATTTCATTGCTGATCACGTTTTCCAGGCAAATGGCAATGATGGACGCCATGTGCTTGATGAAATCCGTGCCCAGCGCGGGCGTAAAGCGCGTCACGTCGCTGCTGGCCAGGTTCAGGCTGCCAATCAGGCGCTTGTTGCGCAGCAAGGGCACCAGCGCCACGCTGCGCAGCGCATCGATACCCGGAAAACGCGGGCCATGCACGGCCGCATCGAAGGCCCCCAGCAGCGGCATCGGCGGCAAGGCCGCTTCGCCCTCGGCCACGGGCTTTGGTGCGGCAAAACCCAGCTCCGCCACGGCATGCACGAACAGCAACTGCGGAAAGGCGCTGAAATCGACGCCCAGCTTTTCCATCACCAGCACGATATCGTCATCCTCGTCGAGCAGGCTCAAAGTCACGCCGTCGAGGTCGGAAATCACGGGCAAGGTGCGGAAGATGGTGCCGATCAGTTCGGGAAACGTGGACGCGCCGACGATTTCCAGGTCGAACGCCTGGTGACGGCACATGATGTCGTGGTTGCGCTCGACCTGTTCCAGCAGGAAAGCCATACGCGCCCGCAAGGCCTGGTTTTCGGCTTCGAGGCTGGCAATGCGCGGATCCGGCGGTATTGCTTGATTCATAGAAACCTTAAACCCTTGTGTGCGGGCGCCATGCTTAAAATGCCAGTTCGAAACCGATGTCCTGCCCCACCACGATACGCTCATCGCCGCCTTCGGTGACGATGGCGTTCATGCCGAAGCAGATGGCGCCGTCGAGCTCGGGCTTGGCGCGGTAGCCATGCATGACATCGAGCGGGTCCGGTCCGGGCACGCCCGTGGCCTGGTCCACCGACGGGATCGGGCAGCGCGAGCACGGCTTGACGGGTTTTAGCACGGTCGCGCCGAATTGCAGGAAATCGGCGTAGTCTTCCTCGAAGGCGCCGATGTCGCCGATGACGAGGTTGGGACGGAAACGGTTCATCGGCAAGGCCTCGCGGCCGGCGGCGCGCAGCTTGTCGTTGACGTCATCGAGCGAAGCATTGCCCGCGATCAGCACCGGGTAGCCATCGGCAAACATGGTCTCGGCAGCCACGCCGTCCGTCCATTTGGTGCTCGTGGCGCGCACCACGTCCGGGTGAAAGCGCACCAGCCGGCACGGCACGCCGATGGCGTTGGAAAACCAGGTGGCAGTGACGTCGTCGCAATCGTAGGCGCGCACGCTATCGTCCCACACTTGCACGTCCAGCATCGGTGCCAGTTGCGGATGCGGCAAACCCAGCTCGATTTCCAGGCGCAGCATGCCCGGCGCGCGCAATTCCAGGGTGGTGGCCTTGATGGACGGCACGATCAGCGCCATGCGCGGATGTTCGCGCTGGGTCAGGAAGCGGCCCTGCTCATCGACCACCATCCATTCGCGGTCGAACACGTGCTCGCTCATCAGCCCCGAGCGCGTCAGGACAGCTTCGCGCAAGTGGATGCCGGCGCACGATTTGATCGGATACAGGATGATGTCGGACAGGATAGCCATGAACCAGGGACAAGGAACAGTGTTGCTGCTTCTGCCAGGAAGTTATTCAGAAGCGAAGTATGGCAGCAAAGCGGGCAAGCGTAAATCGGCCAGGCTCAGCCAATAAGGCTGGCCCGGCATGACAAGGATCAATACGTGTAGAAAATACGCTGGATTTCTTGCGTGCTATTTGTTTTGGTCAGGGCCAGCATCAGCAGAATGCGGGCTTTTTGCGGGTTCAGGGTGTCGGACACGACACTGTCGAGTTCATCGTCGTTGGCTTCGCCATTGCGCGCCACGATGCCCTGGCCGACACGGCTCGAACGCACGATCAGCACGCCCTTCTGGCGCGCTTCCACCAGGGCCGGCTTCATTTGCGCGGCCACGCTGCCATCGCCCACGCCAGCGTGGATGATGCCCTTGGCGCCAGCGGCGATGAAGGCGTCCATGCCGACACGGTTCATGTTGGCGTAGCCGTAAACGATGTCCACTTGCGGCAAGGCATCGAGCTTGCTGATGTCAAATTCCGATTCCAGGGTGTGCTTGCGCGTCGACTGGCGGTAGAAGAAGGCCTTGCTGCCCTGGATGTAGCCAAGCATGCCCAGTTCCGGGGACTTGAAGGTGTCGGTCGTCGAAGTGTTGGTTTTGGTCACTTCGCGCGCGGCGTTGATCTGGTCGTTCAAGGCCACCAGCACGCCCTTGCCCACGGCTTCCTTGCTGCCTGCCAGCATCACGGCGTTGTACAGGTTGATCGGGCCGTCGGCCGAAATGGCCGTCGATGGACGCATGGCGCCCACCACGACCACCGGTTTATGGCTTTTCACGGTCAGGTTCAGGAAATACGCCGTTTCCTCGATGGTGTCGGTGCCGTGCGTCACGACCACGCCATCGACCTCGTTCGAGGCCAGCAGCACATTGATGCGCTTGGCCAGGGCCAGCCAGTGGCTATTGCCCATGCTTTCGCTGGCGATCTGGAATACTTGCTCGCCTTTTACGTTTGCCACTTTTTTCAATTCCGGCACGGCCGCGATCAGGCGCTCGACACCCACGGTGGCCGAGGTGTAGCCGACGGTGGTGGTACTGTCGGCGCCGCTGCCGGCGATGGTGCCGCCTGTGGCCAGAATCACTACATTCGGCAATTTGACGGCTGCCTGCTGCGCGCGCGCGGGGGAGGCGGCGATAAAGCCCATCAGCATGGTTGCCAGCATCAGCTGTGCACAAGAATGGAATTTGCGTGAAAACATGGTGCTCCCGTGAAGTGTACTGTCAAAAATAACAAAGTCGTGTGCAAATTATATGTCATCCATGCCGGGGAAAATCCCGAATTCATGCGTATCGGGCAAACGTGCGCGCCTTCCCATGCGCTACAGTGGCGCCATGTCCACACTGTTCCCGTTCCGCGCCAGCCTCGTCCTGCCGCTTGTCTTGATGGCACTGAGCGCCTGCTCCACGCAAATCGAACTGCGCACGGCGGCGCAACAGGAACAGTTCGGACGCGAGGCAGCCGGCCGGGGCGACTGGGCGCTAGCCATGCGCAACTACACGGACGCCGTCGGGAATGTCGAACTGGGCCATGGCGATCCCGCTTGGCAGGCGCGGCTGCACCACGAGGCGGGACGGGCCGCCAGCGCAGCCTGCCGCGACGATGCGGCCGAATTCCATTTCCGCCAGGCCATCGCGCTGGCAAAGAAAAGCGGTCAATCGAGCGCGCTCAGCGACAAAGCGCTGGAATCGCTACAGGCCGGCAAACCCTGCGGAGTTCCTCGATGAATATCGCACGCACCTGGCTGACAGCATCGGCCCTCTTCGCCGCCTTGGCGCCGGCGCGCGCCGCCGAAGCACCGCTGCCCTTATGGGAAGCGGGCATGTTTGGCGGCACGGCAGTCACGCCCGCCTATCCGGGCGCCAGCGAGCGCTCGACGCGCAGCCTGGCCCTGCCCTATCTGATTTATCGCGGGAAAGTGTTGCGCGCAGACCGCTCCGGCGTGGGCGCGCGCCTGTTCAACACAGACCGCCTCGACTTCGATATCGGTTTTGCCCTGTCCTTGCCGGCCCGCTCCAGCGACGTGCCGGCCCGGCGCGGTATGCCAGACCTGGGTACGCTGGTGGAATTTGGCCCGCGCCTGAAAATCAAGCTGGCCGAGCCGACCCAGCACAGCCGTTTGGGACTGGAACTGCCCTTGCGCGCCGTCATCGAAGCGCGCGGCGGCCTGCGCCGCCAGGGCACCACCTTCGAGCCGCGCCTGCTCTACCGTCTGAACGATGACGGCCAGGCATGGCACGTCGATGCCAGCCTGGGCGCCGTGCTGGGCAATGCCGCCATCAACGATTACTTGTATGGCGTCAACCCCGCGTTTGCCACCAGTCAGCGCCCCGCTTATGCGGCAAAAAGCGGGCTGATGCTCACGCGCCTGGGCCTCGGCGGTTCGTACCGGCTGCAGCGGGACTGGCGCGCCTTTGCTTTTTTGCGCTACGACAACTACTCAGGCGCCGCCAACCGCGCCAGCCCCCTGCTGCGCCAGAACAGCGGCACCTCGGCCGGCATCGGCCTGATGTGGACGTGGCGCCGCTCGGACAGTCTGGCGCGGGGTCCAGACGACTAGCCGGATTAAAACTCCGTCGTGGCCGACAGCATGAAAGTGCGCGGCGCGCCCAGGCCCAGGCTGGTCCATTGCGGTAGCGCCCAGTACGCCCGGTTGCCGACGTTCGTCACGCTGGCGCGCACGGTCAGGGGCCGGCCCGCCGCCTGCGTCGCATAGCGGGCGCCCAGGTCAAACACGGTGCGGCCCGGCACGGACATCGAATTGTCGGCATTGATGTATTGCTTCGATGCCGCCGTTGCATTCGCCGTCAGGGTCACGCCGGGGATGGCGGGTGTATCCCACTCGACGCCGAGCTTGGCTTGCAGCTTGGGCACGCCCGTTGCCTGCTTGCCCTGGTTGCTGCCGCCCACGGTCTTGCTCAAGACGGGGTCGACATACGCCACGCCGCCCATCAGGCGCACATCGCGCAGGGGCGAACCGAAGAAGCCCCAGTCGACGCCACGGTTGCGCTGTTCGCCACCGAAGGAAAAGAGATTGCTGACCGGGTCGACATAGCTGCCGGGCCGCTTGATTTCATACAGGCTGACCGTATGCGCGAACTCGCCCAGGTCGACCTTGACGCCAAGCTCCGCCTGTTTCGACTTGTAGGGCGCAAAGACCTCGCCCGAGTTGGCCGCCGTCAGCGGCGCCGTGGCGCCCTGGCTCAAGCCTTCGATGTAATTGCCATACAGAGAGATAGTCTTGCTGGCCTTGACCAGCAGGGCGAAGGCCGGCGTGGTGGCGCCTTCGTCATAGCGCGAGGTGCGCGCGCCCGTCTTGATGTTGAAGTTATCGCTGAGCACTTCCTGGCGGCGCAGACCCGCCGTCAACTGCACGGTGTCTTGCGCAAAGGACAGCGTGTCGACCAGGCCGACGCTGGCCAGGCGCAATTCCGCCTTGGAAATTTGCGGCGCCTCGAAGCGCGTCGCCGGTCCCCAGACGGGGTTATAGATATTCGTGATCCAGTCTTTCGCCAGGGTATTGCGGCGTCCGTACTGCTTGTCCGTGTGGTGGTAATACGTGGCGTTGACGGCCCATTG
The DNA here is from genome assembly GCF_000745325.1 of Janthinobacterium sp. RA13. Taxonomy (NCBI): domain Bacteria; kingdom Pseudomonadati; phylum Pseudomonadota; class Betaproteobacteria; order Burkholderiales; family Oxalobacteraceae; genus Janthinobacterium; species Janthinobacterium sp. RA13. Next base: position 4,844,045 of record NZ_JQNP01000001.1, on the reverse strand, counting down.
ATGGCCGATGTCGCCCGTGCGCAGCTTGCCCCGCAAACCAATTTCCGCCGACTGCTTTTCCACGTCAAAACCCAGGTCGGCAAGATTGGTGCGGTAGTCGCCTGCCGTGTTGAACACCTGGATCAGGTAGGCGCCCGTCGACTGGTAGTCGGCCCGGCTGGCGCCCACGGCCGCATACGCCATCACTTGCTCATTGACGTCCAGCTCGCCACGCAGCATGGCGCCCTTGTCCTTGGTGTCGTAAAACGCCCAGCTGGGATTGAGTAAGGTTTCCGCTTTCGGCGGACGCGGCACGGGCAAGCCGGGCGCCAGGTTGACGCCCCGGTTCAAGCCATCGGCACGGTCCTCGCTGTGGTACAGGTCGGCGGACAGGCGCGCGCCGTTGCCACGCCAGTCCAGGCCCACGGAGACGAGCCGGGTCTTCTTTTTCTGGTGGTCGATGGCGCCGTCGCCATCGCGGTAGACGCCGTTGACGCGGATGCCGAACTGTTTATGCTCGCCAAAGCGCTGACCCAGATCAATATGCCCACCGAACTGCGCATCCGACATATACGATGCCGTCACGCGCGCCAGCGGCACGTCACCCGCGCGCTTGGGCACGAGGTTGATGCTGCCGCCTACCGAGCCGCCCGGTGGCATGCCATTGAGCAAGGCCGATGGCCCTTTCAGCACCTCGATGCGCTCGAACATTTCAGGCGAGGTGCGGTAATACGGCGAGATGCCGTACAGGCCGCCAAACGCGACGTCGCCGATATTCGAGCTGAAGCCCCGTATCGAATAGTTCTCGCCGATGATGCCCGTCATGCCGCTGCTGAAGACGGTGGGATCGGTGGCGGAAATCACATCGGTGATGTCGCGCGCCTGGCGGTCTTCGATGAATTTATCCGTATAGCTGATGGTGTTGAACGGGGTTTCCATGAAATTCTTGTCGCCCAGGAATCCCACGCGGCCGCCGGACGCCACTTGGCCGCCTGCATAGGCATCCGTCACCGCGTTGCCCTTGCCCCACACCGTCACGGCCGGCATGGTCGCGGCGGCCTCGGCGGCTGCGCCATGCACCGCTTCGCGGCGCACCGTATAGCTGCCATTGCCTTCGCGTACGGCCTGCAAGCCGTGGCCGCGCAGCAATTCATAAAAGCCTTCGGGCACGCTGTAACTGCCGGACAAGCCGGCGCTGCTCTTGCCTTGCAGCAGACTAGCCTCGACCGTCAATTCCACGCCCGCCTCGGCGGCAAAGGTATTGAGCGCCAGACCCAGCGCACCGGCCGGCACGCTGAACGCTTGCCGGGCCTGCCCCGCCCCCGCTTGCGCGTAGGCCGGCGGAGCCGCCACGCCCAGCGCCCCCACGGTCAAGCCCGTGACGAGCGCCAGTTGCACGGCGTTGGCGATGCGGCTCAGGTTCAAGGCGGGAAGGTGGCGCGTTGCCATGCGGTGTGTCATACGGTAAATCCTTTCAGAGGGGATGATTGCTTGTTCTCACCCTATCTCCCGAACGAAAAGGCAAAACCCTCAATGCAAATACGAATCATTACAAAAATAACTTAGATTATTGATAGCCCCTGAGCACGTCGTCGATCACCCGCTTCAGCGACGTCACGCTGGCCGCCGTGATGTACCAGGTGTCCGCATCGACGAAGACCACGCGGCCGTTCTTCCAGGCATTGGTCTGGCGCAGCAGCGGATTGGCCATCTGCTCGGCCGTCATGACGGGACGGTGTTCCATCACGGCCGTCCGGTCGACCACATAGATGATGTCGGGGTTGGCTTGCTGGATGAATTCGCTGGAAATCGGTTGCCCATGCAAGCCCGCTTCGATGGCCGTGCTGGCCGGTTTCACGCCCAGCGCATCGAAGACGAACCCGTAGCGCGACCGCACGCCAAAGGAGCTGAAGGCGCCATTATTGTGCAGCACGATCAGTGCTTTCTCGGGACGGTCCTGCGTCATTTTGCGCGCGTCCGCCACCTTGGCGTCAAGCTCGGCGGCTTTCCGGTTGGCGAGGTCTTCCTTTCCGAAGATGCGGCCCAGGGTCAGCAAGTGCTGCTTGACCACATCGATGTGCTGGCTTTCGCTGTTCTGGTAATCCACATCGAAATGCAGGGTGGGCGCGATCTGGCTCAATTCCTTGTAATGGTTGGCCTGGATCGACGTCATCAGTATCAGATCGGGCTGGAGCGCGTGGATGTGTTCCAGGTTCGGCTGCACGATGGCGCCCAGGTCGCGGATGTTCGCGTCGTCCTTGTAGCGCGTGAGGAAATGCGGCACATAATCCTTCACCATGCCGGCCACGGGCACGCCCAGCTGGTCGAGGAAATCGACTTCGTTCATGTCGAGCACGGCCACCCTCTGCGGACGCTGTTGGATCACCGTCGTGCCCAGCTTGTGCTCAATGGTGATGGGAGTAAATGCCTGCTCCGACGCGGAAGCGGCAGGCGCTGGCGGTGCCGTGGACGCCTTGTCGGTGCAGCCTTGCAGGACGGCCATGGCGGCGAGCAGCACGGCCAGCGCGCAGCGGGATTTGTTCCAGATCATCTCAAGCTCCTGTGGGGGTAAAGTAATTGCAGACGCAGCCGCGTTCATTGCGCACGATGTGAAAATCGATGTCGTACAGCGCGCGCAAGCGTGCCTCGGTGACGACCTCGTGCGCGGGGCCAGCAAAGCGCACGGCGCCGCCCTGCATGGCGACGATGTGGTCGGAATAATTGGCGGCGAAATTGATGTCGTGGATCACCAGGATTACGGTGCGGCCCTGCTCGTCGCACAGGCGGCGCAGCGCGCGCATGATCTGCACGGCGTGCTTCATGTCGAGGTTGTTGAGCGGCTCGTCGAGCAGCAGAATATCCGTTTGCTGGGCGATCGTCATGGCCAGGAAGGCCATCTGGCGCTGGCCGCCGCTCAGTTCATCGACGTAGCTGGCGCGCAATTTTTCCAGCGACAGAAAGGCGATGGCGTCATCGATGGCTTGCCGGTCGTGCGCCGTCAAGCTACCTCGGCTGTAGGGGAAGCGGCCGAAGGCGACCAGCTCTTCCACCGTCAGGCGCAAATGAAAATCGGGCGACTGGCGCAGGGTGGCCACCCGTCTTGCATAGTCCTGGATCTTGATGGCCGCGATGCTGCGCCCGTCTATCGTGATCTCTCCGCCATTCGCTTCCTGCAGGCGCGCGATGAGCATCAGCAAGGTCGTCTTGCCGGCGCCATTCGGACCGATCAGAGACGTCACTTTGCCCTTGGGAAACTGCGCGCTGACATGGGCCAGCACGCGCTTTTCTCCGTAGCTTTTTTCAATCTGGTTGACGTGAATCATGCGGTGCCTCGGGTGCGAACCATGAGCGCGAGGAAATACGCGCCACATACGAGGTTGACGAGGATGCCAACCGTGGTCCGGTAATTGAAAACGTGCTCGACCAGCAACTGGGCGAGCAAAAAAATGGCGATGGCGATGGCGCAACCCAGCGGCAAGGTGGCGCGATGGCGCGCCGTGCGGGCCAGGGCATAGGTCGTGTTCGCCACGAAGATGCCCATGAAGGCTGTGGGGCCCAGCAAGCTCGTCGACACGGCCACCAGCACGGCGATCAGGGCCAGCTGCAGCCGCACCATGCGCCGGTAATCGATACCGAGCGAGATCGCCTGTTCGCGCCCCAGCGCCAGCACGTCGAGCGCCGGCAAGGTTTTCAGCACAGCCACACAGGCAGCGCCCGCCAGCAGGGCCGAGGTCAGCAATTGTGCGGGCTGCGCCTTGTTGAACGAGGCCTGGCTGAAACCTTGCAGGATGGCAAATTCGCCGGGACTGATACGCAGCTGGATGAACTGGGTGAACGTGCCGATCACCATCGTCAGGACAAAACCCAGCAGCAGCAAAAAATACACGTTGTTCTTGCCATCACGAAACAACCAATAGTGGATGGCCCAGGAATACGCGAGCATCAGCGCGATCGACAGCACAAAATTGCCGTTCTGTCCCAGCAGCACCACGCTGTGCATGCCCATCGCGAGGATCAGCAGCGATTGCAGCAACAGGTATACGGCTTCGTAACCCATGACGGCCGGCGTCAAAATCCGGTTGCCGGCGATGGTCTGGAACACGATCGAGGACACGGCCACGCAGACGCCGCCGATGGCGATGGCGGCCAGGCGAGAGAGGCGCTTGGGGATGATGTAATCGAAGTCGAGATTGGCGCCGAGGAAGAGAAACACCACGGCCAAAGCAAGCACGGCCAGCCACAGCGTCCGCTGCTTGAATAGCCGCTTCATCGCCGCCCCCGGATGATCAGGACGAGGAACAGCAGGCCGCCCACGCCGCCCGCCGTCAGGCCGATCGGCACCTCGAACGGGTAGATCAGCAAGCGCCCGGCGATGTCGCAGGCCAGCAGCAGCGACGCACCGCACAGGGCGACGATGGGCAGAGTGCGCTCCAGCCTGTCGCCATAGCGCAAGGCCACCAGATTCGGGATGGCCAGCCCGACGAACGGGATCGCCCCCACCGTGATCACCGTGGCCGCCACCGTGACGGCCACCAGCATCAGGCCCAGCGCCACCGTGCCCGCATAGTTCAGGCCCAGGCTGGTCGCCATGCCCTCGCCCATGCCCAGCACGGTAAAACGCTGCGCGTACACATACGTGAGGGCAACGATGGGCAGGATCAGATAAATGAGTTCATAGTTGCCCTGCACGATGCGCGAAAAATCGCCAAGCAGCCAGCCCTGCATGTTTTGCAGGATATTGTTGCGGTAGGCATAAAACTCGGCCACGGCGCTGAGCACGCCGCCATACACGAGGCCGATCACGGGGACGAGTATCGTGTTCTTGAAACGGATGCGGCGGATCAGGGCCACGTACAGTACGCTGGCGGCAAGGCAGAAGGCCAGCGCGAAGGCCATCTTGCCCGCCGTGCCCGCCGCTGGCGCCACGGTCAGCGCCACGAAGATACCCAGCTTGGCCGCGTCGAGGCCGCCCGAGGTGGCCGGCTCGACGAATTTGTTGCGCACGATGTGCTGCAGGATGACGCCGCACACGGACAGGCCCACGCCCGTCAGCACCAGCGCCGCCAGACGCGGCAGCCGGCTGGCCGTGAGGGTCAGCCAAGCATCGGCAGACAGCGCGCCGGACGATGACAACAGCTGTGCCCACTCCATCTGCCTGGCGCCCACCAGCAGCGAAGCGCAGCACAGCAGGAAGAAGACCAAATACAAACGCACGCGTGTCAAATGTCAGACTCCGGCGCAGGCGCGGCGATGCGCCAGCCCTTGGCCGCCTGGCGCTGGGCCAGGAAGTGGGCATACAGCCCGCCCTGCGCGCGCAAAGTGGCTGGCGCGCCCTGCTCGCCCAGGGTGCCGCCATCGAGCACGACGATCTGGTCAGCCATGGCCACCGTCGACAACTGGTGCGCGATAACGATCACCGTGCGCTTGCCGCGCAGCCGCGCCAGCGCTTCGGCGATGGCGGCCTGGTTTTCCGCGTCGAGCGCGGCCGTCGCTTCATCGACCAGCAGAATCGGTGCATCCTTGACCAGCGCGCGGGCAATCGCGATGCGCTGGCGTTCGCCGCCGGACAGGCGCGCGCCTCCCTCGCCGACCAGGGTATCGAGTCCCTGCGGCAAGCGGGCGATGATCTCGGCCACGCCCGCATGGCGCGCCGCGTCCAGCACATCGGCCTCGGTCGCGTCCGGCTTGCCGATGCGGATGTTGTCGCCGATGCTGCCCTGGAACAGATAACTGTCCTGGAATATCTGGCTGATCTGGCCGGCCAATTGCTCGCTGGACATGTCGCGCACATCGACGCCACCCACCAGCACCGTGCCCGCACTGGCGTCGAAGAAGCGCGCGATCAAGCGTACCAGGGTCGTCTTGCCGGAGCCGGAAGCGCCGATCAGCGCCGTCATGCTGCCCGGCGCAATCTTCAGGTTGATGTCCGTCAAGACGTCGGCCTGGTCCGGTGCATAGCGGAAGTACGCGCCACGCAATTCGACCGAAGCATCGCGCGGCGCCTGCGGCTCGTGTGCTTCCGGCAGGGGCTGCACGGCGAACATCTCGCGCGCCGCATCGAGCGGAACGCGCGCGCCGCGCAGCACTTCGCCATAGCTGGCCACTTCCTGCAGCGGGTCGACAAAGCGCACCACCAGCAGCAAGGCCACGATGACAGAAATAGCGTCACCCGCAGCCGATGCCGCCCCCAGCAAACCCTGCAGCCACAGCGCGGCAATGGCGAGCAAGACGGCGAAGATGGCTTGCACGGTCCAGGCGTTGAGCACGGAAGACAGCGCGGAAAGATAGATCAGCCGCGTGCCTGAGTGGCGCTGCGCGTCGATGGCTTGCTTGAGGAAACGCGTGCCACCATCCGCATTTTCGCCATTAAATGCACGCAGCACCGATTGCGCTTGCGCAAACTCGACCAGGCGCTGGCTGGTCTGGGCAAAGTGGTGGTGATAGGCATCGTCGGCGCGCTGGCCCAGGTGCGCCGTTAGCCGCAAGGCGCCAGCCAGCAGAGGCAGCGCCAGCAACGCGATGAGACCCAGCTGCCAGTGCAGCGCGAACAGCGCGGCGAGCATCACGACGGGCGTGACGGCGCCGCAGATCACGGGCGTCAGTACGTGGGCCGGCAGTTGCGCCACATTCATCATGCCTTGCGTAATGACGTGACCGAGTTTTGCCGTGTTGTCCGGCGTGAACCAGCCGACGGGCAGGCGCGCCACGTGGTCGCCCAAGCGCTGGCGCGCCCCTTGCAAGACCGTCACGCCCACGCGCACGCCCGCTTTTTCCACCTGGCGCCGCCAGGCCCAGCAGGCGACCAGCCCGGCCAGCAGCACCAGCAGCCACAGGGCCGCGCCGTCCAGGTCGCCAGACAGCAAGCGGCCCAGGGCCAGCACCAGCGCCGTGATCGTCAGCCCGCTGAGCACGCCATACGCGAGCGCCATGGCGCAATAGCGGCGGAACACGGGCGCATCATCGCCCAGCAGTTGAATCAACGTTTTCAGCATGGCAACACCGCATCTTCCTGGGAATCTTGATAGCCGCCCAGCGCCCATAGTTGCGCATAGCGGCCCTGGTGGGCGAGCAAGCCGGCATGGCTGCCCTGCTCGACGATGGCGCCGTTCTCGACCACGACGATGTTGTCGGCATGCATGACCGTGTCGAGCCGGTGCGCGATCACGAGCAGGGTGCGGCCCTGAGCAAAGCGCGACAGGGCGTCCTGGATCGCCACTTCGTTTTCCGCGTCCGCCGCGGCCGTCGCCTCATCGAGCACCAGCACGGACGGATCGAGCAGCACGGCGCGGGCGATGCTCACGCGCTGCAACTCGCCGCCGGACAGCTGCGCATCCTCGCCCACCACGGAATCGTAGCCGCGCGGCAAGGCCAGAATGCGCTCGTGGATGTTCGCCAGGCGCGCTGCCGCTTCGATCTCATGCGTACTGGCAGATGGCCGGCCCAGCGCGATGTTTTCGCGCACGCTGGCGTGGATCAGCCGCACTTCCTGCAGCACGAAACCGATGCGCCGGTACAGCTCGGGCGTGGCGATGTGCCGCAGGTCGACGCCGCCCAGGGTGATGCGTCCCTCGGTGGGATCGAAAAAGCGCAGCAGCAGCCGCGCCAGGGTCGACTTGCCGGAACCGGAGGCGCCGACGATGGCCGTCACCGTGCCAGGACGCAAAGTGAGCGTAATGTCCGACAGCACCTTGTTCTGGCCATCGTAGGCATAGCCCACGTGCTCCATGCGGATCTCCGTGCCGTTGGGTAACTGCTGCTGGCCGGGCGCCGGCTGCGCCAGCACGGGCGTATCGAGCAAGGCTTGCACGCGCTGGGCCGCGCCCGTGGCGTTGTTGAGGTCATGCGTGAGGTAATGTAGCAGCAGCATCGGTGCGGAAATGCCGGGCGCCACGAGGGCGAACGGCAGGATATCGACGGGCGCCATCCATTCCAGCGCCACGAAGGCCGTACCGGCAAGCACCACCACGCCCAGCACGGCGACGGGCGCGATCAGCGCGTTGGCATTCGCCATGGAACCGACCAGCGGACGCGTAAACGCGGCGAACGCGTCGGCAAACGCATCGACGGCCGCGCGGTAGCTGCCGTGCGCACGCCCCGTGGCGCCAAAGGCCTTGACCACGGGAATGCCGTTGACGAACTCCACCACGGCATTGTTGATGCGTCCCATGCCGGCGACGAATTGTTCCATATTGCCGCCGCTGGCCTTCATGGCGCGGCGGAAGAACAGGAAAAAGCCGGGAAATGGCAATATCGAAACGATGGCCAGGCGCCAGTCCATGGCGAACAGGTACACGACGGAAATGGCGATGGCGCCCACGGCGCGCCCCGTTGTCGTATAGAAGTGGGCGGTGAGGCTGTGCAAGGTATTGATGTCGTCCTGCATCGCCTGCTTGACCTCGCCCGAGGCGCGGCTGGTGAACCAGCCCAGCGGCACCTGCCCCAGGCGCTGCATGGCTTGCAGGCGCAATTGATGGGTGAGGCGGTTGTCGGCCAGGTGTGCGGCCAGCTCGCCCAGCGAGATCAGGACCATGCCGGCAAACAGGCAGGCGACGCTGGCGAGAATGGTGGGCCAGATGCCAAGCTGCGTGGCCGCAGGGGCCAGGGCGATGCTGGCGATGTGCGCAATACCGGCCAGCGGCACCAGGGTCAGCATGGAACCCATACCGGCCAGCACGGCGGTGGCGATCAGGCGCCCGCGGATGGGCTGCAGTATCCGGCTGATCGGGCCGGCCTGGCGACTTGGGCTACTCATGGAAAAAACGGGAAAAAGCGTGCATAAGTTCAAGGGATAAGGGTGGCTCTCACCCTATATCCCGAACGAGAATGCAAAACCCTCAATCAGGTCCGCGAAATTGTCAGGCAGCGGCTTGGACGGTCACCCAGTAGCGCGTGCGCGCAACGATTTGCACGGGCAAGGCCAGCGCCAGGTTGTGCAGCGCGCGGTCCGTGTCGCGCAGGGAAAACACGCCGTTGACGCTCAGGCTGGCCACGGCCGGGTCGCAGCGCAGCAGGCCGGGACGGTAGCGGGCCAGTTCCGCAAGCAGCTCATCGAGGCGCATGTTGTCGGCCACCAGCACGCCCTTGGTCCAGGCCGCCGCGCTGGCGGACGCGGGTGCGCCTGACTGCACGATGTCCGCCGAGTAGACAGCGCCCTGGCCCGTGTCGATGCGCACGGGATGGCCGGGCGCATGCGCGAGGCGCACCTCGACGGCGCCTTCGAAGACGGCCACGCGCGACGTGTATTCGTCTTGCCGCAAGGTAAAACGCGTGCCCAGCGCCTGCACCGTGCCATGACGGCCCTGCACGCGGAAAGGCCGCTGCGCCGGGTCGGGATCGCGCGCCGTGGTGACGAGGATTTCGCCGCTGCGCAGGATCAGCAAGCGCTCGCTGGCGTCGAAGCGCACATCGATGGCGGAAGCGGAAGCGAGCATCACGCGCGTGCCGTCAGGCAAGGTCATCTCGCGGATCTCGCCCTTGTCGGTGCTATGCCCTGCCGTGGCCACTTGCCAGGCATCCGTGCCGCGCAGCAGGTACGCCATGCCGCCCACGGGCAGCAACACGGCCAGCAGTTTCAGGGCACGGCGGCGGTTCAGGTAGGCGGCCGGCGCCGGTTCGCGCAGCGCGTGCCGGGCCGCGTCGCGCGGCACGCTGTGCAGCTTGCCTTCGAACGCCTGCAAACGCTGCCAGGCGATGGCGTGGTGCGGATGGGCGGCGCACCAGCGGGCGCAGGCATCCCGGTCCGCGTCGCTGGCGTCATCGGACCACAGGCGCGCCATCCACTGGGCCGCCTGCTGCACGATGGCCGGTGCAATCACCACCTCCATGGTTCAGGCGCCTTGGGCGTGCATGGCCTGGTAGCAGGCCAGCAAACCGGCGGCGATGTATTTTTCGACGGACGAAACGGACACCTGCAATTCGGCGGCGATGTCGCGGTAGCTCAGGCCATCGAGTTTGCACAGCAGCAAGGCCTTGCGCGCCTTGGCGGGCAGCTGGTGCAGCACGGCGTCAATTTCCGTCAGCGCCTCGATCACCAGCGCGCGCTCTTCCTCGGACGGCGCCAGCGCTTCGGGCACCAGGGCCAGCACTTCCAAGTAGGCGGCCTCGATCTGGCGGCGGCGGTACAGGTCGATGACCATGCCATTGGCGATCTGCGTCAGGTGGCGGCGCGACTCCCCGGCCGGCGGCACCCTGCCCGTCTTCATCAGGTGCAGGTACACGTCGTGCGCCAGGTCGGCCGCATCGAAGGCATTGCCGAGTTTACGGCGCAGCAAGCCACGCAGCCAGTGATGGTGGTCGGTGTACAGACTGCTGACTTGCTGCTGAAGCGCTAACTCGGCGGTGCTCACGATACCCTTCCTGTCGCCAACGGCCGGCAAGAGCAGGCGCATCGGATTATAAATGAGAATTATTCTCATTGTACGCGGAGTGGTCAGGAAAGCGCAATACGGCGACGGACGGCAAACGCTGTCAGCCCTGCTGCCGGACGGGCTTGATTAGCCTGAACGCGGCCCGCAGCGAAGGCCGGCAGACGTACAGTGCGGCCGCCAGCAGCACACCCCACGCCAGCGGAGCAAGCACCCCAAGGCGCTGGGCAAAAAACGCGTGGCCCGCCGCCAGCAGCGACAGCAGGCAGGCGCTCAGGTACAGCGAACGGCGCGGCAGCGGACGCCAGACGCGCATGCCCAGCTCCGTCTTGACGACAAAGTACACGAGGAAACCCAGCAGCTGCGAGACGGCGGCGCCCGTGGCGCCACAGCGCGGCACCAGCACGGCGCCGGCCAGCAAGGTGCCCAGCAAGCCTGCCGCGAAAGCGGCGATGGATAAGGAGGGACGGCGGGCCAGACTGATGCCGACGCCGCTCACTTCCGCCAGCGCATACAACAGCGGCTGGCCCACGGTGGCCACCGCCAGATACGCGACGCCATGATAGTTGGAAGGCAAGACCCATCCGATCAGCCAGGCCAGGGCGCCCGCCAGGCAAAAGCCCACCACCACGACGGCTTGCGCATGGCGGCAAATGGCCGCGATATTCGACAGGTCGCCGCCGGCCGCGGCCCATTTGTGTACTTGCGGTATCCAGACAATCGTAAAAATCGACTGCACCAGCCAGGCGCCGGCGGCCACGCGCGTGGCCAGCGCATAAATACCGAGCTCGTCAAAGCCGGCAAAAATGCGCAGCAAGCCCATGCCGGCCGACAACATGGACAGGTAGCCTATGGCGCTCACCAGCAGGGGCCCTGCCTCGGAAAGCAGGCGCCGCAGCAGCACCCGGTCCACGGCGGCGCGCCAGGCTTGCGCCAGCGATACGCGCGCATGCCACAGCAGCCATAACGTGACCAGCCAGGTGGTGGCCACGACCAGGCTTGCCAGGTGCACGAAATTGCGCTGCGGATCCCACCACAGCACAGGCAGCAGCAGCAACAGCGAGATTTTCGGCAAGACCTGCGCCAGGCTGAATACCCAGGCGCGCTCCTGCATGCGGAAAAGCTGCGCGATCAGGCGATTGGCCAGGGCGCTCAGCATGCCCGCAGCGAACAGGACGGCCAATGCAGGCTGCGCCGCATCGAACAACAGTTGCGCTACCGGCGCGGCAAACACGAGTATCACGGCCAGCGCCACGGGCGCGAGCAGCACGGCCGGCAGCAGGCACGCTTTCAGCAAGCCGCTACGGCTCGTGCTGTAATGGTATTCATGCAGGAAAGCCTTATCCAGCCCCAGCGACAGCAGCAAACCGGCCACCGTGCACGCGGTCATGAAGAAATCCAGCTTGCCGATGTCGGCAGGCGGAAACAGCCAGGCCACGGCAGGCACGGTGGCAAGGCTGCACAGCAGCGACAAGATGGGGCCGGCTGAAAAACCCGCGAGACGGTTCAGGCGCATCGTTCAGCCGGGCCGGACATCTCAGCCATGCCTGTCGTTGGAAAAACGATACGGCACCGTGTCCGAATCGGCCGGCACGCGCCAGTGGTCCGGCGCATCATAGCGATACGCATGGTCCACCGCATTGACGAGGATGGCCGGCGTGCTGCAGTAATTCTGCACGCCATGCCAGACGCGGGGCGGCACGACGAGCAGGCCGGGACGCCTGGTGCCCAGCTTGAATTCGTTGAGCATGCCAAAGGTGGGCGAATCCGCGCGCGCGTCGTACAGCACCACGCGCATCTGGCCCGCCGCCACGAACAGGCGGTCCGTCGTGATGGCATGCGCATGCCAGGCGCTCAGTCCACCCGGCTCCAGGGTCGAGGCAAATATCTGGCCGATCTGCGCCGCACCAGGCACCCATTCAGTACGGAAAATTTCAGTCAGACTGCCGTACGCCGTCAACACAGGCTTGATTTCCTGAAAGATCACGCCATCGATCAAGGCAGGCGCCTTCGGCTTCCATTCCTTGGTAATGCTTTCGCCGTCCTGCTTCGCGCCAGCCAACAACCAGTTATCTTTCTCCGCCACCAGATCTACCCCCAGAAATTGTATAAAAATGCTCTTATGTATTGCCATCGTATTATCTATCGCCGCGGCATGTCCTTCAATCCCCGGCGGCGGCGCAATTCACGTAAAAATGTGCCTTTGCGCCAATACCGGAGCCAGAAACCGGGATACGGCGGCCATAGTCCCAACATATAACAAAGACGGCGCGACAAGGCTTTCGCGGTCGTCATGGCCGACTGTAGCGGCGCAATCAGCCGCTCACGGCCCACTTTGCCATACAGCGTGGTGACAGCCTGCAAAATATTGAGGGGATCTTGCATGTGCGCCCACCAGAACGCATGCTCGCTGTGCTGCCGCTCCAGGTAGGCATTTCTGCGGCTGCCAGACTGTATCAGGATGGCGCCGATGCGTGGATGGGCCAGCATCGGCCGTCCCGCGCGATACACGCGGTGCAACCACGCTTGCGATGGCGAGGAGCGCACTTCCCATGACGGCTTCCACGGGCCGATCTGCAGGGCCAGCTCACGCCGCATGACCCACAGAGTGGCAGGCACGTCCATCCACGGACGGTACGCTTGCACGCCTTCCGCCAGCGCCCCCACCATGTGATATCCGACCGGCAAAACCACCAGTCCCTGGCCAAAGACCAGGTCAGCCCCGGTACTATCGAGGATAGCGATGTTGCTCTGCAAATGATCGGGCAACCACAGGTCATCGTGGTTCAGGAATGCCAGATAGGTGCCGCGCGCCAGGCTGACGCCGACATTGTTGGGCCCCGTCTGCTCGCCGTAATTGGCTTCCAGATTCACAAAGCGGATGCGCGCGTCGCCGAACGCGGCGACCACCTCGGCGGTATCGTCGGTGCAGCAATCGCCGACGACAATCAGCTCCCAATCCTGCACGGTGCTGGCGAGTAGCGATTGAATCGCATACCCGAGGATATTGCTCCGGTTATACGTGGCCATAACAATGGAAACGAGCGGTTGCTTCTCTGACTGCATGGCAAGCCTTTTCAAATCACGGACAAAAAAATGCCGCCCAGGTTATTGAGCGGCATTTCGCAATGGACTGATAGCAGTTGCCGGCATGGGCCAGCAACCGCGTTCGTCAGACGTTGAACAGGAAGTTCAGCACGTCGCCATCCTTGACGACGTATTCCTTGCCCTCGGCGCGCATCTTGCCCGCTTCCTTGGCGCCCGCTTCGCCCTTGTAGGCGATGAAGTCGTCATAGGCGATGGTTTGCGCGCGGATGAAGCCGCGTTCGAAGTCGGTGTGGATCACGCCGGCCGCCTGCGGCGCCGTGGCGCCCACGGGAACGGTCCAGGCGCGCACTTCCTTCACGCCTGCCGTGAAGTAGGTTTGCAGGCCCAGCAGCTTGTAGCCGGCGCGGATCAGGCGGTCCAGGCCTGGCTCTTCCATGCCCATGTCGGCCAGGAAAGCGCCCTTGTCGGCATCGTCCAGGTCGGCGATTTCCGCTTCCAGCGCGGCGCAGATGGCGACGATAGGGGCGTTTTGCGCTTGCGCGTAGGCCGTCAGCTGGTCCAGCAGCGGGTTATTCGTGAAGCCCGAATCGGACACGTTGGCCACGAACATGGCTGGCTTGGCCGTGATCAGGCACAGCGGCTTGATCAGTTCCATTTCGTCGGCGTCCAGGCCCATGGCGCGCACGGGCTTGGCGTCGTTCAGGTAAGGCATCATGCGTTCCATGATGGCCAGCAGCTTGGCCGCATCCTTGTCGCCCGAGCGGGCTTTCTTGTTTTCGCGGTGGATCGCTTTTTCCACGGTGCCCATGTCGGCCAGCGCCAGTTCGGTCTGGATGACTTCGATATCGTCGAGCGGATTGATCTTGCCGGCCACGTGGATGACGTTGTCATCTTCGAAGCAGCGCACGACGTTGACGATGGCGTCCGTTTCGCGGATGTGCGACAGGAACTGGTTGCCCAGGCCCTCGCCCTTCGATGCACCGGCCACCAGGCCGGCGATGTCGACGAATTCCACGATGGCGTTGACCATGCGTTCCGGCTTGACGATGGCGGCCAGCGCATCCATGCGCGGATCCGGCACTTCGACGACGCCGACGTTCGGCTCGATGGTGCAGAACGGATAGTTTTCAGCCGGGATGCCGGCTTTCGTCAGTGCATTGAACAGGGTGGACTTGCCGACGTTCGGCAAGCCGACGATACCGCATTGGAGACTCATGGAAAACCTTTAATAATCAAAGCACATGGCGCCGTCTATCGGCGTGCTTGCCGTGCTGTTAGGGAAAACGGGCGATTCTTCGCCCTTTTCCGGGGATAGTGCGTGTGCTGCATTTCAAGGGGTCAATTGTACCCGTGTCGCGCGCGCTTCAAAAGCCCGATGATGGGCAAATGACGCCAAAACAGCCGCATCGTGACGCCATCAGGCCCTGTTCTCAGGCCGTATGCAGCTTCATCGTGGCCGCCTCGAACTTGCCTTCAACGATCTGCGGCATCACCTGCAAGGATTTGTCGATCGCCTGCTCGATCAGCTCCTGGTCTTCGCGGCGCGGGCGGTGCAGCACGAAGTCGGCCACCTGCTGCTGCAGGCTCAGGGTACGCGGGTGACCGATGCCCAGGCGCAAGCGCCAGTAATCCTGCGTGCCCAGCGCGGCCGTGATGTCCTTCAAGCCATTATGGCCGCCGGCCGAGCCGCCCTTCTTCAGGCGCGCGATGCCGGGCATCAAGTCGAGCTCGTCGTGCACGACCAGCACTTCATCGGCGGCGATCTTGAAAAAGCGCGCCAGCGCGCCCACGGACTGGCCCGAGCGGTTCATGAAAGTCAGCGGTTCGAGCAGCCAGACTTCCTTGCCGCCGATGGAAGTCTTGGCCAGCATGGCGTTGTAGCGCGAATCGCGCTGCAAGCGCGTGCCGGGCAAGCTGTTGGCAAGATTGTCCACCAGCCAGAAGCCGGCATTGTGGCGGGTTTGTTCGTATTCGGGTCCCGGGTTGCCGAGGCCGACGATCAGGCGTATGGGCATGGCTATGTCTGCAATGTAAAAGAAAGCATTATCGGTGAAAACGGACGGAAAAAAACCCGCGCGGCGAACCTGGCGGGTTTTTCCTTGCGACTACCGCATTGCTGCGGCGGCAGAATTACTTCTTGTCAGCAACAACTTCAGCAGCAGCGGCTTCAGCAGCAACGTGGCCAGCCGGTACCGAAGCGGTAGCGATGGTCAGGTTGGCGCCGTGGGTGACAGCGGTCACGCCAGCTGGCAGAACCAGGTCGCCTACGTGCAGCGAGTGACCAACGTCGATGTTCGACAGGTCAACGTTGATGAATTCTGGCAGTTTGCCTGGCAGGCAAGCGACTTCGATTTCGTTGGCAACGTGGCTGATGGTCGCGCCGTGCAGTTTGACTGCTGGGGAAACGTCAGCGTTGATGAAGTGCAGAGCCACTTTCACGTGGATAGGCTGCGATGCGTCAACGCGCTGGAAGTCAGCGTGCAGAACCAGTTGTTTGTATGCGTGGACTTGGAAGTCGCGCAGCAGAACTTGCTGGGAAACGCCGTCGATTTCCAGATCCAGGATCGACGAGTGGAACACTTCTTTTTTCAACGCGTGGTACAGGGCGTTGTGATCCAGCGAGATCAGCACAGGGGCTTCAGCGCCACCGTAGACGATACCAGGGGTTTGGCCGGAAATGCGCAGGCGGCGGCTCGCTCCGGAACCTTGCAATTCGCGTTTAAATGCGATAACTTTCATGTGAAACTCCAAGAAGAACAAGGCTTGCGCCTTGTGTTATGAGGATACCCGCGACCAGGAATCCTCGAAAATGGGGTGCAAAACACCCCGAAAATTAAAACACTGCGGCGCAACAGGCAAAAAGCCGGTCGCGCCGCAGGCATTACGTCTGTTACTGCTGATCGAATCAGTCGATGAACAGCGAGATGACGGAGTCACCCTTGATGATGCGTTTGAACGTCTCGGCCAGCAGCGGCGCGCACGTCAATTGACGGATCTTGCCGCAGGCCAGGGCCGCTTCGGACAGGGGGATCGTGTCGGTCACGACCAGCTCATCGAGTGGCGAAGCCGAAATACGGTCGATCGCCGGGCCCGACAGCACCGCGTGCGTGCAATACGCCACGACTTTTTTCGCGCCGCGCTCTTTGAGCACTTCGGCAGCCTTGGTCAAGGTGCCTGCCGTGTCGACCATGTCATCCATGATCACGCAGTTGCGGCCTTCGACTTCACCGATGATGTTCATCACTTCGGACACGTTCGCTTTTGGACGACGCTTGTCGATGATGGCCAGGTCGCAGCCCAGGCGTTTTGCCAGGGCGCGCGCACGTACCACACCGCCGACGTCCGGCGACACCACCAGCAGGTCCTGGTAGTTTTTCTTTTGCAGGTCACCCAGCAAAATTGGCGAAGCGTAAATATTGTCGACTGGGATATCGAAGAAACCTTGAATCTGGTCAGCGTGCAAGTCCATGATCAGGACGCGCTCGACACCGGCTTCTTCCAGCATGTTCGCCACCACCTTGGCCGAAATCGCCACACGCGCGGAGCGGGGACGACGGTCTTGGCGGGCGTAGCCGAAGTAAGGAATCGCGGCGGTGATGCGGCCAGCGGAAGCACGTTTCAAGGCATCAACCATCAGCATGATTTCCATCAGACTGTCGTTGGTTGGAGCACAGGTGGATTGCAAAACAAAAACATCCTTGCCGCGCACGTTTTCGTTAATCTCGACCATTACTTCGCCGTCGGAGAATTTCGAAACGTTTGCTTTACCGAGAGGGATGCCGAGGTTTTTTGCGACCCCCTCTGCCAACGCTGGATTCGCGTTGCCGGTAAAAACCATCAGGTTTTCGTAAGCCATGGGAGTCCCAAGAGGTGATATAGAAGTCTTGAAAAGCACTAACCGGGCATAGGCCCGGTCAGTCATTGTTTAGAATATGCCGCGTGGCGACACATCTGCTTTTTCCCGTACTGGACGCTAACTTCGCATCGACAGACTACGGTGAAATGGTGGCAGGGGAAGAAGGATTCGAACCTTCGCATGCTGGAATCAAAATCCAGTGCCTTAACCAGCTTGGCGATTCCCCTACGTTACTGACTGCTTGCCGTCATGTTGGCCAGTATTATACCGACTATTTAACGCTAAGCAAAATCTTTTTTTGCTCTCTACAACATGGTGAGCATCGGGTGGCGATTCAGCGCTTTTGCCTTCCAGGCGATCCAGACTGGTGGCACATTGCTGAGCACCGCATCCGCTTCTTCCTGACTATCAAACGCACTAAACACACAAGCACCGGAACCAGTCATCCTGGCCTCACCGTAAGCACCCAGCCATTCTACCGCATCTGCTACCGGCTTGAAAAGACTGCATGCCACTTGCTGTAAATCATTCTTACCAAACCCGCCCGCATCGTTTCCTTCTGCGAGGTACCTGGAAAAGTCCGCTATTGTGACGGGTTCGGTATTTCTCGTCAAGCCTTCCGCGCAAAAAATTGCGGCGGTCGGCACTTGCACGCCCGGCTCAATCACCACATACCAGCATTCCGGCGTGGCGACGGGCTGCAGGGCTTCGCCCACGCCTTCGGCAAAGGCGTTTTCGCCAAAGATGAAAAACGGGATGTCGGCGCCCAGCGGCAAGCCCAGCGCCATCAATTCCTCGCGCGTCAAACCCGCCTGCCACAGGCGGTTCAAGGCCATCAGGGCCGTGGCCGCGTCGGATGAACCGCCACCCAGGCCGCCGCCCATGGGCAGCACCTTGTCGATGGCGATATCGACGCCGCGCGGCAAGGCGCCCGTGCGGCGCAACACTTCGGCCTGCAGCAGTGTCGCGGCGCGGATGATCAGGTCCTGCTCTTGCGGCACGCCGGCCAGTTCCGTCACGCGGTGGATCGCCGTGTCGTCGCGCAGCGTGAAGTGCAGGGTGTCGCCATGGTCCAGCAACTGGAACACCGTCTGCAGCAGATGGTAGCCATCGGCACGGCGGCCGTTGACGTGCAGAAATAAATTCAGTTTGGCCGGCGCCGGGCAGTTATTCAGGTTAGTCAACGTCATTGTGCTTGAGCGGATGGAGCGGGATCGAGCACGATGCGCAGCGACACGGCATCGGCCTGGGCGCTGGCATTGCGTTCGGCATCGATACGCCGCGGTTGGGGCAAGGCGCCCGGTGTATTGTCGGCCGCATTTTGCCTTACTTCTTGCCACGACACATAGCGCAGGCGCCAGCCGTCTTTCGTGGTGACGCTGTCGTTGGCCGGCGAAGCGGCGAAGCGCTTGCCATCGGCGCCCACGGCATAGCCCTGCAGCCAGTCGCGCAAGCCCGACACGGGCAAGGACCAGCCCAGCATCTGCGCGCTCAGGGTATCGACATCGGGCGCGCTGCGCGGCGCCTTGCCGCTTTGCGTCAACACGGCTTGCTGCGGCGTGACGGCGATCGTCGCCAGGGTGCTGCCGACGGGCGAATACAAGGTCACGTCCGTGCGCTGCGCCGTCTGCTGCCAGTTGAAATTGACGGTGGCCGATTCGGGCTTGTCATCCTTCTGGTAGACGACGTTCAGGCGGCCCGTCAGTTCGACCTGGTCGCGGTAAGGGGCGACGGTTTTATCGGATGGCGCGGTGCCGGACGAAAAGGGGGAAGTCAGGGTCGAGCAGGCCGAGAGGGACAGGCAAAGGGCGGTGAGAGCAAAGAGGTGTTTTGGCATGGCGATCACAAACTGACATTCAGTCGCGCCAGGGTGCTTTTCAGCGCATCGTTTTTCGGATCCTTGCCTTGCGCTTCGCGCCACAGCTTTTGCGCTTCGGCCTTGTCGCCCTTTTGCCACAAGACTTCGCCCAGGTGGACGGCGATTTCCGGGTCGCTGCGCACGGCATAGGCGCGGCGCAGCGCGTTTTCCGCGGCGGCCAGGTTGCCCATGCGGAACTGCACCCAACCCATGCTGTCCATGATGAAGGGGTCGCCCGGCGCCATCTGCAAGGCTTTTTCGATCAGTGCATGGGCTTCGGGCAGACGGATGCCCCGTTCCGCCAGCGAATAACCGAGGGCGTTGTAGGCATGCTGATTGTCGGGCGCCAGCGCCATCACGCGGCGCAGGCTCGCTTCCATCAGCTCGAGCTTATCCAGGCGCTCGGCCAGCAAGGCGTAGTCGTACAGCAGTTCCGGATTATCGGGGAAGCGCAGCAAGGCATTTTCCAGCACCGTGTACGCGCTTTGCACGTAGCCGGCGTCGCGCAGGAATTGCGCGTCGACCAGCAGCACCTGCGCCTGGCTTGCAGGATCGTCCGTTTCGATTTCCGTCAGCGCCTTGCGCGCCGCATCGAGATTGCCGCCACGGGCGATCAGCTGGGCGCGGCGCAAGCGCGCCTCGACATAACCGCTTGATGCGCTGTTGTCGACCTTGTCCAGCCAGGCGATGGCGCCGGCCGTGTCGCCGCGCGTCTCGGCGATCTGCGACAGTATCATCAGGGCCTTGAACGGATCGCGCGCATCGCCAGGAGATTTGTCGAGCACGGCCAGGAAGCGCTTGAAGTACTGCTCCGCGCCCTTGGTGTCTTCCAGCTGCAGCGCCACGATGCCGAGCGCATACAGGCCGCCCAGGTTATCGGGCTGGCTTTTCAGCAGCAGCAGGAACTGCTCGCGCGCCGGCTCCAGCTGTTTTTGTTCGACCAGCAGGCGCGCATACGCGCCGCGCACTTCGACGGCGTCCGGATTCTTTTGCAGGAAAGCGGCCAGCACCTTGTTTGCCGCCTCCGGTTCGCCCGTCACCTGCGCCAGGGTCAGCACGGCCAGTTCGGAATTCGGCTTGATGGCCAGCGCCTTGTTCGCTTCACGGATGGCGCGCTCACGCTCGCCAAGCGACAGGGCGCCTTGCGCCAGCACCAGGTGCGCTTCGAACATGTCCAGGTAGGGCTGCACCAGGCGCGTAAGCATGGCATACGCAAACAGCTTGTCATTCGAGCGCGACAAGATCTGCTGCATCTGGAACAGGGCCACACCGCGCGCGCCCCCTGGCGCATTGGCCAGGCGCTCGGCAAAAATCGGCTCCGCTTCTTCGATCTTGTCCGTCAACACGACGAAGCCGAGGAAGAACTGGGTTGCCTCATCCGATTCGGGCGCCAACTCGCGCCACAGACGGATGGCCGCCAGCGCTTCGCTGCCCTGCTTGGCGGCCAGCGCCATTTCGGACGCGCGGCGCGCCAGGCGAGGATCGCGCGTCTGCTGCGCCGCCACCATCATCGTCACGTACGGCCCTTGCCACTGGCCGCTCTTGAATTCCATTTCAGCCTTGGTCAGCTTGTACAGCAAGTCGCTGCTCAATTCGACCTTCGGCAGCCCGTCGCCGCCGGCCCCCTCCTTGGAGGTGTCCGGCTCCTGCGGCGCGGCGGGCGCGGCCGCAGTGGGGCCGGCCGCGGCATCGGCAGGGGCGACAGGCGTCTGTGCCATGGCATGCGTGGCCATCAGGGCGGACAAGGTTACAATGGCGAAAGCGTTTTTCAAAGGCGGATCCCGGCTAAACGGCAAAGTTTGATTCTACGCCCAACGCGGCTATCGCGTACTTCACGTATGTAACGAAATATATATGTCGTGGCGGCGCAGCGTGTCCGGGCCAGCCATCGGCCGGCAACCCGCCTGTTTTTTACCCGGTTTTCCACTATTCGAGCCCTATGCCAGAATTGCCAGAAGTCGAAGTCACACGGCGCGGTGTCGCGCCCCATCTCGAAGGGCGCGCCGTGCGCTCCGTCGTGCTGCGCCGCGACGGCCTGCGCTGGCCCTTCCCCCCTGCCCTGGGCGAACAATTGTCCGGGCAAACCATCGGTCTGACGGGGCGGCGCGGCAAATACCTGCTGATCCACTTCCGCCACGGCACCCTGATCATCCACCTGGGCATGTCCGGCCATTTGCGCGTGCTGCCGGCGGGGACGGAGGCGCAAAAACACGACCATTTCGACCTTGTCGTGGAAGACGCGCAAGGGGGCAGCCAGGTGCTGCGCATGACGGACCCGCGCCGCTTCGGCGCCGTGCTGTGGCACGACGAGGCCGATGGCCCGCTGGACGGCCACGCACTGCTGCGGGGACTCGGCACGGAACCGCTGGAAGGCGGCTTCACGGGCCAGCTGCTGTTCGAAAAAACGCGTAACAAGGGCACCAACATCAAGCAGGTGCTGATGGCGGGCGACATCGTCGTCGGCGTGGGCAATATCTATTGTTCCGAAAGCCTGTTCCGCGCGGGGATCAACCCGAAGACGCCGGCCCGGCGCATCGGCCTGGCCCGCTATGAGAAACTGGCGCAAGCGATCCGCGACGTGCTGGCCGAAGCCATCGTGCAGGGCGGCAGCACCCTGCGCGACTTCATCGGCGTGAACGGCCAGTCCGGCTACTTCCAGCAGACGTATTTCACGTACAACCGCGCGGGCAAGCCCTGCCGCGTGTGCGGCGCGCCTATCCGCCAGATCGTGCAGGGACAGCGTTCCACGTTTTACTGCGTGAACTGTCAAAAGTAAGTCATGGGTAAAGGGGAGCAGATGGTCAGAGACCTGGAACAATACAGCGCATGGCGGCAGGACGTGCAGGCCGCCTTGCAGGCATACCGGCAAGCCGCCAGCGCGGCGGGCCTGGTCGACGGCGCCTCCGCGCTGCGCCTGGCGCGCTGTGGTTCCCGCCTGCTCGACGACCGTTTATCCGTCGCCTTCGTGGCGGAATTCTCGCGTGGCAAATCCGAGCTGATCAACGCCATCTTCTTTGCCGGCTACGGCCAGCGCATTCTGCCATCGGGCGCGGGCCGCACCACCATGTGCCCCACCGAGCTGCTGTACGACGCGGCCTGGCCGCCATCGATCCGGCTGCTGCCCATCGAGACGCGCGCGCAAAACCTGTCGACCAGCGACTACCGCGACCTGCCCGCCGCCTGGACCGTCCTGCCCCTGAACATCGAGGCGGGCGACGACATGCAGGACGCCATCCGCCAGGTCAGCCTGACGAAAAAAGTCAGCGTGGAAGAAGCGGCGCGCTACGGCCTGTACGACGCCGACGACGCGGACGCCCCCGCCATGCTGGACGACGACGGCCAGGTGGAAATCTCCATGTGGCGCCACGCCATCATCAACTTTCCCCATCCGCTGCTGAAACAGGGCCTCGTCATCCTCGACACGCCAGGCCTGAACGCCATCGGCACGGAACCGGAACTGACACTGAACCTGATCCCGAATGCGCACGCGGTGCTGTTCATCCTGGCGGCCGACACGGGCGTCACGCGCAGCGATATCGAGGTATGGCGCAACCATATCGGCGCCGGCGCCGGGCGCCTGGTGGTGCTCAACAAGATCGACAGCATGTGGGACGAATTGCGCGGCGATGCCGAGGTGGCGCAAGCGATCGAACGCCAGCAAGCCAGCGTGGCGCATCTGTTGACACTGGACGCGAGTCAGGTGTTTCCCGTCTCGGCGCAAAAAGCCCTGGTGGGCAAAATCAACGACGATGCGGCGCTGCTGGAAAAGAGCCGCCTGCAGGCGCTGGAGACGGCCCTGTTCGAGGAGCTGATCCCCGCGCGCAAGGACATCATCCGGCGCCAGCTGGCGTTCGACCTGGACGCCATCGAAGCGGCGCAGCAGGTGCAGGCGGCAGCCCGCGCGCGCGGCATCGCCGAGCAGCTGCACGAGCTGCACAGCCTGCGCGGCAAGAACCAGAGCGTGATCGCGCACATGATGCGGCGCATCGATATCGAGAAGAAGGAATTCGACAGCAGCCTGTTCAAACTGCAGGCGACGCGCGCCGTGTTTACACGCCTGTCGACGGAGCTGTACACAAGCCTGGGCATGGATATCGTGCGCGACGATATCGACGGCGTGCGCGCCGCCATGCAGCGCAGCCGCTTTTTCACGGGGCTGCGCGAAGCCGTGCGCCAGTATTTCGAGCGCATCGCCAGCAACCTGGACCGCTCGGAAGGCAAGACGGCCGAGATCACGGAAATGATGAACGTGATGTACCGCAAATTCGCCTCCGAACACGGCCTGGCGCTGGCCTTGCCGATGCCGTTTTCGCTGGCCCGCTATCGCCAGGAGATCGCCGATATCGAAGCCGTCTACCATAAGCAGTTCGGCACGGCGACCCTGCTCACCACCAGCCGCGTCGTGCTGATGGAAAAATTCTTCGACACCATCGCCTCGCGCGTGCGCCGCAGCTTCACCAACGCCAACGACGACGCCAGCGCCTGGCTGAAAGTCATCATGGCGCCGCTCGAAGTGCAGATCGTCGAATACAAGGAGCAGCTGAAACTGCGCTTTGCCTCGATCCAGCGCATCCACGACGCCACGGGCAGCCTGGAACAGAAAATCGCCGGCTTCGAAGCCAGCCTGGCGGCGCTCGAACGCGACAAGGCGCAGCTGGCGCAATTGCTGGCCGCCTTGCGCGCAGCCAGCGCGACCTAACAAAAACACTGGAATCCTGCATGAAACGTTTGCTGCATCCGCTCTCGCCCGCCAACGGCGCGGCACCATTTGAAGACTATATCGACTCGACTTTTTCCGCCACCATCATCGCCTGGCAAAAGCAGCATGGCCGCCACGCGCTGCCGTGGCAAAACACGCGCGATGCCTACCTGATCTGGCTGTCCGAAATCATGCTGCAGCAAACGCAGGTCACCGCCGTGCTCGGCTACTACGCGCGCTTCCTCGAACGCTTCCCCACCCTGCGCGATCTCGCTAGCGCGCCCGTCGAAGACGTGATGGCGCAATGGAGCGGCCTGGGCTACTACACGCGGGCGCGCAATCTGCACAAGTGCGCGCAGCGCGTGGTGGCCGAATACGATGGCGTGTTCCCCAGCGACCCGGCCCTGCTGGCCGACCTGCCCGGCATCGGCCGCTCGACGGCAGCCGCCATTTCCGCGTTTTCCAGCGGCACGCGCGCGGCCATCATGGACGGCAACGTCAAGCGCGTGTTTGCGCGCACGTTCGGCATCGACGCCTATCCCGGCGAGAAACGGGTCGAGGAAGCCATGTGGCGCCGCGCCGAAGCGCTGCTGCCTGAAACCGGTATCGAAGCCTACACGCAGGGCTTGATGGACTTCGGCGCCACCCTGTGCACGCGCAGCAGCCCAGATTGCGGCCGCTGCCCGCTGCAGCCGCGCTGCGTTGCCTACGCCACCCATCGGGTTAAAGACTTACCTGTGCGCAAGCCGAAGAAAACCAGCCCGGAAAAACACGCCGTGATGCTGGTCGTCATCGACGACGGCCAGGTGCTGCTGGAGCAGCGTCCCGGCTCGGGCATCTGGGGCGGCTTGCTGTCCCTGCCCGAACTCGATGGCCACGTGCTGGCCGATGCAGACTCTCCACGCGACATCGACCAGGATGCGCTGGCGCGCGCCGTGGCGCCGTTCGGCGAGATCGAATCGCAGGAGCGGCTGCTGCCCATCGTGCACGTGTTTACCCACTACAAGCTGCACATCGTGCCCTGCCGCATCACCCTGGCGCGGCGTCTGGCGCTGGCCGGGGAAGCGACGCATGTCTGGTATGACGGCGCGAAAATCGCGGATGCGCCGCTGCCCGCCCCCATCAAGAAACTGCTGCTGGACCTGTTCGGCGATGCGCGTTCGGCACAGCGCAGCATGTTTTAGTGCGTTTTTTACTGTTCGCGCTGGCGGCGCTGTGTCTGCACGGCGCGCAAGCGGATGACGCACTGCCAGAGGTCCGCATTGGCGTACTGGCCTACAAGGGCGGCGACGCCGTGCAGCAGGACTGGTCGTACGTGACGCGCCACCTGCAGGCCAGCATTCCCGGCATCCGTTTCATCCTGGCCGACTACGACCAGGCGGGCCTGACGCGCGCCGTGCAGTCGCAAGCGATCGCCTTTGCCATCACCAGCAGCGGCCATTACGTGGCGCTCGAACACAGCGACGGCGCCAGCCGCATCGCCACGCTGGAATCGCCGTGGACGGACTCGCCGCGCCAGGCCATCGGCTCGGCCATCGTCGTGCGCAGCGCGTCGCCGCTGCATGACCTCGCCGACCTGGCGGGCAAGAACGTGATGGCCGTGGCGCCCGACGCGTTTGGCGGCTACCAGATCGCCGCGCGCGAACTGCGCGAAGCGGGCATCGATCCCGCGCACGATTTTGCCAGCCTGCGCTACAGCGGTTTTCCCTCGCAGCAGATCATCGACGCCGTCAGGTCCGGGCACATGGATGCGGGCATCGTGCGCACCTGTTTGCTGGAACAGATGGTGGCGCGCGGTGAAGTGCGCGCCGAGGAACTGCGCGTGATCACCACGCGCCCGATACCCGGCTTTCGCTGCGCCAGCTCGTCGCGGCTGTATCCGGACTGGCCCTTCGTGGCCCTGCGCCAGACGCCGCCCGCGCTGGCAAAAAAAGTGGCGCAGGCCCTGCTGGCCATGCCGCGCACCGAAGAAGGCTATAGCTGGACGGTGCCCAGCGATTACCAGATCGTCGATGAACTGTTCCGCGACTTGCACATCGGTCCCTACGCCTATCTGGACAAGCTGACGTTCGAGACGGCGCTGCGCCGCTACTGGGGCTGGATGCTGCTGGCGCTGGCCCTGCTCGTGGCCTGGGCCGTGCACACGGTGCGCGTGGAATACCTGGTCAGCCGGCGCACGGAGCAATTGCGCGCGGCCCAGCACCAGCAGCGCGCGCTGGAAGAGCAGGCGCGCCAGCGCCAGGCCACGCTCGATCACACGGCGCGCCTGGCGATTTTGGGCGAGATGGCCAGCGCCATCGCGCACGAATTGAACCAGCCGCTGGCGGCCATCGGCAATTTCGCGCGCGGCATGGCGCGCCGCATCACGGCGGGCCGCCTCGACGCGGCGCCGCTGCTCGATGGCGCGCAGGAAATCGCCACGCAAAGCGAGCGTGCGGGCGCCATCATCCGCCACATCCGCGCGATGGCGCAAAAGCGTCCCGCGCACAGCACCGCCTTCGCTCTGGCCGACGCCGTGGAGCAAGCCATATCGCTGTTCCGCGCGGCCCATCCACAGGCAAGGATAGACTGGCGCCACGACAGCGCCAGGCTTGCGCCACGCGTGCTGGCCGACCCACAGCAAGTGCAGCAGGTGCTGCTCAATTTATTGAAAAATGCGCTCGACGCGCAGGTGGAAAACGACAATCCCGCACACCCCATCGGCGTGCTGCTGCACCGTGAAAACGGCGCCTGCACGGTGGCCGTGCGCGACGCCGGCTGCGGCCTCGATGCGGCGCAGATGGCGCGCTTGTTCGAACCATTTTTCACCACCAAGGCTGAAGGCCTGGGCCTGGGCATGTCGCTCAGCAAAAGCATCATCGAATCGTTCGGCGGCAGCCTGTCGGCACACGCCAACGCGGATGCGCCGGGCTTGACGGTCTGGTTCCGCCTGCCCGAAGATAGCCATATGGAAGCGCACAAGGAAATACAAGAGGAAACACCATGAGTGAAAGCGATGCGATCATCTTTGTCGTCGACGACGACGCCGCCATGCGCCGCTCGCTGGCCTATCTGTTCGATTCGGCCGGCTGGCAAGTGCAGACGTTCGAATCGGCGCGCGATTTCCTGCAACGCTACGAGGGTCAGGCGCCTGGCTGCTTGCTGCTCGACGTGCGCATGCCTTTGATGAGCGGGCTGGAGCTGCAACAGGAGTTGTCGCGCCATGCGATCGCGCTACCCGTGATTTTTTTGAGCGGCCATGGCGACCTGGCCATGGCCGTGCAAACGATGAAGGCCGGTGCCTGCGATTTTCTGGAAAAGCCGTGCAAGGATCAGGTATTGCTGGACGCCGTCTCGCGCGCCGTGGCCCGCAGCGTGGCAGAAAGCCGCAGCGCCGCCAGCGCGAATACGGCGCAAACGGCACTCGCCAGGCTCACCGCGCGCGAGCGCGAAGTGGCGCTGCTGATGGCCGAAGGCAAAGCCTCGAAAATCATCGCCCGCGAGCTGGGCATCAGCGACAAGACGGTGCAGGTGCACCGCCATAACACGATGGAAAAACTGGGCCTGCATTCAGCAGCCGAGGTGGCCCGGCTGCTGATGGCCAGCGGAGAGATTTAACCGGGGTCAGACCCGCCGGGTCTGACCCCAGCCGTTACGACCTTGGGATAATCCGTGCCGGCAGTCCCTGCCGCACCGACGTGCCCGAGACGGGATCGACAAACACGTTCTTGTCGCCGCGGCTCGGGTCCGTCAGCCCCAGGTCATTCAGGTTGATGCCGGCGCCGATTGCCGGCTCGTCGGGCTGGCGCGATTTGCCGATGCGGTGGGCGCGCGCGCCGTGCTCCTTGTGGCCGAAACCGTGTTCGATGGCGATCACGCCACGCTGCACGCCATGGCGCAGCATCACCGTGGCCCTGGCCTTGCCGCCCGGCGTTTCCAGGTAAATTTCATCGCCATTTTGCAGCTTCAAGCGCGCCGCATCGTCAGGATGCACGGCGACCGGGTTGTCGGGATGGATGCCGCGCAAGCGCCGCGCGCCGATGCTGTACGAGTTTTGCAGCGCGGATTTAAAACTGATCAACTCGAACGGCCATTCGCTGGCCGGATAGGTTTTACGCACGGGCGTGCCGTCGGCAAACGCCGCCACTCTCCACGCGGGCGTACCGGGGAAACGCTTGCCGCTCAAGCTGTTCTTGCTCACACCCAGGCCTTCGTTGTACAGCATCATCGGTTTCAGATAGCGGTGCGTGGACCAGTCCTGCGGGTACGGCGTCTCGTCAATCATCGGCACAGGAGCAGCCTGCGCCTTGGGGTTCGCGGGCGGCGGCAGGCGCAGGCCGAACATCTCGCCATAGCTCTGGTAGCGCCCTCCCCGCGCCAGCATGAAGGCCACCTTGCGCCACTCTTCCGGCTTCAGGGTGCGCTCCAGTTCGGGGCGGATGCGGGCAACGCCGGACAGCTCGATGTCGTCGTCGCTGGCGTCAGGCACGGACGTCTTGCCTTGCCAGGCGATGTTGGCGCCGCCGCGCAGATACCAGTCTTCCGCGCGCTGCAGGGGGAAGCGCTGGCCATCCATGTCTTGCAAGGCATCCGGACCGAAGCCGGGCAAGGCCATCGTTTTTGCCAGCGCGATGAAGAACGATTCCATGCAGATGGTCTGGCCGTCCGGCGTTTTTTGCACGCGCGGTTCGACCACGGGCCAGCGCGCCGTGCTCATTTTGACGGGCATGCCGCCCCAGGCGCCGGCCCAGCCCCAGCTTTCATACAGCAAGGTATCGGGCAGCAGGTAGTCGGCAAACGCCGAGCTTTCATTGATGAAGGGGTCGATGGCCACGATCAGGGGAATCTTTTTCGGATCGGCCAGCTCCTTGCCGATCTGCGCGCGCAAGCCCGTGATGCCGTAGACGGGATTGCAGCTCCACAGGATCAGCGCCTTCAGAGTGTACGGATAGCCGTTCATGGCGCTGGTCAGCCACTCGGTCGCCAGCGCGGGCGCGTTCGGATACCACGGCGCCCTGGCTGGATACGCCTTGCCCGCTTCCTTCTTCAGCTTGAATTCCGAGGTTTTTTCATACGGCACATTGCGCCCGATCGGCATGCCGGCCGCCTTGATCTCGCCGTCGAAACTCTCGAGGTTGTAGCGCGGGCCGGGTCCCGCATCCTTGAAGCTGCCGCCGTTGACGAGGGTGCCGCCCTTGCGGTTCAAATTGCCGATCAGGGTATTGAGCATGACCAGCGCATACGCGTTGTAAAAGCCCGCGCCCGACATCATGCCGCCATGGGCATTGACGGCCGCGCGCTTGCCATGGCTGGTGAGTTCCTGCGCCAGGCCTTCGATGATGTCGCGCCCGATACCGCAGGCGGCCGAATACTCGTCCATGCTGTGGCGCTGCGCTTCTTCGTTGAGCATCGTCATGGCCGTCTTCAGGTGCAGCGGCGCGCCAAGCACGTCCAGCGGGCCGTCGAAGAACAATCGCGCCTCGCCCTTGGCGGCATTGTGCGGCACGATGGCTTGCGTGGCGGCGTCGATCACGCAGTAGGCGTCGCCATCCTTGTAGCGCTCTTCTTCCGCCAGCTCCACCGCACCGATGTCCGACGCGCGCAGGTAGCGGCCGTCGCGCGCGTGGCCCTTTTCGTTGATGATCAGGTGCGTGGCGTTGCACCAGGCGGCTTCGCCCGCCGCTTCCGCCACCTTCAGATTCGGCTGCACGAGGAAGTTGCGGTCATAGCGTTCGTGCTCGATGATCCAGCGGATCATGG
Organism: Janthinobacterium sp. RA13; assembly: GCF_000745325.1. Classification (NCBI taxonomy): domain Bacteria; kingdom Pseudomonadati; phylum Pseudomonadota; class Betaproteobacteria; order Burkholderiales; family Oxalobacteraceae; genus Janthinobacterium; species Janthinobacterium sp. RA13. Next base: position 4,814,502 of record NZ_JQNP01000001.1, on the reverse strand, counting down.
CCATGGCCAGCGCGCCGTCCGTGCCCGGTTTGATCGGCACCCAGCGGCTGCGGTCGCCCGCGGCCAGGCTGTCCGCATTCGTCAGCACGGGGTCGACGACGACGTAGCTGAATTCGCGCTTGCCGGAACGGGCCTTGGCGATCAGAGTACCCTGGCGTTTGAACGGGTTGCCCGCATTGCCCGGCGCCGTGCCGACGAAAATGCAGAATTCCGTGTTTTCCAGGTCCACTTTCGCATGCGGCATTTTCTTCATGTCGCCGAACATGGCGCCCGAGCCGCTGCGGTAGGCGCCGCCGCAATACGAGCCGTGGTTGACCAGGTTCAGACTGCCGTACGACTGCTTGAAAAAGCGCGTGCCGAACGCCAGGCGGCCATCGTCGGTGCTGCACATCAGGCCCACCTGATTGACTTGCGGGCCCAGTTCCGGCTGCGCCGGATCGATCGGTTTTTCCAGCTCGCGCAAGGCGCGCAAGCCCTGCACATGGCCTTCGCCAAACAGGTCGCCGCCTTCCGTCACTTCCTTCACCAATTGGTCAAAGGCGATCGGTTCCCACTGGCCGCCGCCCCGCGGTCCCACACGCTTCATGGGCGCCAGCACGCGGAACGGCGACTCCATCTGTTCCAGCACGCCGTTGCCGCGGCCGCAAGCCGTCGAACGGCCTTTCAAGCCCTTTTCCTGGAAGCGCGACAGCGACACAAAACTGTCGCGGATCGAAGTTTGATATGGCAGCGCAGGGTCTGCCGACAGGGGGCTGTACGGGTTGCCCGCCACGCGCAGCACCTTGCCGCTTTTTTTATCCAGGCGCACGCGCACGCCGCAAAACGTGGTGCAGCCCATGCACATGGTGTAGCTGACCTGCTGGTCCGGATTGACGGTCAGCTTGCCCGTCGCCGTGTCGACGGAAAACTCGGGCGACAGAGAGTTGCCATGCAGTTTCTGCACGGGTTTATCTTTACCCAGCGCGTGGTCGACCATGCGGCCGGCCGTGGTGGAAAAGCTGGCGGCAAAGGCGGCCAGGCCGCCGCCAATGGCGCCGTAGCGTAGCAGCTTGCGGCGTTTTTCGTTTTCGTCTTCAGGGCCGTCGTTGCGGTCGTCGTTGTTTGTGCGTTCGTTCATTTTTGACTCCTCAGTGCGTGGCCATGGCGGGACGGTTGCGCAGCATGCGTCCGGCCCATGGCAAAAATTCCAGCATCAGCAACAGCAGCGCGAGCCACAGGCCGGCCGTGCCGATGATCCCCATCAAGCCATCGTTCCCCATCGGCAGATGGTAGTCATACAGGCCTGCCCCCGTCTTCGGGATCGTCTGGCCGCCGATAAAAATCGTCCAGCGCATCATCCAGGCGCTGTGCAGCGCGATCAGGCCGTTGACCAGGCCACTGGTGGCCGGGCGCCAGATGGCCAGCGCCATCGGCACGATGGACGACAGCACGGCCCACACAGCCGTGAGCTGCCATTGCGGCATGCCGGCCACCTGGGTGAACGCCATGCTGTGGCTGGCGCTCACGCCAGAGAGACTCACGAACAGCCAGCCGCCGCCCAGCGCCAGCACCAGCGCCAGCGACAGGGCCAGCGCGCGGTTCAGCGACACTTCCAGCGCCTGCTCGCGGCCCGGCAGGAAACGGTTGAACAACAGCGCCAGGCCCACCGCTCCCACGAATGCCGTGGCGGCAAATTGCGCCGGCAGGAAAGGCGTGAACCACAGGGGGCGGGCACGTACCACCATCACTTCCATGCCCGTGTACAGGCCCACGACAAAGGCGGCCAGCAAGGTGAAGGCGGCGGCGGTGACGATGGCCTTGCGCGATGCGGCGCCACCGCGCCCCAGCAGGCGGTAGGCCCAGGCCAGGCGATCCTGCCCCTGCCCCCGCGTGGAAAAGTCCACGCGCAGCGCCAGCCACGCGTACAGCATCAGACAGCCCAGATACAGAGGAATGAAGAACGAGCCCCACGACATCCACGATTGCGGCTGGAAGTAAATATAGAAGTGGTAGAAGCGGCCCGGCCCGTGCAAGTCGGCCAGCAGCGCCACGGGCGCCGTCATGCCGCAGACGAGGGACGCCAGCAGCGCGATGCGCCCCAGGCGTTCATACGCCTTGCGGCCGAAAACGAAGTACGGCAGGGTCAGCATGAAGCTGCCGTAACTGAGGCCGATGAGGAAAAAATACTGCACCGCCCACGGCAACCATGCCGCTTCGCGCGTGACGTTGACAATTTCGGTGATGTGGCTGTCCATGGTTTATTTCCCGTGTTTGCTCGGTTGCCAAAGAGTCGCTTCGCCCTCGACGTGGCCGGCGAAACGCGTATCCAGTCCCAGGTAAAACACGTGGGGCTGGGTGCCCTGCTCGGGTTTCAGTACCTTCACCTTGTTCTCGGTGAGCAGCTGATGCACCAGGCTTTCAGGGTCATTGAGGTTGCCGAAGATGCGCGCGCCGCCCACGCAGGTTTCCACGCAGGCCGGCAGCAAGCCTTCATCGACCCTGTGCGCGCAGAACGTGCATTTGTCGGCCTTGCCCGTCTCGTGGTTGATGAAGCGCGCGTCGTACGGGCACGCTTGCACGCAGTAGGCGCAGCCCACGCAGCGGTCGCCGTCGACGACGACGACGCCATCCTTGCGCTGGAAGGTGGCGCCCACGGGACAGACGGGAATGCAGGGGGGATTGGCGCAGTGGTTGCACAGGCGCGGCAGCATGTAGGTGCCGCAGCGGTTCTCTTCCTTGACTTCATAGGTCGAGACGACGGTGCGGAAGCTGTTTTCCGGCACGGCGTTTTCCATGATGCAGGAGACCGTGCAAGCCTGGCAGCCGATGCACTTCTGCACGTCGACCACCATCGCCCAGCGCTGGCCGCCTTCGCCCTTGGTGGCCGCCTTGCTGGGCAGCGGCGCGATGGCCGCCCCGATGGTTACGGCTGGCAAGGCGCGCAAGAAACTGCGGCGCGATTCAATCATGACACTCTCCTTGACTATGGGCGGCAAGCCCTTGTTGACTTGCTGCCATGATAGAAAAGAAGGCGCTGCGGGGATATTGGGGTGATAGTGCGGGGACCTAGATGATCATGCCAATTGACAGGATCGACAATGCGGAGTAACGGCGCCGCGCCAGCAATGTTGTCGGATTCCCCATGACCGCCTGCATTGGTAGGTCGGGTTAGCCGGCACGGCGTAACCCGACACGCAGCGTCACGCGAGCATGTCAGTGCCCGCAGTGACCGTTACAGCTCGTCGAGCGAATACAACCGGCGATGCTCGCGGATCGCGTAGCGGTCCGTCATGCCGGCGATGTAGTCGGCGATCTTGCGCGCCTGTTGCGTGACGTCGCCATCCTTGATTTGATAGTCGGGCGGCAGCAGGGCCGGTTCGGCCATGAAGCTGTCGTACAGTTCGCGTACGATGCGGCTCGCTTTGACGCGCATGCGGTTGACCTGGTAGTGGCGGTACAGGTTCTCCCGCAGGAAGCGTTTCAGCTCCGTCGCGTCCTTGCGCATGGCGTCCGAAAAACGGATCAGTGGAGCGCTGGCGCGCACTTCGTTCACATCACGCGGGGCGGCATCGGCAATGAGCTGCGTCGAGGTGACGATCAGATCGTCGGCCAGTGCCGTGATCAGGCGGCGCAGGGTTTCGTAGATGGCGCGCCGGCCCGACAGACCCGGGAACGCCTGCTGCACCTCGCGCCACAGGCGGCCGAAAAATTCCACCTCTTCCAGCTGGGCGATGGTTATCAGGCCGGAACGCAGGCCGTCGTCGATATCGTGGCTGTTGTAGGCGATTTCATCGGCCAGGTTGGTCAGCTGCGCTTCCAGGGTCGGTTGCGTACGGTCGATGAAGCGCTGTGCCACGGGACCGAGTTCGCGCGCATGCGCCAGCGAGCAGTGTTTTAATATGCCTTCGCGCGTCTCGAACATCAGGTTCAAGCCATCGAAGGCGCCGTAGTGCTCTTCCAGCGTGTCGACCACGCGCAGGCTTTGCAGGTTGTGTTCGAAGCCGCCATGCTCCTGCATGCATTCATTGAGCACGTCCTGGCCCACGTGGCCGAACGGCGTGTGGCCCAGGTCATGCGCCAGCGCGATGGCTTCCACCAGGTCTTCGTTCAGGCGCAGGTTGCGCGCAATCGAACGCCCCACTTGCGCCACTTCCAGGCTGTGCGTCAGGCGCGTGCGAAACAGGTCTCCCTCATGGTTGAGGAACACCTGGGTCTTGTATTCGAGACGGCGGAAGGCCGAGGAGTGGATGATGCGGTCGCGGTCGCGCTGGAACTGGCTGCGCGAGGCGTGCGGCGCCTCGGCAAAGCGACGTCCCTGCCCCTGTGCCGAGTGGGCCGCATACGGAGCCAGGAAGTCTTCCGGCAGCATGTTATTGCACTCCGGCGGCCAGTGTGGCCAGCACCAGTTCATGGGGTGCGGACGTGATGCTTGGGCTGCCCAGGGGTTTCAACAGGATGAATTTGATGGCGCCGCCCTCGTTCTTCTTGTCGACCTCCATCAGTTCCAGCCAGCGCGCGACACCGAGGTCCGGCGCCTTGACGGGCAGGCCGGCGGCGGCGACGAGTTTGCGCACGCGCTCGACGGCTGCCTGGTCGATATAGCCCATGCGGCACGACAGGTCCGCCGCCATCACCATGCCGCAGCCGACGGCTTCGCCGTGCAGCCAGTGGCCGTAGCCCAGGCCCGCCTCGATGGCGTGGCCGAAGGTGTGGCCGAAGTTCAGGATGGCGCGCAAGCCGCCTTCACGTTCGTCCTGGCGCACCACATCGGCCTTGATTTCGCATGAGCGGGCGATCGCGTAGGCCAAGGCGCCCTTGTCGCGCGCCATCAGCTTGGCCATGTTCGCCTCGATCCAGTCGAAAAACGCGGCATCGATGATGGCGCCATGCTTGATCACTTCGGCCAGGCCCGCCGACAGCTCGCGCGCCGGCAGGGTTTCCAGGGTCGAGGTGTCGGCGATCACGGCGCGCGGCTGGTAGAAGGCGCCGATCATGTTTTTGCCCAGCGGGTGGTTGATGCCCGTCTTGCCGCCGACGGAGGAATCGACCTGCGCCAGCAGGGTGGTCGGCACCTGCACGAAGCCGATGCCGCGCATGTAGCTGGCGGCCGCATAGCCGGTCAGGTCGCCGATCACGCCGCCGCCCAGCGCCACCAGGGTGGTCTTGCGGTCGCATTTATTGGCCAGCAGCGCGTCGAAGATCTGCATCAGGCTGGCCCAGTTTTTATACTCTTCGCCGTCCGGCAGGACGATGCAGATCACTTCGCGGCCATCGCTGGCCAGCGCCGCCTGCAGGCGGCCCAGATACAGGGGCGCGACGGTGGTATTGGTGACGATGGCCACCTTGTGGCCGCTGATATGGCGCAGCAGCGCATCGGCGTCAGCCAAGAGGCCGGGACCGATGGCGATCGGATAACTGCGTTCGTCGAGGTCTACGCTCAACAACATTTTGGATTGCTCGTTCATGGAAGGCTCTGCATGAATAACGCAGTTGGGCGAGGCCTCGCATTCGAGGCTGGCCAGCTGCATCAGGATGGTCTGGACCATCGATTGTACGTTAGGACGGCCCGTGTCGATGACAATGTCGGCCACTTCCATGTAATGGGGCTCGCGCTGCGCCGTCAGCTCTTCGAGCTTCCTGCGCGGGTCGGCCGTCTGCAGCAGCGGACGATTCTTGTCGTGGCTGGTGCGCGCCAGGATGTTGCTGACGCTGGCGCGCAGATACACGACCGTGCCCCGTTCCTTCAGGTAGGCGCGGCTGTCGGCGTTGAGGATGGCCCCGCCGCCCGTGGCCATGACGATACCTTGCTGGGCGCTCAGGTCGCGGATGACCTCGGCCTCGCGCCGGCGAAAGCTGGCCTCGCCCTCGATTTCAAAGATCCACGGGATGGTCGCGCCCGTGCGTGCCTCGATTTCGTGGTCGGAATCGACAAAGCGCAAGCCCAGCTTGCGGGCCAGGATGCGCCCGATCGTGGTTTTGCCTGCGCCCATGAGGCCGACAAGAAAAATATTACTGTTGGAAATTTCGGACACTTTTTATATCAATCAATCAGAAAATAACGGGTGCCGCCCTCGACGGCCCCCGCTCCCCCCGCAGGTCAAGGACAGGAGAATGTCAGTCTAAACGGGTAACTGGTGGCGTTGCCCAGCGGCGTCGTCACTGTCACATTAAACGTATTGACTACATCGGCTACACAGCTGGTCGGCGTCATACTGTTAATTGTAACGGTATGCAGGCTGCCCTGGTTACCCTTGATGTTGTTGCCCGTCCTGTCATCGACACCAAGCATATTGTGCGGGTAGATATTTTGCACGCTCGCCGGCAACACTGACACCTGCCCATTGACGGCATTCGTGATTGTCACCGTACTACCGGATGGCATGGGATTTTGATGCAGATCGCTGATCAGCAGGCGGAATGTGCGGGGCAGGCTCGCCGACCGGGAACCCAGGTCATACGCCTGTGTCCCCAGGACAGCGGTGCTGCCATCGTCGTTCGTCAGGAAGACCTTGTCAGGATGGCTGTCGCTCAAGAAGATCGCGATCTTGGCAAACAATGTCGTGCTGCCATCCGACGTGCTGGCACACACGGTCGCCAGGCCCGGCCAGTTACTGTCCGCCGTGCCGCCGTTTTTGAGGTCATTGCAGGGCGTCGCCGGCGGATTGGTCGCCACACGCGGATTCTGGCTGCGGAAATCGACCGAGCAGCCGCCATTGGTGGTGGTGCAGCCACCCATGCTCGATGAACCGATAGCGCCCAGGTTGCTCTGGAACGCCACCGGCGTGCCATCCGGTACCGGATTGCCCGCCTGGTCCGCCAACAGGACAGTGACGGTGGTGGCGGGGTTGCCCACGCCGCTGTCATAGGACCAGCCTTCCACGTTGGATTTAACCACGCTCAGCGAAAATGCCGTTTGCACGGGCAAGCCGGTCGTCACCAGGATGGAGTCGGACAAGGTGGATACGCCGGATGCCAGGCTGGCCTTGACGCGGAACGTCGTCGGCGTAAGACCGGAATTGACCGTGGTGATGACTTCACCGTTGGCATCGGTGATGTCCTTCAGCTTATTCAACGTCACACCCGGGCCGTTCAGCAGCGAGAAAGTGACTTCCTGGCCTGGCAAAGGTCTGTTGAAAGTATCGAATACGCGGAAAGTCAGGGTCGCCGTTTCCGTGCGCGACAAGCCGCCCTGGCCTTGAATGACAAGCGATTTCCCCACCGGACTAACGGCGGAAAACTGTACCGACGCCGGCGTCGCCCGCGCGACGTTCAGGGTGGCGTGCAGTGCGGCGTTGCTACCGGTCACGGAGGCAAACAGCATGTCCGCGCCGCCGCAACCGAGATCGCGGTACACGGCCGTCGCCTTGCCATTGACGGCCGGCACGCCGCTGCTCACGCTGGCTTTGCCCGCGGAGACACAGTTCGAACCAAAATCCACCGTTACTCCCGTACCGGTGTAGGCCTTGCTGCCAGCCATGATATCAACCGACACATTTGCCGTGCCATAGGCAGGGATGCTGGCAGGCGAAAATGTCATGTTGGCCAGCGTCAGATCTGTTGTGCCCAGCACATAGTTAATTTGAGTGCTGGCAAGAGCACCATTTACTGTCGTGCTAGCCCGCAAGCTAGCGGCGCCGCTGCTCGTCAGACTGAAAGGACGCATGGTAACGCTGGCCATACCCGTCGCGTCAGTCAGTGCCGTCCCTACTGACGGGGACAGTACAGCAACGGCATTGTCGGTAGAAAAAACTACCAGGACATCGGCGATCGGCTTGCCGCTCAAGTCGGTAACAAGCGCCTTGGCCGTCAATGGCGTGGCGCTCGACAATGCATTGCTGGCGCTATTACCGTTCAGCAAGGAAAGCGTCATTTTCGCGCCAGCAGCCTGCGCTGCCTTGATTTCATAGCTCGCCTCGCCGGTGACCGTGGCGGTGGCCGTTGCGACAGTGGCCGTCAGCTTGCCCGCACCGGTTACTGCTGCATTCAGGGCCGAGACGGTGATGCTGGCATAGCCCTTGGCATCGGTCAGTGCCGTGCCGTTGGTCGACGACATCGTTACCAGCGTGGCATCGGCCGAAAACGTGACCACGGCATTGCTGACGGGAACGCCATTTTTATCGTTGACGAGCGCCTTGGCCGTCAGCGGCGTCGTGCTGCTTAGCGTACTGCCAGGCTGGCCAGCAGCGTTAAACAGGCTTACCGTGACCGTCGCGGCCACCCCGCCCGTCGTGCCGCCACTGCTGCCGCCATCGATGGTCGGATCGCCGCCACCGCCGCCGCACGCGGCCAGCAAGGCGCCCAGCGCCAGCAAGACCAGCCAATTCGCTACCCGACTCCAATAAGTGTTGCTCAAAGATACATTCCGCATAGTCGCCATCAGTCCGCTTTCGTTTGCATTGTTACTTAAACGTAAAGATGTGACATTAACGTGTTGCTGGCCGATCTGCCACTATTTTCGGCGTAATAAACACCATCAGTTCCGTTTTTTCTTGACTGCGGCCCGTGCTGCGGAAAAAAACACCGAGCACGGGGATGTCGCCCAGCAGCGGCACCTTGCTGTCCGTGCCCCGCTCGGATTGCTGATAAATACCGCCCAGCACCACCGTGCCGCCGTCTTCCACCATCACTTGCGTGCGCACGTGCTTGGTGTCGATGGCAAAGCCGGAACGCGTTTCCTGGCCCACGCTATCCTTGTTGACGTCCACTTCCAGCACCACGTTGCCGTCCGGCGTGATCTGCGGCGTCACTTCCAGGCGCAGGTTCGCCTTGCGAAAGGTGATCGACGTGGCGCCGCTGCTGGTGGCCACCTGGTACGGCAGCTCGATGCCCTGCTCGATCAGCGCCAGCACCTTGTCGGCCGTCACCACGCGGGGACTGGAAATGATCTTGCCCCGGCCGTCCGCTTCCAGCGCGGACAGTTCCAGGTTCAGAAAACGGTTGGCGGCCGCCGAAAACAGGCTCAGGGCGAAGCTGGCCGGCTGCAAGCCATTGATGCTGGCGGCGGGCAAGTTGACGAATTGCGAGTTCGGCACGAAGGCGCCGCTGCCGCCCACCGTTTGCCCCGTCGCCTCGCCCACGCCCTGGTAGCTGCCGCCGATGGCCGCGCGACGTCCGCTGCCGCCCAGGGAAAAACCGGGCAACTGGCCCGCCGCCAGGCGCTGGTCCGTAAAACCCAGGCGCGCGCCCAGGTTGCGGCTGAAGCTGTCATTCGCCTCGACGATGCGCGCCTCGATCATCACTTGCCGCGTAGCAATATCCGTCTTCGCGATCAACTGACGTATCTGCTCCAGGCGCACCGGCACGTCGGTGACGAACAGCTGGTTCGTGCGCGGCTCGATCAGCACGCTGCCACGGCGCGACAGCAAGCGGCTGCGCCCTTCCCCCGCATCGAGGCCGAACACGCTGCGGAACGCTTCGGCCTTCTGGTAATTGAGCTGGAAGATGGCTGATTGCAAGGGTTCCAGTTCGGCGATCTGGGCGCGCGCTTCGAGCTCCAGTTTTTCGCGCGCCAGCATTTCCTCGCGCGGCGCGATCCACAGCACGCTGCCATTGCGCCGCATCTCCAGGCCCTTGGCCAGCAACAGCACGTCGAGCGCCTGGTCCCACGGCAAGTCGCGCAGGCGCAGGGTCACGTTGCCCGCCACGCTGTCGCTGGCAACGATATTTTGCCCCGACGCATCGGCCAGGATGTGCAGGGCCGCGCGCACGCCCACGTTCTGGAAATCAACGGAGATTTTGTCGCCCGCATACAGACGCGGCGCCGTCACGTTCACCACGGCATCCTGGGCCAGGCTGCTGGCATGCAGGCACAGCACGGCGGCCAGGAACATGTGGCGCGGCCTCACGGCGCCGCCTCGGGCAAGCTGGCCTTCGGCCCCGCCCCCGCCACCTGCAAGGCCAGGCTGCCGCGCCGCTCGCGCCAGGGGCCATCCGCCTCGCGCAGCAATTCACGGTACTGCAGCGCCCGTTCACTGATGTCCGTCACCACGCCGTGATCTTGCCCCAGGTACTGGCCCACTGCCACCCGGTACACACGCTGGCCCGCCAGCAGCAGCGCGCTCAGGCGGCCGTCCTGCTGCACGCTGCCGACCATGCTGATGGCCGGCAAGGCCACGCTTTCCAGCGCTTCGCGCACACGGCGCGGATCAGGCCCCGCCACGCCGCCACGCTGACCGGACTCGGGCGCTGGCGGCAATGCATTGAAAGGATCGGACAGGGCCGCCGCCGCGTAGGGATACGGCGCGACGGCGGCAAGCGGGCGCCAAGTTGGTGTCACTGCGGGCGCGCTGGTCTTTGGAGACAATGCCGCTTGCGCCGCCCGCTCCCCCGCTTCAGGCAAGCGATACGCGTGCAGCACGGCATCGAGGGTCAGCAAGCGATCCTTGCCGAGGTTCAAGGCCAGTTCGTGCACCGTGACGAGGCGCGGCAGGCCCGCCAAATCCGCCAGCAGCGCGCCCATGGCGTGGTAGCCGCCACGCAACTGTATGGCGATCGGCAAGGCGACATACGGCGCTTGCGGCTGGGACGCACCGGGCTTGAACAGGGAAAATTGCAAGCCGCGCGACTGGCCTGCGGCGTTAATCTGCGTCAACAGCTGCGCCATCGCCTGCTGATCGGGTAATTGCTGCTCCAGCAGGGCCAGTTCGGCGCCGGCCTGGCGCTGCTGCGCGCGCCATTGCGGCAACTGCTGCGCCCTGGCCCGCGCCGACAGATAAGTGGCGCGCAAGCGGGCCTCCTCACTTTGCGCCACCTGCACGGCAGTCATCAGCCCAGCCAGCCACACGGCGTGCAGCAGCGCGGCCACCAGCGTAGCGGCCAGGGTGGCGCAAGCGAGGCGCGCGGGTAGCGGCCACAGCGACGCGGTCTTCAAGCTCAGCATGATCAACCTCCACCACTAAGATTGTCCATCGGGTGCCAAAGCCAGCCGTATCGTCCATTCCACGGCGCCATTGGCCGCGCCGCGCACTTCCAACACTTCCGGACGGGACCAAGGCGCCGCCTGCCCGAGCGCCAGCAGCAATGCCGCGACCTTGTCCTGCGATGCAGCCTGCCCCTGCAAGCGCACCATCGCCGTTTCCTGGCGCACACTGTGCAAGGAAACGCCGGCCGGCATTGCCCGGGCCAGCGCGTCCAGCATGCGCACCCAGGCATTGCGTTGCTCTTGCAAACTGGCCATGGCCTGCTGGCGCAGCAGCAGCGCCGCCGTCTCTCCCTGCACCCGCTTGCCAGCGACAAGCATGGCATCGACTTGCTGCATGGCACTGCGCCAGCCCTCCTGGCGGCCCAGTTGCGCGTCGAGCTGGTGGCGCAGCCAGGCGCCTGCCGCCAGGGCCAGCAGCAATCCCAGCAGCGCCCCGCCCGCCAGTTGCCACAGCAGCAGCTGAATGCGCCTGCGCCGTGCCGCAGTGCGATATGGCAACAGGTTGATGCGCTGCATGGGCGCCCGGCCCGTCATCGGGCGTACCGGTGCATGGCCAGGCCCCAGGCCAGCTGGTAGGCCTCGCCACCGTCGGGCAAGGCTTGCCAGCCACCTTGGGCGAGCGCCGCCTGCAAGGCCAGCGCCTCGCTATCCATGACGACGGCCAGCAAGCCCGCCGCCCTGGCCGCATCGAGACGGCGCTGCACGCTGGCCCGCCGCGCCGCCACCAGCAGCACGTCGACTTCCTTGCCTGTCGTGCCGGGCAGCGGCGGCGCGGGGCCGAGAATGCAAAAATCCAGGCTGGCGTCTTCCAGCGCGAACGGCATGTATTGCCCCGCTTCCAGTTCCACGAGGATTTCCAGCTGCTCTTCCGGCAATCCGGCGGGCAAGCGGATCGCATGCGTGATCAGGGCCGTGGCCGGCATGGCCAGCGCCACCCGCGTGCAGGTGCTGCCACTGTCGCGATGAGCCTGGCGCAGGGCATCGGCCAGGCCCTGCATGTCCTCGACATTGCCCTCCAGTAGCACGCCGGGCGCCAGCGCGGCGGCGCCGCAATGCCGGCACGACAGTTTTCCACGCCGGCGCCGCAACTCGACCACGCGCACGGCATCGTCCGCGATGTCGACGCCCAGCAAGCCGATGCCAAGAAAATTGCTGATGGATATGTTTTTCATGGAGAAACGTCAGCGTGGGAGGGATTCCTGCCATCCGAAAGCCTAGTCCCGGCAGCGCTGGCTTGTAAATGGATTTCACGCCGGCGTCTGCTGCGCGCGGCGCCTATCTGGCCGGGCCGTGATCTGGCGCAGAATAATTGTTACCAAATCCTGGTTGCCAGCGAGCCAATACACGCTTATATAGAGTATCGGCAAGTTTCGACTGTCCCCCAGGCAAGCGCCACGGCGCGCTGCCACCCCGGCAAGCTCGCTTATAATTGGCCGGCATAATTAACCGAAAGACATACGACGCATGACATCTTCAAAATCCGCTGGCCCCGCTGGCTCGAAGCCGCCCACCAAGGGCAGCAAACCCAAACGTTTCCTGCTGATGGCCCTGGCATCGCTGCTGGGCCTGGGCATCGTCGGCGTCTTGCTGGTGGTCTTTGGCCTGGCCATGGCCTATCCGAACCTGCCGGCGCTCGATACCTTGACCGATTACAAGCCCAAGATGCCGCTGCGCGTGTTCACGTCCGACAGCGTGCTGATCGGCGAATTCGGCGAAGAGCGCCGCAACATGGTGCACATCAAGGATATTCCCGATGTCATGAAGAAAGCCGTGCTGGCCATCGAAGATGACCGCTTCTATGAACATGGCGGCGTCGATTACCTGGGCATCACGCGCGCGGCCCTGCACAACCTGACGGGCGGCGCCAAGCAAGGCGCGTCGACCATCACGCAGCAGGTGGCGCGCAATTTCTTCCTGTCCAGCGAACAGACCCTGAAACGCAAGGCGTATGAAGTCTTGCTGGCCTGGAAGATCGAGAAAAACCTCAGCAAGGACCAGATCCTCGAAGTGTATATGAACCAGATTTATCTGGGACAGCGCGCCTACGGCTTCGCTTCGGCCGCGCAAATCTATTTCGGCAAGAACATCCAGGACCTGACCGTGGCCGAAGCGGCCATGCTGGCCGGTTTACCAAAAGCGCCATCGGCCTACAACCCCGTCGTCAATCCGAAACGCGCGCGCATGCGCCAGCAATACATCCTGCAGCGCATGGCGCAGCTGGGCTACATCACGCCGGAGCAATACACGGAAGCCAAGAATGAAGAGCTGAAAGTGAAAACCGACAGCAGCGCCTTCGGCGTGCACGCGGAATACGTGTCGGAAATGGCGCGTCAGCTGGTCTACGAGCAATTCAAGGAAGACACGTATACGCGCGGCCTGAACGTCTACACCACCATCACCAAGGCCGACCAGGACGCCGCCTACATCGCCTTGCGCAAGGGCGTGATGGATTACGAGAAACGCCACGGCTACCGCGGCCCGGAAGCGTATATCGAGATTCCGAAAACCAAGGCCGAAGCCGATGACGCGATCGAGACGGAACTGGCCGACCATCCGGACAGCGACGACATCATCGCCGCCATGGTGCTGCAGGCGTCGCCCAAGTCCCTCCAGGCAGTCACCTCAGCCGGCGAGGAAATCACCATTACCGGCCCCGGCCTGACCTTCGGCGCGGCCTGGCTGTCGGACAAAGCGGCGCCTAACCGCCGCATCAAGCGCGGCGCCGTGATCCGCGTCATGCAAGAAGGCAATGCCTGGGTCTTGACGCAAATGCCGGAAGTGCAATCGGCGTTCGTCTCGGCCAGCACCACGGACGGCGCCATCCGCGCCATGGTGGGCGGCTTCGATTACAACCGCAACAAGTTCAACCACGTCACACAGGCGTGGCGCCAGCCCGGTTCGGCCTTCAAGCCCTTCATCTATTCCGCGTCGCTGGAACGGGGCCTGTCGCCTGCCACCATCATCAACGACGCGCCCATCTCGTTCGACGCGGGCCAGACTGGCGGCCAGGCGTGGGAACCGAAGAACTACGACAGCAAATACGATGGTCCGATGACCATGCGCAAGGGTTTGATGAAATCGAAGAACATGATTTCCATCCGCATCCTGCACAAGATCGGCGCCAAGTATGGCCAGGAATACGCGACGCGCTTCGGCTTTGACGCGGACAAGAACCCGCCGTACCTGACCCTGGCCCTGGGCGCCGGCAACGTGACGCCGCTGCAGATGGCGGGCGCGTACGCCGTGTTCGCCAACGGCGGCTACAAGATCAACCCGTACCTGATCGCCAAAGTGACCGATAGCGATGGCAATGTGTTGTCGCAAGCCAAGCCGGACCTGGCGGGCGAGGAAGCCAACCGGGTCATCGACGAGCGCAATGCCTTCATGATGAACAGCATGCTCAACGACGTCGTGCGCTTCGGCACGGCGAACAAGGCCATGGCCTTGAAACGCCCTGACCTGGCCGGCAAGACGGGCACGACCAACGATTCCATCGATGCGTGGTTCGCCGGCTACCAGGCCAAGCTGGTGGGCATCGCGTGGATCGGCTACGACCAGCCGCGCAACCTGGGCAACCGGGAAACGGGCGGCGGCCTGGCCTT